>NZ_NHSH01000044.1 GCF_016653315.1 Halochromatium roseum | reverse complement strand
AGCAAGTGACTGGTAAGGCCAATACACAAAAAATTGAACGCAAGCATCTTACGCTCAGAACACGTATTAAACGCCTGGCACGGAAAACCATCTGTTTTTCCAAACTCGACGTCATGCACGATACTGTTATTGGGCTTTTTATCAATCGATATGAGTTCGGGCTTGCCGTGTGAGAAACACATGTAGAGCACTACCACCTGATCATTCATCCAGACGAGACCGGCCCCGTGGCCGCATGGCTGGCCCGCCTGGCGATCGAGTGTAAGCGCCATGCAAAGGCATCGCCGGCCCTGATGAAAGGCTGGTGGGCTCAGGCAGAGGTGCAGGCTGAGACATGCGGGCTGGTACCGGCGCTGGCCTACCGCCAAGACCGCGCCAGCTGGCGTTTCGTACTGCCGATGTCGGAGCTGGTGCAGGAGCTGCCGCAATGGCCCGGCATTGAGCACACCGTCGAGCTGTCGGTTGCCGGTTTCGCGGCCCTAGCTCGAGAACGGTCGGAGACACCACGTTTACCGGGTAACGCTAAAACTCAAAACTACCTGAAACAATCAAATTTAGCGTTACGCGCTAACGGAGCATGACCATGACCGAGACCCTGACACTAGGCCAGCTAGAAAAGGAAGCCATCGAGGAGGCGGTCGCACGCTACAAGCATGCCGTCATCCTGGCCGATCGCTGCCGCAGCTTGACCGCGTTCCTGGAGACCATTGATCGCGAGCATCCCGAGGCCACCCGGCCGGAGATCGCCGAAGAGGCCAAGATCGAACGCCGCGCCGCGATCGTCGAGGAGGCCCTGGCCGATGCGGCTGATGCTGATGCGGAACTTGCGGAGGTCGGAGATCGGGCGCCAGCGCAGTTGGTGGCGTTCAGCCGGAACACTGTCATCGAGCTGACTGCGGCCCGCGATGCGTTGCTGCCCTGGCGGGAGACGGCTGCAGCATGAAGGTTCGCGACAAGACCATCGGCGAGACGGTCGACGTCTACGATCGCCACTGCCTGCGCCGACCCTGCTACTGGCCCCGATCTGACCCTGGCGCCTTCACCCAGGGCCAAGGGTATCAACAGCGCTCTGGAGGTGACCGAGGCTATCTCTGCGGCAACCGCGAGATTCGCGGCTGTCCTGATCCGCTGCCTGACCCGAGCGCTAAACCTGAATAAAGCACTGATGCGGCCAAACCGCATTCAGTTGGTCCCTATTCGTGACTAGGCGTGAGCTGCGTCACCACGGATGGGCTCGAAGCTAATCTTGAGCCGAGTCCCTGTGGCCTTTGCAATCTTCTCAAGCGTCCGGGTTGAGGGTTTGCTGTGTCCACCCTCAAGGCGCGCAATGACAGATTGCGTCGTGTCGATACGCTTCGCCAATTCAGCTTGTGAGAACCCAGCCCCCGCGCGAGCCTCGATCAGTCGTTCCGCCAAGCTGAACTCACCGGCAAGCGTATCGTAAGCCTCTCGGTACTCTGGGTCTTGTAGCCACTCTTGATGTAGGTCGCTCATTTTGGTCACTGTTGCACCTCACGCGCCCTTTCAAGGGCAAGTTCAATTTCTCGACGCGGAGTCTTCTTGGTTTTCTTCACAAAGGCGCGGACGATGACAGCGCGTTGCTGCCATGCTGTCACGTAAAGCGCTCGCGCGATGCCGTCCTTACCCTTTATCCGCATTTCCCACAGGCATCCCTCCAAGTGTTTGATGTGCGGCTCGTGGACATGCTCAAGTCCAACCGCTGCGATCAGGTTGGTGATCCTGGTCAACCGCGCACGGACATCCGCAGGCAGGGCGGTAAGCTCCGCATCGACTTTTGGGTTAAGGGTTTCGACGGACCATGCCATGCCTAAAGTATATCGCATTTTTGCGATCTTTGAATCTGAGCACAACCATGATCCATTTGCTTCAGACCTAAGCCGGGCACTGCCCAAGCGCTGAGTACAAGGTCTGTCGCGACACACCCAGCGACTGAGCAACGGCCGTCTTCGACTCCCCTGCAGCAAGGCGCGCTCGGATCGCCGAGACATGAAACACAAGGACTGAGAAGTCCCGCTGTGGTTGAAGGCCCAGCCTTCTGAAGCCGGCGAAGCCCCCAGTTTTAACGGGCTGAAGGGTTCAGTGATTGGGGGAAAAGCCCTGCCATCTGGTAGGGCTTTTTTCATTCTGGGGTTTCGATCGGCGCAACGCTCTCCCCCAAAGGTGGGGGCTGAGTCACCCACACAGCGACGCAGACCCGCAGCGTACATCCGGGATTTTTCCCTGATCTTCAGCCTCAGATTGAGCGCTAAACGTTAGGATTTCTCACATTTGAGCACTGGTCCCACGACCAACAGGCGCGCGGCACCGTTGCCGATCTGCAGAGGGATTACTCGAAGCTTGTGGATGAGTTGGAGCCTGCTGGGAAGCCGGGAGCGCCAGAGGGCACGGTGAACAATCCGGCTGGGCTTGGCGGGAAGTCGGGCAAGAAGGCTGATATTGATAATGTCGGAAATTCCGACGTTATCAAAGACACCCGCAAGCGCAGCAACAAAGACCCCGAGCGAGTGATAGCAAGGCTGAAACGCGACAAAGACGACACCGACCTACCGGCTGAGACGCGCGACAAGGCGAATGCGAAGCGGCTGAAACCGAAGATAATCCAAACCTGGATCTGGTCACGTTCCACGACATGCCCGTTACCACGTTACCCGGTAACACTCCGATCGGCGAAGGGATCACGGAAACCCTGATACCTTGAACCATCACGATTTCCCTGGCGGTTGCCTGAACCGTTGTGGAGATCGCAACGGTTGTAATGCCCCTGCCGAGGGTATTTGCTGGCGCTGAGACGACGACAAGAGACGCCAGACCGCCAAAATCGAAAGGGTTGACGGCAAATCGAGAGGGTTTCGAGCGAAATCGAGAGGGTGCGAAAGGGCACCGAACGCCTAAGTCATTGATTTGAGTGTACCGAGAGGACTTGAGCGAAAAAACTCTTAAAAAATCGCCGTGAAAAAAAAGTTTTTGCCGCTAAGGTTGTGCCGAGGTGGTTTTCTGGCCTATGAGTACAAGGCTGGTACATGATCGCCAGAAACGCGCTAAGCGATTGATCTGGATAACGTATAGCTATCGTGATCCAGAACAACTAACTCTCGCGACGGCTCACTGATTGGATGGGTTTGGCGTTGTGCTCTTGCCTGGCGCCAGCCTCAAGTTAAGGCCAGACGCTTTTGTCGCCTTAATCCTGATCTGGTCAGCAACGAGCCATGCGTCGACTAAGCCGAGGCCAAACACGATCAAGGATGACTACATCTTTTGGGGAGGGTAGGCGTAGGCCATGACCGTAATCGAATTGGTGATGGAGCAGATTCAGACCCTACCGGACGAGGACATCCGTGAGGTTGTCGACTTCATCGGCTACCTCAAGCAGAAGGAGGATAGGGCTCAATGGCTCGACCTGATGCTTGCCCAAGAGTCCTCGCTCCAAGGAGTCTGGGACAATGCAGAGGATGAGGTTTGGAATGACCTGTAGACGCGGGGATCTAGTCCTGGTGCCGTTTCCATTTACTGATCTGAGCACGGAGAAGCGGCACCCAGTGTTATGTCTCACGGATGCCGACGGGTTCGGCGACTTCCTGGCCGCTGCCGTGACGGCCAAGGGACATCATGTCCACGGCTGCTCGCTGGATGTCTCGGTGATTGCCTCGGGTCGGCTGCCATCAGCGAGTTGGGTGCGGGTCGACCGGCTAATCACCTTGAGCCAGTCCCTGGTCAGTAAGACCTTTGGCCGGGTGACACCGGAATTTCTCGCTGACGTGATTGCCAAGGCCTGTGAGCGCGTCGGAGTTAAGCCGCAGGCCTAACCAGGCCTTGAAACGACGCTCGGAAATCGTTTTAGCGGATCGGAAAGTCGAAATAGGTCTCGGGATACGGCTCATCGCGCAAGGTGAAGTGCCACCACTCCTCGTCGAGGTTCTTGAAACCTTCCTCTTCCATCAGCCCCTTCAATAAGAGGCGATAGTCATGCGCCTGACCGGTGATCGCCGGGCTCAGGGTGTGTGACAGCGGGCTGAAACAGTCGAATCCGGTTCCCATGTCGACGCTATTGTCGGCGAAGCGCTCGCCGTATGGCGCCTCGCAGGGAACCTGTGCCTCAACATCAAATGGCGGCTGAGGTAGTGCTGGCTTCGGCACGATGGTCAGATCAACCGTGCTGCCACGACTATGGCTTGACTTGCTCGCGATGTAGCCGTCGCGAAACAGATGCTGCTTGTCGACGTTCGGATAGAACTCGGTCTTCATCCGCTGGTCGTCGAGATCCTCGGCCCAAGCCACGAAGGCATCCACGGCATGCTGTGGTCGATAGCAGTCGTAGATCTTCAGTTGATATCCCCGGTCGAGTAGTCGGCGCTGCACCTGCGCGAGCGCCGTGGCGGCCTCCTGGGTAAGCAGACATTTTGGGGCGAGATAGCCGGGGATCGGGCGGCCGATGAAGTTATGCGCGGTCGCGTAGCGGATATCCAGGACGATCTCAGGGATGATCTGGGTCAGTTCGATAATGTTGTCGGGGCGGTGATCACTAGGCAGGCTTGTATCGGGCGCTGCAGCTAATGGGTTGAAGGCTTGACTGCTCAAGAAGAACAGGACACTGCTTGCGGTGACTAAGATTGGCGATCGGTTGCGCATGGAGCCTCCTGATTGGATGTCGACGGCCAACTCGCGCACTAGGCGAGGCTAGGCGACCTTGGCTACAAGCGGCTGCAAGCTGCCACAAGCGGCTGCAACTGGCCGCACTTGGCCACAACTGGTCGTGAGTCGCGACAGTGTTGCACAAGGTCGTCCCATCGATCATCAACCGGATCGGCAGTGTGACAGCATGCAAGCGCTCAGGCAGCAAGACCTGCCTAACTGTGCAAAGATCGCCACGCCAATGTTGCGCCAGGGGCAGTCGGGACATAGGATGGCGCCGCCGAAGTGTCCGTTAAGCATTTGCTAAGTCGATGATTATCATTAGATAACGCCGCCATCGAAAGCAACTCGGAGCCGACTGTAGAACGGGTTGTTGCTGCGATGCAACTAGCGCGTGAATTGTCTCTTTTTTCAAAAAAACTGTTGCGAGCTATGCCGTCGTAGTCTACTATTTGGTTTGCAAGGCACGATTGCGGAAGGTTGGTGCAATCTTTCGTCTTATTCACAACACAGCGGAGATCAAGATGCAGAAAAAGATTCTGACCCTGGCCATCGCCGCCGCGATGGCAGCCCCGGCCGCCGCGATGGCCGAGGCGACCCTGTACGGCAAGCTGAACATGTCGATTGACTATGCGGACGTCAGCGACGCGATCGGCACTAGCTACACAACCGCGACTGGGACCGATGTCGATGGCAACCAGGTCACCGGTATTGCAGTGGATGCCAACGGAAAACCGATCACTACTGGCGGCGAAGATTTCAAGGGCTGGGGTATCTCTAGGAATGGCAGTTTCATGCGCGGTGCTAGCCGAGCGAACCGCATCGGTGTCAAGGGGTCGGAAGACCTAGGAAATGGTCTGAAAGCCATTTATCAGGTTGAATTAGGTCTGAATTTTGGCAGCAACGATCTCGATAGCGGTAACAACGGTATCTCCTACCGTAATAGCTTCGTCGGTTTGGCGGGCAACTGGGGTACCGCGCTAGTTGGTCGTCACGATACCCCGCTGAAGATCTCCACTGGTAAGCTGGATCTGTTCAGCGACACCATGGCTGACTACAACGACACCGTTGGCTTCAACGATCTCCGTGTCGACAACGTCATCGCCTACATCTCGCCGAGCTTCTCAGGCTTCTCGTTCGCTGGCGCGGTCGTTGCCGGTGGTGGTGCAACTGCGATTGGTGCCACGAACATCAACGAAGATTCGATTGCCGGTGCCTTCTCGTTGGCCGCAATCTACAACAACGGTCCTTTTTATGCGTCTCTCGCTTATGAATCGCTGGACAAGGACATGTTCATGGGTTCGGCCACCAGCTTAGACGGCTCTAGTACCCAAAATTGTATCGACGTACAGAACCCAGGCCCTAACACACTTGGTTCTAGCTGTAATTACATCAGCGATTCGTTTGACAAATGGCGTGTCGGCTTGGGGCTGCTCGACTTCAACGGCTTTACGCTGACGGCTATTTGGGAGCGCCAGGAAAACATTCCCTATCAACTGACGTCAGGTGTCATGCCAACTGTACAGGCTTACGTTGCGCCAGATGGCTCAGTTGCTTATGGCACGGGAACTTCATTTGCAGAGCAAGACCTCTGGCAGATCCAAGCCGCTTATGCCTTCGGCAACAACAGCATCAAGGCCATGTATGGCTCGGTCGATCGTGACGACTCCAAGGTACTCGGGCGCACGCGTGACACGCTTTCACTCAACAACCTCGGGGATGATCTCAAAGGTGATCGCTACACTTGGGCGATCGGCTTCGACCACAACTTCAGCAAGCGCACCAAAGCCTACGTGCTTTACACTCAGGTTGACGATGACCTGAGTGGATCGCCGGATTTCGCTGGCGAAGAGTGGAGCGGCTTCTCCGCTGGCATGATCCACAAGTTCTGATCCTGCTCAGACTGCGGAAGCAAGACGGGGCCTTCGGGCCCCGTTTTTTTTGGGTATCATCGGTGTTCAGTTGGCTAAGCCAGAGCCTCAATCCGATACCAGAGCATGATGCCTGTTGCTGATCATTCGGAATTCCTTCTAGTCGAGATCCTTCATCCTGAGGTCCGGTGCCGGCGCTTTTCCAACGAAAACCCGTTCAAGCAGGGCATCCCCCGAATGGATCAAACACAGGCTTCATATCTCCTGTGCATCCATGGGGAAGGCGCGCATTGAGACGTCTTCTCAAAGCATTCGCAGCAGTTGCCGCCGTTCTGCTGTTGCTGATGGCGACAACCATCCTAGTCCTGCGCTGGGTTGATCCGCCGACTTCGGCCTTTATGATCCGCCATTGGCTCCTCGCAGAGTCCCCAGCGAGTGCTGAGAAACGTCTCTATCACGAATGGGTCGTGGCCCATCAGATCCCGGCCGAGGTCAAGCTTGCAGTGATCGCGGCTGAAGATCAGCGCTTTCCAACCCATGCTGGCTTTGATCTGGTGGAGATGCAGAACGCGCTGGAGCGCTGGCGTAATGGCGGCTCGCTGCGTGGTGCGAGCACCCTCTCGCAGCAGACCGCGAAGAACCTTTTCCTCTGGCCCGGTAGCGATTGGCTGCGTAAGGCACTCGAGGCGCCGCTGACGTTGATGATCGAGTGGCTCTGGCCGAAACAGCGCATCCTTGAGGTCTACCTGAACATCGCCCAATTTGGGCCGGATACCTACGGCGTTGGCGCTGCAAGTTGGCGGTTCTTCGATCGGCCTGTTTCCATATTGAGCGTACCCGAGGCCGCCTTACTCGCCGCCGTGCTGCCGAATCCAAACGTCTACCGCGTTGATTCACCCTCGCCGCATGTGCGCCGCAAGGCCGCTTGGATCGAGCGCCAGATGCACAATCTTGGTGGTCCTGTCTATCTGGACCAGCTTTAGCGTTCTGAGTCTGGTGATGCCGGTTCATCCCTGCCAAACCGCTTGCGCTCTCCCAGGTCGATCCCGTGCTTGGGGCCGAAGGCGTGCTGGACAATGTCTGAAGGCTTAGGCTGTTCTGGCACCGGCAACCGCGGTGAGCTGTGCCTCGACGCGCAGATGAGCCAGGCTCGCGCCGATTCAGCATCGCGCGCGATCTGTGCCCTCAAGGCCTCGAATGAGTCGAAGCGCTGTTCATCGCGCAGACGCAGCGCGAATTCGACCTCGAGATGCGCGCCATAGAGATCGCCGTCGAAATCGAACAGATGCACCTCAAGGCGTTCATCGGTTCCAGCCAAGGTTGGACGGCGGCCAATGTTGGCGACACCAGGCCAGGGGTCATCAGCGACACCCTGGACCCAGACCGCATAGACCCCGCGCAGCGGGCTGATGCGTCGATGCAGCTCGATGTTTGCAGTGGGGAAACCAATGGTGCGTCCGCGCTGGTCGCCATGTCCGACCCGACCACAGATTCGGTATGGCCGGCCAAGCAGCTGTCGGGCCTGGTCGAAATCGCCAGCGGCGAGCACTTCTCGAATCCGGGTGCTGCTGATGCGCTCATCGGCGTGGGTAATGGTCTTCAGATTGGCCACCTCGAAGCGCTGCTCGGGCGGCAGCTCCGCGCCCACACGCTCGAGCAGCGCATAGTCGCCCGACCGGTTGTGGCCGAAGCGAAAATCATCGCCGACCAGCAGGAAGCGCACCCCAAGTCCATCGACGAGTACTTGCTGAATGAAGTCGCGCGCGGCCATCTCGGCCAGCCGCGGACCGAACTCGAGCAGCAAGATGCGTTCGATGCCGTCGTCGGCGATCGCCGCCACCTTCTCGCGCAACCGGGTCAACCGGGCAGGTGCGACCGTCGGCGCGAAAGACTCCATCGGCTGCGGCTCAAAGGTGATCACCGTGGCCGGCAGGTCGAGCGCCTCGCCCTGCGCGAGCAGGCGCTGAAAGACCGCGCGATGGCCTCGGTGGACACCATCGAAGTTGCCGATGGTCGCCACGCAGCCGCGATCCTGATCGCGCAGATTGTGAAGGCCCCGAATCAGCCGCATGCCAATGAGTCCGTCGGTTCGGTGAGCGAATGCCGTCGATTATAGGGCGCGTTGCCGTTGGCTGTGCTGTGCGCTTCGTCAGTCTCAGGCCGCTGGATTCATCCGCAGCAGATGCCGAGGTCGAATCCCGAGGAGCAGCGCCAGCAGCAGATAGCAGAGCCCACCGATCAGGATCAGCCCGAGCAGGCGGATCAGTCGCTCGCTGAAGTCCCAGACCGTCCAAAATGGCGTGGGTCCGCTCAGCAGCCAGAGTAGGGCTCCCATCGCCAGGCTAGCGATCAGGCCCTTGGCCAGCAGCAGCCACCAGCCAGGCAGGGGCCGATAGATGCCCTGCTTGAGCAGTCCGATCAACAGCAGCAGGGCGTTGACGCTGGCGGCAATGATGGTCGCCAACGCCAAGCCGGCATGGCCGAGCGGGAACATCAGGATCAGATTGAAGACGATATTGGTCAGCATCGCGACCACGGCGATCTTCACCGGC
Source organism: Halochromatium roseum (assembly GCF_016653315.1). Classification (GTDB taxonomy): domain Bacteria; phylum Pseudomonadota; class Gammaproteobacteria; order Chromatiales; family Chromatiaceae; genus Lamprobacter; species Lamprobacter roseus. The sequence continues at coordinate 142,025 of NZ_NHSH01000044.1, read as the reverse complement.
GTCTTCATGTCCTGACGGCTGTAGAAGCCCGGTGCGAGCACCTTGATGCCGAGAAACGCCATCAGCCCGAGCGAGTAGGCCATCAGGCTGCGCTCGGCCATCAGCACATCGTAGGCGGTGAATTCACCGGAATAGAACAGGGTCGCGATCATCGGTCCGGAGAGCGTGAACAAGCCAACCGCGGCTGGCAGCCCGAGCAGCAGTACCCAGCGCAAGGCCCAGTCCAGCGTCTCCGAAAAGGCCTCTGGTGAGGCCGCCGCATGCTGGCGCGAGAGCTTGGGCAGGATCACGGTGCCGAGCGCAACGCCGAGGATGCCGAGCGGAAACTCCATCAGCCGGTCTGAGTAGTACAGCCAGGAGATGCTGCCAGTGGCCAGAAAGGAGGCGAGCAGGGTGTCGATCAGCAGGCTGATCTGGGTGACCGAGACCCCGAAAAGGGCCGGGATCATCAGTTTCACGATCCGCCGCACGCCCTCATCGCGCGGGCTCAGCCTGGGACGCGGTAACAGCCGCAGCTGGTAAAGAAAAGGTAGCTGGAACAGTAACTGCGCGATACCAGCGATGAGCACGCCCCAGGCCAGCGCCATGATCGGTCGCTCCAACTGTGGCGCGAGCCAGAGCGCGCAACCGATCAGCGAGAGGTTCAAGAGCACGGGCGTGAAGGCCGGCACGCCGAAACGGTCGTAGGTGTTGAGGATGCCGCCGGCTAAGGCAGTCAGTGAGATGAACAGCAGATAAGGGAAGGTCAGCCGCAGCATGTCTGCCGCCAGCAGCTGCTTGTCCAGATCACTTGCAAAGCCCGGTGCAAAGATCAGTATCAGGATCGGCGCGCCTAACACCCCGAGCGCGGTGATGATGAACAGGATGGTGCCGAGGGTGCCGGCGACATCGTCGACAAAGCGCTTCAGCGCCGGGAAGCCGCGTTGCGTCTTGTACTCGTTGAGCACCGGCACAAAGGCCATCGAAAAGGCGCCCTCGGCGAACAGCCGGCGCATGAAATTCGGGATCTTGAAGGCGACGAAGAAGGCATCGGTGCCGGCATCGGCGCCGAACAGGCGCGCGACGATCAGGTCCCGGACGAAGCCGAGGACGCGCGAGAGCAGGGTATTGCTGCCGACCTTGGCGATGGACGCAGCCAGCGATGCCATTGGGTGCTGCCTCTAACGGCGCGCGGATGCGCGATGATTGAGCCAAAGAGGCGCGATTATAGGGGATCGCTCGGGTTTGACACTCGGGATTGACAACGGAGGCTGTTGCAAGAGAAGATAGGCGGCTAGGCGTTTTAGCGCCACCGAACATTTGATCCGCCAAGCTTAGGAGATTACTCTTGGCCAACACCGCACAAGCACGCAAGCGCGCCCGTCAGGCGGAAACGCATCGCCAGCGCAATGCCGCACAGCGCAGTACCTTGCGTACCGCGATGAAGAAGGTCCTGAAAGCTGCCGCCGCTGGCGATCATGCCACTGCTGCTGACGCCTACCAAAAGGCCGTTCCTGTGATCGACCGCGCCGCCGGCAAAGGTCTGATCCATGCCCATAAGGCCGCGCGTCACAAGTCCCGGCTGAATGCCCGTGTCAAGGCGCTGGCGTCCTAATTGCTAGCCTAATTCAACGCGGTAACCTGTTCGCTGAGCAGCCATCGCCAGCGACAGGTGAGGTTTTTGAAGAGCTGCTGCATTGTCGAAACCTGCGCATCGAGCGCATCACCAGCAGCGGCGAGCCTGAGCCGATACTCTACGATCAGCCCCACGACGAATGGGTCTTACTGCTGAGCGGCAACGCGAGCCTTGAGATCGCCGGTGAGACGATCACGCTGAGCCGCGGCGATTACCTCTTCATCCCGGCGCATACCCCGCACCGCGTCTTGCAGACCTCAGCCGAACCGACTGCTGCTGAGCCTGCCTCCACTGAGCCCACTGCAACCCAGCCAGGCTGCACCTGGTTGGCGATCCATCTCGAGGCCTGACGTGCCCCATCTCTTCGTTGCCGTAACCGCCCATGGCTACGGCCATCTTGCACAGGTCGCGCCGGTCGTGACCGAGCTGAAGCGCCGTCTCCCGGATCTCGAGATCAGTCTGCAAGGCAACATTGCCCCGGCCTTTGCGAACTCGCGGCTGCCAGCCGGCTATCGCTCCATCCCATCCGCGGCCGACGTGCCGTTGCCGATGGACGGTCCCTTGACGACGCGCTGGGCTGATGGGCTAGCAGACTATGCTGCCTTCGATCTGGACTACTCAGCGCATCAAGCAAGACAGCGCCGGCTGTTCGAGCAGACGCGCCCCGATCTCGTGCTCGCCGACATCCCCTGGCTGCCGCTGGACGTCGCCCGTTCGATGGGCATTCCCTGCGCCGGACTCTGCTCGCTGAGCTGGTACGACATCCTTGCTGAAAGCCCGGTTGGTGATCAGCTGCCGACCGCATTGGCGCAGCGGATGCAGCGAGCCTATGGCGGTGCTGACCTCTTCCTGCGGCCCGCACCCTCGATGCCGATGAGCTGGCTGCCAAATGGGCGCGATATCGGCCCCATCGCGCAGCCGCGCCGACGCGATCCGGTTGGTTTACGTCAGCGTCTCGGGCGTCATGCCACTGAACAGCTGGTGTTGATGCAGTTCGGTGGCACCGGCCGCTTGCAGCTCGGCGGCGGCCCGCAATTGATGGCTGGCGTGCATCTGCTGAGCCCTGATGCCGATGCGGGGCGTGGACGCGATGACCTGACCCCGATCGATGCCGACGGCAACAGCGTCCTCGAGGTGCTTGCCAGCTGTGATGCATTGATCACCAAACCCGGTTACGGCACCTTTGCCGAGGCCGCCTGCAACGGCATCCCAATGCTGTCGGTCGAGCGCAAGGATTGGCCTGAAAGCCGCTGGCTGGTCGACTGGCTCGCCGATCAGGTGCCACTGCGCGAGATCAGCGCGAGCGACTTCGCCGCCGGCCAGATCCGCGAGCCGTTGGCTGAGCTGCTTGCTGAGGGTGTCGCCGAGCCGGTGATGCCGAGCGGTGTCGCCGAGGCCGCTGAACTGCTGATGGATCTGCTCCAGTAAACCTATGCGTTTTTGAGTGGCTGTCCATTTTCTACGTCCCGATCATCACGCAACCATGGCCTTCAAATCGGGAAGAGGTTGGTGGACAGTTGCTAACTGGCCTCGTCAGGATTGGTTGCAACCCAACAGCCATGAAACCCGGGCGGGATGGCATGAGGCAGCTCGATCGATGCTTGGATCGCCAGATCTGCCGCGCGCAGGACCAAGAGATCCGAGCGCCGTTCGGCCGCGCGGTAGACCAGGCTTAACAGCCAGTCCTCCTGGTCCGGCCGCGTCGCCGTCGGCATGGGTTCGCCCGGAAGATCGGCGCCGAGATCCTGTTGGATCAGTTCACCGGTCTGCATATTGAAACGTTGAATGGTGCTGAAAAATGGCAGTCGGCGCCCTGCCGGAGTGCCAATGCCATAGATCTGCCGGCGCTCGGCACCCAGGGGCCCCGGGCTGACGGTCGGCAGTTCAAATCCGAACTCCTCGCTGCAGGGACTGAGCGAGCAACGCCTCGCTACAGGATCGATCTGAAGCCGCTCCAGTCGCGGCAGGCCACCGGTCTGCTCGACCTCGCGAAAAAAGCCCTCGACATCGCCCAGAGCCGGGAAATGTGGATAACGGATCACCCGCAGATCGAGACCGCCGTCGTCGCGATCGCTGGCCGCGGCGATATGGAAGATGAAGCCCGGTACCGCCTCGAGCAACTGCGTCGGACCGCCCGCACGCGGGATCAGCAGCGCCTGCATCGGCCGATCGCGGTCTAGCTTCAGCGAGGCCGCCGGACTCTTGAGTCCCAGCAAGGCACGCGGGATATCGAAATCGGCAAACGGCAGTAGCACGCAGATCCAGCGCGCGGTCACAGCAATGGCGTGCACGAAGCTGAAGCGGTCGAGCTGATGCACTTCAGGGGGCGCCATGATCCCCCGCGCATCCACCCGATACAGCAACAGCCGGCTCGGATGTCCCAGCACCAGCCCAAAGTTGATCAGCTCGCCGGTCTCCGTATCCTGTTGCGGATGCGCGGAGAAGGGCAACAGCGGCGAGTTCCAGCGCGACAGTGGATCAAAGCGATTGCGCAGCTGGCCAGCAAAATCTTCCTCACCGAGGGTGGCCAGGGTCACCGGGTCCAGCCGATGCGGCGCGCCACCCTCCCAGAGCGCCAGCAAACGGTTGCCATGCCAGATCACATTGGTATTCGCGGCATTCTTGAAGCGCAGCCGCAGGCCGTTGGCCCAGATCCCGCCTGGCTTCTGCGTGCCGAAGCCACGCCAGAGCATGCGTCCAGCGGCCTCCTCCGCACAGTAAGCCCGAGTGCGGACAAAACGATTGGTATAACGCACCCGTCCCTGTGCGAATTCGAAGCGACAGACATGGCCATCGCCGTCGAAGGCATGGCTATAGGGAACGCCGCCGCGCTCGAACCGTCCCGGCCCATTGCGGTAGAGCACTCCGTTCAAGCTCGGCGGCAAGGTCCCGGACACCCTGAGTTCGCTATTGGTATATTCGCGCTCGACAGGTGTCATGGCTTGCGCCAGTATTTTCAGCATTTCAGCGCGAGTGATGGTCATGAGGGATCTCGGGTGTTGAATACTGAGCGAGCACAATGGGCCCTGCAGCGGTTGTCCCAGCTTGCGCTCTGGGTCTGTGTGCTGATTGTCGCCTACTTGGCCTTCCTACCAAGCGCCGATCCGATCGGTGCCTCCTGGGACAAGGCCAATCACCTGTTCGCCTTTGCGGTGATGGCCTGGTTGGCCGATCTCGGCTGGCCGGCGAAGCGGCAAGCCCCGCTGCGTTGGGGCCTGCTCCTTGGCTACGGTTTGCTGATTGAGAGCGTGCAGCACATCCTGCCGCTCAGGCATTTCTCGCTGCTGGACTGGGTCGCCGATGGCGTTGGTATCCTGATCTATCTTGGCCTAAAAGCCAGCTGGAAGCACCTCTGGTGCTTGCTTGCACAAAAGCGCTGATCGATGCCCCGCAGACCTCGAAGGCCTATCTCGAAAACCTGTGTACACCCAGCTAATGCCAGATTCTCGGTTTTTCATTGCCTGCGTCGATGCGATCGTCTTCAGCATCGGGCAGACGCAAAGCGAGTGACGCCATGGGATGAGCACAAGTCTTCCGCTGCGGTTGTCGTTTGTTGCGAAAGCCTCCTGTACTTGGCAGCATGGGTTGCACCGTCGCTTTGGCAACCAAAACCGTTCTCAGTCTCGGGTTGAAGCCTGAGTCTGAACGCGACAGATCCCATCGAGCCCAAGGATTCGAACCATGCCCGTCTTCAACCGTTTCCTCACCATCGAGTGTCCATCGCGACTCGAGATTGCCGCCGATGGCCGCTACCCGGCCTTCCGCGTGGCGTTCTCTGCCGATGGCGAGATCCCGTTCCCGCAGGTCATCGTGCGCGCGTCTGGCCGCGAGACGCTGATCAATGGCGAGGCGATCGTCGGCTCCGAGGAGGCCAGTGGCCGCTGGCATTACCAGGCGCTGGTGCCGGCTGGCAGCGCAGCGGCCGAGCGGCTCGATCTGCAGCTCGAGGGTTGTCGCCGCGCCGAGATCCAACAGGCCGGCGGTGGTGACTGGATCAAGACCTTCGCTGAGGTGCGGCTTGAGCATGCTGGCACCGAAGCCGGTAGCGCTCGACATGGCCAGGCAGGCTCAGCAGGGCATGGTGGCGCGGCGGAAGGCGCGGCTCGGACAGGCGCCAAGCAACGCTTGGCAAGCGCCGGGATTCAGCCCGCGCGGTCCAACGGCGCCGAGGTCAAGATCTACTTCGGCATCCACAAGCACATGCACCAGCCCTATTACGACACCACCAACCCCGACTATTGGGACGGCGAGAAGGATGAGATCTTCGGCTCGCGCGGCGGCAATTACACCGATTTCGTGCCGGCCGCGGTGCGCCAATATCGCGATGGCGGTCTCGCCCACGGCGGCCTGTCAACCAGTTGGAGCGGTACCCTGATCGAGCAGCTCGAGCGCTGCGCCGAGCTGGGCCGTTGCGGCGGACGGTTCAGCGGCTGGAACCAGGCGCTGCGCGAGATGGCCAGCGCCAAGACCGCGCTCGGCAATCCGCGGTTGGCCTTCTCGGCGTTCGGCTTCTACCACCCGCTGATGCCGCTGATCCCGCACCGCGACATCGTGCGCAACATCCGCTGGCATCGCGAACTGATCCAGCGCGTCTTTGGCGCCGAGGCCTCGCGCGTGCTGTTCCCTCCGGAGACGGCGTTTCATGTGCGCATGATCCCGGCGCTGGTCGAGGCCGGTATCGAGGCGGTGATCTATGACTCGATCCATCGCTTTCGCGCTTGCAAGGACTATCCCTACGCTGGGATCGAGGAGGGCATGCTACCGCCGAACCCGGCCGATCAAACCAATCCACCTGTCGACGATTGGCTGCAGTTGCACAACATCTGGGCGGCCTCGAAGATCAGCCCAAGCCTGCTACGACCTGAGTATGTCGGCTATGAAGACGCCGATGGCCGGCTGCACAAACTGATCGCCATCCCCGCCGAGCGCTACATCGGCAACGAGGATGCGCGCGGTGGCTTCGGCGCGCTGCAATATCCCGACGTGCTCGGTCAGCTCTACCAGCAGATCCTCGACACGGGCGCTTTCGATCCCAAGCATCCGCCGTTCTTCCTGCTGCATTCCGATGGCGACAACCACGGTGGTGGCGCCGATAGCTACTACCATCACAACACCAGCCAGCTGATCGACTGGCTCAAGCGTGACCCGCGCTTCGAGCTGACCACCGCCGAGGACTATCTGCAACGCTTCCCGCCCGATCCGACCCAGGTCATCCATATCGAGCCGGGCTCTTGGGCTGGCGCCGACAACGGCGACCCGCAGTTCATGAAATGGTTCAGTTGCTACGACCAGCCCTACTCGCCGGACCTGAACTCCTGGGCCGTGCTCACCGCGTTTCAGGATCAGGTGCACACGCTGGAAGACAGCCAGCCCGAGCATCCAGCGCTGGCCGAGGCGATACGCCTGCTGTTGACCGCCGAGACCAGTTGCTACTGGTATTGGACCGGGCAGACGGGTTGGGACCAGCAGGTGACCAATGCCGCCAATCTGGGCCTGAGCCGGATTGGCAAGGCGGTCGACGATCTGGTCTCCGCCGGCAAGGATCAGCGCGGCCCGACTATCTTCCCGCCTTGGGTCACGCCAGAGAATCCAGGCGGCAAGCGCTGGGGCCAGGGCTCCCTGCTCGATGCCCCGCGCGAGGCCCGGCTGCACAGCTTCGTCGCCGACTGTTCCGGGCTGAAGCGGGTCGAATTGGTGCTGCGGACCGAGGCCGGTGAGCAACGGCTGCCGATGCAGGATCATGGCCCCTATCCGTCGCAGACCGGCGCGACGCTGCGCGCGCATTACCTGACCGCTGAGCTGCCGGTCGGCGCCGGTGATCTGCGCTATTACATCGAGGCCGAGGATCAGCGCGGCAATCTCGCCCGCGGCAGCCTGGAGCGGATCTTCTTGGCCTAGTTGCGGTTTGCTTGGGCATTGACTGGTCGACGATACCCAGTCCGAGCCGATTCAGGTAGCCTTGCGTCCGTCCTGCCTGACCGCACTGCGGCGCACCGTCTTTTTTAGCAGTGATACCCATCAAGCTTTCCCTTCCACCGCGACGCGTCGTCGCTTGTCCTGCCGCTGATCTCCATGGCAAAAAAGATTCAATCATCCAAATCCAAATCCAAATCGAAGGCAAAGCGTGCATCGACGTCAACGTCGATGCCGTCGCCACGGCCGGAGCCCGCGCAACTGAAGGCGGTTGAGCGGCTGCTCAGTGCGCAAGACTACGCGTCGGCGATCCCGCGCATCGAGGGCTTGATCACGCGATTTCCCGATCATAGCGGCTTGCGACGGCTGCTGGTTGAGGCGCGGCAGCTTGGTCAGGGCGAGCAGTTTGCGGCGGTCGCCGCCTATGAATGGGCGCGGTGTCGGCCGAACAATCTGACCGCGCAACAGGAACTCCTCGGTTATGCGCTGCGCACCCGACACCTGATGCTGGCCGATCAGGTGGCCGCGCAGGTGCGGGCATTGGGCGGCGAGACCCCTGGTTTCCCGCTCGATGACGAGACCAAGGCCGACTGCTGCACCACCCCCGATGGGGGCCAAGCCGCTGAGCAGGAGATGATCCGCTTTGACATCGCTCACCTGTATATGAGCGGTTTGCAGTTTGAAGAGGCGGCGCAGCAGTTGCAGGGCCTCAACCTGCTGAGCGCCAAGAACAATCGCGCCATCTGTCTGTTCCATCTGCTGCAGATCGACCAGGCGATCGAAGCCTTCCATGAGGCCTGGCAAGACGATGCCGAGAACCTGCTTGCACTCGGCTGGCTGGTCCTGCTGCGGCTCTATCGCGGCGATCAAGATGGCGCCAGCGGACTCTGCGTGCCGCTGGCGGCAACCAGCCCGCGTCGCGCCGACGATGCCACCATGGCGCTGATCGTGCTGTTGCTGATGCAGCGACCGGCTGAGGCCTGGCAGTTCTACCAGCGGGTCATCGCGGCGACCTGGTGGGAGGGGGTCGACCAAGACCCAGGCGCGGCCTTGATCGTCCACCTGGGCGCCTGTGCGGCCGTGCAGCTGGGGCAGGGCGCCGAGGCGCGCACGCTGTGGCAACAGGTCGCACGGGCGTTTCCGAAGATGACGCCCGCTGATGAAAACCTGAGTCAGAGCGCGCTGTTTGGCGCCAATGCCGCTGCTGAGTCGGTACCGCCGCCCTCGATCATCGAGTTGCAGAACGCGTTGCCGGCGATGTTGCTGCAACGGATGCGCGGAGGGCACAAGCAGGCCCTCCAGGTCATCGACCGGTTCGACGCCTCCGCCGACTACCTCGACGCCCTGTATCGCTTCGGGAGCGAGCAATTACGGCAGGTCGTCCAGATCATTCTGGTGCGAAGGCTTGAGCGTCAAGACCGCGCGGCGGCCGATGTGCTGCGCGGCATTGTACGCTTGCCGACCGGTACCACCGAGGATCGCTATCAGCTGCTGAGCAGTCTGCGTGAGCATGGCATGCTCGGTGCGGACGAGGAGGTGGAGATCTGGGATGGCAGCAAGCTGATCAGGATCCGGATGTTCAGTATGGAGATCCACCGTGAACCCACCGACAGCGGGTTACCGCCGCACCTGGATGAACGGATGGAGCAGTCCATCATTGCCTATACCCAGGGTCGCTATCAGGAGGCGGAGGCTGATCTGTTAGCGATCTTGGCGGCTCGCCCTGATCATCCAGCAGCGCTCGGGAACCTGGCGGCGATCCGTGATGGCGAAGGCAACCATGAAGAAGCAACGCGGCTGCTCGAGCAGGCCCTTGCGGCGAATCCAGACTACCTGTTCGGGCGTTGCAGTCTCGCCCGGCAGCGGATCTTTGATGGTGATCTTGATGCCGCAGAGGCGCTTCTCGAGGGCCAGGGGCAGTTGCCACGCATCCATGCTCAAGACTTTCTCAATCTGCACGGCACCTTGGCGATGCTCGCCGCAGCCCGGGGTGACAGCGAGCGCGCTCGCCAAAGTCTCCGCGCCATCCAACCTGTTGTTGCCGACCCCGACGCCGACGCCGACGAGCGACGCCGCTTCAACGATATCCGCCGCTCGCTGATCTCGGTGTCCAAGGATGAGGCGTTCAAACAGGAGCTGTCGCGTGAGATGTTCATGCCCTTGTTTGAGGGCCGATCTGCTGGGCGTTAACCTGAAGCCCGCAGGAGTCATCTAGCCGGGTGGCCGGCTCGCCGCCCGCGGGTCAGCCACAATTAGCCGCCGTCAGTGACCGTGGCCATGTGCAACACTCTCGGCACAGGGGGCTGCACCCTGCAGACCCTCGTTGAGATAGGCCTGTAGCGCCTGATGCACGCTGCCTACGGCACCGGTGGCGGTCTGCACGCCGGCCTGTTCAAAGAAGGCGATGGCGCGACCACCCATGCCGCCGCTGATCATCACCTCAGCGCCCTGCTCATGGATGAATGCCGGGATCTGTCCGGGCTCGTGCGACTCGGCAAAGGGGTTCGCGATCACCTCGGTCGTAGTGACCGCGGCATTCTCGACCTCGGCCAGCACAAAGTAAGGCGCATGCCCAAAATGCTGCGCGACAGGGCTCTCCAGTCCGGCGTCGGTTTCAGCGGTAATGGCGATCTTCATCGGGGTCTCGTCTCCAGCTTGGTTTGTGAGCAATCGAATGCCGATCACTGGGGCCTGAGCCTCCGGAGTCGTGATCATCCGGGGCCTGATCAGTGCCTGAACGGCATCGATTATTGACTGACTGGAGGCGAGTCGGCGCTGATGATTCGCAGCGGATGCTGCGCTAGCGCAAAACTGCATCAATCCGCTGTAGCGCGCCACGATCGCTCTGTGGCTTGATAGCGACGGCAAATAAACAACAAAGAGGCTGTCAATACGATGCGTCAACGTCACCTTGCCGGCGGTTTCATCTTCGCCCTGCTGCTGAGCCAGCCCGTGGCGGCCTATGATCTGCCGTCGCTCAATCTAGGCTTCACCAGCTTTCTCGATGGCGCGCCGCCCTCGGGTCCGGGCTGGTATGCACAGCAATACGTGCAGTTCTATCGCACCGCCCGACTCAAGGACGCCGATGGCGACAATGCCTTGATTCCGACTCCGCAAGGACCGCGCACCGCCGAGGTCGACGCCAACATCGGCATCACCCAACTGATCTATCAATCCGACCAACCGCTACTCTTCAACGGCAAGTGGGGCCTAAACCTGATGTTGCCCTATGCCAGCCTGGAGCTTGATCCGGATAACGGCCCGATCCAGGCCAGCAGTGCCAACCTTGGCGACTTGCTCGTGGGACCATTCCTGCAGTGGGACCCGATCATGGGGCCGAATGGGCCGCGCTTCATGCAGCGGGTTGAACTGCAGATGCTGTTACCGACTGGCGACTATGATGCTGATAAGGCGATCAACCCGGGCAGTAACGTCTTCTCGTTCAATCCCTACTGGGCCGCGACCTTCTTCGCGACGCCCAAATGGACCCTCTCCTGGCGCCTGCATTACCTCTGGAATGCCGAGAACAAGGACCCCTTCCGCCTGCTCGGCGTCGATGACAGCCAAGCCGGACAGGCCATTCATCTCAACTTCGCCAGCGCCTACGAGGTGATCCCGCAACGACTGCGTCTCGGCCTCAACGGCTACTATCTGAAAGAGATTACCGACAAGCGTCTCGACGGCAGGCGCATCAGCGACAGCAAAGAACAGGTGCTCGGTCTCGGGCCGGGCTTGGTCTACCACCTCTCCAAGCACGACCACCTCTTCTTCAACGCCTACTGGGAGACCGAGGCCGAGAACCGGCCCGAGGGAGGGCGCTTCAATCTGCGCTACGTGCATCACTTCCATTAGGAGCCTCAAACAGCTGCTTGCCGGCCGCTTTGGCTCAATCCCAGACTGGGCCGAGGAGCGCATCAAAAAGGCTAAAGGGTGCTCGGCTTCGACATCGATCCTGCCTGCGAATGTCCCGACCTTGGACACGCGCCTTGATGGTATCGCGCTGCGTGCGGGTGAAGACACCCTGGTGCATGATCCCTGAGCGTTGGGAACCGGCGTAGATCCCAATCTGCTCATCGGGAATCTCAGCCGTGAGCTGCTCCGCGAGCCAGTAGACCGAGTCGAAATATTGGCTGAAGATGATGCAGCCCAGCTCACGCCAGCCGTGATCGAGGAGTTGCGCGCGCACGATCTGGTATTTGGGATCGCGCTCTTGGTTGGCTTCCAGCGCGCGGAGGAAGCGCTCCAAGACAGTCCGCTCTTCACCGGTGAGGGCGCGCAGTTGTTCGAGCGATCCATCGTCGTCCTCATCGTCCTCCAGGGCGGTCCATTCGGAGAGTATCTTCTCGACAGTCTTGCGCCCGGCTTCGATGGTGCTGCCGACGCGGCGCAGCAAGAGCGTGCTAAAGAAGCCGGCCTTGGCCCGCTCGGCAAGGAAGCTTTCCTCGAATCGATGGCGGCGGGGGGAGAAGCGGTTGATCATGCGGATGCTTACAACCGCACCCGATGTGACTAATCCACCAGCTGCTGGGAGATCTCGATATCCTTCCTCACCAGGGCGTTCACAACCTCGTTCAGCGACCGGGGGTTCTGCCTGGTGCGGAGTCTCCTGATGAAATAGTCCCGATTGTCCTGGTCCAGATAGATCGGGATCTCCAATGCTTCCAGTGGCCTGTAGAACTTGCCTTGTTCCGCGCCGGTAAAGTCATATTCATCTTTCATGTTGGACACCGTTGACGATACGCCTGTTGTTCCCGTTTCGTCGCTTTGCGGGCACTGATGATCCTGACAAACTCCACGCCGTCTTCGTCTTCGAAGGTATGCACGACGACAAGAATCACCTCGTTGAGCGACTGTCCAAGCAGCACCCAGCGATCTTCACCCTCTGAGTGCTCCGGATCGTAGAGATTCAGTGCAAAAGGATCGGAAAACACATAGGACGCCTGCTCAAAGGTAACGCCGTGCTTTTGGAGGTTGGCACGTTCCTTCCTTGGGTCCCACTCGAATTTCATCGACTCACCTCCCTAGGCAGCGCTAAGTTCTGGTCATTGCCGCTTTGGCTGCTGCTTCTTCAAGCCCCAGTAGATCCATCCGTTCGTCGATTTGCCGGTGAGACTGGCGGCGGCAGCGGACAGCGACGAAAAGGTCTCGCTGCCCACGCGCACTGTCAGGGTACCGGCCTGCTCGTCGGCCTGCAGCACCACCGCTTCGTACGTCTCACCGGTCTTGCGCGAGGCATGCGTCAGGCGATCGCCCGGTTTCGGCCAGGTCTTGCCGTCTTTAGCCATGACTTCCCCCTTGGATTTGTTAGACATAATCGTTCTCAACCGCCCCTGCAAGCAGCCGGGCGGCCTCTGCATCGGTTTGCCAGTGCGCGATGCTCAGCTTGCCGATGAAGCTCAGCATGGCGGCGAGATTCTCCCGTTGCGCCGAATAGTCGGCAAGCTCGGTCTTGAGGTAGGTGAGGCCGACCTTGGTGTCGTCGCGATTGGCGCTCTGATAGACCGCGAAGAGCGCGTGGCGCAACAGGGATGAGCCAAAGCTGTCGGTGCTCCAATCGCGCCGTTTGAACTCGGTCGCGGTCCTGAGCCGGGTCTGGTTGGCGCGGCCACTGTGCAGCATGAAGCGATAATCCCGTACCCCGAAACCCCGGGCGAACTCCTGAAAGACGCCGCTGCGGGTGTCGCCGTGGGACTCGACATCGAGGCATTTCAGGTAGAGCTTCTTCTCCGGCGAGAGTCGCTTCCACAGCTGGGGGTCGATCCTAGGATTGGCAGTGATCTTGGCTGCAGCGGTGCAGGCAGATCCTCCATATCGACGTCATATTGTCCGAAGCGCCGGAGATGCTCTGGGAGGATGGGATCGGTTCTCGCAACCAGCTCTTGGGTGACCGGCAAACCCTCCTCGACCATGTTCGCGAGGACATCCGTCAGATCGACGATGTTGTGCAGCATGACGGCATTGGCGACCAGGTCCATGTATTTCACCTGCTTGAGCTGCCACCCCTTGCGTACCGACAAGGCCCCCAACACCCTCAGACCTTGGCCCCCAATGGCCCCCAAACGGGTGCAGTGTCGCCATGGGGCCAAGGGTGCCCCTGCAAAACAGGTGCACAACTACCCGTGTTAGCCTGTGGATAACCCGTTGATCGAAATCAGCCGCCTTTTATCCACAGATCATGCACAGCATCCATGCCCAATAGCACCGCCTTTATGCTTTCAGCAACCTGCTGTCATGCAATCGGTTTTATGCCATTAGGCGACTTATTCACGCCGCTTATTATCATTACGAATGACATATAAAAACTTTGATAATAAGCTTGAGCACAGGTCCCACGTCGATGCTTGATCCAGCCCTGATCCGCTACGTCACTGATCCGACCGAAGCCGCCCGCCGCGCCGCCCAGCTGGCAACCGAGGCCGTGCTAGGCGTCGGTATCGAAACCTACCCTGCAGCCGCCTATCGAGATCGCCCGGGTGCTGCCCTCGATCCGCAGACAGCCAAGATCAGGTTGCTACAGGTGGCCGCCCTCGATGGCCGGGTGGCCCTGTTTGATCTGCAGCAGGTGCCCCTCGATGCCCTAGCCCTGCTCAGTGCAACCCCATGGGCCACCTTTCGTGCCCGAAGTCAAGCAGGGGCCAAGCTGGGCGGCTGTGCACTAGGAACAGCACGGGTCCTTCTGGCGCAGAAAACGACCGAGGGTATTTCCGGATCGCGGTGTTCCGGTAGATTCAGCCCGCTCAGGGCCGCGATTGCCCTGCTGCAGCTGTCCGGGCTAGGCCGTGCCATGGCTGCTGCACAATCGCCGCGATCGGGGCAGGCTGCTGCCGCTGCTGGGGGTGACTGAGTGCCGCCGCCCGTGGGTGACAGTAGGTGACACCTGATCGAGAGCAGTTTCCGCCCGCAGCTGGCTACCTTGATCCTGAATTACTGCGATCTGGACAGGGCATGCCAAGGGGCAACGAGGGGCAGCTGTAACGGCAGATTCGCCTACAGGCCCCGTCATTGCTGGGCTGGTGCCGTTTTCACAGGGGACACTACAGGGGACACTAAGGGACGCGAAAGGGGCTAATCTGGGCGACTGACGCGCCGCTATGCGAAGATAAGTCTTTATTAAATGGTGGGCCGTGTAGGATTCGAACCTACGACCAAGGGATTATGAGTCCCCTGCTCTAACCGCTGAGCTAACGGCCCAGGAATTGATGCGGCAGCTTGAGCATTGCCGCAGGGCGCGTCCCTGCGCGGTTGGCGAGCTAAGTCAATCAGTATAAAGATCAGTCGGCGTCGAGGAAGCTGCGGAGCTTTTCGGAGCGGGTGGGGTGGCGCAGCTTGCGTAGGGCCTTGGCCTCGATCTGGCGGATGCGCTCGCGGGTGACGTCGAATTGCTTGCCGACCTCTTCGAGGGTGTGGTCGGTGTTCATGTCGATGCCGAAGCGCATGCGTAGCACCTTGGCCTCGCGTGAGGTGAGGCTGGCGAGCATGTTCTGGGTGGCCTCGCGTAGCCCCTCGGAGGTAGCCGAGTCGACCGGCGAGATGACCGCGGCATCCTCGATGAAATCGCCGAGATGGCTGTCTTCGTCGTCGCCAATCGGTGTCTCCATCGAGATCGGCTCTTTGGCGATCTTGAGCACCTTGCGCACCTTGTCCTCCGGCATCTCCATGCGCTCGGCCAGTTCTTCCGGCGTGGCTTCGCGGCCCATCTCTTGCACCATCTGGCGGCTGATGCGGTTCAGCTTGTTGATGGTCTCGATCATGTGCACCGGGATGCGGATGGTGCGTGCCTGGTCGGCGATTGAGCGGGTGATGGCCTGGCGAATCCACCAGGTCGCATAGGTCGAGAATTTGTAGCCGCGGCGGTATTCGAACTTGTCGACTGCCTTCATCAGGCCGATGTTGCCTTCTTGGATCAGGTCGAGGAACTGCAGGCCGCGGTTGGTGTATTTCTTCGCGATGCTGATCACCAGGCGCAGGTTGGCCTCGACCATCTCTTTCTTGGCGCGGCGGGCCTTGGCCTCGCCGATCGACATCTTGCGATTGGTCTCCTTGATCTCGCCGATGGTGAGCAGGTTAGTCCGTTCGAGTTCCTGCAGCCGGCGCTGCGCGCGACGCACCTCACCTTCGACGTCGGCGAGGCGCTTGGCCCAGTTGGCGCTGTTCGCCATCTGGTCGTCGATCCAGTCGAGGTTGGTCTCGTTTTCCGGGAATGAGTCGATAAAGGCCTTGCGTGGCATGCCGGCGCCGTCGACGCAGAGGCCCATGATCTGACGTTCTTGCGAGCGGATGCGCTCGATGGTCTCGCGCAGCATCTCGACCAATCGGTTGAAGATGCCGGCGACCAGCTTGAACTGCAGGAAATCCTCAGAGACCTGAGCAAGCGCGGTCTGCGTCTCGGGATGGTCGCGACCATGCTGTTCGAGCAGTTCGGCGAACACCTGATAATGGCTGCGTAGCTCGCCGACGCGACGCGCGACCTCTTCCGGGTCAGGTCCGGTATCGACGACCTCTTCTTCATCGTCATCATCGTCGTCGTCATCGGACGTGCTGCTGTTCTTGATGGTCGGCTCAGGGACCAGGTCGTCATCCTCGCGGAAGCCGCTGATGACCTCGGTGAGGCGCATCTCGCCCTGTTCGGCCTTCTCGAAGAGATCGAGCAGTTCTTGAATGGTTCGAGGGTAGACCGAGAGGGCCGCTAGAACCTGGTTGAGCCCTTCCTCGATCCGCTTGGCGATGCGCAGCTCGCCTTCGCGCGTCAGGAGTTCAACGGTGCCCATCTCGCGCATGTACATGCGCACGGGGTCGGTGGTACGTCCGAATTCGCTATCGACCGAGGCCAGTGCAGCGGCAGCGGCCTCGGCCGCTTCGTCATCGGCGATGGCCGAATCGTTGCTCAGGTCATCGATCTCCGCTGGGGCCGTTTCATGGACAGTGATGCCCATGTCGTTGATCATGCGGACGATGTCTTCGATCTGTTCCGCCTCGACGATGCCGGGCGGCAGGTGGTCATTGACCTCGGTGTAGGTCAAGAACCCCTGTTCTTTGCCTTTTGCGATCAGCTGCTTGAGCTGGGACGACTGCTGCTTTTCTTGGTCCATGCAGATACCCGTACGGCGAAGTCGAGATGGAGTGCGGGGCTTGGAGGCGGGGAAGGGATAGAAGCCGCGTTCAAGCAACACACCAGTATATCAGAGGAGCGTTGGTTTTTCCAGTCTTGGAGCTGCAAGCCGGTCTAGACGTGGAGCTTGATGGTGCGTTGCAGCTGCTCGCGCTCCTCCATCGTGAGGCCCTCGGTACTTGCTTTGGACAATAGGCGCTGGCGCAACAGAGACAGTCCATCGCGATTCAAGCGTCTGATCGCACCGACGAGCTCTTCCTGCCTCCCTTCTTGGGGAATATGGGCAAGCAGGGCAGAATTCGAGAGTCTTGACACGATTGCAGCCTGCTCGCGATCGCGCCAATGCTCGCAGAGGATGGCGGGACTGATGTCCGGGCGTTCGCTGATCAGCTCGAGCAGTTCGGCGAGCAGCCGCACGCCGGGGCTGTCGATCTCGCGCCATGCGTTTGGCTCGGCCAGCGCAAGCGGGGCGAGCGTTGGATCATCGAGCAGCAGCGCAATGGCCATCCGCATCGGGTTCAGTTGAGTTGGCGCTTGCGCGACGGCGCGGCGCGGGCCGAGGCGTCGGCGCGCCACGCTGGGAACGCCGGTGAGCTTGGCCAGACGCCGATCGAGCAGGTTGCGGAAGGTGCCTGCCGGCACCTTGCTGAGCAGGGGGCGGGCGGCGGCATCAAGGCTGGCGCGGCCTTCGTCGCTGGTCAGGTCGCGTTCGGCCTGTAGGTGCTGGAACAGGAAATCGGACAACAGCGTCGACTGTTGCAGCCGCTGCTCGAAGGCTGCCGTGCCCTCCTGTCGGATCAGGCTATCGGGGTCTTCGCCCTCGGGCAGGAAGAGAAAGCGGATCGGGGTTTGGCCGGTGGCCAGTGGCAGTGCATGCTCGAGCGCCTTCCAGGCGGCGGCGCGTCCGGCGCGGTCGCCGTCGAAGCAGAACACCAGTTCAGGGGCGCTGCGCAAGAGCCGGGTCAGATGCTCGGGGGTGGTGGCGGTGCCGAGCGTCGCGACTGCATAGGAGACGCCGAACTGGGCTAGGGCGATAACATCCATGTAGCCCTCGACCACGAGCAGGCGCGGCTGTTGGCGGCTCGCCTGCTGTGCCTCGAACAGGCCATAGAGTTCCCGGCCCTTATGAAAGACCAGGCTTTCGGGCGAGTTCAGATATTTTGGCTCGCCGTCGTCGAGCACGCGGCCACCGAAGCCGATGACGCGGCCGCGGCGATCGCGGATCGGGAACATGACGCGGTCGCGAAAGCGATCGTAGCGACGGTTGTCGCGCTCGATGATGAGTCCGGCGCGCTCGAGCAGCGTCTGAGACTCGGGGCGCTGACCCAGTTGTCTGAGCAGAAAATCCCAGCCTGGCGGGGCGAAGCCGAGTCCGAAGCGGGTGGCGATCTCGCTGCTGAGTCCGCGCCCGCGCAGATAGTCGCTGGCACGGTGCGCTTGCGGATGCTCGCGGAGCTGTCGTCTGAACAGCGCGGCGGCCTGCTCGAGGATCTGGTAGAGGGGTCTAGGGTCAGGGCCGGTGGCTGCGCTGTCGGCCGCTGTGGGCATCTCGAGGCCAACATGCTGAGCGAGTTCTTCGAGCGCCTCGCGGAATTCGAGGCGGTCGTACTCGATCAGGAAGTCGATGGCGTTGCCGTGCGCGCCGCAGCCAAAGCAGTGGTAGGTCTGCCGACTTGGCGTGACGGTGAAAGAGGGGGTTTTTTCGTTGTGAAAAGGGCAGAGGCCTTTGAGGAGGCTGCCCGCCTTCTTGAGCTGCACGCGGGCGCCGACGATGTCGGCGATATCGACGCGATCGAGAAGGCGTTCCTTGAAGTCTGGGGAAAACTGACCGGCCATCGTCTCCACGCCTGGGGCAGGCGCGGCGATCGCCTTTGCGACGCCTCAGCCCGCGAGTTTTGCCTTGATCGTGGCGCTGACGGCGGCCATGTCGGCGCGACCCTGCAGCTTCGGCTTGAGCGCTGCCATCACCTTGCCCATGTCTTTCATACCGGCAGCGCCAGTGTCGGCGATGGCGGTCGCGATGAGCGTGGCGATCTCGTCCTCACTCAGCGCGGCAGGCATGTACTCCTGACAGACCTGGATCTCGAAGCGCTCTTGCGCCGCCAGATCCTCGCGCCCGGCATCCTGATACTGGGCGACCGAGTCTCGACGCTGCTTGAGCATCTTGTCGAGCACGACGAGTACCTGGGTGTCGTCAAGCTCGATGCGCTCGTCGACCTCACGCTGCTTGATGGCGGCGTTGATCAGCCGGATGACGCCAAGTCGTGGCTTGTCGCCGGCCTTCATCGCCGCCTTCATATCGGCTTGTAAACGCGCTTTCAACATCGGGCGATCGCCCTTAGTAGGTCCGTTCCCAGCGCCGCGCCTCGCGCGACAACTTCTTGTGGTGGCGCTTCACGGCTGCCGCCTTCTTGCGCTTGCGCTCGCTGGTCGGCTTTTCGTAGAACTCGCGACGACGGACTTCGGCGAGGACGCCGGCCTTTTCGCACGAGCGTTTGAAGCGACGCAGGGCCACCTCGAAGGGTTCGTTATCTTTAACGCGGACGCTGGGCATGTAGACTCCCGTTGCTATGTCCAGTGGATGGGATCAGTCTGATTGCGTCCGATTGCCTGCTTCGGTCGCTGCCCGGGCGGACAGGAGCGATGGGACGCGATGATCGGTTAAACTGCTAATCAACCAGGATAGCCGTTGAGTGCAGGTTGATGCAACCTGTGAATGAGACAAATGATGTAAATCGCACTGAGGCAAGTTGGAGTCGCACCCGCGAACGCCAGCCAGCGCGTCTGCTTACGGCCCCGTTTGCGGCCCCGTTTGCGGCCCCGTTTGCCGCCCCGTTTGTAGCCTCAGTGCCCAGAACAGACAGCGTTTAGGAGCTAAAGCCGATGCGTGTGCTCGGGATCGAGACCTCCTGCGACGAGACCGGCGTCGCGCTCTACGAAGGCGGCCCTGGTGGCGCCGGGCTGCTCGCGCATGCGGTCTACAGCCAGATCGAGCTGCATGCCGACTATGGCGGGGTGGTGCCGGAGCTGGCCTCGCGGGATCATATCCGCAAGCTGCTGCCGCTGATCGAGCAGGTGCTGGATGAGGCGGCGATGACCGCGGCTGATGTGCAAGGCATCGCCTACACGGCCGGGCCAGGGCTGGTCGGCGCCCTGCTGGTGGGCGCGGCGCTCGGGCGCAGTCTCGCTTGGGCCTGGGGCGTGCCGGCGGTTGCCGTTCATCACATGGAGGGCCATCTGCTGGCGCCGCTGCTGGAAGACCCAGCACCGGCTTTCCCCTTTGTTGCGCTCTTGGTCTCCGGCGGCCACACGCAGTTGGTCGATGTCCAGGCCATCGGCCGTTACCGCATCCTCGGTGAGTCGGTCGACGATGCGGCCGGTGAGGCCTTCGACAAGACAGCGAAGATCCTCGGGCTGCCTTATCCCGGCGGTCCAGCGCTGGCGCGGCTGGCCGAGCAGGGCGATCCGACTCGGTATCGGTTTCCGCGGCCGATGACCGATCGCCCGGGGCTCGATTTTAGTTTCAGCGGGCTCAAGACCTTTGCGCTGAATGCCTGGCAGAAGGAACAGGCTGAGCGCGCCGATACCGAGCAGGCACGAGCCGACATCGCCCGTGCCTTCGAGGAGGCGGTGGTCGAGACCTTGCTGATCAAATGTCGACGGGCGGTGGAGGCGGCAGGCGCTCAGCGGTTGATTATGTCAGGTGGTGTCAGCGCTAACCGCCGACTGCGCGCGCGCATGGACGAGCAGATGGGCGCACGCGGGGTTGCGGTTTTCTATCCGCGCGCGGCGCTCTGTACCGATAACGGCGCGATGATTGCGTTCGCCGGCCATGAGCGTTTGGTGGCTGGCCAACAGGAGTCCTTGGCCTTTGGCGCGCGGCCGCGCTGGGCGCTTGATGAATTGCCCGCGCTGTCTTAAGCGATTGTTTGAAGGCGCTAAAGGCCTATCCTCTGCTTCCCGCTTCCCGATTGTGACCGGACAGTGGTTAGCAAGTCAGGGATTCGCTGATGACGCGTCTAGGTCTTGCCCGCGCTGTCGGTCTCGCTGCCGGGCTCATCGGCACCGATGCGACCTTCGGTGCCGGAGATCAGGTTGCGGATGTTGCTGCGGTGGCGCCAGAACAGGACCAGCGTCATCAAGGTCTGCATGCCGACCAGGACAGCGGTGCCGCTCTCGGAGTGCAGCGGCCAGAGTAGCCAGACCAGCAGCGGCGCCGCTGCCATTGACACTAGCGCCGAGGCCGACGAGACCTTGAGCACCTTGGCGACGAAGAGCCAGATGGCGGCAACGGCGGCGCCGATCGGCAGGAACAATCCGAACTGAACGCCTAGCGCGGTGGCCACGCCCTTACCACCCTTGAAGCCAAAGAAGACCGGGTAGAGGTGGCCGAAGAAGGCGGCGAGCGCGACCGCCGCGAGGAGCCAGGCACTGGAAGCGACCAGGCCGATGGCGCCGAACAGATGGGTGGCGAACATCGGCAGAAAGCCCTTGAGGCTATCGCCGAACAGGGTAATGGCAGCGGCCTTGCGCGCTTTCGGGCCGCCGATGCGCAACACATTGGTTGCGCCGGGATTGCCCGAGCCCTGGGTGCGCGGGTCGGGCAGGCCCATGAGGCGGCAGACGATGATCGCGCTCGAGATCGAGCCGAGCAGGTAGGCGCCGATGACCAGTAGCGTGTTGGAGAGGAGTAGTGCGTCCATGGAGCGGCATTTGACGGGTTCGGGATGGCTGCGGTCAAGCCTTGCGCGGGCCGAACGCGAGTGCATACGCGATCGGTGGCTTGCAAATACTGATCAGGGCGCCAGAATGCCTGCCATGATTCGATGGCGCAGCGGAGCGCGGACAACAAGCGGACAACAATAGGGGGCACCAAAGGCATGGATATCGTTTTCATCAAGGGGCTGCGGATCGAGACCGTCATCGGCATCTATGACTGGGAGAAGGCGATTCGGCAGCCGGTCGTGCTCGACATCGAGATGGGCACGGATGTGCGACGCGGCGCCATCAGCGACAAGATCGATGATGCGCTGGATTACAAGGCCGTCTCGAAGCGGCTCAAGCAGTTTGTCGGCGAGTCTCGCTTCGAGCTGGTTGAGACGCTGGCTGAGCGCTGTGCGGCGATCATCCTGAACGAGTTCTCGGTGCCCTGGGTACGCCTGAGCTTGAACAAGGTTGGCGCGGTGACAGATGCTGAAGGGGTGGGCGTGATCATCGAGCGAGAAGGCGCGTCGGAGGCGATGGGCGCTCGGTCCGATGCTGCCAACGATGGCGCTGGTATCGCCGATGATGAGCGCGAATCGGCTCCGAGCATGAGTGCGCAATAGGGCGCGGCGCATGTCCATGGTGTGTCGCCAGGCCGGAGCATGAATCGCGTGAGATTCCCGGTAATCCGCCGCTGCTGGATCAGCCTGGGTAGCAACCTGGAGCGGGAGGCTTCTATCCGCGGTGGGGTTCAGGGGCTGCGTCAAGCCTTCGGCCCGCTGATCCTGTCGCCGGTCTATGAGACCGAGGCGGTCGGGTTTGACGGCAGTCCCTTTCTGAACCTCGTCGCTGGAATCGAGACAGCGCTGAGGGTGGGCGAGATCCGAGCCCTACTGCGTCGCATCGAAGCCGAGCACGGCCGTGAGCGGAGTAGGGAGCCTGAAGGCGAGCGAGCAGCTGAGCGAACAGATAAGCGCACAGGCGTGCGAACATGCGAGCAAGCAGGCGAGCAAGCAGGCGAGCGCTTCGCGCCACGCACCCTCGACCTTGACCTGCTGACCTACGGCGATCTTGTCGGTGAGATCGACGGCTATCGCCTGCCGCGTGAAGAGATCCTGCACTATGCCTTCGTCCTCGGGCCGCTGGCCGATGTCGCGCCTGATGAGCGGCATCCGATCGATGGGCGTTGTTATGCGGAGCTTTGGCGGCAGCTGCTGGCACAACTTCGAGACGCGCATCAGGCTCAGCTCGACACCGCACCAGCGCAAGCCTCAGCAGGCAAGTCAGTCAGCGGTTGGTCACCACTGCGTCGGATCGAGTTAGCGCTTGGCGAGAGCTGAGGTGCTGCTCATGCGCCTCGCGCAGCACCCGCATGCCCGATGCTAAAGTGCCGTTGAGGTTCACGCCGGTGCCGGGTCCTCGTGTCCCTTAGCGTTGTCGCAGCCCCCCCGGATCGCCTCCAGCAGGGTTTCCAAGGCGCAGCCTTTAGCCAGATAGGCACTGGCTCCGGCCTCGCGCATGGCCGCCTCGACGGAGGCGTCAGTATGCATCGAGAGTCCAATCACACGGGTCTGTGGGTGCGCCGCGCGGATCTGGCGGGTGGCCTCAATGCCATCCATCCCGGCCCCCAGGTTGACATCCATCAGCACCACGTCGGGGGCCAGCTGCGCAGCAGCGTGGATCGCCTCCGGACCGTCGCTGGCCTGGCCCACCACCTTGATGTCGTGCTCAACGTCGAACAGGCTGACCAGCCCCTCGCGCAACACCGGGTGGTCATCGACCACCAACAACCGGCACGACCGCGGGTGGCGGAAGCGCAGTGTCGGTGCGTTGTCGACAGCGTGCGCCGCTGTCGACAGCTCGCTCGCCGGCCGTTGGGCCGGGGCCGCGATGCGCAGCGTCACCCGGGTGCCCTGTCCGGGGGCGCTCTCGATGGTCATCGTCCCGCCCAGATGCGCCAGGCGCTCGCGGATGCTGAACAGCCCAAAGCCGGTCTCATCGAGCGGGCGGGCCTGCACCTGCGCAGGGTCAAAGCCCTGGCCCTGATCGCGCACCTGGATCTCGATCCTGTCCGCGTCGGGACGGCGCAGTACCACCTCGGCCTCGCCGACGCCGGCGTACTTGACCACATTGAGCAGCAACTCTCGCACGGCCTCAAACAGCATGAAGCGCAAGTCGGTGCTGGCCGGCTCGGCACCGGGCTCGGCGCGCAGCTTGAGCACAAACTGCTGCTGCTTGCGCAGCCGGGCGCCAAGCCAGTGCAGCGCCCCGATCAGCCCGGTCTCATCGAGCACCGGCGGGCTGAGCTCCACGCTCAGGGTGCGCGCCGCCACCAACATCTCGTTGAGGATCTCGCTCAGGCTCTGGGCGCTCTCGCGCAGGCTCACGCGTCGCTCGCCGACATCGCTGCGCGTGAGCGTGCTGACTTGGATGCTCGCCGCCACGATCAGCTGTTGCAGATGGTCGTGCACGAGCCCGGCCAGGCGCTTGCGCTCGCGCAGCTCCGCCTGGCTCAGCTCGCTGGCCAGCTGGCGCAGCTGCGCCTGGCTCTCCTGCAACGCCTGCTCGGTCTGTTTGTGCTCGGTGATGTCCTGAACGACACCGATCAGCTTGCGCGGCTCGGCCGCGGCACAGGGGTAATGGCGACCCGCGGCCCAGATCCAGCGGATGGCGCCGTCGCTGCGCTGAATGCGGCAAGTGAAGCTCCAGTCGCGCTTGGCCGCGGTCGCCTCGCGAAAGCAGCGATCCACCTCGGCTCGGTCTTCCGGGACCACGTGCTCCAGGAACATCTCATAGGTCCAGCGCGGCAGCAGATGGTCGTAACCGAAGATGCGATCGTGCTCGAGCGAGCGATGCGCTGTGTGGTCGATCAGATCGAGATCCCAAGTGCCGGTATGACTGGTCTCCAAGGCGAAGGTCAGGCGTGCCTCGCTCTCCGAGAGCGCTGCCTCGGCACGCTTGCGCGCGGTCATGTCGCGCAGGATCTTGACATAGCCGCTCAGGCCAGTGTCGGCGTCGTGCAGCGCGCTGAGGATGCCCAGCGCCCAGAACAGCTCGCCGTCTTTGCGCAGGTGCCAGCGCTCGTCCTCGGCGCGGCCCTGCGCGCGCGCGGTCTCAAGCTCGCTCTCGGGAGCGCCCTGTTGGCGCTCCTCGGCGGTGAAGATGAAGCCGAAGTACTGCCCGAGCACCTCGCTCTCGCGGTAGCCGAGCACGTGCTCGGCGGCCTGGTTCCAGCTGGTCACCCGACCGTCGAGGTCGAGGGTGAAGATGGCATGGTCCTGCAAGTGCTTCACCAGCGTGCTAAAACGCGTCTCGATGGCCCGCCGCTCTGACGCCAGCCGGCGCTGCTCGGTCACATCTTCAATCGCCAGCAGGATCAGCTCACTGCCGGCCTGGCGCAGCCGACGGGCGTTGAGCCGCATCACCTTGGGGCCGATACCAGGGAAGGCGTGCGTCACCTCAAGGTCATTGAATACCTGGTGCTTGGGCAGGATGTCCTCAAGCAGGCGGCGCAGGTGGGGGATGTTCCACTGCCCATTGCCCAGGTCGTGGAGCAAGCACCCCTCGGTCTGCTCAGGGGCAACCTGGAAGAGATGGTAGAAGGCGCGGTTGGCCTGCCGCACCCGTAGGTCGGCATCCAAGATCAGCAAGGGTTCGCGCACCGTCTCGACGATGCTGTGGGCCAACGCCTGTGCGTCCTCGTCCATCGCCGGCCTCCTCTGTTTTCTCATGCGGGAGCACCTACGCTAAAGATAGCGCAACCTGCCCGGATTGATACCCTGCTCGGTGTCGCCTGCTACTTGATTGTGCTTTCCATGGCCGCTGCTATCTGCGCTGACCACCGTCAGCGATCACGCGTTCCGCCGCTTTGCGGGTTTCCCCTGCCACCCGTTCGCGCATGCGTTCACGTTCTCCCGGGGTCAGGAAAAATGCCATATCAACCTCATGACGGATATAGCGGGCGGGAAGGTTATTCAGCGCCAAGCAGGCGATATCGGCGAGCAGGTCATCATCTGTGATATCCAGTTCAGGTGCCAGATCATCAATCAGATGGTCAACAACCAGTTGCTCATAGTAATTGCGAATAGACTGAAAGCTCATATCCTCAGTGCTCTTTTTCGTTTGCTTGTTACTGATCGCATTGCGTCCAGAGTCGACGCCAAACCCTAGCGCTGCCGTCGTCACCCCTCCCTCTTCGCTGTCGCCATGTCCCGTCCCCTGATAAGCACAATCTGGCCGCGGCAGCTGCGAAGTCCCTCGCTAAAAATAACACTCCAACGCCCGCTGAGCGACGCTGCCGCGCCCGGCTGCATGCTCTTCTTCGCAAATAATGCGCCGCCCCAGCGTTTGCGCCTTGCTGCATAATGTTGCTGTCATAGACGCTTGTGTCCTCGTTGCCGCTGTCGTGCTGCTTGCGCCCAAGGCCTGCGCGCGGCGGTGGTTGATCTCAGATCCGGAGTGTGTGATGCCTTTGCTGCAGTGGGACGATCGCTTCAGTGTGCAGGTCGATTCGATCGATGCCGAGCACAAGAAGCTCATCGCTATGATCAACGCCTTGCACGACGCCATGCGTCAGCAGCGCAGCCGCGCGGTGCAGCAGCGTGTGATCAATGGCCTGGTGAGCTATACCCGCATCCATTTCGTCAATGAGGAGCGGCTCTTCGTCGCGCATGGCTATCCCGATGCTGCGGCGCATAAGCAAGAGCACGCTCGCTTTATCTTCAAGGTCAAGGCCTTCCAGGATGATTTCGAGCGCGGCAAGTTGGGCCTCTCGATCGACCTGATGAACTTCCTCAGCGACTGGCTGCGTGACCACATCATGGAGAGCGATCAACGCTACAGCGCCTATCTCACCGCTCAGGAGCCGCCGACGTCATCGCCAACGGCGCCGCCTCCAGCTGGCCTTGCCAGTGCTCGGTGACGCGGTAGTTGGTGAACCAGAGCAGCTTACGCGTTGGTGTGCCGAGCTTGCCGGTACGGGCCACCCCACCGAAAGGCAACTCCTCCAGCACCAGCGTGACAGCTCTCAAGCGTTGCAGCCACTCCCGTTCCGGGCTCGATCTGTGCAGTACCTTGCCTGTAACGCCAATCGTCGCTTCCTGGGCTAGCGTCATGGAGGCTCCAGCATGAAGCTCCTCGGCAAGAGGAGCAGGACATTGAGAGCCTGTTCGGCGGTGGCCGCACCACCGCGCTCACCACCACCATGCAGGGGCTCGACGACTTCGAGCTGATCGCCTTTCTCGTCATCGAAGGGGGCGACGCATGACGCTCTATGCGTGGCCAGACGCCGCGGCATTCGGCCGCGTGGTCCCGAAGGCCAAGCTCTATGAGCACGCCAGCGCCAACCGGGCGCTGAAGGAAGGCTTCGTGCGCGAGGTCGAACAGATCCTCTGGTCGCACAAGCTGGCCCCCGAGACCATCAACCTGGCGGCGACGGATGCCGTGGCCGAGATCCAAGTGTTTCGTATCGTCCAGAAGACGGCGGTGCTGGACCGGGAGCTGCTGCGCGCGATCGACAAGGCGATTCCCTTTCCGCTGATCTTTGAGCTGTCCCATGGCGAGCGGATCAAGCTGGCGGCTGCTTGGAAACGGCCCAGCGAAGCCGACCGCACGCGCTGGGTCATCGGCGACTATTTCGAGACGGAGTGGTTGCCCGGGGAGACGCTCCGCGAACCGTTACCGGTCGCGACGAATCTCGGGGCACTCTACGAGCGGCTGCTGAGCCCGCTGGTGGAGCGGCAGGTGTCCGGAGCAGGCTCGGGCGCTGCGACGGGTGTGGCCGAGGCCCCGGAAGGCTATGCTGATCAGATAACGCGCGCCGAGGCGGTGTCGCTTGGGGCGCGTATCGCACAGGCCGAGGCCGTCAAGGCGAAGACCCGCGAGGTCGAGCGTATCAAAGCGCAGCTGGCACGCGAGAAGCAGTTCAACAAACGCGTCGCTATCAATGCTGAGCTGCGTGCGGCCAAGCAGGAACTTGAGGGACTGATCAGATGAAATCAGATGCGATTCAGCGGCTAGATGGCCACATTGACGCGCCTAGCCAACCTGTGGACGATGCAAAGTCTTACCAAGAAAAAGAAGTGGCGCAGAAAATTCGAGAAGCAAAACAATGAAAGAAAGTGCAAAATACTTAAAAATTGTTGAATGGTCGGATGAAGATCAATGCTTTATCGGCCAATGCCCAGGTGTGATCGGCCCCTGCTGTCATGGGGAAGATGAAAAAGAGGTTTATTCAGAGCTTTGTGAGATCGTAGAGGAATGGTTCGATTTGTGGAAAAGAGAAGGAAAACCATTGCCGCCCTCAACTTATGGTAAAGGCGTCGTACAAAAATTAGCAGAGGTTGCCTAACGAGTTGCTTGAAGCGATGCCGGTTACGCGCTCGTCCAACTGGTTCTGGCGGGCTTTGCGTTCACCCATGACCCTCAAGAGCCGCTTAGCCATGCGCGCGGGGAGACTTTCAGACGACCATAATGCACGCCATTAAGTTCTGCGAAACAACAGGTTGCGTACCCAAGAAACCATTTTCGTGGCGTTACGAAAATGGTCAAGCTAGGCAGCGCGGCCGAACGCGCCTTTGATTCAATCCTAGCCCGCTATGCCTGCTATCGAACCGAGTTAAGCAACCGGATTGAGGAAAGAGACATGGACAAACTGAAAATGCACAGCCCCGACCTGAGCCAAGACAACATCGCGAAGCTCCGCGAGTTGTTCCCCGGCTGTGTGACTGAGGCGCGCGATGAAGCGACGGGAAAGCTGCGTTTGGCGGTGGATTTCGATCAGCTCAAGCAGGAGTTGAGCGACCATGTCGTGGAGGGGCCGCAGGAGCGGTATCGGTTGGATTGGCCGGGTAAGCGGGAAGCGTTGGCTGCAGCCAATGCTCCAATTGCGAAAACTTTACGGCTTGATGAGGGAGAAAGTGTCCGCTTTCATTCAACTGAGAACCTATTTATCGAAGGAGATAATCTTGAGGCTCTAAAGATACTACAGGAGCCATTTCTTGGTGAAGTACAGTTAATATTTATCGACCCACCCTACAATACTGGTAATGATTTCGTCTATGACGATGATTTTTCGAAATCAGCAGAAGAGTTTCTCATCAAGTCGCTACAAGCTGATGACATCGGCAACCGCATGGTCGCGAATCTAGAGTCTAATGGCCGTTTTCATTCGGATTGGCTATCGATGATCTATTCGCGCCTCAAGGTTGCAAGAAACTTGCTATCAAAAACTGGATTCATCTGTGTTTCAATCGACGATGGCGAGTCAGCAAATCTCAAGAAAGTCATGAATGAAATTTTCGGCGAAGAGAATTTTGTCGCGACTCTTGCGTGGCAAAAGAGATACGTCGCAAATGTTACAGCGCGACACATATCAGACATGCACGACTTTATACACGTCTATTCTAAGAGTGCTGCAGATGCGAAGGTTCAGAAGTGGCCACTGACGGAGGAACAACTCCAAGCGTATAAAAATCCGGACAATGATCCTAGAGGGAGATGGCGAGCACAAGATTTGTCAGCGAGTAAGCCTTACCAAGCGGGTCTTTTCACGATTTTTAGAAATGGACAGGAGTTTAGGCCTCCACCTAATCGTTACTGGCGCTGCAATGAGGCGCAATTCAACGAATGGGTAAGGGAGGAGCGGATATGGTGGGGTGTCGATGGTTCTGCTCGCCCAATGCTTAAGTCGTATTTGGAGGAAAAAGAGGCAACGACAACACCGCATACATGGTGGGATTATGAAAAGGCGGGGCACAACAAGGAGGCAACTCTTGAGATGAAGGAACTCTTCGACGGTGCTTCCCCTTTCGATACACCTAAACCCGTTCGCCTCATGAGACGCCTTCTGGAGACGTTCGGTAACGGTGGCGTTGTGATTGACTTTTTTGCCGGTTCATCAAGCTTTGCTCATGCTGTACTGGAGAGCAATGCAGAGAAAAACTTAGGATTTAAATTCATTCAAGTACAGTGGCCTGAAAAGCTGAAGAGACAAAACGACCTCGCCGGAACAACATTCACGAATATTGCTCAGATCTCTCGGGAGCGCATCCGCCGAGCCGGCAAAAAGATCCTCGAAGGCGAATGCCACCCCGACTGGAACCGAGATGTTGGCTTTCGCGTCCTCAAGGTCGACACCTCAAACATGAAGGACGTCTACTACCGCCCCGACGAGGTCAAACAGTCCGACCTGCTCGACATGGTCGACAACGTCAAGGAGGACCGCAGCGATGAAGACCTGCTGTTCCAGGTGCTGGTCGACTGGGGCGTGGACCTGACCCTACCGATCCGCCGCGAGACCCTGCAGGGCAAGACGGTGTTCTTCGTCGACGACAACGCTCTGGTCGCCTGTTTCGAGCGCGGCGTGACCGAGGAGCTGGTCAAGGAGCTGGCCGGCCATGAGCCCCTGCGCGTCGTCTTCCGCGATAACGGCTTCGTCTCGGATGCGGTGAAGATCAACGTCGAACAGATCTTCCGCCAGCTCTCGCCGGTCACCGAGGTCAAGGCGCTTTGAATCGGCATGTCTGAGCCGCTGACTAAGGCGTTGATCTCAGGCTCGCGTGTCATCGCAAAGGGCCGGCGTATCCGCGACGTGGATCGGCTGGTCGCGACCTACGGTGGGGTGGCCTCGAAGTGGGTCAAGAAGAGCAGCCCGCATGTCGAGTATCAGGGCGATACCTATGAGTATCACTGGTACGAGCATCAAGGCTTGGGACGATTTGAAATCAAGATGAAGAGGCTCTGATGGCGATGATTGTTCGTCTGAAAACGACACACCCCGAGTATCCAGATCTTTCTGCGAACCAACCGTACTTCGTGATTGGGATCGAGGCCGACGATTTTCGGATACTCAACGATGCCGGCAAGCCTTACCTGTACCCACACACGCTGTTCGATGTAATCGATGCCGAGCAGCCAGCCGACTGGGTCGCCGAGCTGGGTGAGGACGGCGAGCAGTATGCTTATCCTGCAGCCTTAAATGCGCCAGGGTTTTTCGAGGATTTCTTCGATCAGAAGCCCGAGCAAACCGCGATCTTCTGGCATGAGCTGAACAAGGTGCTGTCGCATGCGGCGTGACTTGACTCGGAACGGAATCCAGCGCACCAGACCGCTTCCATCCGACGCGTTGTCAGCGACCCCACCCAAATCATACCGGAGCGTTCCGATGCAGCAAGTCAGTGTGCATGAGGCCGAAACCCAGTTGTCCAAGTTGATCGAACAGGCCAGCCAGGGCGATGAGATCTTGATCGTCGAGGGCGGCGTGCCGATTGCGCGACTCAGTGCCATCGGGCCGTCTCGGGTGGGCCGTCGGTTCGGCGCCATGGCCGGACGCGCACGGGTTGATGAGCGCTTCTTCGAGCCGTTGCCCGAGGATGAGTTGCGCGCGTGGGAGCTGAAACGATGCAGCTAACCAAGCAAGGAGCATATCCATGATCACAGCAACCGATCGACCTATCGATTCACAGATGAGATCAAGACCATGATCCATGCGGAACTGATTGAAACCTTAGAGCGGCTACCACAAGAGAAACAGGCCGAAGTGCTCGACTTTGCCCGGTTTCTTGCCCAGCGGCATCAGGATGACAATGATGAACCGAAACCCCTTGCTGAGTGTTCATTTGCCAAATGGGTCAACACCCCGTTAGTCGTCAATGATTTTCAACCCATGAGCCGAGAGGATGCGAATGCCCGCTAAGGTCTTTGTCGACACCAATCTCTGGCTCTATGCGTTGGTTGCTAAAGACGATGATCCTCGACATGAGATCGCGGCTGAGTTCGTCCTCGGGCTAGAGCGCCCCTGGATCAACTCGCAAGTGATTCGTGAAGCAAGCAGCAATTTGTTGAAAAAGGCAAAGATCGAAGAGACGAGGCTGCGGGAGATCATTCAGGACTGGTATCGCGACTGTGAGATTCACCCGTGCCCGGTGCCAGCCTCGATGATCTGGACGAAGCCGCACTGAACAAGGCGCGGGATGCCTTCGCCAAGAAGTATGCCAACCGTTTTAATGCCGACGAGGTGCAGGCCTGGCCGTTACCGACCTTTTTGGATCGTGCGCGCGTCACCCAGCATGGTCAGCTCACGCGGGCTACCTTGTTGCTGCTTGGTAAGCGTGAGTCGGCTTGGCATCTGTCGCCCCATCCTGCGCAGATGACCTGGAAACTGGAAGGGATCGAGCGAGCCTACGAACACTTTGCGCCGCCCTTCTTGCTGACCACCTCGCAGCTGTATCAGCGCATCCGCAACATCCAGTTGCGGTTGCTGCCAGAGGATGAGCTGTTGCCCATCGAGGTCTCCAAGTATGACCAGCGGATGGTGCTGGAGGCCTTGCATAACTGTATCGCGCACCAGGATTACAGCCGCAACGCGCGCGTGGTGGTGATCGAACAGCCGGACCGGCTCCTGTTCGAGAACGACGGCAACTTCTACGATGGCGAGCCCGATGATTACCTGGAAGGAAACCGCGTTCCGCGACGCTATCGCAACCCCTTCCTAGCCCAGGCGATGGCCGAGCTGAACATGATCGACACCATGGGCTACGGCATCCATGACATGTTTGTGCGTCAGGCGGGGCGCTACTTGCCGATGCCGGATTACGATCTGAGCGAGCCCGGAGCAGTGAAGCTGACGATCCATGGCGGCATGGTCGATCCGGCCTATAGCCGCTTGCTGATCCAGCAAACCGAGCTGCCGCTCGCGGATGTGCTGGCGTTGGATCGGGTGCAGAAGCGGCTGCCGATCCCTGATGAAGCGGTAACTCGCCTAAAACGGGCTAAGCTGATCGAGGGTCGCAAGCCCAAGTATTTCGTCTCTGCCAGCGTCGCCAAGGTGACGGCCAGCAAGGCGGACTATATTCATACCCGCGCTCAAGACGACGCGTTCTATGCCAAGCTGCTGACTGACTACCTAGCCAGTTTTGGTCAGGCGAATCGCGCTGAGATCAACAATCTGCTGGCGACCAAGCTCAGCGACGCGCTGACACCGGAACAAAAGGAGCACAAGATTGGCAACCTGCTGACTAAGCTAAGACGCCAGGGACGCATTCGTAACGTCGGGTCACGGGGACAGCCAAGCTGGAAGCTTGCAGAGTGAAACGAGCCAGCGAAAGAAAGTAATGCTTTATAAATCAGAAAGATAAGGCTTTCTGCAAGGATGCGTATCATGTTCGATGCAGAAAGGGTGCAGAAAGAGAATTTCATGAAGCTCAAGTTCAAGAACCAGCCTTACCAGACCAACGCCGTCGAGTCGGTGGTCGACTGCTTCACCGGCCAGCCGATGACCTCCGGCCTGACCTACCGCATCGACCCCGGCCGAATTGCACAGGTCAGCGCCTTTGACGAGGGCTTCAAGAACGCCGATCTGGCCCTGAGCGAGGCGCAGATCCTGGAGAACATCCAGACGGTGCAGCGCCGGCAGAACCTGCCGGTCTCATCGTCGCTCTCCGACTTCACGACGTTCAACAACAAGGGCGCACGGGTGCCCGCGCCGGCCACCTATCGAAAGCAGGCCTTCGCCGCGACGCCGATCCATCTGGACGTCGAGATGGAGACCGGCACCGGCAAGACCTACTGCTACGTCAAGACCATTTTCGAGCTGAACCAGCGCTATGGCTGGTCGAAGTTCATCATCATGGTGCCCTCGATCGCGATCCGCGAGGGCGTCTACAAGTCACTGCAGATCACCGCCGAGCACTTCACCGAGGGCTACGGCAAGAAGGCGCGCTTCTTCATCTACCACTCCAAGCGCCTGCATGAGCTGGAGAGCTTCTCCTCGGATGCCGGCATCAACGTCATGGTGATCAACATCCAGGCGTTCAATGCGCGCGGGGCCGACAACCGCCGCATCTACCTGGAGCTGGATGACTTCCAATCGCGCAAGCCGATCGACGTCATCGCGTCAAACCGGCCGATCCTGATCATCGACGAGCCGCAGAAGATGGAAGGCAAGGCGACGCTGGAGGCACTGCCGCAGTTCAGGCCGCTGTTCATCCTGCGCTACTCGGCGACCCATCGCACCCAGCATCACCGCGTGCATCGGCTCGACGCGCTCGATGCCTTCAACCAGAAGCTGGTGAAGAAGATCGCGGTGCGCGGCATCCAGACCCGTGGGCTGGCCGGCACCAACGCCTATCTCTATCTCGAAGGCATCGACATCTCCAAGCAGGCGCCGGTGGCGCGCATCGAGCTGGAGGTCAAGCTCAAGTCCGGCGAGATCAAGCGGCAACTGCGCCGGCTGCGCTTTCGCGACGATCTCTTCGTCGCATCCGGCGAGCTGGACCAATACCAAGGCTTCATCATCAGCCAAATCGACTACACCACCGACACGGTCGAGTTCACCAACGGCGAGGTGCTCAAGGCCGGCGAGGCCAACGGCGACGTCTCCGAGCGCGACATCCGCCGCATCCAGATCCGCGAGACCATCAAGGCGCATCTCGACAAGGAGAAGCAGCTGTTTGCCCAGGGCGTCAAGGTGCTCTCGCTGTTCTTCATCGACGAGGTGGTGAAGTACCGCGACTACGACCAGGCCGACGAGCAGGGCGAGTATGCGCGGGTGTTCGAGGAAGAATACGCGCTGCTCAAGGATGAGTATCTGTCCGAGCTGGCGATCGACAACGAGGCGTATCGCAAGTACCTCGGCGCGATCGACCCCGCCAAGACCCACCAAGGCTATTTCGCGGTCGACAAGAAGACCAAGCGCCTCAAAGACCCGAAGGTCGGCGCCAAGGCGGTCGACTCCGACGATGTCGATGCCTACGACCTGATCCTGAAGGACAAGGAGAGCCTGCTGGCCTTTCCCGGCCCGCACGACGGCCCCGAGGATCGCGCCAAGCGACAGGTACGCTTCATCTTCTCGCACTCGGCGCTGCGCGAGGGCTGGGATAACCCGAACGTGTTCGTCATGTGCATGCTCAAGCACAGCGACAATAGCATCTCGCGTCGCCAGGAGGTGGGACGCGGACTGCGCCTGAGCGTGGACCAGCAGGGCGAGCGCATGGACCATCCGAGCCTGGTGCATCAGGTCAATGTGCTGACGGTGGTGGCCAGCGAGAGCTACAAGGACTTTGTCGCCGGCTTGCAGCATGAGATCGTCGACACCCTCTCCGCGCGCCCGCGACAGGCGACCGAGGCCTACTTCACCGGCAAGGTGTTGCAGACCGCGCAGGGACCGGTCGAATTGTCGGCACCGCTGGCGAAGCAGCTCTACCGTTATCTGGTCAAGAACGATTACACGGACGAGGCCGATCACATTGCCGATGCCTATCACCAGGCCAAGGCCACCGGCACCTTGGCGGAGCTACCGCCTGAGCTGCAGTCCTATGCCGAGCAGGTCTTCGAGCTGATCGATAGCGTCTTCAGCGACAAGCAACTACCAACCCCCGAGGACGGTCGCAAGCCAAAGACCAACCCGCTCAACGGCAACTTCGAGAAGCAAGCCTTCCAGGAACTCTGGCAGCGCATCAACCGCAAGGCGGTCTATCGCGTCGACTTCGAGTCCAAGGAACTGATCGACAAGTGCATCAGCGTGCTGGACAGCAAACTGCGCGTGACGCCGCTGCAGTACATCGTGCAGAAAGGCGAACAGAAGGGTGCGCTGACCGATGAGCAACTGCGAGCGGGAGACGGCTTCAAGGTGATGGAAACCGCCACCGAGCGGGGCGATTCCGTTCACTCAGGGGTGAGCTATGACCTCTTGGGCAAGCTCGCCGAGAACACCCAGTTGGTGAGGCAAACCGTCGCCAGCATCCTCAGCGGCATCCAGCCCCCGGTCTTCAAGCAGTTCCGTCAGAACCCCGAACACTTCATCGCCGAGGCCTCGCGTCTGATCACCGAGCAGAAGGCCGCCATGGTGATCGAGCGTCTGGCCTATGACGCGATCGACGATCGCTACGACGTCGACATCTTCACCGCCAACCAGACCGGCCATGACTTCTCGCGCGCCACGGCCAAGCTCAAGCACCATGTCTACGACTACGCCATCGTCGACTCCAAGGTCGAGCGGGACTTTGTCAACGACCTCGAGACCCGCCCGGAAGTGGTGGTCTACGCCAAGCTGCCACGCGGCTTCCTGATCCCGACACCGGTTGGCGACTACAACCCGGACTGGGCCATCTCGTTCACCGCCGGGAGCGTCCGGCATATCTACTTCGTCGCCGAGACCAAGGGCAGTATGTCCACGATGAAGCTACGCGAGATCGAGCAGACCAAGATCGCCTGCGCGCGCAAGTTCTTCGACGAGATCGGCCAACGCATCACCCATGACAAGGTGAAGTACGACGTCATCACCGACTATGCCAAGTTGCTGGATGTGGTTGGCCTGGCTTCAGCCTGATTCGTCCTGTCTTCAACGCGTCCGTCGCAGGCGATGTTCTGCTATCCGCCCGATCTGCAGACGGCTGTGGTGCAGACGGCGTTAACTGATTTACATGTCCGCGAATTGTTGTGATTACCCGACAAGCTCGCGCTGTTCGAGCAGATTGCGCCAGAGCAGGATGCGCACGACCTCGTCCCGATCCTGTCACTGCTGCTCTATCTCTGTTCGGAAGAGGCCGACGTCAGCCGTCCAGCCAAGGCGCGGTTCGTCAAGACACCAGCAGGATAGCGCTTGCGCTGTTGCCAAAGAGCGGGCATAGTGCATCGCAAATGCAACGCACTAGGTGCTGAGATGAAAACAGCCACGATTCCTTCCCTGCGGGTTGATCCGGAACTGCGGCATTCTGCAGAAAGCGTCTTGCAGGAGGGCGAGACCTTGTCGAGCTTCGTTGAGCAGGCCATTCGTCAGAGCGTGGCCTATCGTCAGGCCGAACAAGCGTTTATCGAACGCGGCTTGAGGGCGCGTGATCAGGCGAGACAGACCGGACACTATGTCGAGGCGTCCGCAGTGGTCGATCAGCTCCAAGCGATGCTTGATGCGCACAAGTCTGGCACACCGCTCTGATGCCCTATCGGATTCGCTTCACTCCAGAAGCCGAGGACGATCTGCTCAGACTGTACAGGTTCATTCTTGAGCGGGATGCCACGGATTGGGTGCTAGCCGAGCGGGCGCTAGCGGCGATTCGCGCGGCCATGGTGACACTGGAGCAGTTTCCATTTACTTGTCGCAAGGCGTCGATCGACTCGCCGTTTCTCCGTGAACTGCTGATCCCATTTGGCGATTCTGGCTATGTGGCCCTGTTTGAGATCGAGGACGCCGAGACGGTCACCATCCTGGCCGTGCGCCATCAGCGCGAGAGCGACTACCATTGATCAGGCAGCTCTTCCGCCAGCATATGCCGGCCACCGAAGTCGAAGGCTCGTAGGTCGTCTTGGCATGGATCAGTCAGCCCTGAAAGCCTTGCTCGAAACCTTGATCCACACCTGGGAGAACGAGGTCGTGGAATTCAAGCAAGCCGGCAACGATTACAGCTCGGACAGGATCGGTGAGTATTTCTCGGCGCTCAGCAACGAGGCGAATCTGCGCGGTCTGGACTGCGCTTGAAAGCCTCGTTTCTTTGGGCTTGGACAAGCAGGACCTGATCCGCCAGCAAACACTGGCGCAGGATTGGTCCGCTCAACCCGTGCTCGGTGCCAGCCTTGATGATCTGGACGAAGCCTCACTGAATAAGGCGCGGGATGCCTTCGCCAAGAAGTATGCCAACCGTTTTGACGCTCCAATGAAACCTCGAGCAGGATGCGCCGCCCCAGCGCCTCGTAGCGGCTCCACACCTCGGGCACGTGGGAGGTGATGAGCAGTTGTCCGTCCCGGTCGGCCACCATCTTCTCTAGTCGGGCGAGAAAGCTCGAGACCAGCGACGGGTGCAGATAGAGGTCGGGCTCGTCGATCAGGGCAACACCGCCCTTCTCCAGCCAGCGGTTGATGAGATAGAGCTGAATCAACACCTGATGCTCACCGGCGCTTAGAAACCGTCCATCAACGTCTTCCCGATTTGAGGGCCACTGCTGGGCGATGATTGGGAAGTAGAAAATGGACAGTCACTTAGCTCATCCAGGCCGTGGGTGGTGCCGCTGCCGTGGCTCCCGCCTCGCGGGCTCTCTGCCGAGCATCGCCGCGAGCGATTATCCACCGTCATCTCTGGCGTTATACTCGAGAAGCATACTCAGCGCCGTTCTGGTCCAAGGACGAAAGGATGACTAAAGGAACATCGAACGATGGCCAGAACAGACAATCATCAGACCGACACGAGTAGTCGCGCAAACCGAGGCCTCGAAGCCAAATGACCGATATAGGCTCCACTTGATGGAATCTGCCCTGCAACAACCCGCCCAAGAAGAGCCCGCATCCGCACTACCCGCGCAGCCATCAGCTGAGCCCTTCGACCTCCAGCACTTCTATGGCGCGGCGTAGCACTCGCGCCAAGCCGTCGACCAGTACCTCGCCTTGGCGCGCGAAGGCTGGAATTGAATTCAGGCTCGGCAAAACCCTCGGTCACAGTGAGTACATCATCCATGGAAGCCATCCGCACGATTGAACGGGTCACCCACGGCGAACTGCATCTGCAATTGCCCGAAGCCTTCTGGGGCAAGGAGGTGGAGGTCATCATCTTGGCCACCGCCAACGAACCGGCCCCTGTCACCAAGCCACGCAAGAGTCTGCGCGGAAGCCTCAAAGAGTATGCGCATCCCGAGCGCATGGCTCGCGAACAGACGGCCTGGTCGGATGCGGTGAGCGACGCTCCATGACCTGGTCGATGCCAATGTGGTCCTGCGCTATTTGCTTGAGGATCATGCCGAGCTCTCCCCTCGGGCAGCGGAAATCCTCGAACAGCAACAGGTGACACTCCCCATTGAGGTCGCCTGCGAGGTGGTCTATGTGCTGCAGAAGGTCTATTCGGTCGAGCGCGACACCATCAGTCAGCGGCTGACCGAACTGGTGAGCGAGGGTCTGGTGCGGATGGACAAGCTGGCCAAAGTGATCAAAGCGCAAGGTGGCACATGACCCAAGGGTGGTGTTCTGAATCTGTACTACCCCGACAGAATGGGCAATGGATGCCGGACGTTGAGAAATAGGTGCTTGTGGGTGTCGAAATGGATCATGCTGCAGATAAACAGACCACAACAAGTGGCACTAAGCTAGTCTGCCGGAGCTTGTGGAGGTAGTCTGGCGGCCCGGAACCAAGCACGGCGCAGCCCGGCGCGACGCTTGCCGCGTAGCCTGTAAGCGGCGTGACGGACGGTCCGAAGTAATCCGAGGCAAGCCATCTCAGGCTTGATTTCCAGGCCCAGTGGGCCTAAGGTTACGCATAACACGGCCCCTTTCGGTGGAACCGCTTCGGCGGGATGATCGCTAAGGGGTTTTTTTATTGCCTGGCGTTTCTCACCAATCAGCTTCCCAACACTCCGGTGCTCCCATCCCTGAAAGGTTCAACTCCAGGTGGTTCAGGTCTGGGAAGTCCTGCAAGTGCTCCTTTATCCGCACCGGCCAACTCGAATTGGGGTTCACCACTTGGAGCAGGTGTCGGGCGATGCGCAGCAGCAAGAAACAGCGTGCCCGGAGATGGCCGCTATCCTCGAAAGGCGCAACCCAGGGCACTTCGGTCGCCGGTGGCAGCCTGGGCTGATCGACGATGTTCCGATTCCACAAGCGGCTGTGGTGGGCGCAAACGTTGCGCAGGTAGTTCAGGCTGCGCAGCCAGGTGGCGAAGATGCGGCCATTGTGGATGCCGTACCGGGCCGAGATGGTGTCCTGATCCACCTCTTTCATTCCGTCGAAGAGTCGAGACATCGTTCCGAAGTCCCACACCTCGCAAGCGACCCAGATCGCCAAGGGCTGACCGTACTTGGTTTTGTTGTGAAGGACGAACTCCTCCTTGGAGCGACTGATCAGTTGGGCGTGCTTTCCCAACCATTCATGGTGGCTGGTTACGCCCTTATCATTGTGCAGTTTCTCGCTGAATTCCGAATGGAACAGCGCGGGATTGAGGTAGGCGAAGCGGTCGAGCTTGCCCAGGGTGTGTGAGACATCCACCCGCAGCGCGATTTCGATTCGCTCCAGCGCGTCCATCACCAGCATGCGCAACTTCTTGTCAAAGACGTAGAGCTTGACCGCATCCTCGAAGGTCGCGCCGGGCCGGAAATCATCGAGAGCGATTCTCGTTTCCTTCCGTTGCTTCTTGGCGGGTTTCCGGCCGTTCTCGTCAAGCAGGATCAGCAGCCCCGACCGTTCCCGGAAGGGAAACCAGTAGCCGCTCAGGCGGTAGTAACCGATGCGCTGCAAATACTCCAGAGCCTTGGGTCGATCCGTCACCATCAGGCCACGGGAGACCAGCAGGTCGAGTTGCTCCGCGTAGCTTTGCCAGGGCTTGGAATAGGCCATTCCACTAGTACTCTGCCTCGGTTCGATAGGCTTCCTGGAAGGCGTCGAACAACTCGCTGAAGGGAGCGGCGCCCTCGTGACTGTCGAAGGTGAGGCAGGTGTCGATGTCCTTACGGGAGAAGTAGTGGGCGTGGATCAGAGCGGTGTCGATCTGGTCCTTGGGGAGGGAGTATTCCCACTCTTCCGGGTCGGCGTTCTGCTTCAGGAGGGTATGTAGACAGTCGTGCAGTACCGGGGTCATGTGTTGCTGGATATGATCGATCTCGACCATGACCTGCTCGATCTGCGCGTCGATGTTCTCCTTGCTGTTGAAGAAGACCGTACTGCCGGGCAGGAGACACTTGTCCTGACACTGAGGGTCTGGGACTTGGCGTACCTCCTCGAGCTCGATGCCATTGCGCCCGCAATAGTCCCGGATCAACACCTCCACCATGTTGGCGATGGAGCGGTGCTCCTGCTGTGCGGTCGTGCGCAGCGCCTCCTTCACGCTGGGATCGATGCTAAAGGTCAGTGTGGCGGCCTTAGTGGTGGCCATGGCTCCCCTCGGTTCTGGGTTCCTGCTTCACTCTCGGCAATTGCTCCTGCATTGTCCTAACTTCGCCCGTCCTTGGGCTCGTACTGCATCCCTCCCTAGCGGCGTGTCAGACTAGCTGCAAATGTACTGCGACCTGCTATCTTACGCGGGGCCATAGCAGCGCTGCGCGCGATGGGTCGCCGATGAGTCGCTCAAGCGAAACAAAGTGCGGCTAACAGCCGAGACCATCGGGGGCAGCGCTACACCACCCGCAGCCGCTCCAACCGCAACCGATGCCGACCATCAAACAACCGCCGGGCACCAATCGAGATCGCGGCGATGCTACCGAGCCCGGTACCACCGGCGATCATGAACATGATCAGCAGCTGATACTTGGCGGCCTCCATCGGCGGACTGCCGGCGAGGATCTGGCCGGTCATCATGCCCGGTAGGCTGACCAGGCCAGCGGTGGTCATGGCATTGGTGATCGGGATTAGGCCCGCGCGCAGCGCATCGCGGCGGATGTCGGCGATCGCCTCGCTCCAGGTGGCGCCGAGCAGCAGCCGCGCCTCGATGCGGTTGCGGCCTTCCCAGGCTTGACGGCTGAGTCCGTCGAGGGCGACGGCGATGCCGTTCATGGTGTTGCCGAGCAGCATGCCGAGCAACGGGATCAGGTATTGCGGCTGGTACCAGGGCGTGACGCCGATGATCACCGTCAGCGCCAGCACGGTGATGCTGAACGAGGACAGGAACATCGAGAGCGCGCCGATGCCGTAGCCCCAGGCGCCCCGGAAGCGGCGTCGCTGCCGCGCCATCACCTCCCAACCCGCGACCGAGAGCATCACCAAGGCGAGCAGCCCGATCAAGCGCGGATCGGTGGTCGCGAACAACACCTTGAGCACCAGGCCGAGCAGCACCAGCTGCACCGTGCTGCGCGCGGCGGCGATCAGGATGCGTCGCTCGATGCCGAGATGCAGGCGCCAGGAAAGGGCGGCGAGCAGCAGTACCAGGCCGGCGGCGAGCGAGAGGTCGAAGGGGCTGAGGGAGATGAGATCCATGGTTAAAAGGGTTGCTCTGGGATGAGCTGGCCGCTGTCGATGACCAAGCAACGTCCACCGGCGGCTTGGGCTAGACGCTGGCGCTGGTCTGGATCATGGCTGGCCCAGAGCACGGCCGCTTGCCGCTGGCGCCGGTAGTCATCGATCAGCTGCTCGGCGTGCTCGCGGTTGCTTGGGTCCAGGTTGGCGGTGGCCTCGTCCAAGAGCAGCACCTCCGGGTCATTGAGCAGCAGTCGCGCCAGCGCGAGGCGTTGGCGCTCGCCGGTCGAGAGTCGCTGGATGTCCCAATCGAGGACGTCGCGCTCGAAGCCGAGGCGGGCGAGCAGATGCGGCAGCGCTGTGCTGACAGCAGGGTCGCGATCGGCGTTGTCGTCGGCAGGATCAGCAGATGATGTAGCGCGTGCGGCTGGAGCAGCGCTTGCTCTGGTGGCATTGGCTGCGGTCGAGGGACCACTGGCCGTGGACGCAACAGAAGCGGTCTTGGCGGCAGCAGTGATGAAATGATCACCCACGCGATCGGCCCACCAGCCGCTCTCGGCCGGCAGCAAGCCGACGCGCCGACGCCACTCCGGGGCTGGGATCGACCTGCGTGGCCGGTTGTCGATCAGCACCTCGCCCTGATTCGGATCGAGGTCGGCGATGGCACGCAGCAGTAGGCTCTTGCCGGAGCCTGAGGGTCCGGAGATGAAGATCAGCTCGCCGGCGTTGATCTGTAGATCGACCGGGGCGAGGACACGTGGTTGCAACCGCGAGAGGGTTAAAGCAGCCATCAGCGACGCCGGTAGAGCAGGTCATGGACCTGATGACCGAGGCGCTGGCCGCGGCGCTCGAACTTGGTCAGCGGTCGCTGCGCCGGGCGTGGGCTGAACTGGCCCGGTCCGGCGCAGTTCTCAAACAGCGCGTTGGCGTCGTCGAGCATGGTCAGCATCCATTCCGCGTAAGGGGTCCAATCGGTCGCCAGGTGAAAGACCCCACCCGGTTGCAGCACCCGAGCGACGGCGGCGACAACACTCGGCTGTACGATCCGCCGCTTGTGATGGCGCTTCTTAGGCCAGGGGTCGGGGAAGAACAGCTGCACCCGGTCTAGGCTGGCAGGGGGCAGGCCGGACTCAAGCAGGGCCGTCGCATCGGCGCGC
This sequence comes from Halochromatium roseum, assembly GCF_016653315.1. Taxonomy (GTDB): domain Bacteria; phylum Pseudomonadota; class Gammaproteobacteria; order Chromatiales; family Chromatiaceae; genus Lamprobacter; species Lamprobacter roseus. The sequence goes on along the minus strand of NZ_NHSH01000044.1, from coordinate 99,669 downwards.
AGCACGCGCACATTGGTCAGCCCCTGTTGCTCGAGCAAGAGCAGCAGATGGCCAACCCCGGGTCGATGGACCTCAAGGCCGATGAAGTCGCGCTCCGGTGCCGCCGCGGCCATGGCCGCCAGCGATTCGCCGTTTCCAAAGCCGATCTCAAGGGTGATGGGGCGCGGCTGGCTGAGATCGGGCAGGGCGCCGGCAAACAGCGCCTGCGGATTGAGCGTCTCGCCTGGCTGCCAGTCGACGCCGAAGCGCGGCCAGAGCTCGCGAAAGGCGCGCTCCTGGCCGGCCGTCAGCCGCCCCTCGCGCAGCACGAAGCTGCGAATTGGACGCGGTATCCGCTCACCCGCCTCGGCAATCGCTGGACCAGCAGCTCCAGCGGCACTGGTGCTAGCGGATTCACCGGCAACTGGATCGGCAACGGGTTCAGCGCCACAGCCGGTCGCGGGTTTGGCGGTCTCTCGGGCTGAGCCTGAGCCGGTAGCTGGATCAGCCGCTTTGACTGTTGAGCCAGGCGCTGGCACGGCCGCCTGGCCCGGGTCTGGATTGCTGAGGTTGAGCGCCTTGGCCATGCGTTGAATGGCGTTGCGGGTGGTCTTGTCGAGGCCTCAGAAAAAGGTCCCTTCAATCGGCGATGAGGCCGAGGCGAAGCGCTTCGCTGGCATGCGCCCAGCCAAAAAGGCCTCGCGCCCAGCCTCGATGCCCTTGCGCATCGCGCTGGCCATCAGCACCGGGTCCTTGGCCGCGGCAATCGCGGTATTCATGAGCACGCCATCACAGCCGAGTTCCATCGCCACCGCCGCGTCCGAGGCGGTGCCAACCCCGGCATCGACCAGGATCGGCACCGTCGCGTTCTCGACGATGGTGAGGATATTCAACCGATTGCGGATGCCGAGCCCGGAGCCGATCGGCGCCGCCAGCGGCATCACCGCGACGCAGCCGATCTCCTCGAGCTGTTTGGCGACGATTGGGTCATCGTTGGTGTAGACCATCACGTCGAAGCCATCGGCGACCAGGATCTTGGCGGCCTCGACGGTCTGCAGCACGTCCGGGAACAGGGTCTTTTGGTCACCGAGCACTTCGAGCTTGACCAGCTTGTGGCCGTCGAGCAGTTCGCGCGCCAGCCGGCAGGTGCGCACCGCGCTGTCGACGTCGTAACAGCCGGCGGTGTTGGGCAGGATGGTGTAACGATCTGGGGTCAGCACATCCAGGATGTTCGGCTCATCGGCGTTTTGACCGATGTTGGTGCGGCGCACGGCGATGGTAACGATCTCGGCGCCACTGGCCGCGATGGCGCGCGCGGTCTCATCCATGTCCTTGTACTTGCCGGTGCCGACCAGCAGGCGCGATTGATAGTCGCGGCCGGCGATGGAGAAGCTGTCTGAAGAGGTCGTCGATGCAGTCATAACGATGGGCGTCGGTCTTAACAGGGTCGTCAAATCAGAGTAAGGCGTTCTCGGGACGCAGAGCAGTGATGTTCAGCACCCGATGAGCAGCCTCGGAGTGGTCAATGCCCATGCCAGGCCCGGCACGGTCTTGATGCCGACTCGGCGCAGACTAGGCTGTCTCGATGGGCGGTGCTCAGACAATAGCTGATCGGCTTGGCTCGTGGCGCTGCGGATTGTCCGTTATCCGCTCGGCAAGGACCGGATGGGCTCGGCTAAGGCTCATTATGGCGCAGCGCTCGCTGCGACCTTGGGTGCGTCAGCCGCCACCCACCGCATGGATGATCTCGACCGTATCACCGGCCTTGAGTTCATGCTCGGCAAAGCGGCTGCGTGGCACCAGCTCGCGGTTCACCTCAACCGCCAAGCGGCGGTCGGTCAGGCCAAGGTGTTCGATCAAGCCGGACATGTGCGTTGCGTCTGGGACCGTGGTTGGGGTGCCGTTGAGCTGGATTTGCATCCTCGAGTAACTCCTGTGAGCAAATAAGCGTGATTGATGAGGTGCGGAACTGCGACTGGTGACATCCTTGGGCAACATCCTTATTGGTGGGCGGCGGGCAATTTCACTAGACTGCAGCGCCGACGAAAACAATATAAAGGCTCAATGGGGAGGCACCGACAGTGAATCGATGGTCCGAGGATCTGATCTCGGTCGAGCGCGCCTGTACGCTCGACGGACTGTTTCATCAACGCCTGCGCCGATCACCAGACCGCGCTGCTTACCAATGGTTCGATCGCGTCAGCGAACGCTGGTGCAGCATCAGTTGGCGCGAGACCGCGGATCAGATCGCGCGTTGGCGAGCGGCGCTGAGTGCGGAGGCGCTGAGTCCGGGTGATCGGGTGGCCGTGCTGCTGCGAAACTGCATCGAGTGGGTGATCTTTGACCAGGCTGCGTTGTCGCTGGGGTTGATCACCGTTCCGCTGTACACCGACGACCGCGCCGACAACGCCGCGCATATCCTCCAAGATGCCGATTGTAAGGTGCTGCTGATCCAGGATGCCAACCGCTGGAAGCGCTTGGCGCCAGCGATCGGCGAGGCACTCTATCCGGAGCGCGTGGTGATCCTCGAAGACAGCGAGCAGTCGCGCCGCGTCGCCACCTACGACGAGCGTGTCGTGGTTGCCGCAAACTGGCTGCCAGAGCAGGGCGAGCCCTGGGCGCAACGCGATGCCGATCCACATTCGTTAGCGACGATCGTCTACACCTCTGGCACCACTGGGCGGCCCAAAGGCGTGATGCTCAGCCACCTGAATATTTTGGCAAATGCGCACGCCAGCGTCACCATGCTGGATGTCTACCAGGAAGACGTGTTCCTGTCGTTCCTGCCGCTGTCGCACATGCTCGAGCGCATGGGCAGCTACTACCTGCCGATGATGACCGGCTCGACGGTCGCCTATGCGCGCTCGATCAATCAGCTTGCCGAGGATCTGCAGACGGTCCGCCCGAGCGTGATCATCGCCGTGCCGCGGGTGTTCGAGCGCGTCTATCAGCGCATTCAGGATCAGCTCGAGGGACGCCCCAGGCTGCTGCGGTGGCTGTTCAGGCTCGCGGTGAAGGTCGGCTGGATCGATTTTGAGCGACGCCAGGGGCGGCGTGGCTGGCATCCGTTGCTCCTGCTCTGGCCCTGGTTACGGCGCAAGGTCGCGCGGCCGGTGCTCGAGCGTCTCGGCGGGCGCTTACGCGCGGCGGTGAGTGGCGGCGCGCCGCTGCCATTCGGAGTGGCTCAGCTGTTCATCGGGCTTGAGCTGCCGCTGGTGCAGGGCTACGGCCTCACGGAGACCAGCCCGGTGGTGGCGGTCAACCCACTGGAAGACAATCGGCCGGACAGTGTCGGCATCCCGCTGCGTGGCATACAGGTGCGTATCGGCGCCGATGATGAGCTACAGGTGAAAGGCCCCTGTAACACCCTTGGCTACTGGAACAATCATGTCGCAACCGCACGCATGTTCACCGCAGACGGCTGGCTGCGGACGGGCGACCAAGCGCGGATTGATGATCGGCATGTCTATATCACCGGCCGTCTCAAGGATATCTTGGTGCTCTCGAATGGCGAGAAGGTGCCGCCGGCAGACATGGAGATGACCATCGGCCTCGATCCGCTGGTCGAGCAGGTGCTGGTCCTCGGCGAGGGGCGTTCCTACCTGACCGCCATCATGGTCCTGAACAACGACCTTTGGCCTGGTCTGGCAAGCGAGTATGGCCTCGACCCGAATCGCAGCGAGAGCCTGTCGGACCCGCATTTGCTGCGCGATATCTTAAAGCGTATCCGCGATGCGCTCGCCGATTTTCCTGGTTACGCCAAAGTGCGCCGGGTCACCTTAGCGCTGGAGCCCTGGACGATCGAGAACGCGATGCTGACGCCGACGATGAAGGTCAAGCGCAATCAGGTGCTTGAGCAGTACAAAGACGCTGTCGAGCAGATGTATGCCGAGCATCACTGAGGTCGGTGGTATTTAATGATGCGATGCGCCGTTGCAGTTGCTCGGCGCCGGCTCTACAATCCAAGGTCGAAGCGGGCGTAGTTCAATGGTAGAACAGGAGCTTCCCAAGCTTCTAACGTGGGTTCGATTCCCATCGCCCGCTCCACTCTGTTTCCGATCATGCAGCAACTCTATCAGACCGCCGACCGCATCGAGGCACAGCTGCTGCGTGATCTGCTCGACCGGCACAAGGTCGAGACCCGTGTCTTTGGCGATTATCTCTCCGGTGCGGCCGGTGAGCTTCCCGCCGATGTCTATCCCACCATCTGGGTCATCGAAGACCAAGACTTGCCACGTGCTCAGACCTTGCTCAACGACTGGCTCGCGGAGAATCAGGCGCGGGCTGCGGCAGCCTCTTGGGTCTGTCGCGGATGCGGCGAGCTGGTCGATGGCAGCTTCGACCTCTGTTGGCGTTGTGGCCAGGAGGCGTTGTGGCCAGGAACATTGAAGGGCGCTGACTGATGCCAGAAAGGCACTGAATCATGCCAGGTTGGATCACGCCGGGTTGGATCAAGCTGGCCCTAGGCCTAGTGCTTGCGCTGTTGTTGCTTGTCGTGGCTGCTGCCGCTGTCGCGCCGGCGCTGATCGACAAGCAGCCGCTATTGCGCGACCTCGAAGCCGAGATCAGCCTCGCGCTGGGCCGGCCGACCCAGGTCGAGTCCATCGGGCAGCTGCGGCTCTTGCCGACGCCGCGTCTTCGCCTCCAAGGGTTGCGGGTTTCCGAGACTGCTGCAGCTGAGGCCCCAGTCTTGGCAACGGTCGAGGCCTTGCAGCTGGAGGCCGCCATCTGGCCTTTGGTGATGGGGCGTCTGGTGCTTGCCGAAGTGCTGCTCGATCGTCCAAAGCTCAGCTTGCCGATGGCCTCTGCTGCTCCGTCTCCATCTGAGGCTACGCCTTCTCCGACTGCGAGCCATCTGATGCGTCGCGGGGGCGAGCGCGATCATCACCTCTTGGCAGGTGTCGCCGATGCAGCTGCCGCCGATGCTCAGTTTGCAGCCGTGGCCTCCCCGCCGACACTGCTGCCGACACTGCCGCCGATTCGCCGCCTGATGATTCGCGATGGCGAGCTGATGGGGCCAGCCACGACGACCGGCACGACCTCAAGGCTTGGTCTGGAGGCGTTGAACCTGACAGCAGGTCCGATTGTCCCGGGACGCAGTGGTCGTTTGGATGCGACTTTTAGGCTGTTGACGCCAATGATCTCGCTGCCTGGCTTAGCCGAGGCCGAGATCAGGCTGGCAGATCCGCTCACTGAGCTTGTGTTGCGACCGTTGAGCCTGCGGTTTGGTCGTCGTGCGGGTGGCCAGGGGCCGCCGATCGAGATTGATGCGGAGGCTCGACTCGATCTGATAAGTGCTCGCCTTGCGATCGATCCGTTCAAACTGCTCGCCGATCGGCTGCAGATCACTGGGGCTGCGCAGTTGTTTCCGACCTCTTCGGGTCTCGGCATCGACGGTCAGGTTCGCGTGCCACCGTTTGATCTGCGTGCTTGGCTTGTTGAGCAGACCGCGCTGACGCTGCCCGGTAACGCGGTGACCTTGAGGCGGGTTGGCGGTCAGTTTGATCTGCAGCTCCGTGGCCTTGCCGTGGCGATCGACAACGCGGCGTTGATCATCGATCAGACACCGCTGGCCGCGGTGGCGCGACTCCGGCTGCCGCAGGGGCCGTTGACTCCGTTCTCAGGCCGGCTCGCGGTGGCCATCGACCGGCTTGATCTTGATCCTTATCTGGCTGGCGCCGTGCCTCTTTCTGGGGCCGCTTCTGGGCCTGCTGGGCCAACCGCGCCTGCCGTCTCAGCTGACGCTGCGCCAGCGCTCACTGCCTCGGCCAACCCTGTGTCGACTGTGCCTCCTGCTGCGGCCAATGCCGCGCTAGCCGCATCTGCCGCCTCGCTCAACCGGGCGACAACTCAGCTGCCGCCGTTACCACCCCTGCCACCGGCGGCCAGGCAGCCTGAGCAGGGTCTTCGGCTGCAACTGGCTGCCGGCGAGCTGCGCCTTGGCGGTGGTCTCGGCTTTCGCTCGGTACAGCTCGGTGGGCATCTGCTTCCGCATTCGGTCGAGCTTGACTCAAACGCTGACTTCTACGGTGGTCGTCTGGAGACACAGTTCGCCGCAAGTCAGTTGGCTGCTAGTGCGCAGGGCCCACAGACATGGCGAGAGCCGGATTCAGCGCCCGCTGCAGATAAGGCGTCGTCCGGACCCGGATCTGGATCAGCGCGAGCGCTCGATGCGCAGTCCGCGGGTGCTCTGGCGTCGGGGCCAGACCTGCGGCTCAAGGCGACTGCGAGCGGCGTCGATCTGGCCGCACTCCTGTCTGAACTCCAGCTCGGCGGATACGATCAGGTACCGATCACCGGTCTCGCTGAGATCGATCTCGATCTGTTTGCTCGCGGTGCCGATTCGGCCTCGATCCTCTCGACCTTGGGTGGTGATGCCGACTTTGCGGTGCGCGACGGTGCTGTGACCATGGTTGATCTCGGGCAGTTGATCACCGGCACCATCGGTGCGATTGGTGTCTCGCGCGAGGATGCCGAGAATCTGACCCGCTTTCATGCCCTGACTCTGAGCGCAAAAGGGGCGGAGGGCCAATTCAGCAGTGACGACATTCAGCTGCGATCGAACCTCCTGAAGATCGATGGCCGCGGTGAGTTAGACCTCACCACAGAGCAGATTGCGCTCAACCTGCAGGCGGTGATGACCAAACCACCCAAGGGCCAGGGCCGGGGTATCAAGGAGTTGGAAGGCATCCCAATCCCGATTAGCGCGCGTGGCCCCTGGGCCGATCCACGCTGGGAGGTCGATGTGCGGAGCGCGCTCGATACAGCGGCTCGGCGCGCGCTGCGCGAAGACAGTGGACTGTTCGACGAGATCGAAGAACGCACCGGCATCAAGGGGCTCGGCGATGGGCTACGGCAGATCCTGCCGGGGCTGCTCGGGCGGTGAGTCAGCAGGACGCAAAGGTGAAAGGTGCAGGCTAAACTCAGGTGCCCGCCGACACCAACCTCGGCGATCGCCAACGAGTTCGCGCAGCGCCTGCTCAATTGGTTCGAGCGCCATGGCCGCCACGACCTGCCTTGGCAACGCGATGCGACGCCTTATCGTGTCTGGGTCTCGGAGATCATGCTGCAGCAGACCCAGGTCGCGGTGGTAGTGCCTTATTTCGAGCGTTTCATGGCGCGTTTCCCCGACCTGCAGTCGCTAGCCGCTGCCGACCAGGATGCGGTGTTACACCTCTGGTCTGGGCTCGGCTACTACGCGCGGGCGCGCAACCTGCATCGTGCCGCGCGGGTGATCGTTGCCGAGCATCAGGGTCGCTTTCCTGAGCAGATCGAGGCGCTCGAGGCGCTGCCAGGGATCGGCCGTTCGACGGCTGGCGCCATTCTGTCGCTGGCGCTTGGCCAGCACCATCCGATCCTCGACGGTAACTGTAAACGGGTCTTGGCGCGCTACTTTGCGATTCCGGGCTGGCCGGGCAGCAACGCTGTCTTGGCCCAGCTGTGGGCGCTGGCCGAGGCGCTGACCCCGATCGAGCAGGTCGCTGATTTCAACCAGGCGATGATGGACCTTGGCGCAACCCTCTGTAAGCGCGCAAGCCCGGCCTGCTCGGTCTGTCCGCTGGCGGATGGCTGCCAAGCCTTGGCGCAGGATGCTGTCAGTGCCTATCCGGCGCCCAAGCCGCGCACGCAGGTGCCATTGCGTGCCGCACAGCTGTTGTTGATCCAAGACCCGCACGGGCGGGTGCTGCTGCAGCGCCGGCCGCCGGCCGGGATCTGGGGTGGGCTCTGGACGCCGCCTGAGCTAAGCGTCGATGCCGATGCCGAGGATTGGTGCCGTTCGCAGCTCGGTGCATGCGTGTTGCGACTTGAAATGCTGCCTCGGCGCCGACATACCTTCAGCCACTTCCAGCTCGAGATGCGACCGGTGTTGGTCAAGCTGGCGGCAACTACTGCCCGAGTCGGCGATCAGCCCGAGACGAGCTGGATCGATCCGGCTCAGCCTGGCGCCTTCGGGCTTCCGGCGCCGATACGACGCCTACTCACCGAGCTGGGAACAACCACGCCTCGCGCTGTTGCCGAGGCCGATAGCGAACGCCAACCAAGCAAATGAAACGACAGGAGTAGCCCGATGAGCCGCATGGTCAACTGTGTAAAGCTCGGCCGCGAAGCCGAAGGTCTGGACCGCCAGCCGTATCCCGGCGAGCTTGGTCAGCGTCTCTTCGAGAACGTCTCGAAGCCGGCCTGGGCCGATTGGCTCAAGCATCAGACCATGCTCATCAACGAGAACCGGCTGAGCCCGATGGACCCAAAGGCACGCAAGTTTCTCGAGGAGCAGATGGAGCAGTACTTCTTCGGCGACGGCGCGCAGATGCCTGAGGGTTACGTGCCACCAAAGCAGTAGCCAGGGCTCTCGGCCTAGCTCAATGTTATCCATCCGGTCTCGGCAGCAGGTGATAGAAGGCAAGATTGCGCGTCACCTCGGGCGTTGCGCAGTGCCGAGGGTTCTCGGGCGCGGCGTCGATTGGCGAATAGGGGCCGGATGGCGGTAGGAAGATGTTGCGACCCATCGGCGGCAGGTCGAGCATCGCGACCGTGACTGGGTCGAGCAGACCATCGGTCGGGCTTAGACCATTGCGTAGCTGGAATTGGTTGAGCGCGGCTTGCGTGAGCTTACCGGCAATGCCGTCGAATTGCGCCGTCTGGGTGCGTTTGCGCGCATGAGTCTGAGTCTGTAGGCCTTTTTCGGCCAGCGCCTGCTGCAGTCGCGCGATGTGCGGCCTCGAGCTGCGCTGATGGCTCTTCAGGAGCCGGTTGATGGCCATTAGATCCAAGCCGCTTTGCAGCGCGGCTCGCTGACCGGCCTGCAGGGCTGCATAGCGGGCGATGCGCTGATCATAGAGTTCGAGCGCGACACGCTCGCTCGGCATCAGGCTGTCAGCCAATGCGGGATCAACCGGGCTGTCCTTGCCGACGAGATCGCGAAAGGCCTGCAGCGCCTCGCGAACCGCTGGGTGATTGGTGTCCGCAGCGTTCACATCCGGCGCCAAAACCCCGAGGTGTTGCAGCGCGGAGCGGGCCTCCGGCGGCAAACGGGTCAGGGGCTTGTCATCCCCTTTCCGAATCAGTTCGGCGAGGCGCTCTTTGTAGGCCTGAGTCTCGGCGGCATCGAGCGGCCCATTGACCAATGGCGCCGGCAGTAACAGGCTGCCAGTGAGTTCATGGCGAAACTCGAGCCTGTTGGTGATCTTCTCGCCATTCAGCGACCAGTCTGGCATGTCGCCGCCGTTGATCTGGAAACCGACGCCATATTTGGCGCGGACCATGGCTGGTTGCTGTTTGGCCTGGACGCGTGCCGAGAGCGCATCCAAGAATTCCGCCCAGGTGTAAGGGTTGGTCTTGGTGCTGGCGTCGCGATAAAACATGCCCGCGTTTCCGGTCACTACCGGTGAATTGGCCGGAAAGCCCCATTGAGATGAGAGGCGGGCAGGTTGACTGCGATCTGGACTCGTCCAAATGGCAGGGCCTGATAAGGCACCGGACGGCCTGCGATACACCGCGGAGCCGCTCAGCCGAGGGTCTAGCGTGCCGAGCCGATCTGGTCTTGAGCCTGAGGATGGCCGATCTTTCGGGATGAGTCCTGTTGTCGCTAACAGGCGCCGCTGCCTGGCGGCGGCCAGTGGGTTGGCGTCAGACAACCCCGGGCTCAGGCGACTGCCCGGGAGTTGGATGGATTGTCGCTGTCTGCTGCTGGCGAGGCCTAACCCTGTTGCCGGCCGCAGCTCGCTGTTGGTCTGTGCCGGCGCAACGCTCAGGGTGTGGCGAGCCTCCCCTCGCGCCAGCGCCAAGATCTGCCGGCCGCGTTTCTCGCCGAGAAAGTGGAAGAGGTAGTCTTCTTCCGGCGTTTTGGCCCCAGAGTCGACGCTCAGATAGTGCTTGGCGAAGGCAAGAACCGCGAAATTGTGCCGCAGGAGCTGCAGTTGCTCATCTTCGGCATCGCGTACGCCGGCAACCGTCTCTGCAATGAGCGAGCGCACCTGCTGATCGTTGAATGGCCCGGCGCCGAGATCCATGTGGTCGCGACCCTGGGATGGGTCTGCCGCGCTGACCGCTAACAGCTCTGCGCCATAGCGCTTGATGATGCGGTAAAAGGTTGAGGGGATGAACTGCCAGACCCCGGTCGCCGAGCCGAGCCGGCCTTCCGCGATCGTCGGTCGGACAAAGTCGTTCCAAGTCCGCGCGCTTTCGAACTCGCCGGTTGCGAGTGCCTGACCCAGGCTCTTTCCAGTTCGTTGCGCCATCTCGAGCAAGATCAGCATCTGGCGTGGAGAGATGTCTTGGGTGCGATCGTAGTTGCGCGCCTCAGCCTCGGCCTGGGCACGATATTCCGCTATTGCCAGCGTTTGTGCGCTTGGCGGCTGATCGAGGACATGCTGGCTTTCGTCCGTCTCATTGGCGATGCCAGACTTATTGGCGATGTCAGAGTCTGCTGAGGCGGTCATCAGGCCACCAGCCAAGAGTCCGAGGCCAAGCGCCAGCGACCAGTAGTGATGAGTCGGCTTCCTTGGTCGCCGCATGATCACCCTGCAGCGGCCTGGCCCGTTTGGCGGGTGCGCTCGAAGGCTTGGGCCGGAAAACCTTTTTCTGAGAATTCGTCGAGCCATTGTTGGACGAGCTCCTCGGCTGGCTGTGGATCGCGCGCCAGCACCCAGCCACGGCGGCGCGAGGGCTGACCGACCAAGGCATACTCGTAGTCATCGCCGAGGCCAATCACCCAGTAATGGTCCCAGAGCACATGCACGCCGTAAAGCATGCGGAAACTGATCTCGAAACGGCTGTTGCTGCTGCGATCGACCACACGGGCGATGCCTTTCGCGGTGCCGATGCCACCATCGGCATGGGTGCAGCGATTCGTCACATAGACCATACCATCGTCGCCGAGCAGATAGTCTGCTTGCACATCTTTGGTGCATCGGCGCTCAGTGAAATAGGGTAGCCGGGCGATCTCATACCAGCGTCCCATGTAGCGCTTCAGGTCCAGGTGTTGCACCGTGCTTGGCGCGGTCAGATGGACCCTGGGCTTGCGCAAGCGGGTACTGACAGTAACCTGGGCGTCGACGTCATGACGCTGCCGGCTCTCTGGCGGGGCCGTGTAGATCTCCTCGGCCCAGTCGGAGAGTCCCGGTGCGCTCTTGGCGGCACTCTTCGCGGCACCCTTGGCAGCGCGAGCATCGGCTTTGCCGCGAGCGGTGCTGCCGGGGGAGTTGGGATCACTGTTACGATCGGCAGCAGGCGGCTTGGTGGGGCGGCGGTTCGGTGGCGGATGATCCGTCATGTTCGAGTCCTTGCGGAGCGGCTGGCTAGGTTCGGCTGTTCTCGGGGTGACATCATGGAGAGGTGTTGCTGCTGCTCACGTCAAGTTGACGCCTAAAGATAGCTGCATCGGCACGACAGCGAGCCGGCTCGAGGCATTCGGTGTAAGGTGGCTCGATATCAGGATTGACCTGATCAATCGGCCCTGATCAATCGGCCGTGGCAAGCGGTGGTATCAGCCGCTGTCATCGGTCTCGATAAAGGTTAGGCCCAAAAGCCCAGACGCCAACCGCTGGTCGACGCAAGGTCAGTGATTCTACCTGGCGACACGCTGGTCTGCCGGGTCTTGGCTGGCAAGGGCTGCAGAAACTCCGCAAAACTTGGGCCAATCGCATGGCGATGCGGGTGCTGTCGCAGGTAGAATTTGCCGTTTAGAGATGAGGGTGCGCTTTAACGCGCACCACGGAAGAGCATGCGTTACGAAACAGACGATCTTCGCATCCGCGCGATCAAACAGGTGATTGCGCCAAAAGACCTTCATGCCGAGTTTCCCATCACCGAGGCGGCGGCGGCTACGGTGCATGAGACCCGCAAGGCCATTCAGCACATCCTACATGGTGAGGATGACCGGCTGCTGGTGGTGGTCGGCCCTTGTTCAGTGCACGACCCCGCCGCAGCGCTCGAGTACGCCCAACAGTTGGCTGGCGTCCGTGATCAGGTGAGTGATCAGTTGCTGATCGTGATGCGGGTCTATTTTGAAAAACCACGGACCACGGTCGGCTGGAAGGGCTTGATCAACGACCCGAACCTGGACGGCAGCTTCGAGATCAACAAGGGGCTGGGGCTGGCGCGGCGGTTGCTGATTGATCTCAACGACCAGGGTATGCCAGCCGGTACCGAGTTCCTGGACCTGATCAGCCCGCAATATATCGCCGACCTGGTGAGCTGGGGCGCTATCGGGGCGCGTACCACTGAGAGTCAGGGCCATCGCGAGCTGGCCTCAGGCCTCTCCTGCCCGGTGGGCTTCAAGAATGCGACCGATGGCAGCGTTAAGGTCGCTATCGACGCGATTCACGCTGCGGCACGTCCCCATGTCTTCATGTCCCTCACCAAAGAGGGGCATTCAGCGATCTTCACCACCACGGGTAACGAAGACACCCACATCATTCTGCGCGGTGGCAGCCGGCCGAACTACGATACCGAGAGCGTCGACATCGCCGCGACTGCGATCCAAGACTCGGGGCTGGTGCCGAAGATCATGATCGACTTCAGTCACGCTAACAGCCGCAAGCAGCCGGACAAGCAGCTGCGTGTTGCCGAGGATGTCGCTGGCCAGATCGCCCGCGGCGAGACCCGCATCTACGGCGCGATGATCGAGAGCAATCTGATCGGTGGGCGCCAGAACCTCACCGCCGCCGGCGAGCTGGTGTATGGCCAGAGCATTACCGATGCCTGCCTCGCTTGGGAGCAGACCGGGCCAATGTTGATGCAGTTGGCCGAGGCCGCTGAACGACGTCGCTCAGGCCGCTGATACGCCGCTGAGAAACGATCCATCAAATGCTTCCCGATTTGAGCGCCACTGTGCTGCGATGATCGGAAGCTACTTTTCGTCGAAGCCCGCTAGGTGGTACCAGCGGCGGGCTTCTTCGAGGTCTTTCTCGACGCCACGACCCTCCTCGTACATCATCGCCAACGTGGTCTGTGAGCCAGCGAGCCCCTGCTCTGCGGCCTTCTTGAACCAGGCGACCGCCTTGTTTGCATCTTTGTCGATGCACTCGCCCTCCATGTACATGAAACCCAGTCCGTGCTGGGCGACACCGAGTCCGGCCTCGGCGGCGGCGCGCATGTACTTGAACGCCTGCATCGGGTTCTCGAGCATGCCGAGGCCGTTCTGCGCCATGATCGCGACCCGATACTGGGCCTCCGGATTACCGGCCTCGGCGAGCGGCCCTAACAGGCCAACTGCGCGCGAAAACTGCTTGGATTCGAAGGCGGCAATGCCGCTGCTGAGATCCATGTCTTGGTTGCTGATCTGTTCGGACATCGGGGAGGCTCCTCGTCGTCAAAAGGTTAGAACTGATGGGTTGGAAGTTGGGGCCGATCGGCCAGAGTCGAGCGGCTGTTTGGAAACGGTTTAGTGACGCTTAGAACCTGTCCATCAACTTCTTCCCGATTCGATGGCCATGCTTGAACGATTATCGGGAAGTAGAAAATGGACAAGTAGAAAACGGACAAGTAGAAAATGGACAGTCACTTAACGAGCGCTCAGCGGAAGCCCAATCCGCGTTTGCCATTGGTTGAGTAACTCCTCGTTTGCGGCGCCAAGGGCAACGCGTTTGGCGAGTGTGATGGCTGATTCCGGCTGTGCGCTGCCGGGTGCCAACAATCGGGTTGCGGCGCCAGCCTCGGTTGCGATAAGACGGCCGGCGGCGTGATCCCAAAGCCCTTGGCCACCGTGCAGATAGAGCTGGAAACGGCCAGCGCCGAGCCAGCACCATTCCAGGGCAACCGCTCCCAGGTTACGTTGTGAGCGGAAAGAATCAGCGCCAAAAAGTCCAGCGACGCGATCCTTCGGCAAGCGCTTGAAATCGACCATTGCCAGACAGTCGCTGAGCTGTTGGCCGGGGCTATACGGCCTGATCGGTTGACCATTCATGGTCGCGCCTTGGCCGCGCAGGGCGCTGAAACACTCATCGCGTACCGGGTCTAGGACCAGGCCGAGTTCGACTCGGCCGGCCCGCAGCAAGGCCAGTGAGATGCAGAATCCGGGGAAGCCGCAGGCGAAGTTGCTGGTTCCGTCGATCGGGTCTAGGCACCAGAGCGCTGTGCCCTGATCTGAGAGCAAACGTTGTTGTGCGTCGGCGGACATCTCCTCGCCGAGCAGCGGGATGCCGGGCCAGTTGGCGGCGAGCAGGTTGACCAAGCGCCGTTGAACCGCGAGATCGGCCTCGGTGACCAAGCTGCCATCGGCCTTCTCGCTCGCTGGCAGTTGGCCAAAGCGCGGCATGAGCTCCTCGCGAGCGACCTGCCGCAGGAGCAGGCTCAGGGTTTCGATATCGGGCGGGTCGAGGTTGGTCATAATGAGGGTACGGCGCGCTGCGCTGACTGGTTTTGAGAGGCTTGCCGAGCACAGATGAACGCGATTCGACGCAAATCAATCGGGACAGAGTCAGGGGTCCAACAAATCGGCGTCTTGCAGCGCTTTGGTTCGGGTCTGTTGCGGGCTCGCCTTGTTGTGCCTCTTGTCCTTGTTGCGCTGCTGATCCTGTTCGTGCCGGCGGCGATGGTTACGATGGCAGATGGCGATACTGAAGCCCAGACGACAGCAGATCAGACCGCAGCAGGGCAAATCGCAGCAGGGCAGACTTCGGACGAGGAGGCGGCTGTCACCGCGGTAGCGGACTCGGCTCTGCCGCTGTCGGCTGCCGACCGCGCCTATGCCGATCTGCGTGCACGGCTCGATACGGCCGACGTAAATGCAATACAGCGCTTCCTCTCGCGCTATCAGGGCACGGCTGCGGCCGAGCGCCTGCGCGAGCAGTGGCTGCGCCGGCTGGTGCGCGAGCGACGTTGGTCCGACTATCTTGCTGCGCATGTCGACAACGGGTCCACCGAGCGAGACTGTTGGTACCGGCGAGCGCTGCTTGGGACTGGACGCGCTGCTGAGGCCTTCTCTGGAATCTCGGAGGTCTATCTGACGGGGCGTTCGCTGCCGTCAGACTGCGACCCGCTGTTTGCGGCTTGGGCTGAGGTTGGGGGGCTGCGCAGCGACCTGGTCTGGGCGCGGGTCGAGCGTGCCCTGGACGCGGGTAATCGCGGTGTCGCGGCCTACCAAGGGCGCTACCTTCCGGCTGAGCAGCAGCCTTGGCTCACGCTGATGCTGGATGTGCATCAGCGACCGTCGCTCTTGCTCGAGCAGCCGATGACCGCCGAGCGGGTGCCGGATCAGGGCAGACGACAGCAGATCCTGGTCTATGGGTTGCGGCAGTTAGCGGCCATATCGCCCGCGAGCGCAGAGCAGTTTCGGGCCTCGATTGCGGCGTCAGAATCTCTGTCAGTTCCACTTGCAGAGCGCGCCGATGCCGCCGTTGGTAACGCCCTGGCACTTGCCGGCGATCTCCGCGGCTTTGATTATCTGGCGCTGCTCGAGCCGCGGGCTGACAATCAGGATCTACAGCTGCGACGCCTGCGCACCGCGTTGAAGCTAGGCGCCTGGCAACAGCTTGCCGATTGGTCTGCGGGGCTGGCGCCAGAGGCGGATGAGCTCGGCAAATGGCGTTACTGGCGAGGTAAGGCGCTGATGCGGATCGCCTCCAGTTCTGCGCAGCGTGCGGCGGCGGCGCATGCCTTTGCCTCGGCCGCTGAGGAGCGCACGCTCTGGGGCTTTCTCTCCGCGGAACTGATTGGGCGCCCGCCAGCGCTTGCGCATCAACCGGTGCCGGTGGAGCAGCGTGCGTTGGACCAGTTGATGCACTCCGACCTGGTACAGCGCTTGAAGACACTGAAAGCACTCGGTCGCGACACTGAGGTGCGGCGTGAGTGGCTCGAACTGGTGCGCCTGTTGCCCCGAGAGCAGAAACTGGTTGCTGCGGTTGCCGCCGCTGAGCTCGGACTCGCCAATGAGTCGATCCTGGCCCTCTCACAGGCGGGCTATTGGGATGACCTCGATCTGCGTTTTCCGCTTGCTTATGCGGACTTGGCGCGCGAGGCCGCTGCCGAACGGGGACTGCCGTTGGACTGGGTCTATGCCGTGATCCGCCAAGAGAGCGCCTTCGATCCGGACATCGCCTCCCACGCGGGTGCCGTCGGACTGATGCAGCTGATGCCGCCGACCGCGCGCGAGGTGGCGTTGAAGCATGGTCTTGCCGAGCCGGAGCGGCTCGATCTGATCGATCCGGCGCTGAATATCTCGCTCGGCACCGCCTATCTGGCGCAGATGCAGCAGCGCTTCGGCGGCCATTCGCTGCTCGCTAGCGCCGCTTACAATGCCGGGCCGGGCGCCGTGAGTCGCTGGCTGCCGGAGACGCCCATGGCCGGCGACCTCTGGCTGACCGAGATCCCCTATGGCGAGACGCGCCAATATGTGCGCCGGGTGCTGACCTATCGCATCTTCTATCGGGACCGGTTGGGATTGCCGCCATTGCGGGTGGGTGCCTTGCTGCGCTCGGTTCCCTGATCCAGCGGGCGCGACCGATGCTGCGTGATCGTCGTGCGCTGCTCGGTCTCTCGCCTCTGTTATCCTGCTTGGCTTTGACTTGGCGCACTCGTCGTGTCACGCCTTTTACTGATGCCATAGCTTTCTCCATGGCTGTCTTCCCATGGCTGCCCCCATGGCTGTCCCCATGGCTGTCTTCATCATTGCTCCATCGCTGCGTTCATTGCCATCTTCATCATGCGTTTTCGCCTTCTGATCGCTTTCGTGCTGGGCCTGTCGGTGCTGTTGCCAGCGAGTGCTGTTGGCAGCGATGCTGCTGACATCATGGCCAAGGCCATGGCGCGGATGATGGAGGCAATGGGGCTATTCGACGGCGATTCCGGCCCAGCGGTGCCAACAATGCCGTCGATGATGCCGGGTATGGGGAATCTCGGTTACGGCCAGATGCCCTGGACCCAGATGCCCGGCTACGGCGTCTTTAATGACCCGATCACCGCCTTTGGCATGCAGGGCATGGGCGATCAGTGGGCTAGCGGCAAGGCCTGGCCTTGGGGCAGTGGCGGGAGTGGGCTCGATGGTATCTGGGAGGGGCGCGACGGTGGCCTGATGATCATTCGTGGTCAGCGCTTTCGTTTGCAGGCGGCCCAGGGCGGACATATCGAAGGCCTCTTCCAGCGCCGTGGTGATCGCATCGCGCTCTATGAGCCCAGCAGCGAGAGTGTTCGCGCCTACGAGGTCGCCGAGCAGCGCGGGCGTTTGGTACTTCGCGACGCCGCTGGCAAGACCTACCTCTATCGCCGACTCTGGCTCGAAGAATCGGGTTTTGGCAACCCTTTCGGCACTGGCTCCTCGTCTGACTGAGTTGGCTGACTGATTCAGCCGCGCAGTATCAGCCGTGCAGTATTAGCCGTGCAGTATCAGCCGTGCAGCATCAACCGCGCAGCAGCCCAATACCGACCACCAGCAGCAATAGGGCAAAGACACGTTTCAGGGTTGCGGTTGGGAGTCGATGGGCGAGTCGGGCACCGAGGTGTGCGAGTGGCATGCTGGTGGCGATAATGGCGAGCGCCGCCGGCCAGTAGACGAAGCCGAGGCTGTGCGGGGGCAGCCCGGCGCGTCCCCAGCCTGAGAGCACGAAGCCCAAGCTGCCGGCGGCGGCGATCGGCACGCCGCAGGCGCTCGCGGTACCCACAGCGCGCCTCAGCGCAATCCCATGGCGGGCCAGGAAGGGCACCACCAGGATGCCGCCACCGACGCCCAGCAAGGCGGACAAGGCGCCGAAGCCGATCCCCGCTCCTAGCAGCCGTCGCCGGGGCGGGAGCGGTTGTTGTGGCGCCTGCTGGGCGGACTTCAGCAACATCCGCGCCCCGCTGTAGAACAAGAACAAGGCGAAGATCCGCTGCAACCAGATTGGTGTGATCTCTCCGCCGGCTAAGGCCCCAAGCCCGGCGCCGATCAGCAGGGCCGTGCCGAGCAAGCGAACGATGGGCCAGTCAACCGCGCCGCGGCGATGGTGGGAGTAGGCCGAGACCGAGCCGGTCGCGATGATCGTCGCCAGCGAGGTCGCGACCGCTTGATGTGGTGCCCAGAGCCCATCCAGATGCAGATAGCCGAAGATGCCGATCAGCGCGGGCACGATGATCGCGCCGCCACCGATCCCGAGCAGTCCGGCGAGGAGACCGGCGAGCGCGCCGGTGGCGAGAAAGGCAACGAGGGCGAGAGGGTCCATCACGGCTAGGGTCGACTCCGGGTGTTGATGGGGCATAATACGCGCCCAGATCGACCGCTGTTTCCCAGCATGGTCCCTAGCCGCGCTGACATCGGTTCGCGCGTTTTCAGGAGTCCGATGAGAACCAAGACAATTTGTATCCTCGGTGGCGCCGGCTTTGTCGGTCAGCATCTGGTCCGACGACTCGGCGAGGCCGGTTGGCATTGCCGCGTGCCGACACGCCGACCACACCGGCACCGCGACCTCAAACTGATCCGGCACCTCAGCCTGCTGCCGGTTAGCAGCCTGGATCGAGCGACCCTGGCTGAACTCTTCGCAGGTTGTGATGCGGTGGTAAACCTGGTCGGCATCCTCAACGAGGATGGCAGCTCGACCTTCGAGCGGGCCCATGTCGAGCTGGTGCGCGAGCTGAGCGCGGCGGCAACCGAGGCTGGCGTGTCGCGGCTGATCCAGATGAGCGCGCTCAACGCTGACGCGGTCGGCGGTGGCAGTGCCTATCTGCGCTCTAAGGGCGCTGGCGAAGACCTGGCACACCAGGCTGAAGGCTTGCAAGTGACCAGTGTTCGTCCGTCGGTGATCTTTGGTCGTGGCGACAGCTTCTTCAACCGTTTCGCCGCGTTGCTGGAACTGACCCCGGGCGTCTTCCCGCTGGCCTGCCCTGATGCGCGCTTCGCGCCGGTCTGGGTGGGTGACGTCTGCGAGGCGATCGCGCGCGCCCTGGATGATCCGCGAACCATTGGCCGTCGCTACGATCTCTGTGGTCCGCGGAGGTTTCGTTTGCAGGCGTTGGTCGAGCAAACCGCGCGCTGGATCGGCAAGCGCTGCCTGCTGATTGGGCTCAATGATCGCGCCTCGCGTTGGCAGGCAACACTCTTTGAGCGTTTGCCGGGTAAGCCGTTCACGATGGACAATTACTGGTCGATGCAGACCCCGAGCATCTGCGGTGAGCATAATGGGCTGCTCGAGCTTGGCATCCATCCGAGCGATATCGAGACCATCGTACCGACCTACCTGCGCTGAGAGGTCTTGTCGGTGGCGCGGTCGCTTAGAGACGAGCGCTAGAGGCGGGCGCTCAGGTCACGTACCGAAAAGCCACTGAGCGTAAGCTCGTCGAGGCCTTTGCTCAATCCCAGTACCTGGAAGCGTTCGCCCATCAAACTCGGTAGTAGTAATTGCTTAGCGCCGGCGGTCAGCTCAAGCATGGCCATGGGGTCGGTGGCTGCGGCCTCTGCGATCAGTGCATCGATACCGCAGCCGATGAGAAAGTTGGCTTGGGTGGTGTAACCGACCAGGTCAAGCCCAGCGTGCCGCCCGGCTTCGGCCAAGGCGGTGAAATCGACATGAGCGGTCAGGTCCTGCAAGCCGATGTCGCGATAGGGATCGGCGTGCGCTTGATGGCGGCTGTGGCACATCAGGGTGCCTTGATCGCGCTCGGGCAGATAGCGTTCGGCGCGCGGATAACCATAATCGATGACCAAGATCAGGCCTGTGCCGAGCATGGTGCCGAGCGCCTGAGTCCAGGGTGCAAGCCGAAGGTTGATCTCCGAGCGGTAGCCGGGCTGGGTGGCGAGACCGGCTGACTGTAACGCTAAGACGGCCTGTATCAGTGCCGGCGATGCCGATTCCGAGAGGCGATCGATGAAACGCTCGCCATCGCCATCGCCATTGCTATCGCGATCGCGATCGCGATCGATACCGACGCAGACCTCTTGAATCTGGCCCTCGTTGCCGATCTGGAAGCGATTGACCGGCATCGCGTCCAAGACCTCGTTGGCGATGACGATGCCGTCGAATTGCGCTGGCAGCCGATCGAGCCAGTGACAGCGCTCGAGCAACGCCGGGACGCGGGCAGATAGGGTTTGGCGCTGGCGCTCAGCCAAGTCTGGGCTTGGCTCCAGGATCAGGTAGCGCTCTGGTAGTGGGCCTTGCTCGGCGAGGCTGGCCAGGAGTTCGGCGGCCAGCGCGCCGGTGCCAGCGCCGAGTTCGAGCAGGTCGGCGCCGCTGCTCGGGGCCGTGCCGCTCGCTTGTAGCTCCGCACTCTGGCTGCTAATGGCAGCGCGGTTAAGGCTACCGTTGCCTATGCCTGCTTTGGCTTTACGGTTTTTGGTGCTGGTGCTGGTGCTGGTGCTGGTGCTGGTGCTGGTGCTGGTGCTGGTGTTGCGGCTGTGCATGGGATGCGCTTCGAGTGCGGTCAGCACCTCGCGACAGGCGACCGCGAGACAGCGTCCGAACAACGGAGAGATCTCGGGGGCGGTGACAAAGTCTCCTGCCGCCCCCAGCTTTGTGGTACCGGCGACGTAATAGCCAAGCCCTGGGGCATAGAGCGCAAGCTCCATGAAGCGGTCGAAACGGAGCTGGCCGCCGGCGGCCTTGATTTCAGCGCGGATCAGCGCCTCGAGTGCCAGGCGGTGTTGCGTGGCATGATCTTCGGTATCAACCATCGGTCCGTTCCATCAAGTTCTGTTCTTCTAGCAATCTGTAGCCTGCGTTAGCGTGAATCTCACGCAATTCATTTTCCGGAATGGCACCGCGCCATGGGCGTTACCAGGAGAAATCGATTGACTGATCAGCCAGCAGCCCATCCAGCGAGCGCAGTGCGCGGCAACCGAGCGCAAGATACGCCGGCGCAAGATGACCCAAGGCAAGCGCGCTCAGGCTCGGGATCGCTCCAGGGCAAGGTCGTCTTGATCACCGGGGCGGCGCATCGCATTGGCGCGCGGATCGCCCGGCTGCTGCACGCCGAAGGCGCCCATCTATCGCTGCATTATCACCAGTCTCGCCAGGCCGCCGAGGCCCTACAACAATCGCTTGAGCGGGAGCGCAAGGGTTCGGTGCAGTTGGTGCAAGCGGACCTCTGCGACATCGCTCGCCTGACGACGCTGATCGCCGAGGTCGAAGCCTACCATGGTCGTCTCGATGTCCTGGTCAACAATGCCTCCAGTTTCTATCCAACGCCGCTCGAGGAGGCGACCGAGACGCAGTGGGAAGACCTGCTCGGCTCGAACCTGAAAGGGCCGTTCTTTCTGACGCGAGCGGCCGCTCCCCTGCTGCGCCAGAGCCGCGGCGCGGTGATCAATCTGGTCGACATCCATTCCCAACGCCCGCTCAAGTCACACCCGATCTATTCGATCGCCAAGGCTGGCAATGCGATGATGGTGAAGACACTGGCGCGGGAACTTGGCCCCGAGGTACGGGTCAACGGCATCTCGCCGGGCGCGATCCTCTGGCCGGAGCAAGGGCTCTCGGACGCGACCAAGGACGAGATCCTGTCGCGCACCGCGCTCGGGCGCGCGGGGATGCCCGACGACATCGCCCGGACCCTGCTGTTCTTGGTGCGCGATGCCGATTACATCACCGGCCAGATCATTGCAGTCGATGGTGGCCGCACCTTGCAGCAATGATCAGGACCCGCAGCCTCGATCCGCGCAGCAGACACAGACTGTGAAGCAACCTGCGAGCACTGGCTGAGATCACCGGCGTTGCCCCCATCAGACCCCTGATCAAGTGATCTTGGCTGAGCGGCAAATCGACACATAGGAATCCAATGACTGACGAGAAGAAGGCCCTCCTACATCAAGGTTCTGACCGAAGCTCGCCGTATCCGGTGAGCCGGCTGGCGCCGGCATTCCAGGCCCCAGCCCTAGCTGAGGAGATCGAGCGTGCCGAGTCCATGCTGAGCGCGCGCACCAGCGCCAAGCTGCGCGTGATCGCCGATCAGATCAAGGCGTTGCAGGCCGAGGCGCGTAAGGCCCTGGATGAGGCCCGCGACGAGCATGCACTCACGCATGCCGAGTGCGCCTTCAAACGCCTGCCAGGGAAGATCTACCATCTTTATCGCAAGCCCGATGGCAAGCGCTACTTCTCGATGCTCTCGCCCGAGGACTGGCGCGGCGCGCCGCCGCACCCCTACTTGGCCTCGTATCGACTCGAAGCCGATTATTCTTGGACTGCGCTCGAAGATTTAGATCAGGCCGACGATACCGGCGATCTGGTGCAGCAGCTGCTGCGTATTGATAGCTTGTCGCGCAACCTCGACTGAGACCGAGAGTCATGCAGGCTCAGGCTGGCGATGGCTCACGCTGGCCGATGTTGTTGCCGTCGGGTCAGGATCATCGACCGAGTGACGAGCGCTTTCGATCGGGATGCGCAAAGAGCAGGAGTTGTTGGCAGGTCGCTTTTCCCAATGCAGGGGTTATGCGAATGTTGGTCAGTACATAGGGCTGGCTATCCTTGCGTAGGAGCAAACGCAGTGGCCAGCCGCGGCTGACCGCTGCGATTGATTTGCCGTTACAGGCAGACGCCTTGGTTGGTGTTGCAACGCCCCGAGCAGCAGTCACTACCAGTGGAGCAGGTTTCCTTCTTCAGCCCGCAGTCCTGGGGTGGAGGCTCCAAACAGCCGCTAAAGGTGGAACAATCGCTGTCGGCGCAGTCTGTCGCTCCGTCGCCGTCATCATCGAGACCGTTGTCACAGATCTCGGCAATCGGCTCAGAACCACAGTCCTGCGCACAGTTCAGGTAATCCTCGGCGCCGACCGTGCAGACGCCGTCACCACAGCAGTAGCCTGGTGAGCAGTCGATGCAGCTGGCGTCTTCCTTGTTCGGATGGCAGGAGCCGTCAGCGACGCCCTTAAAGCAGGCTTGCTCGGTGCCGCCGCCTGGTCCGGAAATGCAATCGGCGGGGCAAGTGCTGCAATCCTCGCCGATCTCGCAGACGCCGTTGCCACAGCTGAGGAGTGCGCAGTATTGGCCGTCTTCGATGCACTGCTCATCAAGGCCGCAAGGAGGATTGACGCTGATGCAGGCCAGCGCGCTCTCACTGCACTGTTCACTGCCGTTGCAGAACAGACCATCATCGGCGCACGACACCGGCGTGCCGGCCTCGCAGGTGCCCCCGGCCCCGCACATCTCGGCACCGTTGCAGTAGACGCCATCGTCGCAGTCGGCGTCGCTGCTACAGGTCGCGATGGCGACGACATCGAAGTTGACCATCCCGAAGCCGAGGTTGTTGAGGTGGCCGTCGTAGGCGATCCAGAAGGTGCCATCGCCGTTTGGCCCCCCGGTTCCCCAACTATTCTTGACCAGGAAGGCGCCCTTGGCGTCGTCCCAGCCGATCAAGAGCACGGCGTGACCACCCTCGTAAGTGCCGCCAGCGTTGATGTAGACAGCGCCAGGATTGTAGCTTCCCCAAAAGGTGTAGAAGTCGCTATAGACCGTGTAGCGCCAATAGCTTGGGCCATCCTCGATCAGCGAGGTCTTGAAGCTCAGGGTATCCGCCGGGAGGGTATGGAAATTGGTGATGCGATAAGGCATCTGCTCGCCGGACGGCTCATAGCAGGCGGTCGTATCACTGGCGGTATAGGGGGAAACGGATTCGTCCAGCGCACCCTTGTCTGGCTGCGGAGGCGCCTCCCAATAGCGAACGGCCGTGGAGTAGCCGCCGTCACAGCCAAAATTCGCTGTATTGCAGGAGACCTGCTGTTGCTCGGAGAGGTTCTCTGGGCCGACGCCGAGCGCTTTGAGCAGATGCGACTCCATGGCGCCTACGGTCGCAAAGGCCCAGCAGGAGCCACAGCTGCCTTGGTTCTTGGCCGGAGTGACGATGCCCTCATCACGGGCGTCATAGCTGGCAGGTAGGGCGAACTCCAGGCTGCTGGTCGACTGATCCATGAACGGTGGCGCCTTCAGATAGCGCTGATAGACCGCGTCGGGCAGCGGGATGTCACCGAGCGGAAACCGCTTTGGATCAGCGCCCGCATTGGTGCTGCCAAGGGCAAGGAGTGAAACAATCAGGCCAAATGTCGCCGCTTGAAACCATTTGAGGTCAAATTGGAGGTGGTAAGCAAGCACTCTGGGGTGGTGTGGGAAACGCACGGGTGGCTCCGTTGGGTCATGGCCACGACAATCTGCGTGGCTGCCGCCAAGTTTAGATAGAGCCTCTTTGGTTTTATGTGATGGCGTTCACGTCTGCCCGGATGTACGCCGTTGCTCGGCCGCGACCACGATTCGGTTGCGCCCATTGGCCTTGGCTTGATAGAGCGCGGCATCGGCCCGCGCTAGCAGTGCGACGGCGTCCAGCTCGCCGACCTGGCTGGCGGCAATGCCGATGGAGATCGTGACCGGAGGTAATTCCCCATCCTGATAGAGGACGCGCAGCGCCATGATGTTGCTGCGGATACGCTCCAGCCGACCCCTGGCCTCTTCCGCGGTGGCATTCGGCAAGATCAACGTCAGCTCCTCACCGCCGTAGCGGCAGGCGAGATCGTCGGCGCGCAAATTGCGGTTCAGTAACGCGCCGACCCCCCGCAGCACCGCATCGCCAGCATCGTGACCGTAGTGGTCGTTGAAGCGTTTGAAGTGATCCACGTCTAACATCGCCGCGACCAGCAGCGTGCCATCACGTTGGCAACGGTGCAGCTCACGCGGTAGGGTCTCGTCGAGGTAGCGGCGGTTGAAGAGTCCGGTGAGCTGGTCGCGGATGGCTGCCTCACGCAGCTCTTCTTGCAGCTGAAGGTTCGAGAGCGCCAGCTTGATCGACTCGCTGACGGCAAGGGTGAGGCTGCGCAGCTCTCGGCGTTGTTCGGCGTCGATCGCATTGGCGAGACTGATGTGCAATAGACCGAGCGTCTCGCCGCGCACCATCAGGGCAACCCCGAGATAAGCGCTGGGCGGTGCTTGGGTGAAGTGTCGGCACTGAGTGATGCTGGCGTGGTTTGTCACTTCGTGGACGCTTTTCAGTCGCATCGCCCAGCAGTCTTGCGCTGAGAATCGCTCCGGCACCGTCTGGACATCGCCCCAGGTTGCGACGACCTTGAGCTGTGTGCGATCGGCCTTGTCTGGCGTCGCGAGCAGGCCAGCATGGCCCGCAAAGAGCTCAGCGGCGCCTTGTGCAATGACCTGGTGGGCCTCCTCGCGGCTGGCGCAGGCGAGCAGTCGTTCGATCATCTGGTTGCGCTGGATCATCCAGGTGTCGTGACGTTGTAGCGATTGGAGGCGCGCGGCAAGCTGGTCGCGCTGGTGAGCAACCTCTCGGCGCAGTTGATCCCGCTCTAATAGGTTGCGGATGCGCTGCTGGGTGATGCCGACGTTGATCGGCTTGAGGATGTAATCGGCGGCGCCACAGCGCAAGCCTCGCGACTCGGCGTCGAGTTCGTTGAGCGCGGTTATGAAGATCACCGGGATCTCCCGCAGCGTTGGCATCGCCTTGAGCCGCTCGCAGGTCTCGAAACCATCCATGCCCGGCATCATCACATCGAGCAGGATGAGATCAGGAGGCGACTCTGTGGCCAGTGCCAGCCCCTCGGGTCCGGATGTGGCGATTTGCAGATCGAACTCCGCGGACAGCGCTGATCCCAGGACCATGAGATTCGCTGGTGTATCGTCGATGGCCAAGATGCGAGGGCGCTGACTCGTCATGGGTTACAGCTCCCAGCCCTGAGCTTGGGCGAGATGATGTAATTGTTCTAGCGCTTGATCAAATCGGAAGTTGGCTAAGGTTGCGCTGATCTCGCTCAGCTCCGCCGCGAGCGGGGTTCCTGCGGCCTCAGCCTGCAAGGTCTGGAAGGCCGCGAGCGCATCGAGCTTATGCTGCGCCAACAGCGGCTTGAGCTCGGCGATGAGGCTGGCGACTCGGATTGGGTCCGGCTGGCGTTGATTGAGCGGATCATCGAAGATCTCAATGGCCGTGCGGTTGGCGTGTATCGGGGCGATAGTAGAAGACGCTGCATCAGGATGCTGCGATAGCAACAGGGCCACGCGCTTTGCGCGAAGACGAAACCAGAAACGCGACCCGAGTCCTACAGTGCTGTCCACGCCGACCTCGCCGCCCATCAGCCGCGCCAGGCTGTCGATGATCGAGAGACCGAGGCCGGTACCGCCGTAGCGCCGCGTGGTGGAGCTGTCCACCTGTGAGAAGGGATTGAACAGCAGCCTCTGCAGTGACGGCTCGATCCCGATACCGGTATCAGTGACGGCGAATTCAAGCAGGGCGGTGCTCTGATCCCGGGAGATCTCGCTGGCCTCGAGACGGATGCTGCCGTGCTGGGTGAACTTGATCGCATTGTTGACCAGATTGATCAGCATCTGACGCAGGCGATCGGCATCCGCTTCATAGCCCTGCTCCGGCGGCCCGCGCCAGTCTTGCTCGAGCTGCAGGGCCTTGCTCTGTGCATGGGCGGCAAAGAGCGCATGCACATCCTGCAGCAGTGCGGCGGGCGAGCAGGGCGCTAGGTCGAGTCGCACCTTGCCGGCCTCGATCTTCGAGACGTCGAGGATGTCATTGAGCAGCTTGAGCAAGATCTGCCCGGAATCCCAGATGGTCTGCGCGTAGCTTATGCGGTCGTGCTCGGCGAGCTGTGGTTGTGAGAGGATCTGCGCCATGCCGAGAATGGCGTTCATCGGGGTGCGGATCTCGTGGCTCATGGTGGCGAGAAAGCGGCTCTTGGCGATATTGGCGCTATCAGCCGCTTCTTTGGCCTGGTAGAGCTCGGTGACATCGACGCGGAAGCCGACGGTATGTCCGGTCGGTGTCCGCCGCTCACGCACTTGCACCCAGCGGCCATCGCTGAGCTTGCGCAGCACTTCCCGGTCTCCCTCGCGGTGAGCTGCCAGTTGCTCGGTAATCCAGTCCTCTTCGCTCACGCAACCGCCATGGCGATCCTCCAGGGCCATATATTGCCCATTGATAACGCCATGGCGGAGGATCTCTTCGAAGCTGCGGCCAGGCTCGATGATGGCGGCCGAGCGCGGAAACAGCGCTCGGTATTCTTCGTTGCAATAGACCAGTCGATCCTGCGGGTCAAAGATGACGAAGCCCTCGTGGATGGTTTCGAGCGCGGAGCGCAGCAAGGCCTCGGCCTCTCGCAACTGCTTCTCGGCCTCCTTGCGCGCGGTGATGTCCTGGTGCGTGCCGGACATCATCTCGGGTTTGCCCTCAGGCGTCCAGCTCGTCACCTTGCCCCGGTCCTGCATCCAGACCCAATGCCCGGCTTTGTGGCGCATGCGCAGCTCGCAGCTGTAATACGCAGTCTCGCCGGCGAGGTGCTGCTGCAGCAGCACGGTCGATTGTTTGAAGTCGTCTGGGTGGGTGAGCTGCACCCAGGTGTCAATGGAGATCGGCGCCAGTTCTTCCAGCGTATAGCCGATCATCTCCGCCCAGCGGGCATTGAACAGGGTCTCTCCGGTGTTGATATTCCACTCCCAGGTGCCAGCTTGGGTGCCATCGATGACGTTTTGCAGGCGTTTGCGCTCGGTATCGAGCGCGGTTTCCTGGGCGACCCGCTCGCTGATATCGACCAGACTCCCGAGCATGCGCAGGGGGTTGCCGGCGGCGTCACGTTCGACCACCTGGCCTCGATCCAGCACCCAAATCACCTGTCCATCCTGGCGGCGCATGCGATGCTCGTGATGATAGGGCGCACGGCCTGCCAGGGCATCCCGCATGACCGATAGCACCTCGGCACGATCGTCCTCGTGCAGTCGTGCTTTGAACTCCTCGAACGGATGTTCGGCGGCCAGATCCTCAATGCCCAGAATCTCAACCCAGCGTTCATTGTGGGTCACCTGGTTGGTGGCGATGTCCCAATCCCAAAGGCCTTCGCCGGTGACGGCAAGAATGACGGTATAGCGGCGTTCGCTGGTCATCAGCGCGGCGGCAATGCGCTCACGTTCAGTGACGTCGTGGATGATGGAATACAGCGCCGGCTGGCCGCCGTAGCGGAAGGGTCCAGAGTGCACCTCGACTTGGCGCACTTCGCCATTAGCGAGGCGATGGGAGAAGAGCAAACAGTCCTGCTGTTGTTGATACGCGGCTTGCATCCGGCGCTGAATCTCATCAGCTGGCAGCTGATTGATGTCCGCGATGCGCATCCGTTGCAGCTGGGCCTGGTCATAGCCATAAAAGCGCTGTGCGGCTGGGTTGGCCTCCAGGATGGCACCGGTGTTTGGATCGATCAGCAGCATGACGGCCTTGGCGCTCTTGAAGAGGGCGCCATAACGCGCCTCGCTGTCGTCAAGCTGTGCGCGCAGCTGTTGCGAAAGATGCTCGTCGGAGCGCTGTTGGCGACTGATGGAAGCGATGATGATGAACAGGAAAATATCGATGGTGATGCCGCCAGCCGCGACAATCAGCGGCTGCGCGCTCTCCACCGCTGACAAATAGCTGGGTAGCGCATGCAGCGATAGTGTCCAGAGGTGCTGATTGACTGGCATGCGCACCAGCGCGCTGAGTGCGTCGGAATCCTTCGGGGCGAGCGTAGTGAGCATCGCTTCGGACGAATTGTGGAGCAGGAGGCTGTCACGCGAAGGGGTGTCGCCATCGAACAGCTCCAGATTGATTCCGCCTTGATCAGCGCCCAGGATGCCCTCGAGAAAATCCTTGATGCGAAACGGGCTATAAACAAAGCCCAGCAGCGCCGCACGCCGCTCGGCAATGGTCGTCACAGGCCAGCCGGGACGGTACAGGGGCACGTACATGAGAAACCCGAACTGGACATCCTCGTCCGTCTCCTGCACCAGCGTGACCCGGCCCGATATCGCCGGCTGGCCAGAATCTCGCGCGCGTTCCATCGCCGCGCGCCGGACCGGCTCGGAAAACATGTCGTAGCCGAAGGCGCGCTGATTGCGCCAGTCGAAGGGCTCAAGATAGACGATGGCGCTGTAGGTTTCGCGCTCACCCGCGGGGCGGATGCTGTAGTCCGGGAATCCCTCGGCTCGCACCGCTGCCTGATGCGTCTCGAGTTCGCCGGAAGACAGCATTAGGCTGAAGCCGAGCCCCTGAATGCCGGGAAAATTCTGCTGCAGCTGCAGATCCGAGACGTATTGATGCCATTCCTGGCGCGTGACCTCGTCTGATGCGTTGAACAGGCCGACGCCGCCGCGCAAGGCGGTCTCGTAGGTAAGTAGGCGCTTGCTGATCGCCGCGACGATATCTTGCGTCTGGAAGCGAAACCGCTGCTCGGCCTTGGCGCGAATCGCCTGGGCGGAGATGGACCAGGCCAGTGCTGTGAGTAGGAGCGACAGGGCCAGGATCGCCCAGGCGGTGATGCGATGATGTAATGCGCGCTTAAGCCAGCGCTGAGGGTTGAAGTTGACGCTTGCCAAGCAGCGGGCCGAATTGGGCAATGGCATCAGCTTCTCCACTGAAACGAGTGAGTGCTCTGCGTTTCGCCTAGAGTATCGCCAACGTCCAGGCAATCGCTGAAGGCGGTTTCGGTTTCTACATCGAGCGCATCCAAGAGGCATTGCTGCCGGGTTAGGATCTGGACCGAGGACAAGCTCAAACTCAAACTCAAACTCAAACTACGCATCCATGCTCGGGTCTGGGTTGGGTTGCTGTGGTTGATTGTATGATCAGACGGCGGTTGAGAGGGCGCCGTTGAACCGGACTCTGGATCGATCTCGTCCGGCAGCTCCACCCAGGCCGCGAGCCCTGCATCCGGCCGATTCTCGAGCCAAACCCGCCAGCCATGCGCCTGCGCGAGTTGTCTGACGATGGCGAGTCCTAGCCCGGTGCCTCCGGTGTTCGGGCTACGGGAGTGCTCCACCCGATGAAAGGGGCGAAAGACCGCTCCCAGCTCGGTGGTTGGGATGCCCGGCCCGAGGTCCAAGATGCCAATGCGACAGTGCTTGGCAGAGCGCTCAGCCTGCAGTTCGATTGGCTGTGCCCCGGCGTAGCGCTGCGCGTTGTTGAGCAGGTTCGCGAGCACCCGCCGCAAGGCCGCGACCGCTGTCTGTATCTCAATCCTTGGGCAGTGCACCCGCACATCGGCGCCTGTCGTGCGCGCCGCGGCTGCAAGCTCCTCCAGGAGTGCGGACAGCTCAACCGGCGCGGAGGGCTCTTGACTGAGGCCGCGGGCGAGCATCAGCACATTGCCAATCAGCCGATCCATCTCGCCGATATCCTGGTCTAGTCGCTCAATCCAGGTCGGATCAGGTCGGCGTTGGAGCATCTCGAGTGCAAGCCGCATGCGTGCAAGCGGTGTGCGTAGGTCGTGGGAAAGCCCGGCGAGCAGGGTGGTGCGCGCCTCGAGCAGCTCGCGGATCTGTGCGCTCAGTCGGTTGAAGCGATGCGCGAGTCCGGCCAGCTCACGCGGACCCTGCTCAGGCAGAAGGGTTGGCGTCTCACCACGGCCAAGGACCGCAGCGGCGCTATCGAAGCGCTTGATCGGCGTCAGGATCACGCCGCCCAACCACCAGGCAGCCAGGGCGGCGAGCAGCAGTCCAACGCTCAGCGTCAGCAGCAAGGCGGCCAAGGGATGGGGGCCGACGCGGCTTTGCGGAAAGCCCAGCCAGAGCGTTTGACCGCCGCTCGGCAGGCCCGCCCAGAGCCAAAGCGCCTGGGCCTGCTTGGTCGCGAGAATCTTGATCTCCTGGCCGGTGCGTGCGCTGAGCCGGTGCTCAAGCGCGCGCAGATAGAGCCCGTGGCGATCCTGTGGCTTGGCGTCAACCGGCGGCGTCGTGCGCAGCTCCAGGCCATGGGCGCGCAACAGCTCCTTCTCGAAGGCTGGGCGCGTCCCGGGGGGCAGCTCGCTGTGCGTTTGTGCCGACAGCACCATCAGCCCAGCGAGATCGGCGGACGCGCGCTCGGCCATCGGCAGCATGAGCAGGAAGACCACGGCTAAGGCTGAAACCAGCTCGAAGAGGACGAAGATCAGCGCCAGGCGCAGCGCATTCTGCTGGCGCAGACTGAGCCGGTGGGGCGAAAGCGCTCGCGCTGGCTCAGCCATCGGCGCCCTTGGGATTGAACAGGTAGCCAAGCCCGCGCACGGTGCGGATATAGATTGGGTGGGCGGGGTCTGGCTCGATCTTGCGCCGCAGACGCGCGACGCGCAGGTCCACCGTGCGATCGAAGGGGTCGCGATCATAGCCCTTGAGGAGATCCAGCAGGATATCGCGGGTCAGTACCCGTCCGGGTCGATCGATCAGCACCTCGATGAGGTCGTATTCGGCACTGGTCAGGCCGACATCGACAGCGTCGGCGAGCAGTCTGCGCGCCGCTCGATCGAGTCGATAAGGGCCGAAGCAATCGCGCGCTGAGACCGCTGCGGGGGCGGCTTGGGCGCGTCTCAACAGGGCCCTTAAACGCGCCAGCAGCTCACGCGGGCTGAACGGCTTGGCCAGATAATCATCGGCGCCGAGCTCTAGGCCCACTACCCGATCGATCTCTTCGCCGCGCGCCGAGAGCATCAGAATTGGGACCTGAGACTGTGTGCGCAGCTCGCGCGTCAGGGCCAAGCCGTCGCTGCCAGGTGAGGGTGGCGGCCAAGGCAAGATGACGCAGCAGCGAAGCCAGTCGCGGGCTCAATCCGGCTCAGGTGGTGGACAGCAGGATAGGGAGATGCTGCGGACACGGGTCAAGGCCAAGGCCTACAAGCGCCGGTAGTGGCGTTGAGCGTTGAGGAGGCCGATACGCTGCTCTGGATGCGCGAGGAGGAGAAACTCGCGCACGACGTCTATCTCGCGTTGGACGCACAGTGGGATTTGCTCGTTCTGCAGCGCATCGCCGTTTCTGAGCAGCGCCACTTCGACGCCCTCGGCGGCAAGATCGACCGTTACGCACTGGCGGACCCGGTACTGCCAGGTGCCGGGGTCTTCAGCGATCTGGAACTGCAGGCCCTGTACGATGAGTTGGTAGCGAGCGGTCTCGAGTCTTCGGCGCAGGCTCTGATGGTCGGCGCAACCATCGAGGATCTGGATATTCTCGATCTGCAACAGGCGATCGATGCAACAGACCAGCCTGATTTGCAGCGGACCTATGGGCACTTGCTGGAAGGCTCAAAGAACCATCTGCGTGCCTTCGTCAGGGAGTTGCGCGCGCTGGGCCTCGACTATGAGCCGCAATACATCGACCCGCTCTTCTTCGATGCCATCGTCGGTCTCTGACTGAGCAGCGCTAGCGCTTGGCCGTCATCAAGCCCGCAAGGGTGGCGTGGCGGCCGGGCTCGTAGCAATGGCGGCGAGAGAGTGGCGTCAAGCGCGTGGCGTCAAGCGCGTGGCGTCAAGCGCGTGGCGTCAAGCGCGTGGCGCCCAGCCCAAGCGGTGGATTACCCGAGCCTCATCAAACCACGCAACTCCTCACTAGTCATGACATGGCAGTAGATCATGTTGATGATGGCGAGTTCTTGCTGGTGCAACTCGTCAGTACCGGCGGCGCAGCAGTCCTCGACCAAGATCACCTGGAAGCTCTCGTCGGCCAGGCTGCGCACGGTCGAGGAGACGCACTGATCGGTATAGATGCCGGTCACGATCAGGTTGCGGATGCCCATGTTGCTGAGGATCAGGCGCAGGTTGGTGCCGGTCAGCGCGCTGTCGGTGGTCTTGGTGACGACGATCTCGCCGGGCGCGGGGGCGAGCTCAGGGATGATCTGCGAGGCCGCGCTGTCCTTGGGCATCAGCAGATTGTTCCAGCCGGGCAGCTTCTGACTCAGCGAGCGATCGCGACCGTCCTCGAGCTGGCAGGCGATGCGGGCGTGGATCACGTCCAGGCCGTTGTCTCGAAACTGCTGCTGCAGTGCTTGCAGCCGCGGGATGACCATGCCGCGCATGCGCTCGTGGAAGGGTGCCCAGCGTGCCCGCTCGGCGGGGTCGTCGTGTAAGACCATACCGTAGTTCTGCACATCGATGCAGAGCAGCGCGGTTTCGCTGGGCTTGAGCACTGGGTCAGCGGGCTCGGGAGCACCTGAGTAATAAAACGAGCGGTGAGCAGTCTTCCAGGTCATCGGTTTCGGCTCCGGAAAAAAGGCTGGAGTGGTGGGGATCATGATGCTGATCGCAGATCACTCTGCCAGATCGTCGGTGCAGCGTCATCTACAGCTTTGCTCGCGTGTCGTGCATGGGGCTTCGCTCATCAAGTGTCAGGCGGCGTCCAGCGGCCGTGCGACTCGATTTGACCGCAGGTTGTTGCGCTTCTTCAATGCCAACCCGCGCGTAATCCTTAAAATTCTCCTCAGTTATGTCCTATCCCGCGTTGCGGCCTTCTGTTATGCCACAGACTGCGATCGACTCGCGTCGACTTCCCAATTTCCCAATTTCCTTCTTTGCATTGGTGATGGGGCTCTCCGGGCTGACCATCGCCTGGGAGAAGGCGCTGCATGTGTTTGCACTCGAGCTGAATGATATCGGGTTCGACTCAACGCTTAATATTGGCCTTTGGATGTCCGGTGCGACGGCAAGCGTCTTTGCGCTCCTAGTCCTCTTCTATACGGCCAAGCTCGTCGTCTATCCAAAGGCTGTACTCGAGGAACTGCGTCATCCGATCAAGCTCAATTTCTTTGCAGCAGTTTCCATCAGCCTCTTGTTGCTCTCGATCGCGTTCTTGCCCATTGATGACACTATCAGTAGGCCGCTTTGGATGGTCGGCGCCAGCCTGCATCTGCTCTTCACGCTCTATGTAGTCAGTGTTTGGATTCACCATGAGCACTTCGAGGTCCATCACATGAATCCAGCTTGGTTTATCCCTGCGGTTGGTAACGTGTTGGTGCCGGTTGCCGGGGTGCCGCTGGGATTCGTCGATGTCTCCTGGTTCTTCTTCAGTATCGGCATGCTGTTCTGGGGCTTGCTGATGACCATCATCTTTTATCGGCTGCTGTTCCATACCCCGATCCCAGAACGCTTTATGCCGACCCTGTTTATCCTCATCGCGCCGCCGGCTGTCGGCTTCATCGCCTATACACGGTTGGTTGGTGATCTCGATCCGCTGGCCATGGTGCTCTACTTCAGCGCGCTGTTCCTCACGCTGCTGCTGTTTGCGCAGGCACGCTATTTCGCGCGGCTGAAGTTCTTCCTGTCGTGGTGGGCTTATACCTTCCCGCTCGCGGCAATCAGCATTGCGAGCATGCTCATGTTCGAACAAGGTCAGGGTGATGTCTATCGTTGGATCGGCGCTGGTCTGCTATTGATCCTGTCCCTGGTCGTCTTCTTTTTGCTGTTTAGAACGCTGTATGCCGTTATCCGTCACGGCATCTGTGTGCCCGGGCATTAGGCGCATCAATCTGGGCGTCGACTAGGGTCTGGCGTAGCCGTTCGCCAGCCCTAAATAGGTCGTCACTCATGGTTCCATTCTGACGCCCCATTGCTTTTTTCAACTCATTGGAGATAAAAAACTGATGAAACAGACCCTGCTGCAAGAGAAGTACCCCATCTACACGCTCGAGGTGAGCAAAGACGAGACTCGATTCGCCGACGCGAGTTCGATCATCGCCTATCTCAAAGAGTGTATCGATACGCACGATATTGCGAGCTACATCGGTGAGTTCGATCACATGGCGCACACGCAGTCGCTTGCCAACGGACAGATCGCCGAGGGTATCGAGTCCGCTAAGCACATCCTGTTCTGCTTTGGCACCAAGCTACCCGATCCGCATGTGATGGCGGTGCGGCCGCGCTCGATCGGGGTTGTCGATCAAGGCGACCGCTTCACGGTGACCTTTCTCGAGGCACCGATGCCGCCGGCGAACGAGGCCATGGAGCGCTGGGTCAAGGCGATCGTTGAGCAGCCGGCCTGCTGAGTCGGTGTTCCTCGCCTCGATTGAGGCGTCACCCCATCGCTCATAGCGCGGCGCCAGTGCGACGCCCAGGCTGCAGCGGCTCGCCGCAGCGCTTGCAGAGATAGCATTGCCCCTTAGCGACCTTGTTGTGGCGGATGCTCGAGAGCTGGTGCTCCATGCAGCCGCAGTGGTAACGAAAATAGGTCAGCGTGCGGGCGCTGAGCCCACTCACGTCATAATCATGGCAGCGCGTCGGCTCGGCGCCGAGCTGGCGCATGATGCGCTGCCATTCGGGGCCATGCGGCCGGATGCGCTGGCCGTAACGGTGATAGGCGAGCACATGGGCAACCTCGTGTGGCACGGTGCGCTGGATAAAGTTGGCCCCGCCGCGCTCAAGCAGCTCGAGGTTGTACCGGATCAGATACTCACCGCGGGCGCGAACTCGCACCTGGCCGGCGGTCTTGCCGCGCAGATCGAAACGAACCTCGATCTGGGCGTCTGGTATTGAGCCGAGCAGGGCCTTGGTCTGAGACCTTGCCTGAGCCGTGAGCGCCCGGAGGCTGGCACTGCCTGAGCCACTGTTGCGGATGTCGTCCGAGTTGGCTCGCGGCTTCTGGTTTTGCGTTTCGCTCACGATAGGGCTATCATCCGTAGGCTGAGATACGAGGGTAGAGCTGGCAACATGCCGCTTGATGCCCCTGGCGCGATGGCCCCGGTATCGGGGTTTTTTTTCATCCGCGATCCGCTGCAGACCCAGGCGAGGCTGCTTTCGGCAGAGGCTCGTACGGTACTGCTCCGAACAAGGGGCCAACGGCCCTTTTTTTGGTTCTGGCATTTGGTCTGGCCTGGGCGACGCCGGGGCCATGACGTTTGCGCCGTTCTCCGGCCAAGCTGGCAACGAAATCATATCAGTGGTGCTGAATTTTTGATGCGACGGGCAAATGATCGACTGACGAAGCTAGTGACATCGGTGGTTGAGCCGATGGGCTACGAGGCGATCGGTGTCGAGCATGCCTCGGCGGGGAGCGCGGAGGCGGTCTTGCGGGTCTATATCGATCATGCCAACGGCATCACGGTGGACGACTGCGAGGCGGTGAGCCGGCAGCTCAGCAGCGTACTCGATGTCGAAGACCCGATCAGTGGCCAGTACGCGCTCGAGGTCTCGTCTCCAGGCTTGGATCGGCCGCTATTTAGTGTTGAGCAGATCGCACGCCAGCTTGGCAACCGCATCCGCGTGCGGCTCGCGGAAAAGCACGAGGGACGCCGTAATTTCGAGGGTGAAGTGCTCGCAGTGAGCGATGACGGCCGGAGCTTGGAGCTGGGGCTCGATGAGGGCAACGCGCAACGTCGCGTGCAGCTTCCAATCGATCAGGTCGAAAGCGCCCGGGTAGTGCCCGAATTCAACCTTTCACAGTCCGCTCGCTAACGAACCGGATGCCGGACGGGGCCGAGAGCGACCGACATCAGGTAGGGACCGATGAACAAAGAAATATTGATGGTCGTCGATGCCGTCTCGAATGAGAAGGATGTCTCGAAAGAGATCATCTTCGAGGCGATCGAGGCCGCGCTCGCCTCGGCGACGCGCAAGAAGCACGGTGGTGATATCGAGGTGCGCGTGTCGATCGACCGCGGCACGGGCGATTATGAGACCTTCCGTCGCTGGGAGGTGGTTGAGGATCAAGACGGCGAGCCCCTCGAGGCCTCGGAGCGTCAGATCACCATCTCGGCGGCTAAGGAGCTTGACCCTTCGCTAGAGCTGGGCAGCTATATCGAAGAGCAGATCGAGTCGGTGCTGTTCGGCCGCATCGCCGCGCAGACCGCCAAGCAGGTCATCGTGCAGAAGGTGCGCGAGGCCGAGCGGGCGAAGATCGTCGAGCTGTTCAAGAGCCGCGAGGGCGAGCTAGTGACCGGCATCGTCAAGAAGGCCGAGCGTGGCACCATCGTGATCGATCTCGGTAACAACGCCGAAGCCTTGGTGCCACGCGACCAGGTCATCCCAAAGGAGACTGCGCGTCCCGGCGATCGGCTGCGCGGGCTGCTCTACGAGGTGGCCGCCGAGCTGAAGGGTCCGCAGCTGTTCGTCAGCCGGACTTCGCCAAAATTGCTGATCGAGCTGTTCAAGCTCGAAGTGCCAGAGGTCGGTGAGGGCGTAATCGAGATCGTCGGCGCTGCCCGTGATCCGGGTACCCGTGCCAAGATCGCGGTGCGGACCAATGATCCGCGTATCGATCCAGTCGGCGCTTGCGTCGGGATGCGTGGCTCGCGTGTGCAGGCGGTCTCCAACGAGCTGTTTGGTGAGCGCGTCGACATCATCCCCTGGGACGAGAACCCGGCGCAGTTCGTGATCAACGCGATGCTGCCGGCTGACGTCGTTTCGATCGTTATCGATGAGGAGGCGCGCAGCATGGATGTCGCGGTCAAGGAAGAGAACCTCTCGCAGGCGATCGGCAAGGGGGGGCAGAACGTCCGTCTTGCAAGTCAGCTCACCGGTTGGGAGCTGAACGTGATGAGCGAGGAGGCGGCTGCCGCCAAGAGCGAGGAGGAAGGGCGCCGTCTGATCGAACGCTTCATGGCCGATCTCCGCGTCGATGAGAATGTCGCCGCGGTGTTGGCCGAGGAGGGGTTTACGACGAGCGAAGAGATCGCCTATGTGCCCGAGTCGGAGCTGCTGGCGATCGCGGATTTTGATCAGGAACTGGTTGGTCTTCTGCGGCAGCGGGCATTGGATGCGGTGTCGAGCCAAGCGGTTACGACTGACGAAGACCCGGACGCGGTGCCGGGCGATGATCTGCTCGCCATGCCGATGATGGAAGAGGCCTTGGCCTATCGGTTGGCTCGACGCGGCATCATCAGTGTGGCTGATCTTGCCGATCAGTCAGTAGACGAACTGTTGGAGCTCGACGGCATGGACCCGGAGCGCGCGGCCAGCCTCATCATGGCGGCCCGCGAGCCTATGTTCGCCGGCTCGGAGAACGACTAGTCATCGGAGGTGCGAATGAGTACTGAAGTCACGGTCAAGCAACTCGCGACGACAGTCGGGATTCCTGTGGAGCGGCTCCTTGCGCAGCTCCAAGAGGCGGGCATCTCGGCCCAGGCCGAGGATGCCACCATCACTGAGAGTGAAAAGATCCAGCTGTTGCAGCATCTGCGGCGCAGCCACATCAAGAAAGACGAGTCGGCTGAGGCACCGCCGCCCAGTGAGGCGACGAGCGTGCGGCGACGCCCGCCGGCAGCGGCTGACAGCCGTGTGCAACGGCCTTCGCGTCCAACGCCTACTCGCGGAGCGCCTACGGCGCGGCCTGGCGCTGCCACTCCCCGCACGGGCAAGTCAGTCAATGTCGAGGTGCGACGTAAGCGCAGCTTCGGTAAGCGCACGCCTGAGCCGGCCATGCCGGCGACCTCGGTTCGCACCACGGCGCGTCCAGCGCCTGAAGCCCAGGACGCGAGGACCGCGCGCGCTCCTGTCGATGAGCAGCGTCGTCGTGCTGAACTCGAGGCGCGTCGAGCGGAGGAGGAGGCACGCCGCCTCGCGGAGCAAGAGGAGCTGGAGATTCGTCAGCGCGAAGAGGCGCGGCGTAAGGCTGAGGCAGAAGCCCGCGCCAAGGCTGAGGCAGAGCGTCGCCGTGCTGCTGAACAACGTGCTGCTGAACAACGTGCTACTGAACAACGTGCTACTGAACAATCAGTGCAACAAGAAGAGCATGCCGCTGAAGGCTATCAGCCGAGCGTACGCGGCGAGCGGTTGCCGGCAGCGGGTGCGGTTGAGGCCGAGGGCGAGACCGAACAACAGCGCGACGAGCGTCGCCGCGCGGCGAAGAAGCACGCCGAGCGCTCGGAGAAAGAGCGTCTGGAGCGTGAACGCGTCGAGAAAGAGAAGGAGCGCAAGGCGGCGCGTAAAGAGCCTGGTCGGTCGAAGGTTCGCGACCCAGTGGCAGCGATTGAGGAGGAGACCTCAGATGAGGCCGTGATCACGCGGCCATCGGTGCGGCGGCGCAAGAAGCCGGGCAAACCGCAGCTGCAGGACAAGCATGGCTTCCAGCGTCCGACCGCACCGGTGGTGCGCGAGGTCGAGGTACCGGAGACGATCTCGGTGGGCGAGCTGGCGTCGCGCATGTCGGTCAAGGCCGGGCAGGTCATCAAGGAGCTCTTTAAGCAAGGCATGATGGTAACCATCAACCAGACGCTCGATCGTGACACCGCGATGCTGGTCGTCGAAGAGATGGGCCACAAAGCGGTCGAGGCCAAGCAAGCGGATGCCGAAGATGCGCTGATGGCGCTGCTCGAAGAGGAGGTTGGTCAGGCCGAGGCGCAGTCGCGCCCACCGGTGGTGACGATCATGGGTCATGTCGACCACGGCAAGACCTCGCTGCTCGACTATATTCGTCGCGCCAAGGTTGCGGCGGGTGAAGCCGGCGGCATCACCCAGCACATCGGCGCCTATCATGTCGAGACCGACAAGGGCACGATCTCATTTCTCGACACACCGGGCCATGCCGCCTTTTCGGCGATGCGTGCCCGTGGGGCCAAGGCGACGGATATCGTCATCCTGGTCGTCGCCGCCGACGATGGCGTGATGCCGCAGACCATTGAGGCGATCCAGCACTCGAAGGCGGCTGAGGTTCCGGTCGTGGTCGCGGTGAACAAGATGGATAAGCCCGATGCCAATCCGGATCGGGTGATGCAGGAGCTGACCCAGCATGAGCTGGTACCCGAGGAGTGGGGCGGCGATACCATGCTGGTGAAGGTCTCGGCGAAGACCGGCGAGGGGATCGACGATCTGCTCGATGCGGTGCTGCTGCAGTCCGAGGTGCTCGAGCTGAAGGCGCCGGTCGATGGGCCTGCGCATGGCACCATTGTCGAGTCCAGTCTCGAGAAGGGTCGTGGCACCGTTGCGACCGTCTTGGTCCAGTCGGGCACGCTGCGCACCGGCGACATGATCGTCAGCGGCGCTGAGTATGGCCGTGTGCGGGCGATGTTCGATGAGTTGGGGCGTTCGGTGAAGAGCGCTGGTCCGTCGATCCCGGTACAGGTTCTTGGCCTGTCTGGCTCGCCCAATGCGGGTGACGACGTGATCGCCGTCACCGATGAAAAACGTGCCCGCGAGGTGGCCGAGTTCCGCCGTGATCGCGATCGGCAGACGCGCATGGACGAGCAGCGCGGCGCGAGCTTGGATCAGCTCTTCTCGCAGCTCAAGGATGGTGATCTCAAGAGCGTGAACATCATCCTCAAGGCCGATGTGCAAGGCAGCGTCGAGGCGATCAAGGAGGCGCTGGTCAAGCTCAGCAACGACGAGGTCAAGGTGGCGGTGGTCGCCTCCGGCGTCGGCGGTATCACCGAGTCCGATGCCAACCTGGCGGTGACCTCGACGGCGATCATGCTCGGTTTCAATGTCCGTGCCGATCCCGCCGCGCGCCGGGTGATCGAGGAGCAGGGGCTGGATCTGCGCTACTACTCGGTGATCTACGAGCTGATCGACGATGTGAAGAAGGCCATCTCTGGTCTGCTCAGCCCGATCGTGACCGAGGAGATCATCGGTCTGGCGCAGGTGCGCGATGTGTTCCGCTCGTCGAAGTTTGGCGCCATCGCTGGCTGCATGGTGATCGAGGGGGTGATCCGGCGCAACAGTCCGATCCGCGTGCTGCGTGACAACGTGGTCATCTACGAAGGCGCCTTGGAGTCGCTGCGTCGCTTCAAGGATGATGTCAGCGAGGTCAAGAATGGCACCGAATGTGGCATTGGCGTGAAGAACTACAACGATGTTCAGCCGGGCGACCAGATCGAGGTCTTCGAGCGCAAGGAGCGGGCGCGCGAGCTATGAGAGCCATGGCGCAATGAGTCGAGCATCCCAGCGCGGCTTCGATCGGGGCGAGCGCATCGGCGCCGCCCTGCTGCGTGAGTTGACCCAACTACTCCGGCGCGCGAAGGACCCGCGCCTCGGCGACATCACCTTGCATGAGGTCAGGGTCAGCCGCGACCTCGCGCATGCAAAGGTCTACTTCACTTGCTTTCCGGCCGATGATGGTGCCGCGGAGCAGCAACGACTCTTAAATGGCGGCTTGTCGGGCTTCTTGCGCTATGAGCTATCGCGGACCGCGCGCTTGCGCACGGTGCCGCAGCTGCATTTCGTCCACGATGAATCAGTCATCCGTGGCGAGCAGCTATCCGCACTGATTGATGAAGTCGTGGGGCAAGATGTCGAGCACGCGCGGATCGAATCGCAGATCCATGGCGACGATGATCGACGCACCGATGAGGCTGCGGATGCCTCCGACAGCGGACGCTGAGCCCGCTT
Organism: Halochromatium roseum; assembly: GCF_016653315.1. GTDB lineage: Bacteria > Pseudomonadota > Gammaproteobacteria > Chromatiales > Chromatiaceae > Lamprobacter > Lamprobacter roseus. The sequence continues at coordinate 58,783 of NZ_NHSH01000044.1, read as the reverse complement.
CTTAACTGCTGAGCCCGCCTCTTAAACTGGAACATCATGGGAAGACGACGCAAACAGGGCCGCGAGGTCAATGGTATCCTTTTGTTGGATAAGCCTTCCGGCATCTCCTCCAACCACGCCTTGCAGCGCGTGAAGCGCCTCTATGGTGCACAGAAGGCGGGACATACCGGGAGTCTAGACCCGCTCGCGACTGGCCTGCTGCCGCTCTGCCTGGGTTACACCACCAAGTTCTCGGCCTTCCTGCTCGATGCCGACAAGCGCTACCGCGTCCGCGTGCGTCTTGGTGAGACCACCGAGACCGCCGATGCCGAAGGTGAGGTGATCGCGACCGCGCCGGTCGATGGCATCACCGAGGCCCGGGTGCTCGAGGTCATCAGCCACTTCATTGGCGAGATCGAACAGCTGCCGCCGATGTACTCGGCGGTCAAGCACGAAGGTCAGCGCCTCTACAAGCTCGCGCGCGAGGGCAAGGAGGTCGAGCGCGCCGCGCGCCAGATCACCATCCACCGGCTCGATCTGCTGGAGATGGCGTTGCCGGATATCGTGCTGGACGTGCACTGCACCAAAGGCACCTATGTGCGCACGCTGGCCGAGGATATTGGTAAACAGTTGGGCTGCGGTGGCCATGTGTCGGCGCTGCGTCGGACTGGTGTCGGACCCTATATCGAGGGAGAGACGGATTTTGTCACCATGGCCGAGCTCGAGGCTCAGGCCGAGGCGCAAGGGCCGGAGTCGCTCGATACGCTGCTCTTGCCGTTGGAGACGACCCTCGGGCACTGCCCCGCGGTGCGCCTTTCCGCCAACAGCGCCTTTTATCTGAGCCAGGGACAGCCCGTGCTGGTACCGCAGGCGCCGACCGAAGGGCTGGTCCGGCTTTATGACGTGAGCGATCGGTTCCTCGGCGTTGGTGAGATCCTTGACGACGGTCGGGTGCAGCCGAAGCGCTTGGTTTGAAGGCTGAAGGCTGAAGGCTGAAGGCTGAAAGCCAGCGGCTTTGTGCTCGATCTGTGCCTGATATCTGGTGCGCGTCAGGCTTCGGTGCTGACCATTTTTGGGTCTGGTGCTGATCCACGCCAGGCGATTCGGGTGCGTTGGTTTCAAACCGATGACGGAGTCCGTAGAATCGCGCTCGATACGATTCGGCTGCGGGCTCGGTGCGACCGAGTGCGCTTTGTATCACAGATTAACGCCTTGTTCCCTGAGGTCATTGTTGGGGACCAAGGTGACCATGACTGACGCCACGCTGGGCGTCGCTATCCTTGAGGAGACTCGCAATGACAATGACCGCCGAAGAGAAACGCCTGATCGTTGAAGAGCACGCTCGCGGCACTAACGATACCGGCTCACCCGAGGTGCAGGTTGCGCTGCTGACCGCGCGCATCAAGCAGTTGACCGGACACTTCACCGAGCATAAGCATGATCATCACTCGCGCCGTGGCCTGGTGCGCATGGTCAACTCGCGGCGCAAGCTGCTCGACTATCTCAAGCGCAAGGATCTGGATCGCTACCGGGCGCTGATTCAGAAGCTTGGCCTGCGCCGATAAGCGCGTCCGGAGTTCGGTTCGGGCCTCGGTCCGGACCTCAAGGGTGGCGTTAGCTCGCGCTTGCAGGCGCCCACGCCACCTTATTCCCATGCCAGGTACGGGCCGGCCAGCCAAGGCTGCACGCGTTCGTGCCCTGATCCCCGTTTGGGGACCACCCAGAGGACCGTCCTAGTGACCCCAATCCGCAAGACCTTTCAATACGGCGATCAGACGGTAACGCTCGAGACCGGTGAGATCGCACGCCAGGCCGACGGAGCGGTCATGGTCAACGTCGATGACACCGTCGTGCTGGTCACCGTGGTCGTCGACAAGCGAGCGACGGAGATGAAGGATTTCCTGCCGCTGACCATCGACTACCAAGAGAAGACCTACGCCGCCGGCCGCATCCCCGGCGGCTTTTTTCGTCGTGAGGGCCGCCCGAGCGAGTCTGAGATCCTGACCTCGCGGCTGATCGACCGACCGGTGCGCCCCCTGTTCGCCAAGGGCTTCGGTCGCGAGGTGCAGGTGATCGCGACGGTTAAGTCGTTGAACCCCGCCGTCAACCCCGAGATCCCGTCCTTGATTGGCGCCTCAGCGGCCCTGTCGATCGCCGGGCTGCCGTTCAATGGCCCGATCGGCGCGGCTCGCGTTGGCTACAAGAATGGCGAGTACATCCTGAATCCGGCGATGATCGGCCTGAGTCCGGATAGCGATCTCGATCTGATCGTCGCCGGGACCGAGAGCGCCGTCCTCATGGTCGAGTCCGAGGCGCGCAGCCTATCGGAAGAGGTGATGCTCGGTGCCGTGCTGTATGGCCACGAGCAGATGCAGGTGGTGATCCAGGCGATCAAGGAACTCGCGGCCGAGGTCAACAAGCCACAGATCGAATGGGAGCCGGTACAGAGCGACCCTGAGCTGAAGGCGGCGGTGGCCGAGGCTTGCGCGGATCAGCTCGGCGCGGCCTATCGCATCCAGGACAAGATGGAGCGCTATGCCGCGCTGACCGAGATCCGCAAGGCCGTTTTCGACAAGCTTGCGGGCGAGGATTCGCCCTGGCCGCAGCCGCTGGTGTATGGCGCGGTCGAGAAGCTCGAGAAGGAGATCGTGCGCGGACGCATCATCGCTGGCGAGCCGCGTATCGATGGCCGTGACACGTCAACCGTGCGTCCGATCAGCATCCGCACCGGCGTGCTGCCACGCACCCACGGCTCGGCGCTGTTCACCCGTGGCGAGACCCAGGCGATGGTGATCACTACGCTCGGCACCGAGCGTGACTCGCAGATCATCGATGCCCTGGATGGCGAGCGGCGCGAGCCCTTCATGCTGCATTACAACTTCCCACCCTTCTGCGTCGGTGAGACCGGTCGCGTCGGCAGCCCGAAGCGGCGCGAGATCGGCCACGGTCGCCTGGCCAAGCGCGGTGTGCTGGCCTCGATGCCGAGCCTCGCCGAGTTCCCGTACTCGATCCGCGTCGTCTCCGAGATCACCGAATCGAACGGCTCCAGCTCGATGGCCAGCGTCTGCGGCACCAGCCTGTCGCTGATGGACGCCGGCGTGCCGATCAAGGCGCCCGTCGCGGGTGTGGCGATGGGGCTGATCAAGGAGGGTGATCAGTTCGCGGTGCTGACCGATATCATGGGCGACGAGGACCATCTCGGTGACATGGACTTCAAGGTCGCCGGTCCAGCGGAGGGCATCAATGCCCTGCAGATGGACATCAAGATTGACGGCATCACCCGCGAGATCATGGAGCAGGCGCTGGCGCAGGCGAAGGACGGCCGGCTGCATATCCTCGGCGAGATGAGCAAGGTCATCGACACCCATCGCTCCGAGATGTCCGAGCATGCCCCGCGCATCATCGAGTTCAAGATCCATCCGGAGAAGATCCGCGACGTCATCGGCAAGGGTGGGGCGACCATCCGCGCCCTCACTGAAGAGACCGGCGCCACCATCGACATCAACGACGATGGTCTGGTCAAGATCTTCTCGGTGCAGAAGAGCGCCGGCGAGGAGGCCAAGAAGCGCATCCGCCTGATCACCGCCGACGTCGAGGTTGGCAAGATCTATGAGGGTAAGGTCGCGCGTCTGATGGACTTTGGAGCCTTCGTCACCATCCTGCCAGGCCGCGATGGGCTGGTGCACATCAGCCAGATCAGCGATGAGCGCGTCGAGCGGGTCAGCGACAAGCTCAAGGAGGGCGATGTGATTCGCGTCAAGGTGCTCGAGGTCGACAAGCAGGGCCGCATTCGCCTGAGCATGAAGGCGGTGGCGGAAGGCGAGGTGCCTGACGCCTGAGATCGGTTCTGGCCGCGAGGCTGGTAACCGAGGATGAGTGCCACGGATGGACACCGCCCGGTGCGGATCGAAGACGCGAGGATCTGATCTGCTCCAATAGGTGTTCAGCTGTGGCGATTTTTACCGGGATCTCACGCGATTCATGGTTCGGGCTGGTGCCGCGCATGAGCCTTAGGGCGGCTGCCTGAAACCCGGTTTTTTGGTCAGCCTTAGTCTTCGTCGCAAGACAACTCGAACGCGATCATCCCTTCTTCCAGATGATCAGAGACCATCGGATGGGCCAACACATAGGCCGCTGCCCGGATGCTGAAGTCACCGAGCGCATCGTCGACCGCCTGCTCCCATTCCTCGACGCTGTAATCGCCACGCCCGACCCACATCAGGGCCACGAGTTCAGAGCGCTGGCGCTCTGACATCTCGGTGACGATGTTGCTGAATTCGGCGACGTTGTAATCGTCGCCATGGTCAGCTAACACCTGCATTGCCCAATCGTCGCTTGGACTGGTGGGTACCTCAGGGAAGACGACCGATTCTTTGGCCTGGAATTCACGGGCCAATTCGATCAGTGAGCAGAGCGTGTCTAGTGGAATGTGCAGCCGCACCTTCGCCTCCTCGAGCCCCGTGGTTCGGGGGACTGTCATTATCATCGTAGCCGCAGTTTACTACGCGCTGTTTGGCTGCTTGTCTGACGAGGAACAAGCGAGGGCCTGTCTTCCTCGTCATCGGCGCTCAAGGATTGGGTTCCGGTTGTGTAGCCTCATCTTGCAGACACAGACTCTATCCACCCGACTCTTCGAGACTCAGTCAATGAAATTCAGCCCAATCACGCTAGCTTTTTTTCTGACGATGACAGGGAGCGTTGCAGCGGACGACCTCTCACCCGATGGCCGTCCCCACTTCACGGGCAAGCAAGCCGATTCCGTCGAGGAGGCCTTCCGTCACTTCGAGGAGGGCAACGAGAAGCTCAAGCAATACCTCAATGGCGACAGTATCGAAGGCGCCGATCTCGCTCACATCCACGAGCTGACCTATACCCTCGAGAACGCCATCGCCAAGATGCAGGCTGCGCTTGTCAGCTTGACAACCTCCTTGGAAGAGGTTCATCTCGCTTCAGAGAGGGGTGACCTGGACGTGGTGCTCGAGTCGGGTCGTGAATATCTATTGATGGCGGATCAATTCGACGATTAGTCCAGTTCAAGGATGCACCCACATGGTTGTCGTGTCGCCAAAGATGGCTTCAGCGACAGCTGAATGCGTTGGGCTGATGCAGGGGACGCGAGCGTTGCACAAAGGCTGCGTGGCGATGCGGCATGGAAGGGTCGCCGCCAGGGATTGTTGTTGGCCGATGATGATGCTCGCCGTTGCCGTGCTGATACCAAGGGGGGCGGATGCAGGCGATGATGATGCCGAGCTTGCCCGGCATCTGCTTTCACAGGGCCGCATCTTACCCCTCGAGCAATTCCTGACGCGGGCGCAGTCAGTGCGGCCCGGTATCCCAGTCGAGGTTGAACTGCACGCGGAGGACGATCCGCACCGCTATGTGTACGAGATCGAGATGCTCGATCCTGATGGTGCGGTTTGGTCGATCGTGTTTGACGCCAGGACCGGCCAGTTGATCGATGTGGATGGCGATGAGGACTGAGGGTCGATGCGTCTGTTGCTGATCGAGGATGATCGCACGCTCGGCAGTGGCCTGCGGGCTGATTTGATGGCCAACGGTTATGCGGTAGATTGGGCGCTTGACGGCATCGACGGCGCCTTTCTCGGCAGTGACCAGCCCTATGATGCCATCGTGCTCGATTTGGGGCTGCCGGGGAAGCCGGGGCTCGAGGTGCTGCGCGACTGGCGGATTGAGGGTTTGCGCACCCCGGTGCTCGTGCTTACCGCGCGCGATGCCTGGCATGAGCGGGTCGATGGCCTCAAGGCCGGTGCCGATGACTATCTCGGTAAGCCCTTCCATGTGCAGGAACTGATCGCTCGTCTGCAGGCGCTGATCCGTCGTGCTGTTGGGCAAGCCTGTGCCGGCGTCAGCGCGGGCGGCCTGTGGCTTGACGACGAACATCAGCGCGTCACGCGAACTGACGGTTGTGAGGTTGAGCTAACGGGCACCGAGTTCCGGCTGCTGCGCTATTTCATGCTGAATCCAGACAAGGTGCTCTCCAAGGAGCGTTTGATCGCCCATGTCTACGATCAACATGCCGAGCACGGCAGTAACCTGATCGAGGTCTATGTGCGGCGTCTGCGCGAGAAGCTTGGCCGAGAGCATCTGCGCACTCAGCGTGGACAGGGCTATGTGTTTCCCTCGAAGCCCTGATAGCGCTGCTGGTGTTGTCGCCACTGCTGCCGTCGTTGTCCGCGCTGCTGACAATGGGCGCTTTCCTTGAGATCGCTCGAAGCCCGCCTGCATCTCGGTCTCGGCATCAGCCTGGCGTTGGTGATCACGACCTCTTGGTGGCTCGGCCATGCAGCGCTGCATCGCAGCACTGAGGCCTATGTGCTGTCGAGACTGCAGCATGATGCCGAGGCCTTGCTTGGCAGCCTCTCGCAGACTCATGCAGTGCTCTCATCCCCATCCCAGCCCCAGATCAGGCCTCAACCTCAATTTCTGCCGCACCACCAGACCAAGCAGCAGCTCAGACCCCAACCCCTGTCGGGCATCCTCGGCCCGATCTATCAGCAGCCATTCTCCGGCCATTACTACGAGGTCATTGGCGCTGATGGCTCCCGGAGCCTGTCACGTTCGCTCTGGGACCAACAGCTTGCTGCCGAATCGTTGCCAGCCGGCCAGATCATCGATTGGGAGACCGAGGGTCCGCTTAACCAGCGGCTCCTAGTGCGCAGCGCCGGCTATCGGATCGGCGATGCGACGGTGACGATTGCCGTTGCTGAAAATCTGAATCCACTGTTGGAAGAGCTGCAGGTATTCGAGCAGCTGTTCGCGGGGCTCGCCATCGGTGGACTCCTGCTCATGCTTTTCGTGCAACGGTTGATTGTGCGGCGGGCGTTGCGCCAATTGCAGCCGATCTACAGAGACATCGATGCGCTGGAGCGTGGCACCATAGACGCCATCACGGAAGCCGTCCCGATCGAGATCCTGCCGCTGGTGCGAAAGTTCAACGCACTGCTGGTCGTCTATGGGCAGCGCCTGCAGCGTTCTCGCAACGCCGCTGGAAATCTCGCGCATGCGCTCAAGACGCCGCTCAACCTGCTGCTGCAGCAGCTCGAGCGCTTGGATGATCCGCCCGATGCAGCGCAACGCTGTATCGGGTCGCAGCATCAGCGCTGTATCGGACTGCGACGCCAGCGCTGTGTCGAGCAGGTGCAGCGGGTGCAGACCTTGGTGGAGCGCGAGCTGAAACGCGCGCGCATCGCCGGCGGTCTGCGGACTGGCTCGACCTTCGATATCAGCGCCGACCTGCCGGTGTTGATCGAACTGCTGGAGCGCATGTATGCGCACAAGGGCTTGAACATCCGCTATGACAACGCGCTCTCAACAGCATTGACGGTCGACCGCGAAGACATGCTCGAGCTGCTGGGCAACCTGCTCGACAACGCCTGCAAATGGGCAAACAGCGAGGTGCATTGCCGGTTTGAGCCCAGCGCGGCGGACCTGCGCCTCTGGGTCGAAGACGATGGTCCAGGCTGCAGTGAGATCGAGCTCGCGGCGATTGGCGCACGCGGTGTGCGTGTCGACGAGCGCGTCGAAGGCCACGGCCTTGGTCTTTCGATCGTGCGTGAGATCCTCGAACTCTACGGAGGCCGGCTCGGGCTTGGCCGCTCACCGAGTCTCGGCGGTTTTCGCGCTAGCGTTGAATTGCCTGGCGTGCTGGGTACCGATGTCGCGTCGGTTTGAGTATGTTCAGTCTCTTGAGCGGCGACGTGCGATGTCGGTTAACGTGAATCTCGCGCGATTCATGTGCCGGAGTGGACAGTATGTGCGCATTAACCTAAATCCCACGCGATTCATTTTCCAGGGGCAGCGCCTTATGAGCGTTAGGACGAAGCCAGCTTGAGCAGTGTCTGCAAGCGCGCCATCACTCAAAGTGGCTCTCGACGATGCGCTCGACATAAGGCAAGCTGGCTAGCTGCTGCAAGATACTCGCGGAGTCGAGCTGAGGGGGTGACCGATGACCAGTGTTTGGTCGGAACCGTAGCCGATGCTCCCGCGTGAGGCAGGAAAGAGCTGGGCACTGTGGTCGATGCGCTGGACTTCGGCCGTAGGGATCTGTTGGAAGTCGCTTCAAGGGTGTTCGCCCTCGTTTTGAAACCGTTTCCGCTCGGCCGCGGGACCAAAAATGGGCTACAGGCGTTGTTCGCGGGCCAGAAACGTGGCTGGCGAAATCAAATGGATGCCCTCTTTTTTAGCCAAAAAGACATGCGTAACCATGACATACCCTTTGTATATCGTCGATGTCTTCGCCGAGCGTCCTTACACAGGCAACCAGCTGGCGGTGGTTGTCGGCGACGACAACCTTTCTGCTGAAACGATGCAGCAGGTCGCGGCAGAGATGAATTTCTCTGAAACCACCTTCGTGTCGCCCGTGCTCGCGGAGGATGGGGGTTATCCGGTCCGCATCTTTACTCCGGCTCGCGAACTGGCTTTCGCCGGGCATCCCATTCTAGGCACTGCCTGGGTGCTCCGCCAATGCGTTGGCCAGCATGTCGCCGGACCCTGGTTGCTTAATCTGGGAGTGGGGCAGGTTAATGTCGCCTTTGAGAGTAGCGCAGAGCTCGGTGAAGTGGCTTGGTTCCGGGCGCCGCCGGCAGCGCTTGGTAGGGTCTGTCCGCGCGAGCCCATGGCCGCTGCGCTAGGCCTTGCCCCGGCCGACATCGCCGACAGCAGCCCCATCCAGCAGATCAGCGCGGGGATATCGGCGATGATCGTGCCGTTGCGTGATCTGGATGCCCTCCAGCGTTGCCGGCTGGACCTCGCCGCCTATGCGCCGCTGGCCGCCCAGGGTTTCCCGCCGCTGGTCTACCTCTATTGCCACCAGACACATCAGCAGGATAACGACCTGTCTGCGCGCTTTTTCTTCGAGGCCCATGGCGTGCGGGAAGATCCGGCTACGGGCAACGGCGCCTCTTTCCTAGGCGCCTATCTGCTGGCGCATGATGTGTTTGGGGGCAGTCATCTCTCGCTGCGCATTGAACAAGGTCACGAGGTCTACCGTCCGTCACTCGTCTTAGTGCGGGCCCGCGGGGAGGGGGATGCGCTTGACGTCAGCGTGGGTGGACGGGTTATTCCGGTTCTGCGCGGCGAATTACTTTGATCACTGAGTCTCGAGGTGGACTCGACAAGGCCCCCATCGCCAGCGCCCGAAGTGATTGCGCTGTGCGGGGGAGGTCTGGATCGCAGCTAGGTCACGACAGCTGTGCGGGGAGAAAGCTGTCCGCGAGCAATTCTATCCAGTGTTTGACCGGAACTGGTGAGGCTTCGGCGAGATGTGTCAAGCAGCCGATATTAGAGGTCGCGATGCCCTGGGGGCGGCAAGCCATGATGGTGTTCAACTTGTGCTTGCGCAGCGATTCTGAGAGCTCACGCTGCAGGATGGAATAGGCCCCGGCCGAGCCACAGCACATGAAGGGGTAGCTGACGCGTACCAGCTTATATCCAGCACGCTTAAGCAGTGCTTCCACCACGCCATTGAGCCGCTGTGCGTGCTGCAGGCTGCAGGAGGACTGGTAGGCAATACGCTGTCCTTGGGTGCGGGACGACGGTGCTGGCCCCTCTTCCTGCTGCCACTCATCGGAGACCACCTCGGCGATGTCTCGGGTCAGCTCGGAGATACGCTGGGCTTTATCGCTGTACTGCGGATCATCGCGCAGAAGGTGCCCGTAGTCGCGGAAATGTGCGCCGCAGCCGCTAGCGGTCAGGACCAGGGTTTCGGCCCCCGCTTCAAACAATGGCCAAAGTGCGTCGATATTGTGTCGCATGTGTGAGCGCGCATCGTCCATCGCGCTCATGTGTTGGCTGAGGGCTCCGCAGCAGCCGTCAGGAGCCGGGATCAGACGGATACCGAAACGGTTTAGAACCTGTGCGGCCGCGGCATTAATTTCCGGGGCCAAGGCGGGTTGGACGCAGCCCTCCCAGACGACCATCGTTCTAGCCTGGCTTTCGGTTGGCCAGTGGCCAGCGACACGTCTTGTCGGAATCCTGTCGCGCTGCCTAGCCGGCAGCAACCGACGTAGGGATTGGGTTGCGCGCAGTAATGCTGTGAATCGTGAACGGTGCGGGAGCGTCGCCCGCAAGGCTCGGCGCCACACGCGCTCCTTGAACGGGCGCGGCAACTCCTGTTCGACAAGTTCACGGCCGATGTCCAGCAAGCGCCCGAAGCGTACCCCTTCAGGGCAGGCGGCTTCGCAGGACCGACAAGTGAGGCAGCGGTCGAGGTGGAATTGAACGTTGGCGGCGAGTGTGTTGCCCTCCAGAGGAGCCAGGGTATAGGCGGGCGGCAGCGAATCGGCGCTGGGCGTTTTTGCCTCGAGTAGATGCTGGATCAGATAGATGCGTCCACGCGGTCCGTCCCACTCGTCGTCCAGCAGACGAAAGGTAGGGCAGACGAAGGTACATTGGCCACACTGCACGCAAGGCGAGATCACCTCTTGCCCCTCGCGTGCTATGGCCGTGTCTCGATACTTTTCCGCAAGTTCTATCTGCATTTCAAGTACCCAGGCCTAATTTCCATGGATGCTGCCTGTCGAATTTGAAGGCGTCGCAGGCCGTGGTGACGACGCCTCAAGGCGCAAAACACCTGCGACTTGGCAAACCGATTGGATATGCCCGTTTATTTATCTTCGGGAGCGCGCCTTGTCCAAGATCAAATTTCAATTTGGTTGATAGCCTGCTCCTATAGCTACGATCTCCTTTCAGTCGCTATATATTGTCCCGCCATTTACCATGCGGATTAGCAAATTCTTAATATCATAACCAAATCAGCTGGTTGCAAAAATGAGGCTGTCCGGATAATTGTTAACTGGACAATATGCTGGACTGGACGCGCTAAAGATGAAGTGAGTGCGGGTTTAAGCTATTAACCCTGCTTAATTCTGCAGCGGGTCGATGTCAGCTCTGATGCCAGCTCCCCAAATGCCACGCATGCGGGACTTTTGTAGGCGCTTTTGCGGAAGAACAGGCTAATACCATGTCGCGGCAGTTCAGGCGTCATGGGTATCTGGTGCAGCCTAGGCTGAGCGGAGCAGATGACATCGGGCAGGATGGTGGCGAGACGCCCAAGGCGGACAACTTCGGTAATCAGGCTAACGGAGGTTGCTTCCATTGCGATCGTGAGTTTGATGCTGTTTTCGAAGCAGAAACTATCGATGTGACGACGCAATGCATAGTTGTTATTGAGCATCACCATCGGCTCTCGCTCCAGCACTTCGATGCTGTTCAAGGGTCCGATTTCTTGGGCCAAGTCGTGGTCGCAGCCGACGGCGAGGCTGAGCCTCTCGACGCACAGGGTTTGGGTGTCGATGTCGTCGGGGTGCTTGTCGTTGGCAAGCACACAGTTGTAGGAAACGCCCACATCGATGCGATCCTCCGTCAGCGCGGCAGCGATGTCATCCTGAGACATTTCCGTGGTGCTCACGTTGATGCCCGGGTAGCGGGCGATGAACTCATGCAGCAGCGGCGTTGTGAGGTAATCGGTAACGGGCATCATGCCAAGCCGAAGAGAGCCGCGACTGAGATCCTGCAAGTCGTAAATGGCCCGAGTTCCTGCTTCCAGCTCCCTAAGTGCTCGGTACGCATACTGTAGATACACCTCGCCGGCAGCCGTGAGCCGTACCACGCGGCCGGAGCGATCGAGCAGCTGAGTGTCCAGCAAATCCTCCAACTGCCTAATCTGCTGGGAGAGGGTCGGCTGCGAGACGTACAACGCTTCCGCTGCCCGGGTGAAGCTCTGATGTTCGGCAACCGCCATCAAGTACTGAATCGATCTGGGAAAGACAGGATTTCTTTCCATAACGTTAGCCTATAGTCTCAATCGGAATTTGTTCTTGGAATAATAGGCGCGCCTGACAGAGAATCGATTCAGCGGTGGCATATGGGACGCGCCTACTCTATCAAGCGGCAAGCCGTTTCATTAGGCCCCGCACCGTTAGCTGGGACCCATGGGCAGTTGGTTGCCAGGTAATTTCTAATATTCTTAACTCAGGGCGATGACATGCATATTGAACCGGGCGTTGTAGAAGGCGCAAAAACCGCGCTCAGTTACCTAACCGCAGCGGGAGCTATTGGCTATGCCGCCAAGCTTTCGCTAGACACGATTAAAGAAGTCGGAATGACTGCGCTCGTCATTCGCAGCTCAATTACTACGGCATTGGTCTTGGGAATGTTTCAGGTTTTGCCGCACGCCCCAGTCGGGGTGTCTGAGGTACACCTGATTCTTGGCGCAACCCTTTTTCTAATGTTCGGTGCCGGAGCTGCAGCCATCGGTCTCGCCGCTGGTTTGCTCGCTCAGGGCTTGTTTTTCGCCCCAACGGACCTGCCGCAGTATGGCATGAATGTTACTACATTGCTGGTGCCACTGTTCTTGGCCGGCGCTATCGCACGTAGGGTTATTCCAGCTGACACTGCCTACAAGGATGTGAGCTACGCGCAGGCTTTCAAGATATCCGCAGCCTTTCAAGGTGCAGTAGTCTCCTGGGTGGGGTTTTGGGTGGTGTACGGCCAAGGCTTCGGGGCTGAGAGCCTTGTTCAGATTGCCACCTTTGCGACGGCATACCTAGCAGTCATCATCATTGAGCCAGCTTTGGATCTCGCGATCCTGGCCGGTGTCAAGGCGACAACCGACTCCGAAGGGCATGCAGTAAGGGGCAAGGTGTTCAATACTCGCCTGCACTTAGCCTCGGCCTAAACTCGGGACGTCTGGCAGCTGCCGGCATTCTGCGCCAAGAGGTGTGGGTCGGCAGCTTTATGCATTAACGAATCTAGGATAAAGAAGCTGAGACATGAATAAAGCAGAGATGAAGGAAGCCATTCTCGAAGCCAAGCATCAAAGGGGCTTGGCTTGGAGCGCGATTGCAGAGGCTGCAGGCTTGTCTCCAGAGTTTACCTGTTCTGCCTGTCTTGGCATGAACCATTTGCAGGAGACAAGTGCAACAGCAGTTGCGCAAATTCTCGGCCTCACTAGTGAGGTGGCAGACGCGCTGCAAGCTTTTCCAAACAAGTCTTGGGATAAGGTTATTCCTACCGATCCGTTGATTTATCGCTGGTACGAGATGATTAATGTCTATGGCGAGACAATTAAAGAGATGATTAATGAGGAGTTTGGCGACGGAATCATGAGTGCTATTGATTTTAAGATAAAGGTCGACCGTGAGAAAGACCCGCAGGGCGATCGTGTTCATGTCACCATCAGCGGTAAGTTTCTACCCTACAAATCTTGGTAGTGTAGCGAATTAGCCAAGCTATCGCCACCTACAGCTAGGCCTACCATTTAATTTCGTCCCGCCGTCTATTGCCTAGTATTAATCCGCGTCTTGAGCCTTATTTGCTGAATAGCCTTGGCTGTGGTTTTCCAGGCAAGAATCCTTCGCGTGCCAGTTTAACTGAATCGTGTAAAAAGCGTCGGCTGATCAGCGTCGGCTGAACACGCTGACTATTTCTGCTTTTAATAATACTCTACTTCTCTAATAAAGATGCGGCGGCCAGCATGTCCGCGCTATTGCCTGTGAACCGCAGCTCCGTTCGCTGCTGGAATCTGCATTGACCACCAAATGTTGACTAGAATGCATAGTTAAAGCCTCTGGAGGCTATCGGATTTTCGTCTTTGGAATTATTACGCTGATGTCTCATAGTTAGATCCGCCTAGGGTGTTAAGCGCTACACCAGCGATGTTATTCAGAGCGAGGGTATTACCTTCGCCCCGTCGAGTAACCAACGTGAAGCCCCGTGGTCTGCGGTTCGTGGCTTAGATCTAGTCCGTTACGGATATAGCCATTTTCGTAATCAACCAGAGGAGACTCAATGCAATGTCATCGTCTACTAGAGATGAGGTGCTAAGGCATCTTCAACGCGTCGGCCATCTTCAGCCTGCGCTGCACAAACAGACGCATGCACCTGCACCTGACGAGATCAACCATGAACTCTATCGCGCCTATACCAGGCCAGTGCACGATGTTGGCGGAGAATACGATGTTCCCATCGAATACGAGGAAAAAGAGGAAGAGGTCTGGGAGCTTAACACATTTGCGACTTGCGAGTGTCTGGCCTGGCGCGGCGTGTGGAATGCCGAGGAACGCCGGCGGCGCCAAAACGTTGATGTTGGGCAAACGGCCTACCTAGGCCTGCCGTATTACGGGCGCTGGCTGATTACGGCCGCGCGGATTCTGGTCGATAAACAATACGTCACGCTCACTGAGTTGGTTAACAAGATAGATGAGGTGAAAAGCCGTAATGAGCAAAGCACAGCACGATAGAACCCACCATGCCAAGATCGCTAGTGGCATTGGCGATCCTCAATGCTTTGCAGGCAAAGCTGGGCCAGCAAAATTTAAGGTGGGCGATCAAGTGAAGATTCGTGATCTGCCGGATATCTTCTACTCTCGCACCATGGCATATACAAGGGGGGCGGTCGGTACGGTCGTGCGTCTAGTCTACGAAAGTCCTCCCGCTGAAGATGAGGCTTGGGATAACACCGATAATCCAGTGTGGTTCTACAGCATCGTGTTCAAGCAACGGGATCTGTGGCCAGAGTATAGCGAGGCCTATTCGAACGACTCTTTGGAGACGGAGTTCCCCGAGACCTATCTCCAATCGGCCTGATTAGGCGCGGACTTTACTTGTTAGAGGAAATCACAGATGTCTGAACATGATCACAAGCCTGCGCCGATGGTGGATGAGGTTAGCGATTTCGAGATTCTCGAAATAGCAGTTCGCGAGCTTGCCATCGAGAAAGGTCTATTCTCGACTGAAGATCATCGGGTGTGGAAAGAATATGTACATACGTTGGGTCCATTGCCAGCCGCGCGTTTAGTTGCCAAGGCATGGCTCGATCCCGAGTACAAAGAGTTGTGCATTGAAGACGGGGTCGAAGCGAGCAAGGCAGTTGGTGTGAATTGGGTGACCAGTCCGCCGACGCAGTTTGGTACCCCAAGCGACTACTGTAATCTACGCGTTCTTGCTGATACACCAAAACTTAAGCACGTCGTTGTCTGTACCCTCTGCTCCTGCTACCCGCGGCCAATCTTGGGCCAGTCACCCGAATGGTACCGTACTCCGAATTATCGCCGCCGCCTAGTGCGCTGGCCTCGCCAAGTACTTTCCGAGTTCGGCCTGCAGCTCGATCCAGATGTAGAGATTCGGGTTGCGGATTCTAATCAGAAGACACGTTACATCGTTATGCCGACGCGTCCCGAAGGGACGGATGGCTGGACCGAGGAGCAATTAGCGGAGATTGTCACACGCGATTGTCTCATCGGTGTGGCGGTCCCTAAGCCGGGCATCACGAATAACGCAAAACGCCGCGTGCGTAAAGCAATTAATCCGGTTCATCATCATCACGGCGACGACCACCACCATCATCATGCGGGGAGTGCCCATCATGGTTGAGCCAAAACAACAGGAGTACATGACCCATACTGGCTGGCAAGAGCCTGATTTTAAGCCTATTCCTCTTCTCGAGACGATCAAGATGCGGGGGCGGGTATGGGAGGATCTGGCCATTCAATATGGTGTCACAAACCCAGAGCCGCCGTGGCAGATCGACTTGGAGGCCACCTGTGACATGTTGGCGGGCGATTCGTGTGTGAAGTCGTACGATGAGGTCGTGCCAGGATCATGTGCCCTGCCCTCGTTGGAGAGGCGTGCTGAGGAAGACGAGTTGGCCGCGACGATTTATGAAGATGTGCCTTTCCCGGAACGCCAACTTCTCGCACTTGCACACTCAATGATTGCGCGTGGAATGCTGGACGAAGAAGACCTGACCCACCGCATCGAGGTGGTGAGAGAACGACTACACAGCGCCTGAGGCTTTAGCGTCGAGTGGGTCGGTGAATCACTTCACCGGCCGCTACTTCTGAGGTTTTTCAGAAGTGCCCCTGTGATCATCCCTAAACCATTGACGGCGGGAAAACGAATAGAGGAGCTAATAGATGGCAATACGCGGAACAAATATTAAGATCGAAGGACTGACTCATCGTTATGGCTCACGTAGCACGGTGACCTTCAATCGGGTCGATCTAGAGTCGCCGCAAGGCGAGGCCCTCGCCATCATTGGCCGATCCGGGTGTGGTAAGTCGACTCTACTACATATTGTGGCAGGATTGCTCAAAGCGTCCGAGGGTAGCATCAAACTCGACGGTACTCCTATCCAAGGCCCATCGCCAAAATGGGTCATGATGTTTCAAGCTCCCCATCTTTTTCCCTGGATGACAGTAAAGCAAAACGTAGGGGTGGGGCTCACGTTTGGCAATTGGGATAAGTCAACGATTGATAGCCGAGTTGATGAGGCAATCCAACTGGTCGAACTGCAAGACTTCGCTCAGTCAAATGTGCAAGATCTCTCCGGTGGTCAACAGCAGCGCGTTGCGCTAGCTCGCTCTCTGGTAATGGAGCCCGAGCTACTCCTGTTGGACGAGCCTTTTTCGGCTCTCGACGCATTCACCCGATCCTCGCTGCAGCATGACGTTCGCGCTATCGCCAAACGCTTAGGATTCAACATCATCCTTGTCACCCACGACATCGATGAGGCAGTCATCATGGCCGACCGCGCGGTCATCATGGCTGGATCGCCTGGCAACATCGTACGTGAATTGGATGTGGACTTACCCGATCCGCGCGACCGAACTGATCCACGTGTCCAGACGCTGCGCGCCAAGCTCATGGATGACTTCCAACAGGCGGCCAACTACCAAAAGCCAGAAGCGGTTTCACTCGTAGATTAACAGTATTGTTCACCCGTGACGGCGCCCGTCTGCTCAATCACGCAGATACCTTTCGGATCATCGGCCCCTTAACCAGAGGATATCCATCATGAAAAAATCTGACGATAGATCGCAGAGTCAAACACATGCGCTCGTGCACATCGACGGCTGTTCCTGCGGTACCTGCGGTAAAGCCGGGTCAGTTGATCAGCGGCTTCGGACTGTAATGCCTCAGGACCCGGATATTGCAGATGGCAAGGCCGATCCTAGTCTTGCTATCGACTATGATCCGCTCTTTAGTTCGGTGCTGGGAACCGGCGTAAGTCGCCGCGACATGCTCAAGTTTGCCGCATTCGCAGGGCTAGGCGGACTGGGCGCCATGATGTCATCGAGCGCTGCGCTGGCACAGCAGAAAGAAGCCGATGGAACGAAATACATCAAGCCTTTCGACCCGGTAGTAAAAATCGGATACATCCCAATTACAGATGCTGCCACCCTGCTGGTCGCGCATGAAATGGGCTTCTTCAAAGACGAGGGTTTAGAGTCTGAGCCACCAACATTGATTCGCGGTTGGTCGCCTCTTGTGGAAGCCTTTTCTGCGCAGCGTTTCAATTTGACGCACCTCCTCATCCCGGTGCCGATCTACATGCGCTACAACAACAATTTCCCGGTAAAGATTACCGCATGGAATCATACCAACGGGTCGGCGATCGTCGTTAGCAAGAAGAGCGAGATCAAGGAGCCAAAGGACTTGGGTGGTAAGCAGTTCGCGGTCCCCTACTGGTATTCCATCCATAACATCATTTCCCAACGGATTATGCGCGATGCCGGTCTTACGCCGGTAATCCGTCCACAGAACGCAGCCCTAGCTCCCAATGAGGTCAACCTGTTGGTGCTCAATCCGCCGGATATGCCGCCAGCCCTTGCCGCTGGCCAGATCGACGGCTACTGCGTTGCGGAACCATTCAATGCGCTTGGTGAGCTTAGAGCCGGCGGGGAAGTCCTGCGATTCACCGGCGATGTTTGGAGGGGGCACCCCTGTTGTGTGGTCTGCATGCATGAGGACGATGCGATGGATCCCGACCGCGCAGCATGGGCGCAAGGCGTACACAATGCCATCGTTAAAGCTCAGCTTCATATCAGCGCCAACCGTAAAGCAACGGCAGAGATGCTGTCTCGAGATGGCAAGAAATACTTGCCTTTCCCATCGGAGGTAGTGGAGCGAGCCATGATGTTCTACTCGCCGGCCGATTACGCTCAGCCACCTGCGATCCAGCACCCGGAATGGCAGCAAAGTCGTATCAACTTCCAAGGTTGGCCTTTCCCAAGCGCCACTGAAGCAGTGGTCAGTGAGATGAATACGACGCTGGTGGGTGGTGAAACTGCCTTCCTGGAAGGCCTCTCGCCTGATTTCGTGGCTGAGGATCTGGTGCAGTACGACTACATCAAGAAGGCTTTGAATGCGAATCCGGGCTGGAAGGCGGACCTCAGCGTTCCACAAACAGGTGATCCGTTTGTTCGTAAAGAGGTGATCGAGCTATGACTCAAGAAGTCGCCTTCCGTGGTGGCGTCGTGTCCCGTTTCATCGAACACCCGGCATTGCGGCGGTTCGCATGGGGCGTGGCTGGTGTCGCCATCTTGGCGGCACTATGGTTTGCTGCCGGCCTTTGGCTGCAGGCAAACCCGACGACGCAGAGCTTTGCCGCCTTTGGGCTGATTCCAACCCTCCAGGCATTTCCTGAGTTATTCGGAGCCGGAAAAATTCAGGCGGCTGCGGCCGCCAGCGGCTACCGACTTGGTATGGGCTTACTGATCGCGATCTGCATTGGCGTGCCGATCGGCATACTCATGGGTAGAGTGAAGTGGTTCCAGGAGTACAGCAACGCGGCATTCCAATTCCTGCGTATGGTCAGTCCGCTCGCTTGGATGCCTTTGGCTGTGCTCGTGTTTGCGACCTGGAACGGGTCGATCATTTTCCTGATCGCCATCGCATCGGTTTGGCCGGTGATGTTTTCCACGGCGGCGGGGCTCGCCAAGGTTGATCCGAGCTGGTTCAAGGTTGCGCGTAACTTGGGTGCGACTCCGCTCCAGATGCTGACTCGAGTCATCATGCCCGCGATTGCTTTCGACGTCTTCTCCGGTATCCGATTGGCCTTGGGCGTCGCTTGGATCGTACTCGTTCCTGCTGAGTACTTGGGCGTGACTTCTGGTTTGGGCTATGCCATCGAAGATGCTCGCGAGACACTGAGCTACAACCACTTGACGGCACTTGTGCTGACAATCGGCGTGATTGGTTACGTCCTCGACAGCATCATCGTTATATTGATCAATCGCTACAGCTGGCAGCGGGGGCACGCATGAGGGAAATAGGCCAATATAGACGAAGCAGTCAATGCAGGGACTCTTTTTCCATGAGTCTGATTGCAGCCGGAGAACCTAATGACTAGCCAAGATATTGCGATGCCTCGCGTTTCCGGGGGTATATACGCCAATTTGTGCGATGTATTCCAATCGTCAGGCACCAAGGCTCTACACATCGTGGTGGGTTTGGCAGCGCTTGTAGCGCTATGGTGGCTAGCGATCTTCCTAGTCACGTTAAACCCCTCTGTGTCGCAGTTCAGCGCATTCGCACCTAACGAGGCCCTCCAGGCATTGCCTGAACTGTGGCGGAACGGAACCATTCCGGATGCGATCGGCAGCAGCGGCTTTCGCCTAGGTATGGGAATGTTCTTCGCCATCGTGATTGGAGTGCCAATTGGCATCATGATGGGCCGCAGCCTTTGGTTCAAGCAATTGACCAATGCCCCGTTTCAGTTGTTGCGCATGATCAGCCCGCTGTCTTGGGAGCCAATTGCGGTTGTGGTATTCGCCGGTTGGGAAGAGGCAATCATTTTTCTGATTGCCGTGGCGGCGGTATGGCCTGTGGCTTTTTCTACCGCTGCGGGGCTAGCGAAGATCGACCCTAGCTGGTTTAAGGTTGCACGCAATCTCGGCGCCAAGCCTTGGCAGATGCTGACTAAAATCATCCTCCCGGCTATTACCTTCGACGTGCTGACCGGCATCCGTCTGGCGCTCGGTGTTGCCTGGATCGTCATCATACCAGCTGAGTTTCTAGGGGTTACCTCGGGCTTCGGATATGCCATTCAAGATTCTCGGGAAAGCCTTGAGTATTCCAATCTTATGGCGCTCATCGTGGTTATAGGCGCAGTGGGTTTTGTCTTGGATAGCACCATTGTGTTGCTGATCAAACGCTATAGCTGGCACCGAGGATAGTCCAGATCATAAATTCAAGATCGGCCGGCCTGTGGCAGTCGTGTAACAGCAGTGGCTTGGTCGATTCTATCCGCGACTTACCAGATGGCAACGCACTTACCTAACTTTGGAGAATGAGTCTTGGCGCAAAAAATGAGTATCGTCTGCGTCTCGGGTGCGCGCGAGAAGCTACAAATGGCGGCTATGATCGCTTCAGTGGCCGCGGCTAGTGGGGACGAAGTCATGGTCTTTATCTCGATGAATGCTTTGCGGTACTTCGTCAAAGGGCAAAACAATGAGGCTCCGGCCGAGGGAGAGTTCGGAGCTCTCATTGAAAAAAACCATGGTGTTCCGCCATTTAAGCAGTTATTCGCTTTCGCCGTGGATATGGGCGGTGCGAAGCTCTTGCCTTGCTCCATGGCGCTCGATCTAATGGGGCTCAAGGGGGACGATCTCGATCCTGAATTGGGGCCTCCAACCGGGTTAACGAGCTTTTTAGGCGACACTGCCGACAGCCAGGTTTTCACATTCTAATGCTTCGAGCCAAGCCTGTAACACCAATCCACGAGGATCAGACGCATGAGTGAACTAAAGACGATCGACGCAAGAAATACATTTTGCCCTGGTCCGCTGATGGAGCTGATCACTTACATGAAACAAGCTAATGTCGGGGATACGCTTGAACTCTTATCAACCGATGAAGGGTCTGCTGGTGATGTGCCTGATTGGGTCAACAAGGTAGGACACGATTTGATCAGTAGCGAAAAGATCGATGGTGTTTGGCATGTCAAGGTTCGTAAGGCCAAGTAGTGGGTTAGTTGCTGAGGCTAGAACGCTCGAGGCTATTTGCAAGGTTGCCCTAATTTTGGAGGCGATAACATCATGAGAATCTTGATCGTCGGTGGTGGCACAGGCGGTACCATCGTTGCTAATAACCTAGCTCGTCGGCTCGCGGGAGAAATACGTTCGCGCAAAGTTCGAATCACGATGCTCTCCGCATCCGATCAGCACATGTATCAACCTGGACTTCTGTATGTGGCATTTGGACAGATGATGCCCGACGAGTTGTATCGGAAACAAAAAAGCCTGCTTGAAGCCTGTATTGACTTTCACGTCGATCCGGTCGATGAGTTTCATCTTGATCAACAGACTGTGAAGACCATCAGCGGAAAATCTTACGGCTATGATGTTTTAGTCATCGCTACTGGATCGCGTATCGTGCCGAAGGAAATTCCCGGTTTAGCTGAGGGCGCTGAAACCTTCTATTCCGAGGCTGGTGCAGTCAAGATGTTCAAGGCTCTACGTGGATTCGAGGGCGGCAAGATCGCGATTGTTGTGGGTGTGCCGCATAAGTGCCCGATTGCACCGGTAGAGCTCGTCTTCTCGCTCCACGACTATTTCAAATCGAGAGGAATTCGCGATAAGGTTCAGATCAAGTATCATTACCCAATCGGCCGGATTCATACCATCGAGAATGTCGCAAAGTGGGCGAAGCCCGCCTTCGACAACATGGGGATTGAGTATGAAACGCTGTTCAACGTCAAAGAGGTCGATGTTAAAAATAGCGTGGTCATGAGCGAGGAGGGCACTGAAGCAGCATATGATATGCTCATTGCTATCCCGCCCCATCGTGGTATGGAGACGATTGAAAAAAATAGCCTGGGTCAGGGTGGGTGGATACCGACTAATCGTTACCAGCTGACGATGGACGGATATGATGATGTGTATGTGTTAGGGGACACGACAAACCTGCCTGTTAGTAAAACCGGGTCAGCCGCACATTTTCAGGCCGAGGTTGTTTCCGAGAATATCGCATCGAAGATCAAGATTGGTGCGCCAGTTCGTGAATACGATGGAAAAGTCTACTGCTTCATTGAGACCGGTCACGACAGTGCGACTTATGCCATGTTTGACTACGTCAATCCTCCAGACCTCAAGGAGCCTAACAAACCGATGCACTGGTTTAAGACGTCGTACAACAAGATGTACTGGGCTAGTGTACGCGGACTACTATAAGGAGGCACGCGATGACAAATCAGACCCCACCGTCCAAGGCTGCGGCCGAACTCATTAGTGCTGATGATTTGCATCAGCTTGCTGAACTAGCGACACTCGTCAATGCCGCTCGTGACGCAATATCAGACGATATTGTCAGCCGTGCCGCGGCGGCTTTTAGCGAAGGAATCACGCTTCTTGATCGCCTCACGCGAAATGAGGGGTTGGTGCACTTGCTCGGAGAGATGGACCATCCCGAAAACCAGGAATTTCTCATATGCTTATCTAATGCGTTCACGCAAGCGAGCAAAGACTTGGCAACTGTCGCGCCCGCACCGGGTGGAATTCGAGGTCTACTCCGCTTAGTCAGCGATCCCGGCGTGCAGGAGGGGTTACGCTTGGTTTCGTTGATTGCTTCTCACCTTAGCGAAGGCATGCGAGACATGCACCGGCGAGGAAGCTAAAGCCCCCGCTAGGGTTATCGCGTTGGCCGAGTCTTCTTCATGGAAAAGGTTAGCCTTGCGAATAAGCCGGATACGATCACGACACGACAAAGCGATGCGCGCTGTCGAAGTGCCGCATCGATCGCAGATCGTTGTGCGCATCGAATTCGTAACAGGGCCGGCCGAGCATCATGGCATGGGGGACATTCGTGGCATTTACGAAACCTACTGGGTCTAGCCCGTCGCCCGCTGTCCTGGCTGGCGGCGGCGACTATTTTCGTTGTGCCGTTGTCGACGCAGGCTCTCGATCTCAGTGAGCAGATCACGCTCAACGGCCTGTTGGCAGGCGTCTACCAATGCCAGCAGACAAATGCCGGGAATCCTCCGGATGATGCCTGTCGAGGCGCCGTCGTATTACAGCCGGAAGTGTCGTATGAGCCGACACCTGCGGATCAGTTTTTCGCGAAGTTCGGCTTCGCGATTGGCAACGGGCTGAACAATGTTTCCCCGTTCGAGTTGTCGTCTTGGGCGGCGGACCTGGAAGCGGATGTCAAGAACATCAACGGTAGCGGTCGCAGCTACCTGCTAGAAGCCTGGTACAGCCGAATCTTTGCCCTCGGCGAGGATAATCGCATCCAACTCGTCGGTGGCATTATTGATCCGTCCGCTTACTTCAACCGCAACGCCTACGCCAACGACGAATTTACTCAGTTCAGCAATGCCGCGTTCGTCAATGCCCGCAACCTTTATATGCCGGCCTATGACTGGGGCGCTGTTGTCGTTTGGCAGGTAGGCAACTGGACCCTCAGTGGTACCGGTATGTCGGTGGGTCAGAACGAAGATGGCAAAGCCTATCACTGGTCTGCCGGCGAGATCGAATACCGGTTGCGGACGGGACTCGGCGACGGCCATTACCGGGTCACTTATAGCGGCACGTCAGAAGACTTTTCTAGCGCGTCTGGGGACGATCAGGAGCCGTTGGCGGGACTCTTCCTATCCTTTGATCAGGCGCTCGGCGACGTCTTTGGTGTCTTTCTTCGTGCCGCCTGGGGGCTGACGGATGGGGAGGGCACTTACCAGTCCGGCTATGAGGGCGGCTTCGACTTCAAGGGCGCGGCGTGGGGCCGTGAGAGCGATAGGATCGGCATCGCCTACGGCCATGTCCACGGCGGCAACAGTGATGTTTTTCAGAGCGATGTCGTTGAGACCTACTATCGATTCGCGATCAACGACAGGTTGGCGATCAGTGCCGACGTGCAATGGATGAAGGATAGCTATTCTGGTGCCGACGACGTCACCGGCCTGATCTTCGGGCTGCGCGCGGTTGCCGAGTTTTGAGCCTGTTGGCGGACAGCGTATGCGCTGTACGCGATTGGTAGAGGTCGCATGAGGTCCAGGCGCTAAGGCGTCGTATTATCCTCTTGGGTGTGTTGTGAGTGACTAGCGGCCCGGCCAATCACCCTTTCACGCACACCACCTGCTTGAGGGTATGCACCACCTCGACCAGATCGGTCTGGTTGGCCATTACCTGATCAATGTCTTTATAGGCGCTCGGGATCTCATCGAGCACGCCTTTATCCTTGCGGCAGACGACGCCTTGGGTCTGCTTAGCCAGGTCCGCCGGGGTGAACTGCTTCTCGGCCGCGGTGCGGCTCATGCGCCGACCGGCGCCGTGGGCGCAGGAGTTGAAGCTCTCCGGGTTACCTTTGCCGCGCACGATGTAGCTGCGCGCGCCCATGCTGCCGGGGATGATCCCGAGATCGCCCTCACGCGCGCGGATCGCGCCCTTGCGCGTTACCCAAACGTCGGCGCCCAAATGATGCTCGCGCTCGACATAGTTGTGATGGCAGTTGACCGCCTCCTCGGTGACCGTAAACGCCGGTAGATGGCGGGCGAGGGCGGCCAGTACCAAACGCATCATCTGATCGCGATTCTCGCGCGCATAGGCCTGCGCCCAAGAGACCGCCGCCACATAGTCATCGAAATGCTCGGTACCCTCCGGCAGATAGGCCAGGTCGCGGTCGGGGAGCTGGATCATCCAGCGTTCCATATCGCGCCTGGCCAGCTCGATGAAGTAGGTGCCCATCGCATTGCCGATGCCCCGGCTGCCTGAGTGCAGCATGACCCAGACCTGGCCGGCCTCATCCAGGCAGACCTCGATGAAATGGTTACCGCCGCCCAGGGTGCCGAGCTGATTGACCCAGTTGGAGAAGCGTCCGAAGGCCTTGAGTAGTTTAGGATGTTTCCCGGTCAGGATCGCGAGCGGCGCGGCGAAGGGCTGCGCCGCCTCGGCAAGGGCGCGCTCATCCCTGTGTTGATTGCGTCCGACGGGGACATCGCGGCTGATCTGGTCGAAGACCTTCTTCAGCAGCTTCTCGTCGAGCTGCTCGGCGCTGAGCGAGGTGCGTGCCGCGGCCATGCCGCAGCCGATATCGACGCCGACCGCGGCCGGGATGATGGCGCGATCGGTGGCGATGACGCTGCCGATGGTGGCGCCAATGCCAGCATGCACGTCCGGCATCGCGGCGACATGGTGATGGATGAACGGTAGCTTGGAGATGTTCACCAGTTGCTCGCGCGAGCGCGGGTCGAGTTCATCAGTCCAGATCTTGACTGGCTTCTCGCCCTCGGTGATGACTTGTTTGATGGTCATGGTGTCCTAATGACTGACTCAGTGGTCGGCGATATGAGGGCTAGTGTGTTTGATGTCGCACAGTCAAGCAATCGATCTCAGCATCAAGGTTGTGCCGATTGCAAGCTGGCGTTTGGCATCACTGATATCGTTACGCCTTATGCTCGCCAAGCCGATATCCCTCCTGCTGCTGACCTTGCTCGGTGTGCTGCTGTTCGGCCTCATGATCTGGTGGCTGCAGCCAAAATGGTCGCAGCCAGGGCTCGCCGTCGGAACAAGGGCTGTATCATCAACCTCAACCAGAGGCTATGCCGATGCTTTAAGACGATTTAGGGCGGTAGTGATATCACGGCATTGACGCATCGGCGTGATCGTCCAGGTCACCCACCCCAGCCTTTGCGCATCAAATTCTCCACATCCCGACGCGCCAACACCGTCGCACAATCGCGCCAAGCGTCCTCGCTGGGTTGCAGGCTGTCGTTGTAGCGCAGGTCGAAGCCGGTGGCTTGGCGGCGCTCCTCGATGTACTGGTCCATCTTCTCGCCCAGGGTCTCGAGGTCGTCGATCCAGTCGTCGCGGATGGTGTCGGGAAGGCCACCGAAGAGGTCATAGCGGTTGCGCATACGCTCGGAGAGCCGGGCATAGACCACCTCATCGACCGTGCCCTGGTGCACGAGATTCAGCATATCGACCGCTGAGCGCGCCTGACCGAAGCGCTTGATGCGCCCGATGCGCTGCTCGAGGCGGGTGGGATTCCAGGGCAGATCGACATTGATCAGGGTACCCAGGGTCTGCAGGTTCAGGCCCTCGCAGGCGGCATCGGTGGCCACCATCAGCCGCACCTGGCGATCGGCGACCAGGCGCTTGAGCTCCTCGCGAACGATGCCGACCGCCTGCCCATCGCGGTAGAGTCGACTGCGATCGGCGCCGGCGTAGAGGCCGATCGTCTCTTCTGGATACTCCGCCGCCAAGGCGTCGGCCACCCAGCCTGCGGTGTCGTAATACTGGCTGAAGATGATGCAGCCGAGGTCGAGCCAGCCCTCGTCTTTCAGATAAAACCGCACCGCGGCCAGTTTTGGGTCCTCGTCCATAGCCTCCAATGCGGCGATCAGGTTCGCCAGTGCCGCTCGCTCCGCATCCGTCTGGATCGCGAGCTTCAGGTCGAGGTCGTCCGTCTCCTCTTGCACCTCACGCCCAGCCAGCAGGGTCTGCGCCGTGTTGAGGCCGGCGATGACACTGGAGCAGACCCGCTGCTGCATCAGCGTCAGCATGAAGCCACTGCCCTGGCCGCGCTTGGCCAGAACGCGCCCGAAACGGCGCGCTTCCTCATAGGCGCGATCGAAGTCCGGCGTGGTCCGCAGCGCCACCTCCTGGAACAGCGCCGAGAAGCGATACGGCGCCTGGACCAAACCCTGATCCGGGTGGACGTTGACGGCGATGCGCTCGAGCAGACCACGCGCCTCCAGCGTCGTGCGCTTGCGCAGCACGACATGGCGCACGAAGGGGTTCTCGCGCTGGAAGAAGGTCGCGCCGTCGATGACGCGCTCAAGCTCGGTGTCCAGATCCTCGCGCAGGTCCGCCGGCAGCTCACTCAGCGCGCCGGCCAGGTGCGCCTTGGGCGCCATCTCCAGCTCCTCACGCAGATTGCGGAACAGGCGGCGCGCATTCGGCTCGTTGGTGGAGGTCATGCTGGGGAGCGGTGAGCGTAGCAGTCGCCAGCCGGCCTCGGGGCCATCGATGCGCAGCTCGCCGCAGAGGATCGGTAACACCTCAGGGGGGTTGTGCCAGGGTGAGAGCTCGTGGCCGAGCACGAACCCGGTGCTACCGCGATGCAGCACGCGGACCAGATCCCACAGATCCTCAGCTCGGGTCTGGATCGGGGTGGCGGTACCGAGCAGGACATGCTCAGCTCGGTTGGCGACCGCGAGCATGAAGGTCAGCAAGGCATTGGGCTCGCCGGCCTTGGCGCCGATGCCCTGGCGTGAGCGCGCCTTGTGCGCCTCATCGAGGATCACCAGCGTGTAGCTAATCCCGAGCAGCACGGCTTTCTCCCGCGAGGGCTGGATCATCAGACCGGTGGAGACGATGCCAATACGCAAGGGACA
Organism: Halochromatium roseum; assembly: GCF_016653315.1. Classification (GTDB taxonomy): domain Bacteria; phylum Pseudomonadota; class Gammaproteobacteria; order Chromatiales; family Chromatiaceae; genus Lamprobacter; species Lamprobacter roseus. The sequence goes on along the minus strand of NZ_NHSH01000044.1, from coordinate 31,671 downwards.
GCGGGCGATCTGCTCCGGTCCGCTCGGGGAGATCGCCCGCTCCTCGGGATCGAGCCAGACCTTGCGGGTCGAGTGCCAGCGCGCGCAGGGGATGCCGAGCTTGTCGAGCAGCTCGGTTTGCCACTGCTCGCAGAGGGTCGCCGGGGCGAAGATGACGATCGGCTTGCGGCGTTTTCGGGTCTTCTCATCGAGTAGACAGAGGGTCAGTGCCGCGGTGCCGAGCGACAGGGTCTTGCCCAGGCCAACCTCATCGGCCAGCAGTAGGCGCACCTGGCCGTGCTCCTGGTAATGGCGCAGGCATTCGCTGACGAAGCCTTGCTGCCAGGGCTGCAGGGCCATGCCCTCACGGTAGAGCGGCGATTCGATCAACGCGGCGGGGGTAAGCGTTTCCTCCTGCTCTAGTTCGGGGAGCAGCACCTCGACACGTCGACCGCGGCGGGACACCTCATGGCAGACCGCCTCCGGTAAGGGCCGCGCGGCGTTCCACAGAAACTCGAACTCGGCCTCGATCCAGGCGACACCCTCGGGCGAGTCGTCCTGCCAGAGGATCTCGTAGTGCTGCTGCCAGCCGTGGCGGGTCTCGTTCATCGAGCCGATAAAGCCCAGCGTACGGCCATCGGCGCGCTCGATCACGCCGGCCTTGCCATGCACGAAGCCGCAGACGCTATCGGGCGCAACCCGGATCACCTGGCCGCGCTTGGCCAGAAAGGCATCCAGCCGTTGATAGCGCTCGCGATTGAGCAAGGATTCGGCCTCGATCGAGCGCTCGTTCCAGCGCCCAAGCAAGCGCATCTCCCGCAACTGCGCGACCTTCAAATCCTCCGGTGAGAGATCCACGTTGCAGACGATGCGCACCTCCGGGATCGGCTCCAGCCACTCGTGGGCGATCTCGAACAACGAGCTGGTGAAGTAGCCGGCGATGCGCCAATAGCGACGCGCACCTTGCAGCTGCTCGGCGAGAAAGCTCTGGTCGAGACGGTGGTTGCGAGAGGAGAAGCGCTGGAGGGTCATGGGATCAACCGGCGACTGGACGCCCAGCGGTTCCTCGATCAAGCTGCCTCGGAGACAACCCGCTCGATCTGCAGCGGGTAGAGCCCGCTTTTCTGGGCATCCAGGATCGTGATCTCACCAATGCCATCGGCGGTATAGCCGATGTTCAGGTTCCAGCTCAGCGATTCATCGCGCACAATCGGCCCCTTCGATATCTCGATGAATAAGATGTCATCGTCTTCGTAATACACGATCTTCATAGGTGCTCCCGTTCAGTCCAGTTGACCATTTGGAATCCGCCCCTAAGCCGCCGCCGCGCATCGTCCTGGATGCTTAGCAACGGCTTTCGGTTGGGTTCGCGTTTCCTCGGGTGCCAGCACTCCGGCGGCGCCATCGACGCCGGCGCTTGGGGTTGTCCACCCTCCACGCGCATCACCTCCGGGCTCCCCGCCCGTAGCGAACTTGAGTACGTTCATGGCCGCGTTCACGTCTCGGTCATGCACGGCTCCGCAGGCGGGACAGGTCCAGTCCCGGATCTGCAACGGCATCTCGGCTTGCACCGCGCCGCAACCTGAGCAGGTCTTGCTGGTGGGCGCCCAGCGGTCAGCGACCAACAGAACGCGCCCGTGCCATTGGCACTTGTAGTCGAGCTGGCGGCGAAGCTCGCCGAAGCTCGCATCTAAAATCGATTGGTTCAGTCCGGATTTCTGTCGGACCTGTTTCCCCGGCGCCGCGGTCGTGCCCTTGGCGCTCGCGCTCATCCCGCGCACGTTCAGGTCCTCGATCGCGATCACGCCATTGTTCTGAACCAACGCCGAGGTCTGCTTGTGCAGGAAATCCTGTCGGGAATCGTGGACGCGCGCATGCAGGCGCGCGACCCGTTGGCGCTGCTTGTGCCAGCGGCCTGAGCCCTTCTGCTTGCGCGCGAGCCGACGCTGCGCCCACTTCAGGCGCCGACGGTAGCGGCGCAGGTGGCGCGGGTTGCCCGACTTGTGCCCGTCGCTGGTGATGATGACGTCCTTGACGCCGACATCGATGCCAACACTGCGCTGACTTGGCGCGGCCTGTTCGATCTGCTCCTCGACCATGAAGGCAACGAAGTAGCGCCCAGCCGGATCACGCCGCAGCGTGACCATCTTCGGCGCGCCGCCGGGGACCCGCGACCAGCGCACCTTCAGCGCACCGAGGCCCGGGAGCTTCAGCAGCTCGCCCGCGCAGTAGGTGTTCATCACGCAGCGCTGATCGAGCTGGAAGCGGATCGAGGCCCCGGCCCGACGCTTCTTGAAGCGCGGGTAGCGCGCACGCTTGGCGAAGAAGTTCGAGAACGCCCGGTCTTGATCGCGCAATGTCTGGGTCAGGATGGTCGCCGGCACCGCTTTGAGCCAGGCGAACGGCGCGAGCGTTTTCAAGAAGGTGAGCTCGCGGGAGAAGTCCACACCACTAACCCGCTCGCCGAGCACCTTGTAGCAGTGCGAGCGCCAGGCCAGCGCCGTGTTCCAGACCCAGCGCGCCGCGCCGAAGAACTGCGTGAGCAGGATCAGCTGCACCGCGTTTGGGTAGACGCGGAACTGATAGCTGCGCTGGATGGTGTTATTATTCGCCATGACAAGAATTGTAGAGGTTAAATCCCGTCATGGCAAGAGGTCGAAAGCCGTCGCCGGACGCCAAGCGTGAGAAGATCGAGCTGCGGGTGAACCGCGAACAAAAGGCGGCGCTGCAGGAGGCGGCCAAGCGCGCCGGGCTGCCGACGGCCACCTGGATCATCGCGCTGGCCCTCGAGGCCGCGCGAACTCAACCGAATGGGGCGGATGCGTGAGCAGGCCCCCGGTCGCCCCGCTCCGGGCAAGCCCTACGGCGAATGGCTCTTTCGGTGTGTCGGGGACCTGGCAAGCCAGGCAACACCGCCGGGGGACTATTGGACATCCATGTACAACAGCGGATGATGACAGCCTGCTTGGTGACGACAGCCGCGCACAAGAGATTATCGGCACGGTCATCGAAGTGACCGAAGATCCAGCCATCGGTGGCCGTCTTGGCGCGGTAGGTGCCTTCCTCGATGAGGTGTTTGACCTCAGCCAAGGTGACCTGTCTTTTCGCCATCGATTCAATCGCATGATTGGTCAGCCAGACGGTCCGGCCAAAGCGATAGCTGTTGAAGGATTCGCTCATGGCACTCGGACCCTGCCTGTCACTGCAACCGCTGGTTGCGCATCCGCCCAGCGATGGCCTCGGCGGCACGTCGGGTCTCGGCTTGGCGGGCCTTGGCGGCGATGAACTGGGCCATGTCGATCAGCTTGGGGCGCAGGCCGAGGTAGTCGGTGACCGCCTCGCGCAGGTTGGCCATCACCGCCTCCGGCTCCTTGTCGGCGAGGAACTCCTGGAGGGCGATGATCAGCGCGCCGAGCGGGGTGGGTCCGAGCTCGGTGCGCTCGGTCAGGTCGCGCGGCTTGAACTCGGTGACCGTCTTCAGGCGGGCGGCGTTGGGCTTGATGCTCGCCATAATCGCGGCATAGTCGGCGACACGAAACGCCTTGGCGAAGTTCTGATAGTTGTCGAGCTTGGAGGCACCGGTGGTCTCCATGTCCAGCATGCGCAGATAGAAGCGTTGGATGCCATTGATCGCGCCCCAGGTCTCGGCGTCGAGGCCGTCCGGGACCAATATGCCATTGGCGGTCTCGGCGGCCTGTCCGACGATCTCATCGACGACGGTGGTCTCACCCTGGCGGCGCGGGCGCAGTGCGAAGCTGGTGACATCCTCGCCGCCGATGCTGGTGAAGCCGGTCAGGACCTTGAGTGCCGCGGCGTAGCCGGCCATCTGCAGGTCGGAGTCGTTGAAGACCGGCGCGCCCATCTTGGCCTCGGTCTCGCTGTTCAGATGCAGCATTTGCTTGATCTGCTCGTCGACCTCGCGCTTGACCGCCGGGAGGATACGCTGCTTGAAGCCGGGGCGATCGCCGGCCGGGCGCTTGCGCAGCATCAGGATCACGGTGCCCTGCACATAGCCGCCCTTCTTCAGCTCAGAGGTCGTCTCGGTGGCGATATACCAGGCGCCGACCACTTGCAGGCCGGCGGCCCAGAAGATGCTGACCATGTCGGACCAAACATTCGGATCGGTCTGCACAAACATCACGCACTGCATGCCGTTGTCCGGCATCTGCTCTGTCATGGCCTTGTAGGCGTCCACCATGCCGCGGCGGAAGTCGTCTCCGGAGCCTTTGATGGCCAACTCGCGGCGTGAGTCCCAGGTCCATTGGTCGAAGGGTGGTGGTGGGTTCTTGCGCAGCCAGGCGATGAAGAATTCGGTGATTTCGTGGTAGTTGACGGCGTCGGCGTAGGGTGGGTCCTCTGTACAGTACAAATCACGCCAAACTCATTCCGCTACGGCCAGACCAGTCGCATCTCGCAGGGCATCGAGGGATGGAGTTGCAAGGGTTGACCATCGAGGAGGAAGCCGAGCAGACGCAGGAATTGAGCCCCGAAGGTCTCGCGTTGAGCGACGAGGCGCTGGAGCAGGTCGAGCCCGTAGCGGAAGAAGCTAAACTGCGATCGCTGAAGTGTTTTTTTTCGCGAATGGGCTGTTGCTCATGGGCCCAGAGTCCAGCATGCAAAGCCCAGGTACTGGTCAAGGCGAGCAGGCCGAGGAGGTTCTCGAGGCGTTCGGGCTTGGTCAGATGGGTGTCTTCGAGGTGGAAGCCATGGCCCTTGAGGGCGGCAAACAAGGTTTCGATACCCCATCACAGAAACCGCTATAGAAGTTTTTTTGACAGCGCCGCAAACGCCACCAATACTTGATTCAAAGGCGTTATTGAGGCTTGCGCAATGGCTGGATCAGCGGCGTGACGCGTCCGGCTCCGATCGACTGGAGCACCCTGCCGCTGACGCGGCGAGCGCCGCTGATTGCGCTGCTGAGCCGGTTGGTGGAACGCCAACTGCAGCCCGCCCAGGGGCAGGAGACCGTCGATGAGTGCCACCCTCTCGCCGGTCCAACCCCCGGCGGCCGCGTTCGTGGTCGGCAAGATCCAGGCGTGCCATCTCAACCGTCTCGCCATCGTCTATGTGCGCCAGTCGACGCTGCAGCAGGTCGAGCGCAATCAGGAATCGACCCGGCTGCAATACGCCCTGACTGAACGTGCGGTTGCACTCGGCTGGGCACCTGAGCATGTTGAGGTCATCGATGATGACCTCGGGCGCTCCGGGGCAAGCGCCGAGGGGCGCCCGGGCTTTCAGCGTCTGATGAGCGAGGTCAGTCTGGATCATGTGGGTCTGGTGCTCGGCATCGAGAGTTCGCGCTTAGCGCGCAGCTCGCGTGACTGGTACCAGCTGCTGGAGGTCTGCGCGTTATTCTCCACGCTGATTGGCGACGCCGACGGCCTGTATGATCCCCAGACGTATAACGATCGATTGCTACTAGGACTCAAGGGGACCATGTCCGAAGCCGAGCTCCACATCCTCAAGCAACGCATGCTCGAAGGCAAGCGGGCCAAGGCGCGCCGTGGCGAGCTCAAGACCTTGCTGCCCATGGGCTATGTGCGCGCACCCTCCGGGGCGGTGACCAAAGACCCGGACGCCCAAGCGCGCGGGGTGATCGAGACCATCTTTCTGCAGTTTCAGCGCTGCGCAACGATCAACGGGGTGCTGCGCTATCTGGTCGAGCATCAGCTCCAACTGCCCTATCGGGTGATCAGCGGCGCGCAGACCGGGCAGCTGCAATGGCGCCGGCCCAACCGCGTCACGCTCAGCAATCTGCTGCATAACCCGACCTATGCCGGCGCCTATGTCTATGGTCGTCGCCCGAGCGACCCGCGCCGCCGCCAGCCAGGGCGTCCCTCCACCGGACGGACGGTCGCCGGCCCCGGGCAGTGGGAGGTCCTACTCAAGGATCGCCTACCGGCCTACATCAGCTGGAGCCAGTACGAGGCCAATCTGCGTCAGCTCGCCGCCAACACGGCACAGGCTGGAGGTGTCGCTCGTCAAGGTCCCTCGTTGCTGTCAGGACGCCTCGTGTGCGGGCGCTGTGGTCTGCGCATGGTGACCCAATACACCAACAACGCCACGGGGTTGCGCTACAGCTGCTCGCGCGATGCGGTCGACTATGGTGCGCCGCGGTGTCAATCGCTCAGCGGTGTGGCGCTGGACGCCTTGATCGCGCGCCTGGTGTTGGACGCCCTGCAGCCGGCGGCCTTGGAGATCAGTCTGCAGGTCGCCGACGACCTCGACGGTGAACGCGCACGCCATCACGCGGCCTGGCAACAGCGACTTGAGCGGGCACGCTACGAGGCCGAGCGCGCCGAGCGCCAGTACCAAGCAGTCGAGCCTGAGCATCGCTTAGTGGCGCGCACCTTGGAGCAGCAGTGGGAGGCGGCCTTGAGTGCTGAGACGCACCTTAAGGCCGACTATGCGCGTTTCCTCGCCAACGCGCCTCAAACGCTCTCAGAGAGCGAGCGCGCGCGCATCCGAGCGCTGGCGGCGGACATCCCGATGCTCTGGAAGGCCAAGACCACGACCGATGCCGAGCGCCAAGCGATCGTCCGCTTGCTCATCGAGCGCGTGATCGTGACCGTCATCGATGACAGCGAGCGCGTGGCCGTGGAGGTCCACTGGATCGGCGGCCATCACACCCGCACCCACCTGGTGCGGCCTGTGGCACGCTTGGAGCAGCTGAGCGATTACCCGCAACTGCTCGCCCGCGTGCTGGCGTTGCATCAGGCCGGACAGCGCTGTACGCAGATCGCCGAGCAACTCAACGCCGAAGGCTGGCGACCGGCGAAACGCCGAGCCACGTTCAATGGCTCCATGGTCGCCAATCTACTCGCCCACCAGGGCCTACCTGCGGGCGCGACCCATGCCAAGGCGGCGCCCTGGCCAGAGCGCGACGCCCATGAATGGTCTTTACCCGAGCTCGCCCGAACACTGGAGATGCCGGCCGTCACGCTCTTTAGCTGGTTGCGCAAAGGCTGGTTGCAAGCCCGTCAGGTCCCGCGTGGCGGTCACCAGCAGTGGCTGATCTGGGCCGATGACGACGAACTTGCGCGCTTGCGCTCGCGGCGCCAAGCCCCTCGCCGCTGGGTGAAACAGACCGAATCCACCGCCGGCGCATCCGCCGGCCAATCCGCCTGACAGTTCTACGGAGGCAGCATGGCTGGTCAATCTCAATCGTCCAGCGCTCGGCATACTCTTGCAGTGCATGGGCGGCGTAGGCCTCACTGGCGATGAGCAGCCATTCGCCGTCTTCCAGGCGCTTGGCGCTCAGGTACAGGGGCTGACCCCAGAGCCAACGCGGACAAGCGCTGCCCACGCTGTTCGTGGACCTGCAGGTCTTGAAACGCGCGCAGCAACGGGACCTCTTCGCCCGAGCGGGAACGGCGGATACGCGCATTGGCCTTCAGGCGCAGGCGAAACGGGATCTGCTGCGCACGCAGTGCTTCAACCCAGGCGCGCCCGACGAACTCACGGTCGGCGAGCAAGTAAGCCAGCGGCTGCACCGGGAATGTCTCGCGCAGGCGCGCGAGCAACTCGACGCGCTCGGCGGTGTTGGAGTTGCCCGCCTTGGGCAGGGCGCTCCAGAACAAGGGTAGGCTCAGCCCCCGGTAGGAGACCCCGAGCACCAGCAGGTTGATCTCGGCCCGCCCGAGCTTCCAGTTGGTGCGATCGAGCGTCAGCACCCAGGGGCTGTCCTTGGGCAACAGCAGCCAGGCGATGGTGCGGGCGATCTCCGCCTGATCGATCGTGAAGGTGCGGAAAAATCGCTGCAGACGGATATAGTTGGAACTGATCTTTGCCCTCGAAGAGAACACCGGCGCGAGCCGCGCGAGGTTCACCGAGCGCACCTGTAGGAGCGCCAGGATGAAGCGGGCGAGGAACTCCAAGCGCGCGCCATGCCAGTTCAGATGGGTGCTTAGCACCCCACGGAGTGCCTTGACTGAGTCGAGTTCGGTCACGGTCAGAACAGGGGTTGGTGGGTAAAGTACTATTTTATCAAGTATTTAATTGATTTGTACTGTACAGAGGGGTGGGTCAGTGATCCATAAACTACAATTATGAGAAATCGCGCTCGATTCTTCTGAAAAAACCAGCTTTTCAACACTTTCATCGACGCTTTTTCTCCTATGGATGTCTTTTGCACCATCAAAAACAGGTTCCCAATAAGCCCAACCTCGTACACCGTAATTATATAAAGGGTTAAGTGCTTGATCCGAAAAAGTCTCGACGATTTTTGGTAAACGCCCAGGACCAGGGAAGACGTCGATCCGACACAATTTACTACCCCTCTGTATACCATCTGGAGAAAAGCTTAATATTTTAGAAAGAAGCTTATTATACTTCCGCGCATATTTAATGAATAAGCTATTGTCCAGTTAACAATTATCCGGACAGCCTCATTTTTGCAACCAGCTGATTTGGTTATGATATTAAGAATTTGCTAATCCGCATGGTAAATGGCGGGACAATAACTCCAAAAATTTGCCTTGCCGCAAACAACTGATGCCAATACATCCAGCCGCGCTCGCGATGTAGGCGCGTCGTTTCGTCGCCAGGCTCAATCGCCATATCCGGCACCAACCCCTCTTCCTGCCAGTCGGCCAAATGCTCGGCCACTATTGCCTCAACCCGGCGCTCGCGTTCCAAATCCTCCTCGGTCACTGCCGCAAAGAAGGTTTCCGGCCGATACGACGCCAACGTCTCGCGCGTCATCCATTGAATGCAGTAGAGCCGCTCGTGAAAGACATCCTCTGGGCGCGGCTTGAAGTCGTGCTTTTCCCAGCGTCGCAGCCGATTGGCGGTGTTGCCCTCGGCATCGCGATAATCGCCGCGCAGGGTCTTGATCGAGGTGCGATAGGTCTTGCCATCCAGCGCATAAACTAGATGGCCGTTGCGCACCGTGCCCTGTTCAGCGGCCTGCATCTCGGCGGCTGAGGCGCCGCTTTTGATCGCGATCTCGAAGCGCTGGTTGGCATGATCGGGCACCAACTGAGCGACGACATTGCGCGTCTTTGAGATCACCCAGCTTGGCGCCATCGGCACCATCCAGCCGGTCTCCGGGCAACGGGTCTCCAGGCAGTAGAGATAGGCCTTGGCGCGGTTGCCCTGGCTGTCGTGCTCGATCCTTAATCGCGTGATGGTCCGATCAACTTTTTTGGCCACATCCCGTTGTGTCCGCTCAATCTCCGCGCGCTGCTCGGGCGCGGCGCCGATGATGTTCAGAGCTCCCCAAGTCAGCATGCAGGCGATGGGGTTGAGATCCGAGGCATAGACATCGCAACCGAGGCGCGCTGCCTCGAACGGAATGGAGCCGCCGCCGCAGAAGGTGTCGCCCACCTTGGGTCGATGGCCAAAGCGCAGGATACCGAGCTGTTCGACCAGTTCCTGATGGGTTTGGGCCTGAATGCCAAAGCGCCCCAGATGCGCATTCACCGCCGGCCAGATCGGCGCATAGAGTGCGGTCTGATCCAGCTCCTCTGGACGTTTGCACAGGGCAGCGCGTTCCTCGTAGGTCGAGAAGGTCGCGAGTGCTTGAGCCAGCAACTCTAGCTTGGCGTCCGGTTGGAGATCGCGCCGCCAGCGCAGCGTCAACCCTGGGTAGTCCGCAAGTTGAATGGGGAACTGCAGCCGGTCGATCTCCTCAACACTGTGGGAGGTGCCCTTGAGGGTGTAGCTGAAAACCTGCCAGGGATGGACCAGGGCGACCCGCTCGGCGATGTCAGCGGGCTTGAGTTTCGGCTCACGCCGTGCCAACCCGCCGTTATCGAACGCCATCAGCCGCTCAAAAATCTCAAGATCCTTCTCCGGATCATCGGTTTGAGGCAGCAGACTGCCGAGCAGGATTGCCCGTACCAGGATCAGCGGCTTGCGACCTTTCCAGTAGGAACCCAGCGCTGTCAGCGTCTGCCCAGCACCGGCCTTGCGTTCGCGCTGCGCCTCAAACGACACCTTCTGCGCCGGGAACACGGCCTCGATCAGCGCCGGTGCATCCTTGAGGGCAAAAGGCTCGAGCCGGGGTTGAGCTTGTTCTGAGTTCATCGTGAGATTTTCCAATCCTCAAGGCGTTGTGGTGCGCAAATAGCCGGTTGCTGTGGCTGTCCAGCGCAACGCGGTACCGTCAAAACAGATAAGTGAGCGAAGCACCGCTCCCCTGCTTGCGGATGCCAGGGGTGGTGGTCAAAAACCGGGTACGCGCCGCCTTGTCATACCCGAGCTTGGCGAGGGCATGGCCGACGATCCCGGCGGGATAGCCGCCGCCTGGCTGTGGCTGACATAGGCTGCGTAATTCGTGCAGCAGCGCCTGGACCTCGCCTTGGGTGTTCGGCGATGGCGATTCTGATGCGCTCGGCGCCGTCGGTGTAGACGCGGCAACTGCCGTCGGTTTGTTGTTCGGTACCGGTAGCAACAGCGTGGTGAGCTGGCTGTGGCGAGCGGTCTGGAGATCGCTGTCCGCATAGGCGATCAGGGTCTTGCAGCCGCGCGCCTTGGCATGCTCGGCGGCGCCGATCAGCAGGTCATCGCGCGAGACCATGATCACCAACACCTGATCGCGCAGGTGACCTTCGAGATCCGCCCCCAAGGCCATCAGCAACGCGATATCCGCGCCATCCTTGCGCGGCGGCACAGCCAGTGCCTGGATGGCCAGATCGGGTTGCTCGGCGAGTAACGCCTCGCACCAACCGTCGATCTTCTGCCCGAGGTGATTGCCGGCCACCGTGGCGGCGATGATCCGCGCGCTGAAGTCGGCGCGGCACAGAGCCACAAGGGGTTTCGCACAGTGCGCCGGTTGATTGTCGGCATCGATGTAGAGCGCTACGGCCACGCCTGACGTCTCGTCCGAGGACTGCATGATGACCTCCTTGCTGTCCCAGGGTGGGCCTAGTCGTCGAACAGCCCGAGCGACGGTTTGGGTCGCTTGTCAGTGCTGGTCACCAGTCGACGGGTGCGCATCAGCTCATTTTGCGCCACATCGCCGAGCGCATACCGCAAGGCGACCCGCCAGCCGCTCTCGCCATCTTGCAGGCCACCACTGGCAACAGCGGTCATGCCAAACAGCCACCAACGTTCCTCCGGGCGCAGGGCCAACCAATTACGCACGGCGAGCGGGATCTTCTCCGGATCAAGCTGCTCGATGGCCCAGGCCAGTACGCACAGCTCCTTGCCGAGCAGGCGGTCGACCGGATTGTCACCGACCTTCCAGGTCCCAGGGGCCAGGTTGTGCTCCTTGAGTCGGGCGTTGAAGGCACGCTGCACCTCGGCGCGAATGCCGCTCCAGCGCAGGCGCTGCAGCATCACTCGATCCAACACCTGTTCGGATGCCGTGCCGGCACCCATGCCTAAGTGCTCGCTGATCAGCACGGCGGCTGAATTGCCGCGCGGGATGCTTACGACGAAATGATGCGGATCGGAGGTGGCCGGCACCCCGAAGCCCAGCGTTGGGTGGGCATACACCACTTTGGCCGCCGCTTTGCGTGGTCGAGCGATGCGCACCTTAGCGACAGCGGTGCTCATACGTCCTGATCCACATCGCCCGCGGCCAGGCCGATCCCGACCAGCTCGGCGAACTGTTTCAGGGCATAGCCGTCGCCGAAGTCGATGCCACCGCGGATGGTGACCTGCACGCTCGCCTGTTCGTCGCCGATCGCCTCACGCACGCCGCGAATGGCGGTCTCGATGGCGGTGGGCGTCAGTTCGCGTTCATTGAAACGGATCTGCACGCCATGCTCGCCTTCGCCGATGACGATGATCACGCCGCGCAGGCGAATGTCAGCGCGCTCGTTGAAGGTATTGATGAGCTCGAAGACCTTGTCGGTGTTGTCGATGGCGATGCGCTTACTGTCGCTGATCCGGGCCGACTTGGCGTCGTCGATGATCAGCCGGTCGTCGCCATCGGCCGGGATGCTGATCTTCGTGGTCTTCTCGACCTCACCCGCCTTGGCGGCGACCAAGAGGGTCGTGGCTGCGGCCGGGACCGTAAAGGGCTCGCGGTAGAGGGTGCCTTCCTTGGGGTTGGTGCCGTCGAGGCTGTAGTGCATCTCGGCAGCGGGCGTGCAGCGCAGCTCGAGCTTGCGCCCATCGGCGACCGGATGCAGCTCATGGCGGATGGTCAGCTCGGCGGTCCAGCGCGTTGGCTCGCCGGTCTGGTACTTGCCGCTGCTGTCGACGGCGATGAAATACAGCGTCGCCTCGGTGGTGCGATATTCCTCTAGATCCTCGACCTGTTCGTCCTGTTCAGACACGGATGAGGTCTTGAGGACATAGACGCGCGGACTCTCCCCGGCATTGCGCGGGGTGAGTGAGAGGCTGGTTTCCCCGGTCTCGCGGTTGGTGCTGAGCGTGATGACGTTGACCGAGGTCTTTTCGGCTGGAAAGGGTCCCTTTTCGAGCTGGCCGTCGGGATGTTGCCGCCAGCGGCCTTGCTTGAGGGCCTCATCGCGCAACAGCTCCAAGCCACGCGCGCCCGGCAGCCAGGGCCAGGTCGGATCGGTCTTGGCACGCATCACCAGATCGCGCCAGGGCACGCGCCGATCCGACGCGGGCCAGAGGAAGGTCTCGGCCATGGACCAGTAGTTCGGCAGCTCGTCGAGCATATCGAGCGCGAGCTTGTTGTCGCAGCGGGCGCTGGCGAGCAGTTTTTCGATCTGTGCCTCGGCGGCGTAGTCGCCTTCGCCGAAACTCAGCCCGTTGTCGATGGTCGCCATGACCAGCTCGCCCTCGCCGCCCCCGCTGGGACCAGGATAGAACAGCCGGTTGTAGGCACCGGAGACGGCCTTGGTGAAGCGCTCTTCGAGCTCTTCGAGCTTATCGCGGGCCTCGTCATAGAGGCTATCGCCCGGCTTGAGATTAGCGTGGATCTTCTCGATCGCGTACAGCTCGCGCAGCCGCGCCTCGACCTCGTTGGCCAGATGGCTGTCGTTGCCGGACAGGATGAGGACGTTGTTCTTCTCTTGCTGGAACTCGTAGAAGCCTCGGATCGCCTCGGGGAGCGTGCGGCCATCGGGCTGCACCACCAGCAGGATGCGGCTGCCGGACAGCTTCACGTCGTCGAGCCGCGGCATGATCTGCACCTCCTGGTAGGCGGCGCGCGACTTGCTCTGCGCTTGGAATAGGCCGGTCAGGCGATTGATCAGGGCCTGCTCGAGCTTGGGTGCCGGCACCTGGCGGGCATCACGCTCGATGCGCCGCCCGAGATTCTCGGTCTCCTTGAAGTAGAACTGCTCGCTCTCGCGATGCAGGTACCAGGCACGATCGCGCAGACGTTCAAGTCCGGTGAGGAACTCATCGGGTTTGTGATGGGGGGCGACCAGGTATTCGAGGATCTCGGCCTGGGTTAGCCCAAAACGGCCTTCCGCGGCGCGCGACAGCGAGGCCGACAACACCAGCTTGGCGACCTGCGCGGTGGCATCGCCACCGAGATCGGCATCGATCTCCTCGGCGCGCGCGTTGCCTCGGTCGGCGATGTCGTTGACCACCGCCGGCAGCAGCGCGGGGTTGATGCGCTGGATCTCATCGCGCACCTCGACACTGTTGAGATCCAGATGCTGGGTGCCGATCAGGAAGACATTGTTTGCCTCGCGGGTCCAGACACTGCGCAGCAGGCGGGCGGTGAACTGCATCAGTCCGCGGGTCTGGCGAAAGCCTTCGTTCTCCTTGAACAGAGCCACCAGGTTCTTGAACGAGGGATGAAAGGGATAGGTCTCGCGGACCTCAGCAGCCACCTCCTCCATGGAGCGGGCGGTGATGTAGCCGCCATCCTCGGCGGCTTTGACCTGCTCGGCGAAGGCCTCGGCGACGGAATCCACCGTTGTGGCATCGGGCAAGTCGGTGAACAGCCGTTTCTTGAGGATCTCGTAGATCTCGTTGCCAGCGAGCTGTACCGGGGTGATCGACTGGGCTTGGCGATTGGCTTCCTGCTGCAGATTGGACATGACCCGTGCCAGGTCCTTGGTCTGCGCCTCGTAGCTACCGGCGAGGTTGGCGATCACCACACAGCAGCGTGGGAGCTTGATCGCGGCGGTGAGCAGGTTGCTCAGGCTGTAGGTGACCACATCGGCCAATGAGCCCTTGCCGACGGCACGGGTACTGGCGTTGAGCAGATACGGTGGCAGTTCGTCGAGTAGGATCAGGGTTGGCGTGTCGCCGATGATCGCCATCCATTTGGCCTCATCGACGCCGCGCGGACCATCGATCCAGTAGGGGCGAATCTGCTCGGCCTGACCCAGTTGCTCGGCCAGCTCGCCCCACACATAGTGATCCGGGTCGTTGCGGCCGTTGAACGCGGCGATGCGCGCGGGTCCGAAATCCAGGCGCGCGGCCAGCTCCGCGGGAAGCACTTCGGCGCGCAGGTGAGGATGCTTCGCCAGCAGTCCCAAGGCGGTCATCATGTGCGTCTTACCGCCACCCATCGCCTGGGCCAGCTCGAAGGCGGCTTGATCGGACTTTCCGCTCAGGCGCAACAGGCCCTCGCGGAACAGGTCGGCCATGCCTTGGGTGATGTAGTTGCGGGCGAAGAAGGCGCGTCCGTCACCTTGATCGGTGATGAGATCGGAGAGGTTTTCGATGGCCTCGGTCATCCGGTAGTCGTGGACCATCGGATGGATTTGGCAGGCGTCACGAACGGTCGCAAGCACAGTGTTCCCCGGTGTCGATCAGAGTGTCCATCAGGCGCATTCTATCAACCTGTGAATCGCTATATGTTCAGGTAGGCCCGACGACTCGCCAAAGGGTCAGGGAAAAGGGCCCATAGGACTCGGCAGCAGCACCGCAAACCGCTATCCTTAACAGGTGCGCTCTGTCCGCCTATCAGAGTCGCATGGCTCCCCGGTAACGCAAGGGCTGAGAAGCCCTGCTGCGGTTGAGGGATAATCCGTCTGAAGCCGGCGAAGCCCCCGACGACCCGCAACCTGGAGACGCCCTTGCTCCCGATCATCCGCACCCTGTCCCTAACCCTGTTCGTTGTCCTGGTCCTGCCTTTTGCCGCCCGTGCCGAATTGGTCGGCGAGGTCGGCACCAAGTTCAAGCTGGTCGGACCCAACGACAAGATCGTCGTCGAAGTCTTCGAAGACCCGGATATCCCTGGCGTCGCCTGCTACCTGAGCCGGGCCAAGACCGGCGGCGTTAGTGGCGCTGTGGGCGTCGCCGAGGACACCTCGGACGCCTCGCTGGCCTGCCGCCAAGTCGGCTCGATCAGTCTCCCCGACGAGATCGCCAGTGGCAAGCGCGACGGCGACGAGGTGTTCAAGAAGCG
Organism: Halochromatium roseum; assembly: GCF_016653315.1. Taxonomy (GTDB): domain Bacteria; phylum Pseudomonadota; class Gammaproteobacteria; order Chromatiales; family Chromatiaceae; genus Lamprobacter; species Lamprobacter roseus. The sequence continues at coordinate 16,454 of NZ_NHSH01000044.1, read as the reverse complement.
CACCTCGCTGTTCACGAAGAGCATGCAGGTGGTCCGCTTCTATGATGCCCCGCGCAATACCCTCGTCTACTTGAACTTTAGCGACCGCATCATCGAAGGCTCGCCGAAGAACAGCCTCTCGGTGGTCGTCATCCGCCCCTGGGCCGCGACCGTGAAGCCTTAATCGCGAGTCGGCAAGCCCCGTTGGCCGGGGCACGAACAGGCAAGGAGCCGGGACCGACCACCGCGTGCTGTGGCGCTGCGGCGCGGTTGCCAAGTCGCTCCTCACAAGTCGCTCCGCACAAGTCGCTCAGACCCGAGCGAGCCCAGCGGCCTTGCGCTCGGCATAGCGCTCGACCAACCCTTGCAACACGGCGGGCTCATGGGCCCGCAGCCCGCTCAGGATGAGGGTCTTGGCGCCCTGTCCGACCGGCTCTCCGGCCGTCGTGAGGCGGAATCCGAGTCGGGCCTCGCCGCGCTTGCCTTTCACCTCCAGCTCGGTCGATTCCAGCGCAATGTCCACGTCCGGGTCGTCCACTCGGTCCAGCTCGAACGCCATCCGGTCATAGATCACCAGCGGCCGATCCGGATTGATCATCACCCCCTGCTGCTCCATCAGCGGCACCAGGATGTGCGGAAAATTCTGCCCCGAAAAGGCGACGTAGCGGCGGACCAGCGATTCGATCAAGGCCAAATCCTTGGTTACCGGTCCCGACCGCTCGACCTCGAGACAGGGCTTGCCCTCGGCCGTCTCGACCAGGATACCGTCGTCTTGCTCAATGACTGTCAACGCGGCATCCGCGGCGACCATTCCGGTGAAGCGAAAGGTCATCCGACGCGCCAGACCACAGCGGGCGAGGACCAGCGCAAAGAGCAGATCGCCCGGGACACAGAAGCGCGGATGCGTGGCATCGTGGATCGGATTGAAGTCACCCGCGATCTGCTTCGCGAAGGCGCTGCCTTGCGCTCCGGAGATGCGCAGCCTGCCGTCTTCGACGGCGTGGAAAGGATCGAGAAACATGGCTCAAAGCTCCAAGAGAGGGGCGGCCCGACGAACTGCCACTGCGGCTGGGACTGCGACTAGGGCTGCCGCTGGGGCAGGTCGCTGGCTGCTGAAGTCCAGGGCCCAGACGGGATTTGCGACCCGGCCATGGTCGCCTTTCAGTTTGGTTTCAGCTTCAACCATTAGGCTCTCGCGATCAAGTTCCATCTCGAGTCCCCGCGAGCGGCCGTTCACTGGTTGACAGCAGGCGGGTGACGCTCTGCGACCAAGCGAGAAACGCCATGTCCGATCCAAGCGGTGCAGCCCCTCAGCCGGACTCGATTCAGGTCTGGGACATCTTCGTCCGCGTCTTCCATTGGACCCTCGCGGTCGGGTTCTTCGTCGCCTATTTCAGCGAGGACGTGGAGCTGCTGCATGTCTGGACCGGTTATCTGATCGGCGTCCTGGTCCTGGCACGGATCATCTGGGGCTTCGTTGGACCGCAGCACGCGCGGTTCTCCGATTTCGCCTTTCCGCTCAAGGCGGTGCTGGCCTATCTGATCGACCTGGTCCGCTTCAAGGCGATCCGCCACATCGGGCATAGCCCGGCTGGGGCGGTGATGGTTTGGGCTCTGCTGGCTGGCATGCTCGCCATCGTTGGTTCTGGGCTGGTGCTGTATGCACTGGAGGAGAACGCCGGGCCGCTCGCGGGTTTCGTGAGTACCGATGAGTTCAACCAGGGTGCCGCGCCTTTCGCACTGGTCTCGACGGCTCAGGCTGATGATGACGACGAAGAACATGGCGAGCGCGCCGGTGAAGGCTATACCGAGCGCGGGTCTGGACAGCGCGAAGCGCAGGAGGGCGCCGAGGAGCTCTGGGAGGAACTGCATGAAGCCTTCGCCAATCTGGTCCTGATACTGGTCTTGCTGCACATCGTAGGCGTCGTCTTCGCGAGCATCGTCACGCGCGAGAACCTGCCACGCAGCATGGTCACTGGTCGCAAACGACCGCTCGGCCAATGAATCTGCCCGCCGCTTTTAGGTGCCAACGCGTCACCTATGCTGGTTCTTGGCGCCAAGTCGCTCCCGGTGCTCGGCGCCTGACTGGGCGAGCAGGTGCGCGCGTGCAGGTGCCAGCTGGATGGCGTTGCAAGAGCTTGAGTGCGCGCTTTAGTGCAGCCTGGTTTCTGCTGTCGATGTTGGTTCTGACAGCATCCATGACGGTTGACGCTGCTTCGCCTGCCGGCGCTTTAGCGTCTACTGATATCGCTGGTTCTGTTGGTATTGCTAGTGCTGCTAACGCTGCTGGTGCTGCTGCTATTGCTGGTACGGCTGATAAGACTCGTGCCGTTGGAGCCAATGCGGCATCACCTGTGACGCTCGCTGAGGCCGTCGCTGCCGCATTGGAGCAAGCCGGGCAGCTGATCCGCGCGGATGCGCTGCGCGGCGAGGCCGACGCGGTACGTCGCCAGGCCGGTGCCTGGACCGCCGCTGATCCGGCGCTGCGCCTCAAAGGGGTGTCCGATCGCTTCACCGGCGATGACGGTGCCTACGAGGTCGAGGCCTTGCTTGAGCTGCCGCTCTGGCTGCCCGGCCAGCGCCGCGCGCGCCTGGAGCTGGCGAACTCGCTCGGTCTGCGGGCCGAGGCCCTGGCGCGGCTGTTGCGCTGGGAGGTTGCCGGCGTGGTACGTGATGCGGTCTGGGCAGCCAAGCTCGCCGAGGTCCAGCTGCAGCAGGCGAACGCCGCCTATGAGGCCGCACGCGGACTCGAGTCAGTGGTGGCTAAACGCTACAACGCTGGCGAGCTGGCGCGGCTCGATCTGCTGACGGCGCAGCAGGAGACACTCGCTCGCCAGGCCGAGCTGACCGCGGCGCTTGCGGACTGGGAGCAGGCGAGAGCGGCCTATGTGCAGATCACTGGCCGGCTGCAGTTGCCGGAGCCACTGAACTGGCCCAGCCTGCCACCGATCACTGCTGGCCAGGAGGCTGGGGCTTTTGCCGATGACGGCCAGGGCGCTGGCGGCCTACCCAACGATCATCCGCTCCTCGCCGAGGCCGATGCCGCATTGGCGCGCGCACGCGCCGAGCGTGATCAGGTCGTCAGCGATCGCCGTGGCAATCCCATTCTGAGTCTCGGTGGCAGGCGGACGCGCGACGCGCGTGCCTTCCCTGACGACGATGCTCTGCAGCTGGAGCTGTCGATCCCGTTCGGCCTGGCCAGTCAATCGGCACCGGAGATCGCCGCCAGCGAGCGGCAGGTGACCGAGCGCCTGGCCGAGCTGCACCGGATGCGCCGCGAGGCCGAGCGGGAGTTGGTGGCGGCAGTGCTCGGTCGGCGCGGCGCCGCGGATGCCTTGCAGGTCGCCGAACGGCGCGCAAGCTTGGCCGCCGATGCGCTGTCGGTCGCCCAGCGTGCCTTCGAGCTCGGCGAGACCGATCTCGCCGAGCGGCTGCTTGCCGAGCGACGCGCCCGCGAAGCCAATCTCGACCTCGCCCTGCGCCGCGCCGAACAAGGCCAGGCGCTGGCGCGAGTCAATCAAGCCTTAGGGATGATCCCGCAATGATGTGCTCCAACCGCAACGGTCAGTTGCCAGCCTCAGATATGACAGCGCAGTCGGGCCGAGCTCAGCGCTTGTTGTGCGCGCTCGCTCCGAGGCTTGGCCTCGCACTAGGAGCGACCCTGCTTATCTTGAGTGCCACGAGCGCTAAGAGTGCAGCCGCAGCTGATCTGATCCCACTGACACCAGCCGAGCAGGACCGCTTCGGCATCCAGCTCGCCTCGCCGCAACCCGCTGAAACCACGTTGACCCGCCGCTATCCGGCACGCGTCGCGGTGCCGAATCCGCAACTGCGGGTGGTGGCCGCGCGCAAGGCCGGGGTGGTCGAGACGCTGCTGGTCGCCGAAGGCGAACGCGTAACCGCGGGGCAGATGCTGGCACTTCTGCAGAGTCCGGATCTAGTCTCGGCGCAGAGCGACTATCTCGAATCCTTGACCCGCCTGGCGCTGGCCGAGAGCGAGGTCGCGCGCGATCGCATGCTACAGCGCGAAGGGGTGATCGCCGAGCGCCGACTGCTCGAGAGCCAAGCGCGCCGCGACGAGCTTGCGACCATGGTCGAGCAGCGCCGCCAGGTGCTGGCGCTGGCCGGAATGTCCGCAGCTGATCTCGATACCCTCGCCCGCAGCCGTACCCTGACCACCAGCCTGCCCGTGCGTGCGCCGATCGCGGGCGTGGTGCTGGAGCAGATGGTCAGCACCGGCGAATCATTGACCGCGGCCACCCCGCTGTATCGGATCGCCGACCTCAAGCCCCTGTGGATTGAGGTGCATGTGCCGGTCGACCAGGTCGCGGGGCTCGCGCCCGACGGCCAGGCGCTGCTGCCGACGCTGGGCATTGAGGGGCGGATCATTACCATCGGTCGCCTGGTCCATAGCCAAGACCAGGGCGTGTTGGTGCGTGCCGAGGTCGCCGATGGTGCCGAGCAGCTGCGTCCGGGCCAGTTCATCGAGGTTCAGCTCGCTGCATCCAGCGCGGCTGGTGGACGCTGGCGGGTGCCGGCGGTGGCGGTGGTGCGCCAAGCCGGTGAGGCAATGCTGTTCGTCGCGCGCGAGGGCGGCTTCGAGCCAGTCCCAGTGCGGCTGGTCGCCGAGGAGGAGGGCGAGACCGTGGTGACCGGACCGCTCCAGGCCTCGGATCAGGTCGTGGTCAAGGGCGTGGTCGAGCTCAAGGCGGCCTGGCTCGGCGCCCGGCCGGAGGTTGATGTCGCTCCCGAACCGGATGCGAAACCCGATCTCCAGCAGGGAGCCGATCGCTGATGTTTGGTCGCCTGATCGGTTTCGCGCTGACCCAGCGGCTGCTGATGCTATTGGTGGCCCTGGCCCTCGTCGGGGCCGGTTGGCGCGCCTTCCAACAGACCCCGATCGATGCCTTCCCCGACGTCTCGGTGCCGCAGGTGAAGGTGGTGATCAAGGCCCCCGGGATGACGCCGGAGGAGATCGAGACCCGGATCACCAGCCTGATCGAGATCGAGATGCTCGGCATTCCGAATCAGGTCATGCTGCGCTCGATCGCCAAGTACGGCCTCACCGACATCACCGTCGACTTCGACGAAGGCACCGATATCTATTGGGCGCGCCAACAGGTGGCGGAGCGGCTGGCGGCGATCCGTGGCGACCTGCCGGCGGGCATCGAGGGCGGCCTCGCACCGCTGACCACGCCGCTCGGCGAGATGTTCATGTTCAGTATCGAGGGTGATGCGCTGACCCTGGCCGAGAAGCGCGACCTGCTCGACTGGACCATCCGTCCGGCGCTGCGCTCGGTGACCGGTGTCGCCGATGTCAATGCCCTCGGCGGTTTCGTGACCACCTTCGAGGTCGAGCCAGATAACGCGCGCATGAGTGCCTACGGCATCAGTCTCGGGCAACTGCGCGCGGCGATCGAGGCCAATAATCGCAACGATGGTGCTGGCCGGCTCGATGATGGCGAAGAGGTGCTGCTGGTGCGCAGCGAGGGCGCGATTCAGACCTTGGACGATCTGGCCGCGATCGTCGTCGGCGGCGATGCCGGCCAGCCGGTGCGCGTCGCCGATGTGGCTGAGGTGCGGCGCGCGGCGCTGACCCGCTATGGAGCGGTAACACGTAACGGCGACGGCGAGGCGGTCGAAGGGCTGGTGCTCGGACTGCGCGGCGCCAATGCGCGCAAGCTGGTCGCCAGCGTCCAGGCTAAGCTCGATGAGCTGGCGGCCGGTCTGCCCGAGGGTATCCAGATCGATGTCTTCTACGATCGCGGCGTGCTAGTCGACCGAGCGGTGTCGACGGTGAGCATGGCCTTGGTGCAGGCGGTGGTGCTGGTCGTGCTGCTGCTGGTGATCTTCCTCGGCGACCTGCGCGCGGCGCTGACGGTGGCGCTGATCCTGCCGCTGGCGGCGCTGGCGACCTTCGTCTTGATGCGGATGTTTGGACTCTCGGCCAACCTGATGTCGCTCGGCGGCCTGGCGATCGCGATCGGCATGCTGGTCGATTCGGCGGTGGTCGTGGTCGAGAACGTGGTCACTCAGCTCGCGCGTCAGGGCGGCCATGGGAACAAGGCCGCTAAAGGCGCCGGAAACGATGCGGGGGATGAGCCGCGGGCCGAAGTCGGCGCGCGTCGGCTTCCGCGGTTGCATCTGATCTATCGGGCGACGCGCGAGGTGGCGCTGCCAGTTGCCTCCGGCACCCTGATCATCGTCATCGTGTTCCTGCCGCTGCTCACCCTGCAAGGTCTCGAGGGCAAGCTGTTCGTGCCGGTGGCGCTGACCATCGTCTTTGCGCTGGTGAGCGCGCTGCTGCTGTCGCTCACGGTGATCCCGGTGCTGGCCTCCTACCTGCTCGGCAAGGGCGGCGCCGAGGAGCCTTGGGTCGTGCGCCAGCTGCTCAAGCTCTATGGCCCCTCGTTGACCTGGGCGCTGAAACGCGAATGGCTGATCGTTGGATTGGCCGTGGCGCTGTTGGTTGGCGCTGGCGCGCTCTATCTGCGGGTCGGCAAGACCTTCATGCCGACCATGGATGAGGGCGATCTGATCGTGCAGCTGGAGAAACTGCCGTCGATCAACCTGGAGCAATCCCTCGACATCGACCTGCGCGTGCAGCAGGCGATCATGGAGGCGGTGCCCGAGGTGCGCGGCGTCGTCGCGCGCACTGGCTCCGATGAGCTGGGGCTGGACCCGATGGGGCTGAATCAGACCGACAGCTTCCTGATCCTGGCGCCACGCGAGGACTGGCGTTTCGCGACCAAGGATGCACTGGTCGATGCGATCCGCGAGGTGCTCGAGGGCTTCCCGGGACTTGACTATGCCTTTACCCAACCGATCGAGATGCGCGTCTCGGAGATGCTCACCGGGGTGCGTGGCGATCTGGCGGTCAAGGTCTTCGGTGGCAATCAGGACGAGCTGAACCGGATCACCGAGGAGATCGTCGCCGTGCTTGAGCAGCTCGACGGCGCCGAGGATGTGTTCACGCCGAAGAACGAGGGGGCGCAGTATCTGAATCTGGTCGTCGATCGGCTCGAGGCAGGGCGCCTTGGGGTCGATGCCGACGCGCTGGCGGCGATGTTGCGCGCGCAGATCGAGGGGCTTGAGGTCGGCACTGTCTATCGCGAGGGCAAGCGTCGGCCTCTGGTGATCCGTGCCTCCGAGGCGCTGCGAGCCTCGCCGGCGCGCTTCCGTGGGCTGCAATTGGCGCTGCCGGACGGGCGCACGGTGCCGGTCGAGAACCTGGTGCGCATCGAGCGCGTCGAGGGGCCGGTGGTGCTCTCGCGCGAGCTTGGCAACCGCATGTCGACGGCGATCGCCAATGTTGGCAGCGGACGTGATCTGGTCGGCTTCGTCGCGGAGGCGCGCGCGGCCGTGGCCGAGCAGGTGGAGCTGCCGATCGGCTATTGGATCGAATGGGGCGGCGAGTTCGAGAATCAGCAGCGCGCCGCGGCACGCTTGGCGCTGGTGGTGCCGGTGGCGCTGGTGCTGATCTTCCTGGTGCTGTTCTCGACCTTCGGCTCGCTACGCCAATCGCTACTCGTGCTCTCGAATATTCCCTTTGCGCTGATCGGCGGCGTGGTGGCCTTGGCCCTGACCGGTGAGTACCTGTCGGTGCCGGCCTCGGTCGGCTTCATCGCGCTGCTCGGTGTCGCGGTGCTGAACGGGGTCATGTTGGTGACCTGGTTCAACCAGTTGCGGGCGATGGGACGGCCAATGCAGGAGGTGGTGGTCGAGGGCGCCAAGCGTCGCCTGCGACCGGTGTTGATGACCGCCACCACGGCTGCCTTCGGTTTGGCGCCGCTGCTGTTCGCGACCGGCCCCGGCTCCGAGATCCAGCGTCCGCTGGCGATCGTCGTCATCGGTGGGCTGGTCTCCTCGACGCTGCTGACGCTGGTGCTGTTGCCGATCCTGTATCGGCGCTTCGGCTGAGTCGGATCGTCGACCATTTGACCGCTAGCAACATGACGACCGGCAACCTGAATGATGGGTGCGCCGATCTGATTCTAAGCCTGACTGGAGACTGCTGATGCCCGCTTGCCTACTGCATCTGATCTGCTCGCCGAAGCTCGAGGACAGCCTGGCCGAATGGCTGCTCGAGCGCGCCGAGGTGTCCGGTTTTACCAGCCTGCCGATCGCCGGTCATGGCTCTTCCGAGCAGTCGATGAGCCTGGCCGAGCAAGTGGCAGGGCGCAGCCGACGCGTGATGTTTCTGCTCGAACTGCCGGAACCGGCCGCGCATGCATTGCTCGCGGCCGTGCGTGCCGACTTCAGCGGCAGTGGGCTGCATTACTGGCTGCTGCCGATGCTCGCGGCTGGCCACATCGACTGATTATCAATCGGCGCGCTGCAGTGGGCTGTCTCACCTCGTCGATCATTTCGTTTAACCATTGGAGATGACCTCATGAACAAAAACTCAATTCGCATCACTCGGGTCTCGCTGCTCATCGCCCTCAGCGTCGTCTTGGGGCCAGCCTGTGCCAATCAGCCGCTGAGCGATCGTACAGATGCGCTTGTGGTTGAGCGCGCAACCTCGAGTCGTTATCACTTCAGCCGCGTCAGGGTCGAGCCTGGTGCAGGATCGATCAGCGTTAGCGGCGAGCTGGCGCGCGTGATCCCGCATCGGGGCATGATCCCGGGCAAGGTGCGTATCTCGTTGCTCGATGCCGATGGCGAACTGCTCGAGCAGACTGAGGTCGCGCCGATGCGCGGCAATCGGCAGGATCTCGCCGCCCATTTTCATGCGCGCCTGAGCGCAGCCTCTGGGACCGCCCATAGGGTGCAGATTGAGCACAGCGGCAGCGGCGGCTAAGTGGCGATTCGGGAACGGCTTTTGCTGGGTCCATTAAGCTGGTTGTTGGTTAGGAACAGATGCTGAGTTGCCTCGATACGCCGCAGCAGGGCCGCAGCGCCCGCTAACAGGCTATTCCCGTGATAGAGAATGCCGTCCATATCCAGTAGCAAGGCCTGGATCGGAGGTTTGTTGTCGGCAAACGGCTTGGCTGGCATTTGAGAGCTCGCGGCGCCGCTGGAACGGCCAAGGATCGTATGGATTCAGCGTTGACCCGCCCTGCAGCCACAGCTAACCTCAGGGAGTAGTGCCCCTGAAGGCTCGCCGGGGTGCTTAGGCGGTTTCTGTCGAATCTTATACCGCCTTGCTGGGCTTTTTGCCCGCCTTGCGCCTCCGCATCACCGGTTATATCCCCGGCTATGCTTCCGGCAGGTTTCCTTGAAGACGGACGAAAACCCGGCGCAATTCGGTACGAGCTTTTCTAACAATCGCCTTCGGTTTCCTATTCGCAGTGAGATCGAAATAAAAATTGGCTTCGCGGCCATCAAATGAGGAGAAACGTAGATGAGATCACTGTTCCCGCTGATTTTGTTCGCCATTGTGGTCGTCGGCATTGGCTTTTTCTTCAAGGGGCACTCCAATTCAGTTAACCTCTACCACATCTGCGATTTAGAGGTGCCCTGGTACGATGCGGTGTTCTTGGATGCGATCAAAGACAAGTCCGGCTGCGAGAGATATCAATAACGGACTGGCGGCGCCGAGCAGCATTCGTCGATGCTACTCTCAGGCAGCAGTCGCAAGCTGCTGGTGCCGATAGCGTGATTAAATCGCGTCGTACAAGCTGCGCTGTCGCCTGATCCAGTTTTGGCATGTGGGCGACGGGCGCAGCGACTTGTTGTATGCGGACGCTGCGTCCGCGGCCGGTTTGGCGCGCTCAAGCACTGAAGTGGCGTGACTCGCGATTAGGTCCGGATCGACTGTTTGAAATCGAGGCTGAGGTTCTGCAATGTCCCGACGTTTTTCCCCATCGATAACGCTTGCGATCCTGCTGATCCTGGTCACGGCTGGCAGCGCAGGCCCACTGCTGGGCCAGCCGTCAGCCCCGGAGTCAATGTCGGAAGATGTCGGTGGCGTACAGGCGCGGACGGCTGCTGAGGCGTCCAGCGAGCGACCGTCGGACATTGGTGTTGGTAGCGAAGATACCCTAGCCACCGAGGGCACCAACCCACAGATTGGATTGACGGCCGAGATCGATGCGGAGGAGGGTGATCCGCTTGACCCGATGGCGCTTGAATCACTGAAGGCCTTGCACCAGGCCTTGGCCAGTAAAGAGCAACAGGTCGACGAGGTTCAGCAGCAGTTGGTTGACGCCCAGGATCAGGTTACCCGTGAGGAGCTGGCTGATCGTCTGCGCGGGTTGCGTGCGGAATTGACCGAGGATCGCCGTCAGTTCGATCGCTTTGCGTTGGAGATCGACCTGAGTCCCTTCATCGAGGAGGAGGCGGAATCCTTCGATTGGCAGCAGGAGCTGAGCAACCTGCTCAAGCCGATCCTGGCGGAGCTGAAGAGCGCGACGGCCGAGTCGCGTGCCATCGGCGAGCTGCGCGCTGAACTCGACACCATCGCTGAGCGCAAGAGCCAAGCCGGGCAGGCGGTGGATCGGCTGCAATGGCTGCTTGAGCAAGAGCCTTCAGGCTCGCTACGCGAGCGTCTCGAGGCGCGTCTGGAGCATTGGCAGCGGCTCGCTGGCGAGGCGAACAATCGCTACACCGCGCTCGACTTGCAGTTGCAGAATAAGCTCGATGAGCGCCAGTCGTTGCTGGATGAGACCACCTCCTACGCGCGCCACTTCGTGCAAACCCGCGGTCTGAACCTGCTGCTGGCGATCGCCGCCTTTGCCGTTGTCTTTTTTGGCGTGCGCTGGCTTGCAACCCAGCTGATGCGCTTACGCAAGCCGCAAGCCGAGAATCAATTCAGTAGCCGCCTGGCGTTGTTGTTGCTGCACGCGTTCAGCGTCCTTGGTGGTTTGCTGGCGATGATGGCGGTGTTCAACGCCGCTGGCGATTGGTTCATGCTCGGCATCATCATCATCTTCCTGCTCGGTATCGGCTGGGCCAGCATCCATACCCTGCCGGGTCAGATCGAATCGGTGAAGCTCATCCTCAACGTTGGCACCGTGCGCGAGGGCGAGCGCATTCTCTTCAACGAGGTGCCATATCGGGTCGAATCCCTTGCCTTCCGAGCCAAGTTGGTCAATCCCGAGCTTGATGGTGGTGTTCAGGAACTGCCGGTGCGCGACCTGGTGGGCTATCACTCGCGTCCCGCTGGCACCGATGAGGCCTGGTTCCCGACTCGCCAAGGCGATTGGGTCCAGCTCGAAGGTGGGCTGCTCGGTCAGATCAGTCATCAAAGCCCCAGCGCGGTGCGCCTGACTGACCTGGGTGGCGCCGAGATCCTCTATCCGACCCCGGACTTTCTGCGGCAGCATCCGCAGCGGCTCGCCGAGCGCTTCCGCATCGTCGAGCGTTTTGGCATCGATTATCGCCATCAGGCCATCGCGACCACCGAGGTGCCGGATCTGATGCAAGCGGGGCTTGAAGATGAGCTGCCGTCGTTGCTCGATAAGGGTCAGTTGCGCGCGGTCAGTGTGTGCTTCGTGAGCGCTGGTGCTTCGTCACTGGATTACCGCGTCGAAGTCCGGCTCGAGGGCGCTGCCGCCCCGCGCAGCGAGCTGATCCGTGCCGGCATCCAGCGCATCTTGGTCGATGCTTGCAACCGTCATGGCTGGACCATCCCGTTCACCCAGATCACTTTGCATCAGGCTTCGGAGTGAGGTGCGATTGAGGTTGCTCATGGCGCTTTGACCAGCCTGCCAATGATGCGCCCCGTAGCGACTGTAACCGGCTTCCCAAAGATAAGAACCACAGATAAACACCGATGAACGCGGATAGAAACAGCGAGGATCTGTGCGCATCTGTGTCCATCCGTGGTTCTTCTTAAAGCTAGGCCGTTGTTGTTTGATGATCCGTCAAGTCCGGCAGCCTGCGGTACAAGCGTTTTTGGAAATGGCCTTTGTCTTGTTAGGATGCGATCAAAGCCCGGCTAGAGGCGCTAACTGCGAGACGATCGATGCCCGACCCAACCGTTGCAACCTCCGGTTTTCCTTGGCTGCTGACGTTCGGCCTCATGGCTGTGTTGATACTGGCACTGGCCGCTGGGGCTGTGCTCTGGTGGTGGCGAGGGCGCAATACGGCCCTGCCAGCCGCGGAGACATCGCCGGCTGAGGCGGTGCCGGACTGGCATGCGCTGGAGGCCAGCGCCGTGCGGCAACAGCTCGGCGGCAGCGAGGAGGGCTTGCCGCGGTCGGAGGCCGAGCGACGGCTCAGCGAGCATGGACCGAACAAGCTACCCGAGGCCAAGCCGCGCACGCCCTTGATGCGTTTCCTGGCGCAGTTCCATAACGTGCTGATCTATGTGCTGATCGTCGCTGGGGTGGTGACGGCGCTGCTGCAGCATTGGTTGGATGCCGGCGTCATCTTCGCGGTGGTGCTGGTCAATGCCATCATCGGCTTCGTGCAGGAGGGCAAGGCCGAGGATGCGCTCAAGGCGATCCGCGGCATGCTGTCGCCGACTGCGCGGGTGTGGCGCGATGGCCGACTGCTGACCGTCGATGCGACCACCCTGGTGCCAGGCGATCTGGTCGCGCTGCAGTCCGGCGATAAGGTGCCGGCCGATCTGCGCCTGCTGCGCGCCAAGGGGGTGGAGATCGAAGAGGCGGCGCTGACCGGCGAGTCGGTGCCGGTCGAGAAGGGCACCCAGGCCTTGGACGCCGAGACGGTCCTCGCGGATCGGCGCTGCATGGCCTATTCCGGCACCCTGGTGACGCACGGGCAGGGCACCGGCATCGTGGTCGCGACCGGCGCCGGCACCGAGATCGGCCGCATCAGCGCCATGGTCGCCGAGGTGCAACAGCTGACCACGCCGCTGCTGCGGCAGATGGCCCAGTTCGGTCGCTGGCTGACGCTGGCGATCCTGGTGCTGGCCGCGGCCAGCTTCGCCTTTGGCTACCTGGTGCGTGATTACAGTGCCGCCGAGATGTTCCTGGCTTCGGTCGGGCTGGCGGTGGCGGCGATCCCGGAAGGCCTGCCGGCGATCATGACCATCACGCTGGCGATCGGCGTGCAACGGATGGCCGGGCGCAACGCCATCATTCGCCGGCTACCCGCCGTCGAGACGCTGGGCACGGTCGGCGTGATCTGCTCGGACAAGACCGGCACCCTCACCCGCAACGAGATGACCGTCGGCACCATCGCCACCCAAGCGCGCGAGCTGCGCCTGACCGGCACCGGCTATGACCCGCATGGCGTCTTCTTGGCCGAAGATGAGCCGATCGATGCCCAGGCCGATCCGCTGCTGATCGCCGCATTGCGCGGGGTGACGCTCTGCAACGACGCCGCGATGGAGCTGCACGAGGGCGAGTGGCGGGTGCATGGCGGCCCGATGGAGGGCGCGCTGCTGGTCGCGGCGGTCAAGGCCGGGCTGGATACCGAGCTGCTGGCCAAGGAGCGACCGCGCACGGACCTGATCCCGTTCGAGTCCAGCCATAAGTTCATGGCGACCCTGCATCATAACCATGCCTCGGAGTCATTCATCTTTGTCAAAGGCGCGCCCGAGGTGGTGCTGGAACGCTGCGCGAGCGAGCGCGCGGCGGATGGCGATCGGCCCTTGGACCTGGCGGCCTGGCAGCAGCGCATGGAGACCATGGCCGCGGCCGGTCAGCGCGTGCTGGCGGTGGCGGTCAAGCCGGGTCAGCCGCATCAAAGCGATCTGGATTTCAAGGACGTCGAGCAGGGGCTGACGCTGCTCGGCCTGTTTGGGCTGATGGACCCGCCGCGCGAGGAGGCGATCGCCGCGGTGCGCGTCTGTCAGCAAGCCGGCATCCGGGTGAAGATGATCACCGGCGATCACGCGACCACGGCCAAGGCGATCGCGAGCCAGATCGGCCTGCTCAGCACCGAGACCGCCTTGACCGGGCGCGAGCTGGATGCGATGGACGACGCCGAGCTGCAACGCCGGGTCACCGAGGTGGATGTCTACGCCCGCGTGACCCCGGAGCACAAGCTGCGGCTGGTGAAGCTGCTGCAGCAGACCGGAACCGTGGTCGCGATGACCGGCGACGGGGTCAACGATGCGCCAGCGCTCAAGCGCGCCGATGTCGGCGTGGCCATGGGTATCAACGGCACCGAGGCGGCCAAGGAGGCCTCCGAGATGGTGCTGGCGGATGACAACTTCGCCTCGATCGCCAACGCGGTCGAGGAAGGCCGAACCGTCTATGACAATCTGCGCAAGGCGATCCTGTTCATCCTGCCGACCAATGGCGGCGAGGCGCTGGTGGTGCTCGGCGCCATCCTGTTCGGCTTTCAGCAGTTCCCGCTGACGCCGGTGCAGATCCTCTGGGTGAACATGATCACCGCCGTGACCCTGGCGCTGGCGCTGGCCTTTGAGCCACCGGAGCCGGGCATGATGAACCGCCCACCGCGTGACGCGCGACAGCCGGTGCTGAGCCTGACCTTTCTCTGGCGCATCGGCTATGTCTCGCTGATCCTGATGCTAGGCACCTTCGGCCTGTTCCTGCTCGATCGCTTGCTGGGCGCGAACATCGAGCATGCGCGCACCGTGGCGGTGAATACCCTGGTGATGTTCGAGATCTTCTACCTGTTCAACTCGCGTTATATGGAGGCGCCGGTGCTCAACGTGCGCGGGTTGTTCGGAAATCGTTATGTCCTGCTCGCGGTGGGCTTGCTGATCCTGTTCCAGCTCGCCTTCACCTACTGGGGGCCGCTGCAGACGCTGTTTGGGACCGCCGCGCTCGGCGCTGGCCATTGGCTGCTGATCGTGCTGGTTGCCTCCTCGGTGTTGTTCGTTGTCGAGTATGAGAAGGGCCGGGTTCGTCGCCGGCGCAGTGAGGTGAGCAAGTGATCAGCATGGAGATCGATTCATTGGCCAAGCACGGACTCAGTCGACGAGCGTTCCTGCGGCTGGCCCTGGCCGTGGCGGCCGCGAGTGGTTCGCCGCGGTTGGCTGCCGCGCTGAAAAGCACGCCGCTGACCAAGCCGATCCCGAAGAGTGGCGAGCCGCTGCCGGTGATCGGCATGGGCACCTGGATCACCTTCAATGTCGGCGATGACCCGGCGGCGCTGGCGGTCCGCACCGAGATCCTGCGCGCCTTCTTCGCCGCCGGTGGCGGCATGATCGACTCCTCGCCGATGTATGGCTCGGCGGAAGCGGTGCTCGGGCGCGTGCTGCCGCGGATCGACGACACCCAGGGCCTGTTCTCGGCAACCAAGGTCTGGACCCGCTCTGGCCCCGCGGGGCCGATCGAGATCGCTGAATCGGCGCGGCTCTGGGGCCTGCAGCGATTCGACCTGCTGCAGGTTCATAACCTGCTCGCCTGGCAGGCGCATCTGCAGACCCTGAAGCAGATGAAGGACGAGGGCAGGGTGCGCTACATCGGCGTCACCACTTCGCATGGACGGCGTCATCGCGAGTTGGAGCAGATCATGCGCGACGAGCCGATCGACTTCGTGCAGCTCACCTACAACATCGTCGACCGGGAGGCCGAGCAACGCCTGCTGCCCTTGGCGCAAGCGCGGGGGATCGCGGTGATCGCCAATCGGCCATTTCAGGGTAAGACGCTGATCCATCGGGCTGAAGGGCATCCGCTACCGGGCTGGGCGGCGGAGATCGGCTGTCAGAGCTGGGCGCAGGCCTTGCTCAAGTTCATCGTCGCCCATCCGGCGGTCACCTGCGCGATTCCAGCGACCAGTCAAGTGGCGCACATGCGCGAGAATATGGCGGCTGCCGCCGAGCCGCTGCCGGATGCGGCGCTGCGGCGGCGGATGGCGCGAGATTTTGCAGCGCTCTGAGGGCAGTTATGCTACTTCAGATGTTCTGAGATCCACTCCCAGCGTTTATTCTTGACCATAACGAACCGGCAGCGCCCTTCAGACAGACGTGCCCAAAGGCCGCCGATCAGGCGGTCATCCTCCGCAGCAGTCCAGCGGTCTGCGCCCTTGTATTCGACCGCGAGAACCGGTCCTGGCTTATCGACGGTTCCGGGTAGTTGGCACAGAAAGTCCGGGTAGAAGCGCCCATCAGCCTTCTGCAGGAAAAACGAGCTACCTTCGCGCCGAACGAGGTTGCGTACCCAGAACTGGAGGCGTCCTTGTTGAGCCTGTATGTCCAGCCAGCAGGCGCATTCAAATTCTTCCTTGCTGTCGAAATCCCCGATGCGGCCATAGAAATGATTGCGAAAGTCGAACTGTCCGAAGCGGCCATCGTAGTCGTGGCTGGGTGCATAGGCTTGGGCGTGAAACTCGAAGGCATACTGATCGGTGACGGTAACGCGTGACGCAGTCTCATCACCGAACAGCGTCTGCTGAAAGGCTTTACCAACTGCTTCCCTGCGTAGTTCACGAATGCGCGCCTCCAACAGATTGCGGGTAGTGCTCTACATGTGTTTCTCACACGGCAAGGCCGAACTCATATCGATTGATAAAAAGCCCAATGACAGTATCGTGCATGACGTCGAGTTTGGAAAAACAGATGGTTTTCCGTGCCAGGCGTTTAATACGTGTTCTGAGCGTAAGATGCTTGCGTTCAATTTTTTGTGTATTGGCCTTACCAGTCACTTGCT
>NZ_NHSH01000043.1 GCF_016653315.1 Halochromatium roseum | reverse complement strand
AGCAAGTGACTGGTAAGGCCAATACACAAAAAATTGAACGCAAGCATCTTACGCTCAGAACACGTATTAAACGCCTGGCACGGAAAACCATCTGTTTTTCCAAACTCGACGTCATGCACGATACTGTCATTGGGCTTTTTATCAATCGATATGAGTTCGGCCTTGCCGTGTGAGAAACACATGTAGAGCACTACCGTCGAGATCAATGTCGCCGTGGGCGACCAGATTGAAGAAGGTGAGACGGTGCTCGCCGCCGAGACCGATAAGGCGACCACCGAGATCCCCTCACCCTATACCGGCACCGTTGAGCGTATGAGCACGAGGACCAGGTGAGCGTTCGGCTCGAGGACGCCGATGGCTCGCGCGAGCAGTCATTCGAGCGGGTGCTGGTGGCGATCGGGCGCCGCCCGAACACCGATGACCTCGGACTCGACGAGGCCGGCATCGAGACCGATGACCAAGGCTTCATCAAGGTCGATGCCGAACGCGGCACCAGCACGCAAGGGATCTTCGCCATTGGCGATGCCGCCGGCGGTCAGCAGCTCGCGCATGAGGCTATGCACGAGGGCAGGGTGGCGGCTGAGATGATCGCTGGGCGGCCGGCCGCCTTCGATGCCCGGGCCATCCCGGCGGTGATCTACACCGATCCGCAGATCGCCTGGTGCGGCCTGAGCGAGGCCGAGGCCGAGCAGCAAGGGCGCCAGGTCAGCGTCACCCGCTTTCCTTGGCGGGGCTCGGGCCGGGCGCTAAGCCTGGGCGCCGAGGCCGGTCTGACCAAGCTCATCATGGACCCGGACAGCGGGCGCTTGCTTGGCGCCGGCCTTGTCGGGCGAGGCGCCGAAGGGCTGATCGCCGAGGCGGTGCTGGCGATTGAGATGGGCGCGCTCGCTGAGGATCTGACGCTCGCCATTCATCCCCATCCGACGCTCTCGGAGACGCTAGGCGAGGCCGCCGAGCTGTTCGCCGGGAACAGTCTCCATGGGTTGGCTGGCGCTCATCGCTGAACGGAGCGCAGTGGGTTTATCGCCTGGGGAGCCGGGCCGCTTCCCCTGACGATGGCTTGACTCCATCAATCCAACACCCCGCCGGGAGAGCTCTATCGCGAAGCTCGATCCCCGACCGCGTCATGCCGCGATTTTCAATTCGTTGACGTTATTGACAACGGCCGCTTGCGTTGGCATTGTTGCCAACATGAAGGCCACGCTCATCACGAGTTTCAAAGACATCACGCCAGAGGGCGGAATCCTTGAGCTGGTGATCTGGCGTCTACCAGCAGCGGTGCCACCTTGCATACACCGCTATAAATACCGGGCGGTGTTTGTGGTCAACGGCGAACGGGTGATTGGCTTCGATAACGAGCGCGGCAAGGGCGATCATTGCCACCGCCAGGGGCAGGAACAGCCGTACCAATTTACAGGCGTCGATCAGCTGATCGAGGATCTGATGACAGAGGTCGAACGATGGAGAAGCGAACACTAAGAATCACGCTCAATGCGGATTGGCGTGCGGCGTTGCGTACGGCAGGCGCCCTCGCGCAGGCCGAGAGCTATCAAGGCGAGACGCTGAATTTCGAGTCTGCCGACCTACTCTTTGGCCGTTTGACGGAACGGCGCTGGTCCTTGGTGCAGGCGCTGATGGGCACTGGGGCGTTGTCCGTTCGCGAGCTCGCCCGTCGCCTTGGGCGTGACGTGAAGCGGGTGCATGAGGATGTGACGGCGCTCGCGCAACTGGGATTGGTGGAGCGCACTGAGCGCGGTGGTGTGCTCTGCCCTTATGCCAATATCCACGTTGATTTGCGCCTGAGCGCAAAGCCGCGCCAGGCGGCCTGAGGCGGAAACGTACCTTCACATCCCAGTCGCCGAACGAATCGCCGCCAGCTGATCGCTTCCGCCGACCTTGCGCACCAAGTATCGCATCGCCTCGATCGCTCACGACTCCTCCTTTGCGACCGGTTCCAGCACGGGTAGAGATCCCTGTGCTCAGCGCGCGGTATAACCGCCATCGATCACGAGCTCGCTGCCGGTGATGAACTTCGAGTTTCGGATTATTCATCTTAGGTCACGTTCGTAGTGAGTGGACGGGGGGGAAGCAGGCACGCCTGCAAATGGGGCGAAATATCGGTGTGAATACCATCGACGCGTTGCATCAAGACTGGCAGAGTGTCGCGATTCCTCGGCGGTGTCTCTATCGCGGATGGCTCAGACCAGGACTGTTATCCAAGAGGCTAACGCGAATTTTCATCGTTCCGCCTCACTGGCATTGTGGTTGACCGCGACGTCAAGCGCTGCCCGCCCAATCGGCGCTACATAATGCGAAACACGGGGGGTGCTACCCTCCGCCAGCAGGCCGCGAATGCGATCTTGCAGGGCGCGATCGTCATCGGTGACCCGTGCGTGCTGTCGCAGGTGCTCCAGCCACGACTCAACGTAGAACAACTCGATAAAGTGGTTGGGCCGCTCGGTATCTTCATACTCGACTTTGGTTGCGCCAGGCAAAGCCTGGAAGAGGAGGAAGAACGCCATAGGATTT
The DNA here is from genome assembly GCF_016653315.1 of Halochromatium roseum. Classification (GTDB taxonomy): domain Bacteria; phylum Pseudomonadota; class Gammaproteobacteria; order Chromatiales; family Chromatiaceae; genus Lamprobacter; species Lamprobacter roseus. Next base: position 67 of record NZ_NHSH01000043.1, on the reverse strand, counting down.
GAGCAATCGGAAACCTCTTACAGTGACCCGACGGGTGCAAGTCCCGAACCGGCAAGGACTGGCCATC
>NZ_NHSH01000042.1 GCF_016653315.1 Halochromatium roseum | reverse complement strand
GCAAGGGTCGAAATCGGCATAAATACATCTGCCTGACATGGCTACTCGATTGCTGAGGTGCAAGCTGCAATACCATCATGGCAGCTACAGCGCGCGGTAGCTCTATCTATAAATCTCGACAGCTTCGAGTCACCGAACGCTTCATGCTAGCTTCATGCTAGTCTTCTCAACCAATGTCAGCTTCCAACCCGTCGTCCAATCCCACTAGGCCCAAACCCACTCGCAGCCCTAGCCAGCGGGCCGGCACAACGCCGACCTCACCCCAGGTTGCAATTCGCCCGATTCAACGTCCGCCAGGGGCCGAACAACCCCTGCATCGGCTCGACGATCTGCTCACACGGCTCTATCGCCATCGCGGGCTCGACGGCGGCCTGGATCATCGCCTCAGCGCCCTGCATCCGGTCAGCCAACTGCTCGGCGTCGATCCCGCTGCCGCCTTGCTGGCCGATCACATCCAAGCCCAGCGCCCACTGCTCATCGTCGGCGATTACGATGCCGATGGTGCCACTGGCACCGCGGTGGCCCTGCTCGGCCTGCGCGCGCTCGGCGCCGGTCCGCTCGATTTTCTTGTGCCGAGCCGCTTCGCCCAAGGCTACGGACTCAGCCCCGCCGTGGTGGATATCGCCGCCGAGCGCCGGCCCGATCTACTCATCACCGTCGACAATGGCATCGCCAGCCATGCCGGCGTGGCACGCGCCCGCGAACTCGGTCTGCCGGTATTGATCACCGACCACCACCTGCCCGGCCCCGAGCTGCCCGAGGCCGCCGCCTTGGTCAACCCCAATCAGCCCGGCTGCCCCTTCCCCAGCAAGCACCTGGCCGGGGTTGGGGTCATGTTCTACCTGCTCATCGCCACCCGTGCTGAACTGCGGCGTCGTGGCTGGTTCCAGGGACATCGCAGCGAGCCCAATCTTGCTGAACTGCTTGACCTAGTCGCCCTTGGCACCGTCGCCGATGTGGTGACGCTCGATGCCAATAACCGCATCCTGGTCGAGCAGGGTCTCCGCCGCATCCGCGCCGGGCATTGCCGACCGGGTCTGCGCGCGCTGCTCGAGATCGCTGGTGTCGATCTAACGCGCACGAGCGCCCGTGATCTCGGCTTTGCCGCCGCACCGCGCCTGAATGCCGCCGGTCGTCTCGAGGACATGAGTGCCGGCATCGCCTGCCTGGTCACCGATAAGCCAATCGAGGCGATGCGCCTTGCCCAGCGGCTGCAGGCCCTCAACCAAGAACGCCGCGCCCTCACCCACAGCATGGGCCTCGACGCCGCGCGTCTCATCGCCGAGATCCTCGCCGAGCAGGACGCAATGCTCGCTGTCGAGACGGGCGACGCCGATGCAGCGAATGCCGATGCAAAGCATGCAAGCGAAGCAAACGCCGACGCCGGGAGCGCCGATGGCGCCGGCGCTAGGCATGCTGATCGGCCTGCAGCTGAACACTCGGAGCGAGCGAGCGCCACGCGCGCAGGCGGACGCCGCAAAGGCGGACTCGAGGCCGGCCTCTGCCTGTTCGCTGAGGACTGGCACGAGGGCGTCGTCGGCATCCTCGCCGCGCGCGTGCGCGAGCGTTGCCAACGCCCGGTGATCGCCTTTGCTGTCGGCGGCGACGGCCTGCTCAAGGGCTCCGCGCGCTCCATTGAGGGGCTGCATCTGCGCGACTGCCTGGCCGCTGTTGATCATGCCCATCCCGGACTCATCACCCGCTTCGGCGGACATGCCATGGCCGCCGGCCTGAGTCTCCCGCGTGAAGCACTCGAGCCCTTCAAGCAGGCCTTTGCCGACGCGGTCAGCGAAGCACTCGGACCCGAGCCAACCATCCCAGTGCTGCACTCCGACGGTGCCCTCGGCCCAGCACTGCTCACCCTACCTACTGCCGAGGCCCTACGCCTGGCCGCGCCTTGGGGCAAGGGTTTCAGCGAGCCGCTGTTCGACGGCCTGTTCGAGATCAGCGCCCCGCGCCTGCTCAAAGACCGCCATCTCAAGCTCCGCGTGCGCCCGGCCCAAGGCCCACCGCTCGAGGCCATCGGCTTCAACCTCGCTGATCAGCATCCGCGCGGAGCCACCCGCGCCCAGATCGCCTACCGCCTTGATGTGAACGACTACCGCGGCCTGCGCAGCCCGCAACTGCTGATTGAACAGCTGGTGCCGATTGCCGAATGACAGACGAGTGGTGAGTAGTGAGTGACTGGTGAAAACGTGGATGCGCGCTTGGGCTGACTTAACGCATACTCAGACGCAGCGTCTCGGGGGTACAACAAGGCACCCTTTATCACCGCTCTGACCATCGCCCTCTCTGCAATGTCTGAACAGCCCGCTGCCGCCTTCCAAGACCTCGACCCTGAACTGCTAGGCGACGGCCCCTCCAAAGGCCTGCGCGAGACGACGCTGCTCAGCCGTGATGCGCGCCTGGCCGGGCGGCCGAAGTTGTGCAGCGACTGCGGACTCTGCGACAGCTTCCTGAAACCCGAGATGGCGCGCACCTGCGTCTTCGTGCGCAACCAGACCGAGGCCATCGAGCAACGGCTGTTTGGGCGTCACCGCCGCGACGGCGACGAACTGCGCTTCGGCGTCTATCGCGACATGCAGATCGCGCGCATGAAACCGCCGGTGCCGGGCGCACAGTGGTCAGGCATGGTCACCACGCTCGGGGCACGGCTGCTCGAACGCGGCGAGGTCGAGGCGGTGATCACCGCTGCCACCATGCCCGGCACCCGCTTTGCCCCGCGCCCGATCCTCGCCCGCACGCCGAATGAGGTGCGCGCCAGTGCCGGCAATAAACCGGCCCTCTCGCCCAACCTCGCACTGCTCGATGAGGTGCGCGCCAGCGGCGTCAAGCGCCTCGCCTTCATCGGCACCAGCTGCCAGGTGCACATGCTGCGCGCAGCCCAGCCACAGCTCGAGACCGAACTTGGCCTGGAGCGGCTCGACGTGATCGGCATCCCCTGCAGCGACAACGTCGCCTATCCGGATCTGGTCTATTTCTTGGATCAGGTCTCCAAATCGCCGCAGACCATCGTCCACTACGAGTTCATGCAGGACTACAGCCTGAAGATGCGCCATGAGGACGGCCAGATCGAGCAGCTCAACTTCATCGACTTCCCGATGGACAAACTCGACGGCGTCTTCCCCTCGGCCTGCCTGTCCTGCTTCGACTATCCCAACAGCCTCGCCGACATCACCATCGGCTACATGGGCGCACCGCTCAGCTGGCAGTGGGTACTGGCACGGACCGAGCGCGGTGAGGCGCTGTTGGAGATGCTCCGACCCGACCTCGAATTCAAGCCCGCAAGCAGCGCCGGCGATCGCCGCCGCGGTATGCCGCGCTACCTGCAGATGCTGGCCAATCCACCCGGCAAGCCACCGAAGCCGATCCGCATGCTGATCGCCTGGCTGCAGCGCAACCGGGGACCGCGCGGACTCGAGTTCGCCCGCGCCATCATCGAGATGAAGCTGTTCCGCAACCTGCAGCATGTGCGCGAGCGTTTCGGCCGCTTCGAGCAGCGCATCGTGCCCGCGCATGTCTACCGGGCACTCGCCCCCTACGCGAACGACTACGCTGAGACCTTCGGCCGACCGTTGGCGCCATCGCCAACCACAGCTGCTAGGCGGCGCAGCGATGAGACTCTATCCGACGCATGAAGCTCCGGTCGACCAGGTGGCGTTCGGCAGCGCGATCAATCGCTGCGTTGTTGATGTGCTGGGCCACAGCGACGACCGCACAAGGGTTACCAACACCAACCGCCGCCCCAGATGCCCCGGCCGCAGCCCCCCAGGCCATCAACAAAACCGCGCCGCTGGCTGAGCAGATCCAAGTCGAAGCCAGCACCGACCGACAGCAAACAGTGGTCGGTCAGCAGATCGTCCTGCGCGTTCTCGTCATCGGTAACGGCCCGTTACCACCAGGTCGGCTGATCCCGCCGAACCTCGACGCTGTTGACCTCCTGATCTTGGGAGAAGACCGCCGAATCGCTCGCCATGCCAGCAGCACCAAGCGTGCTGGCGATACTGATCGCGCCAAAGACAGCGCGAGTTCCGAAAGCAGCAGTGGCAGCAGTGATAGCAGCAGCAACGCTAGGAGTAGCAACAGCAACGGTATAGACGGCCTGCACGAGCGCTGGATCTACGAACGTCGCTATGCGCTGTTTCCTCGCAGCACCGGCCGTCTCGAGATCCCTCCCTCGGTCTATTCAGCCTGGCGCCCCGGCACTGACGCACCCGAGGCACTTCGTTCTAAGGCCCTCAGCATCGAGGTCAGGCCGGTGCCACCGCGACCAGCGGATGTCGCTGCGGACAGTCCCTGGCTGCCAGCAACAGCGCTGAGTCTGAACGAGGCTGGCGCAAGCGCCGTGCGTTTGGCCCCCGGCCAGGTGATCGAGCGCATGCTGACCATCGAGGCCGTTGGGCTACGCGCCGAAGATCTGCCGCCGATTCGCCCCCCAATCCCCTTGCAGCTAGAGGTGCGCAAAGACGCACCAAGACTCTGGAACAAGCGCGAACCTCAAGGAGTAACCGGATATCGAACCGAGCGTATCACCCTCAGCAGCACCGAGCCTGGCCTCTACCAACTGCCCGCCGTCACCCTCGACTGGTGGGATGTCGACACCCAGCGCTGGCAGCAGGCAAGCACGCCTGAATGGCAGCTTCAGGTCGCAGCGTTCGAATCAGCCTCGCGCCGTCCCGCCCCAGACTGGCGTCGTGACGCGGCCGACAGCCAGCCAGACACAAACAGCAGCCAAGCGCCAGTGGCATCAGTGCCCCAGCAACCCTGGTTGGTCGCCTATTTTCCTTGGATCATCGGCACGTTTGGGCTGCTACTCATCGCCTGGCTGTTATGGCGGCTCTATCATCGCAGCACCCCAGGGCCAAGCCATCCGGCAGGACATCGGACAAGGCCTTCTTTAGCCCAAACCCGATCGACTGGTCCTCGGCACCCGTCGCCGAGCGGCTCAGGGACTTAGAACTCAGGCGTTAGGGCGCCCATGCTACCGCAGGACATTTTGCGTTGAGCTCACCGAGAACACTCCTCGACAATGCCGCTCAGAAACTGCCGAGTCCCAACGGGGTCGCACTGGCGATCATGGAGCTTTGGGAAGACGAGCAGACCAGCGTCGAGCAGCTCTCGCAGCTGGTCAAGTCCGATCCTGCCCTCTCCGGGCGGTTATTGAGACTCGCCAATTCCGCTGCCATGGGCACGTTCACCAAGGTGAGTTCTATCCCAGCGGCCATTGTCAAGGTGGGCATGAAGACGGTTGGGCAGCTTGCAGTGGCGTTTTCTCTGATCGATCAATATCTTGATGATCATTGCAAGTCATTCGACTACAACAAGTTTTGGTTGCAGTGCGTACTCACGGCGCTGATTTGCAGAGGGCTTGGTCAACAAACCGCCCTAGCGCCACCAGATAATCTCTTTTCCTGCGCGCTGATGATGCGCATCGGTTTGCTCGCCTTCGCAACCATCTATCCCGACGAATATTCCAGTCTGCTCGATAGCCAGCCAGAGAACCTCACCGCGGCAGAGTGCGATCAGTTCGGCTTCGATCATAATGAGCTCTCACTCGAGATGCTGTTGGATTTCGGGGTTGCCGAAGAGCTAGCGGAACCAGCCCGCTTTCATGAACGTCCAGAGGCGTCTGGTTTCGCCGAAAAGTCGCCCGAATACAAGCTCACTCAGCTTTTCCATCTCGGGTTTCGCCTCTCCGACTCGGTGCTGCGAGTGGGAGCGGAGATCACCCAGAAACGCCTGACAACCTGGCCACAGGTGCGCCGTTTCGGACTCACCGCCGCCCAGATCGGCGAGGTGCTCGATGAGAGCGTGACTGAGTGGGAAGACTGGTCAAAGCTGCTCCGGTTACCCGCCCCAGAAGGCCGCCTACCCTCCGGCTCTCCAGGCGAGACACCCAATAGGGTCGAGCTCAAAGAGCCACAAGCAGATCAATCGCACATCGTCCAAGCGGCGATCGACTCAGCCCTCAACGTCGTGCTGATCAGTCGCACCGGCAAGCAACATCCGCTGAACAAGCTCTTCGACGAGCTCAACGTGGTCGCCTGGGTGTTTGAGGATCAGAAAGAAATGCTGCGGCTGTTAGTCGAGATGAGGCCACATTTGCTGATCATGGACGACTACGGTCACGCTGAGCTGCATGCGAAACGCGAAAAGCTCTGCCGGCTGATCCGTTCGACCGAGTGGGGGCGAGCGATCTACATCATGGCACTGTTCGGAGACCATGAGCGCGATCGGATCGCCGAGGCATTTCGTGCGGGTATCGATGCCGCCTACATGCGAACTGACCTGTCATCACAAGAGCTTGACGCGCGCCTCGAGGCGGTGCGCCGATCCGCGGACGCGCATCTCCAGTACCAAAAGGATCGTGTCGAACTGCGTCGCATCGCCAACCAGTTAGCGATGAGCCAGCGGCGCGCTGAGGTGCTCTCCCTCACCGATCAGCTCACCGGATTGCCCAATCGGCGCTCGGCCCTCGACGCCATGGAACAGGCCTGGCATCAAGAGGCTCATCCAGAGCGACCGATGTCGGTGATCATGATCGATATCGACCACTTCAAGCGCATCAACGATACCTTTGGGCATGCGGCGGGCGACAAGGTCTTGGTCGACGTAGCGGCAACGCTGAAACTGGATCTCAGCCAGCACGACAGCGTTTACCGCATGGGTGGTGAGGAATTCCTGTTCCTGAGTACGAGCAGCACCTTTAAGCAACTGGTCCTGAATGCCGAGCGGCTCCGGCGCCGGGTTGCGGCCTTAGCGATGAGCGTCGAAGCAGAGACCATCAAGGTGACCATCAGTCTCGGCGTCGCGCAGCGTTCTGAGGAGCATGCGCGCTACGATATGCTGCTGGTTCATGCTGATCAGGCCCTGTACGCGGCCAAAGCCATTGGCCGGAACCGCATCAACGTCTACCGCAACAAGCAGATCATTCCGTTGCCGCGCCCTGGTGAGCAGGCATCCTGAAGCAAACGCTGCATCCCAAGATGAACGACGGGCTTACAGGCATCCTCAGGCTGCGGCCGGCTCTTGCTCAGCCTCGATGAGGCGTTTCAGATTCTGCACGGTGCGTCGCGCACCGTCCTGAACCGCGCGTCGGATCAGTTTTTCGAACGGCCGCATCATCAAATCCAAGCGCCTCAGCTCAAAGGTGAAGGTCAGCTGGGTGCCGTCATCCTGATTTGGAACAAAGCGATAATCGACAAGAAAGCTCGGTGACTGACTCTCGAAGGTCAACCTTGCCGCCGGCTGCATCTGCGTGATCCGGAAAAGGGACTCGGTGCGCCGGCCCTGGTCGACACGGACTTGCCGGCCAACACTGCCGACCCGCAACGGACCCTCGGTCGCGATCTTCAGCTCCTTGACCTCAGGCGACCAGCGCGGGTAATTCTGCGCAAAGTCTTCGGCAATAAAGCGGTAAACCGACTCTGGAGAGCGTTCGATCTCGATCCTGACTTGCGCTTTGACCATGGTTGCACCTCCGCTGAGGTTCTTGGCGCCTCACCCCTAGCGATGGAGCGCTTGTTTCACGGTGACCAGTCTCGGATGATGGGCACTGCGACCCCAGTTTAACCGGTTGAGTTCCTTTGATGAGCGCCCGAGCTCAGACCATGAGGATGTCTTCCGCCGTACCGCAAGGCACTGAACCCGATGAATCCACAGGCCATCGACTCGACACCAGGCTCGACCCATTCCAAGCAGCCACGCTCACGCCTCGACAGCCTCTATGATCTGGTCACAGGAGACGAGGATGCGCGCGTCTGCAAGGATATCCCGAGCGCATCCTGTCACGACCAGCCGCGCAACTTCTTCGCCTATCTACTCGCCAACCTGCTGACCAAGGTCGCTGACGAGCTAGCCAGCGCCAAGCTGGTGCTGCCCTGGCTCATCGGCTGGCTCGGAGCCCCGGCATTGATTGTCGGACTCCTGGTGCCGATCCGCGAGGCCGGGGTGCTCGTCCCTCAACTCGCAGTTGCGGCCTATATCCGTCGCCTTCCAGTGCGCAAGTGGGTCTGGATCATCGGCTCCCTGGCATCGGCCATCGCGCTCGGGCTGATGGCAGTGGCCGCGGCAACCACCACCGGTGCCCTCGCTGGCTGGCTGATCGTTGGACTGCTCATCGTCTTCAGTCTTGCGCGTGGGCTCTGCTCGGTCTCGGCCAAGGATGTGCTCGGCAAGACCGTCTCCAAGGCGCGGCGTGGCAACCTAATGGGACTCTCAGCCGGCATCGCCGGCGCCCTGACCTTGGCGCTCGGCCTTTATCTCAAGCTGCTTGGCAATGGCGCCACCGACGACATCCTCTTCGTGCTCTTGCTCGGCGGCGCGGCGCTCCTCTTCGTGCTGGCGGCCGCTGTCTTCGTGCTGATCCGTGAGCAGCCTGGAGCCACTGCAGGCGGCGGCAATGCCCTCGCCGCGGCGCTCGAGAGCATCGGCCTGCTTGGTTCCGACGCGCTGTTTCGTCACTTCGTGCTGGTTCGCACCGCGCTCCTGAGCGTCGCGCTCGCACCACCCTTCTACGTGCTCCTGGCCCAGCAGGAAAGCGGCAGCGATCTTGGCGCGCTCGGCCTGCTGATCATCGCCAGCGGGCTCGCCAACAGCATCAGCGCGCCACTCTGGGGCCGCTTCAGCGATCGATCGGCGCGGCTGGTGATGGTCGCCGCAGCCGCCCTCGCTGGCCTGCTCGGCATCCTGACCTGGGCCTTGGTGCAGTTCAACCCCAACTGGCTGTCCGGGCTCGGATTCGCGGCACTCTTTCTGGTGCTGGGTATCGCCCACGCCGGGGTCAGACTTGGGCGCAAGGTCTACCTGGTCGACATGGCCAGCAGCGAAACCCGGGCCTCCATGGTCGCCGTCAGCAACACCGTGATTGGCGTCGCGATGCTCGCCGGTGGCCTGATCGGCCTACTCGGCGATCTCTACGGCACCGCCTTCGTCATCCTAGCGCTCGGCATCGTCTCCATCGCCGCTGCCCTCTCCGCCCTAAGCCTGCGCGAAGTCTCAGAACCGGGCTCATGAAGCTTCAGAACCGCACTCGTATAGATTGACTGCTATGACCACTCCCTCTCAGGAAAAAGACTGCTATTTTTGCAAGGTTTCGCGCGGCGCAGCCGACCCTTTCATCTTCGAGAACCGATCATTTCTTGGCATCTTTGACGCTCATCCTGCAAACCCCGGTCACGCCTTAGTGATCCCGAAAAGGCATGTCGAGTCCATCTTTAGCCTGAATGACGCAGAGCAGGCGGACTATTTCGATGCGATTCGCGGAGTCAAGCGCGTCATTGAAACAACCGACCTGACCGACCTCTATCAAGAGATGCTCAGGCGAGACGACCTGAAAGATCGCCCCAAAGATCACATCGAAGCCATCCTGCGCCTGGATTTCATCGGCCGCAAACCCGACGCCTATACCGTCGGCAACAACGACGGACGGGCAGCAGGCAGAAGCATCGACCACCTGCATCTGATCATCTTGCCCCGCTATCGAGGCGATGTCGACAATCCCAGAGGCGGCATTCGCAACCTCATACCGCACAGAGCGCATTATCAACGACGATAGCCGCACAGATGCCGAACCCGCCCATTGGACGATGGGTCAAGATACTCAGATGTGTAAAGACACTCACCGGGTCTGCGGAGCCAAACATGATGCCTTCGCGGGTTGACCCATGGTGACGATGCGCCGAACGAAGCCAGGCCCAGTTTCATCCTCTCAACAGACCGACCAGTCGGACCAGTCGGACCAGGCAGATCGGCAATCGATAGCGGCTCGGTATCCTCTGCTTCAGCCTCGCCCAAAGGATCAGCTCAGTCATCCGCGCAATCGTAGCGGCCGTCAGACCCTGAAGCGTCGCGGCGCTTGGAGGCACCCGATCCTGCTTAGCCTCGTCAGCGTCGGACTCTTGGCCGCTGGCCTGTTCCTAGGCGGCTGGTGGCTCGCGGGTAAACCCTGGCCCTTGACGAACTGGCGCTGGCTGGACTCGCGCCTCGCCGATACCGAGCCAGCGCCGCTGCGCGCAGCGCTCGATCGCTCCGCCTTCGCACGTGCTGAGAGCGAGGATACCGAGGCTGCTTACCAGACCTATCTTGAACGCTGCGAGACGCACAGCTGTGCCTATCGTGGCGCGGCCGAGGCGCGGATCGCTGCGCTGCATCACTCCGCCGCCCAAGCCGCGCAAACGGCACAACTGCAGCGCAGGGCAGCCGACCTGGATGCCTACAGCCAAGCGATCCGCGCCGATACGAAAACCGCCTACCAAATCTATCTCGACCGCTGTGCCACACACGGCTGCCGCTTTCGGGCACAGGCGGAACAACAGCTCGACGCCTTGCAGAGCAGGTCCGCACGCTTGGAACAGCAATCAATACTCGCGCGCGAAGCGGCCGAACAGGTGGCACGCGCAACCGAGCTTGAGCAGCAGATCGAGCAGCTCACGGAGGCGCTCGACCGAACCGCGTTTGAACGCGCCAAACGCGCCGACACCGAAACTGCCTATCGGAGCTACCTGGATCAGTGCGATGCCACCGGCTGTTGGCACCGCGAGCCAGCCGAAAACCGCCTGGCTCAATTGACCGCGCAGAGGCGCCGCTTTGCCAACGAGCCCGAGATGGTGGCGCTTGCAGCAGGTTGCTTCGAAATGAGTCACCCGATGGGCAGGGCCAGCAAGAGGGCCAGTCGCTCACAACAGGTCTGCGTCGATGCGTTCAAGATCGCCAGACACGAGATCACCTTTTCACAATACGACCTGTTCGCGCGCGCCACCGGTCGTGATGCACCGGATGATGAAGGCTGGGGGCGAGCGCATCGGCCCGTCATCAACGTCAGCTGGGAGGACGCTACGGCCTATGCCGCCTGGCTGGCTGAGCAGACCGGCCGCGGCTATCGCTTGCCGACCGAGGCCGAGTGGGAATATGCCGCGCGCGCGGGGACCGAGACGACGCGCTTCTGGGGCAACGCCCCCAACGAAGCCTGCACATACGCCAATGTGCATGACCAGGTCTCGCGGCGCGAGAACGGGCTATCGTCGCCCCATCATGCCTGTGACGACGGTTACGCCACGACCGCTCCTGTCGGAGGCTTCAAGCCCAATGCCTGGGGACTCCATGACATGTTGGGCAACGTCTGGGAATGGACCTGCTCGGTATACAGCGGCGAGTTTGACGGCATCGAGCAACGCTGCGCGAGCGCAGGCCATGCCGGATTCCGATCAATCCGCGGCGGCGCGTGGCATAGTGGGCCGAGACAGATCGCCTCCGCTGCGCGCAGCGGAGCCTTACCGGACAAGATGTACGGTGGCCTCGGCTTTCGGGTGGTGGAAGATTAGGTTGCCTGCAGCTAGAACACCGCGTGCGAGCGATGCACGTACTTGGTCAGCTCCACGTACTGGGCATTCATCCGACGCAGGATATCTTGGCTGACCTGGATGATGTTGCACATCACCCGATAGACCAACCAAGGGTCTTTGTCGATCAGGCCTTCAAAGGCCTCGCGCTCAAGACTGCACACTTGGGTGCGCCCGAGCGAGCGTAGCGTGGCGGTATGCGGCTGCCCGCTGATGAACCCCATCTCACCGGCGAGATCACCCGTGCGCAGGACGTGGATGGTCGTGAACTCGCCCTTGCCCAGGTCGCGGGTCACGGCAATGGCGCCCTCAGCGATGATGTGTAGGCTGTCCTCGACATGGCCCTCGGCGATCAGCAGCTGCTGGTCGGCAAGCCGTCGGCAATAGGCAATGCCAGCCAGTACCTGCACCTGATCATCCGTCAGCCCGGTCGTCAGCGGCGAGTGGCGGAGGTAATTGAAGTCGCTCTCTTCGGTCATCGATCCTAATCCTCGTTACAGTCAAATCCGGTCGTACAGTCAAATTCGGTCGGCGTGCGATTCGCGCGGGGCGCTTCGAGACCGCCGCTTCCAGCTCAGTGCCGATGCGCGTTACGGCAAGCACAACCCATCTTCGCTCTGGCCTTGGCGGCGCGCCAGGAAATACTGCAGTAGGGCCTCGGTCGAGGCGTCATGCGTCGCGGTGATCTCACCTGCTTCAAGCTCGCCGATAATCACGTTGGCGAGCTTCTTGCCCAGCTCGACGCCCCACTGATCAAACGAGTTGATCCCCCAAACGATGCCTTGGGTGAAGATCTTGTGCTCGTAGAGCGCAATCAGCGCGCCCAAGCTGTGCGGCGTGAGCTGTTCCATCAGGATCGTGGTCGTCGGCCGGTTGCCGTCGAATTGACGGTGCGGCGCCAACCGCTCGGCCTCGGTCTCTGACAGTCCAGACGCCATCATCTCGTCCTTCGCCTCCTGCAGCGTGCGCCCACGCATCAGGGCCTCGGTCTGCGCCAGGCAGTTGGCGATCAGCAGCTCGTGATGCCGGCCGAGCGGGTTATGGCTCTTGATCGGCGCGATGAAGTCACAGGGGATCAGCTCGGTGCCCTGATGGATCAGCTGGTAGAACGCGTGCTGGCCATCGGTGCCGGGCTGCCCCCAGACCACCGGACCAGTATTGTAGTCGACCGGCTGGCCGTCGCGGGTGACGTGCTTGCCGTTGCTCTCCATGTCGCCCTGTTGAAAATAGGCCGGGAAGTATTGCAGGGACTGATCATAGGGCAGGATCGCTTGGGTCTTGGCACCAGCAAAATCGACATACCAGATCCCGAGCAGGCCCATGATCACCGGCAGGTTCCGCTCCAACGGCGCCGAGCGGAAATGTACATCCATCTCATGGGCGCCAGCCAACAGCTCGGCGAAACGATCGAAGCCCACCGCCAGCGCGATCGGTAGCCCGATCGCCGACCAGAGCGAATAGCGCCCGCCGACCCAATCCCAGAATTCGAACATCTGATCAGTATCGATGCCAAACTCGGCGACCTTCTCCGTGTTGGTGGAGACGGCGACGAAGTGATTACGCACCGCGCCATCGTCACCCAACGCATCGACCAACCAGCGCCGCGCGCTCTGGGCGTTGGTCATGGTCTCTTGGGTGGTGAAGGTCTTGGAGGCGACGATGAAGAGCGTCGTCTCCGGGCTCAGACCACGCAGGGTCTCGGTCAGATGAGTGCCATCGACATTGGAGACGAAGTGCGGGCGCAGCTGCGCGGACTGATACGGCTTGAGCGCCTCGCAGACCATCTTCGGCCCCAGGTTCGAGCCGCCGATACCGATGTTGACCACATCGGTGATCGCCTGGCCGGTATGCCCCTTCCACTCGCCGGAGCGCACCCGCTCGCTGAAATCTTGCACCCGCGCGAGCACCTGATCGACCGCGGGCATCACGTCCTCGCCGTCGACCAGCGTGCGCAGGTCGCTGCGATTGCGCAAAGCGGTGTGCAACACAGCGCGGTCTTCGCTGAGGTTGATGTGCTCGCCGGTGAACATCTGCTCACGCCAGTGCTCAAGGTCAACGGCTCGGGCCAGATCGAACAGCAGCCGCAACGTCTCCTCGGTGGCGATCTGCTTGGAGAAATCCAGGTGCAGACCCGCCGCATCCGCGGTCATCCGCTCGGCACGCGCTGGATCATCAGCGAACAGATCGCGCATGTGCTGCGAGCGCATCTGCTGCCAGTGCTGTTGCAGTGCCTGCCACGCGGGGGTTGAGCTTACGAGTGCCATCTGTCGGACTCCCTCGGCTGAGTGGATGGTCGATGGGGTGATCAATGGACTGATCAATGGACTGATCAATGGTCCGCGATTGTACGCTGGCAGCGTTCAGTATGCCGCCACGGCTGCAACTTTCTCGGCGCCAAGTTTCTCAGCACTCAGTTTCTTGGCACTCAGTTTCTTGGCACTAGGGTCGCGAAGGAACCTCAACCACAAGGTCTGCTTCAAGGACGGCACTCGGGACGGCACTCGGGACGGCACTCGGATAGCCTGCGCCTTAACAAGTCTTTACATCTCTTCGAGCTTACCTGATGTAGGCTACACCTCAGATTCGGGGCTGTACAAACCCGGTCAGTTTTCAATCATCGATCAGGAGCATCCTCATGAATCAGCCTCAACCTGTGCAAGCCTCGGGCTCAGTCCAGGCCATCGTCATTGATGAGTTGACAGCTGCCGTTGTCCCCGTCCTGCAACGCCGGCTACGCGACGCGCTCACAACGAACGGCCCCGATTTGGTTGTCGATTTAGAACAGGTCCAAGTCATCGACACTGCTGGCATCGGATTGTTGATCGCAGCAAAAAACAGTGCTGTCGAGCAACAGGGGCAGCTTCGCCTGGTCAACGTCCCCAGCGCCGTCTTTAATCTCCTTAAGACCATGCGCTTGGCCGGCTGCCTCAACGCCGAACCCGCTAGCAACGACTCGGACGAGGATCTCGAACGCTACTTCGAGGAAGCGCGAGCCGCTTGATCCGGTAGTCTGGGTCAGGGAGACTCAGCACCAGCAGGCTCATAAGAAGCGGCGGACCTCAGATACTGGAACGTGCACGCCACTGATCGGCGAACGAAGGTCTTCAGGCTAAAGCGGTCGTCAGTCTAAAACGCGGACGGTCCGAAACAGTCGCTGCTGCGCGCCGGGCAACGGAGTACCGGTCGCGTACCGCATCCGTCCAGTGTGACTGCAGCGACCGCTCATCGCTCTTTAACCCCCAGCGCCACCCTCACTACGCCCGAAGACTGGCGTTGAGCCCCCAAAGAGCAGCCTCCAGCTCAGCCTGCTATACCCTCACCTATCCGTTCGTTTCAAGCTCCTATCCGTTCGTTTCAAGACTCTTTGCGACGGGTCACTTCGTCAGCGATACAGGCGCTCTATCATTGTGACTCCTGATCATTGCGGCTCCTGCGCGCTCCTGCGCCCCCTCCGCGGCAACGGTCGCACTTAGGGGACTAATGCTCATCATGACGCGGCGCCACCGCCGGACAATGAATCCTGTGTGATTCACGTCAACGCAGGACCAGCCGAAAACCGAGAACCAGACGATGGATGAGCTGCTACAAGAGTTCATTAACGAGGCGCAGGAGCATCTTGCTACCATTGAGGAAGATCTCCTCACCATCGAGGAGGATGGCGCCAGCGCGGATAAAGAGCTGATCAACAAGGTCTTACGCGCCGCCCACTCGATCAAGGGCGGTAGCGGCTTTTTCGGCCTGGTCCAGGTGAAGGAGTTAGCGCACGGGGCCGAGACCATCTTGGACATGCTGCGCAGCGATACGATGACGCCTAACGCGGAAGTCATCAATCTATTGTTGAATGCCTTCGACACGCTGCGCACGATGCTCGATGATCCGGCCAGCAGCGAGCAGGCCGACAATGCAGCGCTGTTGCAGAGCCTAAACGACCTAGCGTCGTCCTATCTGCCCCAAGCGCAAAAGGCCTCGCTCAACGAGGATCAGATCTTCGACTCGCCGCTCGGCCCGCTCAGCTTGCCCAAGGTCGATGTCGATCGAGTGGTCCGCGATGCCCATTCCATCTACCTGGTGGAGTTCGACCTGGCTGAGGATATTGAAGGCAAGGGCAACGACATCTTCCACTTTTTCGACAGCCTGTGGGACAGTGCTGAGCTGCTCGACTGCATCGTCAATACCCAAGTCGTCGGCACCTTAGAGCATGACCTGGTCCGCCCCCTCCCCCTGCAGTTGGTGATCGCAACCCCGCTGGAGAAAGCGCCGATCAGCCACCTCTTTGCTGACATTGACCTGAACCGCATCCATCAGCTGCTCGGGCCAGCACTGGCACCAGCGCCGGAGAGAGCGTTTTCCACCCAAGCGCTCACTGATCCCACGCCCACCGCACTCGCGCAACCGGCAGCGCAGCAGCCCCCGGTGCCAACATCCGAGCGGGCGTCGAAACCAGAGCCAACGGCGGATGCCGAGCGCTCCAAAATGAGCGCAGACGACACCCTCCGAGTCAGCGTCAAGCTCTTAGAAGACCTGATGAATCTAGCCGGAGAACTGGTGCTAAGCCGCAACCAGCTGCGCACCGCGGTGGCAATGGATGATCGCCTGTTGCTCTCGAGCGTGGATCAACGCATCAACCAGATCACCGCCGAACTCCAGGATGTGATCATGCAGACTCGGCTGCAGCCGATGGGGAATGTCTTCGCCCGCTTTCCTCGGGTGGTGCGGGATCTCTCGCAGACGCTCGGCAAACAGGTCGATCTGCAGATCATCGGCAAGGAAGTAGCCCTGGACAAGACCCTGATCGAGGGGCTATCCGACCCTTTGACGCACATGCTGCGCAACGCGGTTGACCACGGCTTGGAGAGCGAGCCAGAGCGCCGCCGCAAAGGCAAGCCACCCATCGGCCAGCTGCGCATCGAGGCCCGCTACGAGGCTGGTCAAGCCATTGTCGAGATCGCCGACGACGGCAAAGGCCTCGACCCCGATGCACTCGCCGCTTCAGCGGTGCGCAAAGGGCTGATTGCGCAGGAAAGCATCCAGGGCATGTCGATGCCAGACAAGCAGGCCTTGATCTTCCTGCCTGGCTTTTCGACCGCTGAGCAGGTCACCGATGTCTCAGGTCGCGGCGTCGGCATGGATGTGGTCAAGACCAACCTCGACCGACTCGGCGGGCAGGTCGAGATCCACTCCGAGCTTGGTCAGGGCACCAGCTTTCGCATCAAGCTGCCACTCACCCTCGCGATCATCCCCTCGCTGATCGTCTCGGTGGAGCAGGAGCGATTCGCCATCCCGCAGGCCAATATCGAAGAATTGCTGCGCCTGCGCCCGGAAGAGGTCAGTAAGCGCTTGGAGATCGTCGGTGATCGCGAGGTCTTGCTGCTCCGTGATCGCGTCCTGCCACTGATTCGTTTCACCGATGTGCTGGGTATCCTGCCAACCTATCAGGTACCTGGTAGCGATCAGCGCGAGATCGATCGACGCACTCGCATCGCTGACCGACGCGCGCCGAAGCTTGGACTCGACCAAACCGTCTCAGTGCAGCCGCCGGAGAACAGCGCGCCTGCTGAGCCTGCATCCTCAAGGGCCGAGCAGGTCTTGCCTCGCCAAGGCCGCGAGCGTCGTCGTTCGGCGGCCTCTGCGGTTGAAATCGCCATCGTCACGACCGGAACCCTATCCTACGCCCTCGCCGTCGGCGCCTTCCACGACACCGAAGAGGTGGTGGTCAAACCGCTGGGCCGTCGCTTGAAGCACCTGCACGAATACTCCGGAGCCACGATTCTCGGCGACGGTACGGTGGCTTTGATCCTGGACATCGCTGGCCTGTCGGCCAAGGCCGGCGTCACCTCCGTCTCGGGCTCAATGCGTGCCGCTCAATTGGCGGCCCAAGCCGAGACCCGACGCTTGCGCGATGTCTATTGGCTGCTCCTGTTCCACAATGCACCGGATCAGCCCTGCGCCCTGCCGCTCGACACGGTGCAGCGTATCGAGCGCATTCGCCCTGAGCAGATTCACCACTTCGGCAACCGCCGAACCATGCACTATCGCGGTGGCTCTTTGCCCCTGATGGCCATTGCCGATGTCACCGGCTCTGGTTCGATCGAGACCTCCTCTGATCTCGTGGTCTTGGTCTCAAGCGTCGCGGGCCGCGAGGTCGGCCTACTCGGGACACTGCCGGTCGACGTGGTCCAAACTGAGGCCGCGATCGATCAACGGACGCACCGGCAGCCTGGCATCACCGGCTCGACCATCTTCCAAGAGCGAACCGTCTTGATCGCCGACATGCACGAACTGGTCACCGCGGTCCAGCCTGACTGGCATGAGACAGCAGGCGAAGACACCCAGGAACAGGTTGGCGATGGCGTCAACGTGCTTCTCGCAGAGGATTCCGACTTCTTCCGCGCACAGATGAAAAAATTCCTCGAGGAGTCTGGCTACAACGTCTGGGACGCAGCCGACGGCGAAGCGGCTTGGGCGCTCTTGCTGGACAAACTCGACACTGTGCGCGTGGTGATCACGGATATCGAAATGCCACGCTTAAATGGCTTTGAGCTCGCCAGCCGCATTCGAAACGATAGCCGCACCGCAGCACTGCCGATCATTGCCGTGACCTCATTAGCGGGCAACGAAGACCTCGCGCGCGCTAAAGCCGCAGGCATCGAGCACTATCAAATCAAGCTTGACCGAGAGCAACTGTTGGCCCAGGTCGGGCAGCTCAGCCAATAGGCTGCGATCCATATCACCACCTCATTCACCAAAACACCGAAACACCATCAAGGCAGCACTACCGATGATTGGCCTCAACAACATTAGCATCAATGCCAAACTGCTTACCGGCTTTCTGTTTGTCGCCACGGTGACCATGATCGTTGGTGGAGTCGGGATCTATGGCAAGAACCAGATCCAGCAAAGTCTGAGTTATGTCGTCGATGTCCGCATCCCTGATCTTGATGCCTTATCCCAGCTCAATACTCAGCGCATGAGCATCCGCGCTCAAACCCTGGACGTTTGGATCGATGAAAATGCTGAGCAGCAAGTTGCCCTGAAATCCTACAGGCGTATTCAGAAAGAGCGTAACGAGAGCTGGGAGCTTGTTGACTCGGCCTGGGAGCGTTTACAACAGACACCGCGCGTGACTGAGCGTACTCAACAACTCATGGAAGAGCTAAAAGTCACCTATCAGCAATGGCGTGATCACTACCAAGAGCTTGACCGCTATCTCGACGGTTTTGTCAATAGCAATAACGACCTTCAGCGCGCATCGCTTTATCGTCAGTACCGCACCGCAGTCGACCACATGATCCCCACGTCGGAACGCCTGGGCTTACTCTTCGAACAACTGATCGCCGCTGAAGACGAGTACTTTTCCGAGATGACAACGGCTTCGGTGGCGTTTGCGAAGCAGCTCGAATTCGTCATGCTCATCGTCACCGTGATTGGCGTCTTGTTAGCGATCAGCCTGGGACTCCTGCTCAATCGTCATATCGCTGGACCAATGAAGCGAATCTCCTCACTACTGGCAACCATGGCAGAAGGGAATTTTTCCGCTGCCGCCGACAGCAACGATGTTCGTCGTGGCGATGAGCTTGGAGATCTCGCGAAAGCGGCCGCGACCTTGATCGCCAACATCCGCCAGATCATTAGTGACATCACCGGTAATGCGCAAACCGTGGCATCCTCGGCAACGGAACTGGCCAGCATCAGCACCCAATCTGAGCAAAGTGTGCAAGAGCTCTCGAGCAGAACCAATACAGTTGCTGCTGCGGCCGAGGAGGCCAGCGCCAACACCGCTTCGGTCGCCGCTGCGATGCAGCAGGCGACAACCAGTCTCTCTTCAGTGGCCAGCGCGACCGAAGAGATGAGTGCGACCATTGGCGAGATCGCCTCCAGCTCAGAAAAGGCGCGCTCTATTAGCACACAAGCCGGCACCCAGGCCAGCCAAGTCTCACAACTGATGCACAAGCTCGGCGATGCCGCGCAAGAGATTGGGCAGGTGACCGAGACCATCACCGACATCTCTTCGCAGACCAATCTCCTCGCGCTGAATGCCACCATCGAGGCCGCTCGCGCCGGCTCTGCTGGCAAAGGCTTTGCCGTCGTCGCCAATGAGATCAAAGAGCTCGCGAAACAGACCGCCACCGCAACCGAAGACATCAAGCTCAAGATCAGCGGTGTCCAGAACAGCGCCGGCAGTGTGATCACCGACATCGAGCAGATCACCGGCGTCATTGGCGAGATCGGTCATATCGTATCCAGCATCGCCTCGGCGATCGAGCAACAGGCAACGGTCACCCAGGACGTCGCGGGCAATATCGCGCAAACCTCAGAAGGCGTGCGCATGGCCAATGATCAGGTGAGTGAGATCTCGACCGTATCTGGCTCGATTGCCCGCGATCTGGCAGCAGTGACCATCGCCACCGACGAGATCCGAACTGGCGGCGAACAGGTCAGCGCGAGTTCTGCAGAATTGTCGCGCTTAGCGGAAGAACTCCAGAGCATGGTGAAAAAGTTCTCGATGTAATGCGACCCCTGATTTAATGGGCGCTTTTACCGAACACTTTTGGCGGGCGCTTTTTCCAGAGGCCTTTACCCTGCGTTTTTACCAGATACTGTTGCCGGATACCCTGACCAGATGGATGAGAACCGCCACGCTTTAAAGGCTATTTCCATGAACGCTACCAGCCCACCAAAAGAAAAACAATTAGTCACCGCGTTCAGACTCTGTGGCGGGCTTTTCGCCATCAATGCCCAACTGGTGCAGGAGGTGATTCGAGTCGGAGAGTTGACGCAAGTCTATGGCGCACCCGACGAGGTGGTGGGCATCCGTAATTTGCGTGGGCGCATCGTCACGGTGATTGACGCTGCTGCTCACCTGAATCTTGGTCGCGTCGAGATCAGCCCGGAGGCTCGGCTATTGATCATTGAGCACCAGCAGGAACACTATGGCTTTCTTGTCGATCAAGTCATCGAAGCCCTCGACCTGGATCAGGATCAGATCGAGCCAGTCCCGAGCAGCCTCGAGCCGGCACTGCGCTCCCGCCTGCTCGGGATCTGGCGCCACACTGACGAGTTGACAGCGATCCTTGATCCAGAGGTGCTGTTCAGATGGCCAGAGAAACAATGAACGTGCTGGTGGTCGATGACTCCAGCCTATTCCGCCGAGTCATCACCGAGGCGCTGAAGACATTTCCAGAGGTCGAGACCATTAGTCAAGCGCCCAATGGACGCCAAGCGTTGCAGAAACTGCAAGCGCTGCAGCCAGACCTGATCACGCTGGATATGGAAATGCCAGAAATGGATGGCTTAGCGGTGCTGGAGGCGCTGAAGACGCTGCCGAATCCGCCGATCGTCATCGTCTTGAGCACCTTGACCCACAAAGGCGGCCACCTGGCCATCAAGGCGATGAAGCTGGGCGCCTTCGACTTCATAACCAAGCCGAGCGCGACCAACGCTGAGCAAAGCCTCAACCTCCTGCGTGAAGAGCTTGCGCCGCGCTTGAAGGCGCTCAGGGTGCGCGTCAATGTGCGCCAGATCCTGCATGCGCAGCCGCAACGTCCCCCATCGAGCCCGCCTAGCCCAGGCGCAACGGCTGCCAAACCACCAGCAACGAGCGCCGGTTTGCCACAGGCCGGCCCGGCGGTCAAGAGCACTGACCCAGCAGCATTCCGCAACTCGGCACCGCAGACTGAGGCAGCGCCAACCCCGGCTCGCCAGACTCGATTGCCTCCGCCCGAGATGGTGTTGATTGGTGTGTCCACTGGCGGCCCCAATGCCCTTGATTGTTTGATTCCAGCATTGCCCGCGACGCTAGCGGTACCGGTCCTGATCGTGCAGCACATGCCACCCATCTTTACCAAGTCATTGGCCGAGCATCTCGCTGAGCGCAGTGCGCTCAAGGTCTACGAGGCCGAGCACGACAGGGTCGCCGAACCGGGCTCGGTCTATATCGCGCCAGGCGGGCGCCACATGCGACTTGCGCGCTCAGAACAGGGGCAGAAGATCATCCAGATCACCGATGCAGCGCCGGAAAATCATTGTCGTCCTTCGGTCGACTATCTGTTTCGCTCGGCCGCCACTCACTTCCCCGGCCGAGCCATCGCCTTGATCCTGACCGGGATGGGCAGTGATGGCACCCTCGGCTTACGTTTATTGAAACGCCAAGGCTGCTTTGTCATCGCACAAGACGAAGCCAGCTGCGTGGTCTATGGCATGCCCAAGGTTGCGATCGAGGCTGGCGTGGTAGACAGCGTGTTGCCCCTCGACGCCATTGCTGATCGTGTGATCGCCCGTGTATCGGGGCGCGATCGGTGACCATTCCACCCCTCCAGGAGGATGAGCTATCCGCTTGGAGTAGCTATGTTGCCAGCCTGTGCGGCGTGCGACTGGATGCCAGCAAAGGCTATCTGATCGAGTCCCGTCTGGGTGCCTTATTCCGCGAGACCCAGTCGCGCGGATGGCGAGAACTGCTGCAGAAGATCAAGGCCGATCCGAGCCGGCAGTTGCAGGCCAAGGTCATCAGCGCCATCACCACCAACGAGACCTCGTTCTTTCGTGACCAGGCACCCTTCCAGCTCTTACGCCACAAATTGCTCCCGGAGCTGATCGATCGACGCAATCGCGAGCGGATCAAGCCAGTCCCGATCCGTATTCTCAGTGCCGCCTGCTCGACCGGCCAGGAGGTCTACACGACCGCGATCGTCCTCAAAGAGGTGATCGGAGACCTCAGCGGCTATGACATCCGCCTGCTCGGGCTCGACGTGTCTCAGGAGGCCATTGCCGCGGCCAGCTATGCACATTACACGCAGCTCGAGCTGACCCGAGGGATCTCGCCACTGCAGCTCAGCCGCTATTTTGAACCATCAGGATCGCACTGGAAGGTGCGTGACGAACTGCGCGCAATGGCCAGCTTCCGTCAGGCCAACCTGCTCGAGCCGATCTCGATCCCGGGCCGTTTCGACATCATCTTTTGTCGCAACGTCGCTATCTACTTCGATGAGCCGAACAAGATCCGCCTCTTCAAGACCCTCGGCCGCCTCCTCGCACCAGAGGGCGCACTGATCATCGGCAGCACCGAGTCCATCTCCGGCCTCTGTCCAGAATGGGAGCCGCAACGCTATCTGCGCACGCTGTATTACACAAAGAAACAGTGAAGCCAGGCGCCAGCCCGTTGCGATCAGTGCGCAGCCGATGTCGATCGATTTGCGCAGCCAAGCGGCCGCTCAATCGCCGCCTCTCGGTTGAGCGCTGGCGCTGGGCCAATCAGCGGTTGCGCCGGATGAGACCTGTTGCTGAATCGCGTCTTTCAGAGTACTGAACTCGATCGGCTTGCGTAGGATGAGGGTCGGCTCGCCCCAATGATTGAGGGGCGAATCCCAGAGCGCCTGCTGGCCGGTCATCAAGATCACCGGTAGTTTCGGATACTGCCTGACCAAGCGTGCGTGCAGCTCCAGGCCGTCCATCACCGGCATCGCGATATCAGAGAGCACCAGATCGACGAGCGTCTTCATCTGCGCCAATCGCTCAAGGGCAGCCTCGCCCTGATCCGCAGTCTCGACCTCGATGCCGTTGGCCCGCAACACCCGCGATAAGGCATCCCGCACGCGACGATCATCTTCGACCAACAGGATGTGCAGCCTCCGCCTGTCTAACGGCGCTGCCTGAACGTCAGGGATGTCTGATGGCTCGACCAGTTCGCTCGTGACTGGCTCGCTCGTGACTGACTGGCTTGCGACCGACTGGCTTGCGACTGGCTGGCCCGCGACTGGCTGGCCCGCGATGGAATCTGGCCGAGGATGCTCAGCCTGAATCGCCTCGCTGACTCCCGGCTCATCACGATGCCGCTTCGCGGACGCTGGCGCACTGGAGGTGACTGTGGCTGGTGCCTCAGCAGGAATCAAGAGCCGGAAGCAACTGCCAGCACCCAGCGCAGAATCGACGTTTAGGGCTGACTGGGTCCGCAACACGAATTCACGCACCATGAACAAGCCAAAGCCATGCCCCCGACTCTTGGTCTTGGTGGTGAACAACGGCCGAAAGATTTTGCTGATCAACTCCGGTGACAGGCCCGTACCGTTGTCGCAGACCTGAATCTCGACACAATCCTGCATCGGCAGGTCACCAATGATCAGCGGCGTCTCCGCATCGCAGCGCCGGGGCCGGGCCGCGATCGTCAGGGTGCCTTCTGCATGGATAGCATCACGCGCATTCAACGAGAGGTTCAGCAGTGCCGACTGCAAAAAGGCACGGTTACTGAAGGCCTGCAATCTGGGTTCGAGGTCTAGCACAAGGCGGATGCGCGCCGGCAACACCTGCTCGATGATCTGCGCCAGCTCGGCAATCGTTTCCGTGATATCAAGCAGCTCAAGGGGGATCTTGCCGGAGCTGCTCATGGTCAGCATGCCAGAAGTGATAACCTTGGCTTGCCCCAAGGCACTGAGCGTCTCGGCAATGACTTGCTCGATCTCCGGGTCAGCATCCTGCTGATCCTTTAAGGCGCTCGCAACGTAGAAGAGATTGGCGTCGATCACACCGAGCAGATTGTTGAAGTCGTGTGAGACGCCACTGGCGAGATGACCAATGGTCTCGCGTTCCCGTGCTTCAACCAGATTTTCCTGCAAGTGCTGACGATAGCGCACCGCAGCAATGCGCTGGGCCATCAGGCGTAACAACTGGCTTTGTCCGAGATCCAGCTGAGCGATCGCCGCGCTGCCATCCAGGCTGAGTAACAGGCGCTCTGGATGGCCGTCTGGCGTCAGTGAATCCAGCATCAAGCCGACCATGACCCGGCCATCCTGCTCCGGCGTTTGTCGCACCCTTCTCGTCTCGCTTCTCGTCTCGCTTCTCGTCTCGCTCCTCGTCTCGCTCCTCGCCTCGCTCCTCGCCTCGCTGCCTGAGATCAGGACTGGGCTGCCCAATTCCGCCTCGGCCTTGGCGACCAGAGCCTGCGGCAATGACGTCATCACCGGATCATCGTCCTGAGACACCCGCAACAGGGGCTGATCGCCGCGACCATGATCGCCGATCAGCCAGACCGCGGCCTCCTGCAGTCTGAGGATGCGACGTGCCATCCGCAGCACTGACTCGATCTGGTCCTTATAGGGCTGTGACAGATTGACCACATCGATCATGTGTTCGAGCTGCTCGGCATAATCCGACAGCTCTTGCTCGGCCGCACGCTGGCGAGTGCGGGCGTCATGCAGTTCGGTGACGTTCTCGAGGATCGCCAACGCCAAGGGTTCGGCATCCAGCGTCGAGGATAACAACGAGAGCCTGAGATCCCCCCATAGCATGCTGCCGTCGCTACGCCAGTAGCGGCTCGTAAAGCGATAAGCGGGTTGTTCTTCGGCAAACAAGGCCTGAAACGCGCCCAGCGTCTCGCGCAGATCATCGGGATGGGTAAAGGCGTCAAAGCGCATCTGCGTCAGCACCTCGGCCTTGGTCCCGAGCAGCTGCAGCAGGGTCTGATTGACCAGTAGCGGACGGCGACCTTGATCCACCAACGCGATCCCCAGCGGGGAATGTTCAAAGATCGCGCTCAAGCGTGCCTCGCTTTGGGCGAGTCGCTGCAGTGCCCGTTGGCGCTCAGTGACGTCCCTTGTCGTGCCGCGATAGCCGAGCAGTTGGCCATCATCGTCAAGCACAGGCGCACCATCGATGGCCAGCCACAAGCGCTCGCCCGCCTCAGTTTGAAAGGGCACGATGAGGTCTTCGAGCCGTTGTTGACGAGCCATGAGGCTGGCCAACTCAGCGTTGCGCTCCTCGGCCTTATGCTGGCCCAGATAGTCGCTGTAATGACGCCCCAACAGCGCTGCAGGAGGATCGCCGAGCACGGCCTCGGAGACATCACTCACATAGGTAAACCGCCCCTGGGCATCGACCTCCCAAGCGATGGTCCGGCTCTGTCGGGCCAGGGTGTCATAACGCACATTGCTCTGGCGCAGCGCCCCCAGTGAACGCGTACGTTGCTCGCTCGCGACCAGGATGTTGGCGAACAGCTGCAGGAATTGCGTCTCGACGGTGCGCCACTGGCGCGGCTGCTGCACCATCTCGACGCCAACAAATCCGAACAGCTGCCCCTTGAGCTGCAACGGCACCAAGACCAGGGCACAGACCGTCTGTGCTTCATTTTTATACCGCTCCTTGACCCAAACGCTGGCACCGAATTCCGCAACATCGGCAATCACCACCGGCTCGCCAACGGCAAGCTGCGCGAGCATCATCGGTAGCTTATCGGTGGCTTGGCCTGCGTACCGCTGCAGCATCGGAGCCACACCCTCAGCCGTGCATTCGAGGACCTTATCCACCTTGAGACCATCCGCACTGAATGCGAACAGGTAACTGCGGTCGGCACCGATGAAATCACCAACCCGCGCCAGCGCCTGCTCGGTATTGGCATGATTGGACTCATCGGACTCGCTGACAAAGCCGGTTGCCAGCGCCAGCAGTTCACTGACCATGGCCTCACGGCCGGCAAGCGCGGCCTCTGCCTGCTTGCGCTCGGTGACATCGCGACCCACCCCAGTGATCGCCACCACATGACCCTGGGCATCGCGAATCGCGGTGCTCGACCATTGCAGCCAGCGCCAACCATTCACGGTCTTCTCGCGCTGCTCGATGTTGTGGGTGTACGGCGGAACGAGCAGGCGTTCAAACTCTGCCGTGGCAGTACCCTGGTCGTCAGGATGCACGAGCGGCAAGAAGCTATGGCCAAGCAGCTCATCTTCGCGATAGCCGAAGGTGCGGCAATACGACGGGCTGACAAATTCGAAGCGTCCCTGTAGGTCGATACGCACAATCAAGTCTTCGACATTCTCGACCAAGAGCCGGTAGTGCTCCTCCTGCCGACGCAGCGAGGCCTCACTGTCACGCAAGCGCTCCAGGGTTTCGAAAGCCTCAGTCACATCCTGCTGCACGCCGATGTAATGCGTGATCTGTCCCTCATGGTCGCGCATCGGTGACAGATGCAGCGAGTTCCAGAACCGACTCCCATCCTTGCGGTAATTGCGCAGGATCACGCTACAGGCGCTGCCATCTCGCAGTGCATCACGCATCTGCCCGCGCGCCTCTTGCGCGCGATCCGCACCCTGCAGGAAGCGGCAGTTGCGCCCGATGGTCTCAGCAGCGGTATAGCCGGTCATGGCCTCGAAGCCAGAATTGACGTAGCTCACCAGATCGTCGCCATCAACCCGCTCGCTGATCAGCACCCCTGTCTGCGCCTGCGACAGGGCCTCGATCAGCACCTGATGCTTGTAGCGCAATTGCAGTGCGTCGAAGGCGACGCCGGCAAGCCGAGCCGCAACCTCCATCACATCGTGGGCAAAGGCGGCATCGACCGCATCCTGCTGCGGCCTGGCAACCGGCTCCTCGATCGCGATCAAGACCCGCGTATGACCGGCTATCGGCAACACCCGTCCCTGTAGCACAGGGGCTTCGAGCTGTGTTGAAGACCCTGCAGCCGAGGCCGTCGCTACAGCTTCGATATTTGTCACCTCCACTGGGCAGCACGCAGAGGTGCGCAACGCTTGCTCGCAGCAGGCAATGAACGCTGGATGGGTAGCGATGCGAGTCAGATCGATCCCAGCGACCGAGGTTCGCTCAGGTCGCATCGATTTGAACTCACCATTGGGTGCCTGCCTCAGCAGCAGACAGGCGTAGCCGGGCAAAACCTTCTCCAGCTCAGCAGAAAGCGCCTCGCTAAACCTGACCTCATCGCTCTGTTGCTCAATCAACTCAGCGAGCAACTTGGCTTGCAAGCTGGCAATCGCCTGCTGCTGGCTCTGGCGCTGTCTCTCTTGCTCGATCTGCTGAAAGCTCGTGCGCAGGGAGCGCGCCATCCCGGCAATGGACTCGGCCAGCTCATCGGCCTCGCGGATGGGTGTCTTGCTCAAGCGTCCAATCGGCTCTGTACCAGCAATCATCTCTGGCAGATGCTGGGTCGACGCGATCAGCTGGTGCAACGGCCGCGTTAGCCAAGCGCTGAGCCAACGGGCGATGGCGATCGCGAACAACGCCAATGCGAGCAAAACCGAGAACAGTTCTAACAGCCGTTGTTTGACGTGATCAGTTAAGGGTGAGGCAAACACGGCAGGATCGAGCGACAACTCAGGATCGAGGGTAAACGTGGACACCAAATCCTGGTTCTGCCAGACGCTGAGCGACAAGGCCGGCAACAGCAGTGACAGCACGAGCACGTTGAATGAGATCCGATCGAAGGTGATGGCTCGGCGCAGATCCCAAACCAGCGCGACCGCCAACGTCATCAGCCCAGCGGCGGCCGCGTTGATGATGCCGTTGAGCGCCTGCTTGAGCGCGATCAGCCAGATCGCAACCCACTCCAGCCCAAGCGCGACATGGTATAAGGCCAAGCTCAACGGTATGCCGAGGGTCACCCAGAACAAGGCATCGGCCGCCGCGAATGCGGGTTGTTGACGACAATGGCGTGCCTCACGCAGCCGCAGCCAGGCCACGAAGGCGATCTCGACCACCTGAATGACCATGGCGTAAGGATGCCCCCAGAGCACCCAGGTTGCACTGCCAGCGAGTGCGGCCACCAGCAGCCCCGCACCCGGGCCAAGCCAGAACATTGCCAGGAACGCGGGGATAGAGCCGAACAGGAGCCCGAAACCGAAAAACAACGGTAACGTGATCGTGTTACCGACAACAGCCCATATCCCTAGCAGCAGGAAGATCGCAAACCGAACCGAAGGGGACACACTATGAAGCAAAGGCGCAGCCGGATCGCAAGCGAGGCTGATCGTAGATTCTCGGGACAAGAAGACCTCGCAGAAGAAGGTGGGTCGAATTTGGATCGGGGCCTAGGAACCTGCTCGCCGCTCCGCTAGCATGTAAGCCTAGCCTGACAGCCCTAAGTCGGTCAGATCTTAAGCGCTGCGCTGTGATCTGGCTCACAGCGCAGCGCGATCAATGTTCAAACAAACTGTAGAACCTCTCAAATTGCTGTCAAAGACTGGGCTAGAATCAACGACGATTTAGAAAAAGCGTGAGGGTTGGTGCCAAGGCGCGCCTAAACCGCCATCACAGCCAACATTCCCCAGGGCATCTAGCATTCGCGAACTGCGACACATGAAAACGCTATGATTCTCACCTGCTTGGATGATGATCCACGGATGGAGCGAACCCTGCGCCGGTTTGCCGGCTCGCTTGGCCACGAGGTCCGTTTTCAGACCACCAGCCAAAGCCTACGCGAAGACATGGGACACCAGGTGCCAGATGTCGTGGTACTGGACTTGGGCTTGGGCACCGAAACCGGTGTCGACGTCCTCGGCTGGCTCGCCGAGCATCACGTGAACGTTCCGGTGGTCTTTCTATCCGGGCACGCTGACGAGTTGCTGGATACCGCCAGGCGCATTGCTCAAGGTAACGGGCTGGCGGTTTACGGCGCCATCAATAAGGCCAACCTGGTGCGCGAACTGCCTGAGGTGCTTGCACGCTGTCGGCCACCGGAACCTCGCCAAAAGACGCCCGCGATGCCGCAGAAAGCGCTCGATGTTGACGCTCTGCGTCAGTACCTGAGCGCTGGGCGCATCAAACCTTACTTCCAGCCGATTCTGTTGGCGAGCAGCCTGAAACCGGTTGGCGCTGAAGTCTTGGCTCGTCTATCCCTACCCGATGGCAGCGTCCTCGGCGCTGGCGCCTTCATCCCACTCGCTGAACGCTCAGGGCTGATCATGGAGTTGACCCACGTCCTCAGCGAGCGACTGATCGAGCTCGAGCCACGCCTGAGGCCGCTTGGACTCGACTTCATCTCGGTCAACCTGTCAGCGGCCAACGTCGAAAGTACTCAGGCCGCAGCGATGGTGAAACACCTGGTCGATGCCTTTGCAGGCAGCAGCCGCATCATGATCGAGCTGACCGAAACCGCCGTTCTGCCGGACCTACAACAGATGCGTGAGCTGACCACGCAATTGCGACTCGGCGGCGCCTCCTTGGCGATCGATGACTTTGGCATCGGCTACTCGAGCATCCGCGCCCTCGCCGAACTCCCTTATGACGCTTTGAAGATCGATCTCTCGTTCGTTGCCGAGATGTTCGACTCCGAGAAATCCGCTAATCTGATCGCTTCAATGGTGCATATGGCCCACAGCCTGCACCTGAAGGTCGTTGCCGAGGGCGTTGAGACCGAAGCGCAACGCGATCGGCTCATCGAGATGGGCGTCGATCGCTTGCAAGGCTACCTCTTCGGTCGGCCCGTACCGATCGAGCAATTTGTGCTCTGATACCGATTGGTCTGCTTAAAAGCGTTACCACTATGGGCGAAAAGGCCAGCATTATCGTCGTCGAAGACGATCACCGCATGGGCTCCGCACTCCAGCGTAACCTGATCAAGGCCGGTTACCAGGTCATCCTCAGCGACAGCAGCCAATCGCTGCGCCTGGCCTACCGCAAAACCAAAGCCGATCTGGTCTTGCTCGATCTCAATCTCGGCAACGAGGATGGCATCGACATCGCGCGCGAGCTGGTCACGACCACCTCGGTCGCGGTCATCATCATCACCGGACGCATGGAGCTGGAAGACCGCATCGAAGGTCTGGACGCCGGCGCTGACGACTACATCGTCAAACCCTTTGCGACCGATGAGCTGCTCGCCCGGATTCGTGCTGTCTTACGTCGGCGCGCGCTCGAGCAGACGCCTGCGGGGGTGATCGAGCTGGGCCCGTTTCGCCTGGATACGACCAACCAATCCTTGAGCCGCGAGGGCCTAACAACCCCAGTCATGGCCTTGACCGGAACCGAGGCTCGCATCTTGGGGATCTTGCTTCGACAGCATAACCGCGCCGTGAGTCGCGAACGGCTCAGCAACCGCGGCCCACAAGACCCTGGCGATCGCAGCATTGATGTCCATGTCGGCAATATCCGCCGCAAGCTCCGCGAAGCAGGTGTCGATGAGCTGGTCATTGGCCCGGTACGCGGCTTTGGCTACCGCTTGCGGCTCGAAGACAAGAACGGCCTCCCGAGCCAAGAAGACCTCAGCTGACATCCTCGATCGATATCCCCGATCGATATCCTCGACCGATATCCTCGATCGATATCCTCGATCGATATCCTCGATCGAGCCCCTCGACTAAACCCTCCTCGACGAACGGACTCGGCCGCTGTCATCACGACAGCCAACCCTCTCAGCCCGCTCACCACCTCCGAGCAACTTAACAACTCTTTACCAAACCCATGCCCGGATTGTTCTAGCATCTTCATCAACGGCAAGTCCGCGGGAGCAAGCCTCCCCGCTGCATGCTGCAGGCGGCGCAAGAACTCCGCCGCTACAGGCAGAAACAGCTCATTTTGGATGATCATTATGCTGAATACCCAGAAGATCAAAGTGCTTTGCATCGATGACTCGGCCAGCGTCCGCGAGCTGCTCTGCGAGATCATCAACGCTGAACCGGATATGCAAGTGATTGCCGTCGCCTCTGACCCACTCGAGGCACGCGAATTGATCAAGATCCACAACCCGGATGTGCTGACCCTCGATATCAAGATGCCGCGCATGGACGGCCTCGACTTCCTCGAGCGCCTGATGCGTCTGCGCCCGATGCCCGTGCTGATGATCTCCTCGCGCACCCAGCCCGGTTCCGAGGAAACCCGACGCGCCCTAGCGCTCGGCGCGCGGGATGTGGTCGCCAAGCCGCAGATCGGCATTCGTCAGGGCCTTGAGGCCGAGCGCACGGGGATCATCGCCAAGATCCGGGCCGCCGCGCGCTCGCACGCCCTGCTGCCCAAACCCCGCCCGATGTCAGCCCCGATTCGATTGCCCCATCCGATCCCTGCAAACGCGGCCGGTCAGACAGCGAGCGACGAGCTACTCTTTATCGGCGCCTCCACCGGCGGCACCGAGGCGATTCGCAGCGTGCTCGAGCAACTGCCAGCCAGCAGCCCACCGGTATTGATCGTGCAGCACATGCCGGCCGGGTTCACGCGTTCTTTTGCCGAACGGCTTAACCGCACCAGTCTGCTCTCGGTGAAAGAGGCCGAGGATGGCGAGCCCTTGCTGTGGGGACATGCGTACATCGCCCCGGGTGATCAGCACCTCAAGGTCGAGCGCCGTGGCAACCGATACTTCACGCGCCTCGATGCGGGCCCGGAAGTGAACCGCCATCGACCCTCAGTCGACGTGCTGTTTTATTCCGCTGCTGAACAGGTCGGCAAGCGTGCTCGGGCCGCCCTCTTGACCGGCATGGGCAAGGATGGCGCTGCCGGCCTGCTGGCGATGCGCGAGGCCGGTGCACTGACGATCGCTCAGGATGAAGCCAGCTCGGTCATCTTTGGCATGCCGCGTGAAGCCATTCTGCAAGGCGCCGCGAGCGAGGTCGCCGCGCTGGAACAGGTACCGCAACGGTTGATGAGCAACAGCATCGCTCTCGGTCAGCAGCGAGCGCTCAGCAGCGAGCGCTCAGACAGCCGAGGCTCGAACACCCTGTGCGGCAAGCACCTGGGCTCATGCCTGGGCTCAAACCCACTCACAGGTTTGTCCAGCCACAACAGGGGTCCGCACAGGCGCGCCTCGCTGCAGCCCGATAGTCACTAACACAACAACGGCCTCCACCCTGCCGAGGCCGTTTCTCAAAATAGCCATCCATCGATCCAGCAAGGTTTCACCGCCCCCGGACTTTCGGTGATACTAGGCGCATATTGTTGCTAGGTTGTGCGCGCATGTGGGCCGACTCTCTCTTGGCCCAACGGCTTTGCCGATCCGCCGACAAGCAATGCCGTCTCAAGGGGCCGCGCTGATGGCTCGATGGTTCCGGGATCAGACATCCAGCGAACACAAACAACCGTCGTCTCTGCATCAAGGCGTGCAGTCACTCAGCTTGCTGCTGGTCTTAGCCGCCAGCGCGGCAGCGGGTAGCCTGCTTTACCTGCCCTTTTTTTACGGCCTGCACTTCACATTCGGGCTCGTCCCTCTGCTTTTGGCCCTCGTCTGGCTTGGCCTGCCGGCGGCGTTGATCACGGCCGTCGCCCTGGCCAGCGTGACTTCAATACAGTGCGGCCATCCGTTTGTTTTTGTGCTGACCGGAGTTCAGGTTGTTTTCCTGTCCGCGTCCCTCGCCTGGGCCCGGCGAGCCGGGCGCGAGCGGCCTGCCCTGCCCCTGTTGATCGGACTCTTCTGGCTGCTGCTCGGCACACCACTGACCCTTGCTTGCACGTTGATCGGGCGCGAACTCAGCATCGATACCGCGCTGTTGTACTTAATGACGCATATCGTCAATGACATCATCAATGCGGTGCTCGCCGAACTGGTGCTGATCCTGGTTGCCGTGGTGCCGAGGCGTCCAGCCAGCATCTCCCATCGCGATCTCTTGTTTGCGCTGATCAACGCCTGCACGCTGCTGCCGGCGGCAACCCTGATCTTGATCGGCACCCGCGATCTCCAATACCGGCTCGAGTCCGAACTCACCCAGCAGCTGCAACTGTTTGGCGCCGCGGCAGAAGAGATGCTGATCGCAACAGCGGCCCAGTCTCCAGCCCAAAGCGCGCTGGCTCAAGCCACTGAGCGGCTCCAAGCCCGACTCGCCCAGCAGCTACCGCGGGCCGCGGAGCCATCGATTCACAGCCTGCCGTTGGTCGTGTCTGAGGTTCATGACTTGGCACAGCCCTTCGCTCAACGCGACGGTCTGCAGTTGATCAACGCCACCGGTGAGCCACCCATCAACCTCAGCAATTGGCAACAGGTGCGTTACCGTTTCAGCCTGTCGTTACCGGCTCTCGAGGGTATCAGCGGACTCCGTATCGAACTCAGCAGCGCGCCCTTGATCGACAAGGTGCATGCGTGGCTGCGGCTCTGGTTAGTGATGCTGACGGTTTGGGCGGCGATTGCTCTCATCGCCGCCGCTTGGCTGAGCCAGCGCCTGGCAAAGCCGCTACAAGACCTAATCGCTGCGGCGGAATCACTCCCCGCGCTCATCGACTCCGGCGCCCCAATGCCAGCGTTGCCACCAAGCCGGATCAAGGAGCAGGTCTTGGCCGCGCGTGCCCTGACCGTGATTGGCGAACGCCTCCAAGCCAGCTTCCAGCGCTTGGTCGCGGAGCGAGATCAGGAGCGCGAGCAACGTGCACTGCGCCGCGAGCATCAGTTTATGCTCGATGCGCTCTCTCAAGCCGAGACCGGCATCGTCATCGCCGAGCGCACCGGCGATGGTAACCATCCGGTGCGTTTCGTCAGCAAGGGCTTCGAGAGCCTCACCGGTTATACGTCCGAGGAGATGCTCGGCCAAGACTGTCGGATCCTGCAGGGCAGTGATCGCGATCAACCCGGACGCCAGGCGCTACGCGCTGCGCTCGCCGAAGGCAAGCCCTGCCGAACCACACTGCGCAACTATCGCAAGGACGGCAGCCTGTTCTGGAACACCGTCAACCTGACCCCAGTGATCGATGCTGAAGGCAAGATCACCCATTACATCGGGGTGCAGCGCGACGACACGCAACGCCGCCAAGCGCTCGAGCGACTCAGCGCCAATGAGGCGCGGCTGCTGGAGCTGACCGAGACCATCGAAGAGGTGTTCTGGGTCTATGAGCTCGAACAGAATCGGCTGACCTATGTCAGTCGTGCCTTCGAAACCATCTGGGAGCGGCCGATCGCCGCCGTCTGCGCAGATCGTCATGTCTGGCGCGAGAGTATCCATCCCGCTGATCGTGAACAGGTGCTCCTAAGTCGCGAGGAGCTGGTGAGAACCGGCCATCTCGATACCGTCGAATACCGGATTCTGACCCCGGCTGGCGAGCTCAAATGGATCGCGGACCGTCGCTTCCTGGTCCGCGATGCCACCGGCCAGCCCTGTCGCGTCGTCGGCGTCGCCGCCGAGATCACCGACCGCAAGGCGGTCGAGAAAGCGCTCCGGGAGCAGCGCCAGCGCCTCGAGCAGATCATCGAAGGCGCCCGTGTCGCCACCTGGGACTGGCGCTTGCCGAGCGAAGAGGTCCGCTGCAACGATCGCTGGGCCGAGATACTCGGCTATAGCCTGACTGAGCTGCAGCCAATCAACCGGACCACTTGGAAAGAACGACTCCATCCTGAGGATCAACCAAAGGTCGAACAGCACCTGAAGGCCCATCTCGACGGCGACACAGTGCTCTACGAGTGCGAGTTCCGGATGCAGCACAAAGCCGGCCATTGGGTCTGGATTCAGAGCACCGGCCGCATCGTCGAGCGCGGCCCGGATGGCCAGCCGGTGCGCATGATTGGTATCCATCTCGAGATCAGCGAACGCAAGCAGGCCGAGCTCGAGCTGATCGCACGCGAACGGCTCGAGCGCGAGCTCGTCGCCCTCACCACGGCCTTTGTCGGCCCCACAACGCTCGCGTCTGGCGAGCTGCTCCAACAAACGCTGGCAAAGATTGGGCAGCTGACCAACGCGGATCGCGCCTATCTATTCCTGGCCGATAGCGGCGGCGACTCCTTCAGCAACACCGACGAATGGGTCGCACCTGGCGTCACTGCCAGTATCGACAGCCTGCAAGGAATCCGCACCAGCGAATTAGGCCCGATGCTGAGCCTGCTCACTGAAGCGGAAGCCGTTGTCATTGCGCGTGTCGCCGACCTTGGCGAAGACTGGGCTCTGCTGCGCAAAGACCTCGAGCGGCAGCAGATCCAATCGTTGCTGCTGGTGCCGCTCATAGACAAGCAAGGCTTGATGGGCTTCGTCGGTCTGGATGCCGTGCGTCAACAGCGCGACTGGGCAAGATCTGATTTGCATTTGCTCAGCGGTCTGGCCGGCGCCTTGGTTGGCGCCCTGCAACGTGAACGCGTCCTCGCCGATCTGCGCAGCAGCACCGAGCGCTACGATGCCCTGGCACTGCAGAGCCGGATGATGACCTGGGAGATCGACAGCGACGGCATCTACACCTATGTCAACCCGGTCGCCAAGACCCTGCTCGGCTATGCGCCTGAAACGCTGATCGGTCACAAGGCCTTCTACGATCTCATCCCTGAGTCCGATCGCGCGGCACTCAAGGCGGAGGCTTTCGCGCTGATGCAGCAGTCCCAGCCCTGGAGCGCGCTGCTGTGCCCGCTACTCAAGGCCGATGGCCAGCGACTCTGGACCAGCGTCGATGGTCAGCCGATCCTTGGCGCCGATGGCAGCCCGCGCGGCTATCGCGGCAGCACGCTCGATGTCACCGATGTGCAGCAGGCCGAGCGCCAGCGACGCAAGGCCGAGCAGGCCCTGCAACACTATGCCGACAATCTCGAGCGCCTGGTCGACCTCAGCAACCGTGGACTCGAGCCCATTGATGAGGTCGCGGCGCTGCTCGAGATTGCCAACGAGGCGCTGGACATGGCGATCTCGGAAACCGGTTGGCGCCGGCCGAACAAGCCCTATCACCGCTTGATCCGCCTCCCGACCGACGCCGCCGAACCCTCGGGGCTCGCCGCGCGTGCCGTCACTGAGACACTGTTTGCCGATCCTGATCAGTGCTCCGATCAGCCACAGCTGATCGGCGGCGATTTGGTGCCAAAACCGATTCGCGCTCAAGGCTATCGCAGCCTGATTCTGCTCGCCTCCCGTTGGCCGAACGACAGCTCGCCACCGAGATGGCTCTTGACCCAACTCTGGAGCGCCAGACCGCGCACTCATCTCAGCAGCGCGGAGCGCGAGCTGTTGCGCTTCATCAGTCAGCGCATCGCCACCATTCAGCACGAAGCCCAGCTCGCTCAGGATCTCGTCAATGCCAAAGAACGCGAGACCATTGGTCATCTCGCCAGTGGCGTTGCCCATGATTTCAACAATGTGCTCGCCGTACTCGACGCCAATCTCTACTTTCTGCGCGGTTTCGTCAGCTCCAAACCGGCGGACGACGAAAGCCATCAGGTCATCGACGAGATGACCAGCGTCCTCGGCCAGGCCAAGGTCATCACCTCGGGCATGCTGGCCTTGAGCCGAGCCGGTGGTGTACCGCTGCGCCCGACTCCGCTCGAGCCGCCACTCACAGAGCTCTCGGATATTCTGCGCATGATGCTGCCTGAATCAGTGCATTGGCAGCTTGAGATCGAGCCGGGGCTGAGCGCCAAGACCAGTGCCGGCTTTCTGCAAGCGGCCTTGCTCAACCTCGCCCTGAATGGCCGCGACGCCATGCCCGAAGGCGGCGAGCTCAGCATCACTGCTCAGCGCAAACATTGGCCGGGCTATCCGACGCTGATGGTGGGCGAGCTCAGCGCCGGCGACTATGCCATCATTCAGGTCAGCGATACCGGGAGCGGCATCCCCGAGCCGGTAGTTCAGCGCATGTTCGAACCCCTGTTCTCGACCAAGACGCAACAACGTGGTCACGGCCTCGGCCTCTTCATGGTGCGCGAGTTCGTCTTGCGCTCCGGCGCCGGCCTGACGGTTCACTCGAGCCTGGGTCGTGGTACCCAGATGCAATTCCTGTTGCCCCTGGCCTAGCCTGATCGCCGTAGCCTGATCGCCGTAGCCTGATCGCCGTAGCCTGATCAACAAGCGATCGGCCCAGGCGATGAACAAAAGGCGGCGCTGACCTCAGCAAAGCCGACAAGCGCAACATCAGCAGCCCCATGCCTTGGCTGGCCAGAGCCTGCACGCGCGGCCGAGCGCCTTCTTCAAGCATTGTCCGCACAGGGTTCAATAGACACAGAGACGCTCCCCAGAAGATGCCGATATACTCAGCCCATGAGTCTCGACGACGCCATTGATGTGTATGACCCCAAGCAACTCGACAGCCTGACCAAGGACGAGCTTGAAGCGCTGCCGTGCGGCACCATCCGGGTCGATGAGACCGGCGTCATCCTGTTCTACAGCCGCACCCAAAGCGCCATCACGCAGCGCGAGGCACCGGCCGTGCTCGGCCGCAACTTTTTTACCGATGTCGCACCCTGCACCGTGGTACCGGAATTCTATGGCCGCTTCCGGCGCGGCGTGCTGAGCGGGGACCTCTGCGCCAGCTTCGAGTTCGTGTTCGATTTCGAGATGGAGCCGGTGCAGGTGCAGATCACCATGCGCGCCTCAGAGCGCCCGGGGGAGTTCTGGATCATCGTCGAACCGCTGCACAAGCTGCGCAGCCACGACACGCAAGCCGCCGAACGGCTGCTCAGCGACAAATACGGCGAGCAACAGGTCCGGCTGTCGGCGGCCTCGTTCGATTTTTCCCAGTGCGACCGCGAGCCGATTGCCACCTGCGCGACCACTCAGCCGTTCGGCGTGCTGCTGGTCCTCGATCCGGCCAGCTTGCGCATCGAGGCCTGCAGCGCCAACAGCGCGATGTACCTGGGCATGGAGCCTGATGCCCTGCTCGACCAGCCGCTGCAGCATTTCTTGGCGGCAGATGCCGTCGGCCTTGCCGCTGCCTTGGGGCTCAAGATCACAGAAGACCCGCAGCGCAGGGCGACAGACAGCGCTGTAGGAGACAATACTGCAGCAGACAACGCTACAGCAGACAAAGCCGCAGAAGAGAGCGCCGCAGCAAGCAGCCCGGCCGCTCAGACGGCAGCGCACCCAGCAGCGAGCGAGGCCGAGTCCGCGCGGCTGCTAGCGCCCTCCCAGTTCCGCCTCAGCTGGCCGGGCATTGAGCTGCCATTGGACGTGCGTGTGCACTATTGGCGCGAACGCATCCTGCTTGAGCTGGAGCCCTATGGCGAGATGGCGATGGATCGCCGGATGCGCGGTTTTGACTTGGCCGCCTTCCAGCGCCTGCTACGCAACAGCGAAGAGGCGGCGCCAGCCTGCCAGCTCGCGGTCGAGTCACTGCGTTATCTGACCGGATTCGAGCGCGTGGTCGCCTATCGCTTCGAGCCCAACCAAGATGGTGTGGTGATTGCCGAAAGTATCCTGCCGGGCAGCTGGCCCTCGATCCTCGGGCTGCGCTATCCGGCCACCGACATCCCACGCCAAGCCCGCGCCCTCTACGCCGAGACGCCACTGCGCTATGCGCCGAGTCGCGATCATGCCGAGGTGGCGCTACTGAGCCGGTCGCTCGAGCCCAGCCGCGTCGATATCGGCATCGCCCAACTGCGCGCCCAATCACCGATCCATCGCAACTACCTCAAGCGCTTTGGCGTCAACGGCTCGATGTCGCTGTCGCTGATGGACGACCAGCGCCTGTGGGGGCTGATCATCTTCCACAACCGCGCCCCGCATCCGGTCACGCCCACTGTGCGCAAGCGTCTGATCGAGCTGGCCGGCTGCCTCTCTGGGCGACTATCACTGATCGAGGAGCGCAGCCAGAATCGCGCGCGTGAGCAGGGCATCGCCAAGGTCAATGCCATCGTTGGCGAGATCAACATCGAGCAGCCGTTCCCGGACAACCTGGTCGGCAAGGCCGACATGCTCCGCACGCTGGTCGGTGCCGACCTGGTGCAGGTCTATCACCATGGCCGCCCGCTGTTCATCGGCCAGGACTGTCATCTCACCGCAGAACAGATCGAGGCGCTGCTGCGCTTCTTGCGCACCCGACCCAGTGCCACCTGGAGCACCGACTGCCTGTCTGCCGAGTTCGAGCCGGCCGCGGCCTATCCCGAGCAACTGGCCGGGGTGCTGGTGATCTACCTCGACGAGCAGCGCGAGCACTGTCTGCTGTTTGGCCGCAAACGCCTGCACTATACCGTCGACTGGGGCGCTGAGCCCGGCTCGCTGCCCTTCCTCGATGAGGCGCGCGCGCGACCGCTCGGCTGGCCCAACCGCACCTTCCAGACCTGGCGCGAGGAGCGCACCCATCATGCGCCCGCCTGGTCCGCCACCGAACTAGCCACCGCCAAGGCCCTGAAGACCCTGCTGCAGCAGGTGATCGTGGCGCATGTGGCGCACTTCGAGCGGCTCGCGCAATCGCTCGCCAGCCAGCGCGACGCCCTGCAACGCTCGCGCGAGGAGATGCGCCACCGCGCCCTCCACGACAGCCTCACCGGACTGCCCAACCGCGCCTATTTTCGCGATGCGCTGTTGCAGCAGATCGAGCGCTGCTGGACTGACGGCCGCCTGTTCGGCGTCGCCCTGCTCGATATCGACCATTTCAAGACCATCAACGACACCCTGGGCCACGATCAAGGCGACCTACTGCTGTGCGCGGTGGCGCAGCGGCTGGGCGACAGCCTGCCACCGACGGCGCTGATCGCCCGGCTTGGGGGCGATGAGTTTGCGCTGCTGCTGCCGCAATCCGATGCCAGTGAGGCCTTGCGCCAAGCCCAAGGCTTGATCGAGCAGCTGCGCCAGCGGATCGATGTCGACGACGGCAACTTCTCGATCACCGGCTCTTTGGGGCTGACCATCGGCGACCAGCACGCCGATCCCAGCGAGCTGCTCAAACAGGCCGATCTGGCCCTGTATCGAGCCAAAGAAGCCGGTCGTAACTGTGCCCGGCTGTTCGACAGCAGCCTGCAGACCGAGGCCTTAGCACGGCTGGCGATTGATCGCGCCGTGCTCGGACGCTCGCCCGCGTTGGCGATCGAGCTGATGCTGCAGCCGCAACACCCCGTCTGCAGCCGCGAGCGCGGCCAGCGCTTCGAGGTGCTATCCCGCTGGCGCAACAAAGACGGCGAGCTGATCATGCCAGGGGACTTCATCCCCGCCGCCGAGCGCAATGGCTTGATCCGCGCCGTCACCGGCGTGGTCGTACGCCAGACCCTCCGGCTGCTGAAGGCCTGCCTAGAGCGTGGCGAGGAGGACGTGGTGATGGCGGTAAACATCTCCGCCAGCGACCTCGAGGCGCAGAACTTTGCCCATCACCTGATCCAGGATCTGCATACGCTGGATGTGCCACCGGAGATGCTGACCATCGAGATCACCGAATCGATGCTACTGCGCATGACACCGGGCGTGAAGGCCGCGCTCGAGCGGCTCGCGCGCAGCGGCGTCGGGCTAGCGCTCGATGACTTCGGCACCGGCTTCAGCTCGATGCTCTATCTGCGCGAGCTGCCGATTAGCGAGCTGAAGATCGATCGCGCCTTCATCAAAGGTATCGAGCAGCCGCATGACCGCAATCTGCTCGCCGGCATGATCGCGATGGCCCACTCGATCGGCAAGACCGTTGTCGCCGAAGGCATCGAGACCCAAGCGCAGCTGGAGATCCTGCGGGATCTTGGCTGTGATTGGGGGCAGGGGTATCTGTGGTCGAAGCCGGTGCCGCCGGCGTTGGCTGCGGATTTTTTTAAGGCCTGAGTGGTGAGTGGTGAGTGGTGAGTGGTGAGTAGCGCGCAGCAGCGTCCGCAGCCATTCGCCAGCCGCCCTTGGTGGAACCGCAATACCCTGTTGCGCGTGCTGGATGATCTGCTCTGGGCGGAGCTGAACCGATTGCGCCCGGGTCAGCTTGGGCTCAGAACGAGCACGCAGTCCGCTGTAACGAATGAGCGGCGAGGGCCGATGTCTGATGCTGCGCTTCGACCTGATGCCGCACTCGAGCTGGACAGCCTGGGGCTCGACTCGCTGGAATGGCTGGATATCACGACCCTGATCGCGGTGCAGTTCCATCTGCAACAGACCGGACTCGACAACCAATTGCTGCAGCAGCGGCAGCTCGGCGCTTGGGCGCAGATCATCCTCGACAGCCGCGCGCGCTGGGATGAGGCGCTGAGCTTTCAGACCTCCGGCTCAACCGGCCAGCCCAAGCTCTGCGCGCATCCGCTGTACCGACTTGAGCAAGAGATCCACTGGTTTGCCGGACAGCTCGGCGATCGGCACCGCGTCTTGAGCGCCGTGCCGGCGCATCACATCTACGGCTTCCTGTTCAGCGCCATGCTCCCCGCGCTGCTCGGGATACCGGTGCTCGACCTGCGCACCGGACTGCCGAGTCGCGCCCTCGCGCAGGCGCAGCCGGGTGACCTCATCGTCGGTCATCCGGCGTTCTTCGAGCTGGCGACGCGCGGCGACTGCACCGTTGCGGACGACGTCATCGCGTTGACCTCCACCGCCCCCTGCCCGCCAAGCCTGTGGCAGCAGCTGATCAGTGCCGGCTGCGCGCGGGTGATCGAGATCTACGGCAGCTCCGAGAACGCCGGCATCGGCGTGCGCGAGGCCGCGGATGCCCCGTTCAGATTGCTGCCCCATTGGTCGCGTGTCGGCACGACAACTGACCGTTTACAGCCTGTTGAGGCGCCGACCGGGGATCAGGCGCATCGCATCGAACAGGATGCGGAGACCGCGACGGTTTCGGCATCGGCATCGGATACTGATACGGCCTCGGTCAGAGCTGCAGCGTCGGCCTTGGATACTGATGCGGCCTCGGCTTCAGATACTCATTCGGACTCGGATTCGTGCTCGGAAACGGCTGCGGCTGCCAATACGGATATGGCTGCGACCGCAACTGCGCGCCGCGTCCTGACATCTGTCGAGCTACAAGATCATCTGGATTGGCTGGACCATGAGCGTTTCTTCGTCCTCGGACGCCGCGATGGCGCGGTGCAGATCGGCGGGGTCAATGTCTTCCCGCAACGCATCGAGCGGCTGCTCTGCACGCATCCAGAGGTGGCTGAGGCGGCCGTCCGCCAAGCCAACGCCGAGCAAGGTGATCGACTCAAGGCCTTCGTGGTACCCGTCGCCGACTGCATCGAGCCCGGGCAACTCGCGCATAGCCTAGATGCCTGGCTCGCCAGCCTTGTCACGGCCCTGGAGCGGCCACGGGCCATCCGCATCGGCAGCCAGTTACCACGCTCGGCCACAGGCAAGCTGATCGACTGGCCCGCTGAGGGCCCTGCAGAATCAGGCTAGGCCGCTTGCCTAAGCCAGAGTCAGACGTCACCTGAGTCAGACCAGAGCCAGGGCCTGCGCCAGACGTCACCAAAGCCAGCGCCAGACGTCACCTGAGCCGACCAGCACAAGTCCGTCGCCCCGCTAAACCAGCGTCTGCCGCACCCGAGCAACCAGCGCGTGTCGGCCGCTTGAGCATTCAGGCAGACGCCGATCACAACTCCCAGCATGCTCACTATCCACGACAGAACACCGGATTCAGCTTGACCAAGACCCAAGACACCAGTCTCCATCAGCGGCTCAAGGCCAACACCAGGGCTTGGCACAGCCGGCTCGACAGCACGCCTGGATTGCGCCAACTCATCCACCCGGAGTTGACGCTGACGCAGTACGTCGCCGCGCTGCGGGGCCTGTTGGAGGCTCATCGCGCGGCAGAGCACCAGCTACAGCAGCTCGCCAATCGCCATCCCGGTGTCTGTTCGGACGGACTGCCAGCCTATCGCCCACGGGTTCCGGCGCTGTTATCGGACCTCAGCCGCCTTGCAAGCAAGACCATCCCAACGAGTACGACCGCACCCATCAGCGCGTCCTCGGCTATCCGGTCTGCGCCAAAGCCAGCGCCAGAGCCAGCGCAGTCGCAGCCATCGCCGACGGCATCCGCGCTCGCCAGCGCTCATTCAGTGGTGCAAGCTCAGGCGCGGTACCTTGGCATGCGCTATGTCCTCGAGGGCGCAACTCAAGGCGGCAAGATGATCTCGGCCCGGGTCACAGCGCAATTGCCGCAGTTGCTCACCGAGCAGGCTTGTGCCTACTGGACACTGCTCGACGCCGCAAGCGCCGATTGGACGGCGCTGGCCCGCTCGCTCGCTCGTCCGGCCGAGGACGATAAAGAGTTGGCCGCCATCACTGCCGGTGCCGTGCAGGCGTACCACTGCTTCCTCGACGTCTTTGATCCATCGGCACCGCCCAAGCCGTCGTAGCGCAGTAAGCGCTCACCACTCCTCACTCCTCACCCATCCAAATCATTCCGCCAATCCTGATCCTCCTTGTCGAACAACCGAGTCGCCTCAGCCGGCCCCCAGGAGCCAGCGGGGTAGGTGTGGATGAAGTCGCGCTCGGTGGCCCAGAGCTTGAGTACCGGATCGACGATGCGCCAGGCGTAGTTGACCTCGTCGTAGCGCAGGAACAGCGAGTGATCACCCTCGATCGCGTCCAGTAACAAGGCCTCATAGGCATCGATCTGCTCGCTACCGATGTGGCAGGTGTTGGCGTCCAGATGTTCGGTGACGGTGCGCATCTCAAGCCCAGCCTGCTTCACCTGCAGTTCCATACGGATGCACTCGTTCGGCTGGATGTTGATCATCAGCCAGTTTGGCTTCAACTGCTCGATCGGCGTGTCCTTGAACAGCTGTTGCGGCGGATGCCGGAAGCGGATGCTGACCAGCGAGTTGGTCTCGCCCATGCGCTTGCCGGTGCGCAGATAGAAGG
Organism: Halochromatium roseum; assembly: GCF_016653315.1. Lineage (GTDB taxonomy): Bacteria > Pseudomonadota > Gammaproteobacteria > Chromatiales > Chromatiaceae > Lamprobacter > Lamprobacter roseus. The sequence goes on along the minus strand of NZ_NHSH01000042.1, from coordinate 115,840 downwards.
GCACATTGCGCCAGCGCCAGTTGTCGATATAGAGCTTGAGCGCGGCATAGGTCTCGGTCGCGCTCTGCGGATCGACGCCCGGCTCGTCGAGATAACCGGGCACCCGCTCGCCATCAACCTCGCCGGCCCGGTACTGGGCGCGAAACGCCTGCGCATGCACCGCCTGACGGCTGATCGGGCGGATCGAGCGCAGCACCTTGACCTTCTCATCGCGCAACGCCTCCGCATCCAGACTCGGCGGCGGCTCCATCGCCACCAGGGTCAACAGCTGCAGCAGATGGCTCTGGATCATGTCGCGCAGCGCTCCGACCCCATCGTAAAAACCGGCCCGAGAACCGATGCCGCGCGCCTCGGCATGGGTGATCTGCACATGATCGATGTAGTTGCGGTTCCAAAGGGGTTCGAGTAACAGGTTGGCAAAGCGGAACACCAGCACGTTCTGCACCGTGCTCTTGCCCAGGTAGTGATCGATGCGGTAGATCTGGTCCTCATCGAAATGCCGGCGCAGTTGCTGGTCGAGAATCTCGGCGCTTTCCAGGTCATAGCCAAAGGGCTTCTCGACCACCAGCCGCGCCCAGCCGTCGTCTTGCTGGTTGAGCCCCTGTGCGGCCAGACCATCGACCGTGTTGCCATATTGACCCGGCGCGATGGCAAGGTAGAAGATCAGGTTGCGTGGAAAGCCTTCGTCACCCCGCAGCCGCTGCGCCAGCCGCTCGAAGCCTGCGACATCGGTGAGATCCCCTTTCACAAAGTAAAAGCGCTCTTGCAGGCGCTGCAGCGCAGACTCATCGAGTTCGCCGCGCGCCGATTGCTTGACCCAGCCGTACACCTCATCGCGCCAATGCGCATCAGACCAGTCGCGCCGCCCAAAGCCGACCACACGCATCGATGGGGCCAGATGGCCGGCCAGTTCCAGGTGGTAGAGCGCCGGAATCAACTTGATCTGGGCCAGATTTCCGGTCGAGCCAAAGATCACCAGTGTGCAATCGTCCCGCATCAGGTTCTCCTAGAGTCAAGAGTTTTGTGCTAGTTTCAGTTGGAGAGCCTCATCAACAACACAAGCGTTGGACCCGCCCATGCCCCTTTCTGTCGCTCCCGGTGGCCAAGCCGTACTGTTCGCCAGCAGCGAAGCGCACCCCTTGATCAAGACTGGCGGCCTCGCCGATGTCGCCGCAAGCCTACCAATGGCGCTGCGCGAACTCGGCCATGACGCCAGGCTCATCATACCCGCCTATCCACAAGCCAAACGGCTGGTGCGTGAATTGCGCGTGCTCAGCGAGGTGGGGCTGAAAGGCACACAGGGCCCCGTCTCACTGCTCGGCGGTCTCTTACCAGACCGCGATCTCCCGGTTTACCTGGTCGAAGCACCCGCCTATTTTTGCCGCGAAGGCAATCCGTATACCGATGTCAGCGGCCGTGACTGGGGCGACAATCCCGAACGCTTTCTGCTGTTTGCCCGAGTGTTAGCTCGGGTCGCGCTCGGGCTACCGACCATCGACTGGCGCCCCGACGTGCTGCACTGTAACGATTGGCAAACGGGTCTCGCGCCCGTCTTCCTGAGTCGCTATGAGGAGCGACCGGCGACCGTGTTCACGGTCCATAACCTCGCCTACCAAGGGGTCTTTGATCGCGCGACCTTCGATCGTCTGGGCTTGCCCCCCGCGCTCTGGTCGATCGGTGGCGTCGAGTTCCATCAGCGCATGTCCTTCTTAAAAGGTGGCATCGCCTTCTCCGACCGAACCAACACCGTCAGCCCGACCTACGCCGAGGAGGTTCGCACCGCCGAGTCAGGCTGCGGTCTCGATGGCCTGCTGCGACAGCTTGGAAGCCGCTTCCGCGGCATCTTGAACGGGATCGATTATCGGACCTGGGACCCGCTGCACGACGCCAGTCTGGCCCAGAATTACGATCTCGACAGCATCGAGCTCAAGGCCGCGAATAAGCATGAGCTGCAACGCCACTTTGATCTGCCACACGATGAGCACAGCCTGGTGCTGGGCCATATCGGCCGCCTGGTCGAGCAGAAAGGGGTCGACATGATCCTGGACCTGGTCCCGCGCCTGCTCGAGCGGGGCAACATCCAACTCGTGGTCCAGGGCGAAGGCGATCGTGTCTTGGAGCAACGTCTGCTGGAGCATGCCGCTCAGCACCCAAACCAATTGAGCGTGCGGATCGGTTATGACGAGGCGCGCGCACATTTGATCGAGGCCGGCAGCGATCTGTTCTTGATGCCCTCTCGCTTCGAGCCTTGCGGGCTAAACCAGATGTACAGTCTGCGCTACGGGACGGTGCCCATCGTGCGCCGCACCGGCGGACTCGCCGACACCGTGGTTGATACCACGCCAGAGAGCCTCGCCAGCAATGAGGCGACCGGTTTTCTGTTCGATGACGCGGATTCCGAAGCGCTTTGGGGCGCCATCGAGCGAGCTCTGAGGCTCCATCGCGAAGAGCCCGCAACCTGGCGCCGCGTGGTACAGAATGGGATGACAAAGGATCTGAGCTGGGAAGCCAGCGCCAACTACTACCAGGCCTTTTATGAAGAGGCGCTCGAGTCGAGAACGCAGCAGGCGGTCGCGCTTTCCGCTTAAACGATCATGGCGCGGCGCCACGCCGGACGATCAATCGCGTGAGATTCAGGTTCATTGCTCAAGCCGCCTGTGCCGGGATCTGATGCCCGAGTCGAATCACCTCATTGTTCTCGTCGCAGTAGACCAGCGTTGGCTCGAAGTGTGCCGCTTCCTGCTCGCCCATCCCGACATAACAGCAGATGATCAACCGGTCGCCGGGGCTGGCCTTGTGTGCCGCGGCGCCGTTGACTGAGATGACCCGCGAGCCAGCCTCGGCACGGATCGCATAGGTACTGAAGCGCTCGCCATTGGCCACGTTGTAGATATGAAGCTGTTCATATTCGCGGATGCCAGCCTGACGCATTAGGTTCTCGTCGATGGCGCAGGAGCCCTCGTAATCGAGTTCGGCCTGCGTCACGCAGACGCGATGAAGCTTGCACTTGAGCAGAGTCAGTTGCATCGGTAGTCGTCTCCCGGGGCAGCCGCGATCAACCATGCTGCTACCCTCTCGGTAATTAGGTGACCGGGCGGAGGCCATTACAATTCGCCGTCAAGATGGGGGCATGCTCGCACCGGCAGCTGAGCCTGGCAAGCCTCTCTGCTGAGCGATCCATCGTGATGAGTCTCATGTATGCTGCAGCGCAGCAATCCGTTAGGGTCTCAGATCCTGGGCTCGCTCGGCAAGTGGCGCATCGAGATCGCAGGCAAGATTGTCGATCAGTCGCGCCCGGCCGAGCTGCGCAGCGGCAAGTATCATCAAGGCCCGGTCCTGCGCTGTGCCTGAGCCAAGCTGGGTATCAGGCGCAGGCTCAGCAAGGTCAGCACGGCGCCGGACGCTGACATAATCCGGCTCGAAACCAGCCGCGGCCAGGGCGTTCTGGGCATCCTGCTCCACCTCAGCGAAGTTGGCACCAGAGCGCAAACGCGCTACGGCGGTGATCAGGCAGGCCCGCAGCCGCGGCGCTATGGCCCGCTCAGCAGCGCTGAGATAGCCGTTGCGGGAACTCATCGCCAACCCGTCCGGCTCGCGCACGATGGGTGCCCCAACCACTTCGACCGGTAGATTGAGATCCTCGACCATGCGGCGGATCACGAGCAGCTGCTGAAAATCTTTCTCGCCGAAGATCGCCACCTCCGGCTGAACCATATTGAAGAGTTTGGCGACCACGGTCGCGACGCCGCGAAAATGACCTGGCCGGCTCGCGCCGCACAGCTGATCAGAGAGCCCAGGCACCTCGACAAAGGTCTGCTGATCGCGCCCGCGCGGATAGACCTCAGCATCAGAAGGCGCAAAGAGCAGATCACAACCCGCGTCGCGGAGCATGTCAGAGTCGCGCTCTAGGGTGCGCGGATAGGCAGCAAAATCCTCGCCAACACCAAACTGCAGGGGGTTCACAAACACCGTCGCGACGACGCGATCGGCCGCTTCAGAGGCCGCACGAATCAATGAGAGATGACCAGCATGCAGGTTGCCCATGGTCGGCACCAACCCGACCCTCAAGCCCGCCTGGCGCCATTCCGCACGCTGCCGCCGCAGTGCCCGCAGTTGATCGAGAAATTGCATGGGTTTGGACCTCAGGCCAAGGTGTGCTCGGGCGCTGGAAAGGCACCGGACTTAACCGCTTCGACATAACCCTTGATCGCGGCGTCAATGCCGAACGCAGCGCCGCTGCCGCCGTCAGCATCAACGCCACCAGACCCTGCAACAGCCGCAGGCGCGAGCTCGGCGAGAAAATTCTTGCTGAAGCGCGGCGCGGTTCCGGGCGTGAGTCCGAGCACATCATGCAGCACCAACACCTGCCCATCGCAGCGGTTGCCAGCGCCGATGCCAATCACAGGAATCCTGAGCCGCTGCGCCAGTGCTGCCGCAAGCGCGCTCGGCACACACTCCAGAATCAGCAACGAGGCGCCCGCATCCTGCAGCGCCAACGCCTCGGCCTCGATACGTTCGGCATCTGCGGCCTCGCGACCCTGAACACGGTAGCCACCGAGCTGATGCACCGATTGCGGCAACAAACCCAAATGCGCGCAGACCGGGGCACCGAACGCGGTCAAGCGGGCGACGATCTCCACCAGTGGCTCACCGCCTTCGAGCTTGACCATCGCCGCGCCACCTTCGCCCATCAAGCGGGCCGCCGCCGCCACCGCCCGCTCCGGCGTTGCATAGCTCATAAACGGCATATCGGCGATGACCAGGCTACGCTCGGCCGCTCGAGTGACACAACGGCTGTGGTAGACCATCTGATCCAAGGTCACCGGCACGGTCGTCGGTTGCCCTTGGATGACCATGCCTAGCGAGTCTCCCACCAACAACACCTCGACCCCAGAGCGCTCTAAGACCCTGGCAAAGGCGGCGTCATAACAGGTCAGGCAGGCGATGCGCTCGCCACGCTGCTTGAGCGCAAGCAAGCTCGTCGTGGTAATGGTTCTCGCTGACATCGAACTCAGAGGCTCCAAAACGGGCAGATGCGGAAAAATAAGAGCGGCCCGAGTCATCGGCGCGCAGCCGAACCATGGTGCCTGCTTCATCGGCAACGGCGGCAAGCAGGTCATCCAAGCGGCCCTGACCGGGGATCTCGAGTCCTGGCGGTGCAATCTCGGCCAGCGGGCCTAGGACGAAGGCCCGACAGTGCATCTGTGGATGCGGAACGCACAGCTGTGGCAGCGCCAACACCTGCTCACCGATGAGCAGGATATCGAGATCCAAGGTGCGCGGTCCCCAGCGCTGGCCATTACGGATGCGGCCGTGCTGACGCTCGATCTGCTGCAGCGCCGTCAGCAGCACCAGCGGCTCGAGCTGGGTATCGATCCGCGCAACCGCATTGATGAAGTCGGGCTGATCCGCTGGACCGACGGGCAAGGTTCGATACAGCGACGACACCGCCGTCACCTCAGATCCGGGCAAGGTCTGCAACTGCAGCAGGGCTTGCTCGACTTGGCGGCGGGGATCGCTGAGATTGGCCCCGAGCCCAAGATAGACGGTCACGCGCTGCGTTGGTGTTTCGCTGGACGACTCAACCATCTGCTTTCTCTCTGCGCTGCGCGGCCCGCCCCGGCTGGACATCGGCCGGTCCAGCATCCATCGAGCCCGGCTGAACGGACGCGATACCCGCGCCTTCAGCGCCAGCAGATGGGGTTGCGGTCGCCCCGGCAGCAGCCGCAGCTCCCGCCGCGAGCGGGGCCGATTTCGGCTTGCGCCTCCTTCGCTTACGCTTGCGCTGCTGCGGGGTGCTGCCGAGCATCTTCGCGCGCTCTGCCGCATCGACAGCCTGAAAGCGCGTCCACCATTGCGCAAGCTCAGGATCGGTTTCGCCGGCCTCAGCGCGCAACAGCAGAAAGTCATAGGCGGCACGAAAGCGGGGATGACTCAGCAGCAGCATCGGCCGCTTGCCCTGACGTCGCTCCAGCCGCGGCTGCAGGGCCCAGATCTCGCGCATCGGCAAGGCGAAGCGCTTTTGGATGGCGACCCATTGCTGTTGCGCCGAGGCGACCTCGTGCGAGGCCAAGGCCATGGCATCGGCCGAGGGCATCCCGTCATCGAGCAAGGCTTGATAGCGAAGACGCACCGGCTCCCACAGCAACACCGCGAACAAGAACGCGGGCGCCACCGGCTTGCCTTCGAGGATACGCTGGTCGGTATTGTCGAGCCCGCGGCTGACGAAGGTGATCGGGAACGCATGATCCTCGCGCGCAAGGCACGCATCGGTCTCCGGGAAGAGCTGCGCGAACAGGTCGAAGTGGCGCAGCTTCTCGAAGGCTTGGAGTGCATAACCGCTATGAAACAGCTTCAACGTCTCCTCGAACAGACGCGCCGGCGAGATCTCTCTGAGCAGCTCCGCAAGCGCGCGGATCGGCGCTGCGCAGTCGTCATCGATGATAAAGCCCAGCTTGCAGGCAAAGCGCACTGCACGCAGCATCCGCACCGGATCTTCGCGGTAGCGCGCCACCGGATCATCGCCGATCAACCGCAACCGTCCCTGTTCGATATCGGCGAGACCGCCAGCGTAGTCGACCAGCGAGAAGTCAGCGATATTGTAGTAGAGGGCGTTCACCGTGAAGTCGCGGCGCAGCGCGTCTTCAGTGATGCTGCCGTAGACGTTGTCGCGCAGGATCATGCCCTGCTCGGTGACCTGTGCATCGCTGCCGCCGTCGGCATTGCTGCCGCGGAAGGTCGCAACCTCAACGATCTCGCGACCAAAGAAGACGTGTGCGAGCCGGAAGCGCCTTCCGATCAGACGACAGTTGCGGAACACGCTCCGGACCTCTTCTGGCGTCGCGTCGGTCGCGATGTCGAAGTCTTTCGGCTCATGGCCGAGTAGCAGATCGCGCACGCCACCACCGACCAGATACGCCTGAAACCCGGCCTGTTTCAGCCGATTGAGCACCTTTAGGGCATTCGGGCTGATGTTGGCGCGGGAGATCGGGTGCTCCGGGCGCGGGATGATGAGAGGCTCGGTGAGGTTAGCGGGAAGGTTAGCGGAGAGCAATCGAACCAGGCTTCCTAAGGTTTGGAGACAACTGAACCGAAAACGCTGAAAGAGACTTGAGCGCGCCGGCGACCTGCGTATAATACGCGATTCTGCACAGCGCTTCTGCTCCCTTCGTCTAGTGGTTAGGACGTCGGCCTCTCACGCCGGTAACAGGGGTTCGAATCCCCTAGGGAGCGCCATCTGTTCGACACCCGCATCAGCATCAGCAACCCAGAGCCGTCATCGTCATCCAGGGCGCTTGCGGTCAGGTTGGCGCTAGATGCGGCTATCACCCATCGCCCGCAATTCATCGTCTAGCGGCTTCGACTCGCCAATGGTGGTCGGCTGACCACGTAACGCGCGGTAGCGATCGCGAATCTCCAGCAGGCTACGCGCGGGCTCGGTGCGGCCAGCGGGTGTCAGGAATGACTCCAGCTTCCTCGCCAGCTTGATGGTGTTGTGCTCCTGCAAGATCGCCATCACACCGTCGCTGATCAGCGTCTGCAGCATCAATTCCTTCTCGGTCTTCGCGCTGATGTTCTCGGCGATCGGCGTGAGCAGGAAATTGCCGATCACGATACCGTAAAGGGTCGAGGTCAAGGCGATCGGTATCGTACTGACGATCACTTCCGGGTCGCCAATACCCGCCACCATACCGATCAATCCAACCACCGAGCCGGCGACACCAAAGGCCGGCGCCAAGCGGGCCATGTGCCGAAACAGCTTCTCATGCTGAAAACGACGCTGGCGGAAATAATGCATCTCCGTCGAGAGGATGTCACGAACCTCAGCAGGCTTGTAACCATCGACCAGCATGCCGAGCGCGGAGCGTAAAAAACTGATCGTCGTCTGCTCCTCGATGACTTCCAACGCCAGGATGCCACTGTGCCGCGAACGCACGGCCAGATCGAGCAGAGAGTCGATAATCTCATGCTCCGTGGGTGGCCGTTGCGTATAGCTGTTGCGCGCGACAAAGAAGGCCGCACGGATATCACTGGCTGGATAGCTGAGAAAGGTCGCGCCCAGGGTGCCAGAGACGACGATCGAGATTGCGACCAGATTGAGAAAGAGAGCGACGTCGCTGCTGAGCATGAAGCTCGCGACAAAAATCCCGCCAAACAGAATAACGGCCAGGTAATTGACTCGGGTCATCTCCGCATCTCCGTGCTAGGCATTTCGCCGTTCGAGAAGCTGTCGCTCCGAATGTCGCCTGCCGGCAGATTGCCGTTCGGCAGGTCGCCACGAGGGATATCGTCGCTCAGCAAGGTTGCGGGAACGATCTCCATCGCAGAGGCCGTAGCGTCCGATGATCCGGTGCTCGGCATCAACGGACCGGTCACAACGCTAACAGGGTCCGGGGTCGGCAGCATCAGATCCCGCACCGGAGCCTCGCTAGCCGGCATGTCCGCATCAGCCGGCCCAGAGGGCTCCAAGGGCTCTATCTCGGTGCGGGTGATGATAATCTCCACGCGTCGATTGAGGGCACGGTTGGCGTCACTCGTGTTGCCCACCGCCGGCTCGAATTCGCCACGCCCCATCACCGTAAACCGACGCGGATCGATGCCGGCGCTGTCGATGAGATAGCGGGCCACACGGGCAGCACGCGCCGCGGACAACTCCCAATTGCTCGGGAAGACCTCGGTATCGACTGGATAGTCGTCGGTGTGGCCGATGACCTGCACTGCGAATGACGTCTGCCCGATGACGCGGGCCAAGCGGTCGAGAAACTCCCGCACCTCGGTCCGCAGCGTCGCTTCGCCGAGTTCAAAGAGCATGGGTCCTTGCACGCTGACCTTGACCGACTGGTCGCTCATGAGCACGATCTCGACATTGTCGATACGCGCATCACGCACGGCGTCTTGGCTGCGCTGAAAGACATTCACCCGCATCAGCGGCTCGAAGCTCGGCACGCGTGTGGGGGTCGGCTTTGGGCTCGGGGTTGGCACCGATATCGGGACCGGTTGTTGCCGCTCAGCAGCTTCGACCAGCTCGCGATTCTCACGCATCAGAATCGCCACCAGGACCGCGAACAGCACGAACATCACCATCATGAGATCGGACCAGGGCACCGCCCAATGGCTGCCGAGGTAGGCATCGGCCTGAGCGAGCGCCAACCCATCATCGCGGCGCCAGGCCAGTGGACCACCTGGCATCGGTTCTTGATGCACTGGCGGCGGAGCATCAGAGGGCTCAGGTTCTGCCGAGGACTCAGGCTGCGTCTCTACCTTAGGCTCCGCTTCTGCCTTAGGTTCCGACGCGGACTCAGGCTCAGCTGGAGCAGGCGCCGTGCTCGGAGCCGACTCGTCCACAATGTCGTCTTCGACCTCGGTCTGAGTGTCGGAATGTTTCAGCGTATCGGCCATACAAACAGACGGCCCTGCAAGCAGATCAAAGATCCAGACATCGACGCTTCACTGCGGGCACGCCTATGAGCTGTCGTTCTGAGGGGTTAGTATGCGTCAGAATTAGTGCTTACAGCCGGATACCGCAAGCGAAGAGGGAAGAAAATGGTGGGCCGTGTAGGATTCGAACCTACGACCAAGGGATTAAGAGTCCCCTGCTCTACCAGCTGAGCTAACGGCCCTTTGCAGCGTAAACATCGCTTTGCAGCGTCAGTGTCGACAGAGCAGGCTAACTTGATCTGCTCCCGACCAAGCCCTTTATGATAAATCAGCGTCATCCGTGGCGTCCACCCCAAAATCGCCCGATCAAAATCGTTAACAGACCAATCATTCGCATGATGTGCCACCGAACACCGCCACCAGCCGACCAGCAAGACACCATGCGTCACCATCGTTGCAGCCCTAAGGCCAGCGCACCGCGTCGAGGCTGCCAACGCCAGGAGGCAGGCGATGCATGAGCTTTCGATCTGCATGTCTTTACTCGACCAGGTCGAGCGTATCGCGAAGGAGCACCGCGCCGAGCGCGTTGAGCGCATCCTACTTCGCATCGGACCTCTGTCCGGCGTCGAGGCGCCGTTGCTCATGAACGCCTATCCGCTCGCCGCTGCTGGCACCATCGCCGAGCACGCGCAACTGGACATCGAACCCGCCTCGGTTCGGGTCCATTGCGTTGACTGCGGCGCGGAGAGCCCGGCCACACCCAACCGACTACTCTGCGCAAGCTGCAGCAGTTATCACACCAAGCTCATCAGCGGCGACGAGATGCTGCTTGCCAGCCTCGAAATGAGTCTTCCAGAAGACGCGAGCGAACCCCTCTAACCGAGCGCGTGGCTTAGCCCTTGCCGTCATGCGTTAGCTTGAAACAAGCCCATCATCGTTCAGATTGAGGTCGCGCTGCTATAGTCGTGCTTACACCGTTGGGCTTGCCCAATGCGACCATACCCAATGCTTGGAGACCATCATGTGCGAGACCTGTGGCTGCAACATCACGCCTGGCAATGAACATCTCGTCCGTGGCGACGGCAAACACAGCAAAACCACCGACGGCCGAGCCGCCGTCGAGGTGCTGACCGGCCTGCTCGACGAGAACGACCACCAAGCCTTACACAATCGCGAACATTTCGACCGCCACAACCTGCTTGCGCTGAATCTGATGTCATCGCCCGGAGCGGGCAAGACGAGCCTGCTCGAGGCCACCATCGAGGCGCTTCAGGGCGAGCTGCGTATCGCGGTGATCGAAGGCGATCTCGAGACCGAGAATGACGCCGAGCGCATTCGCGCCAAAGGCGTGCCGGCGATCCAGATCGCCACCGGCAGCGCATGCCACCTGGACGCACACATGGTCCACGATGCGCTGCACCAGTTAGATCTTGCCGACATCGACATCCTCTTCATCGAGAACGTCGGCAATCTCGTCTGCCCCGCCAGCTTCGACCTCGGCCAGCATCGCAACGTCACCCTGCTCTCGGTTCCAGAAGGCGACGACAAACCGGCCAAGTATCCCGTCATGTTTCGCGCCGCCGATCTCGTGCTGCTCAGTAAGGCGGATCTCTTGCCGGTGCTCGACGACTTCGATCCGGCACGGGCCGAGCGCTATCTGCGCCACCTCGCCAGTAGCGTTCCCTTCGAGCAGGTCGCGATCCGCGGCGAGCAGAAGGCACTCTCACCCTGGCTCGACTGGCTGCGAGCGGAAGTGGCCGCCCAGGGCCGGCGTCGCGCTGCTGGTAAGACCGCACGTCCAAGTGTGCAGCCCGACGGGGCGCGCCTGCATACACACCAACATGCGAGCACGTACTCGACTAGCACAGTCGAAACAGTCGAAGCGGGAGGCTGAATGCGACCCAGACAGACCGCGATGATCGCGCTAGTATCTCACTCAGCTCAACGCGACATCGGTTGCCGTGCTGAGCTGCCATAGACCAATAGCAGACCTCATGACCAAAACAATTCCAGCTCTGTGACTCAGATGGAGGATCTCGATTTGTTCACTGCAGTCAACCCTGTTCGCAAGGCTATCACGCTCGCCGCGCTCTTGACGGTGTCCAGCCAAGCCGCTCACGCGGTGGGCTTCGGCGACATGTTTAATCCCGGCCGCTGGTTTGGCGGCGACAGTAATGACTCCTACTACGACGAAGGTCCATGGGGACCCTATGCCCCAGGCCCTTACGGCGCTCCCGGCTACGTCCCCTATGGAGGTCCTGGGTACGGCTACTCTCCTTACGGCGCTCCGGCCTATGGCACCCAGGGACCAGCCTATGGGGCACCCGCCTACACGGCACCCGCACTGCCCCAAGCAAGCGAGTCGACACCCGAGACCAGCAACAGCGCCAAAGATCGCGAGATCGAGGCTCTGAAACGACGCATCGAACAGCTCGAATCGCGTAACCTGCCACCAAGCCGCTCCCAGCCACCCCAAGGTCAGGGTTCTGGCGAGGGTTGGCCGTCAGCGCCGGCCTTCCGTCCCATGGACCAATACTAAACCAGCCCAGAGACCCAGCCCGCGGCTGCTCACCACTGCGGGCTGATGACAGAGGAGCAGCACAGATGAAGAGGTTCCAGGCGTTCATATTGAGCCTGTTACTGCTATGCGCAGCCACGCAAACCGCGGCCGAAGACTACGTCGTATACGAAAGTGACAGCAGCTTTTCCGACGTCATGGACGGACTCAAGCTCGCGATCGAGCAACGCGGCATGTTCATCAACAACGTGATGCACATGAACGACATGCTCGAGCGCACTGGCACCGACCTCGGCCTCGGCGGCCCCCTATTCGGCCAAGCCGACTCGGTAGAGTTCTGCAGTGCGGTCTTATCACGCAAGATGATCAGCGAAGATCCACGCCGAATCGTGAATTGCCCCTTTATCATCGCTGTCTACACCCTGCCCGACGAGTCTGAGACGACCTATGTCGCGCATCGCAAGATTTCGGCCGCTGAAACCGAGCAGAGTCCGGCCATGCGGGAGGTTGCGGCCATGCTCGAACAGATCGCTGGGGACGCCGTGAGCTGGTAGATCAGCAGGCGCAGGATGCGCCAGCAAATCTAGGGCCACTGCGCAAGCATCCGACGGTCAATTGACTCAGATCCTGGTTTGCAGGGTTTCGTTATCGGAATATAGGGCTATATTTCCTTGACAGCCGAAAAGAATGCTGTTCCACGAACCACTAATACAACGATAAGCCGATATACCCATGGCGCCTTCAGACCCTGCCAAGGACTGAAGCCGTCATCAACGGCAAGCGCATACCGAGAAACCAGGATATCCACCGATCTTAAGGTGGAGGAGTAAACCAAATGACTGCGATGAATGTTGTTGGAGAGATCGCCGGGCGCGAGGTCCAGTTCAACAAGAAGGGCTTTATCGCCCGCTTCGAAGATTGGGACAACGACCTCGCCTATGCCATGGCGCAACAGGAAGGCCTCAGCCTCACCGAGTGCCACTGGACAGTGATTGAGTTCTTACGCGAGTACTATGCCTTTCACGAAATGCCTCCGTCGCCGAAGGTGATCATCCGCACCATCGGCGAGAAGGTCTCCGAGCACACCCCCTGCACACGCAAAAAGCTCGAAGGCCTATTCCCGAATGGCGGCTGCAAACAGGCTTGCCGCATCGCCGGCCTGCCTGATCATTACTGCCATTCCTGCTAAGACGTTTCTGCCCAACCGCATACCGCCTAGCTGGTCTGTTCACCTGCCGACCGCCTCGCCGGCGCGCCGAGATCAACACCTCGGTCGCCTGGCGAGGCATCACCGCGTACAATCCTGGCGAAGATCCAAACGAACGGACATGGCGCATCGCCACCCCAGACGATGAAGCGCCCATTTCACGGTCACCCTGTTTCACGGTCACCCTATTTCACGGTCACCTAGGCCACTTGACGCCCAATGACTCGCCTGCTTGCTACGATCGGCGCCTTGTTCGGACTCGGTGCCGTCATCCTGGGTGCCTTTGGCGCTCATGCGCTAGAAGGCCGCGTTACCCCAGAACGGGCCGAGGTCTGGACAACTGCGGCGTACTACCTCGGCTGGCAGGGCACTGTGCTGCTCGCGCTTGCCGCGCTGACCTGGTCAACAAACACGCCCGCCGCTGCGCTGCGCTTGCTCGGCATCGCCGGCTGGCTACTGGCAATCGGTACCTTGATCTTCAGCGGTAGCCTGTTCCTGCTCGTGCTCTCCGGGATCGGCGTCTTCGGGGCGATCACCCCGATCGGGGGGCTTCTCTTGGTCGCCGGCTGGGGCGTCGTCGTCGCCGCGGCCTTACAGCTCAAACCGAGCAACTGAAGACGATCCAGCCGATGCTGTCGGATATCGCCAACCCGAGTTCGCCCGGGCATGCGTGAGAATCGCCTTTACACCGACCAACCGCTCAGCGTCGGCGGGCAGATCGAACTCGAACCGCGGCCGGCCAAGCATGCCGCTCAAGTCCTGCGGCTTGGTGCTGGCGACCCACTGACGCTGTTCAATGGCGATGGCCATGACTATCGCGCCGAGATCCTGTCCAACGCGCGTCATCAGGTCAGCGTTCAGGTCCTCAGCGTCGGCGCGCCCGAACCAGCGCCGTCCTTGGCGATCAGCCTCGCACTCGGCGTCTCCCGTGGTGAGCGCATGGATCTGGCCCTGCAGAAGGCCGTCGAGCTTGGCGTCAGTGCGATCCAACCCCTGTTCACGAACCGCACCCTCGTGCGCCTGAGCGGCGAGCGCCTCGCCAAGCGCGCGCAGCATTGGCAAGGCGTGGTCATCGCCGCCTGCGAGCAAAGCGGCCGGCGGCGGCTGCCAACCCTGGCGCCCGTCGCAGACCTGCCCGACTGGCTCCAACAGCAGCAGCCTGGTGGCATTCTCCTGCATCACGAAGCTGCGAGAGCGATCACCGAGCTGCCGGCGCCAGTTGAACGCCTCAGCTTGCTGATCGGCCCGGAAGGCGGACTCGCACAGAAAGAGCGCGACCTTGCACAGGCACAGGGCTTCACGCCCGTGCGGCTCGGCCCCCGAGTGTTGCGCACCGAGACCGCCCCACTCGCCGCCATTGCCGCCATTCAGACCCTCTGGGGAGATTTTCGCGCAACCTAAGGCGCATGGCGCGGCGCCATCCTAGACAATGCAGCGCGTGAGATTCAGGTCAAGCAAGTACCCGCTGTCCCGACGCACCATGAACGTTAGCCTGACACCCGCAGTCGAAAGCCGTGCTAACGTTCCCGCTCAAGCCACCCTGCCGCATAGACCAACCTCCCCATCACCATCATGCAAGCTCAGTACGCTGTCGTCCTCGTCGATGCCTCCGGCTACCTCTTTCGCGCCTACCACGCGCTGCCCAAGCTGACCAATTCCAAAGGCGAGGCCACTGGCGCCCTGATCGGCGTGCTGAACATGCTGCGCAAACTCATCGACGAGACCGCGCCGGCCTATATTGGGGTCGTCTTCGATGCGCCGGGGCCGACCTTCCGCGAGGCGATCTACAGCGAGTACAAGGCCAATCGCCCACCGATGCCGGACGAACTGCGCGAGCAGCTCGACCCGCTCAAGGCCATCATTCGCGCGATGGGCCTGCCGCTGATCGAGATCCCCGAGGTCGAAGCCGACGATGTGATCGGCACCCTCGCCACCCGCGCCGCGCAGGAAGGCCTGAGGACGCTGATCTCGACCGGCGACAAGGACATGGCGCAGCTGGTCGAGGAGCGCATTACGCTGATCAACACCATGACCGACAGCCTGCTCGACCCCGCCGGCGTCAAGACCAAGTTCGGCGTGCCGCCAGAGCGGATCATCGATTATCTGAGCTTGATGGGCGACAGTATCGACAACATCCCAGGGGTGCCCAAGTGTGGTCCGAAAACTGCCGTGAAATGGATCAATGAATACGGCAGCCTCGATGGCGTGATCAGCCACGCCGACGCGATCAAGGGCAAGGTCGGCGAGAACCTGCGCGCAGCACTCGACCAGCTCCCGCTTGCACGCGAGCTGACCACCATCAAGCGCGATGTCGCGCTGGATCTGGCGCCGACCGACCTGCAGCCGAGCCCAGCCGATGAGGAGACACTGCGCGCCTGGTACGAGCGCATCGAGTCCAAACGGCTGCTGGCGACGCTCACTGAAGGCGAACGGCAAGACAGTGCTGGCGGCTCGGATGGAAACGGAAACACCTCGGGCCAGCCTTCAACGAATCAGCACGCGCTTGGCCGCTCACAACGATCCACGGCCGACTATCAGACCATCCTCAGTCAAGCCCAACTCGATGACTGGCTCGAGCGCCTGCGCCAGGCCGAGCTGTTCGCCTTCGATACCGAGACCAATGCGCTGGACTACATGCGCGCTGACATCGTCGGCGTCTCGGTCGCGGTCGACCCGCACCAGGCCGCATATATTCCGCTCGCCCACGATTACCCGGGCGCGCCCGATCAGCTCGATCGCAACCAGGTCTTGAACGCGCTGAAGCCGTTGCTCGAAGACCCCGGGCGCCCCAAGCTCGGCCAGAACCTGAAGTTCGATATGAGCGTTTGTGCCCGCACCGGGATCACGATGCAGGGCATCGCGCACGACACCATGCTGCAGAGCTATGTGCTCGACAGCACCGCCACCCGGCATGACATGGACTCGCTGGCGAAGAAATACCTCGACCAGGACACCATCAAGTTCGAGACCATCGCCGGCAAGGGCGCCAAGCAGCTGACCTTCAATCAGATCCCGCTCGAGACCGCGGCCCCCTATGCCGCCGAGGATGCTGACGTCACCCTGCGGCTGCACCAAAGCCTCTGGCCGCGCATCGAGGCGATACCGAGCCTAGCCCGCGTCTACCGCGAGATCGAGATCCCCCTCGTACCGGTGCTCTCACGCATCGAGCGCACCGGCGTGCAGATCGATAGCGACGAGCTCGGCGCCCAAAGCCGCGCCCTCGCCGAGCGCGCTGCTGAACTCGAGGAGCGCGCCTATGCCGAGGCCGGCAGCCGCTTCAATATGGGCTCGCCGAAACAGATCGGCGCCATCTTCTTCGATCAGCTCAAGCTGCCGGTCGTCGCCAAGACCCCAAAGGGCGCCCCCTCAACCTCCGAGGCCGTGCTCGAGAAACTGGCCGAAGACGGCTACGAGCTACCGCGCCTGATCCTCGAGCATCGCGGCGTGAGCAAGCTGCGCTCCACCTATACCGACAAGCTGCCAACGATGGTCAATCCGCAGACCGGCCGGGTGCACACCAGCTATCACCAGGCGGTCGCGGCAACGGGTCGGCTATCCTCCAGCGACCCCAACCTGCAGAACATCCCGATCCGCAGCGAGGCCGGCCGCCGCATCCGCCGCGCCTTCGTACCCGAGCCGGGCTTCCGCATGCTCGCCGCCGACTATTCGCAGATCGAGCTGCGCATCATGGCCCACCTCTCGGGTGACGAGCGCCTGCTCGCCGCCTTCGCCGCTGGTCAGGACATTCACCGCGCCACCGCCGCTGAGATCCTCGGACTGCAGCCCGAGGAGGTGTCCAACGAGCAGCGCCGCTCGGCGAAGGCGGTCAACTTTGGCCTCATCTACGGCATGTCGGCGTTCGGACTCGCGCGCCAGCTCGGCATCGAGCGGCAAGAGGCGCAGGACTATGTCGACGCCTACTTCGCCCGCTACCCCGGGGTGCGCGACTTCATGGACAAGACCCGAGAGCAAGCGCGCAAGGACCGCTATGTCGAGACCCTGTTCGGCCGCCGGCTCTACCTCACCAATATCGGCCACAGTAACCATCAACTGCGCAGCGCCGCCGAGCGCACCGCGATCAACGCCCCGATGCAGGGCACTGCGGCGGACATCATCAAGCGCGCGATGATCCAGGTCGACAGCTGGATTCAGACCGAGCAGCCGCCGGTGCGAATGATCATGCAGGTGCACGATGAGCTAGTGTTCGAGGTCGCTGAGGAGGCCGCGGATGCGGTCTCCTCGCAGATCTGTGCACTGATGCAAGGCGCCGCCGAACTGGCAGTCCCGCTGCTGGTTGAGGCCGGCATCGGCGACAACTGGGACGAGGCGCACTGATACCAGTCCCAGCGCCGCCGCAGTCGGTTGACTCGCTCGACCTCGAGACCCCGTCACTGGAGTGACAGGCGAGTCAGCAAACGACCTAACGTGCATGGCGCCGCGCCACCCCGGCAGATGAATTGCGCGGGATTCACGTTAAACCACCAACGAGGAAGCGATTGCAATGAAGCAATCATCAACTGCCGACAGAACCGGCGACATCATCGCCGACACCATCGCTGATAACACCCCAGGGCGCCCCTGCCAATGCATCCGATCGTTGCCTTTGACAGCCAAGGGAGCAACTACTGCTCCGTCGTTAGCGAGCGTCGCACCAGCCAGATTGCGGATGGCTGCTCCGCAGCTGGTGATGGTCATGCTGCTAGCGACCATCGCCGCAGCGACGACAAACGCCGATGAAGCGCTGGTCGACGTGCCCGACCCGCTCAGCCTAGAACAGGCGCTTGGCTTCGCCGAGACCCATCCGCGCGTACGCGCCGAGCAGGCTTCAACAGCCCCCACAGTCGACCTCCCACGCGCTCAGCCCCTCTATCTCGGTTGCCATTCACTCGCCTTCAGTGGCGCACGCGGCAACGACGCCGAGCGCGATGTCGCCTGGTCCGCGTTGCTGAGCAGCGCCGATGCCCAACGTCTTGAGATCATGCAGCGTTTCTATGATGTGCTGCTGGCCGACCTCAGCTTCGCGCGCGACAACGAGGCGATGGCCGTCGCCTTCATTCAGTTCGACCGCGCCGAAGCGCGCGAAGCGCTTGGGCAATTCTCACCACTGCGCACCGCCGAGCTGCAAGCCGATTATCAGCTGATCCGACGTCAGCGCGCCGCCAGCGAGGCCGCGCAGCGCGTCACCCGTGCCATGCTCGCAACGGCGATGGGACATCCAACTTCCTTGCCCCGCCAGCTGATCACACCCACGCTTGATACCTCTACGCCGGAGCCGATGGACCTGGAGGCAGTCGTCAACGCGGCCATCGAGCACAACCCAGAGGTCAAGACCTTGATGCAGGGCCGCAGCGATGCCGAGCAAGCCCTGGTGCGGATGGCCGTGCGCGAGCGCGCCCTTGAGCTGCTGACCCGTCTGCAACTTCTGCAGGTGATCGCCGAGCAGGCCCGCAGTGAGTCCGATTGGCGCGATCTGAAGCTCGACGAGAGCCGCACCATGTACGAACTCGAAGCCAAGGCCGACCTCGGCTTCTCGATGAGCCAGCAGACCAAGGCACGGCGGGATGAGCAGGAGACCGCCTTCTGCCGCGCGCTCACCCAGGCCGAGCTCAATGCACTTCGAGGGCAAACGCCATGATCGAGCGCCGTGACGCTTCACTCTCAAGCACTTCACTCTTAAGCGCTGCAAATCAAGCACCGACGCCGTCTTCCTGGTCGCGGCACGCACTGGCTCCGGCCCTGAGGCTGGCGCTCAGCGCGCTCCTGCTGTCGCTCCTGGCGAGCAATGCGGCGGCCGCGCTGCAGCTCAGCGGCCGACTTGAATGGGTGCGCAAGGTCGAGATGCGCGCGGTCGAGAATGGTGTCATTGCCGAGGTCCTAGTCGCGCCAGGCGAGCATGTCGATGAGGGCAAGCTGCTGCTGCGCATGGATCAGCGCGAGGCGCAGGCGACCAGCCTTGAGGCCAAGGCTGGCGTCGCCCGCCAGCAGATTGCACTCGACAGCGCCGAGCGCGAACTCGGGCGGGCGCAAGAACTGTTCGACCGCGGGCTGATCGCCAGCGAAGAGCTCAAAGACGCTGAGCTGCTGATGGCCGCCGCCGAGGCCGAGCTTGAATCGGCCAAGGCCAAGCAGGCTGCGGCCGACGTACTGCTTGAGCGCACCGAGCTGCGCGCGCCCTTTGACGGGATCATCGTCGCACAGAACGGTTATCAGGGCGCGGTGATCTACAAGACCCTGCAGCAGCAACCCTTGATCGCCGTTGCCCCAACGAGCCAGATGCTCGCGCGGGTGCTCGTCACCTCCGACATCCTGCGCCGTTATCGGCCTGGACAGTCGGCCAAGATCAATGTCCGTGGCCAGATGCGCACCGGCACCATCTACAGCCTGGGAGTCGAAGCGGTGCGCATCGACCCAGACGGCGCCGTCTATGAGTTGGACGTGATCTTCGACAGCAGGCCAGACGAGATTCTCAGACCCTCGGAATTTGTCCAGGTCACACTTCCATAAACTTGCCCTAGCGGAACTCCAATCAACTGCTACACTCTTAAATTGCAAGCGCAACAATGCGCTAGGCCGCAATGGGCCCCCCTCCCTAGCGGCTATGTCTCCCGGCTCCCCACAACCGGGAACAGTTACCCCGGTGCTTCCCCCGATCGCCGGGGTTTCTTTTGTGACAAGAAACGGCCTCGCAGACCAAAGCCGTCAAGGGGTACACTGGCGAGATGAAGTACAAGCTTGGTGTCGTCATGGACCCGATTGGGTCTATCAAGATCAGCAAAGACAGCAGTTTTGCCATGCTGCTCGCGGCGCAGGAGCGCGGCTGGTCGCTCTATTATCTAGAGATCGCCGACCTGTTCGTCGCTGGCGCAGAGGTCAGAGCCCGCATGCGCCGACTGCGAGTGAAGGATGATCCCGCCGGTTGGTTTGAGTTCGAGGACAGCGAAACACTGGCCCTCTCAGCGCTCGATGCGGTGCTGATGCGCAAAGACCCGCCGTTCGACATGGAATATGTCTACGCGACCTATCTGCTCGAACTTGCCGAGGCTGCCGGTTGCCTGGTGGTGAACGCACCGAGGACCTTGCGCGACGCCAACGAGAAGGTCTTTACCACCCATTTCCCACAATGCTGTCCGCCACTCGTGATCAGTCGCCATGCCGATGTGCTGCGAGAGTTCCTCGTCGAGCATGAGGAGATCGTGCTCAAGCCGCTCGATGGCATGGGTGGGCGCTCGATCTTCCGCGTCCGCCGTGGCGACCCCAACACCTCGGTGATCATCGAGGCGCTGATCGGCGTCAGCCGCGGCGCCGGTCAGCGCTTCTGCATGGCGCAGCGTTTTCTACCCGAGATCGCTGATGGCGATAAACGCGTGCTGATCGTCGATGGCGAACCGGTGCCTTATGTCCTAGCACGCATACCCGCCGCTGGCGAATCGCGCGGCAACCTGGCGGCAGGCGCCAGTGCGGAGGTCAGGCCGATCAGCGAGCGCGAGCGCTGGATTGCAACACAAGTGGCACCGGAGCTGAAGGCCCGCGGGGTGCTCTTTGCCGGGCTCGACGTTATCGGCGACTGGCTCACCGAGATCAATATCACCAGCCCAACCTGTATCCGAGAGATCGACCGTGCCGCTAGTACCGATATCGCCCAAGATCTGATGGCCGCCATCGAGAGCCGACTCGATGCGCGCTAATCGCTGCCCGCGGCAGGCACCTCGCCGGCCCACGCTGAGGACGCTCCGGCGCACGGCCGTCTTGCTCCTCATCACCGCGCTCACGGTCGCTTGCAACACCACGGAAGTCCCCGTCTATACGACCCAGTTTCCCGCCTTCGGCACCGCGGTCGATCTCAGCATCGTCGGCATCCAACGTGAACGCGCTGAGACAGCGGCAACGGATGTCGAACGCGACCTGCTCTTCTTCGACCGCGCCCTGTACAGCGACAACTCAGACCGATTGTTACGGATAAACGAACGGCTCGCCAGTGGCGAGCCATTTGCGGCCCCACCATCGCTGTTACCGCTGCTGACGCATAGCCAAGCGCTCTTCCACCTCAGCGATGGCCTATTCAATCCAGCCTTAGGCCGGTTCACCCGGCTGTGGGGGCTCGACCAGGCTCGCCCGCAATCAAACCCTCCACCCAGCCAGGCGGCGATCGACGCCCTACTCGCCGTGCAACCGAGCATGGACGATCTCTACCTGGACGGGATTCAGCTGCAGAGCGACAACCCTGCGGTCCAGCTCGACTTCGATCCGGTTGCAACCGCCTATGCGATGGAGGTCGCCATGGATGCGCTGCGCGCTCAAGCGGTTCGCAGTGCGCTGATCAACATCGGCGGCGATGTGCGCGCGATTGGCAGCCGCTCCGGACGCGCCTGGCGCCTTCCTGTGCCACGCGCCAGCGGAACCGGCGTGATCGGCATCATTGATGTTAGCGGCGATATCAGCCTGTTCACTGCGAGCACCCAACGCCGCAACTTTGTCTATCAGGGCGAGGTCTATCATTCAGTGATCGATCCACGAAGCGGCCGCCCAACCGACGATCTAGCCTCAGCAACGGTTCTCTACGAGGGTGATGCACTCACCGCTGCAGCTGCGGCAAACGCCTTGATGATCGCTGGCGCCCAGGACTGGCCACGCATCGCCGGGCGCATGGGCATCCGCTACGCACTGCTGATCGACACTCTTGGTCGGATTCAGATGACACCAGCGATGGCAGGGCTGATCGAACTGCTCGACACAAAAGCAGAGCAGATCATCCGCGTCCCGGAGGAGGACGAGCCAATCGCAACACCCTGAGACAAGCCATGACCACAGTGGCCGCGGCTGTTCGCGCATCATCCAGCCCCAACCCCGGACCAGCCCTCGAGGGCTGGTCGATGCCAGTCGCGATTGCCATTGCCATCACGATGCACGCTGCCCTTCTGATCGGCCTCGACATCAAACCACCAGGACCAAGCAAGAGCCCCACCCAATCGCTCGAACTGATGGTTGTGACCCAGCCTAGCCTCGACTCGCCCGCCGCGGTGACCGCACTGGTAGCCGCGCAAACCGACCGGGCTGGCGAAACCCAAGCCCTCCTGCCCGAGGTCGAGACCATTGCCGCCGGGGTCGCCGACACCGCCGAGCGACCGCAGCCGCCGGAACCCGCAGCGCAGGTCGCCCCCCCTTTAGAGGCAATCCCTGCCAACACAGCGACGGCGTCGCAGGTAACCGCGGCTAGCGTCGACGTGGACGCGGCGCCCGAGCCGGAGACGATTCAGTCAACCGCGCTATTGACGACAACACAAGACGGCACCGAACTCGACCTGCCGCAGCGCTCAGCGATCTCAGCTGCGGATATCTTTGCCAGCCGCAACGCCGAAATGGCCGACCTCAGCGCTCGCATCGAAGAGCGCAGCCATGCCTACGCAAACCGCACCCGACGCAAGGCGATCAGCACCGCAACCCGCGAATATCTCTACGCCAACTATATGGAGGCCTGGCGGCGCAAGGTAGAGCGTATCGGCAATCTCAACTACCCCGCCGAGGCCAGAAAGCTCGGCCTGTTCGGCAGCCTCATCCTGCATGTCGCCGTGCGCGCCGACGGCAGCCTGGAAGGCATTCGCGTGGTGCGCTCGTCCGGCCATGAGGTCTTGGATCAGGCCGCGATTCGCATCGTTGAGCTGGCGGCGCCGTTTGCCCCCTTCCCACCCAACATCAAACGCGAAACCGATGTCCTCGATATCACCCGGACCTGGCAGTTCCAACGCAACAATGCACTCGGCTGGGGCAACTGAGCAGGCCGCTCGAGGACGACAACCTAAATCAGCGATGACCTGACACCCATGCGCGCCCCAGCAAACCAAGGCCGAACAAAAAGCAATGGCTTGCCAGGCGCTCGAGCCGGCTTGATACTATCCCAATGACTCATACTACCTTGCTGACGAACCATTTCCTGATCGCGATGCCGGGTCTTCAAGATCCGAACTTTTCGCGCACGGTCACCTATGTCTGTGAGCACTCCGAAGAAGGAGCCATGGGCATTGTGATTAACCGGCCGATGGAGATTCAGCTCGGTGAGATCCTGGAACAGCTCGATATCGAGCCTGAGGTCAGCAACGTCAGCAATGCGCCCGTCTATCTCGGCGGGCCTGTCCAAACAGATCGCGGCTTTGTCATCCACGACGGCCATTTCAACTTTGACTCCACCCTCAGCGTCACCGATCAGATTCACGTCACCACCTCGCGCGACGTGCTCGAGGCCATTGCCAAGGGCCAGGGTCCGGCGAATCGGCTGATCGCTCTTGGCTATGCCGGCTGGGGCAGTGGCCAGCTCGAGCAGGAGATGATCGCCAACGCCTGGCTCAACGGTCCAGCCGATGCGCAGATCCTGTTTTCGACCCCCTCCGCCCACCGCTGGCAGTCGGCCGCGCAGCTGCTGGGCATCGATCTCAATCTCCTCAGCGGCCAAGCCGGCCACGCCTGATTCGGCATCGGGCAGACCGACAGGCAGCAGCAAGCGTGGCGACCCTGCTCGGCTTCGACTTTGGCCCGCGTAAGATCGGCGTTGCGGTGGGCCAAACCGTCACCGGAACGGCAACGGTGCTCGAGACGGTTCGCGCTCAGGGACAGCGTCCCAACTGGAAGCGACTCGAGGCCATCATTCGCGAATGGCAGCCGGATGCCGCGGTGGTCGGTCTGCCGTTCAATATGGACGACAGTGAGGAAGCCTGGAGCGAGCGCGTCCATCGCTTCGCGCGCCAATTGCAGGGCCGGTTTGGCCTTCAAGTCCATCTCATCGATGAGCGTCTGACCAGTCTTGAGGCGCGGCGTCAGCTCAAGGTCAGCCAACACACCGCAGACGACCGCATCGACGCGCAAGCCGCCAAGCTCATCTTGGAGACCTGGCTCGCCGATGCCCAATCATCCGCGGCGGCAGCTGCTCAAACAGCGGCACAAACAGCTGCTCAAGCAGCCGTTGAGCCGCCGTCACCATCCGCCTCCGGCGCATCCTAAGGAATCCTTCGCCATGACTAGCATGCATACCTGGCAGTCTGCCGACGAGGTTGATACCGCCATCGGCAAGATGGCCGATCAGCTCGGCGCCCTGTTGGCCGCCCGCGCCATCGACCACCCGCTGATGGTCGGCATCCACAGCGGCGGGGTCTGGGTCGCCGAGCGGCTGCACCAGCGCCTTGGCCTGCAAGAGCCGATGGGCCAGCTCGATATCTCCTTCTACCGCGATGACTTCACCCGCATCGGCACGCATCCGCAGGTGCGCCCGTCGGACCTCCCGGTGCCGGTCGATGATCGGCACATCGTACTGATCGACGACGTGCTGCAAACCGGGCGCACCATCCGCGCCGCGCTGAATGTGCTGTTCGATTACGGGCGCCCGGCCTCGGTCGTGCTTGCCATCCTCGCCGGTCGCGATGGCCGTGAACTGCCGATCGAGCCGGATGTGGTCGGCCTCTACGCCGAGCTTGAGCCGGGCGAGCAGATTAAGCTAACCGGCCCCGAGCCACTGACGCTGAAGCGTGGCCGGGTCGATCCCGGCAGTCATCAAGACGGCGCGGCCTTCGACGCTGATCCAACCATTCACTCAGGCCTCGACCCGAATGACCAGGCTAGCAGCCAGACGAGTGGCCATTCCAGCGGTCAGGCGAGCGGCGATTCCAACAGCCACGCGAATGACGATGGCAACGGTCACGGTCACGGCAACGTCAACGGCCCTACCAGCGGGGCCGGCTGATGGACCCCCGCCAGCTGCAACTCGACGACCAGGGCCGACTCAAACATTTCCTCACCATCGACGGACTCGACCGCGCCCTGCTCACCGAGATCCTCGATCGCGCCGAAGGCTTTCTCGGCGTCGCGCGGCAAGCGGTGAAGAAGGTGCCGCTCTGTCGCGGCAAGATCATCGCCAACGTCTTCTTCGAGAACAGCACCCGCACCCGCACCACCTTCGAGCTGGCGGCCAAGCGGCTCTCCGCCGATGTGCTGAACCTGAACATCAGCACCTCGGCCACCGCCAAGGGCGAGACGCTGCTCGATACCCTGCGCAACCTCGAGGCGATGAACGTCGACATGTTCGTCGTGCGCCATGCCGACAGCGGCGCCGCGCAGTTCATCGCCGAGCATGCCGCCCCCTTTGTCAGCGTCATCAACGCCGGCGACGGCAGCTATGCCCACCCAACCCAGGGCATGCTCGACATGTTCACCATCCGCCGCCACAAGGGCGCCTTCGAGCCGCTGATCGCGGTCATCGTCGGCGATGTCTTGCACTCGCGGGTCGCGCGCTCGCAGATCGGCGCCCTGCGCACCCTCGGTGCCGCTGAGGTGCGGGTGGTCGCCCCGCGTACCCTGATCCCGGCCCTGGCCGAAGAGGCGCTCGGGGTGCGGGTCTGCGCCAACCTCGACGAGGGCATCCGCGACGCCGACGTGATCATCATGCTGCGGCTGCAACGCGAGCGCATGAACGGCGCCTTCCTGCCCAGCGAGCACGAATACTTCCAGCTCTTCGGCCTCACCGAGCAGCGCATCGACAAGGCCAAACCCGATGCCATCGTCATGCACCCCGGGCCGATCAACCGCGGTGTCGAGATCGACTCCGCAATCGCCGACGGCCCGCGCTCGGTGATCCTGGAGCAGGTCAGCAATGGACTGGCGGTGCGCATGGCGGTGATGTCGATGTGCATCGGCACCCAGAATCTGGCGCTCGCCAGCGCCAACCGACCCGCGGAGATGGCCGAGGGCGGTACTGGAGCGGCGACAGCGACCGGCGCCAAGCTGGAGGCTGAGACCGCGGCGCAGATCGCGACTGACGCCAAGTTGCTCGAGCCTGGGCTCGACGCCGACCTGACCGGCCAATCGCGCCTGCAACGCTGGCGCCAGCTCGGCCCACAGCTCGCCGGCCAGTCGGAGCCAGACTCGGGGCGTGATGCCAGTCTCGACCAGACTGGTCTCGACCAGCCCCGCAACCAGACCAGCCCCGATCAGAACAGTCTCGATCAGACCAGCAACCAGACCAGCAGCAACCAAGACGGCACAGTGTATGGCTGAGCGGCGCCTGAGCATCCAGCACGGCCGGGTCATCGACCCCGCCAGCGGTCTCGACCAGATCATCGACCTGCATCTGATCGGCGGGCGTATCGTCGCCCTCGGCGCCATGCCTGAGGGGTTTGAGCCGCAACGCATCATCGACGCCAGCGGCCTCGTCGTCAGCCCCGGCCTGGTCGACCTCTGCGCCCGCCTGCGCGAGCCTGGGCTCGAGCACAAGGGCACCATCGAGAGCGAGACCCGCGCCGCAGTAGCCGGCGGTATCACCACCCTCTGCTGCCCGCCGGATACCAACCCGGTGATCGACACCCCAGCGGTTGCGCAACTGATCCGCCGCCGCGCCAAGACCCGCGGTCAAGCGCGCGTCTTGCCCGTCGGCGCCCTGACCAAGGGCCTAGCCGGGCTGCAGATCAGCGAGATGGCCGCGCTCAAGGAGGCTGGCTGCCCAGCCGTCGGCAACGCCGATCGCACCATCAGCAACACCCGCGTCAAGCGCCGGGCGCTGGAATACGCCGCCACCTTCGATCTCACCTGCTTTCTGCACCCGGCCGATGATGATCTCAGCGAGGGCGGCCTCGTCCACGAAGGCCGCGTCAGCACCCAACTCGGCCTACCCGGCATCCCCGAGGCCGCCGAGACCGTCGCCGTCGCCCGTGATCTGGCGCTCGCCGAGCAGACCGGCGCCCGTGTGCACTTTCGCGGCCTCTCCACCGCCCGCGCCACCGAGATGCTCGCCGAGGCCCGCAGCCGCGGCATCGCCGCCAGCGCCGACGTCAGCGCCCATCAACTCTTCCTGACCGAAGACGACCTCTACGGCTTCAACGCCAACGCCCACGTGATCCCACCGTTGCGCACTGCGCGCGATCGCGATGCCCTGCGCGCGGCAGTCGCCAGCGGCGCCATCTCAGCGATCTGCTCCGATCATCGCCCGCACGAGCCCGACGCCAAGCTCGCCCCCTTCCCGCAGACCCGCCCCGGTATCTCCGCGCTCGAGACCCTGCTCGCGCTGGTGCTTGAGCTGGTCGCGGATGGGGTGATGGACCTCAGCAGCGCCCTCGCCCGAGTGACCTGCAATCCAGCGGAGATTCTAGGCCGCGCAACGCTCGGTCGCATCGAGATCGGCGCCCGCGCCGACCTCTGCCTGTTCGACCTCAAAGAGCGCTGGCGTCCGACCCCCGAGCACTGGCTCAGCCAAGGCCGGAACACACCGTTCTTTGGCCGCGAACTGCAGGGCCAAGTCCATTACACGCTGAGCAATGGTCGGGTGGTCTACCAGCGCGATTGATTGGTGGGTGGGATCAGAGGTACGCCGCGCTCAACTTACTGAAAGCTCTCCTTATTCTGCGCCTTGCTGCGCGCATCCGACTTCGAGATCAGTCCGCGCTTGAGCAATTCACTCAGGTTCTGATCCAGCGTCTGCATGCCGTGCGCCTGGCCGGTCTGGATCGAGGAGTACATCTGCGCGATCTTGTCCTCGCGGATCAGGTTACGAATCGCCGGGGTGCCGATCATGATCTCGTGGGCGGCGACGCGACCGCCGCCGGTCTTCTTCAGCAGGGCCTGGGAGATCACCGCGCGCAGGGATTCCGAGAGCATCGAGCGCACCATGGTCTTCTCGGCAGCGGGAAAGACATCAACGATGCGGTCGATGGTCTTGGCCGCTGAGCTGGTGTGCAGGGTGCCGAAGACCAGATGGCCGGTCTCGGCGGCGGTGAGTGCCAGACGAATGGTCTCGAGATCGCGCATCTCGCCGACCAGGATGATGTCGGGGTCTTGGCGCAGGGCTGAGCGCAGCGCCTCGCTGAAGCCGAGGGTGTCGCGGTGCACCTCGCGTTGGTTGATCAGGCAGCGCTTGCTGATGTGGACGAATTCGATCGGGTCCTCGATGGTGAGGATATGGCCGTATTCCTTGTCGTTGACATAGTCGACCATCGCCGCCAGCGTGGTCGATTTGCCGGAGCCCGTGGGTCCGGTCACCAGCACTAGGCCACGCGGCACGTCGACAATGCGCTTGAAGATCTCTGGCGCCTTGAGATCATCGAGCGTCAGCACCTTCGAGGGAATGGTCCGGAAGACCGCGGCAGCACCGCGCTTCTGGTTGTAGGCGTTGACACGGAAGCGCGCGACGCCGGGGATCTCGAACGAGAAGTCGGTCTCAAGGAACTCCTCGTAGTCCTTGCGCTGCTTGTCGTTCATGATGTCGTAGATCAGTGCATGCACGGCACGATGATCCAGCGCCGGCACGTTGATCCGACGCATGTCGCCATCGACCCGAATCATCGGCGGCAGACCGGCCGAGAGATGCAGATCCGAGGCGTTGTTCTTGGCCCCGAAGGCGAGTAGCTCAGCGATATCCATGAAGTACACCCCAGCAGCGATGCGACCCGAGCATCAACATTCCTCGCGTCGCGGGAACAAGGCCATCGCCGGAAACTCGCTTAGGAGCTGTCAACATTCTACTTCCCGATGATCGCCTTACAGTGGTACTTAAATCGGGAAGAAGTTGATGGACAGTTTCTTACCGCGTAGCGGCCAACTTTCAGGCTCGTCAGGCGATGACAGCAATGACGCTAAAAAAGCCCTAACGGCGGGCGGCCCTGACCGTATCGGCGGTGATCTCGCCCGCTTCGAGCCGTTCCGCCTTGGTAAGTACCTCCGCCTCGAGGCGATCCTTGAACCGCTGCACGCGTTGGCGCAGCTCGAGGTCGGTGACACCAAGGATCTGGGCGGCCAAGAGACCCGCGTTCTTGGCACCATTGATCGCAACCGTGGCCACCGGCACGCCAGCCGGCATCTGCACGATCGACAAGAGGGAATCCTGGCCTGATAGTGCTGACGACCTGACCGGCACGCCAATCACTGGCAACGCGGTGATCGCGGCGACCATCCCGGGCAGATGCGCCGCACCGCCCGCACCGGCGATGATCACCCCCAAACCACGATCGGCCGCCTGTTCAGCATAGCTGTAGAGACGCCTCGGGGTTCGATGTGCCGAGACAATCGTCACCTCATAGGCCACGCCAAGCTCGCCAAGCACATCAGCAGCCGCCTGCATCACAGGCAGGTCAGAATCGCTACCCATGATGACGCCAACCCGTGGATTGCCTCTTGCCATCCCCATCACCCCGTCTCGCTTTCGCTTCCGATCTCGATCAATGCACGCACCTGCTCGGCCTTGCGCCGCGCAGACTCGATCTCGGCATCCAACACCGTGACATGGCCCATCTTGCGAAATGGCCGGGTGGACGCCTTGCCGTACAAGTGTACCGAAACGCCGGGGATCGCGAGCGCCGCGCGTAACCCGCGGATCACTGGCGGTCCTGATTGCCCCGACGCGCCGAGCAGATTGATCATGGCCGCCGGGATCAGCTGATCGGTGGCGCCGAGTGGCAACCCGGTAATCGCGCGCAGATGTTGCTCAAACTGGTCGGTGATGCAGGCCTCGATGGTGTAGTGTCCGGAGTTATGAGTACGCGGCGCGACCTCGTTGACCAACAGCGCAGCATCCTCGGTCAGGAACAACTCGACGCCGAAGATGCCAACACCCTCGAGACCAGTCACCGTCTCAACCGCCAGGCGCCGCGCAGCGGCGGCCGTTTCCGGCGATATCCGCGCCGGCGCAAGCAGCATGTCGAGAATATTCTCGCCCGAGCGGAAGCACATCTCCACCGGTTGATAGCTGCGCACCTCGCCATCTTGACCGCGCACCACGATCACCGCCAGCTCCTTCGCCGCGGGGACGAAACGCTCGATCAGCGACGGCACCGGTAGCGCTTGCGCCGCGTCCGCCGCGGACTGCATGACCACCACCCCACGACCGTCATAACCACCTCGCCGCGCCTTCTGTACTAGCGGATAGCCGAAACGCGCAAACTGCTCGGCATCCGACGCATCGACCTCAACGAAATCAGCGGTCGGGATACCCAAACTCGTCAGCAACTGCTTCTGCCGCAGCTTGTCCTGAATGTCACCCAAGAGGGTCGCGGAGGGCAGGATCTGGTGACCCGCTGCCGCAATCTCTTCGAGGATGCCAGCGTCGATATCCTCGATGTCGAAGGTGATCACATCGACCTGCTGCGCGAGCTGCTGCAGCGCATCAGGATCATGCGAATCAGCGACGATCTGCTGCCCGGAGACCTGGCCAGCCGGCGAGCCCGGGGTCGGATCGAGGACGACGCAGGTACAGCCGAGACGCTTGGCTGACTTCACCAGCATCCGCCCAAGCTGCCCGCCGCCGATGATGCCGATACGCGCGACGGGGTAAGAATACTGGTCCGGCCACGCATGCTGCTTAGACATAGTTTGAAAACCCTTGCAAGCTCCTTGAAGACAAGCGAAGTTCCTGCGCAATTCGGTACGCGATTTTCCGGCAATCGCCTTCACTTGGATCTCACGCGATGCATTTTCCGGGGTGGCGCCGCGCCATGAGCCTTAGGGCGACTGCGCAACCAGGCGATTGCGCAGGCTGGCAAAGTTTTCCTCAGCCTCCGCTAGGCGGGCGCGAATCTCAGGTTCGTAATCAATCGCGAAATCCAGAAAGGTGCGCGCCACCAGAGACAGTTCGCGCGCCCGCGAATAGACCAGATGCCAACGGCGCATGATGGGAAAACCCTCGACATCGAGTAGCGCAAGACGTCCACCCCCGCTCTCGAGGGTCAGCGAGTGCAGGGACAACACGGCAATCCCCAGGCCGCCGACAATGGCGCGCTTAATCGCCTCGTTACTGCCCAGTTGCATCCTCACGCGAGGCACCAATCCCGCCGTCGCAAACTGCGCCAGCACCGCATCACGGATACCCGAGCCAGGCTCGCGCAGGATAAGGTTCTCGTCTGCAAGAGCGCTCAAGGGTATCGAGCATCGCCCCGCGAGCGGATGCTCGACACTCGCAACCATCACCAGCGGGTTCGGAGCGAACGGGATGGTCTGGATCTGATCGCTGGTCTCGCGCGGCTGTCCCATCACATAGAGGTCATCGTCGTGACCCATCAGCCGTTCCAGGATATTCTCGCGATTCGTGACCTTGAGCGAGACATCGATGCCTGGATAGACCTGACAAAAGGCACCCAAGATCTCCGGTGCAACGTATTTCGCCGTGGTCAAGACGCCAAGGCGCAGACGGCCACGCTTCAGACCTTTTAGGTCGGCAAGCTTGATCTCGAGATTGGACAGTGTGCTCAGAATATCCCGACAGGCGGCATGCACCTCACGACCGGCGTCGGTCGGCTCGATGGCTCGCCCCACTTGTCGGAACAGCGGCGAGCCGATGGCCTCAGACAACTTCTTGATCTGCATCGAGACCGTTGGCTGAGTCAGAAAAAGCTCTTCGGCGGCGCGGGTAAAACTGCCGAGACGCACGATCGCTTCGAGCAGTTGCAACTGGCGCAGCGTGGTATGTCGGATCAGATAATCCGAGCCGTTGCTGCCCGTGCTGGTTCGGGTATCCGCGGCGTCTCTAGTCGGGATCTGCGGCATCGCGCTGTGACGGCTGCTTCCAGCCGGTACGCCCTTAGGCTTACGTCCGGCCATGTAACCAAGTCCCTAGTTTGATAAGCGCTGTGCCAAGTTTCGCCTGCTGGTTCATCGCGGGACTTGGACCAGCTGAACAGGATGCAACGGTTGCATCAACGGCTGGCACCGAGTCGCGGAATTGGGCACCCTGCCTTCAATACCGGAGACACCCCCGAGGGGGTTTAATCCGGCCAGATCCGTTGACCACTCTGGAAGGGATCATTGGTCGAGGGATTTTGCCTTCGCGACTCACTCTCCAGTACCGCCGCGCCAAAGCCTGCTGGCGTAGTGGCCGCAGATGACGGCCGGCTGCTGCGCCGCGCTGTCGCCGCAGCCTTGGTCGGGGCCTTCTTGCGGGCAGCAGAACCCGACGCCGTCGTGCTAGCACCACCCGCAGCCGAGGCTGACGGCTCAGCAGGCGCGGATACGATCGTTTCTTCACTCATCATCCATCCTCCAACGGATACAAGAGGGACCGCCGTTCGGCGCCAGAAAGGCCCCGGCGAGCAGACTGTGCGCTAAGAACTAGGTGGGCCTTCGAGCAAGGCGTCGACCTCTCGCGCAAACGCCTGCAGCGGCTCCTCGATCTGCTGTGCCCCTTCTTCAGCAAAGAGCGTCAGATTGGCATAGGTGCGACCAAAACTCAGGTTTGGATAGACCTCGGTCGCCTCGGATAGCTCCGCAAGGCGGTCGAGGAACTCTCGCAGCGGCTCATAGTCGCCGAACTCGACGCGTCGCTCGAGCCGCAATGGACGCCCGCGCTCGCGCCAAGGATGGCCGCCCGTCTCAGAAGCCGCTGCAGACATCAGAAATAGGCCCGCTCATTGGGTGCTTGCTGCCGCGGCACCCCAAGCGCCTCCAGCCAGGCCTCGATCTCGGCCGCGTGATGGAGTTCGTCCTGCAGCAGTCCGTTAAAGAATTCAGCGTTCTCGTGATCCTGAATTCGACGACAGAACTGCGTCGCCTCGTTGTACAGGGCAACGATCTCAGCCTCGAGCACGGCGTCTTGACGCAAGAGGTCGACCAGGTTGCGCGCGACATTCGCCGGCCGCAGTTGAGAGGCGTTCGGTGATACGCCCAGGCCCAGCATGCGCTTGACCAGGCGTTCCGCGTGCTGCATCTCTTCGACGGTTTCCCGACGGAATCGATCAGCCGCCTCGGCCAGGCCCCAGGCCTCGGTGAGCGCCGCCTGTGTCATGTACTGCTGGACGGCCGAATACTCAAGGCTCAAGGCTCGGCCAAGGTAACCGAGCGTGCGCGGATGGACGGTTGCGTGACGCATGCGTCGTCTTAGTCAGCCGCACCACCGCCGGTTGGCAGCACCGGCTCTACCTCGCGATGCGGGCGGGCGATGATGTGCGCAGCCACCAGGCCGTCGCCAACGCGCTCGCAGGCGTCGGCGCCAGCACGCACCGCGGCGTTGACTGCACCAGTCTCGCCACGCACCAGCACGGTGACATAACCACCACCGACGAACTCACGACCGATCAGCCGAACCTCGGCTGCCTTGGTCATCGCATCAGCGGCTTCGATCGCCGGCACCAGGCCGCGCGTCTCAATCATTCCGAGGGCAATGCCCATCGTCTCATGTGCCATGGAACTTCTCCCAGTGTTGACGCGCCGGGCTCAGATCACCCGTTTCGCGATCGTATGAATTGCGCTTATGCCGAGCCACTCGGAGCAAGGACTTAAGCGCAGCTAGCCGCCCTCAACCAGGTCGGATGCTAAGCAGGCGGAGGCCTCGCTTAGTCCGCAGCAGCACCGCTACCGGTTGGCAGCACTGGCTCCACCTCTCGGTGTGGGCGAGCAATGATGTGCGCGGCAACCAGGCCGTCGCCAACGCGCTCACAGGCGTCAGCGCCAGCACGTACGGCCGCGTTGACGGCACCGGTTTCACCGCGCACCAGCACGGTGACGTAGCCACCGCCGACGAACTCACGGCCGATCATCCGCACCTCGGCGGCCTTTGTCATCGCATCAGCGGCCTCGATCGCCGGCACCAGTCCGCGCGTCTCGATCATGCCGAGCGCAATACCCATGGTCTCGTTCGCCATCTGTCTTTCTCCGTCTGTCTACTGTCTTTGAAAACCTTGCTATCGAGCACTGACGCCGTCGTGCTTAGCGACCAGGCTGCCCGGGCTTGAACCCTTCGCCGGTATTTTCGAGCACTGGCTCGACCTCGCGATGCGGACGGGCAATGATATGTGCCGCCACCAAACCGTCGCCGACCCGCTCGCAAGCGTCGGCGCCAGCACGCACGGCAGCATTGACAGCACCCGTTTCACCGCGCACGAGCACAGTGACATAACCGCCGCCGACAAACTCACGGCCGATCAGCCGAACCTCGGCAGCCTTCGCCATCGCATCCGCGGCCTCGATCGCCGGCACTAGACCACGGGTCTCGATCATGCCCAGCGCAATGCCAAATCTTTCGCCTGCCATTTCTGTCGTCTCCGTTAAAGACTTTTACGCCGCTTTGGTCGCGGTTGGGGGTTTAACTGGCCGAGCCTAGGCCGCCTGATCGCGTTGTTCCGTTGGCTGCTCGTCGCCACTGCTACTGTCTGGCTTTGCCACCTGCTTGGGCTGCCAAAAATCGATGATCCCGCCGATCGCGAGATCAGTCATGACCTTCGGATCATCCATCGCAAGCCGCCCAGCCGAGCCGCTCACGGTGAAGACCCAGTTGCCGGGCCGCACGCCAACAGGATCGGTGGCCACCAGCAGATTGCCCTTGCGGTCCTTCAAGATCTGCAAGCTGCAATGCCTCAGACCTTCGATCCGCTCGGTGCAGTACAGGGTGCCCACGACCTGGTTGATCTCCATCCCAACCGCCTCAGCGCTCTGCGTCCGGGTCCCAATCGTCGATGATGCCGACGATGGTCAGATCACTCGGATATTCTTTACTTCCAGCGGCCTCGCGCGCGGCTGAGCTGCCGACGCAGATCACCCAGTCGCCTGGAACTGAGCCCACCGCATCAACCGCGACCAGCTGCGCACTGCCGTCCTGCACTACCTGCAGATGCTTGTGCCCGAAGCCCGCAATGCGGTTGGTCGACACCAGTGGTTTGAGGACCTTGCAAATCTTCATCGCCTTAAGGCCTCAGTGCCCGACCGAGGCCGCAGGCTGCAGCGACGAACCAACGATCTCGATCGGCGCTGCCGCATCGCAATCGCGCACCGCACGCAAACAATGCAGCATGCCGTCGGCGCAGAGCTGCGGGTAACGCGCCTTCAAGGCTGCAGCAATCCGCTCGCAATGTTCGACCGCCCGCTCACGCGCACCCGGCACACCGCCGTGGTAGTCGTGGCGCACGATGACCGGCACCGGCAGCCCACGATTGACATTCAGGCCGGTAAAGATCTTGATCCCGACGTCGATGTCGTTCGCGCCCTCCTCGATGGTGCTGAGGTAGGCAAAATAGGTCAGGTTGCGCAGCTGAATCTCTTCGAAGCCGATGCCAGCGCCGATAAAGCGCTCGGCATGTCCGATGTCCGCATAGCTACCGCCGTGGTATTGCCGCACGTAGTCGATCTGCGACAGGTTGTTCTCGATCAGCCCCACGATCAATCGCACCAAGCCATCCGACAGCGCTGCTCCGGCGCTCTTGCTCGGCGCGTGCGCCCGAACCAACTCTTTGATCCGTTCCCGCGCCTGCGCTGGCGACAGACCCCGTGTGATCTCGTAGACCTTGGCAGCATCGAGCCAGTGCTCGAGATCGCAATAGCCGTCGGCATCCGGGACATGGACGCGGATGGCATCGGTGTCGGTGTCTAGCCCAACCAGCAACAGATCGACCGACGCGCCGCAGCAAAAACTGTTCTCGATCGCCTGCCGGAACGCCCGCAATCGCTCCAACCCGGCGTTGGCGGCAGCGGCATCATCGGAGCCATGTGCAGCGCAACCCTGATGGACCGGATCAACCGAGCTGCCGTGATACATCACCACCTTCAGGTAGCGCGTGGGCTCGTCCGCCGTATTCGGCCGCCCTTCACGGAAGCGCATCAATTCGGTCTCGACCCATTTTTCGACCGTGTTCTCGATATCGAACAGGGAGCCAGCGTAGGACTTCCGACGCACGCGCCCATAGGGCAGCCGCAACACATAGCTGATGGCATGCGCAAGGCGGCCGTCCGCACAGGGCGTCACATCCATCAGATGGAAACCGCAGTCAAGCAGGAAGCGCTCAAAATCCGCGCCATCACGCCCACCGAGCGGGTCAGCGGTGAAGAACCGATCACTGACCCGGTGATAGGTCTCGAACACACAGGCGGCGAACAGACGGCGCATGTCGAGCCCAGTCACCCAGGTGTCTTCAAGGACATAGGCCGGCAGCTCGAAACCGAGTTCAGCGCGGGCAATCGATTGTGCCCGCGCCACGAAATCAGGCTCGCAGCGCTCGCTCGCAATCTGCTTCAGCACCGGCACCAGATGATCGAAGGCATGCTTCACCGACGATTCATAGTCGTACAGTCGAGCGTTCGCCGCAGCATCCGTCAGCGGATGCAGGCCATGGCCGCTGCTAGCAGTCAATGCCGTCGAGCCGAAACCAAACGGCTGCGGCTTGCTCTGGCTCCAGTCCTGCTTGCTCTCGAGCGATCTGCTTGGCATCTGTTCAGGGCGCGCCCCAAGTGTGGTCGATGGGCTGCTCGCATGGCGGGCCTTCGCCTTCACCTTTGCTAGTCCTGGCGGCTTCGGCCGTGGCGGCCGAGTTGGCCGCACAGGCCCCCGCCCGACATTCGCCGGCCGCTCGGGCCGTGCCGTTGCAGCGCGCTGCGACTTCTCCGGAGACGCCGTTGTTCCAGGAGATGCCGCCGACCCAGGCGCGCTCAATTGCACAGCTTTGGTCGCTGGTGCTGAGGACGCGGCTGGATCTGCAGCCCGCTTCATGGGCGACAGCCCACGCGGGCTTCGGCCCAAGCTCTGGCTGCGCGGCGATTGTCGACTTCGGATCGGCATGATCTAGCTGCTCAGCCGCGGGCGCCGCCCGAATAGGTGATCAAGGCACCGCGATCGGTACTGCCAGCGCTGCCCGTGACCCGGCTTGTCGGCTGAGGTGCATCCTCATTTCGCTTCGCCTCGACGCGAGGCATCACGCTCATCGGACCTGGCCGGGTCGGATTCCGACGACGCGCCGAACTCCCCTCAGTGCCCGTGACGCGTTCGCCGCGATCCCAGTCGTCACCGGTGATCTTACTGCCAGCGGACTGACCTTCCCCAGTTACCCGCGACCGTTCGGCCGCTACAGTAGCCGCTCCCTCAGCGACATCCTCCTTGGGCTGCGGGGTCAGCAGGCTCGTTCGGGGACGCCGGCTGTCGAAACGAAACTGTTCGGTGCCAGTAATCTTGCCAGTTCCCATCCCGAACGGTCCGGTGATATGCCGATTCGACTCGTAGCTGGTTCCGGTCACGTTGCCCGAGCGACTTTCGCGCGCCGCACGAGCAGGCGAGCTGACACTGAAGCCTTGACCGGGTATGGGCTCCGCATCGTCGAGCGGGCGCGGGAAGTCAGGTTGTCCAGGTTCGGCAGCATGACTCGCCTCGGTGTCACAGACACTGGCGAACTGATCCGCGCCGACGTAGGGCGTGCCGGTCAGTGGCTCGCAGGCCCCCTTGGAAGCACCGGTCATAACACCGCCAATCCCGGGCTGGATACCCGTCATCACCCGGCCAGGGGTTGCCGACATCACCGGCGTGCGTGCCTTGATCTCGCGCCGCTGATTGGGGGCACAGTAATCCGCAGCCTGCTCCAATCCCGCGTAGGGCGTGCCAGTGACCGCCTTGCAGGTACCAGGCTCATCGCCCGTCACCTTGGCCGAGCGACCGGTCTGCGTGCCAGAGACACGATGGCCCTTGTTGGTCACCGAGAAGCCGACCTTGGGCGGCTCCGGCTGCGGGCTGATCTCGCAGAATTGCTCGTACTGCTCGCGAGAGGTGTACTCATCGCCAGTCACCAAGCGGCAGCTGCCAGGCTCATCGCCGGTCACGCTCGAGGCACGGCCGAGACGGGTTCCGGTTACAGTACCGCCAGACAAGGTCCCGGAGGTCGCGACCTTAGGTGGCACCGAGCGATCGGTCGGAATCTCAGAGGCTGCGGTGTACTGAGTGCCGGTTGGCACAACATTAGCCCCCTGTTCATCGCCGGTGACCTTGATCGAACGCCCAACCATGGTCCCTGATAGGCCCTGGCCATGGAGGGTCTCGGCAATGCCAGTCTCGCGCGGCTCAGGGGCCGGACGTGTATTGCAATAGCTGACGTATTGATCAGGCGATAGGTATTGAGTACCGGTCACGGTTTTACAGGTACCAGGCTCATCGCCAGTCACTTTGGGCGAGCGCCCGACCTCATTACCGGTCACAAAATTACCGTAACCCGTAGAGCTTGCGCCGATCTTGCTGACCGACGGGGCCGGATCGGTCTGACAGAATTCACGGAAGATGTCGGCACCCATGTATTCAGTGCCAGTGATGGTCCGGCAGGTGCTAGGCTCATCGCCGGTCGTCTTCAGGCTGCGGCCAACAGTGGTACCCGTGACGAATTGACCTTGGGATGTCTCGCTGACGCCAACCTTCCACGGCTGATCCGCAGCGCTGACTCTGGTCGGCCGCATCCGACCGCTAGGCTGAGACTTACGTTCCCCGGCGCCACCGTTGCTGCTGCGCTGCGCGCGAACCCGTTGTGCAAGCTCGCGGCCCGACAACTTAGGATTGGCTTGGCGAGCGATCCCGGCCACCGAATGGGGAACATTGGTCGCAGCCTTACCGCGGCTGCTCAGCGCAGCCCGCCGCGCGAGGACGACGGCCCGTCCGGCGGGCTTGTTGGCTAACACCGGATTTGGCTTACGCTTGCGATTGGTTGCTTGCGGCTGGTTGGAGGTCGGCGATACCGACAGCGATAGGGTCGTTGACCTCGGCGCGCTCTGCTTGACCGCATCCAAGGCTGCACGATTGCCGTTGCCGTTGCAGCCACAACCGCAGTCGGGCTTCGCTTGTGCTGGCGACTTGCTAGCGCCTGTGCGCGTCTTGAGGTCGCGAACACGATCACCGCTGCGCTGTGCGCGACGACCATCGCGGGCCAGCTTCGCCCGGCGCTGACGCGCGAACTCGCGGCTCGACTGCGCCGGACTTGGGGGCGCGGCACGATGCCGTTGGACGCCAGCCGAAGGAGACAGATCGAGACTCCGCGTTTGCGCCTGAGCCGACGCTGGGGCAGATACGGACGCAGATGGCCGGGCCGTAACACTGTTTGCGACAGGCCGTTCAGGCCGCGCGCGAACAGGCCGCGGGCTACGATTACGCTCCGGCGTGGTTTGCACCAAACCCTGCTTGCCCTGGTTCGACAGGGCACGCCGGCGGGCCAGGGCCGCCTCGCGGCCACTCGATCTCAGGTTCGCTTTGCTTGCCATGGGTAATTCCGTGGGGCTGTCGGGTTGGCTGTCCGTCATCGCCGGGCGGGCGGGCAGCTCGGGATAGTGCATCGCTTGCCGGCCTCCGGCACCCGCGAGGTGCTGAAAGACCGGAAAGACGGAGAACGACATCGTCGACGCCTGCGCTCCAATCTAGCGCCGGCTACGGGCACGAGTCCCGCAACCAGATCAGCTAGAGACAGAAGCCATCTGGCGATCGATCTAGCCGCGCCCGTGGAAGACCACGAAGCAGGAGCCCTGACTCTGAGTGTAGTTGTCGTAGCCGGTCAGGCGAACGTGATGATCCGGATAAGAACGATGACAGGCCTCGAGCTCGGCAGCGACGTTGCCGAGATCCTGCTCGCCGAAGAACGGCAGCTTCCACATGGTCCAGTAGTCATCCATCTGGCCGGAGGGATGCACGTGCTCGATGGCCGGCGTCCAGCCCTGGGCGATGATGTAGGCGATCTGGTCGTAGATCTCTTGTTGCGAGAGCGGCGGCAGGAAGCCGAAGGTCTCAAGGGTCTTCTTGGTCTGGTAGTCGCCCATGGTTGCTTGCAAGGACATGGCGGATACTCCTAATAAGATGCGGTTCGGTCGTGAGGTGGCTAGCGCCAGCGGAGACGGTCCGGGCTCGGATCAGGCGCGCTGCTCGCGCCTGATCCTGGCAGCGATGGCCGATCAGGCATCGAGCTTATCGACGGTGTCGAACTCGAACTTGATCTCCTTCCAGGTCTCCATCGCGATGGCCAGCTCTGGGCTGTGCTGAGCAGCCTCGGTGAGGATGTCGCGAGCCTCTTTCTCGATCTCGCGGCCTTCGTTGCGGGCCTTGACCGAGGCCTCAAGGGCGACACGGTTGGCGGCGGCGCCAGCGGCGTTGCCCCAAGGGTGACCCTGAGTACCACCACCGAACTGCAGCATGGAGTCATCACCGAAGATGGTCACCAGGGCCGGCATGTGCCAGACGTGGATACCGCCAGAGGCAACCGCGAAGACGCCCGGCATTGAGCCCCAGTCTTGATCGAAGAAGACGCCACGCGAACGGTCTTCCGGCACGAACGACTCACGCAGCTGGTCGACGAAGCCAAGCGTCGACTGACGGTCGCCTTCGAGCTTACCGACCACGGTACCGGTGTGCAGATGGTCGCCGCCCGAGAGACGCAGACACTTGGCCAGCACGCGGAAGTGGATACCGTGCTTCGGATGACGGTCGATGACCGCGTGCATCGCTCGGTGGATGTGCAGCAGCATGCCGTTCTCACGACACCAGTTGGCCAGGCCGGTGTTGGCGGTGAAGCCACCGGTGAGGAAGTCGTGCATCATGATCGGCGAACCGACTTCCTTGGCGAACTCGGCGCGCTTGTACATCTCTTCCGGCGTCGCGGCGGTGACGTTCAGGTAGTGACCCTTACGCTCACCGGTCTCCTGCTGCGCCTTCTGGATGGCCTCACCGACGAACTCGAAACGATCACGCCAGCGCATGAACGGCTGCGAGTTGACGTTCTCGTCGTCCTTGGTCATATCCAGACCGCCACGCAGGCACTCGTAGACCGCACGGCCGTAGTTCTTCGCCGACAGACCCAGCTTCGGCTTGATGGTGGCGCCGAGCATCGGGCGACCATACTTGTTCAGACGGTCACGCTCGAGCTGGATACCGGCCGGCGGACCACCGCAGGTCTTGATATAGGCGATCGGGAAGCGCAGGTCTTCCAGACGCAGATGGCGCAGGGCCTTGAAGCCAAACACGTTACCGACCAGCGAGGTCAGCACGTTGACGATCGAGCCTTCCTCGAACAGATCGATCGGGTAGGCGACGAAGGCGTAGAAGGACTCGTTGTCGCCCGGCACATCTTCGATGCGATAGGCGCGGCCCTTGTAGTACTCGAGATCGGTCAGCAACTCTGACCAAACGGTCGACCAGGTACCGGTGGAGGATTCAGCGGCAACCGCAGCGGCAACCTCTTCACGCGGAACGCCGGGCTGTCCGGTGACCTTGAAGCAGGCCAGCAGATCGGTGTCCAACGGGACATAGTCGGGGGTCCAGTACATGTCCCGGTATTCTTTTACACCGGCGTCGTACTTTTTAACGCTCATGCTCAGCTCCTGTGGGTCTGTTCTGCGTCTGCTTCGCTTGATCCGGGTTGCCTAACTCTGGATCGTGTTCTAGATCGTGTTCGGAGGGCCTCGGCAATGATGCCGCTGATAACCCGATAACCATACGCCCCGTGCAGTCTTCAGTGGAAATCGATTGTTTCGATCGACGGAATCGATTTCCGTCTATGGCGAGAACCGTCGACGGCGCCGTTTTAGTGCGCTCGGCAAGATAAACGACCCGTCACGGTGCAGCAATAGCCACTATGAGTTGGCGAGCATCACATTGATCCAGATCAACCAAGAAGACAGTTACCGGGGAACTTGTCGGTCAAGAGGGAGATGAACCCGCTGCAGCGGGCAGCGGGCAGCGGGCAGCGGGCAGCGGGCAGCGGGCAGCGGGCAGCGGGCAGCGGGCAACTAGTAGCGGACGCGCACTCGGTAGCTCAGGCGCGCTTCCGACTCGGCGGGAACCTCCAACCGCCAGACTGCCGTATTGGCATTCCCTTTCTCATGCGGAGCACTCTCCTCCAGCAT
This sequence comes from Halochromatium roseum, assembly GCF_016653315.1. Classification (GTDB taxonomy): domain Bacteria; phylum Pseudomonadota; class Gammaproteobacteria; order Chromatiales; family Chromatiaceae; genus Lamprobacter; species Lamprobacter roseus. Next base: position 74,165 of record NZ_NHSH01000042.1, on the reverse strand, counting down.
GCTCCAGTCGCCCGGGATGCGCTCCTGAATCACCACCGTCTCCGGCTCCGACTTGGCATTCTTGACCAGCACCTCAAAGGCGCTTTCGAACTGATACTGCCAAGGTCCCGAGCCCGACAACTTCTTGAAATCGGTCTGCTTGCGCTCCGCAGTCACATCGAATGACTGACCAAGCTTGAGGCGGATGGCCTCGTTCTTCGGCGTGTGGTCGATGCGGTCCTCACCGATGAACTGCGCATTACCTTGGCTGTCGCGCTGATAGATGCGCACGATCCCCGCCGGCAGCGGGAGCCCCAGATTCGACGCCTCATCGTTGGTCGCGGTGAGGTACACGTTCACCGCCAGCTCCTGCGCCAGACCGCCGCGCGGCTCGTGAAACGCCCGTTGATCGCCTTGGATCAGCAGCTCCTTGCCAACCGTCACGCCCGGCGCATCGAGCAGCGCGACTTGCTTGGTCTGGTTATCGGCAATCGTGGTCGAATGCGCGAGCGAGTAGAGGTGATACTCGAACAAGCGCTCCTCGCGCATGTTCGGTGCTGGCGCGGCAGAGCGCATGACCATCGCCTCATATTGCGGCGCCTGCATCGCCTCCTCGACCTGATTCACCTCGCCAGCCACCAGCTGCAGCTGAGCGTTCTGATAGGTTGTCCCACTGCGGTTGGTCAAGGTCACCCAGCCAGCAAGATCGAGCCGCTGCTGATCCACCGACAACTCGCCCACATAGTCCGCCTTCCAGCCGAGCCCACGGCTCAGATAGCTCAGCTCGAGCTGCCGGGGACCCGCCTCTGCGCTCTCCAAGGCCAGCACCAGCGTTGGCCGGTCACGCAAAGTAGACGGGATATCCCGGTAGACGATGCGCCCTGGCGCCTGGCCAGCCTGGAAGGTCTCGATCCGGTCGCCGACGCGCAGCACCACGCCATTGCTCGCGGCAAGCACGGTGGCCTTCTCCTCGGTCTCCTCGCCGGTCGTTGGATGGGTGCTCACCAGCCCGACCTGGCGGCCGACATACTTCTCGAGCAGCGCCGCCGGCGTCAGCAGGTCGAAGTCGAAGTTCTGCTCGACCACCTGCGGTGTCGAACCTTCAGTAGCCCGCAGCAGCGCCGTCTCCGGGCGGATTTGCGCGCTGACGTCGCGGAAGGCCAGTGCCGTGCGGCCCGCCGGCAGCTCAACCCGCCGGCTATCGCGGATCAGCGCCAGGTCGTCGTTGTAGATCGTCACCGCAACGGCGGTCTGATCTTCAAGCGTGCTGCGCTGCTCAATGGCGACTGGCGCAGCGGTTTCGTGGTCGATCTCGGCCATGCTTGTCTCCGCGACGAGGCTGGTTGCAAGCGCCATGGTGGCGGCATAGCCGAGCACGGTCGCCAAGGGTAGTCTCATCATGATCTCCTGGTTAAGTGGCTGCCCATTTTCTACTTCCCGATAATCGCCCGCTCTTTTTTGAGTCCGTACCCGCTATGCTAGTGGGTGAGTGCAGGATGCAGCCACGCCACATCAGGGGCAAGCGCCGCAGCCGCACGCGGCGGCGTGCCCCTCACCTTCCCGTCACGACGACAGCGGGTATCCGTTCAACCCGGTACGTTAGATTCTGAATCCCCTGAGCCCAGCTCGCCAGCCTTGATCAACGTTGTCAAACGCGCCCGCAGCCGCCTGTACTTGCGCTGTAACAGCGAAAAAGGCGCCGACTTGGCCACCTCCTCGAACTCGACCATCTGCTGCCTGACCGGCTCCAGCCCAAAGAAGGCGCAGAGCCCCTTCAAGTCGTGCACCCGCTCACGCACCGCAGCGCGCTCAGCGCCACTGATGGCAGCCTCCAGCTTGGCCAGCTGATCCAGCAGTTCCTGCTCAAGGCGCCCCTGCCCGTGGACATCGAGCGTCACCGGCCGCACGCCAGCTGGATCGATGGGCTGAGGCGCGAACCGCTGCGCCGTCGCCGACGACCGCGCCGGAGCGGTTGATCGCTGAGCGCTTAACAGACGCTCCAGGGTCTCATCCAACAACCGCTCTGAGAGCGGCTTCAGCAGAAAGGCATCGAACAACGGACTCAGATCATCAGTAGGTTCAGCGACAAAGGCATCGGCGCTCAGCGCGATGATGCGCGGACCCTGTCCCTGCGGCATCAGCGCCCGCAAGCGGCGCGCGGCCTCAAAGCCATCCATGCCCGGCATGTGCAGATCCATGAACACCAGCGCCGGCCTTTGCTTCTCGACTCGTTGCAGTGCCTCGTGCCCCGAGGCGCTCTCAGCCACCCGCATGCCGCGCACCTCACACAGCTCCCGCATCAACGACCGATTAAACGCGTTGTCATCGACCACCAACACAGGCACTCCGGGAAAGACCGGAGCCGATGCGACGCCCGACCCATGAGCCCGCTCGATCTCGTCAACGCCAAGAAGTCGGCCGAGCAGACTGAACAGCCGCTCGCGGCGCACCGGCTTTGGACACCAATCCACTCGTCCCAGCGCCTGCACCGCGGCGGGCAACTGCCAGCGTTGCTCGTTGACCAACAACAGCAACGGGCCGCTGAACAGGTCGCAGACCTCAACGACCTTGCGCTCAATCTCGACCTGCGGCTCACCACGCACAGCGAGACCAAGGAGTAGAAGATCAAACCTGCGACCAACGCGCTCGGCTTGCCGCAACATGGTCTCGATGTGCTCGATCTGGCTGGTCGCGAAGACCTCGATACCCCAGCTCAACAGCACCGAGCGCAGTACCCGTACCTGAATGGGGGCGGGATCACACAGCAGCACCTTGCGCCCAGCCATGGACCGAGGCGCCTCCTTCCAGGCGCGGCAAGACAGGGCATCGCAGGGCAGTGAAAACGCAAAGCGTGACCCCTTGCCCAGCTGACTTCGCACCTCGATGCGGCCGTTCATCAACTCAAGCAAGCGTTTGCTGATCACCAAACCTAATCCGCTGCCTCCATAGCGACGGGAGATGGCCGAGTCAGCCTGTTCAAAGGGTCGGAACAACCGCTGCTTTTGCGCATCGCTCAAGCCAATGCCGGTATCGATGACCACCACCTGCAGCTCACCACCAACGCCATGATCGCCTCGCGCCAAGGACCGATAGCTCGCCTCCACAAACACATGACCCTGCTCTGTGAACTTGACCGCGTTATTGAGCAGGTTCAACAAGATCTGTCCAATGCGATTCGCATCACCGCGCAGCCGCTCCGGGACATCGCTATGCACCAGAAGCGCAAGCTCAATGCCTTTGGCCGCAGCCTCTGGGCCCAGAATGGCGACCACGTCTTCCAAGCAACGCCAGGGATCAAAAGGTTCCGATTCGATCGACAGCGCTCCAACATGCAGCTTCGCATACTGAAGAATGTCATCCACCACAGTCAGCAGCTGCTCCGACGCGCGCTCGATCGTTTGGCTATAGTCCCGCGACGCCTCCGTCTGTGCCTCCTGCTCAAGCAACCGACCAAAACCCACGACGGCATTTAAGGGCGTGCGCATCTCATGGCTGACACGCGCAATGAATTGATCTTTTGCCCGATTCGCCGCAAACGCCTCTTCGCGCGCTTGCTCCAATTGCAGATTGCGCTGCTCCAGCGTGCGCAGGCTATGACGCAACTCCTGCGTCGCCAGCTCGACCTGTTGTCGCATGGCTTGCTGCGCGCCCTCAAGCTCAGCGGCCATGAAGTTAAAGCCTCGGGCCAGTTGATCCAGCTCGACCAAAGACTGCCGCGGGACGCGAGCGCTCAGATCACCCTCTCGATACCGTGCAACGGTCGTGCTCAGGTCATGCAGAGCCCGCGACAACGCTGACCCGATCGAGAGCGCAGCCAAGATGCTCGCACCAAGACCAACCAGCAGCATCCAGAAGCCTTTGATGAAACGCGCTCGCTGCGCTGACAGCGTCGATGCCATCGACAGACGCACCTCAGCCCAACCCAGCAGACTGACGGCCGCAATGGGCTCCAATTGCTCAGGATGATCAGCCACGGGCGTAGCGGTGCTGCCCGCAATCGACGTAAACCGCAGTCCCGTCTGCTTTGCGATCTCAGTCGCACCGCTCTCAACCAGTAGCTCATGGCCTGGATCACGAATTCCCGCCCAAATCACGTCGGGCTGCAGAACAGCTGTCCGGCAGATCGCCCGCAACTGCGAGAGGTCTCCGACCAACAGCGGCAGTTCTGCCGCCAACGCCAAGTTGTCGGCGATCAGCCGACCGCGCGATTCGAGCGTTGCGCGAGCGTCTTCAGCACCGCGATAGACGTTGTAGCCACCGACCATGACCGAGGTCACCGCCAAGGGCACCAAGGCCAGCGCGATCAAACGCCCTTGGATGCTTTGCAGGACTGCGTATCGCGGCCGTCTCATCGGGAATCCCCGATCAGCCTATCGACACGCTCGGCCAACACCTCAAGAGAAGGGGCATCGATCCCCAAAGCGCTCGCAACCGAGGCGTTGATAGACAGCTCAAACTGCTCTGGATAAGACACCGGCGGGCGCCAGCGCTGCCGCTGTCGCGCCCAAGCCAGGACCGCGCCCGCGGTCTGCTCACCAATGGACTCGGGCGAACTGTAGATTGCTGCTAAGGCGCCCGCTTCGACGTAGGCTGCCGAATAGCCAATCACTGGGATTCGCCGATGATGGGCACCTTGGAGCAACCAGCGTGCGGTTGAGACACTCAATACCTCCGGCTCGAAGGCCGCAACAATCAATTCGGCCCGTTGCAGCAGCGCCCTGATTGCCGGCGCGACGTCTTTGCCGCCGTCACTCACCTCTAGGTTGACCCTGAACCCCAAGGCCAGCGCCGCACGGCGGAGCGCGACCTCGGCCTGACTCAACTGCGCCCCAGCCAGCAAACCAACCCGCTTAGCATTGGGCAATAGCGCCCGAGCAAGCGCCAGTTGGCGGACGATCGGCTGATCGATGAAGATCGCGCCGAGGAGCTGATCGGCCCGTTTTCGCGCTGCCAGGGTGCGAAACCGACCTTCGGGAATAAAGACACACAAGATCGGAACAGCCTGCTGCTCGAGCACACGCTCGCAGGCACGCGCCCCCACCGCGACCAATAACGCTGCTTCAGCGCTCGGCTCGCTTTCCGGCAGCTGTTGCTGAGCCACCCGCAGGCGCCGCCCAGCCGCTGTCCTCGTCAAGCCCTGCAGAAGCCCATCGGCAACCGCCTGATAGGCCTGATGCCGCCCACTCAGCAGCAGCTCGACAGGCGCCGGATCGGAATGTGAAAAGACGGACGTCGAGCACCCGATTCCAGCGGCCGCCACCGTTCTTAACCATCCCCTCACTGCCTTGCGCCGCAACCTGGTTGTGGCCTCTGCTGTCATGTTAATCACGCGCAGGAGGTTTAGAGGTCAATGCCAAGGCGACTCGCGACCAGCGCGGCTTCAACGCGGTTTGCGACCTGGAGCGTTCTCAATATCGACGCAACATGGGTCTTCACCGTGAATGCGGATAAACCCAACTCACGTGCGATCATCTTGTTGCTTCGGCCTTTCGCCATCAACGATAGCACTTCGAGCTGTCGGTCGGTCAGCCCTAGAGTCGGATCGGGCGGCAGCTGATCGCAACTGGCTGGCGAGTGGGCTGTGGAGACAAGCTCGACCGGAAAATACATACCGCCTTGCAAGATCAAGCGAAAGGCCTGAATCATGAGCGCTGCTGGCGTCGATTTTGTAATATAACCACAGGCGCCACAATCCAATGTCTTGCGGATATGCGATCTGTCTTCACTTGCCGACAAGACCACGATCGGTATGCCATCAAGTCGTGCAGTCAGATCACTGAGTAACTCGAAACCATCGGCGCCGGGCATAAAGAGATCCAAGATCGCCAGATCGAGATGGATACCCGAATCGATCACGCCAAGAACCTGATTCGCATCCTCTGCCTCAATGAACTCCGTACCCTTCTGACAGAGTTGGTCGAGGACAGCGATGAGTCCAGCGCGGACAAGTTCATGATCGTCTGCGATGAGCACTCTCATGTTGTTCTCACGCCAAGCGGGTGGACCACACCCGACACCATGATCGACTCCAATAGCTCATCAGCGCTTCTCACCGACGAGATCACGGAAGCCCAAGACTGACTTGCAAGAACGCCCTACGATCGAAATGATTACCTTGGCGCTCGTAAACACCATCATCTCGAAACTCCTGATAGGGCGTGTTTGCCAGATTCTGCACAATCAGCTCAATGTTGACCTCAGCATCGGACAGGCGAAAGCGCTTGGCGAGCTTGGCGTCGAGCCGGATGTAATCGTCAATCGGACCGCCATCACCCAACCAGCGCATCTCGTCCAGATGGAAAATCGCGAGGGTTCCGCTCCAGCCTCGGCCAAAACGGCGACTGGCTTGCAACGCCAGGGTATGCTCAGGCGTTGCATCATTAAGCGACTGCCAATCGACCATGACCCCATTCTCATCCAAGCGCGTCGGCTCGCTCCCCTTGGTTTTGGCCCAAGCGTAGCTGCCGAAAATCAGCATCTTTGCATCCGGCTGGTAGCGCACCTGCGCCTCAAAGCCGCGCGTCGTCCAACCGCCGCCTCGATCTGTTCTAATACGAACGCGACCTGGGGCGAGCAATTCAGCGCCCGCGCCTTTTAGACGCTCATAGAAGAGTGAGAAGTCAAAGCTCAATCCCATCAACGGCTGGTCAAAGAGATAGCCAAACTCCAGGCTATCCACTTGCTCTGGAGCTGCATCCGGCCCTGTTGCCAAGAACAGCTGTCGCACAAAAGTGCCGTCTGATAGGTAAATCGGGTAATCAACGAACTGTTCAGCAGCACTAAACAGTCGATAGTTTCGACTCGCGCTTGCGCGCAATGCCTGCCCCTTGGCAAGACGCCAATTGACACCCAAACGGGGCGATAGTTTACTGTCAGCAGACTCGGAAAACTCACCTAAGGCGTTCAAACTAAAAGTCAACCGCTCGCTAGCATACCATTCAGCAGAGCCAAGAACGCGTCCGGTCCATTCTCCGATCTCGCCATTGGTTCGAGCAAGGTAGAGGTCAGATTCTACGTGATCATAGCGAACGCTAGCACCCCACAACAAGCGCAGTGACGGATGAGGCTTCAACCATTGCTCAAACTCAACGTCAATACGGCTCCCATCGCTATTAAAATAACCAAGCTCAATCGATAACTCAGGGGCGACATCGACTTGGTAACGATCATCTTCCCGAGAAAACTGATGGGAGACCGAGAGCTTCATGCCCTGATCATTAGACGCATTCCTGCGCCAAGTGAGAACCTGATAATGTCCCAATAGCCGACGATCGCGAAAGGGAGAAAACTCGGAACCTTGACCATCGGCGCCCGTCTCGCCGTCGGTATAACCAAGCTCAATAGAGAGGGTATCGGAAAGCCCTAAAGGAAGCTGACCATGAAATCGAAGGCCTGTAATTCGCCGATGATCATTGACCGCATCGAAGCCGTCAGCTTCATCATACTGAACCGTCGCAACCGCATCCATTCCAGCAAACTGAGTACCCAAGCGCGCAACCCCCTGCCGAGTGTCGACCGACCCTAGGGTACCCCGCAAATATTGACCTCGCAGTTCAAAGGGCTCTCTGGTGATGACATTGACGCTGCCGAATGTCGCATTGCCGCCAAAGGCCGGTGCATTCGGACTACGAATGACCTCAATCTGCTCAATGTTTTCCAGCGGAATGCCAAGCAAATTCCAATCTGTAAAGGCATGAACCGGAGAATAGACCGCATGACCATTGACCATCACTTCAAGCCGACGCTCCAAGGCGTCAGCAACGCCATGTCGAGTCGCTGTTGTGACTGCGCCTGATGCCAAGGCCACCTGAAAGCCAGGGACAAGTCGCAACAATTCCGGGACACTGAGCAGGGTTGACGCATCGATCAAGTCGCGATCAATGATGGTCACGGCAGCCGGCGTATTGAGCACTGAGTCAGTCAACCGCGTTGCCGAGGTGACTTTTGGTATCTTGGCGAGAAACTCACGCTCATCAGCCGAGGTCTCGGGCATCGCCTGCGCGACCGAACCCGTCGCCAGTAGGAGCAGAGAGCAAGCGCCTTGTGAAAAGCCGTTAGCCAAAGCATTACCCATGGTTATTAGAAGTCACATCACCGCAATGAGTCACCCCAAGGTGATTGCAATCAGCAGCATCACCATTGTCGTCGCCGGCAGTCCCATTGACCTTGGCGCATCTTGACCTTGCCGATTCAGCAGAAGCCGAGAGAATAGTCTGCTGAGCGAAACGCGCCTCAGACATCGAACCCCTGCTCGCGCGCGAGCATCACGGCTTCGATGCGGTTTGCCGCCCCCAGGGCGCGCAGGATGGCAACGACATGTGACTTCACCGTGTACTCAGAGAGCTTGAGCTCACGCGCGATCATCTTATTGCTCCGGCCCTTGGCGATCAGCGCTAGCACCTGCAGTTGTCGGCTGGTCAGCACCAGATCGGTCGCCGATGGCGGATGCTGAGGCTTAGGCGGGTCCTGAGGCTGAAGCAGGTCTGGCAACTGATCAGCGGCGGCCACCTCAGGTGGCACCTCTGAACGCTCGATAGGCTCTGGCAGGCAGCGGGTAGCCTGCGCTGGGATGGTCTGAAACAGCTCAGCCGGACAGTACACCCCGCCCTCCAAGACCAGCCGAATCGCCTGCAGCATCAGTGCAGGATCGGTCGATTTGGGGATGTAGCCCGAGGCGCCACTATCCATCGCCTTGCGCGCATCGGCCAGATCTTCACTGGCCGTGAACACAACCACCGGACAGCCATCGAGCCGCGCGCAGAGATCGCTCAGCAGTTCGAAGCCATTCGCACCCGGCATAAACAGGTCGAGGATCACGAGATCCAGATGCAGGCCAGAGTCCAGCACCCCGACCACCTGATCAGCATCCTCTGCCTCAATGCACTCGATCTTGAGCTGGCACAGCGCACCTAGGACTGAGATCAATCCTGCGCGAACCACTGCATGATCATCTGCAATGAGGATTTTCATCCTACTAGTATACAAAACGCATTCTAGCAGCGGTCACTCATGTTCGACTTTTTTCCGGTTGAAGGCGACAACTGGCCCGAAGGGAGTACTCCAAAAGGACCATAGAACTTTTTTGCATTTCAACATTTCAACCAAGCTTGCAGGAGGAAGCCCATTGGGGTTACTGAAACGGTTGTTTAATACAGCCGTTTGACTTGGCTCACAGCGCAATTAAGGCCAAGGATACTGTGATGATGAAACCGACCCCAAGGCCCGTAAAATTCTCGCCGGCATAGGTTATAGCAACGACCCGAAGTCACTGCCTGGCGGCACTGGATACCCCGCCCAGACAGGGCCAACGCGATCAACATACGAAACCTCGCCTCCTACAGGTTAGACCTACAGGGCTAGCCCATTAAAACGATAGAATTCGACGTTAATCGGCTACATCCTGTTGATCAAGCAACAGCGCCATCGTCACGGGGCCTGTGAGCAATGCCATTAAGTTAAGCCCCACCTACCGGCAGCGCTTGTAGTTGGGGTGGAAACGCTTTGGCTTCGTCGACTTGATGTGACGCGGGAAGGTGCGATCAGGCCGGATCGGCTCCACCTCAGAGGCGATGGCGCAGAGCAACCGCTGAAGCAAGCCCGGTGGAGGGTCCAAAGTCAGCAGGCGCACCACATTGTCCTTCATCTTCGAGAGGGCATTGGCGAAATTGACCTGATAAGCGTGTCGTCGTTGTTGGTACAGACGCTTGGTCATCCACTGTGCCACCCAGAAGCAGGCATCACTAGGCCGCAGAGGACGCAGACGGCCGTGTCGAGTCGCGGCCGAGCTTGGCGTCGATCGCCCGCGCGATCATCGGTGAACGAAACCAGCGCGCCTCCGATGTCAAGCAGATTCTGGGCTTGCTACTGCGGTTAGTCCTGGCAGCAGTGCTGAAAAATCCTCGATCGCATCGAACTCCTCACAGGCGCGCGCGGGCTGCGTCGAGTCTGGCGCCAAGATCGCCAGCAGCCAGCGGAAGCCATACTGACGAGCAGCCCGCAACACCGGGAGACTGTCGTCAACGAACAGCGTGCGCTCGGGATCGAAGGGCTCGATCTTCTGGACTCGCGGCCAAAACTCCGGAGACTCCTTCGCGGCGTGCAGGTCATGGGAACAGACGATGTGCTCCAGATGGCCATCGAGGCGCGTCTTGCTCATCTTTAGCTCGATCGATTTCTGGTGCGCATTGGTCACCAAGACGCGCCGCTTGCCGGCAGCAGCCAACGCCTCAAGGAAGCTCAGCACATGCGGATGAATCGCAATCAGATGCTCGACCTCAGCCTTGAGCATGGCGATATCGAGCGCGAGCGCTTGCGTCCAGTGATCAACGCTGTACCACTGCAGCGAGCCTAGCAGCGCCTGATAGCGCGCATAGAGGTCGTCCTTCGAGGCCGCCAGCGAGATCCCTCTCGACTCGGCATAGCGCAGCGGGACGTGCTCGAGCCAGAAATGGTTGTCGAAGCGCAGGTCCAGCAGTGTGCCGTCCATGTCGAGGAAGACGGTATCGATGGCGTTCCAGTCCAGCATGTGTTGGCTCAGCTGTTTCTCGGCGTTAACGGCCATTCTACAGACCGCGATGGCCAAGGATCAGTCGCATCTAGCGATCGGTCGCAGGGCTGACCGAGGGCGTCGATCAGCCCTGTGCGAATCAGTGCGTGACATCAGAGACGAGAATTCCCGTGCCCTGAGTATACGAAAAAGCTCAACGGTCGGTGCCCAGTCATCAGTGCCGAACCTGGACAACAGGATGGACTAGTCCAGTTGCACTAGGCCATCCGAGCTATAGACCGATTCGCCATTGTCGCCAACCATGCCTCTATCAGCAGTATCGTGCGAAATCGCATTGTTATCAGCCGTGCCTCAGCACGACCGACAAGGTTTCGCAAAACGTCGTCCAGCTCCTCTGCCCACTACGTGAGATAGGTTCCGTCATGAAACACACTGCCCTAACCGCCAGCCTACTGACCCTATTGCTCAGCACGCACACCGTTGTTCAGGCTGAGGATGCCAACGAGAATGCTGGCGCGGAGCTGTTCAAGTTCCATGGCTGTGTCAACTGCCATGGCGCCGACGGCAAGAGCCCAGTCAGCAAAATGGTTCCTGAACTCGCGGGTAAGCCGGCCGACGAGCTCTATTCGAAAGCCACTAAGATTCTCGCTGGCGAAGGCAGCAACGATGAGGCGAAGCTGATGCACGCCGCGTTCTATTCCCCATCGAGCTGCGACGCGCCTCCGAGTGACGAGCAGGTCAAATCAATCACCGAATGGCTTTCGATGCAGTAGCCACCCCTCCCCCCGTCACCCCACGTCATGCTTGGAGGCTGCAACCTCTGCGCAGCCTCTAAGCGGTCCCTACCGGCGACCATCTCAACAGCCTGCGCTCTCGTTTCCACCTGCGGTCTTGACTGCTGTGGCAAACACAGCCTTCAAGCCAGCGCTTGAAAGTGGCGTTGCTTCCCAATGGAGAATGCTGTGACCACGAACGTTGATGTCGCCATCATCGGTGCCGGTCACGCCGGTCTGAACGTCGTCAACGAGGTTCGCAAGGTCACGGATCGTTGGATACTGATCACCTGGCGACGGCTGACTCCCAGCCCATCTAGCGCCTGAGGAGCCAGTGCGACCTAGATTTGACAGCTCCGAATACTACAGATGCGTCAGATCTTGTGTGCAGTTTCGAATCAGTCGACCTGCGAGTAGAACTGGCTCAGCAGATCGATTTCCTCGTCGCTCAGATCTTGAACCCGCTCTCGCATTTTCTCAGGCTGCGGTAGCCTAGAACCGAAAGCCGAACCTTCGGCTGAGCCGGAACCAGCATCCCGGTAATCAGTCAGCATCATGCTGAGGTACGCTGGCCACTGACCTGCGAGGCGCGGGATCTCCTTATCCTGAAACCGCCCTTCATCATCATGACACTCGGCGCACAGGTCATCATGCAATTCCAAGGCGCGCTCACGATCAATCTCCAAACTTGCCCCTAGGCCCTCCCCGCGCGCCCCTCGCCAAGGCCGACCTTCGAAATAGTCAGCCATCGCGCGAAGTTCTTTCAGGCTATAGCCCTTGGCGATGCGGCCCATGATGGTCGATGGGCGCTCATCCAGCTTATAACCACGCATAATGTAGAAGAATAGGCGGGCGTTCATCGCCGCAATGCTCGGCACCAGAGGCCCTTCGCTCACACCCTCGAAGCCATGACAACCGCTACAGTTCCAGCTCAATGCTGGCGAGAAGGTTGAGCCGATGGCTTGCTGGGGGTTAACCACCAATAGACTACCAAGTAGTGCGAGTCCGAGATGAGATGAGGGCATAGCAGCGGGACCAAGTCGCTTGGACGAGTCATCGCGAGCATAGTCAAAGTCTCCAGTCAGGTCTACCAAAAGCAAAGCGAGCGTTTCTTCAACGGGAAGGAAGGCGCGCTGACAGCCGACCATGACCGACCAGCTGCATGAATCCATCAAGACGATGGATGTCTCCACCAATCCGTCATAAGCCTATTTCTCGCCCATCTGCGTTCACGGCTGAATTCTTAGGCTGAAGCGCCCCAGCCCAATCATGCTGGTGGCAAAGAGGCTGCACTCCCAAACCGACGCTCAGCGGGCGGGCGACATGCTTGACCGGGACTCGGCATCGCTCTAGCCTCTGGCCAGGGTCAAGCTAGTACGACCTCGCGCTTGGTCAAGCCAGTACGGCCTCGCTCTTGCCGTCAACAAGACGGTATCTGCGGGTTCGCAAGACGTTCATCCATATTCATGTCTATATCCATACGCAAACTCACGCTTGCGCTCATCGCTCCTGCCCTCATCGCTGGCTGCATGGACACCGAGCAACCGCTCGCCCTCGGAACCCTGGAGCGCGATCGCGTCGCCCTCACCGCCACCGCCGCTGAGATCATCCTCGCGCTGCCCGTCGCCGAAGGCTCGCCGGTGACCAAGGGCACCCTGCTCGCCCAGCTCGACGACCGCCAGCAGCGTGCCGAGGTCGAGCGCGCCAAGGCCCAGGTGGCGCAGGCCGAGGCACATCTGCAGCAGTTGCGCAACGGCCCGCGCGACCAAGATATCGCCACAGCCCGGGCGCAGGTCGCGGGCGCAGAGGCGAATCTACGCGAGGCCGAGATCACCTACGATCGCAATGCTGAGCTGCTCGGCCGCAAGGCTGTCAGCCAGGCCGAGGTCGATCGGACCAAGGCACTGCGTGATGCCGCCAGCGCGCGGCTTGATGAGGCCAAGGAGAAGCTCGATGCATTGCTCGCTGGCACGCGACCGGAGGAGATCAGCCAGGCCGAAGCCGAGCTGAATGCGGCACGGGCGGAACTCGACTACAAGCAGGCGTTACTGGCCGAGCTGACCGTCGTCGCCACCCGCGACGGCGTGCTCGACAGCCTGCCCTGGAATCTCGGCGAGCGCGTCACCATCGGCAGCCCAGTGGCCGTGATGCTCGCCGGCAAGGCGCCCTACGCTCGTGTCTACGTGCCGGAGCCCTACCGAGTCAAGATCAACCAGGGCGATAGGCTCAAGGTGCGGGTCGATGGCCTCGAGCAGACCTTCGATGGCAACGTGCGCTGGATCAGCTCCGACCCCGCCTTCACCCCCTACTACGCGCTCAATGCCAGCGACCGCGCACGCCTGATGTACCTGGCCGAGGTCGAGCTCCCAGACAGCGCCGCCGAGCTGCCGAATGGCGTGCCAGCGCAGGTCGAGCTACCGTGACGGAGCCGATCATCGAGGCGCGGGGACTCACCCGCCGCTTCGGCACGCTGACCGCCGTCGACGCCCTGGATCTGACCGTCGAGCCGCAGACCATCTATGGCTTTCTCGGCCCCAACGGCTGCGGTAAAACCACCACCGTGCGCATGCTGACTGGCCTGCTGACACCCTCCGCCGGCACGGTCAGCGTGCTCGGCCATCAGCTGCCGCGCGACGCTGAACGCCTCAAGCGTCGGATCGGCTACATGACCCAGAAGTTCTCGCTCTACGACGACCTCACCGTCGCCGAGAACCTCCGCTTTGTCGCCGAGATCTATGGTCTCAGCCAGCGCATCGCGCGCCAGCGGATCAGCGAGCTGCTGTCGACCTATGCGCTGGAGCCGATGCACAATCGCCGCGCTGGGCGCATGAGCGGCGGGCAGCGTCAACGCCTAGCCCTAGCGGCAGCGACCATCCATCAGCCGACGCTCTTGTTCCTCGACGAGCCAACCTCGGCCGTCGACCCCGAAAACCGCCGCGATTTCTGGGAACGACTATTCGACCTGATCGACGCCGGCGCCAGCATCCTGGTCTCGACCCATTACATGGACGAAGCCGAGCGCTGCCACCGGTTGGCCATCATGGAGTCGGGTCACAAGCGCGCTGATGGCTCGCCGGCGGAGCTGATGGCGGCGATGGGCGCCCATGTGGTTGAGGTCGAGGCGCCCAACCTGCGTGCGCTGAAGCAACAACTTGCGACGCTGCCGGAGGTGATCTCGGCGGCCCAGCTCGGCAGCCGGCTGCGGGTGTTGGTGCAAGAGCGCATCGATGATCCGATCAACTGGCTCAAGGCGCAGTCGCTGAGACCCGTACCCACTGGCTTGGAGCTGGCACGGCCAAGCCTAGAGGACGTATTCGTCACCAGCACTGGTCATCACGCGGGGTCAAGTACAAGCCAAGCGCGGCAACAGGAGATTGGCGATAGGGACGCTGACCATGAGAACCATCGAGCGCAAGCTGGAACCAGGCTCAAGGCGAGCGACCGAGCCAACAAGGGCACCGACCTCGAGCACAGCGGCACCACTGATAACGCCAGCCTGCCCGCAGGAGGCCCTCCTGGGGCTCGCGCTGAAGACCGCTCTGGGAACAATCCACGGTGAACGGCTTGCTGCAATCGGCCCGGCGCATCCTCGCCATCCTCTCCAAGGAGCTGACGCAGCTGCGGCGCGACCGCACCACGCTGGGTATGGTCATCATGATCCCGCTGATCCAGCTGCTTCTGTTCGGCTATGCGATCAACACCAACGTGCGTCATATCCCGGTAGCACTGGTCGATCAGGCCAACAGCGGACTCAGCCGAGTGCTGACCCAGACGGTAGAAGCCACCCAGGTGGTCAGTTTCACCGAACGCTACGCCGATATCACGTCGGCGCAGAACGCCATCATCGAGGGCCGAGTGCGCGCCGCCTTCATCATTCCACCGGATCTGAGTCAGCGCGTCGCCCGCAGCAGCAGCGTTGGCGCGGGACTTCAGACCCCAGCCTCCACCGACGAGCAGACCAGTCGACCGGTCGCACAATGGATCGTCGATGGCTCCGATACCATGATCGCCGGCGCCATCAAGAGTCTCCGCGCGATGCCACTGACGGAGCTACTGCGCCGACCCGCCAACCGCAGCACGCCCACCTTCGCCGTCGCACTCTTCTTCAATCCAGAGCAGCGCACCGCGATCAACATCGTGCCCGGCCTGGTCGCCGTGATCCTGACCATGACCATGGTGATGTTCACCTCAGCGGCCATCGTACGCGAGCGCGAGCGCGGCAACATGGAGATGCTGATCAACACCCCGGTGCGGCCGCTCGAGCTGATGCTCGGTAAGATCGTGCCCTACATCGCCATCGGCCTGGTGCAGACCACCATCATCCTGCTGCTTGGCCATCTGATCTTTGGTGTACCGCTGCACGGCTCACTCTTGGCACTGGCGATCGCTACGCTCGCCTTCATCGGCGCCAGTCTCGCCCTCGGTCTGGTGCTCTCGACCATCGCCAGCAACCAACTGCAGGCGATGCAGATGACCGTTTTCATCCTGCTGCCCTCAATCCTACTCTCCGGCTTCATGTTCCCGTATGAAGGCATGCCGATCCCAGCTCAATACATCGCCGAGGTGCTACCGGCAACCCACTTCATGCGCGCCATCCGTGCCGTGATGCTGCGCGATGCCAACCTCGACCAGGTTGCCGAAGATACGCTCTGGCTGCTCGGCTTTATGCTGTTGGGACTCCTGCTAGCCTCTTTGCGCTTCAAGAAACGGCTGGATTAGGTCTGAAACAAGGGATGCGTCGGCCACCCGTCTGCGTGCGCTCGGAGGAGATCAGGACTGGGAGATCAGAACCCGACCACCAAAATTGGAGATCACGAGCCTGGTGCCGGGGTCGATCAGGAGCCGATCGCTTGAACTGGAAACGCGCTGGTATAGAAGACCAAGCAGCGACTCGGCGAGCGGGTCGCGTCGGAGGCTCAACACACGCTGCAGCGCCTGCTCCGCAGCCGCTGACTCATCCTTGACGAACTCGGCGATGCCGATGCGCAGCCAGTGCTCTGCGGCACGCTCGGTCGCCAACAGTAGACCGAGCTCCATGCCGCAGCGGCGGCAGATCTCGGCCTCATCGAGGCGCGCACGACAGTTAGGACAGCGTTCCATGGTGGCTCTGATCGCTCGTTCTAACATTGAGTGGGTCATCGACGCCCGCAGCTCAAGTGCCTAAGCGCCGTGGCTCAGGCTCAGGTCTCCAGGTAATAGATCAGATCGGCCAAGGCGTCGGTCGAGCGCTTTAGCCCATCCTCGTCCCCTGCCTCCAAACTATCACGCACGGCTTCGATCAGGTCGATCAGGTCCTCTTTATCCTCATCGCTCGCGCTCTGCAGCAGGCGCTCCGCCTTGTCAAGGAGGGCCTTGGCGCGAACCTGCCCACGGTGCTGCTCGGTGTCGGCATCCGCGCTCCCTTCAACCTCAGCGTCGCCATCGATGAGCGTCGCGAGGCGTTGCTTGGCCGCATCAAGCTGCTCGGATTCAAACCGGGCCGTCGCGTTATCGATCTCGATATGCTTTTCCAGCCCAGAGCTCTTCTCGATCGCCGTGACCTTGAGGATGCCATCCAGATCCAGATCAAAGCGCATCAGGATCACGTTACCCGCAGGCACATCACTCAATCCTTCGACCCGGAACGAGCCGATCTCGGTATTGTTGAGCGCATCGCGATCCTCACCCTGATAGA
The DNA here is from genome assembly GCF_016653315.1 of Halochromatium roseum. GTDB lineage: Bacteria > Pseudomonadota > Gammaproteobacteria > Chromatiales > Chromatiaceae > Lamprobacter > Lamprobacter roseus. The sequence goes on along the minus strand of NZ_NHSH01000042.1, from coordinate 57,232 downwards.
TATGCACGTCAACCGAGTCCTGACCATCGAACATGGTCTGGAAGGCCTCGGTCTTGCTGGTTGGGATCGGCGTATTCTTGCGGATGACCGGCACGAAGCAGTACGGATAGGGCATGCCATTCATCTCGCTAAGGGCACTGGTGCCGAAGGTATAGGGCGTCACGTCCACCAGCACGGTGCTGGTTGCCTGACCCGCGATCACCGCAGCCTGGATCGCAGCGCCCGCAGCCACACAGAGATCGGGATCGATCTCGGCGCGTGGCTGCATCCCAAGCAGTTCCTCGAGTCGCGCTTGGATCACCGGGGTGCGCGTGGCACCACCCACCAACACCACCTCGTCGATGTCGGACACCGTCAGCTCGGCCCCCTTGAGCGCCGTATGCACGGCATCTAGGGTCTCGTCGATGTAGGCTTCGATCATCGCCTCGTAGTCGAGGCGACTGACCTCCAACGACAGGTTGACTGGCGGGTTGCGACCGGGCAGCAGGTATTCCTCGTCGATGCGCGCATAGGGGGCATCGCTGAGCGCGATCTTGGCCGTCTCGCAGGCGCGCGTGATGCGCGCCATCGCGGCCTGATCCTGGCTGGGATCACAGTCGTGCTGTTCCTTCAGATGGGTGACCACATGCTCGATGAGCTTGGCGTCGAAATCGTCGCCACCGAGATGGTTGTTGCCGTGGCTGGCCAACACCTCGGTGATCTCGCCGCCGGCACGCACCACCGAGCAATCGAAGGTGCCACCGCCCAGGTCGTAGACCAGGATGGTGCGCGGCTGCTCGGCATCGACCTCGTAGGCCAAGGCGGCAGCGGTCGGCTCGTTGATGATACGCACCACCTCGAGCCCGGCCAGCTCGCCGGCATTGCGGGTCGCTTGGCGCTGGGCATCGGAGAAGTAGGCCGGCACCGTGATCACGGCCTTGCCGACCGGCTCGCCTAGCTGTTCTTCGGCGGCGCGCTTGAGCCGCTTCAGGATCAGTGCCGAGATCTCCTGCGGGCTGTAGGACTGATCGCCCATCGGCAGCCGGACATCCTCACCCATGCGTCTTTTCACCGAGCGAATGGTCCGCTCCGGATACAGGGCATACTGATTACGCGCGGCCTGGCCGACCAATAGGGCGCCGTCATCGGCAACGCCAACGATCGAGGGTAGGATGCGGGAGCCATCGACCTCGAGCACCTCCGCACGGCCATCGCGTAACACCGCGACCTCCGAGTTGGTGGTGCCAAGATCAATGCCGATGATGATGTCGCTCATGGAGAAGGCTCGGTCGGTGTCTGGTTAATGGGTTCAGCAGCGGGTGCAGGCGGTGTAGATGCAGGAGGTGTAGACGCGGTCGTTGCAGAAGCGGCCGGTGCCGCTTCAGGCCTGGTCGGGGCGGCAGTGCGCACAGATGATGCAGGTCCAGGTGGCTCAGCCGGTCCGACCGCCTCAGGGCGGTTGACGACCACCTCAGCGATCCGCAGCAGCTCGTCCTCGAGCAGGAAGCCAGGGCGGCGTTCGGCGATCACCTGACCAACGGGGATCTCGGGATCAAAGGCCAGCTCAGCGGCATGCATGCGATGTGGATCAAAGGTCTTGCCAAGCGCCGGTAGCGGCCGCACGCCACGCCGCGCTAGGGTCTCATCGAGCCGGCGCAGGTTCATCGCCAGCCCCTCGGCCATGGCCGCTGCGAACTCACGCGCGCGGCGCCGACCGAACAGCCCTTTAGGCTTATAACCAGCCGTGCTCGCCTGTCCGGCCTGCAGCCGGTCGCGCAGCTCCAACAGCTCGAGCAGCAGCGCTTTGTGCTCACGCCGGCGCGCGCCGCGCTCTTGCTCGCGCCGCCGCTGCTGTTCCTGCTCAAGGCGCGTCTGAGCCGACTGCAGGGCCTCAAAAAGCCCACGAAATTCATCGAGCGCCATCTTAAACTGGCGCGATTCGAGCTTGACCTCGTTCTTCAGCGCCGCGACCTCAGCCAGCAGGCTGAACAGATCCGGCGCCTTCGGGGCGTTCTCCTCAGCATCGCCAAACAGACTCGCATTGGCTTGGGTAGCCGCGGGCGGTTGATCCAGGTAGAGACGAAAACGTTCCGCGAGCCGATCCTTGGTGGCCGTATCCATTTAGGGCTCTCCTCTCAGCAAGGCTTGAAACCGCTCCGGCGCAGGTCGCTGCCTGCCCGAAGCGTCTGATCCAGGGGACCGTTCATTAGCCGGCTTGGCGTGGGAATTAGCGTTGGGCTTGGCGGAGGGCTTGGCCGCAGACGAGGTCGTCGACTGGGCGGCGCGCCGATTCACCTCGGCCCGGCGCAAGATGTCGATCGGTTGCGGCGGTGCGGTCTCGAACAACCGATAGGCAATCCGATCACGCCGGGTGCGCAGCTGCTCATAGGCCTCGCGCACGGCCTGAAACGCGGACGGATCGCGGTCGGGCGGACAGCGCTTGATCGCACTACGATAGGCCGTTTCTACGGCAGCATCGTCGGCATCGGAATCGATGCCGAGCACGAGAAAGGGATCAGCCATCAGAATAGATCTAAATTAAAAGGGAATTTCTTGGACTTGCGTTTGCGCTGTTTGGAACCGGAGCCGGAATTCGGCAGCGGCAACCCATCGAGACTGTCCGCAGCACTCAACACAATCGCTTCGAGCATCTCGACCACCGATTCCTCGCCCTCTTCTTCCGCTATTTCAAGGAAATGGGCACGTAAGACCCCGGGCATGCTGGATTCCTCGAGCGCCTGCTTCAATGGCTTGCGTTGTAGGGCGTCGAGCAGTTGATCGAGCCCAAGCGCACCGGTGAGCAAGGCCGCCATCTGATCGGGTGAACCCTCACCCCAGCCTGGGTCCAAGTCCGGATCAAAGTCCGGATCAAAGTCCGGATCAAAGTTTGGCATGGGCAGGCCACCGAACGGGAGAAACTGCCGCACCAGCTCGCGCAGCTGGTTAGCCACGCGCATGTCACCAGCCTCCTCGGCTCGCTGCAAGGCATCGCGCATCCGCTCCAGTTCTTTTGGCTTCGGGTGGCCCTGATCGGCATATTGGCTGTGATAGAGGTGAAACTCGAAGATCGGCGTGCGCGGCCAGCGCTTCAGGGCCGCGCGGGCAGCCTCCTGACGTGCGGCGTGGAGCCGCATGCGGCGCAGGAGCTCGCAGGCCACCTCGAGCTCCGAGCGCTCGAACTGCTTCCAAGGAGCCCCCTTCAGCATCGCCTTGAGCTGATCGCTCAAGCCCTTGGTGAAACGTTCTGTTTGATCGAGAAACTGTCGCAAATGGGCGATGATTGACCGCAGATCAGCAGCATCACGAACCTTCTCCGGCTTCCACTCCAGCAGCTTGGCAATCTGTGACTGGCTCAGCGCGAGCTCATCAATGGCGACCATCAGCTCGACACGACCCGCGAGACCCTCGCCCCGCTGCTGCAGTCGCTCCTGCAAGCGGGCACGTCCCGCATCGCGATCGACGTAATGCATCGCCAACACATCATCGATCCAGGTCAGGCGCTCACGCAAAGGGTCTTGACCCGCGCCACGTGCGACCCAGTTCCGCGCCTCGCTGACCTCCTTGAGCGCGAGATCGCCGCGCCGGTTGCGGATCTGTTTCGCAGCATGCTTAAGATGCGCCTTGACCAGTTGCTGACGTACACCGGTATTGATCGGATCGACCTTGAGCATCTGCTGCGCCAGCCCGGCAGCCTTCTTGAAGGCATTGCTGGCAAGCGCCGTTTGCATCGCAGCCTCCAACACCGCCATATCCCGGGGCCAGCGCTTCTGAGCGGTGCCCAGGATGCGCCGAGCGTCCTTCAATCGATCGGCGCGCCGATACCAGTTGATCAGCCGCAGATAGGTCTCGCGATGGTCCGGGTCGAACGCTAGGCTGCGCTCAAGCTGCCGAGCCGCAATCGCTTCGCTCGAATCGGGATCGGGGTCAACAGGGCCCTTGCTCGGATCGGTCTCGAGGAGTTTGTAGTACGCATCGAAACGCCGCAGGGCGAGGGCCGCCGCGAGCAATCGATCTTGCGCCGCAAGGCCTGCGCCAGTGCAATGCGGGTTGCTCAGCGCATCGGCCACCGCCTCCCAGGCCTCGGGTGGATCCCAGCCGAAGCCGCCCTGTGGATTCTCCGCGTTCCAGGCCTCGACCAAGGCCTGCTCCAAGTCAGTCAATTCGCGCCAGCCCTTCGGACGCGGACCCCAGGGCTCGGAGATGGGCGGCAACAATCGCAACGAGGCCTGTTGCACCCAGTCTGCGCCGAGCAGATCCCGATAGCGTTGCAGCAGTCGCAATAGACCTTGATGATCCATCGCTTGCCGATTGGGCGTTTGTCGATCAGCGAACTTGGTTGACTGCGACCTGGTTGGCTGCGACTTGGTCGACCGCGACTTGGCGCCCAGCGCAGCCAGCGCCTGAGCCAGCTCGAACTGCTGTGGCGACCAACCACGCAGCTCTGCGGCGAAGGCCGCTTGCTGTGGTCCAGCGTGCTCGAGCGCACGAATGAACCCGGCGTCATCGAGCAACGCCAGTTCGGCCGCACGCCTTAGCGGGGCAAAGGCTGAGTCATCGCCGATGCGCTTGAGCATCGCACGTGCCGCCTCCGGCTCGTGCTCGGCGCGCACAAGCGCCTTTAACAACGAGGCCCAGGACCGATAAGGCGAGCGGAACGGGATCTGCGCCAAGGCCGCCTCGAGCGCCTGCGCCTCCTTGGCGCAGTAAGCCTCGAGCGCGGTGCGCGCCGGCTCGGCATGGCGTCGAATCAGGTCATCGGCATCGAGCCGCGCAAGGAGCTGCTGATCACCAGCCAGCACCGCCGCTGCCAGCTGCTCACCGATGCGCTCGCGCTCGGCAGGCGTCAGCGCATCGCGGTGTGACCAGTGCTTGAGCACCGGCTCTAGATTGCCAAGACGCAGGCACAGCAGGCCGTGCTCCAGGGCCGGCGGCACCTCGGGGCCAAGGCCAGCACGGTTCTCCCAGATCACCAGTGCCTCCTTGAGCATGCCCTTCTCGGTCAACTCATGCGCGCGTCCGGCATAGGCCTCGGCGAGCGCGAGCCGCCGCGCGGCACTGCGCTCGCTGGCCGCATCATCCTTGAGCAGCGCCTTGAGATCGGCAATCGCTTCGCGGTAACGCCCGGCCTCAAGGGCTTGCAGCGCCTCGCGCTCGCGCACCTCGGGACTCTGCGTCGCGGCCGCTTTGGCGCTCGCCCGATTGACTGGTTTGTTTCGTTTCTTTGCCATGCTGTAAAGCCTAACGAATCCATCTGCAATACGCGAGAGTTTCAACATGATTGATCCGGGGCTGAAGACCCTGCCGGCATCGGGTAATCGGCGAGCGGCCGCGGCCGACCCAAATGGTAGCCCTGCGCATAGTCGACACCGATCTCGCGAAGCACCTCAAGCACCTGAGCATTCTCAACGAACTCGGCGGTGCTCTCGAGCCCCATGACGCCGGTGATGCCCACGATTGCCTCCACCATCGCCCGATGCACCTCGTTGCTGTCCAGCTCGCGCACGAAGCTGCCGTCGATCTTGACCAGATCGACGTTGAGATCGCGCAAATAACCAAAGGAAGACAGGCCGCTGCCGAAGTCATCGAGAGCGAGGCGACAACCAAGTTGCTTGACCTCATCGATGAAGCGCTTGGCCAGATCAAGGTTCGACATGGCCGCCGTCTCGGTGATCTCGAAACAGATCGACGATGGACCGATCGAATGGCGCCTGAGGCACTCGAGGATGCGTGCCGTATGCTTGTCGTTGCCCAGCGTCGCGCCAGAGAGGTTGATCGCGCAATGCTTGATCTGCGTGCCACCTTGGGCTTGGTAGGCTGAGAGCCACTGCAGCGTGTGCTCGACCACCCAGTAGTCGACCTCTGGCATCAATCCGTAGCGCTCAGCGGCCGGGATAAAGGCACCTGGCGGCAACACCTCGTCATCCTCGCCGGCGATGCGCAGCAGGATCTCGAAGTGGCTGCAGCTATCCTGCGCTTGATCAAGCGGCACGATGCCTTGGTAGAAGAGCCGGAAGCCATCCTCATCGAGCGCTTGCTGAATCCGCGAGACCCATTTCATCTGTCCCTTGCGCAGGCTCAGCTCGCGGTCATCCGGGTCGTACAGGTGCACCCGGTTGCGCCCGGTATCCTTGGCCGCATAGCAGGCCGCATCGGCGCGGGCGAGGGCATCCGCGAGGTTGCCGAGGGCACGCGACAAGGGCACGACACCGATGCTGGCGCCAACCCCGAAGACCCGATCCTCCCAGGGGAAACGCAAGGCATGCACGCGCTCGCGCATCCCCTCGACGATCTTGAGGCCGCGTTCAATCGGGCAGTTGGTCAGGATCACGCCAAACTCGTCACCACCCAAGCGCGCCAGGGTATCCGCGCTGCGCAGTCCCCGCTTGAGCAGCGTGGCGATTTGGCGCAACAGGGCATCACCAGCGGCATGCCCGCAGACATCGTTGACCAGCTTGAACTGGTCGAGGTCCAGATAGCAGAGCAAATGCTGAGCAGGACCGTCCTCGAGCTGGTCGATCAGCTCGGTCAGACGGTGCTCGAACTCGCGCCGATTGATCAACCCGGTGAGGGCATCATGCTTGGCCTGATAGGTGAGCTGACGCTCCATCGCCCGCGCCTGGGTCTTGTCATGAAAGACGACCACGAGTCCGCGCAGCCGGCCTTCGGCATTGCGAATCGGCGCTGCCGTGTGCTGCACCACATGGACGTTACCGTCACGGCAATAGAGGAGACGAGATGTCGACTCGACCAGGGTCTCACCATCCCTCAACACCCGCCGCGTAATCCAGTCGGTCGGCATCTCGGTGGGCGAATCGACCACCGGAAACACCCGGTAGAGCGGCTGACCACCGGCTGCCTGCAGCGACCAACCGGTCAGCTCCGCGGCGATCGCGTTCATGTAAACCACCCGACCGACACTGTCGGTCGTGATCACACCGTCGGCAATCGCCTCGAGGGTGATCTGCGCCAGCTCCTTCTCCTCGAACAGCTGCTCCTCGACCCGGCGCCGGTCGCTGACGTCGCGCATCAGGCAGGTATAGCTGCCGGTCGCGCGCGAGTCCGGGGTCACCGCCAGCTCGACGAACACCGGTTGACCCGCCTCGCGCCGGCGCAGGGCAACCTCAACCTTGCCCTCTTTCGAGAGCAAGGCCGGATCACGATGCCAGACTGCATGTAGCTCAGGGTGCTCATCCCCGCCCTGACCTCGGCTAACGCGGTGGCTGTCAAGATCGAAGAAATCAGTGAAGGCGGTCCCAACCGCCGCTTCGCCGGCAACGGCAAGGATCTTCTCCGCGCCTGGATTGAGGCTGGTCAAAATACCTGCCTCGGTGAAGGTGAGGATGCCATCGCGCAGATCACGCACAATCGCCTGACTACGCGTGACCGCCTGCTGCAGCGAATCCATCAACCGATTATGTTGCGCGGCGATCTGCCCCACCTCGGTGAAGGGCTCGACGGGCACGCGCAACGAGAGATCTGCCGAACGCTCCTGACGTCTGAGCGCGGTCATCAGATCGACCAGTTCGGTCTTCGCGCCATGCTCGGCAACGTTGAGGCCAATCTCCTCTTCAGCCACACCAACCCGAAGCCGGTAATATCGATTGATGAGGCGCAGCAATAGGTAGGACAGGGGAAACGCCCAGGCGCCGGCAATGACGATGCCGAAGGCTTGCACAGCCAACTGCTCGATCATCGAGAGGCCGGTGCCAAGCAGCGCTGGGGCGCCGAATAGGGCAACCGCCAAGGTGCCCCAGATGCCGGCAATCAGATGCACCGGTATCGCACCAATGGCATCGTCGATCCGCAGACGGGCTAACAGCTCGATCGCGTAGACCATGAACAGGCTCGCCAGCGCACCAATCAGGATGGCCTCCCAAGTGGCAACCACATGGCAGCCAGCGGTGATGGCGACCAGGCCAGCAATGACACCGTTTAATGGCACCGCAACCCGATCCAACGAGCGCCAGGCAAGCCAGCGCGTCAGCAGATGAGCCGCGACGCCAGCGGCCGCCGCCGACATCAAGGTATTGACGATAATACTCGGCACCGCCGCATCCAGTGCTAGGGTGCTACCACCGTTGAAGCCGATCCAGCCGACGAGGAAGAACAGCACACCGAGCATGGCGAGCGGCAGGTTGCTGCCGGGAATCAGCTGTGCCTCACCCGCGGAGAAACGACCCGTGCGCGGGCCGATCACCAATACGGCGGCCAGCGCAATCCAGCCGCCGACGCTATGCACCACGGTTGAGCCGGCAAAGTCGACGAAGCCCAGGGTCGCCAGCCATCCGCGCTCACCACCTAGCGCACCGCCCCACGCCCAGTGTCCAAACAGCGGGTAGATCAGCGCCACCGTGATCAGGGTAGCGAGATGGTAGCCATTAAAACGCATCCGCTCGGCGACTGCGCCGGAGACGATGGTCGCCGCTGTTGCGCAGAACATGAGCTGGAAGAGGAAGAAGGTCGCATCCCAGGGATCGCTCGTGGAGAGGTCGGGAACGAAGCGATCGCTACCGATCCAACCACTCTTCGAAGCACCGAACATCAACCCGTAGCCGACGAGGTACCAGGCCAGGCTTGTGATCAAGAAATCCGAGGCATTCTTCAACGCGACATTGATCGCGTTCTTGCTCCGCGTCAGCCCAGACTCCAGACACAGAAAGCCGGCCTGCATGAGCAACACCAACACGCTGCTCATCAGCACCCAGAGAATATCGATTCTGGCAATCTCGTCCATGGCCTTTCGGTCGCTACGGCTGACTATGCATCGATTATCGGTGATCAGCCAGCCGCATCAATAGCTTCAGCGCAACGTCACTCGAGATCAGTTGGTCATCATCCGGCTGAGTGGTGGCGCACCATCATGGCGGGGTGCCAGGCTGGGGATGCGCTACATCACCTCAGCCAGATGCGAGCCCAACGCCATGTCTGCACCATAGATGTGGGCGCTGAGCCAATGTTCGAGAAATTCGATCTCCTGCGCCGATAGCGGAGCCCCAGACCGCTGGAGTTGCTGTTGCAGCGCCTTACCACTGCTGATCAACTCCTGATGCTCGGCCCGGTGTTCATCCAGCCCCGGATAGTCATACTTCTCCATCAGCCGTTCTTCATGCTGGAAGTGCCAAGCCGTGCAGCTGATGAGCTCATCCATCAACGCTTCGATATAGGCCTGCGGCTCCCCCTCCTCGGTGGCATGGCCAAGCCGATTGAAGAGTTCAAGCAGACGGCGATGATCCTGATCGATCTCCAGCACATCAACACTCAGCGTCTTGTCCCACAGCAGCTCTTTCATGGCAATCATCCAGCAGCGTTGAACCCGTTGTGGCGAGAAGCTTGACTGCCCAGGGGGCGGACGTCAATCACGCCAAGGTTCACTGCCCAGTGGCCAGCAGCGCTACCCAATAACTTGCCAAGGCGAGCCAGGCCGTCTTAACCCGTGCCAACACGCGGTTGTTCTGCCCGATGTCATCGCCGGCTCCCCACCCGGCTGCGATAAGATCGACAGCATCTTCAAGCAGTGCCATGGTCCTTCATGCTCGATCCAGACCGCTCACAGCCGGAAACGCTCCTGTCGCCGATCGCGACGCCAGACAGTCTCGACAGCGCTGAGCGCGCGACCGCAACCCCTCGCATCCGCGAGATCCCCTACAACTACACCTCGTTCTCGGACCGCGAGATCGTCATCCGCTTCCTCGGCCTGGAGCACTGGCAGCGCATCGAGCAACTGCGTGGCTCGCGGCGCACCGGGCGCTCGGCGCGGATGCTGTTCGAGGTGTTGGGCGACATGTGGGTGGTGACCCGCAACCCCTATCTGCAGGACGATCTGCTCGAAGACCCGAAACGCCGCCGGCTCTTGCTCGACGCGCTGCGGCATCGACTCGAACAATTCGAGCGACGCCTGAACGAGAACGCCGAGGCCGCCGCCCTGCTCAGCGCCGCGCGCGAGGCCATCGCCCGCTTCGATGCCCAGCTCGACGCTGATCGCGCGCTGCGTCAACGCCTGCGCAAGCGGCTCAGCGGCATCACCCGCAAGGACAACATCGACTTCGGCGGCCTCGCGCGGGTGTCACACGCGACCGACGCCACCGACTGGCGCGTCGAGATGCCGTTCGTCGTCATCCTGCCGGATACCGAGGAGGAAGTCGCACCGATCGTCGCCGCCTGCATCGACTGCGGCCTGTCGCTGATCCCGCGCGGCGGCGGCACCGGCTATACCGGCTCGGCGGTGCCGCTCTCGCCGCGCTCGGCGGTGATCAACACCGAGAAGCTCGAGGCGCTGTCCGGCGTCGAGCGCATCGCGCTGCCCGGCGTCGCCGAGCCGGTGCCGACGGTGCGCTGCGGCGCCGGCGTGGTCACGCGCCGGGTCGCCGATCTGGCCGATGCCCATGGGCTCGCCTTCGCCGTCGACCCCACCTCGCAGGACGCCTCCTGCATCGGCGGCAATGTCGCCATGAACGCCGGCGGCAAGAAGGCGGTGCTCTGGGGCACCGCGATCGACAACCTCGCCTCCTGGCGCATGGTGACCCCGGATGCCGATTGGCTCGAGGTCGAGCGCCTGGATCATAACCTGGGCAAGCTGCAGGACACCGAGGTGGCCCGGTTTCGCATCAGCCGCTTCGAGGCCGATGGCCACACGCCCAAGGGCGAGCCCGAGCTGCTCGCGATCCCGACCGCGCGGATGCGCAAGCCGGGACTGGGCAAGGATGTCACCGACAAGGCCCTCGGCGGGCTGCCCGGGGTGCAGAAAGAGGGCTGCGACGGGCTCATCACCTCGGCCCGGTTCATCCTGCATCGGATGCCGGAGCATGTGCGCACGGTCTGCCTGGAGTTCTTCGGCACCGATCTCAATCGCGCCGTGCCGGCCATCGTCGAGATCAAGGACTTCGTCGATGCGCGCACGGATGTGCAGATCGCCGGCCTCGAGCATCTGGACGAGCGCTATGTGCGCGCGGTGCGCTATTCGACCAAGGCCGCCCGGCGCGAGCTGCCGAAGATGGTGCTGCTCGCCGATCTGGTCTCGGACGATGAGACGGCGGTGGCTGCAGTCGCCGAGGCCGTGGTCGAGCTGGCCCAGGCGCGCGATGGCGAGGGTTTCATCGCCATCAGCCCCGAGGCGCGCAAGCGCTTCTGGCTCGATCGCGCCCGCACCGCCGCCATCTCACGCCACACCAACGCCTTTAAGATCAACGAGGATGTGGTCATCCCGCTGCCACGGCTGGCCGAATACAGCCGCGAGATCGAGCGCCTGAATATCGAGCAGTCGATCAAGAACAAGGACGCTATCATGGCGGCGGTGCTCGACTATCTGAATGGCCCACTGCGCGAGGCCCTGCCGGCCGGCGAGTATCAACGCTCGGATGAGGCGCTGGCGATCCTTGAGGCCAAGTGCGCCGCCGCCCGTGACGCGGTGCGCGCCGCCCGTCAGCGTTGGCAGCAGATCCTCGCCCGACTGGATCAACCCGCCACCGAGCAGACCTTTTTGCTGCGCGACCCCGAGCGCGCGCTGATCCGCGACGGCGACAGCCTGCTCGAGATGATGCTGCGCCGCGACCTACGCCAGACCTATCGCAAGGAGGTCGGCAACCGGCTTGCCGAGATCTTCGCGGGTCAGGATCTCACTGGCGTGCGCGAGCGCCTCGCCGAGATCCATCGTCAACTGCGCGGCGCGCGGCTGTTCGTCGCCCTGCACATGCATGCCGGCGATGGCAACATCCACACCAACATCCCGGTGCACTCGGCCAACTATCAGATGCTGCAAGAGGCCGATCGGCTGGTCGATCGCATCATGGCCATCGCCGAGCGGCTCGATGGCGTGATCTCGGGCGAGCATGGCATCGGCCTGACCAAGGTACGCTACCTGGCGCCGGAGAAGCTCGCCGCCTTCGCCGAGTACAAACAGCGGGTCGATCCGCAAGGACGCTTCAACCCTGGCAAGCTGCTGCCCGGCTCCGGACTCGATGGCGCCTACACGCCCTCGCTGCAATTGGTCGAGCAAGAGGCGATCATCCTCGAGGCCACCGAGCTCGGCGCGCTCAACGACGACATCAAGCACTGCCTGCGCTGCGGCAAGTGCAAGCCCAAGTGCATGACCCATGTGCCGCGCGCGAACCTGGACTATTCGCCGCGCAACAAGATCCTCGGCACCGGGCTGATCATCGAGGCCTTCCTCTACGAGGAGCAGACCCGGCGTGGGCTCTCGGAGCGGCACTTCGATGAGATGAACGATGTCGCTGACCATTGCACCATCTGCCACAAGTGCCTGACGCCCTGCCCGGTCGATATCGACTTTGGCGATGTCACCATGCGCATGCGCCGCATCCTGGTCGAGCGCGGCAAGAAACGCTCGAGCCCCGGCGCCAAGGCGGCGATGGCGTTCTTGAATACCCAGCATCCGCAGGCGATTCGGCTCATGCGCAAGGGGCTGGCCGAATGGGGCTTTCAGGGGCTCAACCTGGCCAATGCTGTCGCCAAGGGCCTGCAGCTGACCGAGCAACCCAACGCGCGCCCGGGCGCCAGCAGCGGCACGCCGAATCCGGTCGGCCAAGCGGTGCAGCTGGTCAGTCGCTCGATCCGGGTCGATCTGCCCAAGCGCACCTTCCGTCAGGTGCTCGGGCTCGAAGACCGCACCCGGGTGCCGATCCTCGCCGATCCAGCCAAGGTGACCGAGGACTCAGACGCGGTGTTCTACTTCCCCGGCTGCGGCTCCGAACGGCTGTTCTCGGACATCGGCCTGGCGACCCTGGCGATGCTCTATGAGCAAGGCAGCCAGACGGTGCTGCCACCGGGCTATCTCTGCTGCGGCTATCCGCAGCGCGCCGCTGGGCTCGAGGACTCCGGCCACCAGATCACCACCGAGAACCGGGTGCTGTTCCACCGGGTCGCCAACACGCTCAACTATCTGGACATCCGCACCGTCATCGTCTCCTGCGGCACCTGCATGGATCAGCTGCTGCAATACGAGTTCGAGCGTATCTTTCCGGGCTGCCGGCTGCTCGATATCCATGAGTATCTAATGGAAAAGGGCGTGAGTCTGGAGGGCGTCAGCGGCAAGCAGTATCTCTATCACGACCCCTGCCATACGCCGATGAAGACCTATCAGCCGACCTCGGTGGCGGAAAAGCTGATGGGTCAGCCAGTGCCCTTGTCAGACCGCTGCTGCGGCGAGGCCGGCACGCTGGGCACCAGCCGACCGGACATCGCCAATCAGGTCCGCTTCCGCAAGCAGGAGGAGCTAACCAAGGGCATCCAGGCGCTCACCGGCAAGCCCCGCGTCGAGCACGGCGAGGTCAAACTGCTCACCGCCTGCCCCGCCTGCCAGCAGGGCCTGGCCAAATATGCCGACGAGACCGGCCTGATGACCGATTACATCGTCGTCGAGTTGGCCAAGCATCGCCTTGGCGAGGGCTGGCAGCAGCGGTTCTTGGAGCAGGTGAAGGCTGGGGGGATTGAGCGGGTGTTGCTCTAAGACCACAGCAGCCAGTGGACATAGACTGGACCATCGAGCGCGTCGCCAGCGAGGTTACCGCTGAGCCAGACATGGTGATTGAGGCGTCGGCTTCGATGAAGCACGGTGCTTCATCGTCGGGGGCGGTGACGCGCTACGAAATATGACGGGCGCTGTTATCATGCCGACCTCGGCACAACACAACGCCCTGGGTTCATCGACTCGACATCTGGATGTTGATGACCTGCCCTCAGTGGGCATCACCCCAATCACTTCCCGAACATGAGAGTGTCCCAATGGCGCTTGACCAAAAAGCTTTGCAGAAAAAGCGAGCTAAACGAGAAAAGAAACGTCAGCAAACGAAGACGAAGTCTGTCAGAGCCTCCTCCGGTGCGCTATCGTTGACGCGCGAATGGGCCGTGGTGGGCCAGGCGCCCATCGCTGACGTGTTCGTTCCGACAAACCTCTTCGAGCAAGGCATTGGCACGGTTTGGTTATCTCGTCACCTGCCTGATGGTCGGTATGCGATCGCAGGAATCCTCGTGGATGTCTTTTGTCTTGGCGTCAAAAACGCCTTGTACAAGATCGCCGAAGCAGCCGAGTATCCTGAGATTCTGGATCGCATCCATTCGAACCCCGCGGAATCCATGGAACCTCAACATCCGAGTTGCGCACGCAAAATAGTCGAAGGGGCACTGGCCTATGCCGAAAACCTCGGTTTCGAGCCGCATGCGGACTACCGGATCGCACGCTTGATCTTCGGTGACATCGAGGCAAATGCATGCCCGGTGAGCTTTACCTTTGGCCAGAACGGCAAGCCGTTCTATATCAATGGCCCCAACGATACTCCAGCGATGCAGCGACGGATCCTAAAACAGCTCGAACGCCGCTGCGGACCCGGAGCTTACGACTACCTGATGATGATGTAGAACCCGCGCATGTTGCGCTGAAGCAGGCAGGATCGCGTCACCGCTACAGGAGTCATGTGATTCAGCGCGTCCTCAGACAGCGCTGGTACCATGAGCCCTACCCAAAGAAAACGCCACCGCGGAGGCAACAGGCAAGATGGAGATGACAGGCAAGATCACGCAGGTACTGCCGGAGAAGAACGGCACCTCGGCACGTGGCCCCTGGCGTAAGCAAGAGTATGTGATCGAGCTACCGGGCGACTTTCCGAAGCAGGTCTGCTTTATGCTCTGGGGCGACAGGATCGATCAGTTCGGCATCCGTGAGGGGCAGGAACTGACCATCAGCTTCGACCTGGAGAGCCGTGAGTTCAACGGTCGCTGGTACACCGATGTGAAGGCCTGGCGCGTAGCGCCAGCCGGCAATGGCGAGCCGGGCGGTGAGCCGTTCCGCGATCAGCCGCCGTCCTTCGATGAAGAGCCGCCGTTCTAGTCGAGAACCGAAGCCTTATGCCGACGCCAACACAGTCCCCATTGATCGACGTCGAAAGCCTTGAGGCCCAGCTCGCGACCCAGTCGGGCGACATCGTCGTCTTCGACTGCCGCTGCTCGCTCGACGACAGGGGCCTCGGCCATCGCCACAGGTCACGACTAGCCCAATCGCCGTTCGGCTCAGCGCCGGATCGGATCGGATCAGCTCAGATCATCAGTCTGAGCGTCCGTTTGCGTCGACCGCATCAGCGACAACCCGCTGTGCGACCGAGGCCCCACGGTAGAAGGTCGTCGCAAACGTGCCAACCAGGCGGTTGGCATCGACAACCCGCCATTTGATTGCCCCACGACCGGCACGATCGCCATTGCGCTCAAACACCCAGGCAATGATCTGACCACGCTCACGCACACCATCGACAACCTGCAGCGTGGTCTGCTCCCTCGCTCCGGGGCGGTCACCATTCACCAGCAAGGTGACACCTTCGCCGTACAGCCGCCCGCGCTGCTCGCGCAGACTGAGCCGATAGTGAAAGCTCCAGGTCTTGTAGGGTCCCCACTGGACCAGATGATGGATATCCCAGTTGCCGTCTAAGGCGATGTAAGGGGTAGTATCGAGGCGACTCTGAACCACGGCGACCGAAGCGAGCAGCAGCACCACGCCCGCCAGGGATAACAGAAAGGCACTCAGCGGACGTATCTTCATCGCTGACTCTCCAGGCTTGGCATAATCGGGCCAGCATGAATGCCTTTGCCGTCAGACTGTGAGGTGATTTCTTGCATTCTGGCCCTTAGGTTCTTTACCCTGCCAACTCGTTCGCTGCTTCACGCCAGCATCCCTGCGTCAACGGTCGCGAGGTCGCAGACCCTGACGCGAAAGACAGGCCTCAAAGCCGGCCGTCAACGATACGAGTGATCTATGTCTCAAGAACAGCCCATCCGTCAAACGCTGCCGACTGGGGTGATGCTCAATGCCTATCCAGACAGCATCGGTGGAAAACTTGCCGACATCGTCGCCGTACTGAAACGACCGGAGTTCAAAGACAGCTTCTCTTTGTTCTACATCCTACCAACCTTCTTCAATAGCGACCTCGATCGCGGATTCTCGATCATCGACTACGGCCTCAACGAAGAATTGGTCGCCCCCGAGGATCTCGCAGAACTGAACGCGCTCAATATCCAATTCAAGCTGGATCTGGTGCTGAATCACCTCTCGGTGCAGTCGCACCAGTTCCAGGACCTGATTGAGCACGGCAACGACTCCCCGTACAAGGACTTCTTCGTCGACTGGAACGAATTCTGGCACGAGCACGGCACCGAGGCGCCGGATGGGACCATCATCCCGACCGAAGAATACCTACAGAAACTGTTCATGCGTAAGCCCGGGCTGCCGATCCTCAAGGTACGCTTTCCGGACGGCTCAGATCGCTTGTACTGGAACACGTTCTATCAGGATGTCAGCTACAAAGAACTCGAGCCCGAAGACCTCGCCGAGGTTGAGGGCCTCTCCAAGGACGAGGCCCCGGCGGTCGCTTCCCTGGTCAACCAAGCCATCGCCGCGAAAACCGATCCAGCGGCGATCGACCTCGACGGCTATACGGAGCACAAGGACGCCATCCTGGGCGTGATCGAGCGCAAGCGCCAGTACCTCGGGCAGATGGATCTCAACGCACGCTCCGAGAAGGTCTGGAGCTTTTACGAAGAAACCTTACGCAGGCTGCGTGACTATGGCGCCAAGATCATCCGCCTCGATGCCTTCGCCTATCTGCATAAGGTTCCGGGCGAGCCCAACTTCTTCAACCGCCCCGGCACCTGGGATTACCTCGAACGACTGAAGCGCATCGCCGAGGCCAACGATCTGATCGTCTTCCCCGAGATCCACGCCGAGTACGGGACCGGACTGCACGAGGAGGTCGCCAGCAAGGGCTTCCCGATCTATGACTTCTTCTTCCCTGGCCTGGTCATCGACGCGCTCGAGCGCGGCAGCAATCAGGCCCTGCTGCGCTGGATCGACGAGATTCGCACCAAGGGTCTGCAGACCATCAACATGCTCGGCTGCCACGACGGCATCCCGCTGCTGGATCTGCGTGGCAAGGCCGAGGCCGGCAGTTTCCGTGAAGGTCTGCTCGACGAAGAGCAGATCGAGGCCACCATGGCCCGCGTCACCGAGCGCGGCGGACGGGTCAAGAACCTCTATGGCCCGGATGGGCGCAAGATCGCCTATTACCAGATCAACGCCACCTTCTTCAGTGCCCTTGGCGAGGACGAGCAGAAACTGCTGATGGCGCGCGCCATCCAGCTCTTCATGCCGGGCATCCCTCAGGTCTGGTACCTGGATCTGTTCGCTGGCAAGAACGACTACGAGGCCGCCGATCGCGGCGGCGCTGCCGGCCACAAGGAGATCAATCGCACCAACCTCTCGCTCGAGGATGTCGAGGCTGGGCTCAAGCGCCTGGTCGTGCGCGACCAGCTCAAGCTGATTCAGCTGCGCAATACCTGCCCAGCCTTTCAGGGCAGCTTTGAGGTGCATCCGACCGACGAGCACCACCTGCGCATCAGTTGGCGCAATGGCGACAGCCTCGCAACCCTCGACGCCGACCTACGCAATAGCAGCTTCAACATCAGTGCGAGCGACGGTACAGGCGAGGAGAAAAGGCTCTCTTACGATCGCTGAGGCATGCCGCCGACGTTGGCGGAGTGGAATTTCTAGACTCGCCCTAGCTGATTGGTGCGGGCAAAACGGATTGACTTGACCGACAGCATGCCAGCTAAGCCTGGGGAGACAGCACGACTGATTGCTATTGCTATACTTCCGTGCCCGGGCATTGAGTGCCAAACCCTAACCGTCAGGGCATTGACCTACTTTTGCTATGAAGATGCTGGTTGTCGATGATTCGCGCATGGCTCGGCGCATCCTCATTGGGATGCTGCCTGAGCCTCTGCGCGACAGCGCCGAGATCCACCAGGGCGTCAACGGCGAAGAGGCCGTCGCACTCTGGCACGAGCAACGCCCTGATCTGATCTTCCTCGATCTCACCATGCCAGTGATGGACGGATTTGATGCCCTGGTGGCGATCCGAGGGCAAGATCCGGACACCCCCATCCTGATCGTCTCGGCGGATATCCAGGCTGGCGCCGTGGCCAAGGTCATGGCCAGCGGGGCCAATGGCTTCATCGACAAATCAAAGCTCGCGGCTGAGCTGCATGACAACCTAAAGCGTTTAGGGTTTCTCTGATGCAGCAGCTGAACGAGGATCAGATCGATTGTCTGGGCGAGCTCATCAACGTCGCCTATGGCAAGGCCACTGCTCGGGTTGCCGACATCATGGGCGCCTTCGCCACCATGCGCCCGCCGCAGATCGCGGTGATCGATCGCGAGCGCTTCCGCGAGCTCCTGCAGCAGGCCTGCGCATCCGCAACCAGCTGCTATCTAGCGCGACAGATCTTCATGGGCGATGTCAGTGGCGAGGTGGTCTTCCTGCTCGATGAAGCCTCTGCCACCAACATCACCGCCTATCTGCAGGCGCAGCTGGGCTCGGACGACAACGATGACGATGATGTGCTTCTTGAGTTGGGCAATATCGTCACGGCCGCAATGATGAATGAACTCTGTGCGCAAATGGAGGCCCGCGTCACACTCGGCGAGCCCGAGCTGCATCGGATCAGCGTCCTCCCAGAGAGCAGCCAGAGTTCTGCGCCGGCAGCCTTCGATCATGTGATCAAGGTCGAGACCGTGATCGAGTTCGCCGAGCAGCAAATCCACGGCCGCATCTTCATCTTGACCCACGGACAATGCTTCGAGTGGATTCGGCGGACCCTCGATCGGATGCTAGACGACCTGCCGAGTTGATGACCTCGCTCGCCGATCATCTGTCGACTGGGCTTGTGATCGTCGACCCAGAGCTGACTGTGCAGGCTTGGAATCGTTGGATGACCGAGCATGCCAAGCTCGCGCCCGAGGAGGCGATTGGCCGCTCGCTAGAATCACTGTTCCCAGACCTACCGGTGGCAACACTGCGACGGCGGGTGAAGGCCGCCCTGCAATTGCGCTCGCCATCTTATGTGCACCCGCGCCGAGGCTATCTGTTTCCGGTCCCACTCGACCGGGTCACAGAATCCAATTTCGTTCACATGCAGCAGCGTATTCGAATCCTGCCCTATCAGGATGACGCGTGTAGGGCGATCATCGTCGTTGACGATGTCACCGCGACGCGCGAGGCCGAGGCCCGCGCCGCCACCGCGGCAAGGGCGTCAGAACGCTATCTGGAGTTGCTTGACAGCAACGTGATGACGCTGGCCGTCAATGCCGACGATGGTCGCATCATGCGCGCCAGCTCCGCGCTCCTCGAAAGCACCGGCTGGAGCGCCACGGCCATCGCTGGCCAATCGTTGCAAGCGCTCGGTCTCGGGCCACTCGACGCGCTCACTGAATCCGCCGATGGCGTGCTCCCAGAACGGCCGCTGCGCCGGGCTGATGGCAAAGCACTTTGGGTCCGCGTGCGCCAAGCCCGGGGGTTGATCGAGGATGAGGTTGGCGCCGAACGCCATCTGGTGATCCAAGACATTAGCTTGCAGAAAAAGATCCAGACGCTATCAGAGCGCGACACCCTGACAGGCGCATACAATCGGATGAAGTTCGATCAGCTCCTCCAGGCGGCCATCTCCGCTCACGCGCGTTATGGCCAGCGCTTTTCCATCGCGCTCTGCGATATCGACCACTTCAAACGCGTCAACGATGAGCATGGCCATCTCGCCGGTGACGCAGTGTTGAGGCAGTTCGCTGCGCTGCTGCAAGCGCAGACACGCGCCAGCGATGCGCTGGCCCGCTGGGGCGGCGAAGAGTTCGTCCTCCTACTCCCGATGACCGGTGCGCAAGCAGCAACCACGGCTGCAGAAAAGCTACGACGAGCCATTGCTAGCGATCACTGGCCAGTCGTCGATCAGCTCAGCGCCAGCTTTGGCGTGGCTGCCCATTCGCCGGGCGAGTCGGCCGATGCCTTGCTCGATCGCGCCGATCACGCCCTCTACCAGGCCAAGGAGACAGGACGCAATCGTGTCTGCACTGCTGAAGAACCTGATGCCAGCCCCGATCGACCCCGAGATGGCGAGCACGACTGAGTAACCGCACCAGCCAACAGGTGGAGCAGCGATCAGTCATCAGTCATCGTCACGACAGACCGTCAGCCGCGCCAGCTCACCCCAGGCGTCGATCTCAGCCTCGAACTCGATCGGCCGGCAACAGACCGGACAATCCTCGATATAGCGGTGACTGAACGAGCCATCGACCTCAGTGGCAATGGTTTCGCCGCAATACGGACAGTGCACCTCAGTATGTTCAAGCATTAACGGACCTCTAGGACAATGACATGCTGATCCGGCCGTCCCTGCTGAACGAGCGCCCGCCATTTGACGGGCCTCGGTCGATCTGTCGAAATGGGCGAAGATAGCGCTGCGGCGCTCAACTGGACTGAAACGGAGACACCGCGATGCGAGTCCTTGCGACCGATCTTGACCGAACCCTACTTCCAAATGGCAGCTGGCCCGCTGATCCTAACGCGATCGAGCTGTTCAACGACCTGACCGAACGCCAAGGGATCTTTGTCGTCTATGTCACCGGGCGAAACCTGCGCCTCGCCGAGAATGCGATCCACGAGTTCGGTATTCGTCACCCGAATGTACTCATTGGCGATGTTGGCACCTCGATCCGCCGTTTCGAGGGCGGTCAGTGGCAGATCGATCAGGCCTGGGTCGAGCACGTACAAAGGGTCTGTCCACGCTGGGACGCCGCTGCCGTGCGCGAGGCCGTGGCCGACATCGACGGCATGCGCGAACAGGAGGCCGAACATCTAAGCGCGTTCAAGCAGAGCTATTACGTCGATCACGCGAACCAGGATGCAGTGATGGCACAGGTGATCGAGCGCACCCAGGACCGCTTTGACGAGGTCGCGATCTACAGCTTCGACTCACAGAGCGGCGATGGTCTCCTCGACTTTCTGCCGAAAGCAGCCACCAAGCAGACCGCGCTCGAGTTCCTCGCCGAGGAGCTGGGCGTGCCTAAGCAAGAAGTGGTGTTCTGCGGCGATAGCGGCAATGACATCTTTCCCCTCACCGCCGGCTTCTCGGGCGTGCTGGTGCGCAACGCCGATGAGCAGCTCGTTGAGAAGGTGCGCGAGGCCATGGCTGATAACCCGAGCCTACGCGCCTATTTCGCCAAGGGCGGCTTCAAGGGGCTGAGCGGCTACTACAGCAGCGGTGTGCTTGAGGGTGCACAGCATTATGGGATATTAGCGCAAGATTGAGATGCCAACACACAAGGCGATTGCCGGAAAAGCGCTTACCGAATTGCGCAGTATTTTCGTTTGCCTAAGACCGCTTAAATCGGAGACCAGGCCATGACCGAGAACATAGAGAACTTGGTGCTCGAGCATCTAGGAGGGATTCGCGGCACCCTGGCAGAACACGGCGAGCAAATGGATCGAATCGAGCTGCGACTCTCGACCGTCGAGTAAACCCTGGGCGGTCTGTATGCCCTATCCGCTAGCGACCGCCACGCACTGACACACCTAACTCGGCGCGTCGAGCGCATCGAGCAACGCCTTAGCCTGAGCGACGCTTGAGCGGCAAACCGCAAGGCTAGTCTGGGTCGGGATAACCATCCGGGTTCTGGCGCTGCCAGCGCCAGGCATCGCTGACCATCTGCTCGAGGCCACGCTCGGCCTGCCAGCCGAGCAGCGCACGGGCTTGGGTCGGATCGGCATAGCAGGCAGCGATGTCGCCAGGGCGCCGCCCGACGATCCGATACGGCACCGGCCGGCCGCTTGCGGCCTCGAACGCGCGCACCATCTCGAGCACGCTATAGCCCTGCCCGGTACCAAGATTACAGGTCAGCAACCCAGGTGCATCCCGCAAACGCTCCAGCGCCGACAAATGACCAAGCGCCAGATCCACCACATGGATATAGTCGCGCACCCCGGTCCCGTCTGGGGTTGGATAGTCATCACCAAACACCTGCAGTGCCTCGCGTTTGCCGGCCGCCACCTGGGCAACGAACGGCATTAGATTGTTCGGAATCCCATTCGGATCTTCACCGATGCTGCCACTCGCGTGCGCCCCGACTGGGTTGAAGTAGCGCAATAACGCGATGTCCCAACTCGGATCGGCGCGGTGCAGATCGCGCAGGATCTCCTCGATAAAGAGCTTGGTCCGGCCATAGGGGTTGGTTGCAGAGAGCGGAAAATCCTCGCGGATCGGCACCGTTGCCGGGTCACCATAGACCGTTGCCGAGGAACTGAACACCAACCGCTTAACACCAACCTTGCGCATCGCACGGCAGAGCGCAAAGGTACCGCCAAGGTTGTTGTCGTAGTATTCGAGCGGGATCTCGCTTGACTCACCGACCGCCTTGAGGCCAGCAAAATGGATCACGGCATCAAACGCATGCGCCGAGAACAACGCCTCCAGTGCAGCCTCATCGCGCAGGTCAGCCTGTACGAAGTCGAGAGGCCGACCGCTGATCACGCGCACCCGCTGCAGCGACTCGGCCTTGCTGTTGCAGAGATTGTCGACCACGACCAATTCGTGCCCAGCAGCCAGTAGCTCAACGCAGGTATGACTGCCGATATAGCCCGCCCCGCCGGTGACTAAGACCTTCATCGTTGCACCTCTCGCTGCAATGCCGCCGATCAACTCGCCGACCGATAGTGTATGGATGGATGGATGGATGGCTTGCCCGCAGTATATCGCCATGCACGCTGATTGCCGGGCATCCGCGTCTGTTAACGCGCCAGGTTCTGCACGCCTTCAGCTGTCGGTTACCGTGAAACGAACGCGTCATCGTCCAGAGTGGCAAGCCCCCTGCAACCGCAGCCGCGCCCTGAGCTGCCGCATCAGCTCGGCGTCAATCACCTCCTCAGTCAGCACCAGTTGCGGATAACGCAGCCAACCAACCCGAAAGTGCAAGATCAGCAAGCGCACCGAGATCAGCGTGCTCGGCAGCAGCACCGCCTCTCGCTGGCGGCCGTTCTGAAAGCGGAGCTGCCAGCCCTGTTCCGACCAAATCGCCTCCCGCAGCGACCAGGGTGCCAGCGCCAAGACCTGCGCCCAAAGCCCATAGCCAAGGCTGAGCGCGACGAGCAGCATCAACAGCATACGCGGCCCCAGCTCGAGCGGGATCAGCAGCAGAACCCAGGCTGCAAGCAGATGCATCACCACCAGCAGCACTCCCAGCCAGATCGAGCGACGCGGCTGCAGCCGCAGTGCCGACCGACGCCGATGATCGCTCACCGATACAACCCGCTAAGCCCCAGCGCTGCACCCGCTCCAGCGACTCGGAAACAGGCTCTCCAGATCGCCAGATCGATGCAACACGGCAACCCCGAGCGTGAAGCCGCGATAACGCACCAGGACTTGGCCTGGACGGCAGTCGACTCTCTGCCCAGGGCTTGGACGCCACAGCTCGCGGCGCAGATAGCGATCGCGCTGCTCGCTACTCAGCTCGAGCGTCTGACGACTCGCGGCCGCGCCGAGCAGCAACGCCGCGCCCGTGGTGAGCTTCGGCGGGCGAATATTGGTTCGATAGGCAAACAGACCACTCCCCTGCAACGACGGCACCGCTGGTGGCAGGTGATCCGCAGCCATCAAATGCAGCCCGCGGCGCGTTTGGCGATGAAAGCAGCGTCCGGCTAGCGCTGATGTCGACAGCCCATAATGCTCGTCGAGCCCCTGCAGCCAACCGTCATCATCGGGCTCGAGCTGCAACCGGGCCGGATTGGGCGCATCCAAGCTCGGCGCCTGAGCGGCTTTCTGCAGGACCGCAACAAAGAAGCCTCCAGTATCGTTTGCATGCGGCCAGATGCGTAGACAGCGCGTCAGGCTCGGATCAAGCTGGCGGCCTTGCCACTGCGTCACCCCCGCAGCAGCCACCAAGCCGGGTAGCTCGCACGACAGCAGTTCCAGGTTGCCGTTCTGCTCATCGAGAATCTCCGCCACAACCAGCTCATTCTCCTCTGGCGCAAAGGTGCAGGTCGAATAGACGATGCGCCCGCCGGGCCGGCACAGCTGCACCGCCTTGCGCAACAGCGCACGCTGGCGGCCCGCCATTCGCTGCGAGCGCTCGGGACCGATGCCAGCCTGCGCGCGAACACGCTCGCCGCCGCCCTGGCCGCTCCCCTGGCTGCTGCGCTGCACTAAGCTCGGGTTACGTCTGAGCGTGCCCTCGCTGGAGCAGGGAGCATCGACCAGGATGCGGTCGAAGGCACCGGCCGCCGCCGGATAATTGCCGCCATCGCAGCGCGTTGTGCTGCAGTTCAGCACCCCAAGCCGATCCAAGTTGCCTTGCAGCGCAGCGATGCGCTCGGCGGCGAAGTCGTTTGCAAGCAAGGTCCCGCGATTGCCGAGTGCGAACGCGAGCTGCGCGGTCTTGCCGCCAGGCGCCGCGCACAGGTCCAGCACGCGCTGACCAGGGCGAATATCGAGCAGCATGACCGGCAGCTGTGAAACGGCCTCCTGCGCATGTGCCAGACCCGCGCAATACCACCAGCGCTGACCGGCCTTAAAGCCTGGCGGTAGCCGCAATGCGATCGGCCGCACAGCAATGCTGGGCGAAGCCGAGCTGGGCATGCCGGCACCTATGGTGCCGCTGACAGCGAATTCGGCGCCTTGCCCGACGGCCACAGGCGCATCGGAGCCGACGGCAGAACAGTCAGGCAACAGATCAGCACCGGGCGCTGCAACGCGTGCCGCAATCGACGACCACCAAGAATTCAACCAATGCACCGGCTCAGCGCTCACGCCTTCCTCAGCGATCAACGCGCGCAATTGCTGCCCTTCGATGCGCAGCGGGTGGGCCCAGATCCAGGTCGGCAGCGGCCGCATCAGCGTGCTGATGAAGGCGTCCCAACCCTCGACCTGCTGATCGAACAGGCAGCGGTAACGGCCGAGTGCGGCCTCGAGATCAGCGCTCGCAGTCGACGGGGGGATCATTCAGAGGGCCTCGAGGTTACCGTGGATCTCACGCGATTCATGCTCCAGGGTAGCACCGCGCCATCAGCGTTAGAAGGCGGGTAGACAAGTGGTCAGCTGCGCCGGCAGAACCTGCGAACAGCAGGTGCAGACAAAATGTGCAGGCAGATCGAATCCCCGCTTGCAGCAACCGCCCGATCCGTCCCATCTTAACGGCATCGGGATGGATCAACCATCCAGCCGCTCAGGAGCCCCTATGTCTCAGCGCTCATCCTCCGCAGCCCCGCCGCTCCGCCAGATGCTCGAGGGACTGATCTCAGTGCCCTCGGTCAGCAGCGTCAACCCGCATCTCGACCAGAGCAACCGGCCGGTGCTCGAGCTCCTGTCGACCTGGCTCGAAGACGCCCGCTTTCGGGTCGAGATCTTGCCGCTTCCCGGCCAGCCCGAGAAGGCGAATCTGATCGCCACCTTGGGCGGAGAGGGGCTGAGCGGCGCGGGTTTGGCTGACTCTGCGCAAGACCACAAACCGCTAAGCGGACTCGTGCTCTCCGGACATGCCGATACGGTGCCCTTCGATGCGCACCTGTGGCGCTACGATCCGCTCCGCCTCACCGAAGCCGACGGACGCTTGTACGGTATCGGCACCGCCGATATGAAATCCTTCCTCGGACTCGCAATCGAAGCCGCCCGCAGCTTCAGACCCGCAGATCTGAAACGACCGCTGATTCTGCTCGCCACCGCTGATGAAGAGTCGGCGATGCACGGCGCACGGGCATTGGTCGAGTCAGGGCGCAGCCTTGGCCGTCACGCAGTGATCGGCGAGCCGACCGGCCTGCGGCCCGTGCGCGCGCACAAGGGGGTGATGGCCGAGGCCATTCGGCTCACCGGCCGCAGTGGCCACGCCAGCGATCCAAGCCTGGGCAACAACGCCCTAGAAGGGATGCACGAGGTCATGACCGCCCTCCTCGCCTGGCGTGATGCGCTGAAACAGACGCATCGCGACCCGGCCTTTGCGATCGACCATCCGACCATGAATGTCGGCCACATCCATGGCGGCGACAACTTCAATCGCATCTGCGGTCACTGCGAGTTGCACATCGATATCCGCCCACTGCCGCATCAGGACCCTGAGCAATTGCGTGCCGAGCTCCGCGAACGCATCGCGCCGATCGCCGAACGGCGTGAACTCGCGTTCGAGGTCGCCCCGCTGTTTCCAAGCATCCCGCCGGCGGAGACTGTCGCCGGGGCCGCGATCGTCCAGGCCGCCGAGGCGCTCACCGGCCATCGCGCGGAGAGCGTCAGCTTCGGCACCGAAGCGCCGTTCCTGAATGCGCTGGGGATGGAGACCATCGTCTTTGGTCCAGGCGATATCGAGCAGGCGCATCAGCCCAACGAGTATCTTGCGCTAGAGCGCATTCCGCCGATGCTCGGCTATCTGCGCCAACTGATTCAGCGCTTCTGTGTCGACGACTGATGCGCCCTGTGATGCCAACTGGGCAACGAGCTGAGTGGGTGCTACCTCATGACGGACGCAAACCGTCACGCGGCACAAGGCGCAGCCGTGATGACCTCGGCAGACCGCGGCGATACCTGCCGGCGCTGCCGAAGCCGCGCCCAGATATGCTCGTGGATGGCGTAGCCGACCGTATTGACCAAGGGCTCAATCAGGGCCACCGCACCACCGACGACGATGTCGCCAGTCAGGGCGTAGGCGACAGCAAAGGCGACACTAAAATGCATCACAGCGAAGGTCAGGGTCTTGATCATGGTGGAACCTCTAGCGTTTGCCGACTTGGTGCGTTAATGATAATCGCTCTCATAAAAATATCCAGACGATCATTCTGATGGACTCGATCGTCAGGGCCGATCGTATTGGCTGGCCCCAACGCCAGCTGATCCTGCTCGATGGCGAGCGTGAGCACGGCCTACAAACCGCTGCTGAGCTCATCGCCAAGCGCCAGCCTGAGCGACTGGTCTGGGTCAGTAACGCACCCATGCCGGACAGGATTTCCGAAGTGTTCCCCGTTGGGGCCTCTCGGCCGGCATCCAGGCCGGCATCCAGGCCAGTATCCAGATCCAGGCCAATATCCAAGCCGCTGTCCCAGCCGTTCTCCCGCGCGAGCAGGAGCGCGAGCGCAACCCACAGCTTCATCGCCGAGGCCATCCCGCCCGCCAAGGTCCAACGGCTGCTCGGTGGCGAGTGCGACCTGCTGGTGATGGACCTCTGGACGGGTCTCGATGCCGACGCCATCGGTGCAGCCGTCGGTAGCCTGCGCGGCGGCGGTCAGTTGCTGTTGTTAAGCCCCGAGCTCGCCGATTGGCCAAGCTGGGCAGACCCAGAGGCAGCCCGCATTGCGGTGCATCCCTTCACCGCAGCCGCGGTCGGCAGCCGCTTCATCACACGCCTTGCGCGGCTGTTGCAGGCCTGTACCGCCGCAGAGCGACCGCATCAATTTGGCCGACAGGGCCGAATCGATGCCCAACAACCGGAAGATGACCTCAGCGCGCTGCCCCAGCAGGCACGCCTTGCCGACGCTCGAGACCAGCCAGCAAGCGCCGATCAAGCGGAGGCGATTGCAGCCATCTGCACGCTGGCCGCAGGTCGCGCGCGGCAACCCCTGGTGCTCACCGCTGACCGCGGCCGCGGCAAGTCGGCCGCGCTCGGGATTGCGGCGGGTCGCCTCATCGCGAAGCGCCGCTTACAGATCATCGTCAGCGCCCCAAGGCGCAGCGCGGTCGACACCCTGTTCGAGCACGCGCGCGCCACGCTGCGGGCGGAATCGGCCGCTGAGTTGGAGCCCTTGCTCGGCTTTCAGGCGCCCGATGCATTGCTCGCGACCACCCCAACCGCTGATCTGCTGCTGATCGACGAGGCCGCGGGGATTCCCGCACCCTTGCTCGAGCAACTGCTGATGCACTATCGGCGGATCTGTTTCGCGACCACGGTACAGGGGTATGAGGGCAGCGGACGCGGCTTCGAGATCCGCTTTCGCGCCCGACTCGATCAGCGCACACCGGGCTGGCGGGCACTGCGACTGCGGACGCCGATCCGTTGGAGCCAAGGCGATTGCGTCGAACAGTTGATGAATCAGCTGTTGCTGCTCGATGCCGAGCCAGCATTGGATGCGCAGGTTACCGACGCCGATCTCAGGGCGGTGCAGTTCGTGCTGCACGACCGCGACGCCTTGGCCGCAAACGAGCCCCTGCTGCGACAGCTGTTCGGACTCCTGCTGCTCGGACATTATCAGACCCGGCCAAACGACCTCCGCCACCTGCTCGATGGCCCGAATCTCTCGGTGGCGAGCCTGTGTGTCGACGGGCTGGTGCTGGCGACCGCGCTGATTGCCCGTGAAGGCTGGCTGGAGCCTGCACTCATCCAGCCGATCTTTGAGGGTCGCCGGCGACCACGCGGACACCTGCTGCCACAAACCCTGTCCGCTCATGCTGGGCTGCGCGAGGCGCCACGGCTGGGCTATGCGCGGATCGTGCGCATCGCCGTGCATCCTGCAACGCGGCGGCGTGGGCTCGGGCGGCGACTGACCGAAGCCGTCGCCGGGCGGGCGCGCCAGGATGGGCTCGATGTCTTCGGCGCGAGTTTCGGCGCCAGCGCCGAATTGCTGAGCTTCTGGCGCCACTGCGGCCTCGCGCCGCTGCATCTCGGCACGCGTCACAACGCCGCAAGCGGCGCGCGAGCGGTGGTGGTGCTGAAGCCGCTCAGCCCCGCTGGGGCCGACTTGATCGAGCAGGCGCGTCAGCGCCTCGACCGGGATCTACCGATCCTGCTCACCGGCCCGTTGCAAGACGCCGAGCCGGCACTGATCGCGGCGCTGATTCAGGAAGCAGCTTGCCGACCTCAGCGCATCGATCCGGCTCAGGAGATCACCCCTCGTCAGGCCACCAATCCCGCCCGGGAGGTCGGCCCCTGTCAAGCTATCGATCCTGATCAGGAGATCGACGCTCGGCAGATCATCGATCACGATCGGGAGATCGACCCAGCGGATTGGCAGCAGATCGACGCCTTCGCTGACGCGCACCGCGGCCTTGAGGCGGCATTACCGGCGCTCGCGCGACTGGTTCGCGCGCATCTCGCCGTCGCACCTAATGCGCATGGTGAGGCCAACGTCCATCAGGCGTCACCACCGCCGACGATGAAGCATTTGGAACCGGGTCAACTCTCGACATCACAGCGCGACCTGCTCATCCTCAGCATTCTGCAGCGACGCAGTCCGCAGACCAGCATCGCGGCTCTCGGACTCAGCGGCCACGCTGAATGGCTATTGCTGTTGCGTGAGGCGATCGCTGCGCTGCGCTCACTGACGCTCACTGGGTCGCGAAAGAGGGTAATGTAGCGCTCCAGCATGGCCGCGCCGTCAACAGACAGCAGAACGTCGCGCCAGAAGCCCCTTAGTCGGAGATGAAGCCCATGACCCCCGCCACGCTGCAGTTGAAGAAAGACCAGGAACGACGCATCCTGGCCGGACACGACTGGGTCTATAGCAACGAGATCGATACCGGTCAGACCCCGCTGAAGCCGCTCGAGCCAGGCCAGCCGGTCGAGGTGCTCTCCAAGCGCGGTCGCTGGCTCGGCTATGGCTATGCGAATCCGCGCTCGCTGATCGCCGTGCGCCTCACCAGCCGCCAACGCGGGCACCCCTTGACCGCCTCGCTGTTCGTCACGCGCATCCAGCAGGCGCTGGCGCTGCGCGAGCGCCTTTATCCAACCCCGTTCTACCGACTGATCCATAGCGAGGGTGACGCCCTGCCTGGCCTGATCGTCGACCGTTACGGCGACCTCCTCGTCGTGCAGATCACCACAGCAGGCATGGAGCGCGAGCGCGGCAACCTACTCGCAGCGCTTGAACAAGTAGTGCGCCCAGCACACATCCTGTTGCGTAATGACACCGCGGTGCGTGAGCAGGAAGGGTTGGAGCAGGGGACCGAGTGGGTGCTTGGCGAGGATCAGGGCGACATCGAGCTCAGCGAGGGCGGCTTGCGCTTCCAGGTCTCGCCTGCCCAGGGTCAGAAGACCGGTTGGTTCTTCGATCAGGCCGATAACCGTCGCCTGCTGCATCGGCTTGCCCCGCGCGGCCCGGTGCTCGACTGCTGTTGCTATCTCGGCGCTTGGGGCTTGCAGGCTGTCGCTGCCGGCGCCAGTTCGGTCACCTGCATTGATAGCGCTGCGAGTGCGCTGGCGGCAGTGCAGAGCAATGCGGCGCTCAACGGCCTGCAAGAGCGCGTCAGCACGCTCCACGGAGACGCCTTTGATGGACTGCGGTCGCTGCGCGACGACCAGACCCAATTCGCGATGGTGATTGTGGACCCGCCGGCCTTCATCAAGCGCCGCCGCGACGAAGCGGAGGGACAGCGCGCCTATCAGCGGCTTAATCGACTCGGCCTCGAGGTGCTCGAGCCTGGCGGGCTCTTACTGACCTCGTCTTGCTCCTTCCACATGGGCCGTGAGGCCTTCTTGCAGACCGTCCAACAGGCAGCGCGTCGGTCAGGACGCCGGCTGCAGCTGATCTTCAGCGGCAGCCAGGGGCCGGATCATCCGATTCATCCAGCGATTCCAGAGACCGCCTATCTGAAGACGCTGGTGCTGCGGGCCTTGGACTAAGGCGATTTCTGTCAAAGCGCATGGCGCCGCGCCAGCCTGGCAGATGAATCGAGCGAGATTCAGGTTAGGAACCGCCCATCAGACGCTTCCCGATTTGAAACCCGCTGTAGACTGACCATCGGGCCGTTGGGGCTAGGAAGCTTGCTCTTCCTTCCACAGTCAGCGCGATGGCCTGAACGCCCTAGGACCACCGCATCTCGAAGATACAGGCGTCGGCACCCATGGCCTGACATTGGGTCTCTGTGACCTGGGTACGGCGATTCACCAGGGTTGTGAACAAGCGCTCAAAGGCGCCACGGTAGAAATCGCAGACCGGGGCATCGGCCTGGCTACCGCGACACAGCGGACAGTCTTCGATGCGGACCCGCACCGGTCGACCGATGGTGTAACTGAAATGCCCACTACCGGAGAAGGTCCAGGCGTGTTTGCCGACCGCCTTCAGCAACATGCCGCTAGCCGGCCCCGACGGCAACAACTTGAGGATGCGCTGGGCCGGCTTGGGAATGCGGTGGGCAAGCAGGTAGTCGCCGGTGCGCAGGCCGGCGTCATGGGCGATAAAGGCGGCGGCTTCAACATCCAGCTTGGCCCGCAGCGCACGTTGCAGCGCAGTGACGTCGCGCTCATCGACCATCGTCTCGGGTGGGTCGACAAGATAATGCCCGAGGCCAGCCGCGGCGAAGACATCATCGGCCGAACCTCGCGCCGCATTCAGCGCCTCGGCGATCCGGGTGATGGCGTTCGGGCCGATACGGACGATGCCGCTGCTGTCGTCGAGAGGACTCACGTCGAGAGGACCTATAGCGAGCGCGAGAAATGCCAGCGAGACCGATCCCACTCAAAGTAGGCACCGTGCTCACTGCAGAGTGTGCGCAAGAAGTAACGCCCTGAGGCTGTGATCCGCAACCGATCCGGCTCGACATGAACCAGACCATCCGCAGCGTAGCTAGACAGCCGCGAGTATTCATCGTCGAGACAGCCAGCAGCGATCTCGGCCGGTAGTTCGAGATTGCAGATCATGTGTTCGATCGCATCGCGGCGGCGCCGATCACGGTCGCTGACTCGATGGCCGTGTGTGACCGGCAGCTCGCCGTTTTCCACCCGCGCTATCCAGGTGTTGATATCCACCTCATTTTGCACACAAAATTCGCCGACGTCACCGACCGCCCCACTGCCGAATCCCAACGTGTGGTCGGTTTCGATGCTGGTATAGCCGATACAGTTACGGCGCAGTCGACCTTCTTCCTGTGCGATCGCAAGCTCATCCGTATCCAACGCAAAGGCGTCAAGACCAATCCACGCGTAGCCAGCAGCGGTCAGGGTGCTGACGGCACGATGAAACAGCGCCTGTCGTTCGGTCGCGGAGGGTAAGCGATGCGCATCGATCGCAAACTGATGAGTCCCCTGAGCGGTGGTCCGCGCATAGCCGAAACAGGCGATGCGATCGGGGGCCAGATCGACAATCGCATCTAGAGTGGCTTGAAAACTCGCCTCGCTCTGCTCGGGTAGGCCGTAGATCAGATCAAACGCAATGGCATCGAAACCGGTCTCGCGCGCCATCGCATAAACGTCGCGAATGAGATCAATCGATTGCAGCCGTCCGATGGCACGCTGGACCTGCGGATCGAGATCTTGAACCCCAAAGGTGATCCGCCGGTAGCCCAAGGCATGCAGTAGATCGAGCTGACCGGCGGAGGTTCGGCGTGGATCGCACTCGATGGAGAGGTCGGTATCAGGAATGATGCGAAAGCGACGCTCGATAATCTCGGTTAACCGCGTGAGCTGAGCGTCATTGAGGTAATTCGGCGTGCCTCCAGCGAGATGTAATTGGAGCACGTCATGGTCGCCGCGCAACTGCTCGGCTGCCAGAGCCATCTCCTGATCGATTGCGTCGAGATAACGATCGATCCAGGCGGTATCATGCGTCACCGTCGTATTGCAAGCGCAGTACAGGCAACGTCCGGGACAGAACGGGATGTGAACGTAGAGCGAGAGGGTTTCGTCTGGATATTGGGCGATGCTCCTGAGGGCGTTCTCGTACTCTGTGCTGTCAAGACGATCAACCCAGATCGCAGGCGCGTTAGCGCTCTGCGCGTATAGGGGTCCTAGCTCAGCGATGCGGGCAAGCTGTTGCGGTGACACCTCCGTTGGCGCGACGTTGCTCATGGGGGAACCTCAGTGATGCGAGAGCGAAGGAAACCATAGCCACACAGCTCCTTGACCCGATGTTTTATTCTGTCTTCGGATCTGACCTCTGCGGACGCGGTGACACCGGTTGCGTCTCCGTGCTGACAAACTTAGTGAACCCGACCTGTGTGGGCGTTGACGCACATCAACCCACAGGCTAATCCACTGTTTCCTGATCAACCACCTCCAGCACGACCGGAGCGGAAATGCTCGTGCGATCACCCGAGGTGGTCACCCAGCGCCAGAGGGCCGCATCGGCCAAGGGTAGCACCAAAAACCAATGCTCAAGAACCGCCAGCGCCAACAGGGTTGCCGCGAGGATCAACGATACACCAGCAAAGCTTGTCGGCGGCAGCTCCAGCGCCGCCTCAACCAACAATGACATGACCACTGTTGCGACGCTAACCGAGACCGGAAACAGCAGATTCATCGGCCGCTTACGAAGATAACTGGTGATGAAGCGAACATGCTCTGGCAGCCAATCTTCATTCAGATTCGGGACACCCAAGAACAGATTCAACTTCGCACTCCAGCGCATCAGCCACAGGATCACGAAGGTCCAGGTGCCGAGCTGATTAGCCGCATCCCAGGTCAGGGCGATCAACAACGCAGCGATCAACAGGAGCAAAAGTTCATGGTAGATACTGGTCCCGAGCGCCAAGCGAAACCGTTGCCAACCGGCACAATTCGGAGGACAGGCTTGCTTGTGCGGCCCGGTCACCAGACCCATGAAATAGACCATCTCCAGCCAACCCCAAACGAGCACGCCAGCCGTGAAGCCAAGATAGGCCCCCCAGAGGTTATCCTGATCACGTACCAAAGTCATAACCCCGAGCAGCGCGAGCATCAACGCTGTCGCTGCGATCAAGCTGAAACGGTAAGTGCGTTGCGGCAGCCCATTCAGATAGAGGATGACACCGGTGCTGAACCACCAAAGGAATAACGCATAGCCGATCGCTAGGGTATAGGTCGACATTCGGACCCTAGTCTTCAGTCGCCGGGGTCAGTGCAACCACATCGGCAAGCGGCTTGGGCTCGACGCGCAGAAGGGGAGTGAACGAGGCCATGTTGGTTGGACCGAAGGCGCGAAGATCGATCTCGGTACCCACGCTCGGATCACGAAAAACGAGCCGACGATCCTCGAGTAGCGCGAGTTGGTAAGGCGCATCGAGCGGTAGATCACGGGCCTTGCGATCCCGCACCATACCGCGCATGACCCCCATCGCAAAACCATCAGCCCCAGACTCCAATAGACCGAGTACAGCGTCACGATCGGCACCAGTTGGACCCGGCAAGGCTACCATCGTCACCCCACCGCCAAGCTCTTCGAACACCAGTTCCCGGGCCTCGATCACCGGTGCAAACGGCATCTCGACCCCGCCCACCCCCGTCAGGCGGACCATCGCGGCCGCCGCGATAACAAAGGTGATAAGCAGCGCAGCGCCGATCAACACACCGCGCGGAAAGGGGCGGCCCTCAAATGGGTCGCTCATCGCTATAGTCCTCGCCGCAAGATTGAAGTAAAAACGTCATCGCACTCAAGGCGAGACGAGGCGTAGCAGACTGATCATTGACCACCCGCCTTCGCAGCCGAGGGCTCCAGCCTGGGCTCACTCGCAGGCGCGCTGTCCTCACGGTCTGCGTCCACCGTCTGCTCGGTCACGGCCATAGACTCGGCCGCCATCTCGGCAGTGGCCGAGCGCAACGCTTCAGCCAAGATCTCGGCCACCTTCGCCGCGTCGGGGATACTCCGCAACATCGGCTGCGCGTTTGAGAACTGCCAGGGACGCACATTCGGCCACATGATCAAGTAGCTGACATTCTGACCTTTACTCAGCACCAGCGGAATGTCCCCTGAGCCGTCCGCATAGGTTCGTAGACCAGCACTTTCGACGATCTTAAACGGAATATTGACCGCCATCGGCAGGGCAACGCCAAACCGGATGACCACTCGGTAGTCGGTAATGCTATAAACCGTCGACCGGCTATAGAGCATGGCCAGCAGAGTCAGGATACCGGTTGCCAAGAGGCCCAAGGTGGCCAGCCAAAGCGCGGACAGGATCACGGTCGGGGCCGGGGCACCGCTCGCTAGCAGATACACGACCCGGAGCACGATCAGTACGCCAAAATAGAACGCGACTGATCGCACATAGAATGCACGCCTAGCCAAGACGCGCCAATGTGGCGCGCCCTGCCAGCGGAGCGCCTCCCCTGGGGGGAGGTTCTCCGGCAAGCCGTGAACCGGCTCGAAGGCAAACTCACTCACAGAAACGGCTCCGCGCGCTCTGGGGTGGCATACAGGGTTCCACCACCATAGTAGGCGGTGACCATATCTTCTTCACGCATCGTGATTTGGTCGTAGCTCTTCAGGGTCGGCGCGCCGGCGAACTGAGCGCCCGTGATGCTGTTAACGTCAACATAGCCCTTCTTGCCTTTGACCACGCACATGGTGATCGGTAGCAG
Source organism: Halochromatium roseum (assembly GCF_016653315.1). GTDB lineage: Bacteria > Pseudomonadota > Gammaproteobacteria > Chromatiales > Chromatiaceae > Lamprobacter > Lamprobacter roseus. The sequence goes on along the minus strand of NZ_NHSH01000042.1, from coordinate 22,197 downwards.
CACCCGCTTGCCGCCCGCCGCCTCGAGCTCGAGGTAACGGATCTGAGGCTCGGACTGATCGACCCAGAGCTCCTTAACGGTGCCGCCTTGCGCACCATCACAACCAAGCACCGGCATGCCGCGCGGATCAGGATCTTTGTCGACGACCGTGAAGTGCTTGGCAACACGCATCGGCACGATCCTTGCTCGACCATCCTCGGTCAGGTCTGGCTCATCGAGTCGCATCGCATAGGAGCCAGGTCCTACATTGGCCTTCATGGGATCGCCAACTGGCGCTAGTGGAGCGCCCGGGAAAGGAGCGATCGGCGCGGCATTGACCTTGTATTGCGCCTGTTCAGGACCCGGCTTCACGACCTCAAGACCCGTGTGCGGCATCAGGAAGGTTTTAGGCTTCGGCATTGGCGGGAAGCCTTCCATCATCTTCACGCCGCGCAGGCGCTGGGACTCGACCGGGTAGCCTTCACGTTTGTCTTCGCGACGAATCCAGAAGATGAGCGCGAAGAAGAAGAACCAGAACGCATAAAGCGTGAGCTGAGCAACATCGATGTAGTTGGTAATCGCACCAGTAGGCATCGGATAACCTCCGTTGGCAAGGTGACTTAAGGAAGCTCGGTCAATCCGAACTTCGAGGAAGACCGCGCAGCGTGACCGCCCTTCAGGGCAAGCGGTCCGATTGCGATCAGGGTTGCGAAAAGCAGCAAGATCTCCAGGTTGTAAACAAAGGCATAGCCGACAGCCGGCCCCATCAGGTCCGGACCAAGGCCTCCCGTGGAGGCGAGTGACGTCACGAGATCGCGGATCGCGCCGCCGAGGAACATCGCAAGACCATAAGCGGTGGCTTGAACCGCGCCCCAAGCCCCTAGCGCTAGTCCGCTCCCCTCGACATCAGCCAGGTTCATTGCCGCGCTCAGGGTGCCGACCGCGAACAGCCCACCGCCAAAACCGATCAGCAGCGCACCGAAGCGAAACAGCAATGGCGAGCCGAGTGGATCAGCGGCGATGACAGCGATGAAGGCGAATACGCCGATCAGCGCTCCGGCCACCGAGATACGGTAGTAGTCTACGCGGCGCCCGAGCAGGTAAGCCGCCAGCCCAAACGCCGCCAGCGTCCCCAAGGCCCAGACCGCTGTTAGACGCGTGGTCTGCGAAACGGTCAGCCCAAGCACCTGTCCACCATAGGGCTCGAGCAAGATATCTTGCATCTGAAAGCCGGCGGTGCCGAGGCCAAGCGCGACCAGCAAGCGGGTCGCACTGCCGGCTTGGATGAAGTGGGCCCAGGTCTCAGCGAAGCGCGGCGGCTCCTTATGTGCTTGGCGCTCGGCCTCGATCTGTTCGATGCGCTCGCGATTGATCGATTCCTGCTTCCACAGCGCGACCATGTTGAAGACGACCGCCACCAACGCCGCACCCTGCAGCACGCCAATCAAGCGCTGGTTCGACTGGCTGACGCTCATCTCGTCAAAGCCGCTCAGCAAGGCGCCAAAGGCCAACGAAGCGACTAGCATGCTCAAATTCAGCACGACGAACAGCAAGGCGATCACGCGCGGACGCGTCTCCTCGTTGGCCAGGTCCGTTGCCAGAGCCAGCCCGGCGGTCTGTGTCGTGTGCAACCCGGCACCGGCAACCAGGAATGCAAGCCCGGCCGCCAGCCAGGTGACAAAGGTCGGCACGCTGCCGCCTTCGGCCATCAGCAACAACGCAAAGGGCATGATCGCCAGCCCCCCGAATTGCATCAGGGTGCCGAACCAGATGTAAGGCACTCGGCGCCAGCCAAAGGCGGACCGGTGATGATCGGATTTAAAGCCAATCAGGGCACGGAATGGGGCTACCAGCACCGGCAATGCGACCATCAGCCCGATCAACCAGGGCGGAACGCCCTTCTCAACCACCATGACACGATTCAGAGTGCCATAAAGCAACACCATCATCATGCCGACCGAAGCCTGAAACAGCGCCAACCGGAGCAATCGTGCGAGCGGTAACTCCTTCGTCGCCGCATCCGAAAACGGCAGAAGCTTAGGCAGAACCTCTTGGTAAAAGAGACGCTTGAGCTCTTCCGTCGAAGACGACATCGCTAATTGGTCTCCGTGCAGCGGCGCAGCTCGAGCGCCTGCGAGGTATAGAACCCTTTCGCGACCCGCTGGCTGCGGCCAATCTCCCAACCAGCAAACCAAGCCGAGGCTCGAATCCGTCCCTGCATCGTCGCTTCAGGGATCGGGATGATCGCCGGTGAGCGATCGCTGCGCGGAAAGAACTGCCCAACGGCGTGCATCAGCGCCAGTGCCGGCGTGCGCGGCGCATAGGTGAACAGCACCGAGGTGCGCGCGCGCGCGACGAAGCCCGCGACCACATCAAGCGCGTCCTCGAGCTCATAGTGGATCAGGCTATCCATCGCCACGATGTGATCGAAGTCACCCTGTTCGGGCGCCAGCATGTCGCCGACCGCGAACTCGATCCGTCCCGGTAGATCGTTCGGCAGACGCTCGCGCGCATGCTCGATCAGTGTCGGTGAGAGATCCACCGCGTAGACCTCCGCCCCGCGCCTTGCCGCCTCGATCGACAACAGGCCGGTGCCGCAGCCGGCATCGAGCAGGCGCTTGCCGCTGAGATCCGCCGGCAGCCAATCGAGCAGGGTCGCGCGCATCCGATCGCGACCGGCGCGCACGGTGGCGCGGATGCCGCTCACCGGGGCATCCGAGGTGAGTCGCTTCCAGGCCTCCACCGCGGTGCGGTCGAAATAGGACTCGACCTGGTTGCGGCGTTCTTGATACGAAGGGTTGGGCATCGGTATTACTCAGTCGCGGCGCTCAATCGAAGCCCAGGAAGTCAAACAGATCGCGATCCCGCATCGGCGTCACCTCAAGCGGCGCGGGGCCTGCCAGCAGCGACTCGGCCAGTTGCAGGTACTGCTGCTGGGCGTGCGCCACATCCGGATCATCGGCGTCCATCTCGAACAGGGTCGCCTTGCGCAGCCGCGAGCGGCGGATCACGTCGAGCGCCGGCAGATGGGCCATGGTCTTGAGGCCAGTGGCGGCATTGAAGCGATCGATCTGATCGGTCTCGTCGCTGCGGTTGGCGATCACGCCGCCGATGCGCACCTTGTAGTTCTTGGCCTTGGCCAGGATCGCGGTCGAGATGCGATTCATCGCAAAGATCGAGTCGAAGTCGTTCGCGGTGACGATCAGCGCGCGGTCGGCATGCTGCAACGGCGCGGCAAAGCCGCCGCAGACGACATCGCCGAGCACATCGAAGACGACGATATCGGTGTCATCGAGGATGTGATGCTGCTTCAGCAGCTTCACGGTCTGACCGACGACATAGCCGCCGCAGCCGGTGCCGGCTGGTGGCCCGCCGGCCTCGACACACATCACGCCGTTGTAGCCGTCGTAGACGAAGTCTTCGAGCCGTAGCTCCTCGGGGTGAAAGTTGACCGACTCGAGCACATCGATGACCGTCGGCACCAGGCACTTGGTCAGGGTAAAGGTGCTGTCGTGCTTTGGATCACAGCCGATCTGCACCACACGTTTGCCGAGCTTGGAGAAGGCCACCGAGAGGTTGGAGCTGGTCGTGCTCTTGCCGATGCCGCCCTTGCCGTAGACGGCAAAGACCAGCGCCTTGTCGATACGCTCACTCGGATCGAGCTGCACCTGCACGCTGCCCTCGCCATCGAGCCTGGGGTCGGCGCCCCTCGGCGCACCGCGCTGTGCATCACCGCAGTCGGGTGCATCACAATAGCCCTGAGCAGGCGCTGCCGCCGGCTTGCCGCCACCGTAGATCGTGGTTGGCAGGTCGTCGAGGGTCATGCCGCGACTCCTTCGGTGATGCCTTCGAGGCGGTCTTCGAGCTCTTCGCCGGCTTGGCGCAGGGCCTCCAGGGTCTCGGCGTCCGGCGCCCAGTAGTTGCGCTCATGGGCCTCGATCAGGCGCTGCGCGACCTTTGCCGAGGCGGTCGGATTGAGCGCGGCCAGGCGCTCGCGCATCTCTTCGTCGAGCACGAAGGTCTCGGTCATGCGCTGGTAGACCCAGGGCGCGACCTGACCGGTGGTCGCCGACCAGCCCATGGTGTTGGTGACATGGACCTCGATCTGGCGCACGCCCTCGTAGCCGTGCTCGAGCATGCCTTCGTACCATTTCGGATTCAGCATGCGGGTGCGGGTCTCGAGCGAGACCTGCTCGGCCAGCGTGCGCACCTTGCCGTCGCCGCGCGTCTGATCGCCGATGTAGACCGGCACATCGCCGCCCTTAGAGCGACTGACCGCGCGGCTGATGCCGCCGAGGGTGTCGAAGTAATGGTCGACCGAGGTGACGCCCAACTCCACCGAATCCAGGTTCTGATAGGCCAGTTGCACATCGCCGAGCACGCTGTTGAGCAGCTCGGCCTGGCGCACCGGCGCACCAGCGCGGCCATAGGCAAAGCACTTACGGCGGGTGTAGGTCTCGGCCAGTTCGTCCTCCTGATCCCAGCCACTGTTGTCGATCAGGTGATTGACGTTGGAGCCATAGGCGCCATCGGCGTTACTGAACACGCGCAGCGCGGCGGTCTCGAGATCACAGTCATGGGTCTGCTGGTAGGCCAGCGCATGCTTGCGCACGAAGTTCTGCTCCAGCGGCTCATCCGCCTCTGCCGCCAGGAAGGCCGCCTCGGCCAAGAGTTTAGTCTGTAACGGCAGCAGGTCACGGAAGATGCCGGAGAGGGTCATCACCACATCCAGACGCGGCCTGCCGAGCGTCTCGAGCGGCAGCAATTCGGCCCCGCAGACCCGCCCATAGCTATCCAGTCGCGGCTTCGCGCCCATCAGCCAGAGCGCCTGGGCGATCGGACCCCCCTCGGTCTTCAGGTTGTCGGTGCCCCAGAGCACCAGCGCGATGCTCTCCGGCAACCCATTGCCATCGGCCAGATGCCGATCGAGCAGTTGCTGCGCATGACGCGCCCCTTCGCGCACCGCGAACGGGCTCGGGATGCGGAACGGATCGAAGCCATGCAGGTTGCGGCCGGTCGGCAGGATCTCGGGCGTGCGCAGCAGGTCGCCACCGGGCGCCGGCCGCACGAAGCGCCCTTCGAGCGCGCGCATGATCGCCGGCAGCTCATGGTCTTGGTTGAGCAGCTTGTCGTAGCTGGCCAGATCGTTCATCAGCTTCAGGCTGGCCTCGGTGACCTCCATGCCGCCCTTCTGCAGCGCCAAGGCGGGCGCGCCGCCGTTGACCAGCGCCTCGACCGCGCCGCGTTTGAGATCGATCGGATGCTCGGGATCGATGCGCGACTCGGCCACCGCCATCAGCATATCCAACCGCTCGGTCGGATTCGGCGGCTGCCCGACCACATGCAGACCATGCGGGATCAGGGTGTATTCCAGCTCGAGCAGTTCATCGGTGAGGCGCTGGATGCGCTCGCCGGCGCTCGCATCCCACTCCGGCTCTTCGTCAGAGGCCATGGTCGCCAGATCCAGCTCGGCGGCTTGCGCCTGGATCAGCGAGGCGAGTTCATTGCGCTCCTCATCCGGGGTCTCCGGTGCCAGGGTGCGCCAGCGTTCGATCGAGCCTTTGAGGTCGACCAAGCCCCGATAGAGCCCGGCATTGGCGATCGGCGGGGTCAGATAACTGATCAGGGTCGCGGCCGCGCGGCGCTTGGCGATGGTGCCCTCGGAGGGGTTGTTTGAGGCGTAGAGATAGAGGTTCGGCAGATCGCCGATCAGTCGATCTGGCCAGCAGGCGCCGGACATCCCAGCCTGCTTACCGGGCATGAACTCGAGCGCGCCATGGGTGCCGAAATGCAGCACGGCGTTGGCGGCGAAGTCCTCGCGCAGGAAGCGGCAGAAGGCGCTGAAGGCATGGGTCGGCGTGAAGCCCTTGTCGAACAGCAGCCGCATCGGGTCGCCTTCATAGCCAAAGCTGGGCTGGACACCGACGAAGACGTTCCCGAACTGCTCGCCGAGCACGAAGATCGAGGCACCATCGCTCTGCTGCTTGCCCGGTGCCGGTCCCCACTGCGCCTCGATCTCGGCCAGATAGGGCTCGCGACGGACATGATCATCCGCCGGGATGCGGGTGAAGACATTGGCATGGGCGCCATACTGGCTGGCATTGCCGTTGATGATCCGCTCGCGCAGTGCATCAACGCTCTCCGGCACCTCGACCTGATAGCCCTCGTCCTTCAGCCCTTGCAGGGTGCGATAGAGCGAGGCGAACACCGACAGATAGGCCGCGGTGCCGGTATTGCCGGCATTGGGCGGGAAGTTGAACAGCACGATCGCGATCTTGCGGTCCTGGGTCGGCGTCTGCCGCAGCTTGATCAGGCGGGCGACACGGGCGGCCAAGGTATTGGCACGCTCGGGATGCGGCTGCATGTCGCGCGTGCGGTCGGTGCCGGCCGCGGCTGAGCGACCACCGAAGACGATCGGGCCGGTGGAGCCATCGAGTTCGGGAATCGCGACCATCATGGTCGCCTCGACCGGCATCAGTCCGCGCTCCGAGGCCTGCCACTGCTCCAGGGTCTGGAACTCGACCGGATGCGCGGCGATGTAAGGCACATCGAGCCGCGCCAGGACCTCTTGCGCCGCTGCCGCGTCGTTATAGGCCGGCCCACCGACCAGCGAGAAGCCGGTCAGCGAGACCACCGCATCGACCACGCATTTGTCGTTGCGGAAGAAGAACTGATCGACCGCGGGCCGGGCGTCGAGACCGCTGGCGAAGGCCGGGATCACCCGCAGGCCCTTAGCCTCGAGCGCCTTGATCACGCCATCGTAGTGACCGGTGTTGCCGGCCAGCACATAGGAGCGCATCACCAGCAGCCCAACGGTGCCGGTGGCCTGCTTGCTCGCGGGCAGCTTGCTGACCTGATCGGTGATCCGCCCACGCATGCGCGGATGAAAGACACCCACCTCGGGATACTCGGCCGGGGGTGCCGCCTTGAGCTTGCCGCGAAACACCTCGCGCGGGCCGCTGGCGTAGCGATCGAGCAGCAGCCGCACCATGTTGGCGACGTTCTCGTCCGAGCCCGCCAACCAGTACTGCAGCATCAAAAAGTAGGCGCGGACATCTTGAGCGGTGCCCGGGATAAAGCGCAGGATCTTCGGGATGCGGCGCAGCATCGCCATCTGGCGCGCGCCATCGCTGCCGCTCTTGCCGTCCTTGCTCTCCGCCGAGCGATTGCCGCGCAGCTTCTTCAGGATCGCCATCGGCCCGCTCTGCGAGCCGTCCATGGTGAACTTGCCGAGTCGGGTCAGGCGCATGATCTCGCCGGCGGACATGCAGCCGACCATCGCGTCGCAGTGATCACGCCGCGCCTGCAGCGCCGGCAACACCGCCTTGATGTGATCTTCCATGAACAGCATGGTGGTGACCACGATGTCGGCCTTGGCGATGTCGGCGCGACAGCGTTGCAGCTTGCACTCGCCATTCGCCGAGCAACGGCCGCAGAGATCCGCTTCGCGCGCAACGCCACCGCAACGCTCGAGACCGTCTTTGTTGTCATCCCATTCCGCGGCCGCGTGCAGGGTCAGATTGAGCCCCGGCAACTGCTGCTTCAGGGCCGGACGCGCGCGCTCGACGGCACTCGCCAAGTGGCTGTCCAGGGTCACAATGACAACGTTGACAGGGGTCGTATCAACGACCGAAGTAGGCTTTGGCATCGTAAAGTGTCTCAACCGTGATTCTGGCGACACCGCGCTCGGCGGCATAGCGTTCTGTGTTTCGGCGCGCCTTCCCACGCACGAAGAAGGGGATCTTCTTCAACTCCCGCTCGGCCTCGGGCTCCCACGCCGGCGCAGCATCAGCCCCCATGCCGTCCGCGCTCGTGGTTGGCTCAGCCGTCGTCGCGGGTCCGGGTGCGGTGTCCGCGCTCGCCGCGGTCAGCTTGCCAGACCCGAGGTGGGAGGCGACCGCCTCGTCATTAAACTCCTCGTCTTCCCGGAACATCGTAATCAGATGCTCTTCCAGGCCCATCATCAATGGATGCACCCAGGTATCGAAGATCACGTTGGCGCCCTCGAAGCCCATCTGCGGGGCGTAGCGCGCCGGAAAATCTTGTACATGCACCGGCGATGAGATCACCGCGCAGGGGATGCCGGCGCGCTTGGCGATGTGGCGCTCCATCTGCGTGCCCAGCACCAGCTCGGGGGCCAGCTCCAGCACCGCCGCCTCGACCTCGAGATAATCATCGCTGATCAGCGCCTCGACGCCATGGCGCTCAGCGGCCGCGCGCAGCTCGCGCGCGAATTCGCGACTGTAGCTGCCGAGCCCGACGACCTCGAACCCCAGCTCTTCGGTGGCGATGCGCGCGGCGGCGATCACATGGCTGGCATCACCGAAGATGAACACACGCTTGCCGGTCAGATAGGTCGAATCGACCGAGCGCGAGAACCAGGGCAGACGGGTGCGTCCGGCGGCAATCGCGGCGCTGGTGTCGATCCCGGCGACCTCGCCGACCTCGATCAGGAAGTCACGGGTCGCGCCAACCCCGATCGGCACCGTCTTCACCCAGGGCTGCTTGAACATCCGCTCGAGCCAGACACAGGTGCTCTGCGCGATCTCGGGATAGAGGCAGACATTGAAGTCGGCCTCCGGGATGCGCAGCAAGTCCTCCGGCGAGGCACCGGCCGGGGCACTCAGATTGACGTCCACGCCAGCGCTGTCGAGCAGTTTCGTCACCTCGGCAATGTCATCACGGCAGCGGAAGCCGAGCGCCGTGGCACCCAGCAGATTGGCCCTTGGACGGCGACCCTCGGCCACCGGGTCCAGCGTGCGCGGCTGTTGGCCGCGCAGCAGCGTCCGCACCAGTTGATGGAAGGTCTCGCTCGCGCCCCAGTGCTCCTTGCGGGTAAAGGCGGGCAGCTCCAGTGGCACCACGGGACAGTCGAACCCCATCCCCTGCGCCAAGGCGGCCGGCTGATCCTGCAACAGCTCACCGGTGCAGGCCTCGCCGACCAGCAGCGCGCGCGGCTGAAAGCGCTCGACCGTCTCGCGCAGCGTCTTGCGCACCAATTCGGCCGTATCCGCGCCCAGATCACGTGCTTGAAAGCTAGTGTAGGTGACCGGCGGCCGCTTTGCGCTGCGCGCGATCATGGTAAACAGCAAATCGGCGTAGCTATCGCCTTGCGGCGCATGCAGCACGCAATGCACGCCCTGCATCGAGGCGGCGATGCGGATCGCGCCCATGTGCGGCGGGCCTTCGTATGTCCAAACAGTCAGTTGCATGCGCTTGAGTAAACCCGGCGGATCAGAACGCGAGGCGCTCACGACGGTTGAGTGGACGCACGAACAGCTCGGCCAGATCGGCGGCCTGATCGAAGCCGTGCACCGGCGAGAACACCAGCTCGATGGACCACTTGGTGGTCAGCCCCTCGGCCTCGAGTGGATTGGCCAGCCCCAGCCCGCAGACGGTGAGGTCCGGACGATCCGCGCGTAGCCGATCGAGCTGGCGCTCCAGATCCTGGCCCTCGGTCAGCCGCAGCGCCGCGGGCAGCCAGTCGAGTTCGGCGCCCATCATGCGCCGATCGAGATAGGGCACGCCGACCTCGACCAGCTCCATGCCGCACTCGCGCTGCAGGAAGCGTGCGAGCGGGATCTCGAGCTGCGAGTCCGGCAAGAAGCTGATGCGTTTGCCGGCGAGCTGGGCGCGATAGCGCTCGAGGCCGACCGCGGCGCGCTTGGCCGCGGGCGCGGTGACCGCTTCGACCCGCTCGGCACTGATCCCGAAGGCCTCGGCGGCGACGCCAATCCACGCGCGCGTGCCCTCGATCCCAAAGGGATAAGGCGCCGCGATCAGGGTCGCACCGCGATCGATCAAGGCCGCCGCGGTATCGCCGACGAAGGGCTGCGCGGCTAGCAGGCGCGTCCCCGGCCCCACCGGCGGCAGCTCGCTCCCGCGTCGCGGCGGCAGGAAGTGCAGCGATGGGATGCCCAATGCCTCGAACAGGCGGCGGAACTGATCCTCGACCACATCCGGCAAGGTGCCGAGCACCAAGAGCGCATCGCTGCCAGCGGCGGCCTCGGGCAGGACCGGAACCAGCGCGCTCAGGCAGGTATCCTCGCCCTGCGTGAAGGTGGTATCCAAACCGCTACCGCTGTAGGCCAGCACCCGCACCCGCCCCTGCTGCGCGCGCGCCAGCCGCTCGGCGGCATTCTCGAGGTCGAGCTTGATCACCTCTGATGGGCAGGAGGCGACCAGGAACAGGGTGCCGATATCGGGACGCCGCGCGAGCAGTTCGGTCACGACGCGATCCAGCTCTTCGTTACAATCCGCCAGGCCGGCGAGATCGCGGTCGCCGAGCACGGCGGTGGCGAAGCGCGGCTCGGCGAAGATCATCACCCCCGCGGCCGATTGCAGCAGGTGCGCACAGGTGCGCGAGCCAACCACTAAGAAGAAGGCGTCTTGGATCTTACGATGCAGCCAGACGATCCCGGCCAGACCGCAGAAGACTTGGCGCTGGCCCTGCTCATGCTGGACCTGAAGATTGCCCGCCAGATCGCCCGCACCGAGCTGGCCCGCGCTGAGCTGACCGGCGCCCTGATCGCCAATGCCGGCGCCGAGTCCATTGGCGGCACAGGCGGGCGACGCCTTAGCCTGCGACCTGCTACGCATGTCGGTCATTCGGCAACTCCGGTTGCCGCGGCCTGCTCGGCATCGAGCTGTTGCGCCGATAGACGCGCGGCGCGCAGCTTGAGAATGAATTGAGTCGCATTGATCACATAGGCGGCATAGGCCGCCAGTGCGAGCAACAGTTGCCCACGCACATCCATGAAACCGCCGAACACCGCAACCAGATAAGCCGTGTGCAACGCCAGCACCAGCATGCTAAAGACGTCTTCCCAGAAGAACGCACGGGCAAACAAGTATTTGCCGAAGACGACCTTCTCCCAGATCGACCCAGTGACCATGATCAAGTAAAGGATCAAAGTTTTGATCACGACCGAGACGGTCGCGGCCATCTCACCCGCGCCCGTCGCCAGATAACGGATCACCAACACCAAGCTGACCAAGAACACCAGGAACTGCAAAGGCGCTAAGATGCCTTGAACCAGCGTCCAATGGGTCTCGTCGCGCCGTTTACGCTCTTCTGGCGTATACAGCAGTTGATGCTGGTCATGCCTTTTCACGGGCTGACGCATTAGCCTCCTCGTGCAGTGTTTGAGAATTGCCGCCGTATAAGGAATCTAGTCTGCATCCCCAAACATGTCAACTCAGCTTAACGTAAAGAATACTTGACAGATCGGCGCCTCACGACTACCTAATAAGGGGTCAACGGCGTTGCGCGCTGTGCTGTCTTAGTGTTCGATCAATCCTGCCCGGCCAAACCACGAGGTAGGCGATACACCGCAAGGCACGCCACGTCGAACGTTGCCCGCAGTGCCGCGCAAGTCGCGGATCATTTCCCACAAAAATCAATGGGTTTTGATCATCGCCCTTCGGGCTCGGCGGGTGCAAACCGCCCCGCTGCAGTATGGGGGAGCCGAGGTGATGACGTGAAGCGAGTTAGCGCAGGCGCTATCGCTAGAGTCCGTTGCGAACAGAACACTGAACAGGCTCTGGGCTGGCCGCAGCCCGGAGGGCTGCAAGTGGCGGCTTGGAGCGGGCTATTGTGAAGCCTTTTGACGCACCGCAAGCCGCACTCGGAAAAGTCGACACCGACCGTGTCGCAAACCTCATCGCTGCAGCCTCGGATATCGCCCTCATCCTCGACCAAAAAGGGATGATCCGCGACGTCGCGCTCGGCAACGACGAACTCAGCGCACAGGTCTCCGACGACTGGGTCGGCCGCTCTTGGAGCGACACGGTCACCGCGGAGAGCCGCGGCCGGGTCGAGAGCCTGATCACCGACGCCTTAAAGGACACTGGCGCGCCGATCTGGCAACAGATCGCCCATATCTCGCGCAGCGGCGGCGAGGTTCCCGTGCGCTATTGCGCGACCCGCCTCGGCAGTCACGATCATCTCATCGCGGTCGGTCGCGACCTCCAGGGCTTTGCCGCGCTGCAACAACGTCTTGTCGATGCTCAGCAATCGTTGGAGCGCGACTATTGGCGGCTGCGACAGCTGGAGACCCGTTATCGGCTCCTGTTCCGATCGTCGTCGGACGCAATTCTGGTGATGGACCCAACCACCGGTAAGGTCGTAGAGGCCAACCCGGCCGCGAGCCAGTTGCTCGCCGCCGAGCCGAGGCGCCTGGTCGGGCGCCACTTTCCGGAAGGCTTCGACGAGGCTGGCACGCGCGCGGTCGAGTCGCTGATTGCAGGCGTGCGCGCCGCCGGCCGCGCCAGTGATATCCGCGCGCGCCTGCGCAGCGGTACCGAGGTCAGCGTCTCCGCCGCGCTGATTCGTCAGGAGAACACCGCATTGGTGCTGCTCCGGCTCGCACAGACCGCAGGAGGCTCCTCAGAGGACAAAGCGGAGACATCAGAGCCGCGATCGCGGCTTGCCAAGATCATGGAACGAGCACCCGATGGCATCGTGGTGACCGCACAGGACGGCCGCATCCTGAACGCAAATACGGCCTTTCTCGATCTCACTCAGGCCAACAGCGAAGACCAGGTCCGCGGCGAATCGCTCGACCGCTGGCTCGGCCGCCCTGGCGTCGACCTCAATGTCTTGCTTGCCAACCTGCGCCAGCATGGCGCAGTCCGGCTGTTTGCAACCACGATCCGCAGCGACTTCGGAGCCAGTAGCGAGGTTGAGATATCGGCGGTTGCCATCCAGAACGGCGATCAGCCCAGCTTCGGTTTCATCATCCGTAATGTCGACCGCCGCGTCTCGGCAGCGACCGGGAACGAGCAGGCGCTACCGCGTTCAGTCGAGCATCTAACGGAGCTGGTTGGACGAGTTCCTTTAAAAGAGGTTGTGCGCGAATCCTCCGACATGATTGAGCGCCTCTGCATCGAGGCCGCGCTCGAGCTCACCGGCGATAACCGTGCCTCCGCGGCCGAGTTGCTCGGTCTAAGCCGCCAGAGTCTCTATGTTAAGTTGAGACGCTTTGGCCTGAGCGACGCGGTCGCCGATAGCGGCGGTGACCAGCCACCTCGAGACCCCTAAGGCGTCGCACCTCGGCGCCTTCCCACTCGCATCGACACAAGCGCGGACGCAAGACGCGGCTTGACCCTGATCAGCGTTCCTGTGCAACACAGCGCCCGCACCCTGGGCTTCAGGCTAAACTCGTGCGATTTCCGTCCAAACCTAACCGATCCAGACACGACCCTCTGAACCTATGATAGAGCCGGCTACCCCCGCTGCCACGGCGAACCGCCCCGAGCCCTCGGCCATCCTTGAGGTCCTACACCCCATTACCTGGTTCCCGCCGATGTGGGCCTTCGCCTGCGGCGTGGTCTCTTCTGGCGCCTCGATCGTCGAGAATTGGCTGCTGCTGCTCGCCGGCGTCATCCTGGCCGGCCCACTCCTGTGCGCGACCAGCCAGGTCGTCAACGATTGGTTCGACCGTGACGTCGATGCCATCAACGAGCCGAACCGTCCGATCCCGTCCGGTCGCATCCCGGGCAACTGGGGCTACAAGCTGTCGATCATCTGGACCCTGATGTCGCTGCTGCTGGCGCTCGTGCTCGGTCCCTGGGTATTCGGCGCCACGCTCGTCGGCTTAGCACTCGCTTGGGCCTATAGCGCACCACCACTGCGACTAAAACAGAATGGCTGGTTCGGTAACGCCGCGGTCGGATTCTCTTATGAAAGTCTGGCTTGGATTACCGGCGCCGCGGTGATGATTGGTGGCGCAATGCCGGATTGGCGCATCCTCGCGCTGGCGTTCCTCTATGGACTAGGCGCACACGGCATCATGACCCTGAACGACTTCAAGGCGATTGAAGGCGACCAGCAGATGGGCGTGCGCACGCTCCCGGTGCAATTGGGTGTGCGCGGTGCGGCGTGGATTGCCTGCATCGTCATGATCGTGCCACAGTTGGTGGTCGTCGGTCTGCTCTTCTCTTGGATGCAGCCGGTGCACGCCGCCGCCGTGGCCGCCTTGGTGATGGTCCAGATCACGTTGATGTTTCGCTTCTTGGAAGACCCCATCGCTCGCGCAACCTGGCTCAGCGCGCTTGGCGTCACCGTCTATGTCAGCGGCATGATGGTGAGCGCATTCGCAGCGCGTGCCGTGATCGCCGCGGCCTCCTAGGCAAGAACACAGACCGCGTGACCCACGGGCACGCTTGGCAATGCAATGCTACGGCTAGGCGGATACCGCGGCCATTGCCCTTAACAACAGATAACGTCCAAAGGTGAGACTGATGGCACATTCCGAGACCTATGACGTCGTCGTCGTCGGCGGCGGCCCAGCCGGGGCGACTGCCGCCACCGATCTGGCCAAACGCAACCGCAAGGTGCTGTTGCTCGACCGTCCCGGCCGCATCAAGCCCTGCGGGGGCGCGATCCCACCGAAGGCGATCGAAGAGTTCGAGATCCCGGACGAGCAGCTGGTGGCCAAGATCAGCTCGGCCCGCATGGTGGCGCCGAGCGACCGCCATGTCGACATGCCGATCAATGGCGGCTATGTCGGTATGGTCGATCGCGAGCCCTTCGATGAATGGCTGCGAGAGCGCGCTGCCAGCGCTGGCGCTGAGCGCCGCAACGGCACCTTCACCCGGATATTGCGCGACACCGACGGCACCGCGCTCGTCGAATTCCGTCCGGCGGAGGCCAGCGATCGGAGCGCAACCGAGACAGTGCGCGCCCGGACAGTGATAGGCGCTGACGGGGCCATGTCATCAGTCGCCAAGCAGTGCGTACCCGGCGCCAAGGAGCTTCCACATGTGGCTGCCTACCACGAGATCGTCCGCTCGCCCGCGCCAACCTCCGGTAAAGGCCTGCACGACTTCGACCCCACGCGTTGTGACGTCTACTATCAGGGCAAGCTCTCACCCGACTTCTACGCCTGGATCTTCCCCCACGGCGATACCACCAGCATCGGTGTCGGCACCGAGTTGAAGGGCTTCTCGCTACACGACGCGGTCGATCAACTGCGCAAAGAGACCGGGCTCGACCAGTGCGAGACCCTGCGCCGCGAGGGCGCGCCGATCCCACTGCACCCGCTGAAGAAATGGGACAACGACCGCGATCTGGTCCTGGCCGGCGATGCCGCCGGGGTTGTTGCCCCGGCCTCTGGCGAAGGCATTTACTACGCCTTGGTCGGCGGCCGCCTCGCCGGCGATGCGGTCGAGGAACTCCTGGCCACCGGCAATACCAAGGCGCTCGCCAGCGCCCGCAAGCGGTTCATGAAGGCCCATGGCCGCGTGTTCTGGATACTCGGGATCATGCAACGCTTCTGGTACAAGAGTGACAAACGCCGCGAGCGCTTCGTCAGTCTTTGCGATGACCCTGACATCCAGCATCTGACTTGGGAGGCTTACATGCACAAGCGCTTGGTGCGCGCAAAGCCAGCCGCCCACCTCAGAATCTTTCTGAAAGACATGGCTCATCTGCTAGGGATCGTCTCGCCCTGGCAGAAGGCCGAGCGCCGCATCGACTGAAGCACGAAACCGAAGAACTGTTCCTGCTCCCATCCGATGACGGGTTGACCGTAGCAACGGGGCTACCCTATGGCCCCTACTGAATCTGAACGCTCAGGCTGCCATCAAGGCATGGCACGAATAGCCTCCGCAATCAGAAGCCCGGGGCACCGAGCGCCGGCTGCGCGGCTTATTGCAGATGCCGGAGGCAGAGGAATGAGCTTTGGGAGCTGGCGCCGGCTGTTGTGGGTGGCCACCAAGGCGCGCCTGCTGGGGTGTCAAGGCAGAGCCGACACTCGCTATTTGAGCGTCTTAGGCCGCACAATCGTTGAAAGCTGGGCCGATCCGGCCTCAAGCGAGAACCAGTCGTCAGGCATTTCTAATCGCGCCAAGGCAGCCGTTGGCAGCAGCTTCTCATCCGTGATCTCATCTAGATCATCGTCGGCCAGATACCGCAGCAGGTCCTCAAGCCCAGGATTGTGGCCAACCATGAGCAAGATACTCGGAGCCTGACCATAATCTCCAAGAACGCGCAGCAGCGTTTTGAGATCAGCCTCATAGATGGCCGGCTCCCATTTGATGTCACGTTTCTTGTAGTCGAGCCCCTTGCAGACGCGCAAGGTCGTCTCGCGAGCGCGCTCGGCTGGCGAGCTTAGGATCAGGGACGGCACTAAGCCTTCCCGGTAAAGCCATTCGCCAATTCTGGGCGCATCACGCTTGCCGCGTTTTGCGAGCGGGCGCTCAATATCAGATGCCGCCTCGCTGTCCCAATCGGACTTGGCGTGTCGCAGCAATAGCAGCTCACGGGCCATTGAAGAAGATCGTTATCGAAGCGCGGGTTGGGCGAGACTGAGGGGATTCATCGGCAAGCCGAGAGCACCCACCGAGGCGTACTTTTAACATAACGGTAACGGAGACGAAACCTGCACCGCCAAGAAATGACTCAGACAACGGCTCAGACAGCGGCTCAAACGGCTTGAGCCTGAGCCACAATCGCTCCGTCTTCGATGCTGGCGACGCGTTTCAAATCTCGCCGTAACGGAATCGCCTCTTCCAGCCATCCCCCTTATTCCTTAAACATAGCTGGGGATGCGGGACGCACCTTAACCGAGCTCGGCCAGCAGTCGGTCGATCATGCGCTCGGCCTGGCTGAGATAGCCTCCGCCAAAGAGGTTCAGATGGTTCAGGATGTGGTAGAGGTTGTAGAGATCCTTGCGCACTGCATAGCCCGGCCTCAGCGGCCAGGCATCCTCGTAAGCCGCACGAAACTCGCCGCCAAACCCACCGAAGAGCTCGGTCATGGCCAGATCCGCTTCGCGATCGCCGTAGTAGCAGGCCGGATCGAAGATCACCGGCTGACCGTTGGCTGCGTAGCCAATATTTCCGCCCCACAAATCGCCGTGCAGTAGCGAAACCGCGGGAGAGTGGTCAAGCAACCCGCCAAGCCCTTGGCGCAGACGCTCGCCCTGCCGCTGAACCCTGCCGCTATAACCATTGTGAGCCGCAAGCTCGAGTTGAAAACCGAGCCGTTGATCGGACCAGAAGGTGGCCCAATCGTCGCGGGCGGCGTTGTGCTGCGGTGTCGAGCCAATGGTGTTATCCCGATCCCAGCCGAAACGGGGTCGGGTAGCACGATGCATCGCCGCAAGCTGCCGGCCTGCCGCGATGGCATCTCCACGCCCGCCACCGAGGGCAACGTATTCCATGGCGATAAACGCCTGCCCCCCATCAACACCGGTGCAGATCGGCGCCGGGACCCGAATGCTCTTGGTTGCCGCCATCTCGGACAGGCCAGCCGCCTCGGCCTCGAACATCGGCAGCAGGTCGGCGCGATTGAGCTTGATAAAGACGCGCTGCTCCGCCTCACCAAGAACGACGGCTTGATTGATGCAACCGCCGCCAATGGCCTGTGGCCTTCCCGACTGCAATCGGCGTCCGGAAACAGCGCTGATCTGATCGACGATAGCCTGCCAGTCCGTCATCAGGGTGCTCTCTTCAAGGCCCGCCAGATCAGGCATCGGCCAACCGACGAAGCAATGGGCTGGTGCGAGGGAAGTGCGCTCGCAAGAATGCCATTTGATCGGCCAACACGTTTCGGCCCATCAGATAGATGTACTCGACATGGGTCGGCGCGAAAGGCACCGCCAATAACTGCATCTTCGCATCTTCGGGCGTGCGTCCGGCCTTGTAGTTATTGCACCGCACACAGGCCGTGACGACGTTGCTCCAGTCATCCTGACCGCCTTTGCTAACCGGGCGCACGTGGTCGCGTGACAGATAGCGCGCAGAGAAGCGACCGCCACAGTACATGCAGAGATGATCATCACGCTGGAACAATGTTCGGTTGGACAGCGGCGGGACGTAATCGTCGGCGAACTTGGTCGGGCCATGATGCGCCCCCTGGGTCGCGATGATCGAATGAATCTGCAGCTCGCTTTGGAGGCGAGTGCGCGCGTTGATACCGCCACGCAGCAAGATCATCGGCTTGCCGCAGGCATAAGCAACCTGCCCGAGAAAGTAGAGTCGAGCGGCGGCCTTGTAGTCGATCCACTCCAGCGGCATGCCGGCTAGATCAGTGCGCAGGATCTGTTGGCTTAGTGACAACATAGCTTGGAACCCGGCTCAGGAGCGAAAGGATTCGACAGCGACCAGAGCGTCGCGGCAATAATACACGGATGCCGATATCGGGCAAGCCGCAGACGCACCCAAGCGTTAGCGCTCGAATCCTGATTGCAAGCCTCAGCGCAACCAGCAAAGCCGCCGACACGTCTTAAAGGAGCCTGCCTTGGCGATCGTTCAAGTTGCCGTTGCGGCACCACTGCCCGTAGTCTTCGACTACCTGCCCCCGCATTCGGACACGGCCTACAGCATCGGCCAGCGTGTGCTCGTTCCCTTTGGTCGCGGCCAGCGAATGGGAATCATCGTCGGCTGCCGTCGAGAGTCAGCGATTGCACCAGACCGACTCAAGCCGATCGAACGCTGTCTCGACCAAGAGCCATTGCTGTCAGCCAAGGATATCGAACTGATCGGTTGGGCCGCTGACTACTACCGCTGCCCGCCTGGGGAGGCGATCTTCAGCGCCCTGCCGACTCGCTTGCGCAAACCCGTACCGAGCAGCTCAGCGCAGCCCAAGGGCTGGCGTCTCACCGCAACCGGCGATACCTGTGCGCTCGAGCAGCTCGCACGCGCGCCTCGCCAAGCCGCGACGCTGACAGCCCTAAAGGCGCAGCCTGCCGGTCTCGAAGACATATCGCTGCGCGATCAGCTCGGTGACTGCCGCGCCGCGCTCAGAGCGCTCGCGACGAAAGGACTCATCGAGCGTTGCCTGGTGTCGGCACCGCTCGATGGCTTAGGTGCGCAGCATCGGGGTATTCCGCCTATCGGGTCACCAGCCACAGCGCCAGAAGCAGTACCAGACTTATCGCTAGCAACAGCGCCGACAGCATCGCCAAACGCACCACCAGACGGTCTAGCAACCAGCTCGCTCGCTGCCACGTCAGCTTCACCAACAGCCCGCGAACCGCTGCTCGGCCCAGCGCTCAACAGCGAGCAGCAGGCCGCCGTCGAGGCCGTCAGCCAGGCCAGTGGATTCAACTGTTTCCTGCTCGACGGGGTCACCGGCAGCGGCAAGACCGAGGTCTATATCCGACTCATCCAAGCTGCCCTGGAGCGAGGCCAACAGGTCCTCGTCCTCGTTCCCGAGATCGGCCTCACGCCGCAGCTTGCCGAGCGTTTTGCGCAGCGTATTCGCAGCGAGCGCGCGGTGCTGCACTCCGGCCTCGGCGAGCGCGAGCGTGAAACCGCTTGGCGACGTGCCGCTCGTGGCCAAGCGCGGCTGGTGCTTGGAACCCGCTCCGCCATCTTCACCCCGCTACCGGATCTCGGACTGCTGATCGTCGATGAGGAGCATGACGTCTCGCTCAAGCAGCAGGACGGCTTCCGCTACTCGGCCCGCGACCTCGCCGTGCGTCGCGCCCAGATCAGCCAGTGCCCGATCCTGCTCGGCTCGGCCACCCCCTCGCTGGAGACCCTGCGCAACGCCGAGCGCGGGCGTTATCAACATCTGCGCCTGCGCCACCGAGCCGGTGGCGCCCAGGCACCGCGCTTCTTGCTCGCCGATGTGCGTTCACAGCCACTGGTCACCGGCCTCTCGCACGCGCTGTTGGCGCGCATGACGGAGGTCATCGAGGCCGGCAATCAGGTGCTGTTGTTTCTCAATCGACGTGGCTTCGCACCGGTGTTGACCTGCCATGACTGCGGCTGGATCAGCGTCTGCCAGCATTGCGATGCGCGCATGACCCTGCACCGCGGTCACGGCCAGCTGATCTGCCATCACTGCGGCGATCAGCGCCCGCTGCCGGTGCAATGTCCGTACTGCGAATCGCCCGACCTGCGGCCACTCGGGCAGGGAACCGAGCGCGTCGAGGACAGCCTGCGGCAACGTTTCCCCGGCATCCCCCTGGCCAGGATCGATCGCGACAATACGCGCCGCAAAGGTGAGCTGGAGCGCCTGCTAGCAGAAGCACGCGATGGCGCCTATCCGATCCTGCTCGGCACCCAGATGCTGGCCAAAGGGCATCACCTGCCCGGCGTGACCCTGGTCGGCATTCTGGACCTAGACCACGGACTCTATGGCAGTGACTTTCGCGCCACCGAGCGCATGGCGCAACTCTTGATCCAGGTTGCCGGGCGTGCCGGGCGTGCTGAGCGTCCGGGCACTGTGCTGGTGCAGACGCGGCATCCCGATCATCCCCTGCTGATGCGGCTGCTGCGACAAGGTTATACGGCCTTCGCTGCCGCAGCGCTCAGCGAGCGTGCTGAGGCTGGGCTACCCCCGTTCAGCTTTCAGGCCTTGCTGCGCGCCGACAGCCGCACTGAGCAGCTCGGACTCGACTTTCTCCGCGACGCGCGGGCGCTCGCCTTAGCGCTCGAGCCTGGACCGGTCGAGATCTGGGGGCCGGCACCGGCGAGCATGGAACGCCGAGCCGGTCGTTTCCGTGCCCAGCTGCTGTTGCAGTGCGGCCAACGCGGCCCGCTGCATGCGTTGATCGATCGTTTGCTGCCCGCCCTGCGCGCCCAAGTGAACAACCGCAAGCTCCGCTGGAGCATCGACATCGACCCGCAAGAGAGCCTGTAAGCCTCCCATCGCTATCAGATCAGCGACCGGCTTGGCTTGGCTTGGCTTCTTGGCTTGGCTCAAGGCGCATGCTCCTTTAAGCGGACGGGATGCCGGGGGATAATCAGGCATCCGCCACCGACCGCAGTTGGACCAGATGCCTACCCTTTCGTCTCCCCAAGCCTTGCCCCCAATCAACATCAAGACCCGGCTTCTGAGCCTGTTGTTCTTCGGCCTTTACAACCTCATCGGCATCGTCCATAGCCTGCTCTCGCTCAGCCTGGCCCCTTTTCAAACCTTCGAGCAGCGCTACTGGTTCGTCAACCTCTGGTCAAGGGCCACCATGTGGCTGTTGCAGCGGCTTAACGGCGTCAACATCCAGGTCGACGGACTGGAGAATATCCCCAAGGGGAAGCCTGTCGTGGTGATGTGTAACCACCAGAGCCAGTGGGAGACCTTTTATCTCCAGCTCCTCATCTCGCCACAGGCCACCATCCTCAAGCGCGAGCTGCTTTGGGTGCCATTCTTCGGCTGGGCGCTCACCCTGTTACGACCGATCGCGATCGATCGTGCAAAAGGCTCGCAGGCGCTGAAAACGCTGTTGCGGGTGGGGCAAGAACGGCTGCAGGAGGGGATCAGCGTCGTCATCTATCCGGAGGGAACCCGTCAATCACCCGGCACTATCGGCACATTCAACCTCGGTGGCGCGATGCTCGCGGCGCGCGCGGGAGTCGAGGTGTTACCGATGTCCCACAACAGCGGCGACTGCTGGCCCAGCCGCTCCTTGCTGCGCCTGCCCGGAACCATCCGACTGCGCATCGGCCAGCCAATCGCGACCGAGGGTAAGTCGCCGAAACAGATCTCGGCTGAGGTCGAGGCCTGGATTCGCCAGCATTATCCCGGCGAGCTGCGCGCCGTTGCCGCGGATTGAGACCCGCGCTCGATGGTCAGCATGGCGCCTCTGAACACGATAGGAAGCAGCCTGAACAGCCACGGCCTGAACAGTCTCATCGCGAGGCATCAGGCTCATCCGGCGTCAGGCTTATCAGGCCTCGCCCGCGCTAGAATCCGATCCAGGGCGTTGGCGAAGGCTTGACGATCTGCCTGGCTAAAGGCCGGTGGCCCGCCAGTGTCGAGACCGCTGGCGCGCAGGGTGTCGAGAAAGTCGCGCATATTCAAACGCTGACGAACCGTTTCCGTCGTAAACAGCTCGCCGCGCGGACTCAAGACCTGACAGCCTTTAGCAACGAGCTCGGCCGCCAGCGGAATATCCGCGGTGATGACCAGATCGCCGACACCGGCATGCTGAACGATATAGTCATCGGCCACATCAAAGCCGGCGCCAACCCGCACCGCCTTGATCCGCGCGAGCGACGGCACCTGCAGCGGCTGGTTAGCGACCAGCGTCAGCGGCAGATCCACGCGCTCGGCAGCGCGATAGAGGATAGCCTTGACCGGATTTGGTGTGGCATCGGCATCAACCCAGATCTGCATGTGCTCTCCCCGCCGGGGCCTCCCCATGACGATTGTTCCAAGCTCGGCAGCAAAGCTGCGCTACACTGTTGGGCTGATTCGACCTGCAGGCCCCACGCCTGGTGCCAATGCGCCCGTCGACCTGCCTTCCTCTTCCCGCCCTTAGG
>NZ_NHSH01000041.1 GCF_016653315.1 Halochromatium roseum | reverse complement strand
GCGGATCGGCTAGACTCCGGGCATGAGCAAAGACCAACGCATCCCCTGGCACAGACTCTTGGGCCAAGCTCTGGCCGATGCCCTCAGCGGGCTGCCCTACCAGGTCAGCACCGAGGAAGAACTGGCGCTGCGCAGCCAGCGCCTGGATGTGCTCATCATCGAGCAAGAACCATCCCCGGAGGCCGCAAGCCGCCTCAGCGCAGACCGCCCCGATGGGCTGGAAGACCTCGCCCAGCACAACCTGCTGAGCTTCAAAGCCGCCGACGCGCCCTTCAGCGCCTGGTTTGCCGAAGAACTGCTCAGTCACGCCGTCACCTACCGCAAAGTCGCCTCCCTGCGCGCCCTGGGCGCGCGCCCGTCAGACCCGACCAACCACTCGAAGAACCCAAGAAGCACTACCGGCTGTTACCGGCCGAGGACTTCCGCTGCTACGCCGTGACCACCCGGTTTCCGCGCCAACTGGTCAAGCAACTCCACCCCGGCAGTTGTCGAAAGACCGAGAAAGCGGGAATCTATCACCTGCGCTTTGGCACCCGCGACCTGCGCCTGATCGTCATCAACCAACTCGACCCCCACCCGCGCAATGCGCCCTGGGGGCTGTTCGCCACCGATGAAGCCCGCTGGCGCGCCGCCTTTGCCAGCTATCGCTCGCGCAGCGACATCGGCATTCACCTGCACAACCTCATTGATTATTTTCGCCTGGGAGAAGGACAGATGGCCTACACGCAAGACGACATGCACCGCGATGCCCGCGAATGGCTCAAGGGCGCGCTGAGCGAACTGGACCCAGAAGAAGTCCTGCAATGTTTCGCCCCGGAGGATCGTCTCAAGGGGCTTGATCCCGAGGATCGGCTCAAGGGGCTCGATCCCGATGTTGTGCTGGGGCGCTTTGATCCCGAGGATCGGCTCAAGGGGATTGATCCCGAGGATCGTCTCAAGGGGCTTGATCCCGCCACCATCGAAGCTTGGCTGGCCAAGCAGCGCCGGAATAACTGACGCCACCACAGCCCGCTGACCAGCCAACGCGCCGCTAATTTGGTGCGCGCCCCCCCCAATCGCCGCTGCACGACCTGGTGAGCCGCCCAGGAGTTCCGGTGACAGGATACTGAATTCCGTACGGTGATCCGCACGGCTCGCCGCTACGCTGGAGCGCCCCTGTGGGGACGTGCTGCGGTTTTAGGCTGCCGCCACTGCCAGGCGCTGAATCCGCCGAATCAAAGGGGCCAGGCTCGATTTATTTTTCCAACTCAAAGCATCCCACGACGTCAGCGCCTAGGTCGCGGTAGGGGCGGCGGGTGACCGCCGTCCCTACCGCGACCGTTGCGCTTGGCGGAGGAGGGCTGTGATGGCCAAGACGCTCCTTGTCACCGGCGGTGCTGGCTTCATCGAGACCAATGTGCTCGGCACCTTTAGCCTGCTCGATAGCGCCAAGGCCTACTGGAGCGCGCTCGATGCGAGCCGGTAATGAAGGGACGGATTTGCGGTTGCGGTAGGCTCAGATGGATTGTGCTACAGATCCGGAGTTCTAAGGGTTTGGTGAATGGAACGCCGAGCACTTTCCCAGGCGTTGACGTCGATGTCCCGCTTGTCAGCTATAACCAAATAGGTTAGCTTCTGGTGATGGAGAAACGCACCCCGCACTGTAAGCTGGATGTCGTGCAAGCCCTGGTCAGAGCTGGACGGGTACGCGCCACGCGATCCGCGCGAGAAACGGCGAGTAGCCTGGGGTTTTCCTTCTCAGAGATACTGGAGGTCTTGATGGCACTGACGCCGAAGGATTTCTACAAAAGCATGACGACCTATGCCGATCATCGCGTCTGGCAGGATGTCTATCGGCCAAACACGCGGGCTGGCGATCTCTACCTGAAATTGACGGTGATCGACGATCTTCTGATCGTGTCCTTCAAGGAGTTGTGATCATGAAGTGTCCTGTTTGTGGCGCGGCGGAACTGATTCGCGACACGCGCGACATCCCCTACACCTACAAGGGCGAAACCACGCTTATCCCGTCGGTCACGGCGGACTTTTGCCCGGCCTGCGACGAGTCCATCACTGATAGGGCCGAAACCGAGCGCGTCATGTGTGAGATGCAGGCATTCAACAAGCAGGTGAATGCGGCGATTGTCGACCCTGACTTTCTTGCCCGGGTGCGCAAAAAATTGCATCTCGGGCAACGCGAGGCGGCGGAACTTTTCGGTGGAGGTGTCAATGCCTTCTCCCGCTACGAAACCGGTAAGACTAAACCGCCGCTTGCGCTTGTGAAGTTATTCAAGCTGCTTGACCGTCATCCCGATTTGCTCGACGAGCTGAAGATGGTTTAATCAAAGGGGTCAGGCTCGAATTTATTTTTGATTTTTGATTGGCGCCGGCATTCGCCCGGATCCAATGCCGTTAAGTTAAGCGTCGATTTGTAACTTCTCAATAAGTCACGGCACGCCCGCGGCCGCCGCACGCTCACGGACGATGTCCGGCAAGGGCGGAATCGTGCCGGTCTGCTCAATGCGATCGTTGAGATACTCCCAAAAAGAGAGGCCCAACTTGCGGCAGGTCTTCTTCAGGCTGGCAAAGGTATCGCGGCATCGTCGCCCGAGGTCACTGCGGGTTCCGCCGCTGATCTTGCGCCATTTGACGTAACCGCGGATGTCGTTCTCACTGCCGTTGGTGTGCAGCGGGATATCGGGGCGCAACAAGACCAGTAGCAGCTCGCTCTGGTGGCGATGTAGCCGCTTCAAGGTCTGGTTGAGGGCGGCAAAGGAGGTCTTCTGGGTGA
>NZ_NHSH01000040.1:35142-217202 GCF_016653315.1 Halochromatium roseum | reverse complement strand
TCGTTGATCAGCGTGATCGCATTGGCGGGGTCAGTGCTGCTGCTGCGCGTCTCGAGATAGGTGGTGCCATCGATGACCAACGCTCCGGTGCCGGTAAGGGTCGCGGTGGCGCCATCGTCAATGTGCAGAGAGCCCCAGTTCGCACTTGAGTCGAGGCCAATGGTGCCGGTGTTAGTGATGGTGCCTTCCAGTGTCAGGCCATCGCCCCACTGCACCTCAATGTCACCCTCATTGGTGATGTCAGTCAGTCGCGCTGAGCTGTTATGAGTGCTGCTGGTGACCGAGATCACGCCGGTACCGGTCGTGCTAAGTCGCCCGTCGGCGATGCTAGCGTTGTTGCCGAGTTCGACCGCGGAGCCATCCAGGGCCTGGATCAGATTGCCCGTATTGTCGACCGTGATGCCGCTCAAACCCAGCGTGCCGCCGCCCGTGGCCTGAACCGTGCCGCCGGCGGTGGCGGTATTGTCCAGCTGGCCACCGCTGAGCCAGATCTCATCGCCACTGTCGGCCTGGATCAGCCCTCGGTTGACCAGGGTGACGTTCGGGTCCATGGCCAGGGTCGCAGCCGTGCCGCCATCCTGAGCGCCGCGGATGTTGTGGTCGGTATCGTTGATCAGCGTGATCGCATTAGCGGGGTCAGTGCTGCCGCTGCGCGTCTCGAGATCGAGGGTACCGCCATCGATGACCAACGCTCCGGTGCCGGTCAGGGTCGTGGTGGCGCCATCGTCAATGTGCAGAGAGCCAGACCCTGCCGTTGGACTCAGACCAATGGTGCCGGTGTTAGTGATGGTGCCTTCCAGCGTCAGGCCATCGCCCCACTGCACCTCGATGCGGCCTTCATTGACGACGTTGGTCAGCCTCGCTGAGCTGTTATGACCGCTGCTGTAAACCTCAATCACACTGGAGTCAGCCGTGGAGAGTCGCCCGCCGGTGACCCAAACATTGTTGCCAAGTGTGATCGTGGAGCCTTCAGTGGCTTGGATCAGGCCAGTAGTACCGTTGTTGACGACTGTATTGCTGCTGAGGTCCACCGTCGAGCCGGCGACCGCCTGGATCAGGCCGGCATTTTCGAGAGGGGCAGCGTTAAACTCAAGCGTTCCGCCGTTACTGGCTTGGAGAGTGCCTAAATTGAATGAGGGTGCCTCCTCCAGCAGATCCAGGATCAACGGGGAGCCATGGTTGGCATCGATGAGGCCAAGATTGAATAGGCTGAGGCCTGAAATCCGCCCAGCGCCTTGGATGCTGTGAAGGGCATCGTTCACCAGCGTGCTGGATGGCGAACTTGCGGTAATAAGATTGTTAGGACTATCACTGAGGCTGAGGACACCAGTGCCCGTGAAGGCAGTGGACGGGTTGGTGAGTTCGAGGGTGGTTGTGTTCCCAGCGGAACTCAGCGACAGGGTGCCGTTGTTTTCAACAATCGCCCCAGTCGTGTCGCCGTGGATGGCCAGGCTTGCGCCATCGGTGACATCTACCTGATCACCAGTATCGATGGTGAGATTTTGCGCGTTGGCGGCCGTGTCGACGGTGACTGTCGAGTCGATGCCAACCGTGTCATCAACAACCACATCTGTCGTGTCATTTGGGGTGCCCGCTGACCAGTTGGCCGCCTCGTCCCAGTTGCCTGACCCACCATTCCAAGTCGTCTGCGAGCGCGCTGGTGCGCTTGCCGCAGCGAGCGCGGTCAGGATGGCGACATGCAGAAGCTTCTGTTTAAACCCTGGCACTTTCACGAGATCCCCCTATGTTCCAAAATTTTGTCCACGCACCATTCACCGCGAACGGCACTGATCACTAAATCAAACCAACAAAGCCGAACAAACCCAAAACTGAGGCTCAAAATGCAAGGCAATTTCTGTACCAGCGTGAACGCATACTTATTTAAGTAGGGGGCTATGGATGCTGCCGGCGCTGAGACGCATGAGTGTAAAAAAAATTGACGCTGTTTCTAGCCGATTTTTGCGCAGCAAACCAAGAATAGACCCAAAAATTTTTAAATAATCCTTATAAAACAGTATCTTGCTTTTCCAACACCTCCCTTCGATAGGCGTAAAAAAACCTGACACTGCTTCTGACCAATTTCGAGACGAGCCCCCTAGCAAAGGCCAGGGAAATGAGATAAATTTATTTAAAAACAATAGCTTAATTTGTTCTCGCCACACCCAACAGGTGTAAATAAAGCTGACATCGCCCGATTTCCACTAGACTATTGCCAAATCCGCCCTTGTTCGCGAAGCCAAAATCCATGCTTGACCAGATCCGCCGCTTTTTCGATGACGTCATCCAGCGCTCGACCAGGGATGATCCGTTCGATCGCGATCATGCCATGCGGTGTGCCAGCGCGGCACTGATGCTGGAGATGACCCACATGGAGTCGGAGCCATCCGCCGCGCTTGGCCGTGAGCTGGTCGCCACCCTGGTGCGCGAGGATTTTGGCCTCACCCGCGAGGAGACCGATGCCCTGCTCGCCTGCGCCGATGCGGAGCGTCGCGATGCCACTGACTATTTTCAGTTCACGCGGTTGATCAACGAGCACTTCACCGCGGACGAAAAGACCAGCCTGATCGAGTCACTCTGGCGCGTCGCCTATGCGGATCAGCGCCTGAGCAGCCTCGAGGAACATCTAGTGCGCAAGGTCGCCGAGCTGATCTACGTGCCGCATGCCGCCTTCATCGGCGCCAAACATCGCGCCGAGGCGGATCGCCGGCTCCCTGAGGATTGCTAATCTCATGCGCGTTGCACTCTTGTTGACGCTGACCTTGGGTCTTTGGATCGGCCCCGACCTGGGCGCAGGCGCAGACCGAGCGCTTGCTCAGCCAGCCGACACCGCCCAGTCGCCTGTCAGTCGCACCGAGGCATCGAAGCCGGAAGACCTCGCCCAATCCGGCACCGACAAGATCGATGCGCGTGCCCACCGGCTGGCCAAGGCGATCGAGGCCGACATCCTCCGTGTCGAGCCCTATCTGGAGCGCTACGGCTACTGGGCGGTGTTCGCCGCCGTCGGCATCGAGGGCCTCGGCATCCCGGCGCCGGGTCAGACGCTGTTGGAGGCAGGCGCCCTGGTCGCCGCGGTGCCGGACAGCCGGCTGAACATCGGTCTGCTGCTGCTCGTCACCATCGTCGCGACCTCTCTCGGCCAGGCCATCGGCTACCTGATCGGCCGCTTTGGCGGGCGCGTGGTCCTGAATCGGCTGCCGATCCCCGCGCAGCACCTCGCGGGCATCGAACGGAAGTTCAACACCTATGGCGGCTGGCTGCTGCTCTTCGGCCGCTTCGTCGATGGCCCGCGCCAGCTGATGGGACTTTTCGCCGGCGCGCTGCAGATGCACTGGCTGCGCTTCCTGTTGTTGAATGTCGCCGGCGCGGTGCTCTGGTCCAGCTTCTGGGCGCTGGGTGTGTATTATCTGGATCTACACTTCGATGCGCTGGTCGCCGTGCTGCGCCAGCTCAACCCCTGGATGGCGGCGCTCGGGCTGTTTGGGGTCATCGCCCTGCTGCTGGCCCTTCTCATCGCCCTGCTCAACCGGTCGGGGCAGGGTCAGGCCAAAACCTAAATCGCTCTCGCTGTCACCGTCACGATCACTGTCCATGCTCATCTTTCCGCTCATCATCCCAGCGTCATTCGCAAAGCAGGACGCTGTTGCTGGAGCGTCTCCAAGGACCAGTGCAAGAACAACCAAAACACCTAGCTGGTCGCCAGGTGCTGCTGATCTGGCTTCGCTGAGTGAAGCGATACCGATGACGTTTGATCCCTTACTCAGGCGTCCGCGCTAGCGACGAGCCACGAGCCACGCGCGATGTCTTTTCCCTGGCGACTCTATCTCGCGGCCCTGTTCGTCGGCGTCTTCGCCGGACTCATCGGCGGCGCCTTCCATTTCCTGCTCGATCAGGCCGCATCCAGCAGAGACCTGCTGCACGGGCTGCTCAGCACGGCACCGGTCCCCGGCTGGCTGCTGCTCATGCTGCTCGGCGCCCTGGTGCTGGTCACGGTGATGTGGCTGGTGCGCCGATTCGCGCCGGAAACCGCCGGCAGCGGTGTGCAAGAGGTCGAGGCGATCCTCGCCGGCGAGCGGACACTGCGCTGGCAGCGGGTGCTGCCGATCAAGTTTATCGCCGGCACCCTCGCCGTGGGTTCCGGCCTGGTGCTGGGTCGGGAAGGACCGACCATCCACATGGGGGCTGCATTGGGGCAGCTCGCGAGCGAGCGCCTGGGGCGACGTCCCGGGGCCAATCGCGCGCTCATCGCGGCCGGTGCCGCCGCCGGACTGGCCACGGCCTTCAATGCGCCGCTCGCCGCCATCGTCTTCGTCACCGAGGAGCTGCGCGAGCATTTTGAGTATCGCTTTGCCACCATCCAGTCGGTGATCCTGGCCTGCTGTGCATCGGTGATCGTCAGCGGTTGGATGCTTGGACAAGGTCCGGATATGCCGATGCCGAACCTGGACATGGCGCCGCTCGACGCGCTGCCGTTGTTCCTGCTGCTCGGCGTGCTGATCGGCGCGCTTGGCGTGCTGTTCAACCGGTTGCTGTTGGGCTCGGTCGCGGCTTATCGGGCGCTGGGCACGCCGGGGGCCTATGTCGCGGCGGCGCTGACCGGGCTGATCCTGGGCGCACTGATCTGGTTTGCGCCGGCCACGGTCGGCGGCGGCGAGACCCTGGTCGAGCATCTGCTGCATGGCCAGCCGGCGCTCTTCTTCCTGCTCGCGTTGCTGGCGGTGCGTCTGCTGACCACGGTCGGCAGCTATGGTCTCGGGCTGCCGGGCGGCATCTTCGCGCCGATGCTCGCGCTCGGCACCCTCTGCGGCGCGGCCTTCGCGGCACTGGTCTCGATCACGGCACCCGCGCTGGCGCTAGCACCCGAGGTGTTTGCCGTGGCCGCGATGGGCGCGCTCTTTGCCGCGACCGTTCGCGCGCCGCTCACGGGCATCATCTTGGTGATCGAGTTGACCGGCGCCCAGGCCTTGGCGCTGCCGATCATCCTCACCTGCCTCAGCGCCACGTTCACCGCTGAGGGCTTGGGCGGAAGGCCGATCTACAGCTCGCTGCTTGGGCTGCAGCACAAGCCCGCGCCGCGCGCGCCGATCTGGCGGATTGCGGCAGCGGCGATAGTCCTGCTGGCCTTTATCGCGATCGAGCGGATCGATGTCGCTCGGGAGGGTACTGGCATGGAGCCGACCGCGGTGCTTGCGCAGGTGCCGTCATCGACATCGACGCCGTTATCGACATCGACTCCGAAGACGACGGCGCCGACGGCAACGCCAACTCTGACAGCGCCAGTGCAAGTGCCAGCATCAGTGTCATCGCCCACTGAACCGGCGCAGGCGCAGGCACCGACCTCGACGGCAACCGCAACCCGGCCGAGCGATCCGAAGGTCAATGGAATGGATACTGAGACGCGGCCTGCATCCGAAACGGCGGCTCAGTCAAGTTTGGCAAAGGCTGGGCCAGGGATCAGCGAGAGCGCTGATGCCGAGACTGCAGCCAGACCCGGCCCCGGAGCAGGAGCAGGAGCAGGAGCAGAATCGGAATCGGGATCGGCGCCAGGGCCAGAACCAGAACCCGCTCAACAGTTTGCAGCCTCGGCGACGATCAATGATTCCAATGCCGCTGGCAACAACGTCAATGCAGTCACTGCTGAAACCTCGGCAGCGACACTAGAGCGTCGTGCAAGCCAGTCGCTAGGCTCATTGGGTTCAGAGCAAGAATCGGCCATGGGGCCTAAGATGGAACCAGCGATAAACCAAGAGGGTCAGTCTGCCTCACAATCTGAAGCATCAGCCGGTTTAGCACCAAAGGCCGCAGCAACGGCTGCCGAGCCCGACTTGCGTGCAGCGACGGCAACCCCAAACGCGAGCGCCGTCGAAATCCCCCAGAGCGCCCGCTTCAGCATCCAGCTCATCAGCTTCCGCGATGCCGACAGCCTCGCGCGCTTCGCCCAGGACGAAGGCCTAGTCGGCCGCGCACTTAAGATCAAGCCTGACGGGCAACCAACCCGCTGGCACGCCGTGCTGATTGGCGCCTACGCCGATCGCGCCGCCGCCGAGGCCGCGCTGCGGGATCTCCCCGCGGACCTGAAGCGCCTCGACCCCATCATTCGCAGCCTCACCAAGGCTGAGCGCTTGATGCCGATTCAGGCTGCCGCTAGGCCCTAAGGAGCAAGACGCTCACTCACAACGCGCGCGTGATCAGCTAAACTAGCAAATAGATAACTCACAATAACCGATTACAAATGCGTGTAATATCCAAAAAGCCCTTGCGAGATTTTTGGCAAATACACCCTGAGTCAAAGGGATTGCTGGAGGACTGGTTCAAAAAGGCATCGAAATGCGAAGCGTACTCTTTTTCACAGCTGCGGCAGACATTCGGTTCGGCTGATTACGTCGATGGAGTAACGATCTTTGATGTTGGCGGAAATCGCTATCGTCTAGCCACAGTCATTCATTACGACAAGCAACGACTTTATGTGCGTCATGTGATGACCCATGCAGAATATGATAGAAATGCTTGGAGAAAAGTATGAATCCAGTCATTGATATGCAGCAGCTGGTTCCAGCTTGGCAGTCGCTCCAGTCACTGGCCCCCATCAATCATATCGAGTCTGAAATCGACTACGAGCAAGCGATCACTATGCTTAACAGTCTGCTAGACGTTGTGCGCGACGACGCAGAGCATCCTCTATACTCGTTGATCGCCGTTATCGGCGATCTTATTGAAGCCTACGAGATTGACCATGAGCCTATTGCCTTGAGTCTAAATTGATCATGTCAATAGCTTCTCTTCAATCTTAGACCTCCGCCGAGCCAATTGCTAGTCACATTCGCTAGGCATCTTCAACCAGGTTCCGATGTAATGATCCATCCGTCGCAGATTGTTGTTCCACCTGGTCAATCCGTCCTGCTGGAAACCGTGGATTGGGCCTCTTTCGAGACCTTTCTGGAACAAATGGGGGATCGCCCGGGCATGCGCCTGGCTTACGATGCCGAGGTGTTGGAGTTGATGACGCCGCTACTAGAGCACGAAGACGATAAGGAGATCATTGGTGATTTGATCAGGGCGCTGCTTGAGATGCTCGACATCGAGTTTCGCAGCATCGGCTCGACGACGCTCCGCAGCCCAGCTGTCGCCAAAGGCGTCGAGCCGGATCAGTGCTTCTACATTGCCCACGAGGCCGCAATCCGCGGCAAGCGCAGGATCGATCTGAGCGTCGATCCGCCGCCGGACCTTGCATTGGAGATCGACATTACCACCAGGCGCGACCACCGGGCGATCTATGCCGCCTTGCGCATCCCGGAGCTGTGGCGTTTCGATGGCACTCGCCTGCACATCTATTGCCTGCGGGGTGATGGCTATCTCGAGACCGAGCGCAGCGACCAATTCCCTGGCTTTGCACTCACTGATGCGATCCCCCGATTTCTCGAGCGCAGCCGGGTAGACGGACGCAGTGCCGCACTGCGCGCCTTTCGCGGTTGGGTAACGACAGCATGCCCGAGGTAGGATGACGAATGGCGCATTTGTTTCCGATTTGAGAATGGTGACGCGTTTGAAGTCGAGGTCTGCGATGACCATTAATCGGAGTGTGACCCATGACTTTTGAAAACACGGGGATTCAACGGAAACCAACTCACCCAGGAGAAATGCTGCGGGAAGATTTCGCTCCTGACTATGGATTAAGCGTATCGACCCTGGCGGAGGCGCTGGGTGTCTCACGGCAATCAGTGAATGAGCTTTTACGTGAGCGACGGGCGGTCAGTCCCGAGATGGCGATTCGCCTGGCCCGACTGTTTGGTAACTCCGCTGAATTCTGGCTCAAGGCTCAGCGTGCCGTTGATCTGTGGGAAGCCAAGCAGGCGCTTGCGTCTGAAGTCGCGCGCATTCGCCCGTTAATTGCCGCATAAATTCACTGCGGATTCAGGCGCTCGCAGCGCCCTCGATAAAGGCTGCCGCATCGTCGGCGAGCGCCGTCAGTAGCGCCTCCGGCACCGCATCGGCGCCTTGGCCCAGCGCGATGGCGCGCATCAGCAGGGCGACGTCCGGCTGCTCCAACAGACCAGCGGGTAGCACCTCACCATAGAGCCAGATGCCGGCCTGCGATGGGCTCGGCGGATCAGCGCGGCCGACGCGGTGGGCGGCGGCAGCAAGCAGAGCGGAGAGCATCAAGTC
Source organism: Halochromatium roseum (assembly GCF_016653315.1). GTDB lineage: Bacteria > Pseudomonadota > Gammaproteobacteria > Chromatiales > Chromatiaceae > Lamprobacter > Lamprobacter roseus. Next base: position 209,042 of record NZ_NHSH01000040.1, on the reverse strand, counting down.
CATCGCCGGCCCTGGGCAACGCTGTTGGATCAGCAGGCGCGCGGCATCGATGGCTTCGCGCGCCTTGCGCAGCAGGGGTGGCTCGACCGGTGCCTCCAGGGCGCCATCGGCGTCGGCGTCTTCAGCCTCGCCGTCAAACACCGGCTCTGCCTCAGCCACCGGCGAGGCCTGACCGAGTCGGCCCAGACTCGCGAGGGTGCGACGATCGATCAGCGCGACCGGCACCCGCTCGCTGAGCCCGGCGGCGATCTCGTCGTCGGCCGCTTCGACTCGATCCAGCACCACCAGCAGGCCGCCCATGCCCACGCCAAGACCGCTGTCGCGGCGACGCTGAGCGAGCATGCGCTGAATGCGTGGGCCGAATTGCGTCTGCAGGGCGATCACGCAGTCGCGCACCGCGTCATCGAGGTCTGGGCGCAGCCTTGCCGTGGAGGACGAAGATCGCCGCGCCGACTCGGCCGCAAGCCGCCCCTGCTCGGCATCGGACTCGGTTTCAGCGCCAACCGTGCCTATCACGTTGGGCTCCGTGCCGGTTTCCGTGCCAGCCGCGCCTGCAGCCTCGGACTCCGCGCCGGTTCCCGCGCCAGCCCCGCCTGCGGCATCGGACTCCGCAGCATCGGACTCCGCGCCAGCTGTGCCCGCGGAGCCTGTTGTATCCGCGGCACCAGCCTGCCCACCACGCTCGGGCTCCTCAGCGTGCGCACCTGCAGCGTCCGTCTCAACAGTCCGCTCGCTCCCCAGCGCGTCGCCGAGTCTCGCCCCTGGCGGACTGCCTCCCGCAGTCTCATCGGTTGCCGCTGCGGTCGCGCCCTCTGCCCCGGCGCTGTCATCGGTCGCCGCCGTCGAGTCCACCGACCCCTCAGCCGATGCCGACGCACGCGTCAAATCATCCGCCAACACCTCCGCAAGCCGCTTAGAAACACTGACTACATCCTCGGTCGCATCCGCATGCACCACGTTATCGAACAGCTCGCGCTTACCCTGCACCAGCCCCAGCACCCGCTCCTCATAGGACTCCGGCGCCACCAGCAGGATCGCCTGCACCTTCTGCCGCTGGCCGAGCCGATGCACGCGCGCGATGCGCTGCTCAAGCACCGCCGGGTTCCAGGGGATATCCAGGTTGATCAGCACCGCGGCGTTTTGCAGGTTCAGGCCGACACCGCCGGCATCGGTGGAGATGAAGACCTGAATCGCGTCATCGTCGCGGAAGCGGTCCATCAGGGCGCCGCGATTGGCGGTCGGCACCCCACCGTGCAGACGCACGCTGCCGAGCCGCATCGCGCGCACGCGCTGCTCGACCAGCTCGGTCATCACCGCCCACTGCGAGAAGACCACGACCTTGAGGCCAGCCAGCCGGCAAACCTCGTCAAGCAGCGTCTCTAGCTCATCGAGCTTGGGCGCACTGCTGCCGTGCCGCTTCTGCGCCAACTCCGGATCGACCAGCGCCGCCGCGTTGCAGGCCATCCGCGCCCGTTGCAGCGCTGCCATCATTCGGTTCTGCTCGCCCGGCGTCAGCGGGCGCCGCTGCATGATCCGCGCCAGGATCACCGCGGCATTGATGGCGTCATTGTGGATCTCCTGCTGCAGATCCGACATCGGCACGTCGACGCGGGTCAGGATGCGCTCTGGCAATTGATCACGCACCAGGCTGCGGTCGCGCCGCAACATCACCGGCGCCAGCCGCCGCCGCAGCTCGGAGAGATTGCGGTAGCCGAGCACCTTGCCGCGATCATCGGTGATGTGGAAATCGACCAGGTAGCGCCACAGCGGCCCCAGCACGCGCGGGTCGATCACCTGCAGCAGGCTGTAGAGATCCTCCAGGCGATTCTCGAGCGGCGTGCCGGTGAGCACGAAGGCGTAGCGCGAGCCGATCTGTTTGACCGCGCTGGCAATCTTGGTGCGCCAGTTCTTGATGCGCTGGGCCTCATCAAGGATCAGCAAGTCCGGGCGCAGGTCGGCATTGATGATGCTGAGATCGCGCATCACCAGCTCGTAGTTGACGACGAAGAAGCCGCGTCCCTTGCGATACTGCACGCCGCGCGCCGCCACCGGCCCTTGCACGACCTGGACATCGACGTCGGTGAAGCGCTGGATCTCGCGCGCCCATTGCAGTTTCAGCGAGGCCGGGCAGACCACCAGCACGCGCTCGACGCCATCGTTGCGATGCAGCCAATAGGCGGCAGCGATCGCCTGCAGGGTCTTGCCCAGACCCATGTCGTCGGCGAGCAGGGCTCGGCCGCGACCGGCGAGGAAGGCGACGCCGTCGGTTTGATAGGAATAGAGCTTGGCCTGCACCCCCGGCAGTCGACCGCCGCTGTCACGGATGCGCTCACCGATCTCGGCGGCACGCACCGCGCGCGCGGCATCCTCCGCCAGCCGGCGGGCATAGCCGAGCGCGTCGTCGCCGATCTCCAGATCGCCACGCTCGGCGACCTGGTCGGCAAAGCGCAGGAAATCGTCGGGCAGCCGCCGCCGGAACCGGCCATCGGCATCGAAATGCTCTTGGAGCAGCGGCAGCAGGTCGGTCGCGGTCTCGGCGCCGCGATGCAGGCGGATGCTCGGCGCCTGCGCGCCCTCCCAATCCAAGAACACCGCGCCGCGTGGTGGCGGCTGCTGGGCAATGCGCTTGAAGTCGCGGCGCTTGCGCAACCGATGCAGGACCGCTTCAACATGCTTGCAGGTGCCCAGCTCGTTGGTCGCGAAATCTGGGCAGGTGCAATAGTTGGCGCGCCGATCGAAGGCGCGGATATGGACACGGTAATCACTCGAGAAGTGGGTCGCCGATTGCAGCGAGCGCGCCCGCCACAGCCCATAGCCTGCCGCCTTGGCCGAGTCCGACAGCGGCTCGACATGAACCTCGGCGCGGGCCTTGGCAAGCCGCTCCTCCAGTGCCGAGCGTTGGGCGTCGGCGAGCAGCGCCGGGTCCGTTGGCGCCTGGCCCTGGCCTTTGGCATAGGCGAAGAGCGCGGCGATCGCATGCACGCAAAAGGCGCCGTCGTCGCAGCCATCGCATTGGCAGCCGGCGAGCAGCCTGGCGTTGCCTCTGCCGACCGCGCGCCTGGCGGCATTGGCATCGCCCTTTGCAACAGCTTCGGCATCCAGTGCATCGGCCGCATCCGCGGTACCGGCAGCACTCCCAGCATTCGCAGCATCGGCAGCATCGGCAGCACTCCCAACACCGGGAGTGCCTGGAGCATCAGCAGCACTCGCAGCGCCAGGAACAGCATGAGCCTCCATGGCATCAGCGGCGTCGATGGTAATCTCGACCTCAAGCTGTTCCTCAGTCTCAGCATCCTCAACGCGGGCATAAAGCCCGTTCGGCGCCCGATCGAGCGCCGTCACCCGCAGTTCGTTGCAATGCCGAAGCCCAGCACGCACCACCGATGGCTCCGCCAGCGCCTGGATCTGCTCGCTGTCGAGCAGCAGCGGATCGGCTTGCTGACCCGAGTCGGCAGGCTCTGTTGATTCGCCAGACGCTGCAGTCTCCGCAAAAACGGCAATATCAGGATCTGGCATCGACGCAGAGGTCATGTCGGCATTCAGCGGGTCGTTCGGCATCGTCCAATCCTGCAGCGCAAAGAGATCGGAATGTTACGCCAGCATGCGAGCGCTTGCAGTTGCTCGACCTAAAACAGCCGCGGGATCGGCGATCAAAGCTCAGCAATCAGCAAACCGCGCATTCGCCCTTGGTCACTTCTGGTCACTTCCGGACTGGACTCGAAACGCTAAGGTTCTGGCGCCTGCCGCTCTCGGTCAGCTATCAGCTATCCAGCCGCTTGAGATCGCGGTAGAAGTTCTCGTGCGGACCCAGCATGAGCAGTTTGAGTGTGTTCTCGTCCAACACCCGGTAGGCCAGTAGGCATCGCATCTTGCCCATACGGAATTTGTAGACCAGCACACCCGCGAGATCGCCGACTTTGGCTTCACCGGCGTCCGGCTGGCTGGCAATGGTCCGCACGACCTCATCGAGCGCCGCCTTTTGTTGGGGATGCAGCTTTTTGAGGGTGCGCTCGAAGGTCCGGGTAACCAGGATGCGCATTAGCCGAAAGGGTACTCGCCGACGGGATCTTCCTGATCCGCAATCAGGATCTCGCGGATCACACTGAAGGGCAGGTCAGGATTTTCAGCGGCGATCTTACCGATCTGCGACCAATATTCGATCTGCTTGGGCACGGAGCGATGCTCGATCGTGCCATAGCGCCTGGCGCTCTCAACCAAGGCTTCGGACAGCTTCACGTTGGTGGCCATGGCAACCTCTCACAATATGGCTCAGGAAGGTCATTATAGTGCCATTAAGGTCCAAAAAGTAACCCTCCATCGCTCGCTTCACTCTGTTTTCGCTTGCAAGACTGTCGTGCCACTCTGAATACTCGCCTCGGCTGGCCAATCCAGAGGCCAAACCAAGATTGCAGCGAAGCTCATTGGGGGCTAATGTTGCGACCAAGCGACGGCGAGCACCGATCGACATTCTGAACGCTGGCGAAGCCGCAAGGAGATCCGAGGAGATCGCATGGCCCACACACTGACCCGCTATACCGACATCCTCGAGATCGTCGGCGATCTGCTCAAGGTGCGCGTCGCCCGCGCCAGCGCCGAGGCGCCAACCATCGCCTATGACGACCTGGCGCTGGTCGAGGGCGTCGATGGCTTTCGCTCGCTGGCGCGGGTGATCAAGATCGATCAGGATCTGGTCTCGCTGCAGGTGTTCTCCGGCACCAAGGGCGTCTCCACCGCCTCGACCGTGCAGTTCCTCGGCCATGCCATGCGCGCGACCTACTCGATGAATATCCTGGGCCGCGTGTTCCGCGGCGATGGCGGCCTGCTCGATGCCGGCCCCGAGCTGGATGACGAGCCCAAGATCCCGACCGGCGGCCCCTCGGTGAACCCGGCGCGGCGGCTGCTGGCGTCGAAGATGATCCGCACCGATGTGCCGATGATCGATGTCTTCAACGCCCTGGTCGAGAGCCAGAAGATCCCGATCTTCTCGGTTGCCGGCGAGCCCTACAACCAGCTGCTGGCGCGCATTGGCGTGCAGGCCGATGCCGATATCATCGTCTTTGGCGGCCTCGGGCTGATCTTCGACGACTACTATTTCTTCCGCCGCCAGTTCGAGGATGCCGGCATCTTCGCCCGCACGGTGATGTTCGTGAACCTCTCCGCCGACCCTGTGGTCGAGCGGCTGCTGGTGCCAGACATGGCCTTGGCGGTGGCCGAGAAGTTCGCGCTCGAGGAAGGCAAGCGCGTGCTGGTGCTGCTGACCGATATGACCGCCTATGCCGACGCCATGAAGGAGGTCGGCATCGCCATGGAAGCCGTACCCTCCAACCGCGGCTACATGGGCGATCTCTACTCGCAGTTGGCGCGCCGCTACGAGAAGGCCGCCGACTATCGCGAAGGCGGTTCGCTGACCATCCTCACCGTCACGACCATGCCCGGTGGCGATGTGACCCATCCGGTACCGGATAACACCGGCTACATCACCGAGGGCCAGTTCTATCTGCACGATGGCGTGCTCGATCCGTTCGGCAGCCTGTCGCGGCTGAAGCAGCATGTGATCGGCAAGGTCACGCGCGAGGATCATGGCCAAGTGATGAACACCATGATCCGCTTCTACTCCGGCGCCAAGGATGCGCAGCAGAAGCAGGCGATGGCCTTCGAGCTGAGCGACTTCGACCAGAAACTGCTGCGCTTCGGCGACCTGTTTCGAGAGCGGTTCATGGACATCAATGTCAGCCTGCCGCTGGAGCAGGCACTGGACCTGTGCTGGCAGACCATGGCCGAGTGTTTCGAGCCCGAGGAGTTGCTGATGAAGCAGCCGTTGATCGATAAGTATTTTCCGCGTGAGATCGCCGACGCCACGGCGCGGCGCTAAGTCATGGCCAAGGTCTCGCTGAGCAAATCCTCGCTGTCGCAGCAGTCGCAGCAGCTGAAGAGCTATCAGCAGTTCCTGCCGTCGTTGGACATGAAGCGCAAGCAGTTGATGGGCGAGCGGGCGCGCGAGCTGGCCGAGCGACGGGCGCTGGAGGCGCGGCTGGAGGCGCTCAAACAGCGGGTCGCCGAGCGCCTGCCGATGCTCGCCAACGAGGAGATCAACCTCGACACCCTGGTCCAGGTCGAGCAGGTCGAGCTGGGCCGCGAGAACCGCATGGGCACCTGGCTGCCCACCTTGGCCGAGCTGAGGATTGCGGTGCGCCCCTACGGCTATCTGTCAAAGCCGCACTGGATCGAACCGCTGATCGACAGCCTGCGCGAGGCGCTGCGACTGCGCCTGCAACTGCGCCTCGCCGAGCAACGCTTGGCGCTGCTCGATCAGGCCGTGCGCACCGTCACCCAGCGCGTCAACCTGTTCGACAAGGTGCTGATCCCGCGGACTCGGGCCAACATCAAGCGCATCCGCATCGCACTCTCCGATGCCGAGCGCGCGGCGGTGGTGCGCTCGAAGATCGCCAAGAAGAAACGCGCCGCGGAGGGGCTAGGCTAAGATGGCCATCGAGCCACTGAAACGGCTGTCGCTGGTCGGCAGCCAAGCGCAAAAGCCGGTCGTGATGGACCGGCTACAGGCGCTCGGTTGCCTGCATCTGGTGCCACTGGCGCCGGCCTCCTCGCAGCCGGAGACGTTGCCACCCGAGCACGCCGTCGAGGCGCGGCAGGCACTGCGCTATCTCCTCGATGAGCCGGAGAAGCGGCGCCAGGTGCATAACGAAGCCGGCTTCGACTTGGCCACGACCATCCGCTCGGTGCTCGCCAATAAGGATCAGATCCGCGCCACCCTCGACCGGCGCGACGCGCTCGCCGAGCGCGCCAAGGCCCTCGCGCCCTGGGGCGACTTCAGCCTGCCGCCGGGCGAGGCGCTGGCCGGCGAAAAGCTCTGGTTCTATACGGTGCCCTTGCGACGTCTGAAGGAACTCGAGGGCCTGACTCTGCCCTGGCAGGTGGTGCACCAAGACAACCGCGAGGCGTTCTTGGTGGTGATCGCGCCGGAGGAGCCGCCCCCCGACGCGCTACCGGTGCCGCGCACCCACACCGGCGCCCTGTCGTTGAGCCAGGTCGAGCAACAGCTGGAGGCCGCCGAGCTGGAGCTGGAGGCGCTGGAGGCCGATCGGCGCGCCTTGACGCGCTGGATCTATCTGCTCAGCAAGCACTTTGCCCGCGCCGAGGATCAGGCCGTGCTGACCCATGCCCAGAGTCTGACCCGCGACGCCGATGGCCTGTTCGCGGTGCAAGGCTGGGTCGGTCTGCCGCGGGTGCCGGCGGTGGAGGCGTTGGCCGCCGAGCAGGGGCTAGCGCTGCTGATCGAAGACCCCGAACCTGGCGACGCCCCGCCCACCCTGCTCACCAACCCGGAGCGCCTCGGCGCCGGCGAGGATCTGGTCGGCTTCTACCAGATGCCGGCCTACGACAGCTTCGATCCGAGCCGCATCCTGTTCTTCTCGTTCGCGCTGTTCTTCGCGATGATCCTCTCGGATGCCGGCTATGCCGCCCTGCTCGGCCTCGGGCTGCTGCTGTTCTGGCGCAAGCTCGGCGGCTCGACCAAGGGCCGTCGCTTCCGCGTGTTGGCGAGCAGCATCACCGCCACCTCGTTCGCCTGGGGGGTCTTGATTGGCAGCTATTTTGGCGTCGCGCCACCGCCCGATAGCCTGCTGGCACCGCTGCACCTGCTCGATATCCAGGACTTCGACAGCATGATGCGGCTCTCGGTCGGCATCGGCGTGCTGCATCTGGTGCTGGCCAATCTGGTCCAGGTCGGCAAGCGCTGGCCACGCCCGCAGGCACTGACGCCGATCGGCTGGAGCCTGGTGGCGCTCAGCGGGTTCGGGCTCTGGCTGGGGCTGAGCCTAGCGCCAGCGGCCCGGGTCGCGACCATCGAATGGCTCGGCTACGGCGGCATCGCGGTCGGCCTGCTGCTGGTGTTCATCGGCAGCAGTGAGCGGCCGATCAACGGCCTTGGCTCGCTGCTCTGGCGCGGCCTCGACGGCATGCTGGCGCTGACCCAGGTGACCAAGATCTTCGGCGACACCCTCTCCTATCTGCGGCTGTTCGCGCTCGGTCTCGCCTCGGCCTCGCTGGCGCTGACCTTCAATGATCTGGCGGTACGGGTCGATGCCGACGTGCCCGGGCTTGGGCTGCTGCTGCAGATCCTGCTATTGCTGATCGGGCACAGCCTGAATCTAGCATTGGGGCTGGTCAGCGGCGTGGTACACGGGCTGCGGCTGAACTACATCGAATTCTACAATTGGGCGTTGTCCGGCGAGGGCTATCCCTTCCGCCCCTTCAAGAAGACGGAGAGCATCGAATGAACGAGTTGGTTATCGCGCTCGGCTGGGCGGGCATGTACGGCGCCCTGGCACTGGGCGCCATCGGCAGCATCATCGGCTGCGCCATCGCCGGCCAGGCGGCGATCGGTGCCATGGTCGATACCGAATCTGGCCATGGCCGCTATCTCGGCGTCTCGGTGATGCCCTCGACCGGCGTCATCTACGGCATCGTCATCATGTTCACGCTGCAGCGCGAGGTCACCGACACCGCCGCGCCCGGCCTGTTCGGCATCGGCCTGCTGGCCGGCATCGCGCTGCTCTATGCCAGCGTGCTGCAGGGTCGCGCCTGCGCCTCGGCGATCCAGGCGATGAAGGTGAAGCCGGAGATCTTTGGCCTGTCGCTGGCGCCGGCGGCGATCGTCGAGGGCTTCTCGGTGTTCGTGTTCGTCTTCGCGCTGGTGCTTGCTGGCAACATTCCGGCTTAAGGCGATTTCCGGACATGAGTCTCCCATTCAGCATGGCGGCAAGCCTTGTACGGGCGAATTCATTCGCCGCGACATCCTCGACATCCGTCCTATCCGTACACCCAAGGGGGCGAATCCATTCGCCCCTACAGTGGTGCGTCCTGCCGCCCTCGCGCGGCACGATCCCCCTGAATGGCAAGGTTTCCCCCGGGAGCGTTCAATGACTGAGCCCAAGCGCGAGACAGCCCGCGAGATGAGCCGCGACACCGCCCGCGAGAGACCCCCGGCGAGCGCCACCTCGGCCGGGGTCGACGCCCTGATCCAACGCCTGCGCGATGAGGGCGTTGCCAAGGGTCGCGCCGAGGCGGCGCGGATCGAGCAGGAGGCGCGCCAGCAAGCCACGCGCATCCGCGCCGAGGCCGAGGCCGAGGCCGAGCGGCTGCTCAGTGACGCCCGCCAAGAGGCCGCGGCCCTCAAGACCGCCGGTGAAGACGCGCTGCGCCTGGCCATGCGCGATACCGTACTGCGGATGACCGCGGTGCTGACCGGCGCGATCAGCGAGAAGGTCCGGCGCCTGATCACCACCGAACTCGAGCGCGAGGAGTTCCTGCAGCAGCTGATCCTGGAGGTGGCGCGGCGCGGCCGCGACGAGGCCGGCATCGCGCCCGGCGATCAGGTCGAGATCGTGCTGCCGCGCGAGCTGATCGGCATCGAGGAACTGCGCCGCAATCCGCTCGAGCTGCGCGAGGGCTCGCTCTCCCACTTCGTGCTGGCTGTGGCCTCCGAGGTGCTCGAGGAAGGGGTCAATTTCCAGGTCTCCGACGACGAGGCGCATGGTATCCGCATCCGGCTGCGCAACAAGCAGATCGAGATCGATCTCAGCGACGAGAAGGTCGCCGAGCTGATCCTGGCGCATCTGCAGCCGCGCTTTCGAGCGATCCTGGAAGGGACCGTTAAATGATGGCCAGTCCACGGCCCCACAGACGCGCCCGCACAGCCAGCATCCTGACGCGCGCTGCGACCAAGCCGGCACGCTGGAGCCGCTAGTCGATGGCACCGAGCGACCGTTATCTGACGCTGCTGACCTCGCTGCCCGCGCATGGGCCGCTGTTCGGCGCCAAGCAGACGCCGCTGTCACGGTTGCGCCTCGAGATGCGGCTAGGCTGGCTCGAGCCCGAGGACGCCGAGGATCTGGCTCAGTATGAGTTGCTGACCGCCTGGAAGGATCAGCGTTTCGAGATCGATGACGATGCCCTGGTGCGTCAGGCCGAGCAAGGCATTGCGGCGATCCGTAACGGCTTCGTCCGCGAACTGGTCATCTGGCGCTTGGAGATGCGCACCCTGGTCGCCGCTCTGCGTCATCGGCATGCCGGTGGCCTTGCGCCCGCCGAGCGGCGGCGCTGGGGCTTCGGCCGTTGGGTGCCACTGATCCGGCGCCACTGGGGCGAGCCACATTTTCGCCTGGAGCGGGTATTCCCCTGGCTGCCCGAGGCCAAGCGCCTGCTCGAGCGCGACGATGCCTTGGGGCTGGAGCGCCTGCTGCTCGGCACCGTATGGGCGCATCTCGAGCGCATCGGCGCCGAACATACGTTCGATTTCGAGGCGGTGGTGGCCTATGTCGCCTGCTGGGACCTGGTCGCGCGCTGGACCCGTTACGACGCCGAGGCGGCGTTGGAGCGCTTTGATCATTTGGTCGAGGCTGGACTCCATGAGGGGCGCTCTGCTGAGCGCCAAACCGGGCTCGGGGCTGGACTCGAAGCGCTTGAGACGCTGCTTGCCGAGACCGCTGCATGAGTGTGCTTGCTCGATGCGGCTGCTGAGGTTCTTGCACATTCATGTCGCTTTGCTGCCTCGAAGCATGAAGCGCCCTTTTGGATTGATGGGAACGCTTGAATGGCGAGTGGACCAAGATGATTGAATCACTGAGAGGGTGCTGATTGTGGCTGATCACAGAGCGGCTGCGGCTGCGGTTGAACCATCGCCGGAGACCGCGCACACGACATCGGGCTCGGGTCCAGCATCCGGCTCAGGCTCGGGCTCGCACCCAACGCCGGTGCCGACGCGCGTGGTCGCGGTACAGGAATCCTTGGTCACCATCGAGGGTGGCAGCGAGGAGGGCGCGCCGCTGCCGCTGGTGAAGAACGAGGTGGTCTATATCGCGCCGCGTCGTCCGTCGGAGAGCGGCGTTCAGGAACGGCTCAAGGCCGAGGTGCTGCGGGTGCGTGGTCGCTTCGCCGATGTGCAGGTGTTCGAGGATACCGCCGGGGTCTCGATTGGCGATCCGGTGGTGCAGAGCGGCGATCTGTTGTCCGTCACCCTGGGTCCAGGTCTGCTCGGTCAGGTCTACGATGGCCTGCAGAATCCGCTCGAGAGTCTGGCCGTGCGCCATGGCACCTTCCTGCCGCGCGGGGTCGAGCTGCCGGCGCTGGATCAGGGCAAAAAGTGGTCGTTCGTGCCGCGTGTGCAGGCCGGCGCCAAGCTCAAGGCCGGTGGCGTGCTCGGCACCGTGCAGGAGGGCACCTTCTCGCACAAGATCATGGTGCCCTTCGACCAACTCGGCGAGGTCGAGGTGACCTGGATTCGCGAGGGTAGCGTCACCGTCGACACCCCGGTGGTGCGCATCCGCGATCAGCATGGCCATGAACGCTCGCTCGATCTGACCCGGCGCTGGCCGGTACGCCGCCCGCTCACCGAGCGCATGCTTCGCACCCGCGCCATCGAGCGCCTGTATCCGTCCGAGCCGATGATCACCACCATCCGGTTGGTGGATACCTTCTTCCCGATCGCGCGCGGCGGCACCGGCTGCATCCCTGGGCCATTCGGCGCCGGCAAGACCGTGCTGCAGCATCTGATCGCCAAGCATTCGTCGGTCGACATCGTCATCGTCGTCGCCTGTGGCGAGCGCGCCGGCGAGGTGGTCGAGACCCTGACCGAGTTTCCAGGCCTGACCGATCCGATGACCGGCGGCTCGCTGATGGACCGCACCATCATCGTCTGCAATACCTCATCGATGCCGGTCGCGGCGCGCGAGGCCTCGATCTACACCGGCATCACGCTCGGCGAGTATTACCGGCAGATGGGCTATCAGGTGCTGCTGCTGGCCGACTCCACCTCGCGCTGGGCGCAGGCGATGCGCGAGACCTCGGGTCGGCTCGAGGAGATCCCGGGCGAGGAGGCCTTCCCGGCCTATCTGGACTCCTCGATCCGCAGCGTCTACGAGCGCGCTGGCGTGTTTCGCACCGCCGACGGCAGCCATGGCAGCCTGACCATGATCGGCTCGGTGTCGCCAGCGGGCGGCAACTTCGAGGAGCCGGTCACCCAGTCGACCCTGAGCACGGTGAAGACCTTCCTGGGGCTGTCTTATGATCGCGCCTACAAGCGCTTCTACCCGGCGATCGATCCGCTGATCTCCTGGTCACGCTATCTCGACCAGCTCGCCGACTGGTATGGCGCGCACATCGATCCGAGCTGGGTCGCGCGGGTCAAGCGCATTCAGGAGTTACTGCGCCAAGGCGACCGCGTACAGCAGATGATGCAGGTCACCGGCGAGGAAGGCGTGACCCTGGCCGACTATCTGATCTATCAGAAGGCGCTGTTCGTCGATATGGTGTTCCTGCAGCAAGACGCCTTCGACAAGGTCGATGCCTCGGTACCGATCGAGCGGCAGCAGATGACCTTCGAGCGGGTCTACGAGCTGGTGCATCGCGAGTATGATTTCGACGGCAAAGGCGCCGCGCGCGAGTTCTTCATCAAGCTGACCGGGCTGTTCAAGAACTTCAACTATGCGCCGCCAGAGAGTCCGGAGTACAAACGGCTGCTGCATGAGATGGCTAGCTTGGCGGATGCGATGGCGTTGCCGATGACTTCTGGCGAGGAAACCAGGGCTTAAAGCAACGCGGAAAACCCGGCCTGACCGCCTCGACTAGCGCCGGACTGCTGCAATTTCGCATGGGCTTGGTCAGTTGCACGATGCGATCGCTTCTAATCTGCTTGGCAATGAAGGGACGCAGATTTTGCGCACTCAAAAGATCAGTATGACGCCGTTTCGAGATCGTTCATAAATCCTCTGGTTTCAAGCCAGTGTGTTTGGCCATTCGGGCCAGCATCCTAGGCCCGATTTCTTCGCGATCGTGAAACGCGAACACGACATCTGGATAGCCATCACGTTCGAGCGTTTTGTGCGATGAGTGTTGTCTTTTGACACGCCAGCCAATGCACAATAATGCGGCCAAAACGCGCTTAGCAACTGTCCATCAACTTCTTCCCGATTTGAGGGCCCGTGGTGGGCGATTATCGGGAAGTAAAAAATGGGCAGCCACTTAGCCTTCGTGGATGGCCAAACACTCATGCGGCGGCGGCCACCATGATGGAGATGTTCGTGGGTTGGGCTTCGTCGTGTTCGAGGCGATCCGCGAGGACGCGCAATGCCAGAATTTCAGCCTTGGTGATGGCCTCTTCGCGTGAATCGGCATAGACCATGACGCCAGGCAATTCAGGCACCTCGGCCAGCCAGCGTCCATCGTCTTCCTGCTCGCTGTCCAGAGTTAGGGTTGTCATATGCGGCAACTGCGTGCTGGGTTAGGCTTTCGTATCAGCTCTGCATGCTACGCGAAAGCCGGGATATCGCCAACGGCGGAAGGCCTGCGCCACTCTTGCGAAAATCCCCCTTTTCGCGGCCATGGCGCCATGAGCCTCGAGCTCAGGCCCGAATCACCTGAATCCGACGGCCACCTGGGCTAAGTGCCTCGTCAACGCGGGTGCGCTCCTCGATCGGCGGCTGTCCGCTGCGACGATCGAAGAGCACCAGCCAGCCGCTATCCAGCCCCAATCCGGCCAGATAGCCATCGAGCTGCTCGAGCCCTTGCGCGAGCGGATCGGGCCGGCCATCGCGCCAGACCTTGAGCTCGATGCCGAGCGTCACTTCGCCATAACGCAGGCACAGATCCATGCGGCCGGCGCCGATGGCATATTCACGCTCTAGAGTGCCGCCGCCGTTGACCACCCGGTGCAGAAAGGCCATCAGTACCAGATGCGGGGCGATCTCATGATAGGGGGCGCTTTTCAGCAGCGGCTCGCCGTGCTGGCGCCAGAAGTCGAGGAAGGCGGTGAGCAGTCGCGGCGGGTCGAGCTGGCCTTGGTCATCGAGCCAGGTTGGGCTGATCTGGGGTAGCGAGGCCTGAGGCACCAAGGCCAAGGTGCGCGGTAGGACCTCGCGGTAGATCGGATTCGCGATCTCGATGCCGCCACCCCCGCGCTGGCGCAACAGCCCGAGATCGATCAGATACTCAAGATCGCTGAGCGGCAGTTGCTCCAGCGACTCACCGGCCAGCATTGGTTCGATGATGCGCCGCACCCGCTCCTCGCGCAGCTTATCGGCAAGCTGATCGAGATGGGTGACGCGATTGAGGATCAGATGTTCCTTGGCCGCCTCGATCATCGCCGCATCGATCGGTCGGGTGCGATCGCGTCCCTCGCGGGAGCGGAAACAGGCCTGATAGGCCAGCGCGTTGACCAGCCAGGGCTGACCTTGGGTCAGGGTCCAGACCTGTTGCAGCGCCTCCGGGGTGAAGACCTGACCGGTCTCTTGGGTATGTTCTTGCAGCAGGGTACGGGTGTCCGCCTCGCTGAAATCGCCCAGGCGCAAGGATTCGGCCTTGATGTTGAAGGCGCTGCCGCCGGTGATCGGCGCCGCCTCGGAGCGGGCATGGATGCGATAGTCGCGCAGATCGCGCACGCCGCACAGCACCAGGCTGCTGGGGAAGGCCTTTGGGCGCTTGGTATAACCGGCGCGTAACTGACGCAGCAGCGAGATCAGGGTGTCGCCGACCAGGGCATCGACCTCATCGAGCAGGAGCACGAGCGGAGCGTCTAGGCGCGCGCACCAGCGGCTCAAAAAGACTCCCAGCGCCGAGCCAGGTGGCGTGTCTGCGAGCACCTCGCGGGCCAGGGCTGGGGCTTGGGTATCCGCGACGCCATCGCTGGCCCAGGTGGCGATGTCGGTGACGATGGTCGCCATCGCCGGCTCGATGCGCTCGCGATAGGCCTGCGCGCCTTCCAGGTTGGCATACACCGCTCGATACTGTCCCTCGCGGTTCAGCTGCGCCATCAGCGCCAGCAAGCAGGAGGTCTTGCCGGTTTGGCGTGGGGCGTGGAGCAGGAAGTATTTCTTTTGCTCAATCAGTGCGATGACCTCATCGAGGTGCCAACGCTGGAGCGGCGGTAGCAGGTAATGCAGATCGGCCCGCACCGGCCCTTCGGTATTGAAAAAGCGCATGGCCTTAGTGCCCTCATTGATCGCTGCTGAACGCTGCTGAACGATCAAGCATAGCAGTGCCCGCTAACCGTCGTAGCCCTCCGGGCCAAAGCACCCAAACGCGCTGCCTATCCAGACTGAGCGGCTCGGCCGGCGCGCTCCAGCGTCGCGATCAGGCCCGAATCACCTGAATCCGACGGCCATCTGGGCTAAGTGCCTCGTCAACGCAGGTGCGCTCCTCGATCGGCGGCTGTCCGCTGCGACGATCGAAGAGCACCAGCCAGCCGCTATCCAGCCCCAATCCGGCCAGATAGCCATCGAGCTGCTCGAGCCCTTGCGCGAGCGGATCAGGTCGCCCATCGCGCCAGACCTTCAGTTCAATGCCGAGCGTGATCGCGCCATGGCGCAGGCACAGATCCATGCGGCCGGCGCCGATGGCGTACTCGCGCTCTAAGCTGCCACCGCCGTTGACCACTCGGTGCAGAAAGGCCATCAGGACCAGATGCGGGGCGATCTCATGATAGGGGGCGCTTTTCAGCAGCGGCTCGCCGTGCTGGCGCCAGAAGGCGAGGAAGGCGGTGAGCAGTCGCGGCGGGTCGAGCTGGCCTTGGTCATTGAGCCAGGTTGGGCTGATCTGGGGTAGCGAGGCCTGAGGCACCAAGGCCAAGGTGCGCGGCAACACCTCGCGGTAGATCGGATTGGCGATCTCGATGCCACCACCACCGCGCTGGCGCAGCAGCCCGAGATCGATCAGATACTCAAGATCGCTGAGCGGCAGTTGCTCCAGCGACTCACCGGCCAGCATCGGCTCAATGATGCGCCGCACCCGCTCCTCGCGCAGCTTATCGGCAAGCTGATCGAGATGGGTGACGCGATTGAGGATCAGATGCTCCTTGGCCGCCTCGATCATCGCCGCGTCGATCGGCCGGGTGCGATCGCGTCCCTCGCGGGAGCGGAAACAGGCCTGATAGGCCAGCGCATTGACCAGCCAGGGCTGACCTTGGGTCAGGGTCCAGACTCGTTGCAGCGCCTCCGGCGTGAAGACCTGACCGGTCTCTTGGGTATGTTCTTGCAGCAAGGTCCGCGTGTCCGCCTCGGAGAAATCGCCCAGGCGCAAGGACTCAGCCTTGATGTTGAAGGCGCTGCCGCCGGTGATCGGCGCCGCCTCGGAGCGGGCATGGATGCGATAGTCGCGCAGATCGCGCACGCCGCAGAGGATGACCGTGTTGGGGAAGGCTTGCGGACGCTGCGAATAGCCGGCGCGCAGTTGGCGTAGCAGGGCGACGAGGGTGTCGCCGACGAGCGCATCGACCTCGTCGAGCAACAGCACGGCCGGGCGCGCGTCGGCGCTGGCCCAAGTCGCCAAGAGCCGCAACAGACGATCTTCCGCGGCCAGGTTCGATCCAACGGTCTGATTCCAAGCATCGATGCTCGGATCATCGAGGTCAAACGCAATCGAACGTCCCAGCACGCTACAGATGGCCGCCATGCCGCGGACGACATCCTCGCGGGTGGTCTGCGCTACCTCCAGATTGGCGTAGACCGCTCGATAGCGCCCCTCGCGGTTCAGATGCGCCATCAACGCCAGCAAGCAGGAGGTCTTGCCGGTCTGGCGCGGGGCGTGGAGCAGGAAGTATTTCTTCTGCTCGATCAGCGCTAGCACCTCGTCCAGATCCCAGCGCTGGAGCGGCGGTAGCAGGTAATGCAAATCGGCCCGCACCGGCCCTTCGGTATTAAAAAAACGCATCGTCACCTAGCACCTGATTGATCGCGGTCGAGCGCTCAAGCATAGCAGTGCCCGCTAACCGTTGTAGCGCCCGAGCCGAAGTCCCTCAACAGGCTGCCTATCCGGGCTGAGCGCCTCGGCGACGCGAGCCGATCAGGACGCGGTTGCTCGCCCAGGCACCGATGCCCAAACGAAGCGCAACAGTCCGATACAGACTACGGCATGGGTCTGCAGCTTGAGCGCTGCGCCATAGATGGCCTGCAGCCGCTCGCGATAGACCGCCAGTTGGGCGTTGGCCTCGGCGAGTCGGCTGGCGATCTCTGGGCGCGCACGCAGTTGCTCGATCGGCAGCTTGGCCAGCGTCTCGCTGTCGAGGCCGGGCAGGTCGGCAAGCTTTAGGTGCTTGAACTCAATCAGATGATCGAGAAAGCCATAGGGGCGCGCATCCGGTCGCACGATCATCGACAGATCACAGTAACCGCGTCCGATGGCGGTTTCTGAGTCCATGATGTAGCCCAGATCATCGAACAGCGTGACGAGAAAGGCGGTCTTGACCACCAGCTCGTTCGACCAGCGCAGATCGCGATTGTCGAAGACCGGCAGAAAACGCTGCTCAATGAATTCACAAACAGGCCCGATCTCGCCCTCGGCATAGAGGCCGTTGCAGACCGCGCGGCGTTCGCGGTCGAGATGAAAACCCGGCAGCAGCGACTCCTGAATGCGCTCGACATAGAGTTTGCGCACCACCAGGTTGGGGATCACCAGTTGCAATTGCCGCAAGCGTCCGTGCCCGCCATAGGTCAGGACGCCAAAGAAATACAGCAGCGAGGCGAGGAAGCGCTCGGTCTGGGGCGCGCGCAGCATGCGCTCGACGCCAAAGCGCCGTTCCAGCTTCTCGACCCTGAGCGGATCACCGCGATCCAGGGCCGCGGTCACCACGGATTGGCCATGGGGGAGTTGGGCGATATAGTCGATGCGGTTGCGATCCATCGCCAGATTGTTGTCGAGCATCTCTTCTGGGTAGCGGCAAGACCCGGCCAGATGCTCAAAGAAATAGAGCGCGAGCGTGGGGTTATAGATTTGCCCGCCCTCAGGTGTTAAGGAGAAGTTATAGCCGTTGTAAAACGCCCGCATCAGGTCAAGCGCTTCTTTGGCTTGTGCGGCGGGCAGTCCGCACTCGGCGATGATTTGATCAAGGACGACCGCGATTTCAGACTCATGAAAGCCGCACAGATCCGCCAGCTCGGGTTCGAGCGTGATGTCCTTGGCGACGTTGTAGCCGCTGGTGATATCCGCCAGCACCACTGGTGAGACCCCGGTGATGAAGACCCGGTCGAGCGCGCCGCCTTCAGCAGCATCCTTGACCGCCTTGAAGACCGTCTTGATGGCGCCCTCACCACCAACGAGGGCGTTGTAGCGCTCCTCGCCGCGATCGCGGCTGACCAGCACCTCGTTGGCGAAGTTGTCGTACTCGTCGATCAGCAAGTAAAGGGGATGCGGGCTCTTACCCACGGCGGCGAGCAGGGACTGGAAAGAGGCCAAGGCATCGCCCTGGATCTCGACCGGCTGCGGCAAGCGATCAGCATAACGCGACACCAGCGTGGCGATTCGCCCATTGATATGCCGGTAGAGCGCCCCCCGAATGGCCTCGGCATCGCCCATGGGATCCACCGTGGAGAAGTTCCACTTCATGATGAAGTAGCGATTGCGTCGCACGGTCGGCGCTCGACCGATGGCCAGATGGCCAAACAGCGTCTCGAATTCGTCGGCACGGGCGAGATCGTAGTAGTGCTCGAGCGTCGACAGCCACAACGACTTGCCGAAGCGACGCGGGCGCAGCAGCAGGAGCTGCCGACCGATGCGCTCCATGGTCGCGATGCGGTCGGTGCGGTCGATGTAGAGCGCGCCGTCGTCGTGAATAGCGCGGAAGTTGGCGATGCCGTAAGGGAAGCAGAGGCGGGTCATCTGCGGGCGTTCTCTGATTCGGATGCCATCTGCTCAGGATAGCCGGCGGATCGACGGTTTGGCCATTGCACTTGGACTGGATAGGTCACTCGGTGCCCTGGTGCCCCGGTGCCCTGGTGCTCTGGTTGCCTTGGTGACTTGGGCACCGGGCTCAGGCCCTGATCACCTGAATGCATCGCCCACCTGGGCTGACAGCCTCGTCAACGCGGGTGCGCTCCTCGATCGGCGGCTGTCCACTGCGGCGATCGAAGAGCACCAGCCAGCCGCTTTTAAGCCCCAATCCGGCCAGATAGCCATCGAGCTGCTCGAGCCCTTGCGCGAGCGGATCGGGACGCCCATCACGCCAGACCTTCAGCTCGATGCCGAGCGAGACCGCGCCATGGCGCAGGCACAGATCCATGCGTCCGGCGCCGATGGCGTACTCGCGCTCTAAGCTGCCACCGCCGTTGACTACCCGGTGCAGAAAGGCCATCAGCACCAGATGCGGGGCGACCTCATGATAGGGGGCGCTTTTCAGCAGCGGCTCGCCGTGCTGACGCCAGAAGTCGAGGAAGGCGGCGAGCAGCCGCTGTGGGTCGAGCTGGCCCCGCTCATCGAGCCAGGTTGGGTTGATCTGGGGCAGGGAATCCTGCGGGCCGAGCGCCAACATGCGCGGCAAGACTTCGCGATAGATCGGATTGGCGATCACCAAGCCACCGCCAGCCGCACGGCGCAGCAGGCCGAGATCGACCAGATAGTCGCGATCGTCCAAGGGCACGTTGTCGAGCGACTCGCCCGCCAGCATCGGTTCGATGATGCGCCGTACCCGCTCCTCGCGCAGCTTGTCGGCGAGCTGATCGAGATGGGTGACGCGATTGAGGATCAGACGCTCCTTGGCCGCCTCGATCATCGCCGCGTCGATCGGCCGGGTGCGATCGCGTCCCTCGCGGGAGCGGAAACAGGCCTGATAGGCCAGTGCGTTGACCAGCCAGGGCTGACCTTGGGTGAGCGTCCAGACCTGCTGCAGCGCCTCCGGGGTGAAGACCTGACCGGTCTCTTGGGTATGTTCTTGCAGCAAGGTCCGCGTGTCCGCCTCGGAGAAATCGCCCAAGCGCAAGGACTCAGCCTTGATGTTGAAGGCGCTGCCGCCGGTGATCGGCGCCGCCTCGGAGCGGGCATGGATGCGATAGTCGCGCAGATCGCGCACGCCGCACAGGATGACCGTGTTGGGGAAGGCTTGCGGACGCTGCGAATAGCCGGCGCGTAGTTGGCGCAGCAGGGCGACAAGGGTGTCGCCGATCAGTGCGTCGACCTCGTCGAGTAGCAGCACCACGGGGGTCTGGCTGTTGGCGCTCCAGGCTTCGAGCAAGCCAGTGAGCACGCCATCGATGCCACGCGCTTGCCAGGCACGTTCGGTCCAGTCGTGAAGACGCTCATCACCGAGATAGAGACGGGCGGCGGCCTCGATGGTACCGCAGATCGTGCGCATGCCGCGGGCGACATCCTCGCGCGCGGTCTGCGCCCCTTCGAGATTCGCATACACTGCTTGGTAACGGCCATCCTGGTTCAGATGCGCCATCAACGCCAGCAAGCAGGAGGTCTTGCCGGTCTGACGCGGGGCGTGGAGCAGGAAGTACTTCTGCTGTTCGATCAGCGCCTGCACCTCGTCCAGATCCCAGCGCTGGAGCGGTGGCAGTAGGTAATGCAGATCGGTCCGCACCGGCCCCTCGGTATTGAAAAAGCGCATCGTCAAACAGTTCACCACTCAGCGATCCCAAGGGCTGAAGCATGGCAATCCCCGCTAACAGTCATTGCGCTCAGGCCCGAGTCACCCCCCATGCGCTGTCCATCCATGCGGGTTCTTGAACTCCGAGCGGCAAGTAGATGATGGTCTCAATAGCTGCCTGGCAGCGGGATGCCAAGCCGCGACAAACCTCGCTCGGCCTGGCCTACCCAATCCCGATTCGCAGCCGGACTGGCCGGACTCGGATGCAGGATGCGGCCGATCTTCACATCATGTCCGGCCAACGCTGCGCGTGCCCGATCCTCGGCGAAGCGACCGATACCCACCAGACATTCAGGCTCCAGCAGGTCGACCGTCGCCCTGAGCGCCTGATCACAGGCCGCAAACAACGGCGCTTGTTCGTCGGCAGGCAAGGCGTCAGGCGTCAGATTGCGCCCGGTCTCGGTCATGAACACCAACGGACAATAGTTGGCGACGAAGAACTGCGCGAAGAAACGCTCGGGCGTCCCGAAACGCGCCCGCGCCCAGCCCCAGAGACGCTGACCGCTGACCTCCCGGCGCGGACATTGGAAACCGAGCACTGGGCGCTTTGGATGCTGTGCTGGCGGTACCGCCACCGGTGCCTCGATACCGAGCCAATCGCGCACCATCTCCACATCACCAAAAGGGACGCCGGTCTGGGCCATGCCGAACGGGCCTGGGTTCATCCCCAGCAGTAAGAACGAGCGACGGCCCGCACCATAGCGTTCAAGGTAAGCCGCATGCGCATCCCAGGCATAGCAGAGCGGGTTATAGACTAATGCGACAGGCGCCGCGAAAGACAGCGCGGAGACCTCGGCAGCAAGCCTCTGCGCGGCATCATCCAGGCTCATGACAACTCCTGAGTGGTGAACCGAAGCACTTTCATGGTGAACCAACGCAACCGACCTCCGCCGGAAGCTCGAAGCAGTGCGAACCCGAGGACCAGTAACAGCAGCAAGTTCGCGACCTTTGATACAGATGTTGCAGATCCACAACTAGACGGTAAGCTAGTGTTCAAGCTGCACTACTATGGTATAGTTGGCTCATGACTGCGGTTTTTTCGCTTTTCCTGTTTCATTTTACCGACAACGCGCTATCATTGTTCCACGGCAGCAGTTGATTCGTCGACGCAAGATCATCGCCAGCTGCTGAAATTTCCTAAGGCCGTTCTCGAGTCTGCACCTCAAACTTTCGATAGGAGCCACTGATGTTCATCACCACGAAATCGTTCCGCGCCGCGGCGGTCGCCTGCACTGCAGCCGCAGCTCTGTTTATCGGCAGCACCGCTGTCGCCCAAGATCTTGAAGAGTCCTACTGGTACGCAGCAGGCGGCAAGAACTTCCCAGACGGTCAGCTGTGGGCAACCAGCTATGGCGAATGCTGGCAGAGCGCCTATCCTGACGGCCCGAATAACCTGCCGCCTTGCGAGCGCGAAATCATCGTGCCAGCTGAGATCACTGTGAAGCTGCTGTTCGAGTTCGACAAGTACCAGGTGCCAGAGACCGTGGTAAATCGCGAGGAACTCGCCGTGATCGATGATTACATTGCCAAGATTCAGGGTACGCCAGTCGAAGAATACGTGACCATCGTCGGCCACACCGACGCCAAAGGCTCGGACGCTTACAACATGGCGCTTGGCATGCGTCGTGCGGAGGCGGTTCGCAGCTACTTCATTGCCGAAGGTTACCCAGCACGCCTGCTGGCCCCCGCCGAGAGCCTCGGCAAGCGCGACCTGCTGCCGCAGTACAGCCCGTTCTCGGTCGAGCAGCGCCGCGTTGTGATCACCAAGGTCGACCAATAACCGCTCGCCTCTCATTGCGGAAGCTACGGCTCGACCGCGCAGAATGTCGAGCCTGCTCTTGCAAACTTCGCCTTGGGCAGAGATGAACAGCCGGTTAGCATGGTCTAACCGGCTTCTTTTTTGCGCTCCATCGGCCGCACTCCCATGAAGGTCTTTGTCACCTCAGTCATTGCCGCCTTCGTTGTCTGCAGCATGCTGGTCTTTGCCAGCGCCAGCTTCGCGGGATTCTCAAGCGGTACCGCGGAAGACTCACCAACGCCGGTCTCCTCAAGCTATTGGGGACCGGAGCCAGAGTTTGGCGATTGCTGGGAAGACCCAAACAGCAAGCGTCTACCAGAATGCGGTGCAGCGCGGGTGCCCGAACAACTCACGGTCAAGCTGCTGTTCGAGTTCGACAGGTACGTGGTTCCAGATACCGTGGTGAATCGCTCGGTGCTGGCGACCATTGATAGCTACATCGACAAGGTGAAGCGCTCGCCGGAGCAAGAATATATCACCATCGTCGGCCATACCGATGCCAGGGGCTCGGACGCCTACAACATGGCGCTTGGCATGCGCCGCGCGACCGCTGTGCGCAACTATTTCATCGCCGAGGGTTATCCACGGGACCTACTTGCGCCGGCGCAGAGCCGAGGCAAACGCGAGTTGCTCTCGAACTACAGCCCATTCTCGGTCGAGCAACGCCGCGTCGTCATCACCAAGAGCGATCGCTAGCGCCCAATTAGGGCGCCGGTCTGTGGTTGATCTCGCTTTGCCTCGCCCGCTGGAATCGGCTAGCTCAGGGTTCCTTCCCTTCTGGTAGCCAGTAGTGGCCGGCATTAAAAAGGTCAGTGATCAACCTCCTAGCGGCTGGATCGCGCAACCAACTACCAACCTGTTCAAGCTCCAGCGTCTGACGATTGGCCAAGAGCGAGAGCAGCGGCAACAGCTCGGCCGACAGCGAATGATGTTGGCCATTGGCGAACAGTGAGGCTTGGGCATCCGCGGCGACGGGCGCGGCGAAGAGTAAACGGGAGCGCCCGTCGCGCTCAAACCGCTGCGACGCCTTTAAGGCGGCAATGACCTCCACTTCGGCCCAAGATGGCTGACGCGACTCCAGCTCCAGATTGAGCTTTGGCTCGGTAAGCCAGGAGCCGAGCCAAGCGGCAAACGCATCAGCTCCAGCAGTAGCAATACCAGACTCAATTCGGCTGCGCATCGCCTTGATGCTGTCCTGATCCAACTCGGCTGGGTCCAAGGGTGGCGTCAAGCTGCGGTCCTGCCAGCGCCCTGGTGGCGTGAATCGGTCTGCGACCTGAGCAAGCCAATCATCCGCTAGCTCACGCCAAGCTGGGGCGCGCAGTCCCACCGACCAGGTTTGACAAGGTCCCTCAGCGATGCCCCAGTGCGGTACACCGGGCGGCAGATAGAGAATATCCCCCGGCTCGAGCAGCCACTCCTGGCTAGCCTGAAACTGCTGCAGGATGCGGATCTCGAGATCGGGGATCAGATCGAGCGGCTGCTCCGGAGCCGTCGTGATACGCCAGCGCCGACGGCCCTCGGCCTGAATCAGAAAGACATCGTAATCATCGACATGTGGGCCGACCGAACCCTGATCCTCAGCATGGCTAACCATGAGATCGTCGATGCGCCAGCGTGGCAGAAAATCGAAGCGCTCGAGCAAGGCGCCGATTTCAGGGATATGCTTATCAACATCCTGCACCAGCAGCGTCCAATGGCTCGGGGGCAAGGTGGCAAAGCGCTCGCTGTCGAAGGGTCCGTGTTGCACCTGCCACGGGCCCTGTTCCGCGCGCTCAAGGATGATCCGCGACTCGACATCCGGCTCACAGGCAAGGCCAGCGAGTTCGTCGCTGGGCAATGGATTCTCGAAGTCCGGCAAGGCTTGGCGCATCAGCAAGGGCTGGCGCTGCCAATAACGGACGAGAAAGGCCTGCGCGTCGATACCATTCGGAAACCGAAGCTCAGGGAAATCGGGCAGTGCGCTCATGAAACAGCCTTGTTGTTGGGTGGATTTTCGCCCCGGAGACTGGAAACGCCGAGCTATTATGCTCTAGAGATCGAGTGCCCGGAGAGTCTGTCACCAGCGGATCGCTACCTGGAGCCTGCATGTCCAGAGTCTGCATGCTCAGGGGCGAGGGCGGGATCGGAGTCGAACACTGGCTCGTCAGGCCGGAAGTCGCCTGAGCGACTCGCCAGCAGGCCGCCGATGGCGATTAACAGGCTGCCCAACACCAGCGTCAAGGTTAGCGGCTCAGCCCAGAACAGCCAGCCATAAACGGCGCCGAACACCACCGAGAAGTAACCAAAGGCGCCCATGCGTGAGGCAGACGCCAAGGAGAGACCATGCGTCAACGCCAACTGACCTAATGTTGCCGCAATGCCGATGCCGAGCAGCCCGAACAGCGCAATCAGGGTCGGCGTCTGCCAGTTCCAGAACAGCGGTAGCGCCGAGATCGAGACACCGATGAGCGCGAAGTAAAAGACGATGCGTCCGGTGGGCTCGCTGCGCGCGAGTCGACGCACCGTGACCTTAGCCACCGCCGCGAGTACCCCACCCAACAATCCGATCATCGCCACCGGCGACACTCCAGCCCAATGCCTGTCCGGATCGGGCTCCAAGATCAGGATCACGCCGGCAAAGCCAATCCCAAGCGCCACCCAAAGCAGGCCGGTCACTCGCTCATGCAGCCAGGCGATGGCGATGAGCGGGATAAAGATCGGCGCCGTCAGCTTAAGCAGCATGGCCTCAGCCAAGGGCAGTTTGGCAATCGCGAAGTAGAAGCAATACATGGCACCGATGCCCGCCACCGCGCGCAGCAGGTGCAAGCCAGGTAGCCTGGTTTTCACATCGCCAACGCCATGGCGCAGCAGCCAGGGCGCGATTAACATCAGGCCGATCAGATTGCGGCCGAACACAACCATTGCGTTCGGCAATTCGGTCGAGACAAGACGAATCCCGACCCCCATCGACGCAAAGCAGAACTCACCGAGCACGATGAAGGCCGCTCCCAGCATCAGGTGCTGGGGCCGGCGATCACCGCCATGGGGTTGCCTGACCGATCGTGATGGCACGCGAGATTCAGGCCACGGGCCCCCGGCCTAGATCGCCCGCGCCTGTTCCGCCGCATTGCCGATGTAATGCGCCGGCGTCAACGCGCGCAGCTCGGCCTTCGCCGCCTCGGGGATCTCCAGGGTCTCGACGAAGGCCGCCAACGCCTCTGGTCCAATCCGCTGCCCACGGGTCAGCGCCTTGAGCTTCTCATAGGGTTGCTCGACGCCATGGCGGCGCATCACCGTTTGGATCGGCTCGGCGAGCACCTCCCAGTTGGCGTCCAGATCGGCCGCCAGCTGTGCGGCGTTGGCCTCCAGCTTCCCGGTCCCCTTGAGCGCCGCATCGAGCGCGATCAGCGTATGCGCAATCGCCACACCGAGATTGCGCAGCACGGTCGAATCGGTCAGATCGCGCTGCCAACGCGAGATCGGCAGCTTCGCCGAGAGATGATCAAAGAGCGCATTGGCGATGCCGAGATTGCCCTCGGCATTCTCGAAATCGATCGGATTGACCTTATGCGGCATGGTCGATGAGCCGACCTCGCCCTCAACCCTGCGCTGCTTGAAGTAGCCGAGCGAGATATAGCCCCAGATGTCTCGGCAGGCGTCGATCAACACGGTATTGAAGCGACCGATGGCATCGAACAGCTCGGCCATGCCGTCGTGCGGCTCGATCTGGATGGTATAGGGATTCCAGTCCAGGCCGAGCGACTCGACGAACTGACGCGCGAAATCCGGCCAATCCAGCGCTGGATAGGCGACCAGATGGGCATTGTAGTTACCCACCGCGCCGTTGATCTTGCCAAGCAGCGTGACGGCGGCGACGGACTGGCGCTGCCGCCGCAGCCGATGCACGATGTTCGCCAATTCCTTGCCAAGCGTGGTCGGCGAGGCCGGCTGGCCATGGGTGCGCGAGAGCATCGGCCGTTCGGCATGGCAGTGCGCCAGCGTGCGCAGCGCCTCGATCAGCGCATCCATGCGCGGCAGCAGCAGATGATCACGCCCCTCCTTGAGCATCAGCCCGTGCGCGAGGTTGTTGATGTCCTCGGAGGTGCAAGCGAAGTGGATGAATTCCGACACCGCCGCCAGCTCGGGCTGGTCGGCGACGCGCTCCTTGAGGAAATATTCGACCGCCTTGACGTCATGATTGGTGGTGCGCTCGATCGCCTTGATGCGCGCGGCGTCCTCGACCGAGAACTCGCCGCCGATCGCATCGAGCCGTTGCTGGGCATCGTTCGACAACGCCGGCACCTCGGCGATCTCGGGACACTCGGCGAGTGCCTTCAGCCAGGCGATCTCGACCACGACCCGATGCCGGATCAGCCCGAATTCGCTGAAGATCGAGCGCAGATCAGCGGTCTTGGCGCCATAGCGGCCATCGATCGGCGAGATGGCGGTGAGCGAGGATAACTCCATGAGGGTCACGCGCTCCGCTCAGGCCGCCGCCAGGCGCCGCAGCACATAGTGCAGGATGCCGCCGTTGCGGTAGTAATCGGCCTCGTTCGGGGTATCGATCCGGACCTTGGCCTGGAAGCGGACCTCACGGCCATTGGCATGGCTCGCGGTGACCTCGACCTGCTTGGCGTTGCCATCCTCGAGATCACCGATGCTGAACAGCTCGGTACCGGTCAGGCCAAGCGATTCGGCGCTCTCGCCGGGCTGGAACTGCAACGGCAAGATGCCCATGCACACCAGGTTGGTGCGATGGATGCGCTCATAGCTCTCGGCGATCACCGCGCGCACGCCGAGCAGCCGCGGCCCCTTCGCGGCCCAATCGCGCGAGGAGCCGGAGCCATATTCCTTGCCAGCGATCACCAGCACCGGCACGCCCTCGGCCTGATAGCGCATCGCCGCGTCGTAGATCGACTCCTGATCGCCGGACGGTTGATGAATGGTCACGCCGCCCTCGGTCCCGGGTGCCATGCGGTTGCGCAGCCGGATATTCGCGAAGGTGCCGCGCATCATCACCTGATGGTTGCCACGGCGCGAGCCGTAGGAGTTGAAGTCGCCCGGCGCCACACCCTGCTCGATCAGGTAACGCCCGGCCGGGCTGTCGGCCTTGATGCTGCCAGCCGGCGAGATGTGGTCCGTGGTCACCGAGTCACCGAGCACCGCCAGACAACGCGCGTCGCGGATCGGCCGAACCGGCTCCGGCTGCATCTGGATACCCTGGAAATAGGGCGGCTCCTGGATGTAGGTCGAACTTGGGTCCCAATCGAAGACCTTGCCGGCGGGCGCTTCGAGCGTCTGCCAATGGGCATCGCCAGCGAAGACATCGGCGTAGGTCGAGCGGAAATCGTCCTGGCCCAGGAAGCTCGCGACCGTGTCAGCGACCTCGCCTTGGGTCGGCCAGATGTCGCGCATGAACACCGGATTGCCGTCGGCGTCATCGGCGATCGGGTCGTTGTAAGGGTCGAAGCCCATGCGGCCGGCGAGCGCGTAGACCACCACCAGCGGCGGCGAGGCCAGGTAGTTCATCCTGACCTCGGGATGCACGCGGCCCTCAAAGTTGCGGTTGCCGGAGAGCACCGAGGCGACGGTCAGATCGCCGTCGCTGATCGCCTTCGAGACCTCCGGGCGCAAGGGGCCGGAGTTGCCGATACAGGTGGTGCAGCCGTAGCCGACGACATGGAAGCCGAGCTGCTTCAGCGGCCCCATCAGCCCAGCGGCCTCCAGATAGCGCGTCACCACCATCGAGCCCGGCCCGAGCGAGGTCTTGACCCAAGCCGGCACCTTGAGGCCGCGCGCGGCGGCCTTCTTCGCCACCAGTCCGGCGCCGAGCATCACGGTCGGGTTGGAGGTATTGGTGCAGGAGGTAATCGCCGCGATCACCACCGCGCCATCGCCGATCGCGACCTGCTCGCCATCGATCTCGGTGGTCACGGCGGGGCGGTCATCGACCCCGCGCTCGGCATTCTGCGTCTTCAGCGCGCCGGCGAAGCTGGCCTTGATCTCGGTCAGCGGCACCCGATCCTGCGGGCGCTTGGGGCCGGCGAGGCTCGGCACGATGCTGCCGATATCCAGCTCCAGGGTCTCGCTGAAGTCGGCCTCGAAGGTGCCATCGGCATCGAACATGCCCTGGGCCTTGGCATAGGCCTCGACCAGCGCGACTTGCTCATCGGAGCGGCCGGTGAGGCGCATGAAATCAAGCGTCTCATCATCGATCGGGAACAGGCCGCAGGTGGCGCCGTACTCGGGCGCCATGTTAGCGATAGTGGTGCGGTCACCCATCGGCAGGCTCTTCACCGCCGGGCCATAGAACTCGACCAGCTTGCCGACCACGCCGTGCTGGCGCAGTTGCTCGACGATGGTCAGCACCAGGTCGGTCGCGGTCGCGCCCTCCGGCAATCGCCCACTCAGCTTCACGCCGACCACCTGCGGGATCAGCATCGAGACCGGCTGACCGAGCATCGAGGCCTCGGCCTCGATCCCGCCGACACCCCAGCCCAGCACGCCGACCCCATTGATCATGGTGGTATGCGAATCGGTGCCGACCAGAGTATCGGGATAGGCCTGGAGCACGCCATTGACCTCGCGGCCGAAGACGACGCGCGCCAGATACTCGACGTTCACCTGATGCACGATGCCGGTATCCGGCGGCACCACCTTGAAGTCATCGAACGCCTGCTGGCCCCACTTCAGGAAGCGGTAGCGCTCACGGTTACGCGAGAACTCCAGCTGCGCATTCAGCTCGAGCGCGCTGTCGGAGCCATAGTTATCGACCTGCACCGAGTGATCGATGACCAGCTCGGCTGGCTGCAGCGGGTTGATCTTGTTCGGATCACCACCGAGCGCGCTCATCGCATCGCGCATCGCCGCCAGATCGACCACCGCCGGCACGCCGGTGAAGTCCTGCATCAGCACCCGCGCCGGGCGGTACTGGATCTCGCGATCCGGCTCCGCCTTCGGGGTCCAGTTGGCCAGCGCCTCGATATCGGCGCGCTTGACGGTCACGCCATCCTCATAGCGCAGCAGGTTCTCGAGCAGGATCTTGAGCGAGAACGGCAGCCGCGCACTGTTTGGCACCGCATCGACGCGGAAGATCTCATAGGATTTGCCGGCGGCGTCGAGACGGGCCTTGGACTTGAAGCTGTCGTGCATGAGGGGCTCCCGAAAATACGTTTACTGCAGAATTGAGACGATTCTAGCGAGGCAACGGCCGAATGACATCTTTATGACCCTGATCAGCGGGCGCGTGCCCCCTGCCTGAGAACCACAAGCGTGGCATTGAGCCACCTTCCCCACGTCTTCGTCTGCTCGAGGTGGCGAAGCGCGGCGAAACTCCGGTGCCGCATCGAGGGCAAAGCCATCGACGGGCTCTGCAACCACCGGCACCAAGCCGGCGCTCTCCTGAACATAACGCGCATGGCGCCGCGCCACCCCCAGCAGATGCATCGCGCGAGATTCACGTTAAGGCCGATAGAACGTCTTAACTGGGCTGCTGCGCGCTCGCGGTCGCACTCAGATAGGCGCGGGCGGCATCGAGCAATTTGCGCCGGCCAAGCAGGATCTGCATGCGCCGCCCGCCACACTGTCGCCACAGGATCGCCGAGCGGATGCCGGCCAGCAGCAAGGCGCGGATACGCTCCTGATTCTCCTCGTTCTGCAGATAGAGCGGGTTGCCGCGCACGATGATGCGTGGCTCGAGCTTGCTGATGGTCGCCGAATAGAGACTGGCGAAACGGGCGATCACCTCGCGATCGATCAAGGGCGCGTCGCCGCGTGCCTCGCGTGCCGCCTCAATGCCTTCGCCGATTGCCGCCAGCATGTCACCACGCCCAGCCAGGGTGCGCTCATGCTTGAGCAGCGTGATCACATAGCGCGTCATCTCGATGTTGCGCTCCGGCTGGCCGGTGAGTTGGGCGATGATCTGCCGCGCCCCAGTCGCCACCGCGCCAGGCTCGCCGAACACGGCGGGCACATCATCGGCATCGATCTGGAACAGACTGTAAAGGCAGGGCGCCATCTGATC
This sequence comes from Halochromatium roseum, assembly GCF_016653315.1. Lineage (GTDB taxonomy): Bacteria > Pseudomonadota > Gammaproteobacteria > Chromatiales > Chromatiaceae > Lamprobacter > Lamprobacter roseus. Next base: position 178,811 of record NZ_NHSH01000040.1, on the reverse strand, counting down.
GATGTCAACGCTGCCGCGGTTGGCGATGCGCAGCACGCAGTGCGCCGCCTGGTGGAGTCCGGCGAGCGCGATGATGCGGTCTTGGTCGCTGTAGGGCATGAGTCTCGGGTCTCGGGTCTCGAAGGCGCGTGCCAGTCGGGCTGGCGGAAAGCAAAAATGGATCCTGCTCCTCCCCGCTGCATCCCTCTCTCCACGGCGGGTCATCGGTGGCGCTGAAAGATCACTCGGGCTCGCTCTCTTAAGGCGCCGAATCGAACAGCACGCAGACACCCAGGCGATGATCATCCGATGATCACCCAGGGAGAAGAGCGCATCATAGCCTAGCGTGAGCGCGCTCCAAGGGAGGTTGCATCGAACCTGGCAAGACCGGCTATCGTAACCGACGACGGCATGGGGCTGCAGCGGTTAGGCGATGCCGCTGCCGACAAAACAGTCGTTCACCGAGCTCGTCTCCACGTCAACGATTGCTTGCGCGTATATACACCTGCATCTACACTCGCCGACATGATCACCTGGGATGAATCGAAACGGCTGATCAATCTGGATTAACATGGCGTCGACTTCGCCGATTTGGAGCCGTTTTTTGACGGCGACCTCCTCACTCGCGAAGACGCCAGAGAGGCATACCACGAACGCCGATTTCAGAGCATCGGAGTGATCTACGGTATCGCCCTGTTTGTCGTGTGGACCCCGCGCGGTCAAACAGCAGACGAACCTCATCTCATTTCAGCGCGTAAGGCAGTGGGTCATGAAGCAAGAGCCTGGTCACAGCGATACCGCAAAGGGCACTAGAGGTCACACGAACTGGGAAAGGCTCCGTGCGCTGCCCGATTCAGAGGTCGTCTCTACGGAAGACGCCCCGATGACTTCTCCGGAAGACTGGGCCAACGCGGTCGCGCACAAGGGCTTGCCAGTCCCTTCGCGCAAGACTCAGATCGCGCTGCGCGTCGATGATGACGTCTTGGCCTGGTTCAAGGCCCAAGGCGCTGGATATCAAACCCGGATGAATGCTGTATTGCGAGCCTTTCGCGACGCCCATCGACCTGACGCCGAACCCACACAAGAGCGCCCAGTAGAGAGATGAAGCGATGAAGCTCAGCATCCTGTTCTGCAAATCACGGTTCAGACCCAGGTGGTCGCTCGAAGGAGCGGCCGCCTGGAACCATGACCTGTTCCGGGATTGTGCAAGTGAAAAACATGAAACGTGCGTTGCGGCGCCATCAGATCGCGCGACTCAAGCGCCAGCGTAGCCAGTATTGGAACCATCATGCAGGCAGTTGTCGACGAACGCTGGGCATCTGCGTTGCGACGCCATGCGTCTGTTCTTGTTGGATGTGTGGACATCAACGCAGGCATCACGGGCCTACGATGCAAGAACGTCGACTCTCAGGACCGTTAGATGCAGGCGATGAAGCCGAGTCCGTGGCACGGCGGCTTGACCTTTGACCTTTGACCCAGCCGGCAGGGATTGCCCCTAGCCGGCCTGACGAACGACGCAGCCACCCAGACAGTCATCGTCGAGATAGAACACCGCCGACTGGCCTGGCGTGATCGCGCGCTGTGGCACATTGAATCGCACCTGGCATGACGCGCCATCGAAATCGATGATGGTACAGCGCTGCAGCGGTTGCCGGTGCCTTAACCGGCAAAGACAGTTGATCGGCGCGGCCATCGGTGGCCGCCCAGCGATCCAGTGCAACTGCTCGCCGACCAGATGTTCCGAATAAAGCAGTGGATGATCACCACCCTGCACCACGATCAGCGCATTACGCTCGACCGCCTTGGCCGCCACGAACCAAGGCGCCTCCTCATGCGCGGCGACCCCGCCGATGCCAAGCCCCTGGCGCTGACCAATGGTGTACCAGGCGAGCCCGCGATGCTCGCCGACGACCTCGCCCTCGGGGGTCATGATCGGCCCCGGATTGCGCGGCAGGTAGCGGTCGAGGAAGTCCGCAAACCGTCGCTCACCGATGAAGCAGATGCCGGTACTGTCCTTCTTCTCGGCGTTCGGCAGCCCGAGCTGGCGCGCTCTCGCCCTGACCTCAGTCTTGGTCAGGTCGGCCAGCGGGAATAGCGCCCGCTCAAGCTGCGCCTGGCTGAGCTGATGCAGAAAGTAGGTCTGGTCCTTGTTCGCATCCACGGCGAGGCGCAAGTGCGTTCCATCGGTGCCGTGCTCTACGCGCGCGTAATGGCCGGTTGCGATCGCATCGGCACCAAGGGTCAGTGCATGATCCAGGAAGGCCTTGAACTTGACCTCCTTATTGCAGAGCACATCCGGGTTCGGCGTGCGCAAGGCGCGATACTCGGCCAGGAACTGCTCGAACACCCGGTCCCAGTATTCGGTCGCGAAATTGACCCGATGCAGCCGGATGCCGAGCCGCTCGGCCACCGCCTCAGCGTCGGCCAGATCCTCGGCCGCCGCGCAGTAGCCGGGCTCGTCATCCTCCTCCCAGTTCTTCATGAACAGGGCCTCGACCTGGTAGCCCTGCTCGATCAGCAGATGTGCGGCAACGGCCGAGTCGACGCCACCGGAGAGGCCGACGATGACCCGCTCAGCATTGGATTCAGCCATCCTCTTAACCTCCGACAAATGGCGCGATTCAGGGTCACCTGGCTGGCGCCACACCAGCCTCCCCGGATCAGACACGAGAGTCAGGTTAACCTGAATCTCGTGCAATGCATCAACCGGGGTGGCTGGTCCGTCACCATGCTCGTGAGGGCAACCAAGCCATCGCTGGATCGATGCGACATGGCAGGATAAGCTCGACTGCGCATGTCAGAGACATGAGCGCCTCGTCTTGATGAACGAGAGCAAAACCCTGCTGTCGATATCACGATCGCGGGCTGAGTTCATGGGCCGACTTCATGGCCTCGTTGCTGGGCCTGGCGGCAGGGCCTGATCTCTTAGCCTGGACGGCTCCCTCGTCGAGGCACGTCTAAAACACGAGGAGATGCACTGTGCGCTTGAACGACCACCAACGCCAAGCAATCAAAAGCGCAGCACTGAGCTGCTTCGGCCCCAACGCGAGCGTGCGCCTATTCGGATCACGGACCGATGATCGCAAACGCGGCGGCGATATCGACCTGCTGATTCACACCTCGCTCACCGAGCCCAACGCGATCGCGAACGCGGAGATCGCGTTCCAGGTTCAGTTGCAGCAGGTACTTGGAGAGCAGCACATTGATGTCCTGGTCGACTATCCTAACCGGCGACTGCACCCACCGATCTTCACCATCGCCGAGCAGACGGGCATCCCTTTATGACCGGCCGGCATCCCCTTATGACCGACGATATCCCCAGTTTGCGCCTGCAGCAGGCCTGGCGCGAGTGCCAACAGCATCGTCGTTATATGACTTACGCGCTGACCGCCCTCGCGCCTTGGCGACCGTTGACGGGCGAAAGCCTGGAAACACTGGATGCGGAGACCGTGCAAGATCTGGATCAATTCGTGCTGCGTTTCGGCAAGCTGCAGGATGCCATTGGCAGCCGCCTGCTGCCGGCCGTACTGAGCTATTTGCAAGAGCCTTACGAGCACCGGCCCATGCTGGATAAGCTAAACCGCCTGGAGCAACTAGGTTATCTGGAGCAGGCCGAGGACTGGCCACGGCTGCGCGCCATTCGCAACCAGTTCGCGCACGAGTACCCAGATGAGCCGGAACGCAACGCCGGTATGTTGAATATGGCTTTTGAGGCCTCAGACAGGCTCAAAGCCATCCTGGACTTAGTCGCGCAGCGCTTGGATCTGACGTCCGCAGCGCCGACGCCTTGACCGTGGCAGCGATCCACGATGGACGGAGCCCGGAACTCGGCTGTCGCTAACTGATCGCGCAGTGGAAAGACAGTGTTGCGCAGCCGGGCAAGATCCCTCGCCACGAACAACAGCGCCAAACAGCCAAGACCGCGTGACTCAGCCGAGGGTGCATGAGCATTGACGAGATGAACGGGCCCCATGAAGGCGCGGACGATGACCGCGTCAACCGCCTGCTGGCACGCCTGCAACGCAAGTACAGCACCCGCATCACCGGCGAGCTGCGCATGCCAGCGACCGCGGCACGCCAGGCGCCGATCCCGGAATCCATGCATCCAGCGCTGCGCGAGGCCTTGGCGGCGCGAGGGCAGCGCTTCGGGCGGGCCAGCCGACGCAACCGCCCTTGCCTCGGCGTGCTGGTCGCGACCAGCGATCCGCTCGATCAGTACATGGTGCAGCATCCGGAGTTCTTCCTCGGCGCCTCGCCGGAGCATGCGCGCATCCATCCCAATCAGCTGTTGATCCTGATGGACCATGTGCGCTGCGCCGCCTTCGAGCTGCCGTTTCAGGATGGCGATCAGTTCGATGGTCCCGGCTGCAACGCAGCGATAATGAAAGCCACCCAAGGACTAGGAGGTCTCGCGTGACGACATCTCGTCCATCTCAGTGAGCCAGTACGCAGCGGGCGATGCTATAAACGCTGTACTGACCGTCTTACGGCAGGATCTGCAGCCCACATCATCTTCAACGCCCACGCGCGACGTCAGCGAGATAATGACCGCTCAATCACAGCTTCGCATCGCTGCTCTGCAGCTCTCGGTGATCCAGTTCTTCTTCGTGACCACCTGGGTCATCTACGTCATCTTCCTCGGCGACCTCTTGGAGCGGATTGGCCTGGGCAAGGAATACGTCATCTGGTTCATCCTGCTCGACCAGGCCATCTTCGCCATCACTGACGTCCTGATGGGCTATGCATCGGATCGGGTTGAGCGCTTCCTCGGCCGCCTTGGGCCCGCGATCATCGCCGTAACCTTGATCTCCTGCGCTGCGCTCGCGCTGATGCCCTTTGCAACAGACCTCCCCGACGAGACAGCGGTGGTCGTATTCACCGCCTTGCTGGTCATCTGGATTGCCACCTCATCGGTGTTGCGGGCCCCGCCTATCGTCCTTCTGATGAAGCACGCCGCGCGACCGCAGGCCCCTCGACTGGCCGCATTGTCGCTGCTCGGGCTCGCCCTCGGTGGGGCGGTCTCGCCCTACTTAGGGCTCTGGTTGAAGGGCAGCTCGCCCTATCTGCCGTTCGTGGTGTCCAGCGTCGCACTGGCCGCAGCCACACTCGGCCTCGCCCGCATTCAACGCATCGTTTCCGGCTTGCCGCCACAGGCGCGAGACGAGGCAAACAAAAAACCTGCAGGACCCGTCCCCCTTGCTCTACTCCTCATTGGCTCCCTGTTCCTCGCGCTAGGCTTTCAATTCCACTCGTTCATCAACAGCAAGGCGCAGTACCTCCAGTTCGTCGAGCCAACCGACCTGCTGTGGGTGCTTCCAGTGTTCTGGATCGGCTTCAAGCTCTTTGCGCTCGCCGTTCCCGCGGCTGCAAGCCGGTTCGGCCCCACCACCGTGATGGCGACTGCAGCACTGATCGGCGCTCTCGCACTACTCGGCTGCTATAAAGCGCCCAACCTGGCGCTGCTACTGGCGTCTCAACTACTGGCCGGGGGCGCTTGGGGCGCCATTTTCACTGCCGGCATCACCGTCGCGCTCGGTCTTGGGACCAACGGCCGGGAGGGACTCGTCCTCGGCAGCTGGTTCACCGTCCTCTCGGTCGGAGCCCTGCTCCGCGTGCTGCTTGTGATCGACGGTGCCAAGACCGACTCGACGATGGCAGCCACCCTGCAATGGGCGCCATTACCGCTCTGGATTTTGGGCGGCGCGACACTCCTTGTCCTCGCCTCTACGCTCAGACAACAAACAGCGGACGAACAATGATGTATCTGGCCCGGGCACGCAAACGAGCAAGCAGTGGCGGACCTGAGGACGCCACAACTCGAGTGGGGAAAGCCTAGAACGAACCGAGGACGGCGAGTGACCAATTGGCGGTTTGAGGGCACGCCAGGGATGACGCACGCAATTTTCTGCCCTTCAATTCAGCGACGCACGACAATACTTCCACAAAGATCGGAAAAACCGGCGTCGCATCCAATTTGCTATTTGGAAAGACGATCCAGCACTTTGCCTAGGCCTATCCATAACGCAAAGGCCGAGAAGAACGTACCAACCGTCATTGTCCCCACCCATTGCGTCGCCCAAGTCAACAAGCTCTGAACGCGCGATTCGCAGTCGGCCTGATAAGGCCGTGGGCGACACTGCGTGTAGGTTGCGCCGATCTCAGGAACGAACGCAAGGCCAATCAGGAACGCGACGATGCCGCCAAGAACGCCAAAGAGAACGATTTGACTTCGCCGCACATTCACGGTTTATCGAAACGAACAGGCATCTCGCAAAAGCACCTCGAACGCTTCCGACTGTAGCATGCGGGAAATGACTGATGCCCCTGCACGGCATTCCTAGCAAACCCCGCGTAAGGTCCGAGGAAGAGCATCGCGGCTAGCGCTCATTGGCGCAGATATCCAGAAACTTCTCGATGTGTCCGTACCCGCTCAGGCCTGCAGATGACACTGTTACGGCTGGTCCATCAGCTGCTCGAAGGGAGACGGGTCCATCCATTTGCAACACCGCCCAAAGCGGATGACGGTGCCCGACTTGCGCCCTCACCCCGGGGTATGTCGTCTGCCCGGTCGAAACTTCACCCGCCAGTCGAAGTTCTAATCCGTCCGCTGTCACCACCAGATCGACAGCCTCGTGCTCGATCCTATCGCCAACGTCCACCACTGCCACAAGATCAACCGAACCCTTCCGATCCGGCCCAGCACAAGAAGCGAGAAAGGCCACAGCATCCGTCTCGGCAATACCATAGCTCAAGCTTGCCGTGCTGATAGCGCCGTCCGCATCGTCGGCACCGCTCAGCAACCAGCTCGGCTCGGGCGATGGCGGGTGCTCCTCCGCATTCGCTGCAGCGCCGTCCGCACCCTCGTCAGGTTGTAACGCGTCCTCGGGACGCCACGGGCAAGCGTCATCGAACGCCTGCAACGCCGCAGCGAATCCCCTGAGCCCAATCCGAGTCTCGATGCCCGCAAAGGTCACCTTCATCTCGTCATCAGCTCTGAGTGCAGAGAGCAGCGGGTCTTCCGGGCCGACGCGAATCTGTGGAAATCGACCGATCTGCCCGGCATAGGATGTCTCAGCCGGCCGCTCGAAGATCTCACCTGCCACCTCGAGCGTCAGCGATGCGGTTAGCGGTTCCTCGGTATCGACCGCGGCCCAGAAGATACTCAGACGCGCCGGCTCGCCACGCTCGCGGCACTCGATGACTGCACCGATGTCGTCGCCACAATCCATGCAGTCGAGCAACACGATGTAATCGCTTTGAAGCTCCAGGCTCCAGCGGCGCCCATCGTCCAATCCCTCTGCCCCTTCCGTGCTGGCCTCACTGACCCAGCATTGATCGCGGATGTCCCCTTCGCTCCCGTCAGGCTCGTAGGCAAACACGAAGCCCTCGTCCCCTTTGCTCCAAAACCCCCAAGGGACGTCATGCCCACCGAACTTGGCCCCACTCGCCGAAATGACCGATGCCAGCGACTGCACCTCATCCTGATAACGAACCCACATCAGATCGGCTTCGCCGTCGTAGCCAGCGAGGAGCGTGGCACCGCTGTCACAGTCGTAGACAGTTTGCTCCAGTGACTGTGGTAGTGCTGTCGGCGCTCCACGATCTGGATGCACCGCTGTCGTCAGTGCCGGCCCACCATCCTGGTCCAACTGGAGAGTCGCACCCGCTCCCTGACCTACGAGTGAATCGGTACCTGCGGGCGAAGTCGCGCTCGCGATCGCTGCGACACCAGCGAACACAGCGATTACCAGCCGCGACCCGACGAACCGTAGCGGTGGCGAACTCCCGCGACAAAGACAGCGGCGCGCGGTGCCGGAAAGCACCGATATCGTCGGAAGACGGGTGAGTGGCATCGGTTCACGCATGAGTATAGGAATCACAAAGCCCCTGCTCCCCAGGTCGCCCAGGTTTCGATCGGTCGTTTGGCGGCTGTCAACGCTGCTTTCGAGGAAATATCGACCTAAGTCCCAGCGTCCCGAGCCGGGAAATTGTCCACAAGCGGGGCGAGTTGGGTCGGATTCTGCCGGTCAAGGCGAGCACTTCCCTACCTGGACTTTCCGGGTCGGACTCGAGCACCGCCCCGATATCGTAGCCACAGTCCACGCAGCGCAACAACACGATACGATCTCATTAGAGTTCCAGCGTCCAGCGCCGTCCCTCATCCGAGGTTTCCACCGAATCGCCACCGCGTGCCAAATGAGGCTGCAGAACGATTGGCTTCGGAGACCCGACACAGCCGCTTCGGGCGAACCCTCACCAATTCGTTCTTCACCATCCTTGATCTGTTGGACAGTCTGTTGCACCGGGGCCTGCAGCGAGGTTTCGCCGAACTCGGGAAGGGCCGCAACCAAGCAGGCGACCAGAGCCATACTGAAAAATCGCCCAGCCAATGACAGGATCCGACGTCAGAATGAGCAATGTCGGCGAGACATGACTGTCATGAAGGCGACCCTCAGCGCACGTGGAACAGCGCTGTTGAACAAGATCCACCAAAGCAACAGGCTTTCCTAGCTAAATGACGTCGAGGACAAGTAGGTTACCGCTGGAGGCCGGATTGATCCGCACCGATTTGCCTTTGCCGCTGCCCCCCAAGTCCATAAACTCAAATACCTCCTGGTGACCGTGAATTTCGCGAAAGTCACCATACCAGGCTCGAAACCGGGCGGCATTGACCGCGTCCACGGTGCCGTCCGGCTGAGGGGGCCAGCCAGTCGCAACGCCGCCGTCCGCGGTCTCCACGCCACCACGCAGCCGAATCTGCGCTCCCGGCCTCGCGACCCGAATTGCCTCCTCAATGGCATTCTTGCGTTGTTCTTCGTCCAGATACATCAGTACCCACGAACTGACCACCAGATCATAAACACTCGTTCCGAGATCCGACGGCAGGTCAGTGGCATCGCCGGTTCTGCGCACGATCTTTGGGCTGGTGAAGTAAGACTCTGCCGTTGCCGCAGCCCGTTCCTCGAGGCGGCGGTGAACGTCGATCCAGCCATCGTCATTGACCACGTCGCGGAGAATGTAGCCCAGACGCTCCATATTCTGCTGGTAGATCACGCCGACTGCGTTGCGGTTGGTGAGACTCGCATCCTGAGCCCAGGCGGCTGACATCCGCCGGTTGTATTCGTCCTGATTAAGATCGACCACGTCCACCCGTTCGGCACCGAAAACCGTTACAAGCTCGTCGCCCAGAATCGAGGCACCGCCGCCAACATCCAGTACGCGCTTGCCGTCCATGGCTTGCAGATCAGCCGGTGTCAACGCTAACGCATCCGATAACGAGCCATAATTCCAAGGCTGCGTTGCGTACAACACATTCTCCAACCGGGTGATAGAAACCCGTTGGTTCAGGAGCAGGCTTCGGGCGGTCAGAACAACGCCGTTTTGGACTGGCGACTCAAACTTCAATACGTCGCCATCGGCAAGAGCCGGCACGCACGCAAGCGCTCCAAAGCCGAGCGCGAACGCAACGCAGGCCCGGCCGGCTGTGTGTCGGGCAAGCGACCTCACCGATGCAGCGCGGTAACGTACTGTTACCGCCATAGAGTGATAGAAGGCCGATATCACTTGCACCTCCCTTCACTTTTTTCGATAAACTCACCAAACCTAAGACCTTTGAAGGCTATACAAGTGTTCGGCGCAAGAGGCTCGTCTTTCGCAAGTTCAGCGGCGAGTGCTCCGCCTCCGGTCTCAGCGGAATAGAACACCTTGTCGGAGAACTCTGGGGGTACGGTCGTAGCAACAGTTCTTGTTGTCGCCATCCGTATAAGCTTCATATCATCTTCATCTCCGAACACATAGATCCTCTTACCGTTCTTCTTGTAGTAGACTGATGCAAATACCCTATACCCGGAAGCGTTCCGCAGATACGCCCGTGCATTCTTATGTTCTATGCACTCGTGCTCGATATAGCTCGTCGTCAGGCCAATTCTAGCTGCCTGATTGCTGTCGAGGAACTTCACGGAATAAGCGATCGGGAGCGCTCCGCTTTGCTCGTCCAAGTCGATGTCAGCACTCAGTGCGGCCTTAAGCTTCTCGACTGCGTTGTCCAAGCCAGTCACGACGAACGTCTTGGCTGATGGGCCGCCGAACACAAAGACCTCAAATCGCGCGTGGTCTAGATCCGTCTTGAGATCAGCGTTTAGTTTACCTCTTGCGTTTGAGGACTTGTCCTTTACGTACTCGAACGCGCTCTTGACATGGGAGTCGCTATGAGTTCCATCCACTACCATCTTGACCAGAACCTGGCGACCATAGTCGACCCTGCTGATATAAGCGGGAGGCGCGTCTTCTTTCGCGATCAATTTGGCGAGTTGCTCTGGTGTCACGTCCGCGGAAAAGACGTTGCGCAAATCCGGGATATCAGCCGCGATGGAATAATATACTTGCGTAAAAGAGCCGAATACCGTCGATGAGTTTTTGTTAACGCCAATATCCGTCTTCAAGAACCCGTTCTTGTTGCCCCACTTTGCCCGAAACCCGGCCTTCATGCTGATTTCCGCGGCCGACTCAACCTCGTCGAAAAAACTCTTTACTCGCGCTGGCTTTCCAAAGTTCTTGCCCTTGAAAAAGGCATCTAACAGCCTGCCTTTCGCTAGCTGAGCCGATTGTACGTTCAGCCCTTCGACGGTCTCCGAGGCACCGGTTGGTGTGTCCAGCAATAATGTAAGGCGTGTTTGCCCGAGCGGAAGCCCAATTGGGGTCGGGTTCCCATCCGCGAGGTTGGCGTCTGCCCAAATCACAGACCCAGGGAAGATTGCGGCTTGCGTGGAAAAGAGGCTGACCTCCTGGAATTCCAGCCCATCGGCTGTATGCCTCTTGTTCTTGCAGACAATCGTCGTACCATCTTCTTCGTCATCGGTTTTAGCCGGCAACACTTCGCTGGCTCCCGGTTCGACAACGGCAAGCAGGCGCCGCGGGTCATACTCAAGACTACGCAACAACTCAGTCACGGTGCCCGCATCGGGATCAAGGATTTTGACGTACTGACTAAAGTTCTTTGCGTAGTGATCGTACGGGTTATTTGGGTAATCCGTCTTTAACCCGCCAACGTCTGACGCCGCCTTATCACTGAGATCGCACTTATCTTCTCTCTTATAGTAATCAAAGGATTTGCACCAATCAGCGCGATCACATTCCGCCTTACAAGCCGCCAATCCGTTTATCGACCGAACATTATGCCCGGAAATAGCGGCGTTGGGCGTCACTATGTAGTTGCTCGCAGCGGCCGATGTCGCTACACAGAAACCAAAGCTCAGCGCCGCAAACCAACGCGGGTTTTTCAGAAGCATAATGAGGCCTCACGGTTGGATTGTGTCAGGCACGCGCCGTCCGCGTGTCCTCGGGCAGGTGTGCCAAAGATTCTTCACAGGTTTCGTTGACCAGTTCGACAGCAAGACATCTCGCATACGGCCGGTCCATGCGTGTGAGAGCGCTACCGAACTGGCAACGCAAGATGAACACGCTTATTCACCAGCGAACGGATCGTTATCGAAGTTCAACTCTGTGCGCCAAACCTGAAGGAAGGCTTTGCGCTCGCGGTCCACGTCGTTGTACTGGGCCAAGAAGTCGGCCGCGCTGCCCTGGTCACCTGAACCATCGGGTCGCGGCCAGGGCTTTGTTTTGAACTGCCCCGCTAGCGTCTGCCCACCAACGTAAACGGCGATACGCTCGAGTTCCGGCAGTTGATCTGGCGGCAGACGACTCGCAATCTCGTCGAGGGTTTGTACAAGCTGGACGACGGCAGGCTGATAGTGCCCACTCTTATTGCTAATCGCTTCAATTTTTCCGTCCACCACTTTGATCTCGCCAGCCCCTGCGACTGGTGAACCCGCGAGAAACGATGAGTGGTGGAAGGCTGAAACGCGGTGAGCGCCGGAATAGAGCTCGCCATCTGGACTCATGACATAGATTGCCCATCCTGGACCAGAAAACATGGTTGACAATTCTTTGGTATCGAATACGCTGCCATTCCGCATCAAGATCCCGTCGTTTGTCATTGAGAGCCGATAAGGTGCTCGCTCAGCATCCGTCTTCAAATAGGTCACGCTTGCTGATTTGATCGCGTCGACGATCGGCCAATTACTGACTAAATCTTTCGGTGATAGGCCGACTTTTGCGAGCACCTCTTTCTTTTTGTCTTCACTCCAATTGGCTTTACTCAGGACATAGCTTACGCCCTGAATCAGCAGATCGTTCTGATTTACGCCCGCGCCTAGTGGCCTTACCGTCCGGTACTTAAAGCGTTCCCGATCGCCGGTGACGTCACGCCCTTCAAAAGTGCCCAACCCAAGGAAGTTTTGAATCGCCGGCCGGATCTGCCCGCCCCAAACGTCATGCTGCGGCTTGAACTCTTCAAGATATTCGGTACTTGGGTGCTGTGTTTCTGTGTAATTGGACCGTACAGTTTTGAGGTGAGAGTACTTTGGCTCAACAGTGAGGCCGTTCGCTTCCAGCCAGTTTTCCGCGACTTTTTTGTACGCAGACGCTTCTGACGCAGAAGTCGACAGAGCTTCCCGATACATACCGGCCGCACGCGTTTTGTCGCCAGCGTTGGCATAGGCCTTGGCAGCGAAGTAGGCATATTCACTCTTGGGATCGTTAGCAAAAGCATCAACCAACAGTTTCCCAACTTCTACGCTCGGTGCATCTAGACCTAGGTTAATTGCGTAGGCAATCTTTTCGTCGGCCTTCTGGCCGCTGTCCGCCTTTTGCTGCTCAATTTGGGCAAGGTAGCCTATGGCATCCTGCTTAGTAATGTTCATCGCCCTCGGATGCGAAAGGACTTTTCTGAACGCTCGTTCCGCGTTATCGTACTTCTGCGCCCTCAGCCAGGACAACGCTTCCCACTGCAGGAGGCCAGGGTCACTGTCATACAGATAGGCCTCATGGAACTTAGCCGCTGCGGCTTCGTAGTCTAATCTGCGCTCGCTCTGTTCAGCCGTTTTGAATAGGGCTTGACCTTCGTTGTAATAAAGTCGCGCCTGGTCCTTTGCCTTCCCCAAGGCCTTCTGCAGGGCGTCACTTAGTGCTGGATCGGCATTGAAGTCGCGAACACGTTCCGTTTTTTTTAAGGTGCGAGCCCCCGAAGCGGGCGCGCCTTCAGAGTCGCTATCCAGCGCACTAAACGCTACCGTCGGCATCACGACGGCAGCAACTGCTATAGTGCCGGCGCGGAGGAAGCGTAATAGAGTTGAGGGGAGGAAGATGTTCATTGATGTAGCGCGTCAGCAGTGCAGAGCAATCGGCCCTGTGGCAGATCGTAGTAAAACAATACCCAGGATGAAAAGCGCGTTAAAGGCATTGACCTGCTTCCCGAGGAGCCACAGCAGCAACGTTGTGAAAACGCCCATCGGTGAAATCGGCGGCAACAGAATTGAAGCGCTCCCGGGTCCCTCCGAAGCCATCGCCGGAGCCATTGGAGAACCAAATGCCGTCTCCAGCAGGTGCCATGGCGATCTCAAACAGTGTCTCGTAGCCATTCGAATAGGTGACTAGCGTGCGGCGATCTCCATCGGCCAGCCATTGGGGATCGTACTTGACCCAGAAGTCGATAGCCCCTTGCCGAAAGTTCTCGTTTGCGCGATTCTTTCGAAGCTTCCCTATCGATCCTGCTGACGAACCTTCTGCTGACACTGGAGAGTCGTGACACTCACGTGCCGCGGCGTTGCCCGACATCAGTATCGTGGTCGGCAGCAAAGCCAAAGCGATGACAATAGCTGTTGGGTATTTCATGGAAGTCTCGTCTTGCTTAGTGATCTAGGTTAGGAGTACGCGGGTCAAGGTAATCGCCTCAAGAGCAGACGTTGCCAATCAGCGTGGTTGGTTCGTCTTCTACACAGCAAGCCGAGGCATTATGTTCGGATACAAACGGCAGATTGGTATCCGAAGTTTAAGATCACTGAATTTGGCAGACCGACATTTGCCCTTCAATCGTGGTCCACCACTGCCCCGTCCATATGCCGTTATTTTCTTTTGCAACTTTCGGGCATTTTATCTCCGCGTCCGCTTGGTTCCAGATTGGACCAGCTTCAATCGCTCTTTTCTCCGCGACTGGTTGCGTTACACAAGCACTGATGCCGACAAAACAAAGAAACCCAATCGCCTGCAATCTAAATAGACCGAAGGTCCCAAGTTTAGGCATAGCATTAACTCCTGAACTATAGATGCTGATGGCTCTCGCAAAGCCGTTAACAGAAATATATCGGGTGATTAGCGCGCGCAGGGATGATGGGGCACTCACCGGCCTAAAGGCAAGGACAGGTTTGCGTCACCCATTGACGACTCCACCAACCGCATACCCTATCGCGACTCAGTCAAACAGCGCCTCGGTATCGGTAAGCATCAGGTAGTCCCAATTACCGACTGTCAAAGAGTAGAGGGGTGCCGCACCGGTGCCGTCGGAGGTTTGTAGCACCTGTACCTCGGTACCCGGCACAAGCTGAATCTGTTTTCGTTGCATTGGCTGCAGAATAACGGGAGTGCGATAGATTGTGCGCCCTTGGTACTCACCACCAATCGGCACTAGCGTCAGGCCCCTTCCGCTGCGATTGTTAAAATGATAGCTGATGGGTTCAGTCGAGACGGTGACTGGGGCGCGAGCCACTTGAGAGCAACCCTCGATGGCCATCTTAACGGGCTGGCTATGCTGCAGATGCCGCTGCCGAAAGCAATTGATGCGGGCAGAAGCATCAATTGTACCGGCACATAGCTCGACGCTCTGAGACACACCTAAGTATTGCCGGCCGAACGCCTTCACCTCCCCCTCTCTGAGAACGCGTGCAAGACAGTCAGCGGGCGCGGGGTTGTGTTCTGCCCCACGGCAGAGCCGGGTGATGGTTTTATTGTCTATGCCTCTAGAGTCTGCCCGCGCCGCACCCGGGCAGGTGTCGCGCTGCGGGGGGAGCCTCGATGCGGCCGCCGAGGCAGACCCAAGCAGAGCGGCTCCAATTAAGGCGGTAACGATTAGAAAGACGTTGAACCTACCAAGCTGGCACTTATTGGCCCACGAACGACGTGTACGGAGTCCACAGAATGTCTGCATCAAGTGCCTCGCATTGCGATTCGTCAATCCTGAGTAAATCACAGTGCTATCGATGCTGCAAGTAAGGGCGTCCTCCTTCCGATCGGCCTGTGGACTTTGAGACGGAGTCTGGTTGTCCTCGAAAGGAGCCAGCGTGCGCTGCCCGCCTGCAGCGCGCTGGCACCTTCGCGGCCGAAAGTGCGAGACTATCCTCGGCTAATCGTTCGGCGAGCTGCATGGAAGCCCGACTGGCGGATTCGGATTGTTATCGGCTGGATGCGCCTCTGACGGGCGCTTTTCTGAACCGCTACCTTCCTTTTTTTAGCGCCGACGCCTTGTAGAGGACGCGCTTCGGCCCGCCGTCTTCGCCATACCGGACTACGCCATCGTCTAGGTCGATCTCAAGCTGGACACCACGGGACGAATCGTCTAGCTGAATCACGTTGCCACTGCGCCCGGTTTCCCTGAAGTTGAACCGGGCAGTGCCGACTCTTGTATGAGGCGCATATGCATATTCGCGCCAATGCGATGGTCCCGTCTTCACGAGTGTGCCGATCGCCTTAGAGCCATCATAGAGGCCGACCCAGATTGCCGGGCAGTATTCTCCCATCACCATACAGGGGGCAAGGTGCCCAACGATGGAATTGTTCAGCTCTCCAACGACGAGCTTGCTGGGCGTGTCTACCGAAATAAGCGTCTGCACACCGAAGGGGTCAGCCGCTTGTGCCGCACACGGTATTGACAGCGCCGCAACGATCAATGCGCTTCGCGCAATGGTCTCAATAACCATAGGATTCTCCTCATAAAAAGCATGCACGGGTAGCGTGCGAAAGCGCACGGTGACACAAGTCGCGGTCGCCGAACATTGCTTTCACCCCTGATATTGTCAAGCCAGGACAGCTGCAAAATGCAAGCGCAAGGCCAAGGCCAAACTGCGGCAAGCTGTGCGATCGAGACCACCCTCACCGACAATCAAAACCTGCAGCCGTCCTGAACCCTTTGCCGCTCGCCTGACTACCGAGCATGCCCTCAGCCAATGTTATAGGCGCTAGACTTACCCGAGAACATCAATCGGGGATCGAGCATGGGGAGAGAGCGGATCAAGACCGCCGAACAAGCGACGCCGATCAGTCCAGGCGACGACAATGACCGCGTGCAGCGGCTGCTGTCGCGCCTGCAGCGAAAATACAGCACGCGCATCACCGGCGAGCTGCGCATGCCAGCCACGGCGGCGCGTCAGGCGCCGATTCCGGAGTCGATGCATCCGGCGCTTCGTGAGGCCTTATCTGCACGCGGATTCTCTAACCTGTACAGCCATCAACGCGCGGCCTGGGATCTGGCGCAGCAAGGCAAGCATCTGGTGGTAGCCACTCCGACCGCCTCTGGCAAGACCCTCTGCTACAACCTGCCGGTGCTCGATGCAGTACTGAGCCGCGGTGCTAAGGCCCTCTACCTGTTCCCGACCAAGGCGCTAGCGCAGGATCAGGTCGCCGAGCTGGCAGAGCTGAATCGCGCCGGACGACCGCCGATGCGCTCAGGCCGCGAGGCAGGCGCCAGCGCTCGCGCCTTAGACGCAGCACCCGGGCCCAGCGTCTCCGGCACCAAGATGAGCGTTAACGCCGGCGCGGATCAGGTCACCCTCGGCATCAAGGCCTTCACCTTCGACGGCGACACCCCGGGCGATGCGCGCAAGGCGGTGCGCACCCGCGGCGATATCGTCGTCTCCAACCCGGACATGCTGCATCAGGCGATCCTGCCGCATCACACCAAATGGGCGCAATTCTTCGAGTCGCTGGCGTTCATCGTCGTCGACGAACTGCACAGCTACCGCGGGGTGTTCGGCTCGCATGTCGCCAACGTCTTTCGCCGGCTGCAACGGATCTGCCGGTTCTATGGGGTGCAGCCCCAGTTCATCTTCGCCTCGGCGACCATCGCCAATCCGGCCGAGCTGGCCGAGCGGCTGATCGGCGCGCCGGTGGTGCCGGTCACCGACAGCGGCGCGCCGCAAGGCGAGCGCCATCTGCTGCTGTGGAATCCGCCGGTGATCAATCCGGATCTCGGCATCCGCGCCTCGGCACGCTCGCAGACCACCCGCATCGCGCGGATGGCGACCAAGAGCGGGCTGAAGAACATCGTCTTCGCCCGCTCGCGGCTGATGGTCGAGGTGATCACCAAGTACCTCAAAGATGTCTTCGATCGCGACCCGCGCCGGCCGCCGCGGGTGCTCGCCTATCGCGGCGGCTATCTGCCGAGCGAACGACGCGCGGCCGAGCAGGCATTGCGTGCCGGGCGCGTCGATACCGTCGTCAGTACCTCTGCGCTGGAGCTCGGGGTCGACATCGGGGCGCTCGATGTGGCGGTGCTGAACGGCTATCCGGGCACCATCGCCGCCACCTGGCAGCGCCTGGGGCGAGTCGGCCGGCGCAATCGCCCCTGCCTCGGCGTGCTGGTCGCGACCAGCGATCCGCTGGATCAGTACATGGTGCAGCACCCGGAGTTCTTCCTTGGCGCCTCGCCCGAGCATGCGCGCATCCATCCCAATCAGCTGCTGATCCTGATGGACCATGTGCGCTGCGCCGCCTTCGAGCTGCCGTTCCAAGACGGCGATCCGTTCGGCGGTCCCGGCTGCGATGAGGATCTCGGCGAGATGCTCAGCTATCTGCGCGATGAGGGCGTGCTGCAGCGCCAAGTCGGCCCCAATGGCGGACGCTGGTACTGGATCGCCGACAGCTATCCGGCCAATGCCGTCTCCTTGCGCTCGGTGGCCGAGGGCAACTTCGTCGTCATCGACATCAGCGACGGCAAGCAGACCATCATCGCCGAGGTCGATTACAGCAGTGCGCCGGGCACCGTCTACGAGGGCGCGATCTACATGGTGCAGTCGCAGCCCTATCAGGTCGAGCGCCTCGACTGGACCGGGCGCAAGGCCTTCGTGCGCCAGACCCGGGCGGACTACTACACCGATGCGATCGATTACACCCGGCTGAAGATCCTCGATCGGTTCGATAGCCGCGCACTGGGTCGGCCGACAGGAGCAACGCCGAGCACCGCGGGCGCAACGGACTGGGCCGAAACCGCCGCGACCACAGCCCCCTCGGTAGCAGGCAACGCATCCGCCGAGCCTGCCGCATCAGGCGCCACGCCCCTGCCCGAGATGCCGGCGCAACCTGCGACTGCGACACCAAAGGTTTCACAGGACTTCGCGTCGATTTCTCCGTCAGCGTTCACCAGTACGGCCGCTGAATGCCCTTTCGCAGCAGCCTCGCACGGCGAGGTCCACATCGTCCGGCGCTATCCCGGCTACAAGAAGATCCGCTATTACAGCCACGACAATATCGGCTACGGCCACATCGATCTGCCCGACCAAGAGATGCACACCACTGCGGTCTGGTGGCAGGCCGAGCCCGCGGCGCTCGAGCAGGCGTTACCGGCGCGCGAGCATGCGATCGAGGGCTTCCTCGGCGCCGCCTATGCACTGCATCACGTCGCCGCGCTGCGGGCGATGGCCGAGGTGAGAGATC
This sequence comes from Halochromatium roseum, assembly GCF_016653315.1. Taxonomy (GTDB): domain Bacteria; phylum Pseudomonadota; class Gammaproteobacteria; order Chromatiales; family Chromatiaceae; genus Lamprobacter; species Lamprobacter roseus. The sequence continues at coordinate 160,292 of NZ_NHSH01000040.1, read as the reverse complement.
TCGGACGCGCGGTCGGCGACAGCCAGGGCAGCTGGTCCGCGGTGCTCGGGAACGACGGCCGCGGACAGTTGCGTGGGCCGAGCAACGAGCCGCTGGAGCAGCCGCCCGGCGACCGCTTCGAGCCGACGCTGTTTCTCTACGACAACTTCCCCGGCGGTGTCGGGCTGTCGGCGCCGTTGTTCGATGATGCCACGGTGCTGATACAGGATGCGCTCGGCTTGGTGCGCGGCTGCGCCTGCCGCGCCGGCTGCCCGGCCTGCGTCGGGCCGATCTTGGCTGGCGATGAGACGCGCGCGTTGACGCCGAAGCAGGCCGCTCTCAACGTGCTCGCATTACTCGACGGGGGCGTTGCGTAATCGTGCCTGAGACCAACCGAAACCGGCCGAGTCGTTTACGGGGCGGCGTCCGATGCGCCACATGGACTGGCCACAACCGATTCACCAGCGCCCCCCATCTCTGTCAGCCAGCAACTATGGTGATCGATTAGGATTTCCTCATGTCGAGCCTACGAGAACGCTTGCGTCGATTGCGCGCGAGTACCGGCACACAGCCTCTAGCTCCGCAACCGTCGGCGCGATCCGGTCTGGCCGAGATCTCGCCTGACGCCCGAAGCCAAGAGCCGGACCGAGACCCGCAGGATCAACACAGCCGCGATCCTGGCCAGCCCGTCGATAAAGCTGCTGAAACCGAACTGCTTGGGCCTGACGCGACCGCCGCCAAAGCAAGGCCACTGAGCCTCGCCGAGCGCATCCGCCGTCTCTCCACTACTGGTCCCAAGCGCGTCTACGAACGGCCAACGGCAGAGGCACTGGCCGAAAGCCTCGGTGCCGAGATCATCGCGCCGGGCCTGCTGCAGCTGGAGCGCCACCAGCCCTTGACTCAACGCCATGGGCGCTTTCAACCCGCGCACGGGCTAGAGTGCCACTTGGCAGAGACCAACCTCACCCGCCTGGCGCTTCCAGCGCCGGACGGATGGACCTTCATCGACACCGAGACCAGCGGCCTCGCCGGGGGCACCGGGACCTGGGCCTTCGTCGTCGGCATCGGGCGCATTCAGGGCAGCGAGATCCGGCTGCGCCAGTATCTGCTGCTCGAGCTGGATGCCGAGCCAGCCATGATGGCCTGCATTCAGCCGGAGCTTGCCGCGGCCAATCCACTGATCAGCTACAACGGCAAGACTTTTGACCTCCCGCTGCTCGAGACCCGGCTACGCCTGAATGGCCTCCCCGGTCTGCCGGAGTCCATTCCGCATCTCGACCTGCTGTATCCAATCCGACGTGCCTTCGCGACGCGCTGGCCCAACTGCCGCCTGGCGAGCTGCGAGCAACGTCTGCTTGGCTTCGAGCGCGCCGACGACCTGCCCGGCGCCGAAGCACCGGCCGCCTGGCTGGACTGGCTGCGCGAGGGCAACCCGGCGCGGCTCGGGGCGGTGCTGCGCCACAACCGGCTCGATCTGCTGTCGTTAGCGGCCTTGCTGCCAGCGCTGAGCCAGGTCCAACGCGAGCCGCTGGCCTATGGGGCCGATCTCTCGGCACTGGCGCGGCAACTCGAGCGCAGCGGTCAAGCGCTAGAGGCAGAGCGGTTATTGGACGCCGCCTCGCGCGATCTTGAGCCCGCAGCAGCCTTGGCGCTCGCGCGACTGAAGCGGCGACGCGGTGCCTGGAACGAGGCCGTCGGCATCTGGGAGCGGCTCGCTGCCGAAGGCGTGATCAACGCCCTAGTTGAGCTGGCGAAATACCAGGAACACGTCTGTGGCAATCTCACCCTGGCTCTTCGCTATGCCCGGCAACTGCCGATGACGCCCGAGCATCTGCGTCGTTGCACGCGACTGCAACGGCGCCTTGAGCGGCTTCTTGGCGCGCCCCCAAGACCTGCAGCCACCTCTTCTACAGACTGACCTCGCACAGTCCGCAAAACACCAGCTGCACACCTGTACTCAGCTTCCGCCACCTTCATTGCGCCAGCACGAATCCGAGCGCTCGCCCCAGTCCAACCTCCACCTGCCCCGCGCTCACAGCAACGACGTGGGCAAATTCGAGCGGCTCGCCAGCATCTCGACCTCAAGCGAACCCATGGCGGCGCAGAAACTCCTCGGTCAGCCCAGCGCCGCTGTGCTCAGCCGCTTGCTCACCGAGCAACAAGCGCTCCAGGTAACGCGCGATCAGATCGACCTCAAGGTTCACCTGGGTGCCGACGCGATAATCGCCAATGATGGTCGCGCTGAGGGTGTGAGGGACGATATTCAGCTCGAAAACGGCGCCCTTGACCTTGTTGATGGTCAGGCTGGTGCCGTCGATGCAGATCGAGCCCTTGACGGCGATATAGCGCGCCAGCTCTCCGGGCGCGTGAATCTGTAGACGCCAAGAGCGGGCATCCTCGCGGACCTCGAGCAAGGTACCAACGCCATCGACATGGCCGCTCACCAGATGGCCGCCGAGCGGCGTCGACAGTCGCAATGCCTGCTCCAGATTGACCCGAGCCCCAGCGCTGAGCTTGCCCAGCGTGGTCAGCGACAAGCTCTCGCGCGAGACATCCGCCGCAAATCCGCGTGCCGTCAGCTCGACCGTAGTCAAGCAGACGCCGTTGACGGCAATGCTATCGCCCAACGAGACCTGACTCAGGTCGAGCGCACCGGCGTCGATCCGAATACGCTGATCGCCGCCGCGATCCTCGAGTGCCTCGACCCGACCGATCGCCTCAATGATGCCAGTGAACATCGCCACCTCCAGACTGCTCGAGCGCTGCGACTGGGGCAACGATCGCGCTGGCGAGCGTCTCAAATTTGGGCCACAAAGCTCGCCGCCGATTCCACAAACAGATGCAAGCCATTACCGCGACTTGCATTTCGGCAGTGATCCACAGAACCTGTGGATAAGTCGGTGGATACATTGTCGAAACCCTTGCTAAGTGCATGACTTCTTGACGCTTGAGTTAAAGCGGTCAAACCTTAACCGCCAAAAATTTACGCTTTTCGAACAATAACTTATTGAGGTCCAACTGATCCGGAGCTGAGGCTCGCCAGTGGCGTTCCCGACTGGCCAAGCCGCGCCGCGACTTGTGGGCAACTCCCTAACACTCGGGCTCGACATTGCCTTTGATCGATGCATGTTCAGCGCGACAAACGCTGAAACAGGACCGTCAACAGCACGATCGGAGCCGCCACGGCGAGGATCAGTGACGCAATCCCGGCGATCCACCGGTTTGTCCGCCAGCTCAGCAAGACAAACATCGAGACGAGAAACAGCGCCCAGATGAGCAGCTTGACGACCACCACGGGGTCAGGCGCTCCGAGTGCCGCAAGCGAGGGCAGCGCGGACACAACCGACAGCAACAGCAAGCTCGGGATGCACATCAACGCGGCATTCGGCGGGGCGAAGGGCTCATAGCCATAGCGATCGAAGGCGACACGGTTGAGGCCGTGTATGGAGCCGACAAGCACCATGAACAGCAGGAATGCAAGCGCCAGCTGAAACAACATCAACGTCGACAACCGCTACCTCGTCGATGCAAGCACCACCCGATCATGGCTTGGTCGATCATGGTTGGCCGATCGCACCAATCGCCTGCTGATCCGCATGATAGGAAGAGCGCACCATCGGACCACTCGCGACGTTGCTGAACCCCATTCGCTCACCGGCCTCACGCAGCGCCTCGAACTCGGCCGGCGCCCAGTAGCGACGCACCGGCAGATGCTCTCGGCTCGGCTGCAGATACTGGCCCAGTGTGAGCATGTCGCAGCCGTGTGCGCGCAGATCGGCCATCACTGCCAGCACCTGCTCCGAGGTCTCGCCGAGGCCGAGCATCAGCCCGGACTTGGTCGGCACGCGTGGGTGCAGCGCCTTAAAGCGCTCCAGCAGCCGCAGCGAGCCGACATAGTCAGCCCCAGGCCGCGCCTCACGATAGAGCGCCGGGACGGTTTCCAGATTATGATTGAACACATCGGGCGTCGCCGCACCCGCAAACGCGGCCAGCGCCTGCTCCTCGCGGCCGCGGAAATCCGGCACCAAGACCTCGAGCTTGGTCGCGGGGCAGCGCGCGCGCACCGCCTTCAGGCAGGCCGCGAAGTGCCCGGCACCACCATCACGTAGATCGTCCCGATCAACCGAGGTGATCACAACATACCCAAGCCCCATGCGTTCGATGGACTCCGCCAGCAGTTCGGGCTCCGCCGCGTCGATCGGCTGCGGCCGACCGTGGGCAACATCACAGAACGGACAGCGCCGAGTACAGACATCGCCAAGGATCATGAAGGTCGCGGTGCCATGGTTGAAGCACTCGCCCAGGTTCGGACATTGTGCCTCTTCACAGACCGTCGCGAGCTTATTCTCACGCAGCAGCCGTTTGATCCGCGCGACGCCCGGTCCAACCGGCGCCTTGGCGCGAATCCAGGCCGGCTTGCGCGGGATCTCGCTCAGCCTCTCGACCTTGACGGGGATGCGCGAGACCTTGTCTTGACCGCGCTGATGCGTATCCGGGCTCAACCGAGACGGAGCAGTGAGGCTATTCGGGATGTTTACCAGTGGGTTTGGCATTAACGAGAAACTCTTCGACAGCGGAGCGATTCTGTCCAGTCTAACATTGGCCGAACCAGACACGGCAGCAGCCACCGAGTGACGCTTAGCAGGCGCTGCGTTATGCTAGTCGGCTTGACCTCGCGCCGCCCGCCCTGACGTTTCCGTGCCATGACCCTGAATTCGACCGAAGAGATCATCGACGAACTCCGTGCTGGGCGCATGGTCGTCATGATGGATGACGAAGATCGCGAAAACGAAGGCGATCTGCTGCTTGCTGCCGATAGCGTGACGCCGGAAGCGATCAACTTCATGGCCAAGTATGGCCGCGGCCTGATCTGCCTGACCTTGACCAAAGCGCGCTGCGAACGGCTGCGGCTGCCGCTCATGGTCAATGCCAATACCGCCGCGCATTCGACGGCATTTACTGTCTCAGTCGAGGCTGCACGCGGGGTGACCACAGGCATCTCGGCTGCAGATCGCGCCCGCACGGTTGCGGCCGCGGTTGCCGCCGACGCCAAGCCGAGCGATCTGGTCCAGCCCGGCCATGTCTTCCCACTCATGGCGCAGCCAGGCGGTGTCTTGGTCCGCGCCGGGCATACCGAGGCCGGCTGTGACCTGGCCCGGCTCGCCGGCTTCGAGCCAGCCGCCGTCATCGTCGAGATCTTGAACGAAGACGGCACCATGGCACGCCGGCCTGACCTCGAGACATTCGCCGAGACGCATGGGCTGAAGATTGGCACCATCGCCGACCTCATCCACTACCGGGTTGCGAATGAGAAGGCCGTCATCCGCGAGGCTCAGGGCAGCCTGCCCACTGCGGTCGGAACCTTCAAGGTCACCGCCTATCGCGACACCATCGACAATGACATACACCTGGCACTGGTGATGGGCGAGATCAATGCCGAACGACCAACCCTGGTGCGGGTGCATCTGCAAAATACCGTCTGCGACCTGTTCGGCGCCCAGCATCCGGCCTGTGGCTGGCCGCTCGATGATGTAATGCGGCAGATGGCCGATGCCGGCGAGGGCGTCATTGTGGTGCTTCGCAATCGCGATCAGGGCGAAGATGTGCTCGCCAAGCTGGCCGCGATCACCGAGCCTGGCGACCAGACAGCGGTGCCAGCATCCACCCACAGCACCCGCAATGAGCTTCGCACCTATGGGATCGGCGCCCAAATTCTTGCCGATGTCGGTGTGCACAAGATGCGCGTCATGAGCGCGCCGAAGGCCATGCACGGCATTTCCGGATTCGACCTCGAGGTTGTTGAATACCTCGGTGGCTAGCGTTTAGAGCATACCGATTAGAGCATATCCATTAGAGCATATCGATTAGGGCATACCGAGATGATCAAGACCTATGAAGGCGCGCTGCGCGCCGGCAACGCGAGATACTGCCTAGTCGTGTCGCGCTGGAACAGCTTCATCGTCGAGAGCCTGGAGAAGGGCGCCATCGACACCCTCAAGCGTCACGGCGCCGAAGAGGCCGACCTCAGCATCGTGCGGGTGCCCGGCGCCTTCGAGATGCCAGTCGTGATCGAGCGCATCGCGGCCAAGGGCGGCTACGACGCCATCATCGCTCTCGGCGCGGTGATCCGCGGCGGTACACCACACTTCGAATACGTCGCCGGCGAGTGCGTGAAGGGCATGGCGCAGGTCAGCCTCAAGCATGGGCTGCCGGTGACCTTTGGCGTGCTGACCGTCGATACCATCGAGCAAGCCATTGAACGGGCCGGAACCAAGGCCGGCAACAAGGGCGCTGAGGCCGCACTCTCGGCGATCGAGATGGTTGACCTCTTGCGCGGGCTGTCCTGAGATGGCCGGACGCCGCAGCGAGGCCCGTCGCTATGCCGTGCTCGCGCTCTATCAATGGCAGGTCAGCGGGCAAACGCCGGCCGAGATCGCCAGCCATTTCTTCGACGACCCGTCCTGGATGGAGGCGATTGCCGAGGGCATGTCTGAAGATCGCGCCGAGACGCAGGCTGCCGCGTCGAGCGGCAAGAACGGTCAGTTGACCGCCAAGCCGGCCAAGCAACCGCCGAGTGCGCGGCCATACGATCATCAGCTCTTCAGCAACCTGCTGCGCGGGGTCCCGGAGAAGGCCGATGAGATCGACGACGCCTTGCGTGGCAACCTCGATCGCTCGCTGCAGAGCCTCGACCCAGTCGAGCGCAGCATCCTGCGCATTGGTGCCTATGAGCTGCTGTACAGCCATGAATTGCCAGTCCGTGTGGTCATCAATGAGGCGGTCGAACTCGCCAAGGCCTTTGGCGCCGAGCAGGGTCATCGCTACGTCAACGCGGTGCTGGACCGGGTCGCGCGCACGGCCCGCACCGACGAGCTTGCCCGCAAGACACACGCCTAGACACACAGTTAGACAGCATCCAGAAACGACTTCCGGACTCGAGTGCCACTGTCCGTCAGTCAACGGTCAGCAGACAATCGACAGTAACTAAACAGTGACTAAGCCGAACACAGCAGCGCCCGTTGAGAGTCATCGCGATGTCTGAATTCGATCTGATCCAACGCCACCTGACCGGTCTCGGGAGCGCGCGCAACGACGTGATCGTCGATGTCGGCGACGATTGCGCCCTGCTGCAGGTGCCAGCCGATCGCGAGCTGGCGGTGAGCATCGATACCCTGGTGTCCGGCGTTCACTTCCTGCCGGAGACCGATCCCGAGGGCCTAGGCCATAAGTCACTCGCGGTGGGCCTCAGCGACCTGGCCGCGGTCGGCGCCGAGCCGGCCTGGGCGACCCTGGCGCTGAGCCTGCCAGAGCCCGATGAGACCTGGCTACAGACCTTTGCGCGCGGCTTTGCCGATCTGGCCCGTCATGAAGACGTCCGCCTCGTCGGCGGCGACCTGACCCGCGGCCCGCTGTGCATCTCCGTGCAGGTGCATGGTTTCGTGCCCAGGGGCCACGCGCTGCGCCGCTCGGGCGCACAGCCCGGCGATCTTGTCTGCGTCAGTGGCGCGCTCGGCGACGCCGGGCTTGCACTTCAGCATGTGCAGCGCGGTGAGCCGCTCGGCGATTATCTTCGCCAGCGTCTCGAGCGGCCGACCCCGCGGGTCGCCTTGGGTGAGGTCCTGCGCGGGGTGGCCACTGCAGCGATTGACCTGTCAGATGGCCTCGCCTCAGACCTAGGGCATATCCTGACGGCCTCCGGCTACGGCGCCCGCATCCAGCTCGACCATTTGCCACTCGCCGACCAGGTCGCCGGCGAAGTCGCGGCCAGCAACGATTGGGCTTTACCACTCATGGCCGGCGATGACTATGAGCTCTGCTTTACCATACCCAAGTCGCATCTTGCTGAACTGAAAGTACTTGCCGCCGCTGCTGGCTGTCCACTGACGCAGATCGGCGAGATCGAATCCCGCCCTGGCCTGCGCTGGATGACCGCTGATGGTCACCAATGGCACAGCGAGCGCACTGGTTACGATCATTTTGCAGCATGATCAGGGACAATCAGATCAGCCGCGCCAAACATCAGCCAAACATCAATTAACTTTAAAAGCCGCTGATCGACGCTCGCTCAACACCCCAATATCCACTTAAACGCTCCAGGAGACAACCGATGAGCACGACCCCAACCTCTGGCGCCATTGCCAGCCCTAGCTTTCAACCCACCCGCCCCGACCACCTCATCGCCTATGGCTTTGGTGCCGGCCTCTCGCCGATGGCGCCAGGCACTGTGGGCACCCTGGTCGCGATCCCCATCTATCTGGTGCTCTCCCATCTGCCCGGCTTAGCCTACCTGGTCGCCCTTGCGGTGCTGATCGGCGTCGGACTCTGGGCCTGTGACAAGGTCGCCACTGAGATGGGCGAGGATGATCCAGCCTCCATCGTCTGGGACGAGGTCGTCGGCTTCCTGGTCGCAATGGCCGCAGCCCCAGCGGTCAGCCTGGCCTGGATTCTGATGGGCTTCTTGCTATTCCGCCTGTTCGATATCTATAAGCCCTGGCCAGTCAGCTGGGCCGAGAAGCGCTTCAAGGGCGGGCTCGGCATCATGGCCGATGATCTGGTCGCCGGTGCCATGACCTGGGTCGTGTTGACCTTCATGGCGATGATCGTCAGCGCCTCGCTCGGCCATGGTGTCGCGACCATCGCACACTAAAGCGCCTTCTGCTCCATCTCATACGGGCTGGCGGATCTTTTTGATCCGCCTTCAATCCTTGCCACGCTGGTCACATCGCTCGTCGATGCCCCCAGCGCGCGCCCTTGATAGACAAGATAGGCTGCAAGCTTGAGCGCTGATGGCTCCCAAGCGGCTGCCGCTCGCCGCATTCACCTCCGATCAATCTGGGCCAACCGCCACCGCATGACCGAAACCCCGATCTATAGCCCCGAAGGCCTCGAACGCCTGCCGCTGCATCTGTTCAGCGAAAAGGCCTACCTCGATTACTCGATGTACGTGATCCTGGATCGGGCACTGCCGCACGTCGGCGATGGGCTCAAGCCCGTGCAGCGTCGCATCCTCTATGCGATGTCTGATCTCGGGCTCACGGCGACGGCCAAGTTCAAAAAATCGGCGCGCACCGTCGGTGATGTGCTCGGTAAGTTCCATCCGCATGGCGACAGCGCCTGCTATGAGGCGATGGTGCTGATGGCGCAATCGTTCAGCTATCGCTATCCGCTGATCGATGGCCAGGGCAACTGGGGCTCGCCCGATGATCCCAAGTCGTTCGCGGCGATGCGCTACACCGAGTCGCGCCTCACAGCCTATGCTGAGGTGTTGCTCGCCGAGGTCGCGCAAGGGACTGTCGACTGGCAACCGAACTTCGATGGCACCCTGGAAGAGCCAAAGACACTGCCAGCCCGTCTGCCGAATCTGCTCTTGAACGGGACCAGTGGCATCGCCGTCGGCATGGCCACCGACATCCCATCGCACAATCTGCGCGAGGTCGCCAAGGCCTGCATCCACCTGCTCAAGCATCCAAACGCCGAGCTGGATGCCTTGATGCGCTATATCCCTGGGCCAGACTTCCCCACCGCGGCCGAGATCATTACGCCGCCAGCCGAGCTCCGGCGGATGTACGAGACCGGCCACGGCTCGATCAAGCAGCGCGCCTGCTACGAGTTAGAGCAGGGCGACATCATCATCACCGCCCTGCCCTATCAAGTCTCCGGCAGTCGGGTGATGGAGCAGATCGCCGCGCAGATGCAGGCGAAGAAGCTGCCGATGCTCGAAGATCTGCGTGATGAATCAGACCACGAGTGCCCGACGCGCCTAGTGCTGGTTCCACGCTCGAACCGCATCGATGTCGCGCGGCTGATGTCGCATCTGTTCGCCACCACCGATCTCGAGCGCAGCTATCGGGTCAACATGAACCTGATCGCGCTCAACGGCCGACCGCGGGTGATGAGCCTGCGCGAGATCCTGTCCGAATGGCTGACCTATCGGCGCAGCACGCTGCGGCGCCGGCTGCAGTATCGGCTCGACAAGGTGCTCGAGCGGCTGCACCTATTGGACGGCCTACTGATCGCCTTTCTGAACATCGATGAGGTGATCCGCATCATCCGCACCGAGGACGAGCCGAAGCCAGTGCTGATCGCACGCTTCGGCCTCTCCGAGGTGCAGGCCGAGTATGTGTTGAATACCCGGCTGCGGCAGCTGGCGCGGCTCGAAGAGATGAAGATCCGCGCCGAGCAGGATGCGCTGGCAGCAGAGCGCGACGGCATCCAGGCGACCCTCGGCGACGAGACCAAGCTGCGCGACCTGATCATCGACGAGATCGAGCAGGATGTGCAGAAGCATGGTGATGCGCGCCGCTCACCGCTGACCGAACGGGCACTGGCCAGCGCGCTGAATGAGACCGAGCTGACCCCCAGCGAGCCGGTCACCGTGGTGATCTCGGAGAAGGGCTGGGTACGCCAGGGCAAAGGCCATGAGATCGACGGCGCTAGTCTCTCGTATAAGGCTGGAGATCGGTTCTTGTCTGCGGCTCGACTGCGCAGCAATCAGCCAGCCGTCTTCTTAGATAGCACCGGGCGCAGCTATTCGCTGCCAGCGCATTCGCTGCCATCGGCCCGTGGACAGGGCGAGCCCCTGACGGGCCGACTTGATCCGCCCAAGGGCGCAAGCTTCATCAGCGTGCTTGGCGGCGATCCCACACAGCGTCTGCTGATGGCCTCGGATGCTGGCTATGGCTTCATCTGTCCGCTGGAGGCCTTGATCGCCAAGCCGCGCGGCGGCAAAGCAGTCTTGACCTTGCCCGAAGGGGCACGGGTTCTGCTGCCGGTACTGGTGTCGAGCGAAGCGGATGCACGGGTCGCAGTAGCCACGACCGCTGGTCATCTACTGGTGTTCCCGATCGCTGAGCTGCCAGAGCTGACGCGCGGCAAAGGCAACAAGCTGATCGGCATCCCAAGTGCCCGCGTGAAATCGCGAGAAGAGGTAGTCGCGGCGATTTGCACCTTGCCGACGGGAGCGAACCTCTGCATCCTCAGCGGTAAGCGTCAACTGACGCTAAAACCGGCCGACATCGAACGTTATCAGGCCGAACGCGGACGCAGGGGGGCCTTGTTACCACGCGGGTTCCAGCGGGTTGAGGGAATGGAGCTGCCTGCTGCAAGGATTGAGTCATCTTAGAAACTGTCCACCAACTTCTTTCCGATTTGAGAGCCATGGTTGAGTGATGATCGGGAAGTAGAAAATTGACAGCCACTCAGCTATGCCTTGATTGAATCGACCAACCGCAGAATCTGTCGCTAGCACCAATGCCTGTGTTTCACCTTCAAGCATTCACCTCGCAGAGTGCCCAGCCTCTCTTTCGCACGCTAAGCACCGCACTGCTCGCCGCCTGGCTGGCGCTGGCGACACCGCTAGCGCTCGCCGTACTGCCCGCCGCAGTCGATGGCGAGCCGCTGCCGTCACTGGCGCCGATGCTCGCCAAGACGGTGCCCGGCGTGGTCAACGTCTCGACCATCACCGAGATCGCCGCCACCGAGCATCCGCTGCTGCGCGACCCGTTCTTCCGGCGCTTCTTCGACATCCCCGGCCATCAACGCAATCGCGAGAGCCAGAGCCTGGGATCAGGCGTGGTGATCGACGCCAAACGCGGCATCATCCTCACCAACCATCATGTGGTGCGCGCCGCCGATGCGATCCGCGTCACCTTCGACGACGGCCGCCGGCTTGAGGCCAAGCTGGTCGGCTCGGACCCGGAGACCGACATCGCCGTGCTGCGGGTCGAGGCCGATGCGCTGACCGCGGTCCCGCTCGCCGACTCCGATGCGCTGCTGGTCGGCGATTTCGTGGTCGCCATCGGCAGCCCGTTCGGACTCGCGCATACGGTCACCTCCGGCATCGTCAGCGCGCTCGGGCGCACTGGGCTCGGCATCGAGGGCTATGAGAGCTTCATCCAGACCGATGCCTCGATCAATCCGGGTAACTCGGGCGGCCCCTTGGTCAACCTGCGCGGTGAGCTGGTCGGCATCAACACCGCCATCCTTGCCCCCGGCGGCGGCAACGTCGGCATCGGCTTTGCGATCCCGACCAACATGGTGAAGATCGTCGTCGAGCAGATCCTCGAGCATGGCAGCGTGCGTCGCGGCCTGTTCGGCGCCGGAGTACAAGACCTGACCCCGGAGATCGCCAGCGCCTTGGAGATCGATCGTTTTCGTGGAGCCGTGGTCGCCGCGTTGGAGCCCGGCTCACCGGCATTGCGGGCTGGCATCAAGCCAGGCGACATCATCACCGGGGTCGATGGGCGCGCGGTGAACAGCGCTAACGATTTGCGCTCCCGGGTCGGCCTGTTGCCGCCCGGCACCCGCATCGAGCTGGAGGTGCTGCGCGACGGCAAGACCCGTCGGCTCAAGGCGCAGATCGATGACCCCTATGCCGATTTCGTTCACGGCGAGAGCCTCAGCCCAGCGCTCGAGGGTGCCTTGATCGGCGAGGCGACGCGGCGCTCCAACCGCAGTCAAACCCGCGTCGTGGTGGTCGGCCCGATCCGCCCCGGCAGCCCCGCCTGGCAGAACGGGCTGCGCGAGGATGATCTGATCATCCAGCTCAACGGGCGCGCGATCGCTCAGGTTAGCGATGTCGCACAGGCCCTGCGCGCCGCCGACGGACTCTATAGCGCACAGGTGCTGCGCAACGGCCAGCTGCTGCTGCTCGCGCGGCGTTGATGCAACAGCTGCGCCTGCCTGGCGCACTGGAGGGGCCGGACAAGATCGATGCCGACGCCCCCAAGGTCCCGAACCGCATCGCAACGGATAAGACGCGCACGGGAGCGGCACAGATACCGGCCACACAACTCACCGCGAACCTGAGAGCGCTTGCTCACCTGATCCGGTTGTAACAGGTGCGGTCTCAACCGCGCGCTGAAGCAGAGGCGCTCGCGCGGGGTTTCGGCTAGCATCCACAGATGCAACAAGAGACCTCGCCCTGGCGCGCATTCCTGCTCATCTTCCCGCTGTTAGCGCTGCTTCCGATCGGCGTGCTCGGCGGTTACGCGCTCTGGTCCATCGCCACACGCATGGAGGCGGTTGAGCGCAGCGAGCGTTTCGCCGTCGATCTGCAACGCGAGGCGGTGAAGACCGGGCTGCAGGCCGTTGCGACCGACCTCTGCGTGCTGGCGCAGCAGAATGAGCTGGGCCATCTGTTGCTGGAAGACCGGCAGCAAGCCCGCCTAGCGATGGCTGCGGAATACCTCGCGCTCGCGCGCAACGCCGACGATTATGACCAGATCCGTTTCCTCAACGACCAGGGCCAGGAGATCGTCAGGGTCAACCACAACGGCGGCCGCCCGGCCATCGTTGCTGACGCGGAGCTGCAAGATAAGTCGAACCGCTACTACTTCCGCGAGACGATGGCGCTCGAGCCGGGACAGATCTACGTCTCACCCTTAGACCTGAACATTGAGCACGGCGAGATCGAACAGCCCTATAAGCCGATGATCCGGGTCGGCACCCCGGTGGTCGACGCCGCCGGCGACAAGCGCGGCATCGTGCTGATCAATCTGATGGCGCAGCGGATGCTCGATCAGGTCGAGGCCGCCGGTGGACTCAGCGTCGGCCAGCCGATGATGGTCAACAACGAGGGCTACTGGCTGGTAACGCCGAACCCGCCGCTGGGCTGGGGCTTTATGTTTCCCGAGCACGCCGAGGATCGCATGGCGCACCACTATCCCGCAGTCTGGGCTCAGATCAATCAGCAACCGAGCGGCACCGTCGCCGTTCCTGAAGGCCTGTTCACCTTCGAGAATTATTATCCCCTGGATGGCCTCAAAGGCTGCCTCGATCGGCGCGGTCTCCGGGCCGAGAGCCTATCCGACAAGGGATATCGCTGGGTGCTGATATCCCAGGTGCCGCAGGCGCTCATCAAAAGCTGGCGCGGTAAAGTGATCTTACAGGCAGTGATCATCGGCGTAGTCGTCCTGGTCCTGCTCGCCATCGGCACCTGGGCTTGGCTGGTCATCGCCACCGAGCGACGCCGCTACCGGGCGCATCTCGAGGCCATGGCGCGCTTCGACCCGCTGACCGGGCTGGCCAATCGCGCCACCTTTGAAGAGCGACTGCTGCAGGAGGTGCAACGCGCAACGCGCCATGATCGCCGCTTCGCCCTACTGTTCATGGACCTCGACGGCTTCAAGGCGATCAACGACCGCCATGGCCACAAGACCGGCGATCAGGTGCTGATCGATGTGGCCCAGGTGCTGACCTCCCATTGCCGTGCCACCGATCTTGCCGCCCGCCAGGGTGGCGATGAGTTTGTCGTCTTACTCGCCGAGATTGAGGATCTGGCCGCGGCCGAGAAGGCGGCCGAAAAGCTGCGCACGCACATCGCGGCCCTGTCCTGGAACCAGATGCAGGTTGGCGCCAGCATCGGTCTCGCCCTCTGGCCGGACGACGCCGATGATCCAGAGACGCTGATGCGCCTGGCCGATGACGCCATGTATCGGGCTAAGCGCGAGGGCAAGAATCGGATTAGCCTTGCGCGAGATTTAGGTTAGCGTTGCCCATACGCGAGCCATCGGCGCAGGCGCTCCACCGCCTCTTCCAACCGCGCTAGCGGCGCTGCGTAGGAAAAACGCAGATGCTCACGCTGGCGGTAGTCGCCGAAATCCCGTCCGGGGGTGAGCGCGACGCCGGTCTGCTCCAGCACCTGGTCGGCGAACCGCTGGCTGTCGTCGGCGAGGTCGCTCGCATCGGCATAGACATAGAAGGCGCCGGCCGGCACCAGCGGCACCTGAAAGCCAAGCTGGCGCAGCGCTGGGACGAGGAAGTCTCGGCGCTGCTGAAACGCCTGCCGGCGCCCCTCCAACTCGGCCAAGGTCTCAGGCTCGAAGGCCGCAAGCGCGGCATGCTGCGAGAGGGTCGGCGCGGAGATGAACAGGTTCTGACACAGCCGGGTGACCGCATCGCCATAGGCCGCCGGTGCCACCAGCCAACCGAGACGCCAGCCGGTCATGCCGAAGAACTTCGAGAAGCTGTTGATCACGAACAGGTCATCGCCGTCGTGCAGCGCACTGCGGACCATGGCTCCGTCGTAGACCAGCCCTTGGTAGATCTCATCCACGACCAGGGTTCCGCCAAGCTTGCGGACAGTCGCCGCAATCGCGCTCATCGGCTTGGGCGCGATCACCGCACCGGTCGGATTCGCTGGCGAGCCGAGCAGCACCGCACGGGTGCACTCAGTCCAATGGGCGCGGATCAGCTCGGGCGTGAGCTGATAGCCGGTCTGCGGACCACAGGGAATCCGCACCGGCACTCCGCCGAAGAGCTGGATGAAGTTGGCATTGCACGGATAGCCCGGATCGGCCAGCAGTACCTCATCGCCAGGATTGAGCAGCAACGCGAAGGTCACCAGTAACGCCGCCGAGGAGCCTGGCAGCAACGCCACACGCTCCAGGCTAGGCTGCGCCGCGGCGGGATACTGAGCCGCGATCCGCGCGCGCAGTTCCGGCAGACCGAGCGCGGCGGTATAGCGGGTCTCGCCGGCCTCAAGCGCCGCCTGAGCGCGCGCAACGATCGGCGCCGGGGTCGGAAAATCCGGCTCGCCGATCTCAAGGTGGATCACATCCCGCCCAGCCTGCTCCAGCGCCTGCGCCTTGGCCAGCACCTCCATCACATGAAACGGCTGGATCAGCGTCATGCGCTCGGCGAGGCGGCTTGTCATCATTGCGACTCCGGGAACAGATCTACTCACATGAGACACCAGTTGAATACCTCGAAAACCCTACCACAAAGTGGTACACTCACAGGATGCAACGCGTCTTCAAAACACGCTTTTTTTGTCGCTGGATGCGCAAAACAGCCTTGACCGACGAGTTGCTCTGTCTGGCGGTGCAAGAGATGCAAAAGGGACTGATTGATGCTGACCTGGGCGCTGGCGTCCTCAAGAAACGGGTCGCCGTTCCTGGACGTGGTAAGCGCGGAGGCACCAGAACCCTGGTCGCCACGAACAAGGACACTCGATGGTTGTTCCTGTTCGGTTTCGAGAAAAAGGCGCGCGCCAATATCCGTGCAGAGGAAAAAGAGGCGCTACAGGCGCTCGCTCAGGATTGGCTCGCGCGCAGCAACGCGGAGCTTGACCAAGCCCTTGCAACCGGAGCACTCGAGGAGATTTGCCGTGAGCACTAAAACCCAGGAAGATCACTCCATTCTGAATGCTGTGCATGAAAGCGCAGCCGACCTTCACCAACTCGGGTTCATCGATCAGCGCCGCATGCGCGAGTACGATGCGTTATGCCTCAAGGCGATCCCTGATTACGACGCCGAGCGCATCCGAGGGTTACGCGAGCGTTATCGGTTAAGCCAAACGGTGCTTGCCTCGCTGCTGAATACCAGCGCCTCTGCCGTGCGCCAGTGGGAGCAGGGCGACAAACACCCGAGCGGGCCTTCACAAAAGCTACTGAATCTACTCGAGCGAAAGGGCTTGGATGCGCTGATCTGAATTGCCTAGCTTTCTCGGCGGCTTGGGGAACGTCGCATCGACGCGCTCATGCTGCCCGCCGATCTCACAGACTCGCGCGGTTGTTCATCCTGTTCATCGCCGTGCAGCATTCAGGGTTGGGCGATGATCTCGGTCTCAAACCCGACCAGCGTGCGCCGCTCGCGGCTGAATTCGATGCCGATGCGCAGGATCGGCAGGCCCTCGGCGCGGTATTTGTCGGCATAGCCGCGGTCTTTGAGCTGTTGCAGGGCGTGGCCTTCCGGCTCGAGCTCGACGACCTTGAATTCGAACAGCCAGAGCTGGCCATTGAAGCGCAGGCGCAGGTCGAGCTGGCCGTGACTCGTGGCATCTTCGGCGGCCAGGTCGAGGCCGAGCGCGGCTCCGCCAACGTATCCAGAAACAGGGTCTTACCGAAGCGGCGCGGGCGGGAGAGGAAGTAGTATTTGCCCGCTTCGATCAGCCGCAGCGCGAAACCGGTCTTGTCGACATAGTCGCCATCGCCTTCGCGGATCTCGCTGAAGGTTTGGATGCCGATGGGCAGTTGTTTGCCGGACAAGCACTATTTCGGCCACAGCCAAGTCTCGACGTCGGTCACCGGCTCACGACGCTCGAGCCGCTGCAGGCCCTTGACGCAACGGATGATGAGCCAGATCAGCCAGAACAAGAGCAGCAAGAAACCGACCAGCACCACACTGAGCAGCATGCCTGAGACGACATAGAGCAGCCCGATCCAGAAGGTGCGGATCTGGAAGCGATAATGGCTGCGCAGCCAATCTGGCGCCGTGTCCCGATACACATAGGCCATGATCACGCCAACAATGCCGGTGACGCCAACCACCAGGCTGACCAGATACAGGATGTAGATGATCTGGGCGTTGGAGGTCGACGGATTAGGGTTTGATGACTGAGATGTCGATGGCAAGGGTGGGATGGGATCTTTCATGGCGCCACTCCGGTGAACTATGAGGACCTATTCAGCGCCGGCCTTCAGCCCGCGCTTTCGGCTCCAGCATCATTAGGGTGAAGGATCTGGCACGGCAGGCAGCGCGATTCGCCAACACCGGCCGCACATGCTGGATCAGCAGCAGAGGCCAGAGCATCAGCCGGCCGGCTCGAGCACGGTCAAGCCACGCATGTAAGGCCGCAATGCCTCGGGCACCTCGATGCCGCCATCGGCCCGCTGATAGTTCTCCAGCACCGCCACCAGCGTGCGCCCGACGGCAAGCCCGGAGCCGTTTAGCGTGTGCAGCAGCTCGGGCTTGTTGGTCTCGGGATTGCGCCAGCGCGCCTGCAGCCGGCGCGCCTGGAAGTCGCCGAAGCAGGAGCAGGAGGAGATCTCGCGATAGCGCTGTTGACCGGGCAGCCAGACCTCGAGATCGTAGGTCTTGACCGCCGAGAAGCCGAGATCGCCGGTGCAAAGCGTCACCACCTGATAGGGCAGCCCGAGCCGTTGCAGCACGGTCTCGGCATGGCCGGTGAGCTGCTCCAGGGCGGCGAACGCGTCTTCCGGGCGCACCGCCTGCACCAGCTCGACCTTCTCGAACTGATGCTGGCGGATCATGCCGCGGGTGTCCTTACCGTAGGAGCCCGCCTCGCTGCGGAAGCAGGGCGTGTGCGCGACCCATTTGCGCGGCAGGCTGGCGGCGTCGCAGATCAGATCGCGCACCAGATTGGTGACCGGCACCTCGGCGGTCGGGATCAGATAGAAATCGCGCTCCGGCCCCGGCACCCGGAACAGGTCTTCCTCGAACTTGGGTAGTTGACCGGTACCGCGCAGGCTGTCGGCGTTGACCAGATAGGGCACGTAGGTCTCGCTGTAGCCGTGCTCCTCGGTGTGCAGGTCGAGCATGAACTGGATCAGCGCCCGATGCAGCCGCGCCATCGGGCCATTGAGCACCGCGAAGCGTGAGGCGGTGAGCTTGGCGGCGGCGTCGAAGTCGATCCAGCCGGCCGGTACGCCAAGGTCGACATGGTCCTTGGGCTCGAAATCGAAGGCGCGTGGCTCGCCCCAGCGGCGCTCGACGCGGTTTGCTGTTTCGTCGCGGCCATCGGGCACGCTGGCGTCGGGCAGATTGGGGATGCCAAGAGCGATCTCGCGCAGCTCGGCTTGCAGGCCCTCGAGTTCGGCATCCATCGCCTTGAGCCGATCGGCGAAGGCGGCGACCTCGGCCATGATCGGGGCAATCTCCTCGCCGGCGGCCTTGGCCTTGCCGATCGCCTTGGATTTGACGTTGCGCTGGTTCTGCAGCTCCTGCACCTCGCCCTGCAGCGCCTTGCGGCGGGTCTCTAGGGCCTCGATGCGGGAGGTATCAAGCCGGAAGCCGCGGCGCGCGAGCTGAGCGGCCACCTGGTCGAGCTCGCCGCGGAGGAGTTTGGGGTCAAGCATGATGATGTCTGTTGGTCAGGGCGTGCGCGTTGGTATCGAATGCACGCTCAGTGAATGATGAGGCAGCAGATCAAAACGCCTCTGCTCGTTGTCGCGTCAGCCGGGTAATACCTGGACATCCTCGTCACATTCGACGTGCACGCTCCAAGACACCACATGACCGGGATCGACGAAATCTTTGATGCGCTCGATCGCGATGCGTGCGCGCTCTGGCCGATCGAAAAACTCCAGTACGAGCGGCAGATCGGTCGATAGATCGACCAAGCCCGCACTGTGCACCACGCCGGAGGCGCCAAAGCCGGCAACGCCGCGCGTCACGGTCGCACCCAGCACGCCAAGCTCATCATGCAGGCATTTCAACAACGGCTTCAGGCCGTGATCCGATTCCGTCAGATAGACCCGGACCATGGTCGCCAAGATCAGGCCATGCCCAGACTCTGGGTCAAACTTGGTCATAGCAACCTCGCGCTCATGATACCGGTCCAACAGGCCCCGAGACAGAGCAGTATGCTACCGGAAACGTTCAGCAAGGCTCGAACCGTCTCGCCCTGCTCCACCAGCGTCAGCGTCTCCAGCGAAAAGGTCGAGAAGGTGGTGAACGAGCCCAGAAAGCCAACCAGCACCGCTGCGCGTAGCTCAGGTGCCACCAGGCCGCGCTCCAAGAAGAGCACAAACAGCAGACCCATGGCATAGGAGCCAAGGCCATTCACGGCCAGGGTTCCCCAGGGAAAGTCGCGCCCAAACAGCCGATAGACGCCGGTTGAGACGCCAAACCGCGCTACTGCACCAAGCGCCCCACCACCGGCGATCGCTAAGATCTGCAACATCATTCGCCTTGCTGTGCTCGTCCTTTCATTTGACCTGCGAACTAATCGGCAGGATCAGTCGGTGCCAACCTCGGTTTGGGCGGCTGACGCTGGCGGAGACATCGCTCTCGATCCAAGCAGACGGCCATCGCGCGCCTTCCTGACACCATAGTAGTCGAACTCACCGCCGTGGAAGCGCTCCGTGGTCTCAGCGAGATCGCCGTTAAAACGCGGATCTTGCGGGCGTTCCTGACTGTTGATGTAGGCCGCGACATCCCAGGCCTGTTGGTCGCTCAGCTCCAGGTAATTGCCGAGCGGCATATTGGTCTTGATGAAGGCGGCGGCGGTGTCGATCCGGTGCATACCAGCGCCCCAATTATAGGAGCGCTCACCCCAGAGTGGCGGAAACACCATCTCGGTGCCAGCGTAGCCACCCTCGCCCTCCTCCCCATGGCAGACCGCGCAGTGCTTGGCGTAAACCACCTCCCCTCGGTCTGGATCAAAGCCTTGCTCGGTCTGAGCAAGCGCCGGAAAACCGCGCCCAGGCATCTGCCGATCACCGGTCGGTGCATCCTGGGCCAGCCAGTAGAGATAGCTGGTCAGTGCAAGCACCGTGGTGCTATCGGCGGCGGGTGGATGGCCGACCTCGGACGCCTGCGCATTCATCGAGTAGGCAAAACAGCCTTGAATCCGCTCAGTCAGCGTATTGACCTTGTTGTTCTTGGCGCGATAAGCCGGATAGGCGACCCAGGCGGCCCACATCGGCGCCGCATTGGCGAGACGCCCGCCGTCCAGATGGCAGCCCTCGCAGACCTGATCGTTACCGACGTACTGGCCCGAGATCTGATGGCTATAGGTATGGCTGAAGATAGACTCGCCCAGCGCGACCATCTCGCCGAACTCATCGGTTGGCCGCTCGCTGCGCGACGGCGGCTGGAAAGGGCGCTCATCGGTGAGCATGCGACCGGGTGCGACCCGGCCTTGATGAGACAAGGCCTCCTTGTGCACCTTCGGCATGATCGACGACCACCAATGTGGCTTGGCCGGCGGCTGAGCCTCTGACTCAGTCTGCGCTTGAGGCGCCGTTGCCGGGGCAACGACAAGGGCGGGCGGCTTCAGCCCGGCAGCGCTCGGCATCCAGGTGCCAGTATCAAGCTCGCGCGCAGTCTCCACCGCCTGCACGGCCGGCAAGGCGGCATAGAAGGCCGCGACATGCTGCGCCTCGGCCAGGGTCAACCGGTGCGCAACCGCCGCCATCATGCCGTCGTGGTCGCCGCGACGCTCGCCCGTGCCCCAGGCCGCAAGCTGACCGACCAGGTAGTTGTAGGGCTGCCCCGCCAACGCCGGAAAATGCTCGCCAACACCAATACCGAGCGGGCCATGGCACTGCTGGCAGGCCGGCAGCCGTCGACCGTCCCAATTGCCATACAGGGCGAGCCAAGCACCGTCTCTGGGGTTCAGATGCTTAGGTACCTGTGCGTTGCTCGCCGGCGGCAGCGCAGCGAAGTAGGCACTCAGCGCGGTGATCTCCTGCTCAGTCAGCAACTTCGCCCAGGGCGCCATGATTGGGTGCTGACGATTGCCATCACGAAAGTTTTGGATCTGATTGGCCAAATAGTCTGCCCCCAGAGCCGCCAAGCGCGGCGCGCCCACCTCCTCGCTGCCGCCGCCATCAGCCTGATGGCACTTGGCGCAGGGCTCGATGCCGCGCTGCGGATCGCCTTGCATGACTAAGGCCTCGGCGAGATTGGGGTCAGGCGAAGTCGCCACAGCGACCGAGACCCTAGGCACGGCGACCCAGGACAGGACAAAAAGCAGGAGGGAGGCGGCGATAGCAAAGCGCGAAACAGTCGACCAGTCGTGATTCTGCATGTTGGCTGACAACCTAATAGGAGCGAAAACTCGTGGAAGTGAAAATCTAGTGCAAGCGAAAAATCAGGTTAACCGAGAAGCGCCTGTCGTCGAATCAGACGCCGGGATAGCGGATGGCCGATGCAATAGCCAACCGCGAAACGCTGAACGCCCGAGCATTAACCTGAATCCCTCATGCTTGATCTGCCGGGGTAGCGCAGCGCCCTACGCGTTAGATCGAGATCTCAACTGGAGCGCGGCCACAGCCGACATGCGCTGGCGGCGATCGCAGGCGCTCAAAGCGTTCAGCTCGCGGACCCGCTAACGACTGCCACGACCTGATCCATCACGGCCTGATTCAAATCCTCATAGCTGCGCTCGCCAGGCACGACGGCGGGCAGAAAGCTGACGCTGATCGGTGCCGAGATCTTCGGTAGCCAGGAGCCGCTCGGCAATGCTCGCCAGGCGCCGCTGATCGCCACCGGTATCACCGGCACGCCCAATTCACGGCTCAAGATCGCGTAGGTCTTGCGAAACGCCCCCACGACGCCGTCTTTGCTGCGGGTGCCCTCCGGGAAGATAATGAGGTTACAGCCTTGGCGCAGCACCTCCGAGAGGTTCTGTAACGCATGTTTCAGATCGCGTTCCAGATCTAGCACGATGACGTTGTTGCGCGCCGCCAAAAAGCGCAGCCAGGGCCTGTTGACGTGCTTCGCCTTGGCGAAGAAATAGGTCCGCTTCATCATCGCATTATCCAGGAAGGCAGCGACAAACAGACCATCCAGGAAGCTCTGGTGATTCGGTGCCAGGATACAGGGGCCAGACGGTAGATGCTCCATCCCGGAGCCACTCAAGCGGAAGTAACCACGCGCCAGCGCGGCCATGCCGTGGCGGAGTGGATTGTGTGCGGCCCAGCTGCGCGGCAACTGGATCTCGCTGCGCTGTTTCAGGATCTCCGCCCAGTCCACCACCGAGACCGCCATCTTGGTCTTCTTGTCGCGGATCAACGCAGCGATACGACCTACCGTCGGATGCTCCATCAGGGTCTCATCCGTCACGCCGACACCGAAGGTAGCCTGCAGGAAGGATTGGAGTCCGACGCGGTCGAGGGAGTCGAGCCCTAAATCCAGCTCCAGGTGATCGCCGGCGAAGACCTCGCATTCCTTCTGTTGCTGAAGGAATTGCTGGATCGTCTTGTATTCAGGATCATCCGGCTCCGCCTGCACCGCTTTGCGGGTCGCCGTTGACGCGACCATCTCGGGCAGCAAGAAGCGCTTCAGCTTGCCGAGCCGGGTCTTGGGGAGTTCTTCGGTGAGCAGGTGCAGCTTCATCACCTTTTTGTACGGTGTGACCCCGTGGTTATAGGGCGCCAGCACCTGCTCATTCAGGGTTTTCTGCAGGTCAGCGATGCCCTGCTCCCGCGCCTTGCGGAAGTCCGGCACCACCGCCGCCTCCAGACTGTCCTGATGTTGGAACACAGCGACCTCACCGATGAGATCGGTTTCCGCAGACAGCTTATCCTCGATCTCGACCGGATTGATATTCTTGCCGCTGGGCAAGACGATGATCTCCTTCTTGCGACCGGTAATGTGCAAGGCGCCAGAGTCGTCGAGATAGCCGAGATCACCGGTATGCAGCCAGCCATCTTTGACCACGGCTGCGGTTTCTTCCGGGCGCTTGAAATAGCCCTGCATGACATTGCGACCGCGGTTGAGGATCTCGCCGTCGAGAATGCGCACCTCGTTGCAAGGCATCGGGCGACCGGCAGCACCGAGCCTGGCCTCGCCGGGGCGGGTGAAGGTGATCATCGGTGCCGCCTCGGTCATACCGAAGCCCTCCAACACCTCGAAGCCGAGGGTGGTCAGATCCCGGAACACCTCTTCATCGAGCTTGGCACCGCCGCTGACCAGAAAGCGCACATGGCCACCGAAACGTGCATGCACCTTGGCGAACAGGCGCTTCGAGAAGGCTGGCGAGTTGATCTTGGCCGCCAACTGGAACAGCAGCCGGGTCAAACGGCTGGCGTTGATCTTGTCCTTGATCGACTTGGCGATCAGCCGATACAGCCGCGGCACGCCGATGATGATCGTGACCTGATGGTCGTTCAGCGCCCGCAGCATATCCTCCGCGGCCATGGAGGGAGAAAACACACAGGTACCGCCGGTATACAGTGGCGTGACGAGCGCGCCGAGCAATGGAAAGATGTGATGCAGCGGCAGGAGCGCGAGCACCCGTTGCCCTGGTGTGTAGATGGGCACGTCCTCGGAGATCGACTCGATGTTGGCGAGCAGGTTGTCCCAGCTCAGCATCACCCCCTTGGGGCTGCCGGTCGTCCCCGAGGTGTAGATCAGCAGCAAGGTCTTGTCGGGCGCGGGTGCGGGCACGGGTTCGGCCTGACCATCATCAGCAGCCGCTAAATCCAGATCGTCCAGCACCAAGACCCATGGTTGCTGATCGCAGGCGGCGATGGCCTGAGCCAAGAGCTCACGCGTGTTGTTAGAGCAGAACACCAACGACGGCGTGCAGTCACGCAGGATATAGGCGACATCCTCCGCCGAACTCATGAAGTCGATCGGCACCAGGGTGCAGCCCTGTTTCAAGCCCGCATAGAAGGCATAGACCCACTCCAGCCGATTCTCGGAGAAGATCGCTACCTTGTCACAATGGGCGTCGTCGCAGGGGGCAAGGTCGCGGGGGACGCCGGGAAAAGACCGCGAAAGCGCATCGATACGCGCCAGCAGCGTGCGATAGTCAACGCGTTGATCGTTCCAGATCAGCGCAGGTACATCATGTTCTTGTAAGAGCATAGGAGAGGAGGTGGTCTCAGGTGCTAATGCAAAGCGCCGCTCGATGAATCGGGCGAACGGGGCAAAACCGATAGGAATCAATGATCCCGCTATTATCGAGGCTTCGCGGCTGCGGCGCGATCCAGTGCTGCAAGGCGCTCGAGCTTCTCTTTGATGCGGATCTCGAGGCCGCGGTCGACCGGCTGATAGTAGCGCCGCGGCGCCATGGCGTCTGGAAAATACTGCTCGCCGGCGGCGTAAGCATCCGGCTCATCATGGGCATAGCGGTAGGCATGTCCATAACCAAGTTCCTTCATCAGCCGAGTCGGCGCGTTGCGCAGATGCACCGGCACCTCCAGCGAGCCTTGCTTGCGCACGTCTTCAAGCGTGCTGTTCCAGGCCCGATAGACGGCATTGCTCTTCGCCGCGCTGGCCAGATAGACCGTCGCCTGCGCTAGCGCCAGCTCACCCTCTGGGCTGCCGAGACGCTGCTGCGCGTCCCAGGCATCCATGGCAATGGTGAGCGCACGCGGATCGGCATTGCCGATATCCTCGCTGGCCATCCGCACCAAGCGTCGCGCAATGTAGAGCGGATCGCAGCCGCCATCGATCATCCGCGCCAGCCAGTAGAGCGCGGCATCCGGCGCCGAGCCACGCACCGATTTATGCAACGCGGAGATCTGATCATAAAAGGCGTCGCCGCCCTTGTCGAAGCGGCGGACGCTGCCCTCGATGACCTGGCGCAGGGTCTCAAGGCTGATACGGCGGCAAGGACCGAGCGCTGCTGCTGACGCTTGCACTGACTGCCCTGTTAGTGGTGCATCAGGTGCTGTCGCTGGCTTTAGGCCAGGCTGAGGCTTTGATGCGAGAGATAGATCTGGATCTGGATCTGAATCTGAATCTGACCCTGACCCTGACCCTGGCCCCATCTTCACCTCTGGTTTCGGCTCTGATTGCGAGATCGGCTCAGCTTGGTGCTCAGCGACGACCGGAGTGGCCAAATCAGCGGCCAACTCGAGAAGGTTCAGCAGCCGGCGCGCATCGCCATCGGCAGCCTCGGCGAGCAGGCGCCGCGCCTCGTCATCGATCAGAAGACGTCCCGGAGCGCTGCTGCCAAATACCGCAACCTCAGCCGCTGCAGCCCCGTCAGCCCTGTCAGCCGCTGCAGCCCCCTCAACCCTATCAGCAGTATCAGTCCCATCAGTCCCATCAGCCCCATCAGCCCCATCAGCCCTTTTTGTCGCTTCTGCCCCTTCAGCATCCTCTGGCCCGATCCTCCTTTGTTGGCTTGTGCCTCCAGCGACGCTACTAGCGGCAGAGCACGCGAGAGCGGAGGTGGAAACGGGGGCAGGAACGCTGTCGAGAGCGCGTTCGGGATCGGCCAAACCACGCTTAGGGTCACTGAGGGCACGATCCACCAACTGCTCTAGATCAACCAGCTCCAACGGCTTGAGCAAATAGACACGCGCCCGCGACAGCAGCGCATTATTGAGCGCGAATGAAGGGTTCTCAGTCGTGGCACCGATGAAGACCAGCGTGCCATCCTCAACGTGAGGCAAGAAGGCATCCTGCTGCGCCTTGTTGAACCGGTGCACCTCGTCGATGAACAGGATGGTGCCGCGCTGCTCAGTCGTACGCACAAGGCGCGCCTCGTCGACCGCAGCACGGATGTCTTTAACGCCAGCCAGCACCGCTGACAAATTCAAGAATCGGCTGTTCGATGCCGCCGCAATCAACCGCGCCAAGGTGGTCTTACCGGTACCGGGTGGGCCCCAAAAGATCGCCGAATGCGGGCGATCGGCGGTGATCGCTTCGCGCAGTGGCCGCCCCGGCGCGAGCAAATGCGACTGGCCGACGACCTCATCGAGGCTCCGCGGACGCATGCGCTCCGCTAGAGGCACATGCGAGATCGGTGACTTGTTGGCGAGTCGGCTCATTCACGCAAGCTCAACGCGGGCTATAAAACACCCTATCCTACAGCGACCACGCAGCCAGGTTCGACCGACCATGATCAGGACCAGGACCACCGTGCACCGGGACGAACGCTCAGGCTGCGCTAGCTGCCTTCAGCCGTTGCCAACACAGCCTGCCCCCGCTTGCACCTAACCGCCCAGTGCAGTGCAATACAGTGCGCTTTCTGGCTGCTACGGCCGCGCCTCTCTGCGCTCGCGGCTTGCGCCCGGCAACCTCACTCGCATGGCGTCGCACCACCCTGGCAGCTGAATCGTGCGAGATTCACGTTATTACAAAGTTGCCCATTCTCGTCATCGCCAACACCCGCAGCGGAGTATCCGGATGATTGAGGCTTATGAGATCAGCCGCAGTTACGGCACCCTGAAGGCGGTAGACCAGGTGTCGTTCACAATCGGCCGCCGCGAGATCGTCGGCCTGCTCGGCCACAACGGCGCCGGCAAGACCACCATCATGAAGATGCTCACCGGTTTCCTAGAGCCGAGCGCCGGCCAGATCGCCATCGACCAGCTCGACTTAGCCAACCGCCGGCGCGAGGCGCAGCGACGCATCGGCTACCTGCCCGAGAACTGCCCGCTCTACCCAGACCTGAGCGTGCTCGAGCACCTCGAATACCAGGCTAACTTGCACGGCATCCCGCGGCGCCATCGCGCCGAGGCCATCCGCCGCGCGATCAATCGCACCGAGCTCGGCACCAAGGCGCAGGCAACGGTCGCGACCCTCTCGCGCGGCTACCGGCAGCGGCTGGGCGTCGCGCAAGCGATCCTGCATGAGCCGCCGATCCTGATTCTCGACGAGCCGACCAACGGCCTCGACCCCTCCCAGATCCAACACATGCGAGCGCTGATCCGCGAGTTAGCGCGCCAGGCGACCGTGATCATCTCGACGCACATCCTGCAAGAGGTCGAGGCGATCTGCTCGCGGGTGCTGATCATGCGCGCCGGGCGCCTCGCCGTTGATAGCCGTCTCGATGCGCTGAGCACCGACCCGCGCCTGCTGGTCACACTCGATCGGCCGATTTCCGAGGTCACCGAGACCTTGGGCGCGCTCGATGGCGTTGGCGCGGTGACGCATCTCGGTGACGAGGGGGCGCATCGGTGCTTTGCACTGAAGACCGATAATCCCAAGCGGCTCGCACCGCGGATCGCGCGGATGGCGGCCGAGCGCGGCTGGGCGCTGTATACACTCACGCCCGAGCGGCGCGATCTCGAAGCGCTGTTTGGTGCGGTTACCAGCGGCGATCAGATCCAGTCCAGCGCATCGGCTGCGACCCCAACGACCGCGGGCTCTGCTGAAAGCTCCACGCCAAAGCCGGCTTCTCGCAAACGCTCGAGCCGAGGCTCGCGCTCAGGCTCGGCAGCCGCAACGCCAAAGACAACGCGGAAAACAACAACACAAGCAAGCCCAAAACCAAAGGCAAAGGCAAAGGCAACGGCCAAAAAAGCAACGGCAAAAGCAACGCCAAGACCAGAACCGAAGGCTAAACCGACGCCAAAGGCCAAACCGACGCCAAAAGCCAAGTCGGAGTCAAGGGCCAAGACAGCGCCAAACGCCGAGCCGGCGCCAAGGCCGAAAGTAAAGGCGAAACCTACTCCACAAACCGAGCCAAAAGCGGAGCCAAAAACGGAGCTAAAGGCCAACCCGGAGCCACAGCCAACGGCGAAGACCTCGGCCAAAGAGGACCCAACCCATGGCTAACATCCTGCGCATCACCCGTAAAGAACTCTCCTCCTTCTTCGGCTCGCCGGTCGCTTATCTCTTCATCGGTGCCTTCCTTGCCGCAACCCTGTTCGTGTTCTTCTGGGTCGAGGCCTTCTTCTCGCGCAACATCGCCGACACCCGGCCGCTGTTCGACTGGATGCCGCTGCTGCTGATCTTCCTCGCTGCCGCGCTGACCATGCGCCTGTGGAGCGAGGAACGCCGCGCCGGCACCCTGGAGCTGCTGGCGACGCTGCCGGTAGCGACCTGGCGCCTGGTGCTGGGCAAGTTCCTCGCCGCTTGGGCGCTGGTGGCCATCGCCTTGGCGTTGACCCTGCCGCTGCCGCTCACCGTCGCGCTGATCGGCCCGCTCGACTGGGGACCCGTCGTCGGCGCCTATCTGGCCACACTGCTCCTGGCGGCTGCCTACATCGCCATCGGCCTGTTCGTCTCGGCGCGCACCGATAACCCGATCGTCGCGCTGATCGGCACGACGCTCGTCGCCGCGCTGTTCTACCTGATCGGCTCGCCGGCGCTGACCAGCCTGGCCGGGTACGGCGGCGGCGAGCTGCTGCGGCTGCTCGGCTCCGGCTCACGCTTCGAGTCGATCACCCGTGGCGTCATCGATCTACGCGATCTCTACTATTACCTCAGTCTGGTTGGCGCCTTCCTGCTGCTCAGCGTCGACACCCTGGAGCGCCTGCGCTGGGCCAACGATCCGGCACTCGACCCCCCGCGCCGCCTCGCTCATCATCGCTGGTCGCTGCTCACTGGGCTTGCCGTCGCCAACCTACTCGCCGCCAACCTCTGGCTGCATCAAGTCGATGACGTGCGCGCGGATCTCACCCGCGGCGCGATCTACAGCCTCTCCGAGACCACCCGGACCTACCTCGACCAGCTCCAAGAGCCGCTGCTGATCCGCGGCTATTTCAGCGCCGAGACCCATCCGCTGCTCGCGCCCCTGGTGCCGCAACTGCGCGATCTCTTGCGCGAGTATCAGGCCGCCGGTAACGGGCGCGTCGTCGTCGAGCTGATCGATCCGCACAACGACCCCGAGCGCGAGCGTGAGGCCGGCGAGCAATACGGCATCCAGCCGGTCGCGTTCCAGACCGCCAGCAAGTACCAGGCCGGCGTGGTCAACTCCTACTTCGACATCCTGGTGAAGTACGGCGACAGCCATGAGGTACTGGGCTTTCAGGAGCTGATCGACCTGAAGGTGCGAGGCGAGACCGATCTCGACGTGGTCCTGCGTAACCCCGAATACGACCTGACCCGCGCGATCAAGAAGGTGCTCTACGGCTGGCAGGCCGGCGGCGATCTGTTTGCCGGCATCAACCGGCCACTGCGGCTGCGCGCGTTCGTCTCCGATCCCAGCGTCCTGCCCGAGCCGCTCCCCGCGCTGCGCGCCGAGCTGGAATCCCTGCTCGACGAGCTCGCGGCAGACGCCGAGGGACGCTTCAGCTGGGAGATCATCGATCCGGCCAGCGATCCGACGCTGGAGCAAGCGATCGCCGAGCGCTACGGACTCCAGCCGCTGGTGCTCAGCCTGCTCGACCCGCAGCCCTTCTACTTCGACTTGGTCCTCAAGCGGGGCGAGCAAGCACAGGCCGTCCCTCTACCAGAGCCGCTCGATGCCGCCGGCCTGCGCCGCGGCTTGAGCGCGGCAATCAAGCGCTTCACACCCGGCGTGCTGCGCAGCGTCGCCCTTTATCGGCCGGAATCCAGCCCCGGCATGCTGGGAATGGACGGCTTTGGTGGCAGCAACACCGACGACAGCCTGCTCGCGGAGGTGCTGCAATCCAGCTTCAATCTGATCCCGACTGATCTTCGCGACGGCCAGGTTCCAACGCAGGCCGATCTGCTCCTGGTCATCGCGCCCAAGGATCTCGATGCGCGCCAACGCTTCGCCATCGACCAGTTCCTGATGCAGGGCGGCACCGTCATCCTGGCCGCCGCCCCGCTCAATGTCGACCTTGGCGGCGGCCGCATCCGTGCCGTCGACCAACCCACCGGGCTGGAGGACTGGCTCGCCGGGCTGGGTCTGCGGCTCGGGCCAGGACTGGTGCTGGACCCGCAGAACACACCCTTCCCGATCCCCGTGCAGCGGCAGCTCGGCGGCTTCCTGATCGAGGAGATCCAGATGTTGCCCTATCCCTACTTCCCGGATGTGCGTAACGATGGGCTGAGCGATGCGTCCGGCATCACCGCTGGTCTCGGCCAGCTGACCATGACCTGGGCGGCGCCGATCAGCCTCGATGCCGAGGCCAACGCCGGGCGCCAGGTCGTACCGCTGATCGAATCCTCCGCAGCGGCCTGGACGTGCACCGACAACGATGTGCAGCCCGATCTGGAGGCCTATCCCGAGCTCGGCTTCGAGCGCGGTGACGACACTGGGCGCAAGCTCCTTGGCGTCTTGATCGAAGGCCGCTTCGAATCGGCGTTCAGCGACCAGCCATCGCCTTTGCGCAGCGACCAGCAGCGCGATAGCGCATCCCTGGACGCTGCAAGCGCGCTCGACGAGACGCCCGCGCCTGAGTCACCGCGGCTCTCCAGCGTCGTCGAGCACTCGCCGAGCTCGGCAAGACTGATCCTGCTCGGCTCATCGACCTTCCTCTCCGACACCGCCATCAGCCTCGCCACCGAGGCCACCCAGAGCCGTTATCTAGCGCCGCTGACCCTGATCCAGAACGCCATCGACTGGTCGCTCGAAGACCCTGGGCTGCTGACGCTGCGCGGCCGCGGCCAGTACAACCGTCTCCTCGAGCCGATCGGACGCGAGCAGCGCATCCTGCTCGAAACGCTGAACTATCTGCTCGCGCTTGGCGGTCTGGCGTTGGTCTTTGCACTGCATCAGCGGCTGCATCGCCGCCGCCAACAGACCCTGGCCGCGATCTTGGAGGCTAAGTCATGAGCGATCGATCGAATGGGCTGGCACAGCACTTCCGTCACCCACTCAGCGGGCTTGAGCCGAGCTGGCGGCGCGCGCTGCAGACGCCCGCCGTCAGCGCCCTGATCGCGCTGCTGGTGGCGCAGCTTGTCGCGGCGCTGGTCCTGGCCGGCAACGCAATCCAAACGAGCATCACCACCGATGCCCCCTTGCTCGATCTTTCGAGCGATCAGGTCAGGCGCATCGAGATCGATAGCGCCGACGAGGAGGTCGTGCTCGCGCGCGCTGCCGAGGGCTGGGTCCTGCCCGCGCTCGCCGACTTCCCTGCCGACGCGGACAAGGTTGATCGGCTCTTGAACACGCTGACAGCCCTGCAGCGGCCGTTGCCGGTCGGCGCCAGCGCTGAGACACAACACCGACTCAAGGTCGCCGACGACAACGCCGAGTGTCGTATCACGCTGTACGGCAAACCCGGAAATACTGGCGATGTCGGCGATGTCGGCGAGCTAACGCAGCTCTTGACTGGCGACTCCCCAGGCTTTCGCCGCCTCTATGCGCGTCTGGCCGACGAAGAGACGGTCTACGACCTGCCGCTGGCCAACGTTCTGATGACCAGTGATCGTCGCGACTGGCTGCGTCGCGACCAGCTCCGCCTCGACGCCGAGGCGATCGAGCGCGTTCACAGCGATAACTGGACGCTCAGTCGCATGGATGGCAGCTGGCGGCTCACGGCCGCATTGGCAGACCAAACGGCCGGCACGCCGACCTCTGCCCCAGCACCCGAGCTAGAGCGCATGGAACTGGACCATCGTGAGCAAGAAGGCACCGTGCGAGAAGGCACCGTGCGAGAAGGCATCGTGCGAGAAGGCATCGTGCGAGAAGGCACCGTGCGAGAAGGCACCGTGCGAGAAGGCGCTGAACGTGAAGACGCTGGGCGGGAAGACAAGACGCTGGAAGGCGCTGGGCTGGAACCGACGGGTCTGGATCAAACTAAGCCAAACGCGCCCGAGCTGGCTCGATCTGACCTGGACCCATCTCAGGTTGCGGCGCTGTTGAGCCGCATCGCCAACCTCAGCTATGAGGATGTTCGGATGCCGGCAACCGCTGCAGCATTGACGTCCGAGCCCATGCTTCGGCTCGACATCACGCTGGATGACGGCAGCCGTCGCAGTCGGACGGTATTCGCCGATGGCAACGGTAGCTATCTGCTCCAAACCGGCACAGACCCCTGGCTCTATGAGCTATCAGAGTACGATCTGGATGGGCTGCTCGGGTTCGATCCACAGCAGCTCCTCGCCAAACAGGCGACTGCGTCGAGCCAAGACGAAGCCAGCCACGAGATGACGCCAAGCGACGAACTCGTTTCAGGCGACCAACTGGAGCCTGACGCTCAACTGAATCCAGTGGACAGCGCAGGCAAAATTCGGTCGCACGCGGACAACGGATCAGCGGCAGGCGTTGAGAAAGATCCAACCGATGAGACGGATTCGATCGAAGGCATAGAATCCGACGGCGACATCGATCCAACAGACGAGCGCCAGACTGACGCACTTGGTGGCGCGGCGATCTCTGCGTCGCTCGCACCGTCAGCGGACCTAGACTTAGGCACCGAAAGCGCAAAGGAACACACGAGCGCGGCCGGTGATGCCGGTGATTCATCAGCCGCTGAGGCCAACCCCGCAGAACAGCCAGAGCCCGACTTCCGCCCGCAGCAACGTCCGGTTCCCGCTCGCAGCGCACCGCCTCAGTGGCCCTATCAGCGCTATGCGCCACCCAGTGGACAGGCCTGGCCACCGCAAGGTGTACCGCCGCAAGCGGTACCAAGCTGGCGCTGATCAACATCGAGCAGCGTGGGGTTTCGCCCAGCGATCGCCAGCCGTCGCCAGCGATCGCTCGCAAAGCCGCCGCTTACATCTCCCGCGTGCGCACCCAGATCAGTGCGCCGAGTTCAACCGGCACCTGCTCGCCAGACGGATTGGCCATGGTCTCCTCGCCCTCGAGCAAGGCAGCGAAGCCCCACCAACCGGCGCGTGGCATCGCATAGCTGAACACGCCATTGACATCGGCCTTCACCACTTGGGTCACGAACGGCGCCGCTGGCGGCTCGACCGAGCCATCGTTGCGCCATTCCACCTCGACAGTGGCAAACGGCACCGGCGCGCCGGCCCGAGTCACGACACCGGTAAACAGGTTGCCCGCCCAAAGCCCGTAAGGACGAACCAAAGGCTCAATCTCAACCGGGAAACCGACCCGTTGGTCCCAGCCTTGCTCAGCGCCGTAAGCGTCAACGACTGTCTTGGTGTAATGAACAATCATCACCCCCTCAGCCGGCTCCCAGTACGGCGCCGGCTCGACGAAGAACAGGTAGTCAGCCGGGCTCGGAACCCGGTACTCGGCCTTGTAAGCAGGCTTACCGTCCCGCTCAACGACCTCTAATCCTTGCGTCAGATCCTCACGACCTTGGGGCGTTACCACGCCGAAGCGAACCGGCTTGTCCATGGCCATCGCCGGTCCAGGTCCCATTGGATGGGTGAAGGCCAGATCCAACAGCACAACAGGGCCAGTCTCTGCGGTCAGAATCTCGGTCGATGGAATCAGCTCGAGAAAATGCGCCTCTGCGGCAAATGGCATGATGAGCCCAAGCATGGCCACCCAATGCCGTCTAGCGCGCACTGGGTTGCCCGGACAGGGATGGCTTGGTGCCATTGAAGACCTCCTCGGTCGATTGGTTTGGCAAGATGGCCTATCAATGGCCCATCAAAGTAAGATATTTTTCAGATTTTGCATACGATTTCTTTTGCATACAACCTCTTTCTGCATACTCCCTCGTGCGCAGAGATTTACGCTCACCCTTCGAGCCAAGGCGGCTCAATGCGTTAACATGCAGGTACGAGAAACTGCCGGACCCCATGAGCCTCAACTGAGTCATGCGCATCCTGAATAAGCTACACAACAACATTCACCCCATAGGCTCGATCTGGCTGCAGATCATCAGCGCCGTCATGCTGCTCGGCGGCTGCGCCCAGATCCCCGTCTCAACGCCCTCCAGCGACCAGCTTCCAGCGGAGGTCAACGTCGAGTCCGAGCCAGAGACGGAGACCGCAGAGGCATCGGCGCAGGCCATCCCCGAGCCGCAGGAAGACCCAGAGCCGGATCAACTCTTCGAATGGAACGGCACTGGACGCAAGATTTCGCATGTGGTGATCGACACCAACGAGCAACGCGCGCGCTTCTACGACGGCAAAGAACAGGTGGGCTGGACGACCATCGCATCAGGCGTCTCATCGCATCCAACCCCGAGCGGTGAGTTCCAGGTGATGGAGAAGGTGGCGAAGAAGCGTTCCAACCTCTACGGCCGTATCTACAACGCCAACGGTGGCTTACACAAGCGCAACGCCCATTCGAGCGACCCGATACCTGCCGGGGGCAAGTTCGTCGGCGCCCGCATGCCCCACTTCATGCGCATGACCTATGACGGTATCGGCATGCACGCAGGCGCCATCCCTAGGCCCGGCCAACCCGCCTCGCATGGCTGCATCCGCCTTCCGGATGAGGTCGCATCGAGCCTGTTTGCGCATACTGACATTGGCACGCGGGTTACCGTGATCGGGAGCGGACCGGATTATGGTAACTATGCCGAACGCATCCGCCGTCAGCGCGAACAAGAAAGGCAGAACCGCATCGCCACCGCCAGTTCTGAACCTCGCAGCTCCTCGACTCGGACCCGTTCGGCGTCCACCACAAGCGCGTCAAGCGCATCCAAGCGCGCCTCAACCGCGAGCGAACGGTCTCCGACTCGAACCGCGACCAACGCTAGCTCCGGCTCCAAGACTGCAAACGCTGACGCGGCTGTGACATCAGCCGGAAGCAATGAACCGACAGGCTCTGGTCAAGGTGGCAGCAACCCCGGTGAGGTTACCGCTGATGTTACCGGTAATGTTAATGGTAGCAGCAGCATGGGTGGCAGCACGCTAGCCGGGGCCAGCGGGACCGAGGCCGGCACCGAAGACACGGCTGCAGAGATGGCCAATGCCCCTCAAACGAGGGCTCCGGCCCAACCCAGTCAGGCCAGCTCGGCAAGCACCAGCAACGAAGCAACAGGTTCAGAGTCGCTCCAGACCACTGTGCAGGAAAGCTCTCAGTCAACGACGTCAGAGCCAGAGCAAGCACCGGCGTCAGCATCAGTGCCAGCGTCTGCGCCTAGACAGGTCACCGATCCGGAGCCGGCAGCAGCGCCAGCAGACCAGGTGCAAGGCCAGACATCGGTAGCTGAAGAGTCCGCGCCAGCGGTTAACCAACAACCAGTGGCAACGCCGCAAGCGACCATCCCCCGCCCAGCGTCACAACCCCTGGAGTCAGCACCGCCGGCCAGGGTGGCGCCGAAGGCACCAGAGATCCGTTCCGCCGATGGTGCAGCGTCAAGCGGCGGCCAAGGCTAACAACCCGAATCAGTTATTCGGCAGGATGGACATTGGCCGCGACATGATGTTGACGTCACGGCCAATGCCGCCGATCGCTCCACTCATATCAATCATCTTTTGATCCATGGCCTGTAGCGCGCCGCCGAGTGAGACCATGCGGACCTGGATGCGGTCCATATCGCCTTCGACGCTGCCGAGATACTCGCGCATGCGGGACATATTCACCGACATCGCATCGACCGACGAAAAGATCGACGGCATCGGCGCGACATAACCATCCATGGCCACTACCGACTGCTCCATGGAGCGCATGATGGCATTCACGGTGTCAAAATCATCGCGCATCCTCTGCATGTCGTCAGCCATCTCGACCATATAACTCGTGATGCTATCCATGCGCGTTGTGAAGGTCGCGACCAACGCCAGCATGGCCAGCATCATCACCACCATTCCGACCATCGCGTAGCGAATAATGCTGTTGATGCGCGAGGTACTGCGGACCATGTTGTGCTTGAAGATGAACATCAAGTCTTCATGCAGGTCCATGAAGCGGTTGGCAACCTGTTGCGCCTCGTCACGTTCTTCTGGGGTCATCGCTACGGCCACTCTGGTCAAGATTCGGGAAGCCGGTTTCGACTCCGGCTCTTACTGCGGCACTATTGGCCGAAGAAAGGGACCATGCGCATCGGGCTGCTCATCTGATTCACGTTTTGGCGCATCCTGAAGACATCGCGATTCAGAAAGCCAAACACGTGATTCATCTGCAGGAGATTTTGCTCCATGCCCCCAAGGACCTGGTCAATCGAATGGACGTTCGGGGCAATTCCACCCATCGATGTCGAGATCAGGTCGACATCGTCGCGCATGCGGAGCAGCCTCTGCTCCATCGGCTCGATCACCGCGATGTTGTTGCTCATGTTGCCAACCGCGCTGTTGATGCGGGACATCCGAGCCGCCACTTGATCAAAGTCTTGTTCCATCAGATCGACTTGTTCATGCATCGAGCCCATCCGATCGGTGATCACACCCATGGCCCCAACAAGGGTCCAGATCAGGTAGAACACCGGCGGGGTGAGTAAGAGCACAGTGACGACCGAGATGCGACCGATGGTCTGAGTGCGACGGTTTGCCTTGGCACTGCGATAATCGGTGTCTTCTTCACGCCGAACCGCATCCTGCAACCGCTCGTCGATGATTCGGAACACCTCAAGCTGCGGAGAGCCTTTGAGGGCCACGGTGGTCGTTTGGTCGGTCACTAGACGATGGCCCTCGGTGGACTTGATGGATGAGCAGCAGAGCAAGAATAGCTCAAAATGGAGCGCAGAATCCGCGCGAGCCGCGGGGGAACGCCCACCGCACACAGCGACCGCTCGCCGGTCACTCCAATGCGCTCTCATGCGCATGACCCAGTCGACCAGAGGAGTCCAGCGTGGCCGCAGAATTCTACAAACAAGGCGACGCCCTCGTGGTCAAGCCCGGCAAGCGACTCGACACCACGACCTCGCCAGAGATCGATCGCGAGCTCACGACTCGCATCGAAACCGGCGAATCGAAAATCGTCTTCGACTTCGACGACACCGATTATGTCTCGAGCGCGGGCTTACGGGTGATGATGAAGGCGGTCAAGGCAACCGCCAAGCTCGGTGGCGGTGTTGGCCTCTGCCACGCCAATGCCCATGTGCGAGAGGTCTTGGATCTGTGCGGTTTCTTATCCCTGTTC
This sequence comes from Halochromatium roseum, assembly GCF_016653315.1. Classification (GTDB taxonomy): domain Bacteria; phylum Pseudomonadota; class Gammaproteobacteria; order Chromatiales; family Chromatiaceae; genus Lamprobacter; species Lamprobacter roseus. Next base: position 123,355 of record NZ_NHSH01000040.1, on the reverse strand, counting down.
AAGGCTGGCAAGACGATCAGTAAGACCATCCAAATGCTCTAGCCCGCTCACCGCAAACAGCTCCGGTCACAAGCCGCATAACGCCAAACGACTTGCCGCAATCGTCGCGCAAATGGCAATTACTCCGCGGCCTCGGCATCTGGCTCGAACCCCTTGACCAAGCGGACGTAATTGCGTCCATCGAGCCGGCGATAGCTCATCTCGTCGGTTAGCCGCTTAACGAGATGGATACCCAAGCCGCCAATCGGGCGGTCGTCGATCTCGGCGTCGGTATCGGGCTCAGCAGCCTCGGTCGTCGGATCGAAGGCCGCGGCGCCATCGCTGATGTCGATGATCAAGCGCTGCTCCTGTCGCTCGATATCGACCTCGACATCGGCCGCGGCCGCCCCACCATAGCCATGGTTGACACTATTGAGCACCAACTCCTCGACGCACAGGTTGACCGCATAGATGATCTTCATCGGCACGCCCTCTGCCATCAGCGCCATCTCTATCTGCTCCACCAGCCGTGTGACCGCGTCGGCCTGATCATCGAGTCTGAACTTCATGGGCATCCCTCCGGTTTACCGAGCGAAACGGCTGGCTGACCAACCGCCTGATCTTGGTCACATGGCAATGGCTCGCCCAGCTCGTCGGCTTCATGTGCATCTCGCACGCTTCATCTGCTGGGGTCGCACGGCGCCATGGGCATTAGCTGCTGTAGCCGAACCGATGCAGGACATCAGTGATCTCGCGGTTCGGCCGGTGCAGGCACTCGTGCTCGCTGTGGCGCCAGGCGTTGATGCTGCTCGGTGGCACCACGAGCTGCTGAGCGCGGTCGAGGATGCGGCACGACACCGACTGGCCGACATGGTCATACATTCGCGCCAATGTCTCGCGCGGCGCCCGGCACAGCTCCTCATAGGAGAGATGCAGATAATTGTCCCCAAGCAACCGCTTGCCGTCGCGGGCAGCGATCGCGTTTCCGAGCGCCCAGAGCCGAAGCTGGGCCCTGACGGGGTCAGCCTCTGGGCTCTGCTCACCCAGCAGCCAAGCCCCATGTTTGTGAAGCAAGTTCAGATTCTTGCTGAGGGCAACGTCACGACCATCGCGCACCAGGTGGATGAATCGCATCCCAGGATAGAGGCGAGCCAGGAACGGAATCACCCACATGGAACGCGGGTTTTTCCAGCCCCAGGCCGAAGATGGGTCGGGCATGCGGACACGGTGGCCTCGGATCAGGGCACGAAACAGGCGCTCGAGCTCAACGCGCTGAGTCGGCTCATCGATCATCGCCGGTTCAAAATAGCGCTGCAGGAAGAAGCGGGTCGACATCGCATCTTCCGTTCTGGGATTGACCCAAGAACCCATCCAGAACCCCGCCAGCCGCAACGCCGGTGGCAGCACGCGGGTCCCCGAGCCGCCATGGGCGCCAATCACCACCGGCGGCCGAACCTGTTGAGCCGGCTCGTCCGGCAACATCGGCAGCACCAGCGTGCGGAACAGATGGAATCGAATGTTGGCACTGGTGAGCGCGTTGCTGCTGTCCATGGATCGACGTCTCAGTGCGAGCACCCCCATGACCTCTTAACCCCTTACTGCCCCGCATCGATGTAGGTAAAGGTGGTCCGCGCAAAGGCCTCATAGATCTGCGGCAGATCAAGGTTACGCTTCGCCAAGGCGGCCTCATTGATGGCGACGACGTAGTACGCTGGAGTCTCGATGGGAACCTGACCTCCTCGCACATCCTGCCGAAGCAGCTGATCAGCTAATCGGGCCGCAACCTCACCTTGCTCGAACGGCGAGGCACCCACCGCCAGGGCGGCCCCATCCTCGACATTGAAGACGTTGACCCCAATGATCGGAATGGGCGAGTTGGCTTCTGTCCAACGCATCACCTCATCGGGCGGCACAGGCTCAGGCGTGGTCTCGCTGCGCTGCAGCTGTCGGTAATTGGCGACCAACAGATACTCGCCATCGGTACTGGGCAGTGCACGCACATAGGCTTGCCAAGAGGGATAATCCTCAGCGACAAAGGTCCCCTCGAAACGGACTGGCGACCAATCAAAGGCCTCGACCCGATCGCGATCCCGCGCCATCGATTCCGAGGGGTCCATGAGATAATGAATTCCAGGTGCTGGCGCAGCCGCATCGCCAGCCTCCTGCTCAGTCTCTTGCTCAAGGGTCAGCACCAAGTCCTTGACCGCTTGCAGCGGCTTACGTTCGAAAACACCGGTCACATTCTCAGCGCCGACGTAGCCATAGGGCTCGACTGTGTCGTTGACGCCAGTGAATACGATCTCCATACGCGGATGATCGACAAAGAAACTGGCCGCAAGCCCTTGCGCGAGATCATCGACAGCAATCAGGACATTGGGGTTGAAACGCTCGATCGCACGGCGCGCGACGATTCCCGCGTAGCGCAGCGAGTCAGGATCGGAAAAGCGTTTGGTATTCATGTAGTGCCAGTTGACACTGTAATTGGTCCAGCTGTCCGAGACACGGCGGATACCGGCATTGATATCACGTGTCCAGGCATATTCCGGGTCGTAACTTTGTAAGATCATCACCCGCGGCTTGGTCACATTGAAGACCACCGCAAAGGCGGCAACACCCACAAAGAACAATAGACTCAGGATCAACGCTGCGGGACTCTGCTTCATAACACACCAATGCGGTGCCAGAACGGGATCGCGATCAGGATCGCAGTAATCTTGAAGGGGATCAGCAGCAGATGGAACAACTGTACCCGTCGAATATCGCGATCAACCTCGCTGGTGAGCCGATCGAAAAGGAAGATATAGGGCGACTGATGCGGAAAGAACGCCGTCTCCGCCAGGATCAGGAGCACGAAGCCAACTACCCAGGGCGAGATGCCCGCATTGCTGGCAATCGGGATCAGCGCCGCGGCAAAGACGATAATAGCCTGATTCAATGGAATGAACAGACGCGCGAGCAGGAACACCGTCGATAGTGCCAAGACGAATAAGCCAAAGTCCTGGCGCATGTACTCACCCAGCCAGGACAGCTCGCCCATGATGAAGCGATCGATCCCCAGATGATTCATCGTCGCGACGATGCCGATCATACTCCCAAGCAAGAATAAGAATGCCCAGTCGATCCTGGCAATAAAATCATTGCGCGAGAGCATGCCAAGGAACAACATCAAACAGAGCACCGTCAGTGCCAGCAGGTGCACCTCAATGTGGTGCCAACTGATGGTCGCGATGCCTAAACCGAGCAGAATGACACCGATCAGCGCCCACCATTCAGTCGCTCGCATGGGCCCGAGGTCTCCCAGCGCCTGGGCGATCTCGGCCTTGCAGATATCGACATGCCGATAGGCGCTGCGGAAGAACAGCGCGCTGCAGAACAGATACGACCAGAGCAGCACGATGCCCGTCAACGAGGCCGCGAAAAACCAAAACAGGAAGTCGAAGGCTTGCTGATCCTGCGGTGGCAACAGTGCGAACACCATCAGATTCCCTGGTGCCGCGGTCAGGAACAAGGGCGCCAAGAAGTGGATCGAATCCAGCCCCGTTGTATACAGCATGGTCGAGGAGTGACGCCGTGCCCGCGCATCCCAGCCATGGGCGATATGCTCAACCACCGGCCCAACGATCGCCGCCCGACCGACGATGGTCGGCACGGTTGGCGTGAACAGGAGTCCGGTCGAGAACACCATCAGCTGGTGGGCAAAGGTATTCGCCGGCAGGTGGTGCAGCAGCATCAGCGTATAGCGCCGCGTCAGGCCCGACTCCACCACCACCACGCCCAGCCCGAGGATGCTCAGGGTCAGCATGAAGGCGTTTGACGAGAAGCCTGAAAGCACCACCGACTCCGGCGCCAAGCCGAAGATCAGGAACGACAACATCGCGATCAGCGCCGGCACGAAATCCGGCAGCAGGGACAGAAACCACATCAGCAGCGCCGTGAGCACAATCGCCGTGAACATCGTGATCCGCCAACCAACGCCCTGCGCCTGCATCAGGAAAAAGGTCGCGATTGGGATCAAGATCACCAGCAGCCACGGAATCCAGTCCCAGCGTGATCTCATGCCCGTCCCTACTGCACGCGTAGGGTCATCACGGTCATGTCGTCGGCCTGGCCGGCGCCCCGCGAGAAGCGCTCGACGTCATCGACCACACGGCTATCGATGGTTGTCGCAACCGCCGTACCGAGACCAGCGAGCACATGCTTCAGACGCTCCTCTCCATACATGGCACCGGTCGTATTCACCGCCTCTGTCACCCCATCCGTGTACGCAAACAGTGCCTCGCCTGGCGCAAACTGATGCTGCTGGGACCGATAGACCACGCCCTCGACGACCCCAAGCGCGACCCCGGGCAACAGCGGCAGCTCGCTTGGCGTGCCATCGGCGGCGATCAAGTATGGCGGATTGTGGCCGCCGTTGGCGTAATTCAGCGTTCGCGTGCTGCGCTGGTAGATCCCCAGGAACAAGGTCACGAACAGACACTGGTCATTGTCGCGCAGCAGCTCGGCGTTAACCTTGCCGAGGATGGTCTCGGGCATTGACCCAGGTTCCGCCTTGGCGCGAATCAAGGTCTTTGCTACAGCCATGAACAGGGCCGCTGGCACACCCTTATCGGCGACATCGCCGACGGCGATACACAGATGATCATCATCGATCGCGAAGACATCGTAGAGATCGCCGCCGACCTCCTTGGCTGCCAGCAACATCGCATGGACATCCACTCCAAACGGCTCCGCGACGGATTCGAAGGCATGCGGCAACATGCTGAGCTGGATCTTGCGCGCGGTCTCAAGCGCCTCCTGCATCTTGCTCTTCTCCAACGTTTCAATCGCCATTGACACGTTGCTGGTCAGGATCTCGAGCAGATCCTGATCGATATCCTCAAAGCACCGGTCGCCTTTGAGGTAGACGACATTGCCCATGAGGCCTTGTGTTTTGAACAGGGCCACGCATTCACGACCGCGCACGATACTGCTGCCCTGTTCAATCGCCGTGCGAATCAGGTCATCACCGGGCTGGGACATGCTCGGGGCCGCCTCGGCACCAACTGGGAGTAACGCACTCGCGTCATACTCACGCAGGTTGCCATGGTAGTTGCAGATCCGCACCTGATCGACCGCGTGATCCAGGAAGATGATGCGATTGATGATCTCGATGAGTTCTTCTTTGATCTCTGCTGCCGAGTCCAACTCGAGCACCGACGACATCGCGACCAGGATATCCTGCAAGCCTTTTTGGGCGCGCTTGCGCCTACGGATATTGAATAGCAGAATAAAGATAAACCCTAACAGCACAACAAAGACCAGCGAAACGATCGCGATAAGACCTTGATATCGGTAAAGAAAGGTCTCCGGCTCGTTGATGATAATGCGCTCTTTCGGCAGCGCCCGCTTTGGGATACCGAACCGCTGCATCTGCTCGTAATCGAACATATACATGTTCGGACTTTCCATCACAATTGGGATGCATTCGGCAAGCTCCCCTGCGATGATCCGAGCCGCCAATGCCGCAGCAGCCTGGCCTTGGTAATAGGACGTCTTGACCTTGCCGCCAAGCACCCCCTTACCCAACATATAGTCGACCTGACCATACAATGGCACGGCTGAACTGCTTGAGATCCGCGGCAGCACCTCCCATGGGGTAAAACTCTTGCCAGTCGCATCTTGGAAGAAGGTGAGGTAGAACACGGCCGCGGTTGGCTCCAAGGTCGCGACCTTGGCAAGCACTTCATCGAGGGTTAAATCATTCAAGAAATGGAACCGCAGACGATCTTTAAATTCAGCAGCCGCGGCCTCGAACTCTCGCCGAATCATCAGCCCTGCCGTCAGTTCATCAGTAATGACATAGATGTCTTCCACATCCGGTTGCAGCCTTGTAATGAGCTCTAGATTAGCGATAAAGTCCGCCTCCTCGTTGACGCCCGTCACCGCATGCATACCGGCAATCTGGCCGCTCCCAAAATTATTGATGCCGGCAAAGACAACAGGCACATCAGGAAATAAGCTCGCGCCATAATCGCGGACAAAATCGAGGGCGTCATCGTCAGTCACGATAATGACGTCGAAGGTAGAATCACGATACTTGTGCTGGTAGAGTGTGAGCAGGTTGGAAAAATGCTCAGGCGAATTGGTCATTTTCGTATCCATGAATTCTATCTGCAAGATGATGCTAGGATCATCAGCAAAGAAGTCCTGAATCGCCGCAACCTCATTATCGGTCCAGGAATAGCCTAGATTATAGGAATTTAGCACTAGGATTCGGTGCTTTTCAGGACTGGCTGCCTCTGCCTGCATGACCTCGGCCTCCTTCGCAAGCATCAACGCTTGACCTGCTAGTCCTGGCAGCGCCCACAGCAGCAACAGTGAGACGGGCATCAGCCAGTAGGGTCGGATGCGATTGATTCGCATCGATGGCGCACAGTAAGACATCTGAACGGAGGGCCTCTGCGGCAGGAATCCCGGACTCTCGACGACTCAACAGGAGACGAGCGCACCGGCACGGACGGGAGAATCGGTCTAACAGCGGGTCAGGATACCGCGTTAGACTCGCGCGATGCTCCCCGAAACAGACGGTTCGTGCCCATGCGTCGCTCGCCTCCTGCCTTTCGTGTGCTGGCCCTGTTCCTGGGCCCGTTCTTCACCCTGTTCTTCACCCTAACTGCCGCCTCAGCTGCGTCTTCCGAAGATCAACGCCAGCGTTACGCGACCCTGAGCGACCCACAGACGACGGGCGCTGATAACGCGGCTGATAACGCGGTCGAGGTGATTCAGGTCTTCTGGTACGGCTGCCCAAGCTGTGGTCAGCTCGAGGATCAACTCAAGCCTTTGATCGACGAGACGCATGGGCAGGTGAGCTTCCGCCGCATGCCAGCGGTGGCGCCGCGCTGGAAGCCCCATGCCCGTGCGTACTACGCTGCGGAGTCACTTGGAGCCCTGGAGCCTTTCCATCAGGCCCTCGCCAGGGCCATGCAGGACGAGCACCGCCCGATCATGACCGAAGCCGACTTAATCAACTTTGCACGCGAGATCGGCATCCATGCCGACGCCTTTCGAGCGGCCTACCATTCGCCCGAGGTCAAACATCAGGTGCAGCAAGCGGCCGCGTTAACCGAACGCTTCGAGATCGTCGGCGTCCCCGCCCTGATCATCGATGGCAAGTACCGGACCGACCTACAGCTCGCGGGCACTCAGGAGGCAATGGTCGAAGTCTCCCGCGCGCTGATCGAAGGCGCAACGGCTCCTCAATCCCGTCGCGGTCGTCGCGGTCAGCGCCAGTCATCGGTCATGGCACATGATCCGCGGCCATGGGCTCATGATCAGCCGCCGCCGAGTTAGGCTCAAATCCGCGTCAGAGTGTGGCTCAGGCTGACAACGTCTGGCTCGTCTGACGACTGGCGAGAAACAGACGCAACATAGCGGGGTGCATATCGTCGAGTTGGCGACGCAGCTCGATGTTGTCCTCGCCGCTAACCAGGCGGTGCAGCACGCTGTACAGCGCGCCACGTTCATCATCTGGGGCCCGGTCCGGCGGTACGGCGACGGCTGCGCTGCGATCGTGCAGGAGCAGCCAGGCGGGAAACTCCTCGACCTCAAGCGCAGTATCCATGTCTTCGAACCTGCTCCAGAGTTCGCACAGGTGACGATCCGGCAGCGTCGCCGCCACAAGCTGAGGTTCCACGTGGTGCGGATGTTCCCAGCAGAGCCAGGCCCAGTCTTGACGCGCACTGACGGGGTCGCGACGACGCCAGGCAGCCTCAGCATGCAGCGTGACCAGATCCGGGTGCCAACGCCAGTTAGGCTCCTGCTCGATCGCGCTCCGGACCGCGTCCCAGCGTTGCGCCCGCAGCCAGGCGTGGCTGGCGTGCAGTCGCGGTGAGGCGGGGTTGTAATCGATGCCAGCGAGCTTTTCCGCGAGCCCAGCCCAGAGGACGGTGAGGAAGTCGCGGGCTCGGTGGCCAAGAAGATCGCGGGCGGTTGACTCCAAGGCGTCGAGCTGCGCGAGCCGGTCGGCGGCATCGAGGGTGCCTGATGGCTGCAGCTTCGCCGAATCCGCCTGCACCGCATCATTGTCGCCATCATCGATGTCATCGATGTCATCGTCGACGGCCTGCATCAGCCGCAGATAACCTTGCAGGCCGGCGTGTCGGGGATCATGGCGGATCAATTCGCCGATAAGATCGCGCGCGTCATCGATGCGCCGCGCACCGAGCGCATTGCGAAGGCTGTTTTCGATGAGCAGCCCAGTCGAGTCATGGAATAGGTCGAGTTGAAGGCGATCCTCCGCGGGCGCGAATGCCTCAGCACAGGCTTGGATCAACCGTTGGTTCGAGCCCAGGTTCAGCCGGCTGTTATGACCACTCCAGCCGCGATACTCCAACGGGCTAGGCACCAAGCCCTGACCGCTGGCGTGGCTGGCAGCCAGTTGCAGGATTGCGACCACCTCGTCAGGGTCGGCGAGCAAGGCGCCTTGCAGATCAGCACGGCCACCGCTGCGCCACGCCTCGTAGTCTTCGTAGGCCAGCAGGTCGAGTGCCAACAATAGCTCCAGCGGCTCTAGCCGGCCCTGCTCTAGCAGCAATCGATCAACCTGAGCAGTCAGTGAAATACGATCTGGTACAGTGCTCATGCTCAAACCGAAGTAACGGTCTCACCTATACGGCCCAAAGTATCGCTGCCTAGCCAGTGATTCCGCGAGCGATGCGCTTCGTCGTCTTTTACGCGGACCGCTCAAACGCAGCAACCTCAGCGCTCGATGGCGATCGTGGTTAGGGTAGGAAGTCCATATGGCGCCCTCGACAGGATTCGAACCTGTGACCTACCGCTTAGGAGGCGGTTGCTCTATCCTGCTGAGCTACGAGGGCGAAGAGGGTAGGCGGACGCTTAACGGCTCGCTCAAGGAGCCAAAGAGCCAAAGCGGACACCCGTCATGGTAACGCGAGCGGCGGCTAACGGCCAAACCGAAAGCGAATCTCCAGCGTGACAAGCTTGGCGATTCCTCTTAAACTAGGCGGTCTGGCTGAGTGGCAGAGTGGTTATGCAGCGGCCTGCAAAGCCGTGGACGCCGGTTCGATTCCGACCTCAGCCTCCAAGATTTCAAACACTTAGCCGGCCTCGCGCCGGCTTTTTTGTGTCCGACTGCCATCCGGTGCCACGAGTCATTCCGCACCAAGCCGGGCCGCGATCGCAGCAAACGCAGCAACGCCGATCAATGCGCTACCGAGGGTACCGCCTATCGCCTGCCAGCGGGAATGGCCGACAAGGGCCTCCTCGCCTGCGGTCGAGATCAAGAACGGTTGGCGGGCCTCTTTGGTTGCACCAATGCGCGGCAGCACCGGCTGTAAGGCAACGCGGCGCTCGGCTTGATTGGCGAGCCAGGCCGCAAAGGCTCGTGCTTGCTCCCATTCAGAGATGTCGATCTCGCCGTCGCCATTGCGATCGAGCTGCGCTCGGCGGACGGGGTCCCGCTTCCAGCGCAGCAGTAGCTGGCGGATCAGGGCCTCTCGCTCGCGCCCACCACGCCGCGGCGTTTCCAGATGACCGAGCACATAGACCGGATCGGCCTCGGCGACGCGCTCCTCGACCATCCGGTAGCGCCCGCCGAGACCGATGACCTCGGCTAGACCGAACGTTACCGAGCGGCCGCCACCTTTGATGCGGCTGTACCACCGCTCAGTCAACCGACAGCGGATGCTGGCACCCTTGGGCTCAACCACGCAACGGCCGCTATCATCCTCAAGCAGGAAGCCATGCTCGGCCTCACCCTGTTCAATGGTGACCCATTTGCGACTGCGCCCGCTGCCGCGCTGCTGCTCGATCCGCCAGCGATACCAGCAACAAGGGATACCGGTCAGGTGCGCCGGGACGAGCGCACGCACTGGCCGCGCATGTCCACTCAACTCAACGTAGCCCTGCGCCGCCGAGCGCACCCGTGCGGTGGGTGTGTCGTGGATCAGACGCAGTCTCCAGAAGGCGCTGAGGCCTTGATGTAGCAGCAGCCCGCCAACGCCGAGGCCGAATAGAACGGCTATCCAGAAGCCCCCCGAATCTGCACTTTGAGCCAGGTTGATCAAGCAGTCTGGCATCGATTCACGCCCGAGCCCGCTGGTTCAGCTGTCCGCATCGAGCCGGCCAGCTCAGTGGCGTCCAAACAGGCCTCGCACATCAACCGCCTCGCGCGCCTCGGCGAACTGCAACAACTCGACGGGCTTGAAGGCGAACAGGCGGGCGATCAACAGATCCGGAAGCTGTTCGATACGCATGTTGTTGACGTTGACGCTATCGTTATAGAGCTCGCGACGGTCGGCAATGCTGTCTTCGAGATAAGAGATCCGCTGCGAGAGCTGCTGAAAGCTGGCGTTGGCCTTGAGGTCTGGATAGTGCTCCGCCAGCGCGAAGAGCTGACCGAGCCCACTCCGCAAAGCATCCTCGGCCTGACCGACACCGCGCACATCGCCGCGCTGGCGCGCCGACGAGACCGCCGAGCGCGCCTCGACAACGCGCTGCAAGGTCTCTTGCTCGTAGCGCATGTACTCACGGCAGACCGCGACCAGATTCGGCAGCTCATCGTGACGCTGCTTGAGCACGACATCGATATTCGACCAGGCCTTGGCGACCTGATGCTTCAATCGCACCAAGTTGTTGTAGATGGCACCCGCGTAGAGCCCGATGATCAGGGCCACAACCAGGACGATGATCAGCGTCAGGCTCATACGGCACTCCAGAGATCGAAAAAGCGAGATCGGTGCAGCTGGACCTGGGCTGACCAGCGCTGACCAGCGCATCGGCAGCCAGTGCAATGCAACGCGGTCGACCACCTCGCCTAAGTCGACCACCTCGCTTAATAGTAGTCGATCAACGCCAACGCGTTAGTTGCCCGTGCTATGGTTTCGCCATCTTCTGATCAAACTGGCAGGCGACGTGAACGAACTGACGCATTTCAACCGCGCCGGCGAGGCGCAGATGGTCGATGTCGGCGCCAAGCCGGAGACTGAGCGCATCGCGCAAGCTGAGGGCTGCATCCGGATGCAGCCGGAGACACTGCGTCTGATCGAGCAAGGCGGTCATGCCAAGGGCGATGTGCTCGGCATCGCCCGCATCGCCAGCATCATGGGCGCCAAGCGCACCGCGGATCTGATCCCGCTCTGCCATCCATTGGCCTTGACCAAGGTCGATTGCAGCTTTGAAGTGCAGCAGCCGACAGCCAACACCACCGCCGCCGTCTTCTGCCGCGTGACGGTCGCAACGCGCGGTCGCACCGGGGTTGAGATGGAAGCCCTGTGCGCGGTGCAGATCGCACTGCTCACGATCTACGACATGTGCAAGGCTGTCGACCGCGGCATGGTCATCGATCAGGTTCGACTGCTCGAGAAGCAGGGTGGGCGCAGCGGACATTGGGTACGCAGCGCATGAACGAGCCGATCACCAACCCGCTCTTCCAGCGCGCGGTCTTCCTCAGCTCCGCGCCGGACCTGGCTGCAACCCCGGATGACAGTGGCTATGAGGTCGCCTTCGCAGGCCGCTCGAATGCGGGAAAATCGAGCGCGATCAACGCGATCTGTCATCAAAACGGCCTCGCGCGCACGAGTAAGACGCCGGGGCGCACACAGCAGTTGGTGTTCTTTCGGCTCGACGACGAGCGCCGGCTGGTCGACCTCCCCGGCTACGGCTTCGCCAAGGTCTCACTCACGATCAAACGGCGTTGGCAACAGCTGATGGAGCGCTATCTCGAGCGCCGCAGCTCGCTTAAGGGACTGGTCGTGGTGATGGATATCCGCCACCCATTGACGGCTATCGACCAGCAGATGATCGACTGGGGCATCGCCGCCGGATTGCCACTTCTGCTGCTGCTGACCAAGGCCGACAAGCTCAAGCGTAGCGGGATTGCGCGCAACCTCAACGAGGTCCGCAAGGCACTCTCCGCCGCGCCAGTGCCCGTTCAGGTAATAGCCTTCTCCGCGGTCAGCCGGCTTGGCCTAAACCAAGCACAAGACCAGGTCATGAACTGGCTCGGCCTACCAGCCCAGGCATCCGCAGCCGTTGCAGAAGCTGACCTAGCAACCACACCGAACACTTAGCCGCCCAGCGCATGTGACTGCACTTAGAACTGCACTTAGTAACTGTCCATCAACGTCTTCCCGATTTGATGGCCCATGGTGAGCGATTTTCGAGAAGTACAACATGGGCAGCCACTTAGGCCTATCTCACCCTGTTTGAGCGCCCGTATCAGTCGTCTACGAGGAACGCGCAAAAGGCTTCAGAACTCCCCAGCTGCAGCGCCTTCCATCATCCCACGTAACGTATCGCGAACGCTGATAGCCTCCTGCTTCAGCTCGGCGGGAAGTTCCTTGCCGCCGTAGATCATGAAATCGAGGTTCATCGAGAACAACCAGAGCTGGCCCTCGCGGTCTTCGACCAATGCAATCCGACAGGGCATGAAACCACTGTAGTGGTTGCGGTACTCGAGCATCAGCTTGCCGACTTGCGCATCGCAGAACGAGAGGAAATTGACGTAGCGATAAGGCTCACCCGTCACCGCCTCGACCTGCTGATAAAAGGGCGATTCGCCAACGAAGAGCAGATTATTCGTGGTCGCCAGGCTCTTAAGCGAATCGATCACCTCATCGACACTCAGCCCATCTTCGACCGGCACCGACCACATCATAGCGCCGCCGGGGTCGCCGGTGGCGAGGAGATTTGCAGCGAAGGTGGAGTAGGTCGGCAGGAACTTCGGGTCAAAACTGGCGAGCCGTGGACCGAGCCAGATCGCGGCGGCGAGCAGAACGACCAAGGTCAACGCGCCGATCAACGCGAGCAGATTGCGAATCAGGGTCATGCCGGACTCCGACAAAAGACAACGATAGGGACCGACGGCAGCCCCGAGACCCGCCCCAAGCGCACCTCGGCAAGAACGCCGCGGCGCCACTGGGTCGGTCGGGTCTCGAAACCGCCAAGCGGTAGCTGATCAGTTGCTCGAAGCTGCTGGACCAACGCCCGGTGCAGCAGGCATCTCTGGCATGGCCGGACGCTCTGGCATCGGCGGCATGTCCGGCATGGCGGGCATCTCCGGCATCTCAGGCATATCGCGCATCATCATCGGCGGCATCCGGTGCATGCGCGGGCAGTCAGCGCCCATCTCCCCACAGTGCGGGTGCATCGGATAACCCCGGCCAGGATAGCCGCGTCCGTAGCCGTATCCACCGCCATGAGGAGGCTGACCGTAGCCAGGTCCCATCGGCGGCATCGGCGGCCGCTCAGGCTGCTGAGCCGCACCACCAAAGAGGGCCGCAATCGCCTCCTTCTGCTCTTCGCTCATGGCCTCAATGGTCTCGCGATAGGCCTCATAGCGCTCGAGCATCTCTTTACGACGCTGCTCGGCCTTAGCACGCATCTCCTCGACGCGCTTTGCCCGTTCCGCCATCGCCGCTTCGTAGCGCTGCTGCATCTCGGCACGCATGGCTTCCATCGCATCGGCAGATGGCGCCTCCGACGCGGCGGCCTGCTCGGGGGCCGCGGTTTCAGCGCTGGGCGCGGTCTCAGGCGCTGCTGGGGCCGCCGGGGCCGCAGCCTCTTGGGCCAGCGCAGCGCTGCCAAGACTCAGGGTCAGCGCCATGGCCGATACGGCCGACAGAAAAAAGTATTTCTTAGACATCGTGGTGGTACTCCTCATCTTAGGTTGCTTTAGGGATTGAAGGACGCGGCGACCATATCACGGTTGCCGGGAGCGAGAAAGCGACGTCAGTGGCCGCCGGGCACAGTAACCACGGAAGACCCGAGACAATCGCCATCAAGCGTATAGAATGGCGGAATTCGAGCGACGAGAGAAGCACGCGGGAGAGCGCATCATGCAAATTGGCAACTTGATGGCCGAAACCGGCGTTAAGTTCGGTACGAGCGGCGCACGGGGCCGCGTCGAGGACATGACCGATCTGGTCTGTTACGCCTATGCGCAAGGCTTCTTGCGCCACCTGCTCGGCACGGGAGCCTTATCGGTAGGCGCCGATATCGGACTTGCGGGCGATTTTCGCGCTAGCACAGAGCGCATCCTGGGCGCCTGCGCCAAGGCGGTCAGCGACTGCGGCTGCAAAGCCCATTACCTCGGCCGTATCCCAACGCCAGCCGTCACGGCCTATGGCATCGCCCAGGGTTGGCCGACGATGATGGTGACCGGCAGTCATATCCCCGATGACCGCAACGGCATCAAGTTCAATCTGCGCAGCGGAGAGATCCTGAAGGCAGATGAGGAAGGCATTCGAGCGCAGCAGATCGTGCTACCCGATGGGCTATTCGACGCGGCTGGCGCCTTCACCGACCCGCAGCACAGTGCCCTGCCGCCGGAGAATCCGGCCGCATTCGAGCACTATATCGCACGCTATCTCGACTTCTTCCCGGCTGACTGGCTCGCCGGCCTGCGCATTGGCCTCTACGAACACTCCAGCGTCGCTCGCGATGCCCTATTTCGGATTCTCACCGGGCTCGGCGCCGAGGTTGAGCGCCTCGGCTTCTCCGAGACCTTCCTGCCGGTCGACACCGAAGCGATCCGGGCCGAAGATATCGCCCTCGCCCGCGCCTGGGCCGCAGACGGGCGGCTCGCGGCGCTGGTCTCAACCGATGGCGACGGCGACCGCCCCCTGGTCGGCGACGAGCAGGGCGCGTGGCTACGCGGCGATATCGCTGGAGTGCTCTGCGCACAGGCCCTAGGCGCCGCCGCGGTGGTAACGCCGATCAGCTCCAATACCGCACTAGAAGCCAGCGGCTGGTTCAGCGAGACACTGCGCACCCGCATCGGCTCACCCTATGTGATCGCCGGCATGCAATCATTGTCGGCGCGGGGGATCGCTCCGGTGGTTGGTTATGAGGCGAACGGCGGTTTCCTGACCGACTCCGACCTTGAGCGCGAAGGCCGCGTCTTGCCAGCGCTGCCAACACGGGATGCGGTGATCGTCGCGGTCACGCTGATCGGCGCCGCGCGCGCTCACCAGCAACCGCTGTCGGCGCTCGCCAAGTCACTCCCGCAGCGCTTTACCTACAGCGATCGCCTCAAAGAGTTCCCGACGACGCTGAGCGCGGAGCGCTTTGCCGCCTTCCAGACCGGCAACCTAGCCGCCGATCGTGCCGCCCTCGATCAGGTCTTCAGCGCTGAGTTTGGGCCGGTTGTGGAGGTCGATCAGACCGACGGCATCCGTATGACACTAGCCAGTGGAGATATCCTGCATCTGCGCCCGTCCGGCAATGCGCCGGAGCTGCGGGCCTACACTGAGGCCGACAGCCCCGAGCGGGCGCGGAACCTCAACCAGCGTTGCCTGGCGATCCTAGAGGGTTGGCGCAGCTAAGAAAGTATCCATCAACTTCTTCCCGATTTTTATGGCCAGTGTTGAGCGATCATCGGTAAGTAGAAAGTGGACAGCCACTAAGCATTCAGCTTAGCCCATCGGCGGTGACCACTGACGACCCGCGCCAAGCTCCGATAACGCTCGGCGCGCCTCTCCAGCAAGGCCAGGGCACTGGCATCAAGCTCGCGCTCAAAATCCAGCAAGCGTTCATCGGCGGACTGATCTGCCGAGCCTTGTGTGTCAGCGACCAGCTCGATCAGCGATGGATCGATAAACTGCGCCCGACCGCCACTCAACCTGATCTGCAAGGTGCCTGCCGAGACCGGTCGACGGTCCCAGGGTTGAGCACAAAGCGGCTCGATCCCAAGCAGGGTATCCGCATGCAATGCGAGTGGGTCACCATCTGCCTCAAGCACGATCAGGAGATCACTGCTGGCAGCAGGCTGCAACGGCGCACCTCCGAGCACGGCCGGGCTCACTACCGGCGCGAGCACACCACGAAGATCGAAGGCGCCCATCAGATAAGGCGGAGTATCATCGAGCGCGGTCAGGCGCGGCAGGGACAAGCAGCTCAGTAGCCGGTCTGCGGCAACGGCGTAGGTCTGAGCGCAGAGCGCGAAGACCACACACTCCTCAGCGACCTCAAAGCGGGGCGGCTCGGAGATTGGCGTCGCACGACGCTCGGCAGTGATCATTGCTGGGCCTCCGGGCCATGATGGCCGACCAACCATCTTTGATGACCGGGCCGCCCGCGCTTCAACTCAAGCGCCCCGGTATCATATTTGCTGACTCAAGATAGCGCCTCGCCACTCAGGACGATGGAGCGCTTGGTTCACGCTAAGCCTAGTCGAAATTTCGTTTTTTTCTGCGCCATCCCGTCTGATTCTGTGACAAGCCGGGCAAATCGAGGCCGCGACAGCAAGCGGCAAACCGGCTCAGTCGACCGGCCCCTCACGCAGCAGCGGACGCATGGCGCGAAGCAGGCTGGCAAACAGCTGTGGATGATCGGCTTCTTCGCGCGCCAACAGCGCCTTCATGTGCTCGCGTCGGGTCGGCATCTGAAAGCAGGCCGGGCAGCTGTCGGGCACCACTGGCAGCCCGGCATGAAGGGCGAAGTCACGCATCTGCCGCTCGCGGCAATAGACCAACGGCCGGATGATCCGGACGTCGCCGGCGTCGTTGCGGTAATGCGCCTTCATGGTCCGCAACTGGCCACCATGAAACATCGACAACATCAGGCTCTCGGCAAGGTCGTCGAGGTGCTGCCCGAGCGCAAGGACGTTATAGCCGTGAGCGCGGCAGAGTCGATACATGATGCCGCGCTTCATCCGGGCGCAGTAGGCGCAAAATGAATCGCCGTCCATGTGCGCGCGTGCCTGTTCCATGATCGGCTGCCGCTCGTAGTACCAGGGCAAGCCGCGCTGCTGGTACCAGTCGGTGAGGGGCGCGGGATCAAAACCAGGCACCTCAGGGTCGATGGTCAACACCGCAAGCTCGAAGCGCACCGGGGCGTAGCTGCGAAGATGCCGCAGCACCTCAAGCAGAGACAACGAATCCTTACCGCCCGAAACCCCGAGCAGGATGCGGTCGCCGTCGCGGATCATGCCGAAGTCCGCAATTGCGCGACCGACCTGCCGCAGCAGCGACTTGGGCGGGCGCGGCAGGGCTGGCCCGGTCTGATCTCGCGCGGCCGGATTTAGCAAAACATCGTCTGCCGAGGCTTGCTCGGGAACCGCCTGATCTCGCAAGGACTGCCCTAGCAGGCCTTGGTCTCGCTCGGCTTGTTCCAGAACGGCTTGCTCTGTCACGGCTTGCTCTGTCACGGCTTGCTCCCACTTCTCGGTGGACTCCGACATCGGTCGCTCAGCTCATGCGTAGGACATATTTGCCCATCGCGCCACCGGCCTCGAGCCGACGGTGTGCAGCGGCCGCTTGCTCGAGCGGGAAACTCTCGGCAACCTGAATGCGCAGCTTGCCAGCGTCGAACAGCTCACCACAGCGACGCAGGATCTCGCCTTGATGGTCGAGGGCATCCGTCAAACCACCAAGCTGCGGGGTCAACATCAGCTCGAGGCTGAGGCGCAGGTTGCGGTTACGCGCCTCTTTCAGATCGAGATCAGGACCGGGATCGAGGATCGTCACCAAGTCTCCGTAAACCGCCATCAACGGGATGGTCTCGCGGAAGACGGCCGGCCCAACGGTGTCGAACGCAACATCTACACCGCGGCCCTCGGTCCAGTCGGCAAGGCCATCGCGGAGCGACTCTTCCCGGTAGTTGATCGTGTAATCGGCGCCGAGATCCTGCACAAAACGCGCCTTTTCCGCGCTGCTCACCGTGGTTGCAACCCGAGCCCCAGCCAGGCAGGCGAGCTGAATCGCGACATGGCCAACACCGCCAGCACCGGCGTGGATCAGAACGCGTTGTCCCGCATGGAGTGCAGCGCGATCATAGAGCGCTTCCCAAGCCGTGATCAGAACGAGCGGGGCGGCAGCGGCTTGGACGAAATCGAGTGACGCCGGCTTAGGCTGAGCGATACGCTCGTCGACAACGATATACTCGGCATAATTGCCGTGCGGTCCACCTAGTCCCCCATGACAGAACCAAACCGCATCGCCGGGCTGAAAGCGCGTGACGCCCTCGCCAACGGCCTCGACCACGCCAGCACCATCACAACCCAGCACCGCCGTCAGGGTCTCGGGCACCAGGGTACCGCGCGCGCGTATCTTGGTATCAACGGGATTGACCCCGGCCGCCTCAAGGCGGACCAAGACCTCAGTTGCCGAGCGGATCTCCGGCGCCGGCAGTTCCACCAGTGTTAACACATCTGGCCCACCGGGCTCACGCATCTGGATCGCCTTCATCAGACCTCCTCAAGGTTGCGTCGAAAGACATTTCAGACCGAGCCTCATCAGGATTTTCATCAAGCCCTTCATCAATCCTTATTGCGTACACTACACTTAAACCTTTGGGCCGATACCGCATCGGTATCTGACTGAGAGAATCGCATGCAGATCGAACATTGGCACTCTGATCAGGATGGGCCGCTCACTGAACTCGCACTGCGCCATAAGCTCGAGCGGCGCGGCTATAAGGTCAGCCGCTACGTCTACTCGCCGGGCATGTTCTTTCCCGCCCACGATCACGCCGATGACAAGATCGACGCCATCTTATCCGGATGCTTTCGGATCACCATGCAAGGCCAAGAGGCCGTTTTAGAGGCTGGTGATGTTGTCGTCATACCGAAGCACATGATGCATACCGCCGAGGTCGTCGGCGACGAGCCGGTGGTCTGCTTCGACGCCGTCCGCGCGTCCTAGCCTCAAGGCGTTGGTCCTCGAACATTAGCCCAAACCAGTCTGTCAGACGAGCCTGCGCACCGGCGTCACCATGCTGGCGCCATGATGCTGTCGCCTCCATTCCAGCCTCACCATTGAAGAGCGCGCCGAGTGCCGCGACCTTCCTGGCCTGCGGCAGCCTCTCGCTGCTGCCGCGAATCCACGCTGCCGCAGGAGAATGCCCCCGAATGACGACCATCATGCTTGTCGATAACGGCTCCCGCCGCGCCGAGGCGACAATCGCCCTGCGACGCCTCAGCGCGGCGCTCGCACACAAGCTCGGATTCCCGGTTCACCCGGTCTCACTGTTGCATTCCTCGAAGGTGCCAGCAGATCAACTCGGCGGCCGTCCAGCTGATATTTTGGAAACCTTTCTTACGCGCAAGGCCGCTGAGGGCCACAAAGATTTTCTTGCAGTGCCGCTATTCTTTGGACTGAGTCGCGCCTTAACCAAGCTGATCCCGGAAACAGCCGCACAGGTCAGCGCAGCCGGATATCCGGTGCAGGTCGCAGTCGCCGACGAACTCTGTCCATTGCCAAACGGCGAACCGCGGCTCGCGATGATCCTTGACCGCGCCATTCGCACAGCAATCCACGGGCTGAGCCAGGCAACTGCGAACAAGCAACCACCCCATGCACTCGTGGTCGATCACGGATCGCCCATTCCAGAGGTCACCGCGGTCCGGCGCTGGCTGACAGCCGAGCTTCAGGGTTTAGCAGATGGGGATTACCGACTCGGCGAAGCGGCAATGGAGCGACGTCCTGGGCCTGAATACGCCTTCAACGGCGCCTTGCTCGAGGAGGCACTGGCCACGATTGGCGCCTCAGAGCCTGAGGCCCAAGTCGTGGTTGGCATGCAATTCATTGGGCCAGGACGCCATGCCGGAAGGCATGGCGATGTGGCTTCAATCTGTCAGGAGGCTCAGCGGCAATTTCCCAACCTGGAGATTTGCATTTCCCGATTGGTCGGCGAGGATGAGGCGTTGATCGACATCTTGTACGACCGTGCCAAGCTGGCGCTGCACTCAAGCAGCAGGGTATCCCTACCCCACTCCGCCGCATAAGCGACGCTGTACTCAATCCTGAACAGGCTGAAGATGATTGGTCTTGAAGGACTCGCGGTCGTCTTTTTTACCTGAATCCAGACCCAAGGCTGCCATCTTTTCCTTCATCCAGCGCGGTAGCACACCACGGGAGTAGACATTGTTCGGGTTTTCCGGATCGACATAGCGCGTGTAGTTTCCGCTACCCGCCTTCTTGACTCCGCTGCCAGCGCGACGGCGTCGCGAAGATGGCATCAGATGGCTGAAAATCTCCTCGACATCGTGTCCACGAGACTCAATGATGTCGCGAACCTCCTGAGCCAGCTCAGACTTTTCGGCCTGCCAGCGTTGGTTGAGTGCCTTCTGTAACTCGGCCTCTCGTTGTTTGGTCTGCTCGATCTGAGTTTTCAGCTCTTCGGCCGAAAGATGTTGATATTCCACTAATCGCCTCCGGGGCGGATGAATCAAAAAACACATCGCCCAGCAAGCGCATGACACTTGCTGGGCGGCTCGTAACCCTGTTGATCAGCTCGAACAGCGGCAAATGCTGCCAAGTCTTTTTTGTATAAACAGGCGCTGGCGCAGCCTGAGATCGCTCAGCAGATCGCTCAGCAGATCGCTCAGCGAACTACCCTATTTGTGTCAGGCAACAGCATGGCAGGACGACTGATCAAGCCTATTGGCGTTATTGGTGCTGCCGGATACGCTGTTCCAGCGGCTTACTCTTGGTCACCCATATTAATTTAAACGCAAATAAGGAAAAGTCAAGCCAGAACCCAGCGCGAGCATCCGTTATGCTAACCAATCGACGGTAAACACTTGCCTATTCTTGGTCCGCCATGTTGATCCACCATGAGGTCGCCCGCTGTGTTCTACATCAATCTTTACCTACTGACCGTGCCGCTGTTTTTTCTGCTCGATATGCTCTGGCTCGGGGTTGTTGCGCGCGACTTTTATCACGGCAACCTCAGCCATCTGCTCGCTGATCAGGTGGACTGGGTAGCGGCAATCATCTTTTACCTGATCTATATCGCCGGCATCCTGCTGTTTGCCGTTTTGCCTGGGCTGGCGGCCGATTCGGTGCGAAAGACAGCCGTTGCAGCGGCCGGTTTTGGCTTTTTTACCTATGCAACCTATGAGTTTACCAATCGTGCAACGCTGCCAGACTGGCCGATAAAGATCGTGCTCGTCGATATCCTATGGGGAATAACACTATGCACACTCGTGGGCATTGCTGCCCATTTTATCGGGAAGAAACTGATGGTTGCCGGGGGAAATTGACCGGGATTAGTTCCGCTGCAACCGATAGCGCGTTCCACAATAGGGGCACGTCAGCTCGCCGCTCGGTTCGTCATCGATCGGCAGATAGACCCGTGGGTGCATGTTCCAGACCTCGTCCCCGGGGAGTGGACAGCTGAGAGGAAGATCTTTTAGCGTCACCAAGCGCACCTCGGTATCCTGTGGCGGCGGCTTGACATCGGCAGTATCGAGTGCAGGATCGACGATTTGCTCGTCCATAGGTTCTTGCTCGCTTAACAACTTGTCGTCAGAGATAGGTGAGCCAGTCGGCGTGGGCTTCGCTATTGCCCTGCACCACATCGAAATACATCGACTGCAGGCGCTCAGTCACGGGACCACGCATGCCCGCACCGATCTCACGGCCGTCGACCGAGCGAATCGGCGTGACCTCGGCTGCGGTGCCGGTGAAGAAGGCCTCGTCGGCGATATAGACCTCGTCGCGCGTTATCCGCTTGGTCACCACTTGCAGGCCGATCTGATCAGCGAACGTCATGATCGTGCGCCGGGTAATGCCATCCAGCGCCGAGGTCAGCTCCGGCGTATAGAGCACGCCATCGCGCACTAGGAATACATTTTCGCCGCTGCCCTCGGTGACATAACCTTCTGCATCGAGCAGCAGGGCTTCGTCGTAGCCGTCGCGGATCGCCTCCTGCAAGGCCATCATCGAGTTCATGTAATTCCCATTGGCCTTGGCCCGGCACATGGTGGCATTGACATGATGTCGGGTAAAGGAAGAGACGCGCACGCGGATGCCATTGGTCATGTTCTCTTCACCCAGATACGAGCCCCAATCCCAGGCAGCAACGATGCAGTGAACACGCAGATTGTCGGCGCGCAGCCCCATGCCCTCAGACCCGTAGAAGCACATCGGCCGTATATAGGCCGAGCTCAGCCCATTCTCGCGCACGGCAATACATTGCGCTTCGTCAATGGTCTCGCGGTCATAGGGGATTCGCATGCCGAGGATATGCGCCGAGTTGAATAGGCGCTGCGTATGATCTCGCAGACGAAAGATCGCAGGACCGCGCGCGGTCGCATAGGCGCGAACGCCTTCGAACACACCCATGCCATAGTGCAGCGTGTGGGTCAGCACATGCACTTGAGCCTCACGCCAGGGCACTACCTCGCCGTTATGCCAAATGAGACCATCACGATCGTGCATCGTCATCGTCATCGTTATGAAACTCCAGTTCCGAAGGCCCGCGCAGCGCAGGCGTTGTGAGAGTACGATCGGCCGAAGGCACTGCAACCCTGGTGCAACGCTGGTGCAACCCTAGGTCAATCCAGCCCGAGCCCAACGTCACCGTGCGCTGGACTCCATCAACTGCTGCCAGGCAGCAATGACAGACTGCCGCTCCGGGCCGAGCTGAGTATCTTCGACCAGTCCAGCAGTATCTTGCAGGGCATGGCGGTGATAGGCCGCACGCAAGGCCTTATAGGCGAGGGTCAGATTGGCGCCGACCGACGCTGCCAGCAGCCCCTGTTTGATCAACATTTCAAGCAGCCGGATATTATCGGTCCAGGTCGTCAGGTCGGGATGATCGCAGGCCCAGCGGAGAACCGCGTATTGGACCATAAATTCGATGTCAGCAATACCACCAGCACCTTGTTTGAGATCGAACCAGCCCGCCCGGGTCTTATCCAAATTGGCCCGCATCTTGGCGCGCATGGAACGGACCTCTTCGCGCAACTGCTCTGGATCACGCCGTCGCTGTAGCACTTCGGCGCGCACCTGCCTAAACCGCTCAGCGAGCGCCTGATCCCCCGCAATCGGCCGCGCACGCACCAGCGCCTGATGCTCCCAGGTCCAGGCACTCTCGGCCTGATAATCGGCAAATGAGGCCAGCGAGCGCGCAATCATGCCCTTATTGCCATCCGGACGCAGGCGCATGTCGACCTCATAGAGCACGCCAGAATAGGTCGGCGTGGTCATCACGTGGATCAGCCGTTGGCCGAGCCGAACATAGAACTGCTCGCTGACGACCGGCCGCGGGCCATCCGTCATCTTGCCGGCGGTCGCCTCGTCGTAGAGGAAGACAAGGTCTAGATCGGAGTTGTAGCCGAGCTCGATACCGCCGACCTTGCCATAACCAATCACGCTGAAGCCGGAAGAGGCCTGAGCCGTCCCAGGCGGACAGCCGTGCCGCTCGACCAGGTCTTGCCAGGTGATCTCTAGGCTGCGCGACGTCGTTACCTCAGCGATCTCGGTGAGGTAATCGCTAACCACCATCAGCGGGATGGCGCCGGTCACGTCGGCCGCGGCAACCCGTAGCCGGTTACCTTGGGCAAACTGCCGTAAACGCTCCATACGCTGCTCGAGGTCGCTGGCATCGACGCCGGACAGCAGCTGATCAAGCTCCTGCTCCAGATTGGCGCGGCGAAGCGGCTCGAACAGCCGGCGCGGGTCGAGCAGCTCGTCGAGCAGCAGCGGCTGGCGCGCGGTGCGCTCGCCAAACCAGGGACTCTTGGCGCTGAGCCGGACCAGCTGATGCAGCGCATCCGGATGTTCGGCAAGCAGGTCGAGGTAGGCCGTCCGCCCAAGCACGGCCTCTAGCACCTTGAGCACACGGCTCAGCGTCTGATCAGCCGCCCCGCAGGTCGCGACCTCTTCGAGCAGCCGCGGCATCACCAGCCCCAAGCGAGCGACGCCGCGGGTCGACAGCCCTTTGCGATCAGCGGTATCGCGGAAATCCAGCAGCTGCTGCCAAGCCGCCTCGGCATCGTCGAAGCCCGCCGCTTGCAACAGGGCGATCGCCTCTGCCGGCTCCGGCGCTCGCTCCCATAGCGAGGAGACTGAGGTCGCGGTGTGGACCGGCTCATCGGGATCGGCGAAGACGGCATCAAAATGCTGCTGAACGCGCGCTCGATGCGCGTTCAGGACCGCTTCAAAGCGGTCCCAGTCTTGGTAGCCCATCGAGCGCGCCAGCCGCTCGCGAGCCGCCGGCGCCGATGGCAATGAATGTGTCTGCTCATCACGCCACGCCTGCAGACGGTTTTCGGTCAAGCGCAAGAAACGATAGGCCTCGGTCAGCTCGCTGACGGTCTCGGTGTCGAGCAAGCCCTTTTGGCCGAGCAGCGCCAACACCTGCTGAATGGGCCGGATCTGCAGATCCGGCTCGCGTCCACCGCGAATGAGCTGGAAGGATTGGCCGATAAACTCGATCTCGCGGATACCACCAGGGCCGAGCTTGATGTTGTCGGCCATGCCTTTGCGCCGTAACTCACGGTCGATCAGCACCTTGAGGTTGCGCAGCGAGGCGATGGCGCCAAAGTCGAGATAGCGGCGATAGACGAAGGGCCTCAGCATGGCCTCGAGTTCGGCACGTGCCTCGGGCTCACCAGCGACCACCCGCGCCTTGGTCATCGCATAGCGTTCCCATTCACGCGCCTGTGAATGGTAGTAGCCCTCCATCGCATCGAAGCTCATCGCCAGCGGACCGGCATCGCCGAATGGCCGCAAGCGCGTGTCGACGCGGAAGACGAAGCCATCCACGGTCTTGGCATTGAGCGATTTCACCAACCGCTGACAGAGTCGACTAAAAAACTGCTCGGCCGTCAGTTCGCGCGGACCACCCTCGACGCGGCCAGCGCTCGGAAAGGCGAAGATCAGGTCGATATCCGACGACAGGTTCAGCTCACGCGCACCCAGCTTGCCCATGCCCAGCACCAGCAGCGACTGCGGCCTGGCGTGGCCATCCTGCGGCACACCGAGCTCGGCACGGGTCCACTGCTCGAGCAGACGCAGACTCTCGCGGATGCAGCTGTCAGCGAGTGCGGTCAGGTCTTCGAGGGTCTCGTCAAGCGCGGCCCAGCCGGCCAGGTCGCGGAACAGAATACGCAGCATCTGCTGGCGTCGGAAGCGGCGCAGCGCAGGCTGTAACGTCTCCTCATCGGTGACATCGGCGAGGGCTGCTCGCAGCTGTTCCGCGATGCGCCCGGCGCCGAATGACCGCCTCAGATCACCCGTCTCGAGCAATCCGGCAAAGGTGCCCGGATCACGCGCACAGGTCAGCGCGACAAACTCGCTACCCTCCCAAACGCGCGCCCGTGCCTCGGCGAAGGCCGGATCGGCAGGCAGGGCAATGCCCTGCTCCGTGGACCAGTCTAGCCATTGCTGCCAATGACCCTCGTTGGCTCGCTGTTGAGGCGCTAGCATCTCACGCTTGGTGGATGCGATAGCTGGAACTGAGTCGATAACGCTCGCCGGCACCAAGGGTCACGGCATCCTCAGCGGCGTTGGTGGTCTCGACGCAGATCATGCGCAAGTATTCGTCATCAGCAAAGTCACCCATCGCACGCGACTGCTCGATCCAGGGATTCCAGACCACCGCGGAGTGACTGCCCTCGCGCTCGATATGGATACTCCGTCCGAGGCTTGGATCATCGATGACCAGGGTATCCGTGGTGTCCAGATAGATGCGATTGACCGGCCCATCGATATTGATCGGCCCAGACTGGGTGGCGCGCGTGCCATCCGCGACCTTATCGATGTAATCATGGCCGGCAAGGCCGAGCACCTGCGCTTTACGCACATCACCCAAGCCAAAATAGGCGTGCAGCCCCTGGGTGATCGTGAAAGATGCCTCGCCCGTGTTATGCGTCACCAGCGCCAGCTCTAATGTCTCGCCGACAGTGATCTCGAGCTCGAGCGAGAAGGGATCTGGCCACAAGGCCTGACTGCTCTCGTCATCCCGCAGCCCGAGCAGAACGCGCGTGGCACCGTCAACCCGCGCCTCGGTGGCTAACAGCTGCCAACTGCGGTCGCGCACGAAACCGTGGTCGGGCCGTCCTCGCTGCTCTGGATCAGGCCCAAACCAGGGCCAGCAGACCGGAATCCCGCCTTTGATCGCCTTGTCTGGCTGAAAGTAGGCCTGGCGGCTGACGAACAGCAGATCATCCTTCGCCGTCACTGGGCAGTACGACAACACCTGCGCCCCATGCACCGAGATCGACGCACTAGCGTGGGCATTGTCGATATGGATCAGCGGCAGACCACCGCTGCCTTCGCAGATCGCAAGCGCGCCCGGGATACCGAGCTCGTCATTGGCTTGAGCGATATCCATCAGAAGCTCCTCGATATCGGCGGAGTGAGGCGATCCCAGCGGGGATCGCGTTCGAAATCAATCATCAAGGCTGGAGTCGACCTAGGGGTCATTGCCTCTCACGCTGCATGCGATCAAGGCGACCCTGGGCGAGCCGGGCCTCGGTGGTCTCTGGGAACCGGCGCACCACCTCCTCGAGCACGCTGCGGGCGTCGCTCAGCTCATCCTGCTCATAGGCGACATAACCCAACTTCAGCATCGCAGACGGCACCTTCGGACTCAACGGGTACTCGCGGACCAAGAGGCCAAATTCGACTTGCGCGGAGGCGTAGTCCTGGGTCACATAGCCGATCTCACCCAGCCAGTAGCGGCCATTATCGGCAAACTGCCCCTGCGGATAACGCTCAACCATTTCACTAAAGGCCGTGCGCGCGGCTGGGTAGTCGCGCGCCTTGAGCAGCTCGAAGGCATCGCGGTAGAGATCGCGCTCGCCACCGGCAGCGGTCTCGGGGGCGGGAAGTGCCAGCATGCCAGCATTGGCCGAGCCTTGCGGCTGCGACCGCAAGTCCGCTGCTTGCCCGGGCAGCACGAATGTGCTGTTACCAGAGGCATCAGTATCACGGCCAAGGCTCTCCTCAAGCGCAGGATTGGACGACAGTGAGCTTGGGTTTCGAATACGAGCACTGAAGGGATCAGTGGTGCCGAAAGACGCGCCTCCATCACCGAGGGCCGCAGCGCCGATTCCGCTTCGCCCTATCGCCTCCTCTGTGCCCAACGAGGAAGACGGCATGATGCCTTTCTGGCGCAGTAGATACTGCTGCGTCTCAACCTGTCCGCGCAGATCCTGCACCTCCTGCTGAAGCTGCTGGATCTGCAGCACCAGATCGGAGAGCGAACGCTCGTTGAGCATTCGCTCGATCCGGGACATGCGCGCCTCTAACGCCGGGTCAGCGGCCAGGGCAGAGGTCGTGGGAATGAAACAAACGGCTAGTGCCAGCAAGCATCCAATGACGCATCCGGCCGGCCTCGCGCGATGATGGGAATGCAGCATGCTGTCGTGCCTCTTAATCTGTGTAGACCAGCTCAACGCGACGGTTCTGTTGCCAGGCACCCTCACTCCGCCGCG
The DNA here is from genome assembly GCF_016653315.1 of Halochromatium roseum. Taxonomy (GTDB): domain Bacteria; phylum Pseudomonadota; class Gammaproteobacteria; order Chromatiales; family Chromatiaceae; genus Lamprobacter; species Lamprobacter roseus. Next base: position 96,207 of record NZ_NHSH01000040.1, on the reverse strand, counting down.
GATCGGCAGGACGCTCCTCACCATAGCTCAGGGTGCTCAGCCGCTCGCTCGGTGCGCCCTCTGCCACCATGAAACGCTGCACCGCTTGGCTGCGCCGCTCCCCCAGGGCCAGGTTGTACGCGCGCGTCCCGCGCTCATCGCTATGGCCCTCAAGCGTCACCTGTACGCCCGGCGTATTAAAGATGTAATAGGCATGCGCACGGAGCAGATCAGCATACTGCGGCTTGATCTCAGAGGCGTCATAATCGAAGTAGATCACCTTGCGGTAGACCGGGCTCGATGGATCATCGAGTGGCGAGCGCTCAACCGGCCTGATCGGAGCTGTGTCCACGCCAGTGCGGCCGTTCATTGCGTTCAGCTCAGCCGCGCTCGGCCTGTCTGGGGTCGGCGGCGCGGTTTTTGTCGCACAGGCACTGAGTGCCAAGGCCGCGACGAGCAGCAACGGGAGCGGACGTTCGATCATGATGATCCTGCAATAGTAGTGAAGAGACTCGTATCGACGACGATGGCCAATGCGTGCGTGCATGAACGTGAATCTCAGGCGATGCATTTTCCGGAGTGGCGCAGCGCCATGCGCTTAGGGTACTAATGGCGACCAGGATGGCTCTCGGACCTCGCCTGACTCTTGCGACAAGCGCTGGCCGGAACCACCGGCAATTGGAGTCACTGACAACACGCCGCGGTCATTGTTTTGACTTGCATAAATTACCATGCTGCCGTTGGGCGCGAAACTCGGTGATTCATCCAGCGCGCCATTGCTCAGCAGGCGCCGCGAGCCGCCATTAGCATCAGTGACGACGACGCGGAACTGGCCACCAATGCGCGTCACCATGACCATCGAACGGCCATCCGGTGAGTAACTGGCCGCCGCATTGTAGTCACCCTCAAAGGTCACCCGCTGCGCCGGTCCTCCGCTCGCCGCAACCCGATAGATCTGCGGGCGGCCGCCGCGGTCCGAGGTAAAGATGATATGGCTGCCGTCTGGCGACCAGGCCGGCTCGGTGTCAATCGCATAATGATCGGTCAGACGCGTCAACTGCTTCGAGGCCAGATCCATCACATAGATATCGGGGCCGCCATCCTTCGACAGCGTCATCGCCAGCTTGCGCCCATCTGGCGAAAACGCCGGCGAGCCATTGATGCCGTCATAACTGGCAACGCGCTCACGCCGCCCGGTCGTCAGCTCTTGAATGAAGATGGCTGGCTTACGCTTCTCGAATGAGACATAGGCTAGACGCTGGCCGTCCGGCGACCAGGCCGGAGACATGATCGGCTCGGCCGAATCGACGATGGTCTGCGGGTTAAAGCCATCCGAGTCCGAGACCCGCAGTATCACGCGTGCGTCGGCACTGCGGCTCCTAGAGGTCACATAGGCGAGCCGGGTCGCAAAGACCCCGCGCTCTCCGGTCAGGGTGAAATAGATTTGGTCGCTGATCCGGTGCGCGGCATTGCGCAGCCCTCGCTCAGTGGAGCGCAGTGAGTCGGATGCCAGCTTGTTGCCGGTGAAGACGTCGAACAAGCTCCAGCGCAGGCCGTAGCCGCCACCCTCGGCCGGGCTGACCTCACCGATCACCAGGGTGTTCATCCCTAATAGCTGCCATTCACGGAAGTCGACCTCGTCCTGCCGATGCGGCATGCTCAACATTTCGCTGCGCGGCATCGAGCGGAAACGACCGCTGCGGGCGAGGTCATCGCTGATGACCTTGGCCAGATCGACCGTCGGTCGCGCGCCATCGATGTCGCCGAAGGGCACCACCGCAACCGGCTGTGCACCTTCGACGCCGCCGGTGACCTCGATCGTGAGCTTGGCTTGCACCTGAGCGCTCGCGAGCACGAAGAGGCAAGCAAGGATCGGAACCAGTGCGAGGCGTAAGCGTTGCATCATCTCATCTCCCTCAGGTCGCCGGCGCTAAGGCCGAAAGACAAAGTTGAAATCGCGGAATAGCTCAAACTCATCGCCAATGGGCACCGGCAGCGGCGAGGCCCGATAGATGGCGGCAACAACCGATTGATCGAACCCCGCCTGGCCGCTGCCTTCGACGATGCGGACACTGCCCGGGATCACCGCGCCGCCAGGCTCGAGGCGCAGATTGACAACGGCTCGAAGGTCAGCACTGGCGCCCTGCGGCCGCACCCAATACTGGCGCACCCTATTCGTGATCATCGGCACCCAACGGCTGGCGATCTGGGCCTGTGTCGCGGCGCGCGGCTGGACGCCAGACTGACCACCGGTTTGACCGCCCGTCTGAGCACTAGAGCCTGACAGGCGCCGCTCCTCGGCCTGCAGCGCCTCCAACATCTGCCGCTCTCGCGCCGCGTTGGCAGCAGCCTCGCGCTCGGCCTGCGCAGCCTCCTCAGCCGCACGGCGGCGGGCCTCGGCCTGCTCGGCCTCGCGAATGCGGCGCAGTTCCTCACGCTCGCGCTCAAGCTCGGCCTGACGTTCGGCTTGGCGCTCAGCGGCCAGGCGGGCCTCCTCTTCGGCACGGCGCTGTGCCGCCTCCCGCTCGGCTTGGCGCTGGCGCTCTTGTTCAGCACGGCGCTGTGCCGCTTCCCGCTCAGCTTGGCGCTGGCGCGCTTGCTCAGCCTGCCGTTCAGCCTCTCGACGCGCTTCCTCAGCACGCCGCTGCGCCTCTAGCTCGGCTTGACGCTGACGCTCTAACGCTGCCTGGCGCTCAGCCTCTCGGCGGGCCGCTTCCGCCTCAGCACGCCGCTGCGCCTCTAGCTCTGCCTGGCGCTGGCGCTCCAATTCCGCTTGACGCTCGGCTTCCTCGGCACGACGTTGGGCCTCTTGCTCAGCTTGGCGTTGCCGCTCAAGCTCAGCTTCGCGACGCGCGGCCTCTTCCGCAAGCCGCTGCGCCTCCAGCTCGGCTTGACGCTGACGCTCCAACGCCGCCTGACGCTCAGCCTCTCGGCGGGCCGCTTCCGCCTCGGCACGCCGCTGCGCCTCTTGTTCGGCTTGGCGTTGCCGCTCAAGCTCAGCTTCGCGACGCGCAGCGTCCTCCTCCCGTCGCTGCGCCTCTTGTCTGGCCTGACGTTCCGCTTCTCGGCGCGCTGCCTCCTCAGCACGACGCTGGGCCTCTAATTCGGCCTGGCGTTGCTGCTCGAGCTGGGCTTGACGCTCAGCCTCACGGCGCTCCGCCGCTTCAGCACGGCGCTGTGCCTCCTGTTCAGCCTGACGCTGGCGCTCGCGCTCTGCCTGACGCTGGCGCTCGCGCTCTGCCTGACGTTCAGCTTCACGTTCAGCCGCAAGCCGCATCGCCTCTTCGGCTCGGCGTTGGTCCTCAAGCTCAACTTGTTGCAGACGCTCGGCCGCTCTCTGCGCGGCCGCATCCACTTCAGACTGAGGGCGCTGCTCTGCCCTTTCAGGCTCAGGCTCGGGCTCCGGTGGCAGCTGCTCCGGGATGGGCAAAGGGTCAGGCTGCGGTAAAGGCGCTGGCTCAGGCGCTGGCTCAGCCTCGCGCTTGGCCGCCGGCTCCGACAAAGGCTCGGGTTCCGATTGCGGCAACGAGTCAGGCACCGCTTGTTTAGTCACAGGCGCATCATCGGCGCCAGCCTGCAGCGCAGCAACCCGCGCCGCGATCTCAGCCGACTGACCCATCTGCGCTTGGATCATATTCTCGAACGCACCGAGACGCTGATCCTGCTCCCGCCAATCGATACCCACCACCAGCAGCACAACCACCACCAGGTGCAATAGGGTTGACCACAGATAGGCCCTCGGAAAGCGCTGCAGGATCTCCCACATGGCACGCCTGTCAGCGGCGCTCCTCATCCATCCCAGCGACTGGAGGCTGGGTCACCAGGCCCACACTCGCGATACCAGCGGCTTGGGCGGCGACCATGGCCTCGATGACAACGCCATAATCGACGCTGGCATCAGCACGCACGACCACAGCAAGCGTCGCATCAGCCGCACGCGCAGCCCGCAAGCGCTCGTAGAGCAACTGTTGATCAACCGGTGCAAGGTCGGCATCGCCGAAATCGAGATAGGTATCACCGAAGCGATCGATATGGATGATCACCGGCGGCGCACCCTCGCCGGCTTGGGGTTGCGCATTCGCCTCGGGCAGATCCACCTTGACGCCTTGTGTGATCAAGGGCGCCGTGACCAAAAAGATGACCAAGAGCACCAGCATCACGTCGATGTAAGGCACAACGTTGATCTCGGCCATCGGCCCGCGACGCTGGCGGCGCGCTTTCCTCGTCATATTACTTACTCGTTCAGGCGGAGCGTTCGGCGCGGAACCAAGAAACGGTCCATCAACGTCTTTCCGATTTGAGGATCACTGTCATGCGATCATCGGGACGTAAAACGTAGACAGCCACTAAGCGCAAAAAGCGCACAGGAGGACGCAGTACTGAGCGCAGAAACGGCCAGCAAACTGGACGCAGAACTAGACACACCGCTGGACGCAGAACTGGACACACCACTGGACCCAACACTGGACGTAACACTAGGGGCTCAGCCTCGTCCCTGACGCTGCAACAGAATCGAAAATTCCTCCATGAACTCCTCGTAGCGATTGTGCAGGCGCTCGACCTGACTCGCATAGCGATTGTAGGCGACCACCGCCGGTATTGCCGCAAGCAGCCCGACAGCGGTAGTGATCAGCGCCTCAGACATCCCCGGCCCTACCAGCGCCAAGGTCGTCTGCTGCATGTTGCCGAGCGCCTGAAACGCATGCATGGTGCCCCAGACCGTGCCAAACAGGCCGATGTAGGGGCTAGTGGAGCCAACCGTGGCGAGGAACGGCAGGTTGGTTTCAAGCCGATCGACCTCTCGGCTCAACGCGACCCGCATCGAGCGCTCAGCCCCCAGGATCAGACCTTGCACATCGTCCGGCGTCACCTTGCGCAGGCGCACATATTCTTTGAACCCGCTGCGAAAGATCAGCGGCAGCCCCGTCAAGCGCCGCTCCTCCTGACCCAGATCGCGATAGAGCGCGCTCAGATCACCGCCGGACCAGAACTTTTGCTCAAAGGCATCGGCCGTCGAGCGCGCCTGACGCAGCACGCGCGCGCGATCGAAGATCGCCGCCCAGGATAGGATCGAGGCCAACACCAGCAGCAGCAAGACGAGCTTCACGACGAGCCCCGATTGCGCGACCAGATCGATCAGTGACAGCTCAGAGCCCATGGGCGAGATCTCCGTTGGCAAGGGCGTCTGTGGTGGTTGAGGCTGTTGAAAAGGCGTTCAGCAAGGCCTCTGGAATGCGCGTTGGGCGCATCCGTGCGGCATCAATACAAGCGACATTCACCTGGGCCCGGCAGCACAGATGCCCCTCCGCGGCATCCAGCACCTGCTGCTCAAAATCCAGGCAGGCGCGGCCGGGTTCAGCGATCGTCACCCTGACACGAAGCGCCTGATCCAAACAAGCCGGACGTACGAAATCCAGTGACATCTTGCGGACCGCAAACAGAACGCCTTGCTCGCGCCGCAATCGCGCCTGCTCGAAGCCGAGCGAGCGCAGCCATTCGGTGCGGGCGCGCTCGAGAAACTGAAGATAGCGCGCATGATAGACGACGCCGCCGGCATCAGTGTCTTCATAGTAGACGCGCACCGGCCATTCGAATGCAGGGGCCTGCGGGGACATAGCAACGGATCGAGGGACAGCGGTTGAAGGGATGCGCCGGTCTCGGCGCTCGGATAATGCTCGGAACAGCCGACGAGTGTACCTGGATTAGCCGCGAAAGCCATGGCTTGCGTGATCGCGACGTTTCGGGATCGTCGCGTGGCTTGTGCCAAGGTCAAGGGCGCATTCAAGTCCCTGTGCTTTATGCCGACACCGAAGCGCGGAACCGCTTGTCTGTATTACAACCGTGGTTTAGTTGCAGCAAGACACCAGCGCGGCTAATCTGGAGTGACATTCCAGATTAGCCGAGAGCGCTATGCCCACACTGCTCCCACGCACCCTCGCTCGCACAATCGAGCGCGCCACCCAGAGCTTCCCGGTTCTGCTGCTGACCGGCCCACGGCAAGTCGGCAAGACGACGGTGCTCGAACAATGCGCTGGTCCAGAGCGTCGACGCGTCACCTTGGATGATCTTGATGCGCGGGATTTGGCGCAGCACGACCCGGCGTTGTTTCTGCAGCGCTATCCGCCGCCGCTGCTGATCGACGAGGTCCAGTATGCGCCGCAGCTATTTAGCGCAATCAAGCTGCTGGTGGATCGGAGCCAGATGCCGGGTCAGTTCTGGCTGACCGGCTCGCAGAAGTTTCATCTGATGCAGGGCGTCAGCGAATCGCTCGCCGGACGGGTCGCAATTCTCGATCTGCTCGGTCTTTCGGCTGCGGAGTGCGCTGGGCATGCTAAGGAGGCCACACCCTTCCTGCCTTCGCCAGACTGGATCGAGCGGATTGAGCGGATCGATCACAGGTCGGAGTCGGCGTCGACCGGGTTGCTCGACCTCTATCGCAGGATCTGGCGTGGCAGCTTTCCTCGGCTCGCCCTAGATGAACGCATCTCGCACAACCTGTTCTTCAGCTCCTACCTGCAGACCTATGTGCAGCGCGACGTCCAGGCATTGGCCCGGGTTGGCGACACCGGGGCTTTTCTGCGTTTGGTCCGGGCCGCTGCCGTGCGCACCGGCCAGTTGCTCAACTATGCTGATCTAGCCCGGGATGTCGATATCGACCAGAAGACCGTCAAGGCCTGGCTAGGCATCTTAGAAGGCGCCGGCTTGGTCTATCTGCTCCCACCCTGGCATTCCAATCTGACCAAGCGGCTGGTGAAGACGCCGAAGCTCTATTTTCTCGACACCGGGCTCTGCGCCTATCTTGCGCAATGGACCACGCCGGAAGCCCTGGAGGCCGGCGCCATGTCAGGCGCGATCCTCGAGACCTATGCCGTCGCGGAAGTCTTAAAGAGCTATTGGCACAACGGCGAGGCGGTGCAACTCTTCTTCTATCGGGATCGTGATGGCCGCGAGATCGACCTGCTCATCGAAAGGGATCAACGGCTCTATCCGATCGAGATCAAGAAGACCGCGACCCCAAGCCAGCATGCCAGCCGCAGCTTCAGCCTCGTCGAATCGCTGGGGCGCGTATGCGGTCACGGTGCGGTACTCTGTCTGAAGCAGACGCCGGCAGCGCTCTCGGCGAGCGTGACGGCGATTCCTATCAGCGCGCTCGGTGCGCCTAGTGCGCCTGGTCCTTCTGGCGTTGGTCGTTAGGGAGCGGCCTCCGGCGAGTTGAACAGATCGGCAGCCCCTGTCGGTTCTGGCTAACATGACCCGCCTCACGGTCCTGCCAATCGGCGGCAGGTCTTAGAAACGAGACTCTCGTCAGTCAACACCTGGCCAAAGCAACCAACAACCGACAGCCCATCTCATGTTTCCTAACCAACTCCGCCTGCGCTGCTACGCAGAACACCAAGGGCCGCAGCTTTGGGTTGCTGTTTGTATCGATCTCTGCCTTGCCGCTCAAGACGAAACCTGCGAAGAGGCGCGCAATAAATTCGATGCCCAGATCGACCATTATGTTGAAGAAGCCTTTACGGTCGACCGCGCCTACTTCGATCAGCTCATGCCGCGCAAGGCGCCCCTGCGCCAGCGCGTTAAGTATTATCTCGCCCATCTTCAAATCGCGAGCGTCATTTTGCGCCGCTCGGTGCACGACTTCATCCGTGGTATGCCGCTCACGATCTCATCACAGCGTCCGTGAGCCGTTGGCCTCCGCTGACCTGCGCAGAGGTCAAGCGCGCACTCAAAACCCTGGGCTTTGCGCCGACACCCGGGCGCGGAACATCGCATAAACAGTGGAGCGCCGCGATCCGCAGCGGCTCTACAAGGTGACGGTCGATTGCCCAAAGGCCCCCTTCAGCCTCGACTTGATCGACTCCATGGCGAAACAAGCCGGCACCACCCGCAAAGGCCTCTATCGTGCCGCAGATAAGCGTCGAAAATGGCATTGGCTCTGGTAGCGGCCTTGGTCGCGAACAGTCCGCCTCTCCGGCTCACGAAGATCAGACAGCGCGTCGATTAGTAAATTCGAATGTCTTCGACGAGCTCTCTGTAGAGGCATTTGAATGTCGTGAGGGAGTCATTCTTATCCCTCGGCCAAAACTGGGCTTCTACCTCCTTCAGATGGACATCATGAATGATGCGCAGAAAATACAGACGTGCGCGTGGGCTCTTGATCTGATTCATCTTCTCGGCAATACCGGGCACGCCGGCTTGAAACTGATAGTCGGCTTTAGAAACCCCGAACAGATCGCGGAACTGGCGAAGCAACTCTAGCCAGACTGCCTCGGGGTTTTTCTTACGATAGGCAACCGCGTTGAGCGCCTGCATGAAGCACAGACGATCCTGTTCAGTCAGATTCAGAGCTGGCTCCATGGTCCCTCCAGATCGTTAGGGCCGCCTTCTGGCGCTCGCTGGCCCCGTTGCACAGTTCTTGCAGTTTTGCCAGCAGTTCCAGATAGGCCGGATCGCAAACGAGGCGTTCCACGTCAGAGTAGAAATCCCGTTCCAGTGCTGCTTGCAGTTGGCGCTCGCGGTACTTGGATAAGGTCATCACTGTCCCGGAGATTCCGACCGGCAACACGCCATCCTGTTCGATGGCCAAGCAAAATCGCCAATTGAACGGTTCAAACTGGATACTAAGGTGATCGAGCAGTTCCACCGTCCGCTCTAGTGCAGGCAGGCCATACCCGCAAATATGATCACTAGTGTGCGCCAGTTGCTCCAGCAGCAGGCGATGGTAATTCCTCAGCGTCAGTGCCTCGGCGCGCAGGGCTGCATGCGCTTGGGGTAATGTGCTCTGGATGATCTCAAGCAACTGGATTGATTCAGTCAGGTGCTGGGTGTGCCACTCTTTGAGGAACCGATCATAAGCACGGGCCAGCTTTTGAAACGCCTGCACGAGCGATTCGCGGGTATATTCCATGACGAAGGCTATCATGGACGCGGTACCCTGCTTTGCCGCTTCCCGCCCAGTTTCGCCATGCTTCCCTAACGCATCACGTAAATCCATCATCTGTTCCGCCAGCGCCGCTCTCAATTTAGCCCGACTGCGGTCTGCGCGCGATTGAGTCTGGGTCAAGGCGTGCATGGCCTCGCATCGGCGCTCAAGCTCCCAATAGCGTTCAGCCTAATCTTCTAAGGTCTGCTTAAGCCGCTCCCACTCATCGCTGATGAGCCGATGGGACCAGGTCGCGTCCTGATTGAAGATCTCGTTTCCCAGGCGGGCCTTAGCCTGCTCGAACTTGCCATCCCAGAACTCCCCAGTCTCGCGACAAGAGATCAGCTCAACGGTCTTGGACTCAAAAAACTCGAGGAAGCCGATCTCGCTGAAGTACGCCTCCAGGCTGCGTCGAGACTCTTCCCATGCGGTGCCATCAACGACGTTGACATCAGCTTTGTTGACGATGAGCCAGATGCGCTTTCCACGCGCCTTCAGCAGCCGCAATTTCTCGAACTCGGTTTGCTTGGCAGGCTGCACCGCGTCGGTGATCCAGAGCACGATATCGGCGCTATCCAGAATGCCAAGGGTTCTGTCGTCCATGGCCTGATCGTGATTGAAGCCAGGGGTATCAACCAGTTGCAGCTTGGTCAGCAGTGGCTCATCGAGAAACACCCGCACCTCGCGAATACGTCCGAGATCCTGAGCCACAGTGATGTCGTGCACCTTCGCGGCCCGCTGCAGCTCGGAGAAGTCCTGATGGCTGATGACCTCAGTCTCAATGCACAGCGCACCGCGACGGTCGATCTCAACCCGGCCGACCTCTCCCTGGCCCGCATGGACGAGCCGAGTCAGAGTCGCGGTTTTGGGCAGGATGGCCATCGGTAGGGCATCGGCTGCAAGCAGACGGTTCAAGAAGCTCGACTTGCCCGCACTAAACTCTCCCAGAACCACCACGGTGAGCGGGGCTTCGGCCAGATGCCGGATGCGTGCGGCGATCTCAGAAATAGAAGCGTGTTGCCCCGCGACGACCTTCTCTATACTCTTCGCAGCGACGACGCGCTGGTCGTAGCGCAGCAATTCTTTCTTGCTGGACTGACTCATCCATTCACCCGTAGCTCTAATCCTACGATCTGGTCCCGCGTGACTCTGAGCGCAGCCCCCTGGTCTTCAATGCGCTGAATAGCGTCGAGTTCCGTTAGCCGCTCTTGCAACGCACGCGCAATGTCGTCGTCCACGTTGGCACAGATCTGCGCAATGCATTGTGACTGATTCGCCTTGAGCTGATCGAGCGTCTTCCATTGCTCGTCATCAATCCCCTCGGCCAGCTTGAGGCAGGCTGCGCGAACCTGCTTCCTGAGAGTGTCTTTCCCCTTTTCTTTCGTGATGTAGGCGCTTAAGAGTAGTAAGCCGCCGAGCGCGATCGCCGGCACGCCGAAGAGCATGAAGCTGGACGCCGCAGCGGCTGGAGCGCCGGTGAAAAAGGCGCCGATCGTTGTCAGGGCTCCCGGGGTTGCCGTGGCCACGGTTGCGGTCTGCCAGGCAGCGCCAGCCCCAACCAGCAGCCCAGCGAGCCCCATTCCACCCATGGCGATGGGTGCGCTCTCCGCTAGAGGTTCACCATCAAGCCCTTGCCAGCGCAGCACGTACTCTTCCATGGTCAAGGCATTGCTCGGCAGGATACCAATGTTGGCCTTTTGACCTTCGATGGTTGTCCGCAGGCGCTCGAGGAAGGCTGTATCCATAGCCTCCAGCTTGCGAGCGGTCTGCTTCTGCAGATGGCTGAGACGCTGAGACAAGAAGTCGTTGAGCTCCTTGGCGGAGCACAATGCAAAGGCGTCTTTTTCCAGCGCCAACACATCTGCCACCAAGGCCTTGAACAGACGCTGGAACTGCGCGTGATAGTGCTGAAAATCCAGCACCAACAGGCGTTGAAGATTGTTGAGAAAGGTCTCGCGCTGCTGCTCATAGTCCTTGATCTCCTGCTGCAGCTGGGTCCGTCGCCGACCCTGACCCTGTGCATCGAGCCCGAGCAGCCCGAGGCGGTCATCGAGAATCTTCGCGTATTTGGCCAGCTCCTGGTTGAAGCGGCGAACCCGCAACGCCAGCACCTCTTTCGACTTGCGGGCGCTGAGAACATCCCAGACCTGCTCCTGGATGAGGGCCGCATTCTCGCCAGTCTTAGCCGATACGGGCAGGATCGGGATGGGGTGATCGGCGGCTGTAGCCGCCCTCTTGGCCAGCGATGCATGAACCCGCTGATCGATGTACTCCAACACGTCATCGCGTTGCGAGGTTTCGATCTGATCCCAATAATTGACAATGACATAGAGCCTTCCGAGCAGCTCACGGCTGAGTAACTCCCACTCGAAGACAGTCTCCTCATAACGCGCCCAAGGCCGCATGGCGTTGATGAAGAACAGGACGCCATCGGCCTGGTTCAGGTAGTCGAGCGTCAGCTTCATGCGCTCAGGGTTGGGATCGTTGAGCCCCGGTGCGTCAACGATCTCGAGCCCGGCTGTCAGTGTCGGGGCTTCTAAAAAGACTGGGGAGCTACTGTCGGCCGCGCTATTGTCCGCAGTCGAGACCCATGCCTTGAGTGTCTCGGCGATGTTCTCGGTGACAACCTCTTCCTCCAGATCCACGTTCTCCCGCGCTGATCGCTGATAGCGGACGGTGCGCAGCTGCTGACCATGGCGGATGCGGGTTGGGAAGGTGGTGGTCGGCGTGGACCAAGCCGGCAGCAGATCTTGCTTGAGCAGAAAGCGGTTAATAAAGCTGCTTTTGCCCGTACTGAAATCCCCGACGAGCAGCACCCGGAGCCGCAAGTCGCCGTCGAGCGCGTCCCGAGCGGCCCGCAGCAAGGCCAGATTCGGCGCTGGCTCGGGCAACACTTCACCCGTTTGGACCAACCCAATCAGTCGGTCATAGTGTGCCTGCAGCTGCTGTTTACGTTGCTCAAAGGTTAACAAATCAGTCACGGGGCGTCCTCGCCGGCGGGATCGCCGCAATGAAACCGGTGCGCAAGGCCTCGATGCGCTGTCGGGCTGCACGGAGTTGGTCGCGCTCAAGCCGCATGGCGAGCAAGCGGCGCTCCTCCAACATCAGGGCCTCGGGGAAGCGGGCATTGAGCGCACCATCGACTATCCGCTCGGGGTCGATGGCCTGATCGAGACGCGGTTTCACCTCAGAACGCAAGCCATCGAGCAGCGTGGCGAGCTGCTGAGCATAGGCGGACCGACTTTGCTGCTCCTGCCAGTTGCGGATGCAGTCGCGGAGCCAACCGTAGCCGCTCACAACGCCTCCTGCTGCTCCCCGCAACATCTGCGGCGCGTTGCTGGCTGCGGCGCCGACTCCAGCGCCAAGCAGCGCACCAACGGTAACACCGACGCCGGGGATGAGGCTGGCAAGCCCAGCAGTCACAGCAAAGACACCGGTTGCGCCGAGCACCCAGGGTAAGGCCGCGCTGACCACGAGATAGCCTGCCGTCGCCAGGCTCGTACCCGCTAACAACGGCCCGAGGTCGAAGCCCTGACGAACACCATCGATGCGTGCGCTAGCGCGCGCTGCCATTGGCAGGATGCGCTGATCAAGATCCGTGAAGGCGCCGCTCAGATCCTCGCGAAAGGCGTCGAGTAAGGGGGTCAACTTTTCTTCCACAGCCATTCGCAGGCGCGTGCTCGGGCCATCGCCGGCGAGCATGTTAAGTGGTGCACTGGCGACCCAGTCTTGCAAGACCTGCTCGATGTCATCAAAAGCGCTATCGATCTCGCGCAGCAATGCTGTCTTGCGGTCACTAATGTGCCCTTGCAGCGCCAGCTCTTCCTCGCGGATCGCCACCCGGAAGTCGGTAATGGCCTGGTTGATCTCGATCAGCGCCTGCCCTTGGCTCGCGTCCTCATCATCCACAACCTCCAAAGCCGCACTCAGCTTGTTCGCCGCAGACTCCGCAACGCTGCGCAACAGACTGTCAGCAGCTTCTTGCAGCAGTGCCTGTTTGCGTGTCGCAGCATAGTCGTAGACAGCGGTGAGCAGACGCGCATGCTCATTCGGGGCGTCGCTCACCGCCGGATCAGCCTTGCCGAGAGCGGCCTCTAGACTCTGACGAGCACTGCACAGAAAGATGCGCTCGCTCAAGGCCTGCATCGGCCAGTTGCGCAGTTCACCCAGCGTTTCAACCACATAGGCGCGCACGGAAGCGGCTTCGTTAGCCGCCTTGCTGTCGCAGAAATTGATGTTGAAGAAGAACTTATCGAGAGCCTTATAGCGCACGAGATGACCGAGAAAGTCGGATTCCGACGCCGTGAGTGCTTGCTGCGCGCGCAACATCATGATCACCACATCGACCTGATCCATCAGGTCGAAAATCACGGACTCGGCCATGCTGGTCGCGTCGTTTACCCCTGGTGTGTCGTAGATGTGGAAATCCGACCAGGGCGCTGGTATCGGCAACCTGATGTCCAATGGCTGGCCAGTTTTTGCGAGATCTACGATTGCTTGCTGTGACAGGGGTTGCTGTGGCGCAGCTTTTGGTAGCGAGACTTCAGACGCCGGAATGATTGAAGCCTCGTCCGCATTATCGGTTTCGGCAGAGGTTTGGGTATCCGTAAGATCTGCGCTTGCCGTCACGGAAACCCGACCGAGGCCTTCGTCGTGGCTGATGCAAATGAGCTGCCGGGTAGTTGGGTCGTACCGTGCTGGCAGCAGATCCTGACCGAGAACAGCATTGATGAACGTCGATTTTCCGGTGCTGAACTCGCCGATGATCGCAACGCGCAGCGGGCGGTCCTGTTGTTCACGTAACTGCTCGAGTAGTGCGCGCTCGGCGGCAAGGTCAAGGGGTGTCAGGCCGTCGATATTGGCGGCATCGTCGAGCAGTGCGGTCAGTGTTTGCAGGCTGGCGTCGATAGGATGAGCGGTTTCCATGGTGATAGGCATACCTTGCGAGTGAGATCCTAAGTTGTAGACCGCGCCACGCATGGTGATCACGGCACCAAACGACTAATGATATCGCCACTGCGCGTTTCTTGGATATGCGATTGCCCAAACCTCTGCGCTAATAGCGTCAGTTAGAGACTGATTGTCCAGTTAACAATGATCCGGACAGCCTCATTTTCGCAACCAGCTGATTTTGTTATGATATTAAAAATCTGCTAATCCGCATAGTTAATAGCGGAACAAGATTTCTGAGGCTGAGAACGCGCCGCGCACAATCGAATCGATGACAGCCGTCGCTCTTGCACCTGCACGGCGGCAATGACCCGGGCGCAAATCAACTGCAAGGGTTTAGTCCAAGCAGAAACGAGTAAGCTACGCCTCACTCATGCGTTCAATCGAGCGGCGAGTCGAACAGACCCACAGATCCTGCCGAATCAGCCGGGACCGACGCAACATCGAGCAAATCCGGCTGCGGCGGCATCAGGCCAAAGTGCTGATAGGCGGTCTTTGTGGCCATGCGCCCGCGTGGGGTGCGCATCAGATAACCCTGCTGGATCAGGAACGGCTCGAGCACGTCCTCAATGGTGCCGCGCTCCTCGCCGATCGCCGCGGCGAGGCTCTCGACCCCGACCGGCCCGCCGTCGAATTTCTCGATCACCGCGCTCAGCAGCCGTCGGTCCATGTGATCGAAGCCGCGCGCGTCGACCTTGAGCATCGCCAACGCTTGGTCGGCGACCTGGCGGCTGATCTCGCCGTCAGCACGCACCTGGGCGTAGTCGCGCACCCGTCGTAACAGCCGATTGGCGATGCGTGGCGTGCCGCGCGAGCGCCGTGCGATCTCGGCAGCGCCATCGACATCGGTCTTAATCGCCAGGATCTCGGCGGAGCGGCGAACGATGCTCGCTAGGTCTTCGTCCGAGTAATATTCGAGCCGCTGTACGATCCCGAAGCGGTCGCGCAGCGGTGAGGTCAAAAGCCCTGCACGCGTTGTTGCGCCGACCAGGGTGAAGGGCGGCAGATCGAGCTTGATCGAGCGCGCCGCGGGTCCGTCGCCGATCATGATGTCGAGCTGGAAGTCCTCCATCGCCGGATAGAGCACCTCCTCGACCACCGGGCTCAGGCGATGGATCTCATCGACGAAGAGCACATCGCCCGACTCCAGATTGGTCAGCAACGCGGCCAGGTCGCCGGGTTTCTCCAGCACCGGCCCCGAGGTCTGGCGCAGGTTGACCTGCATCTCATGGGCGATGATGTGCGACAGCGTGGTCTTGCCAAGTCCGGGCGGACCGAAGATCAGGGTGTGATCGAGCGCCTCGCCACGCCCGCGGGCGGCTCCGATGAAGATCTCCATCTGCTCGCAGACCGCCGGCTGGCCGACATAATCGGCGAGCCGGCGCGGACGGATGGCGCGATCGAGCGCGCTATCATCGCTGGCTGCCGCGGGGTTGATGAGGCGCTCTGGCTCGGTCACTGTGGAATCCTAAGGCTGACCTGATAAAACTGGCCCTATAAAACTGACCCGATAAAGCTGGACCGATAAAGCTGACCCTAAAGGGTCGGTAACCGCTTTCGTTGATGAGGCATTCCGTTTGCACTGCGGACGCGCACCCATCGGGCAAGGCCTTGCTAGCTCGGCGTCACCGCCCGCAGCGCAGCGCGGATGATCTCCTCCGAGGTCTTGGCACCATCATCGGCGGCGCGCGCCATGCGATTGGCGTCCGCTGGCTTGTAGCCGAGCGCGATCAGTGCACTGACGGCGTCGTTTAACGGATCATCAGGCGCGGCCAGCGCCGCCGCCCGCTCTGCGCCCAGGGGCTGGCTCGCGGCCGACCCCTGACCCAGCTCGGCAATCCGATCCTTCATCTCCATCACCAACCGCTGCGCGGTCTTCTTGCCGATCCCCGGCAGCCGACTCAGCATCGCGATGTCTTCTTGCTCGACGCATTGGGCGAAGCGCGCCGCGTCCATCCCGGAGAGGATCGCCAGCGCCATCTTGGCGCCCACGCCCGTGACCCGCAGCAAGGCTCGGAACAGCGCCCGATCATGCTCGCTGCGAAAGCCGTAGAGCACATGCGCGTCATCGCGGATCAGCAGATGGGTGACCAGCGTCACCGACTCGCCGACCGCGGGCAGGTCGTAGAAGGTCGACATCGGCGCCTCGACCTCGTAGCCCACGCCGGCGCATTCGATGAGCACCTGGGGCGGATGTTTGGCGATGACCTCGCCCCGCAACCGGCCGATCATGGGTGGCTGCTCATGGTTGACCGATCATGGCCGGAAATCCCGCCAGCTCGCCGCTGCCCGCTTGCGCTGCGGGATGCCCATCGAATGGGCGTGGCAGAGCGCGATGGCCAGCGCATCGGCTTCGTCCTCACCCGGCTGATCGCTCAGCGATAAGAGTATCCGCACCATGTGTTGCACCTGACGCTTCTCGGCATTGCCTGACCCAACCACGGCGAGCTTGACCGACTTAGGGCTGTATTCGTGGACCACGACACCGCCCTTGAGGCCGGCACAGAGCACGGCGCCACGCGCTTGACCGATCTTCAGCGCGGCGGTCGCATCACGGGCAAAAATCAATTGCTCGACAGCCATCTCATGCGGGCGATGCTCAGCGACGACCGCTGCGACCTGATCGAAGATCAAGCCCAGTCGATCCGGCCAGGCATGCTGCCCGACCCGCACACAGCCCCGCGCGATGCAGACACTGCGCTGGCCATCGGTATCGATCACGCCATAGCCCGTATTGCGCGAGCCCGGGTCGATGCCAAGCACGCGATGCCTAAGTGGCTGCCCATTTTTTACTTCCCGATAATCGCCCACCACGGGCCCTCAAATCGGGAAGAGGTTGATGGACAGTTGCTAAGCGGCGATGGCGCCATGGGCGAACTGACTGGCTGAGTCCATAAGGGCTTACAGGGCGATCCTGGTGGCTGCGTGATTGGCTGCTCGGCAGGCTGTGCGCTGCTAACTGCGTCAGTGATCTGCGTCAGTGATCTGCTCAGCTGTCTGCATCAATTATCGAGCGCGGCCATGACCTCGTCGGGGATGTCGGCGTTGTTGTAGACCTCTTGCACGTCGTCCAGGTCTTCGAGCGCATCGACCATCCTCAGCAGCTTCTCGGCGCCTTCGGCATCGAGCTCGATCTGGGTCGCCGCATTGAAGCTGACCTCGGAGACGCTGGTATCAAAGCCCGAGGCGGCTAAGGCATCACAGACCGCACTAAATTCTTCCGGTGCGGTAATCACATCAAGCGAGCCATCATCGTTCAACACCACATCCTCAGCACCGGCCTCCAACGCCGCCTCCATCACCGCATCTTCATCGGTGCCAGGCTGAAAGCTGACCACGCCCTGCTTCGAGAACAGGTAGGCCACCGAGCCATCAGTGCCGAGGTTGCCCCCGTACTTGCTGAACGCATGCCGCACCTCGGAGGCGGTGCGGTTGCGATTGTCGGTCATGCAATCCACCATCACGGCTACACCACCAGGGGCGTAACCTTCGTAGCGGATCTCCTCGTAGTTGTCCGCATCATCGGCACCCGCACCGCGCTTGATCGCCCGATCGATGGTATCGCGCGGCATGTTGGCGCCTAGCGCCTTGTCCATCGCCAAACGCAGGCGCGGATTTGAGGCTGGATCAGCGCCGCCCTCGCGCGCTGCGACCGTCACCTCGCGGATCAGCTTGGTCCAAACCTTGCCGCGCTTCTTGTCCTGCGCCGCCTTGCGGTGTTTGATGTTGGCCCATTTACTGTGACCGGCCATGTGAATCCCTCGATTCGAGCCCCCGGATGATCGGAGGCCTCAGCAACAATTGAAAACAAAAATCAGGTTCGTTGATGCGCGCTTCAGTCTTTTTGCATCGCACCCAAGCGCGTCAGTCTATCATTGGCCTAAGGGCAACGGCAGCACAGCGGCAGGATCGGTGCCTTTACCCTGAACCCTTGATGGCGCAGAATCTGGCACCTTGACCGCTATCCAAAGCGCCTAAGGAAGCCGCATCGTGTCGCATGAAATCATCTTCGAGCATCCGCTGAACGAGCGCATTCGCACCTTCCTAAGGCTCGAGCACCTGTTCGAGAAGCTCGACTACTTTGTCGCGCAGCCCGAACACTGGTGCATGCGCGCTGCCATCGAGGCCTTGCTCGACATCATCGCTATCACCGCTCGCGCTGATATCAAGACCGAGCTGCTCAAGGAGATCGACCGCAATCTCTCAACCCTCGCCCGCGTGCGCAATCAGCCCGGCGTCGACCCCGCGGCCCTCAAGGAAGTCTTCAGTGGTCTGGAGCATGCCGCCGCGGCCATTCATGAGATCAATGGCCAGATCAGCAGCCGAGCGCGCGATGATGCCTTTCTCAAGGCCGTTGCCCAACGCAGCAGTATCCCCGGCGGCGCCTGTAGCTTTGACGTTCCGCTCTATCACCACTTTCTCACTCAGCCGATCGAGCAACGACGAGCCCGCATCGCCAGCTGGACCGACGAGATCAAACCCGTCAGCGAAGCCATTCGGCTAGTCCTCTCGCTAGCGCGTACCAGCGCTACACCCCGCAAGCTGATCGCGCCCGAGGGCTTCTTCCAGGAGTCGTTAGATAGCCAGGCGCCGGCACAATTGCTGCGGGTCGCACTCGAGCCAGAGTGGCCGGTATACCCTGAGATCAGCGGGCACAAAAACCGTTTCAGCATCCGTTTCATGCAGGCTAACCAGACCGGTCGACCCCTGCAATCGCAAGATGACGTGCCCTTCCTGCTCACCTGCTGCCTGTTCTAGATCACAGGACTGTTCAACGATGCCAACAATCGTCGCCTGTCCGCATTGCGGCAAAGAGGTTGTCTGGGGGCCAGAGTCAGCCTGGCGCCCTTTCTGCAGCAAGCGCTGCAAGCTCTGTGACCTCGGCGACTGGCTCAATGAGACGCATCGCATCAGCGAGCCCCTAGGCAGCACGGATGCTGAATCAGAGGCGGACAACTGGAGCGAAGCGGATCAAGAAGACGGGTTACCGCGGCACTGAGCGCACTGCTGCAACCCCAGCACCGAAGGTCAGGCACAGAGGTCTCTGGCACCAGGGCGGAGTTGGTCAGACCACGAGGCGGTCGATGATCCGAAAACCCGCCAAATAGGTGCCAGCCGCAGAACCCATGGTGCTAAAGATAAACACCAGCAACACCCGCGAGACACGGTTGCGCCACCAACCCCGCAGGCTGGTCACATCCTCACGTAGGCTACTGAAATCACCTACGCTAGGACGCCGCAGCGAGAGTTCCAATGCCCCGGCAACCATGCCGGCACCAATGGTGGGATTGAGCGAGGTCAACGGGGCCGCAAAGAAGGCGCCGAGCACGGTCAACGGATGCGCAGCGGCAAGTGCCGCGCCCAGCGCTGACAGACCACCGTTGATCAACACCCAGTCGGCGACCATGTTCCAGCCCAGCTCGGGGTTGCGGGTGAATCCGTAGGCGAAGACGCTGAGAATCACCACCACCACCAGCCAAGGAAAGGCACGCCAGAAGCGCGAGGGCGGCGGCACCTGATCCAGACTCGCAATGGTCTGATCGGGCGGCTCGGTCGCCGATTCAAGCTGCTCTGAAAGGCCCTTCAGGTGTCCGGCACCAACCACGGCTAGGATATTTCGATAACCATGCTGCTCAGCCTCTTGCCTCAAGCGCGCGGCCATGTACTGGTCGCGCTCGTGGATCAATGGCGTGAATAGGCTTGAGCGATCCTGTGCGAACTCGGCGAAAGCCGTCTCGAGGATGTCACCTTGCTTGAGAGCCTCGACCTCTTCTTCGGTCACCTTCTCGCGCGTGAGCAACCCGGCCAGCAGCCCAGTGAACAGGTTTAAGCGCTGGAACCATCCGACGTTGTGGGCAGCTCGCCGCAGCGTGATACCGACCTCACGATCGATCAACAAGAGCGGCAGTTGACGCATCTCCGCCATCCGCATCGCCATGCGCTGCTCGGCACCTGGCTCGATACCGAATTGATCGGCAATCCGCTGCTGATAGGCACCCAAGGCCAGACTTGCCGCGACCATATAGACCCGGCGCTGACGAATCACCGCGAACAGGTCTAGGCGCGCCAAGGCCTCGGGATCGGTCATCGATTCAGCACGGCTGCGGCATAGCTCTACCGCAACCGCGTCGACCTCTGGGCCATCAGGCCCCAACAGCTCTGCCACCTTATCGGCGCTGGCCTTGGAAACATGCGCAGTACCAAGTAGCCTGATGTGGGTCGAGTCGGTCTGGACTTCGCGAATCGGTTCTTCGGGCGAGTGGATATTCACGAACACCGGGCAGCATGATCAATCAAGGCCCGCATCATACACGGGCGATGACATTGCCGCAGCCACTCACCGACAGCCAACTGGCACCAACCTATCCGCTCGCCTATTATCGGGCGCACCGAGCATTCGCCTGCCCCCGAGTACCCAGCCCGCTGTGACCAAATGCCCGCTCCCCCGCCCCCACAAGACCGCACCCTGTGCCCGACGGCCCCTCTTGGCCCTGGTGCTGATCCTGCTATTGATCGCTGGCATGACAGCCGGTTGCGGACGCGTTAAAGAAGACGCCAAGCGTATCGCCTTAGAGAACACGCTCAGCAGCTACCGCCAAGCGATCCGCTGGGGCTACTTCCCAACCGCAGCGGGGTTCGTCAGCCCCGAGCGTCGCACCGATCTGGATATGGAACACCTGAATAATATCCAGATCACCGGCTACGAGGTCGTGCAACCAGGTGTCATCTCACCGGATGATACGGCGGTACAGCTCGTCCAGATCGCGTATGTATTCAAAGACCGACAACGTCTGAAGCAGGTCGCCGACCGCCAGCACTGGCGCTACGATCCAATCAGCGGCGCCTGGTGGCTCGAATCGGGTCTGCCTTCGTTCGGCGACGAACAGGCGCTGGCTCGCATGCAGGACCTGAGGCGTTGACTGATCAACTGCTGGCACTGATCATCGTGCTCGGTGTTGGCTGGTTCTGGCTCGACGCCGCTCGTGCGCGAGAGATGGCTGTCGGCCTTGCGCAACGCGCGTGCAAAGAGCGGGACGTCCAGTTGCTGGATCAGGCGGTCGCACTGCGTCGGCTTGGTCTGCGCTGGCGTTCTCGCGGCTTGCGTATTCGACGCGTTTATCGCTTCGAGTTCAGCGAGGAAGGCATCGGGCGACGCACCGGCTATCTGGTGTTGCTCGGCCTCGAGCTGGTCGACCTGAGCCTCGGGCTACCGCAGCTCAGTGACGACGCTTGATCGGAACGCTGTGCGGATTATTTAACGACCCGCAGCGCAGGGCGCTTCGGCGACTTGTCATTCGGGCCATCGGTGGGGCCAGTGTCACCGCCAGAGGACTCTGCACCCTGCTCATCATCGGAGGCCGCTGCATCATCGGCATGCTCTTCCGGAAACAGCATACCCTGGCCATTTTCGCGGGCGTAGATTCCGAGCACGGCCCCGACCGGCACTTCGACAGGGAAGGACTTTCCACTGAAGCGCGCCGCAAACAGGATGGCCTCATCACCCAGCACAAGACTCTGAACCGCGCCAGTGGCCAGATTCAGCACGATCCGTCCGTCAACCACATAGCCGCGAGGCACAACGACCCCTGGCTTCTCGGCATCCACCAATAGGTGTGGGGTCATGTCGTTGTCGGCGATCCACTCGTAGAGGGCGCGGATCAGATAAGGACGGTTGGACGTCATCG
The DNA here is from genome assembly GCF_016653315.1 of Halochromatium roseum. Lineage (GTDB taxonomy): Bacteria > Pseudomonadota > Gammaproteobacteria > Chromatiales > Chromatiaceae > Lamprobacter > Lamprobacter roseus. The sequence goes on along the minus strand of NZ_NHSH01000040.1, from coordinate 74,670 downwards.
GCAGCTCCTAGCGTCTAGGCCAGGCCGGTGACCATGTCGCGCTCGGCCTCAGTCAGGCTAGAGCGAAATGATGGCCATTCAAAAATGCGCGCCGCATACTCCGTGACCGGACTCGCTGCCGCAGGCAGCTCGAGTTCGAGCACCGGCAGCCGCCACAGCAGTGGCGCAACGCAGCAGTCGACGAGCGAGAACTCGTCGCTCATGAAGAAACGGTTCGCGGCGAAGATCGGCGCAACCGCGACGAGGCTTTCGATCAGCTCCTTTCGAGCCTGGTCGGCAGCCGCGGCATCGCCCGTGCGGATGATCCGCATCCGATCGTACCAATCGCGGTCAACCCGATAGATGAACAAGCGAGCATTCGCACGCCCGACCGGATCGACTGGTAGCAACGGCGGATGCGGGAAGCGCTCGTCCAGATACTCCATCACAATCAGCGATTCGTAAAGACGCAGATCGCGATCGACCAGGGTCGGAACCGTGCCGTACGGATTACACTCGATGAGTTCGTCGGGCAGCGCATGTGCGTCTACTTCGACAATCTCGATATTGACCCGCTTCTCGGCAATGACCATCCGAACACGATGGCAGTACGGACAGGTTGGATCAGAGAAGAGCGTCATGGTCGATCGTCTGTTGCCAGCCACTGGCTCTGTTTCCTGACGAAGAGCTTACCGCTGCACGACGGGGAGCACAGAAGCAGGCTACAAATGGTTACCGAAGGGTCATAATGACAAGGTGCCGCCCTCCCCAGAGACTGACACCACAGCCGAAGGATACACCGAAACCCGACGAATAGGTTGCGGTACATTGCTCGACTACGCATCGGGCTTATGCGTGCATACCTCGAACGCAGAACGGCGACCAGCAGCCAAAAGCCATTGGTCGCCGCCTGAGAGATGACGCGAAGGGTGCCTATGCGCCCGACACACCTAGGCCGTCATCAGTGCACGTCCTTCCAGAACTCACGCTTCAGATAGAAGGATACGATGAACATCAAGCCGAGGAATAGCAGCACGTAGAGACCGAGCTGGCGACGCTCCAGCTTGGACGGCTCTCCGGCATAGGTCAGGAAGTTCGTCAGATCCCTTACCATCAGGTCGTATTCGCCTGGGGTCATCTGGCCGGGCTCAACCAGCTTGACGCCCACCACATGACCGCCTCCTTCGCCATGGTCTCCGTGACCACCAGCATAAACCGGCGCCTGCACACCCTGTAGATGGACGAACGGATGAGGCATGCCAACATCGGGGAAGACGAGGTTATTGACCCCGTATGGCCGCGTATCATCGACATAGTAGGACTTCAGATAGCTGAAAACCCAGTCCGGCGAGCGCCAGCGCGTCACCAAGGTCAGATCCGGGATTTCAGTACCAAACCACTTGACGCCATCCGCCGGATTGAGGGCATTGGTCATCATGTCGGTCGGCTTAGCATCACCGAACAGCAGACTCGCCCGCAGCTCATCATCCGGAATACCCAGGTCATCGGCCATCCGTTGATAGCGCATGTACTGCAGCGAGTGGCAACCCATGCAGTAATTGACGAAGTACTTCGCACCGCGCTGCAGCGATGCCTTGTCCTTCAGGTCGATGTTGGCCTCTTCCAATTCCGGGCCGTGACCACCAGCAGCCATCGCCGCAAAGGGAGCGACCAGGAGGAGTAGTGCAAAGATCGCGTTTCTCATGACGTCACCCTCTCCGGGACCGGCTTCGTCTTTTCAAGCTTGGTATAGATCGGCATCAGTAGGAAGAAGGCGAAGTACACCACCGTAAAGATCTGCGCGAGCAGGGTGTAGAGGTCAGTCGAAGGCTGTAGCCCGAGATAGGCCAAGACCACGAAGGACACCGCGAAGGCACCCAGGAAGAAGCGCGAGATCGGCCCCTTGTAGCGCATCGACCTGACCGGGCTGCGATCTAGCCAAGGCAGGAAGAACATGATCAGGATCGCACCGAACATCACGACCACGCCGGGGAATTGCGAGCCTGCAATCGGCGGCACTGCACGTAACATCGCATAGTAGGGAGTGAAGTACCAGACTGGTGCAATGTGCTCAGGGGTCTTCAAGGGATCGGCAGGCTGGAAGTTGGGTCCTTCAAGGAACAGGCCGCCCATGTCTGGGGCGTAGAACACCACCAGTGAGAAGATTGCGAGGAAGACCACCAAGCCGGTGACATCTTTGACCGTATAGTACGGATGGAAGGGGATGCCGTCGGCTGGCTTGTTTGGGTCCCACTTGTTGCCCTTTGGACCTTGCTTGATCTCGATGCCGTCCGGGTTGGTCGAGCCGACCCGATGCAGCGCGACGATGTGTAGGAATACCAGCGCGACGAGCAGGAACGGAATCACGAAGTGGAAGGCGAAGAAGCGATTCAGCGTCACATCGGAGATGACGTAGTCACCACGCACCCAAGTCGAGAGGTCGGCGCCGACCTCTGGCACGGCGGCGAAGAGGTTGACGATAACCTGCGCACCCCAGTACGACATCTGCCCCCAGGGCAACAGGTAGCCAAAGAACGCAGTCGCCATCATCGCCAGATAGATCACCACACCGATGATCCAGAGCAGCTCACGCGGGTTCTTGTAGGAGCCCCACATCAGCCCTCGGAACATGTGCAGATAGACCAGGATGAAGAAGAATGAGGCGCCAGTGGAGTGGATATAGCGCAGCAGCCAACCCCAGTTGACATCACGCATGATGTACTCAACCGATGCGAAGGCCTCAGCAGCGGAGGGCTTATAGGCCATCGCCAGCCACAGACCGCTCACGATCTGAATGATCAGCACCACCAAGGCCAAGGAGCCGAATATCGACCAAAGGCCCATGTTCTTGGGTGCGTAGTACTGAGCCATGTGGTCGTTCCACAGACCCATGACCGGGAATCGCTTGTCGAGCCAGCCGAGAAACCCTCTCGGCGGCGTATCTACCGTCTCAACGCTCATCAGGCGGCTCCTGCTTCATCCTCACCCACTAGGATGGTGGATTCGTTCAAATATGTGTGTTTCGGGATGACGAGATTCGTCGGCGCCGGAACCCCCTTGAAGACTCGACCTGCCAGGTCGAACTTCGAGCCATGGCAGGGGCAGAACCAACCGCCCTTCCAATCCGGACCGAGATCATCCGGCGCGAACTCGGGGCGGTAGGTCGGCGAGCACCCGAGATGGGTACAGATACCGATCGCCACGAAGTAACGTGGATTGATCGCCCGAGCCGGATTCTGGCAATACTCGGGCTGTTGTGTGGCCAACTCGGAGCCCGGATCAACGAGCTTCGGATCGTTGGTTGGAAGCGCTTCGAGCATTTCGTCGGTACGGTACACGACCCAAATCGGTTGACCGCGAAATTTGACGCGAAGCAGCGCGCCTGGTTCCAGCTTACTGACATCTGCCTCCACTGGAGCACCCGCGGCTCGCGCCCGGGCACTTGGGTTCATGGAAGAGATGAAAGGGACGGCCACGAAGCCGACGCCAACGGCACCGACTGCACTCGTTGCGGCGACGAGTATGCGCCTGCGGCTTTTATCCGTTCCTTGTTCGTTCATGCGTTTGTCGACCCCTCGCTAGGCTCGATGCACGACCTCCCGAGCGACGAGATGGTCGAACAGTCTGATGATGAAGATAAGAATATCGCTAAGTGTTGCATAACTGACCGCGCATTCTCTACGATGCGGCCAAGCTAGGTCAAGAAAGCCCCCTACTGATCAGGGTTTTAGAGCGCTCTGTCTGAACGCTATATTTAAGCCGATAGCGCCCGAAGGAACCACGACAAAGGTCAAAAACCAGCGAAACGCATGGATTTTCCTCAAGGATCAAGGTTACGCACGGTTTCATGATGATCGGCTAAACCGGATTATCAATCTCGACGAACCGATGCTCAATCCCGAAGGTCGCTGCGATCTCAGCTCCCAGGGCCTGAACGCCATAGCGCTCGGTGGCATGATGGCCCGCAGCGAGGTAGTCAATGCCAAGCTCACGCGCCAGATGCACGGTCTGCTCCGAGACCTCGCCGCTGAGGTAGCAATCCACCCCAAGCGCAGCCGCCCGCTCAATCGCGCCTTGCGCAGCGCCCGTGCACCATGCAACACGATGCACGGGACGGTCGACCACAGCAATGTGCAAAGGTTCGCGCCCAAGCGCCTGCTCGACCCGCTCAGCAAAGCCAGCGCCGGCCATCGGCTCCGCGAGGGCGCCTGTCCAAAGCAGGTCATCAGCGCCCGCGCTGGGCGCCGCATCGAGCAACCCGAGCCGAAGTCCAAGCTGCTGGTTGTTGCCAAGCTCCGGATGCGCGTCTAACGGGAGATGGTAGGCCAGAAGACTCATATCGGCGCGCATCAGTGTTCTGATCCGACGCCCCTTGACCCCGATCAGCGGCGCCAGCTCGCCCTTCCAGAAGAACCCGTGGTGCACCAAGAGGGCATCAGCATCGGCCTCAACCGCGGCGTCAATCAGGCGCTGGCAAGCCGTGACACCGGTCAGCAGGCGCCTGATCTGACGTCCGCCCTCGACCTGTAGCCCGTTAGGGCAGTAGTCACTGAAACGTTCGACTCCGAGCAGAAAGTTACAATAATCGGCGATGTCGACGGCGGCGGTCATTTAATTTCGAAATAAGGATGCTGCAGCGATAAAATGCGGACTCAGGGGCTCGATAGGCGATCGGCCCGGAGCCGTGATAGCTTATTCGGATGCCTCCGACAACCCACAGTATCGCACTAACGCTCCTCGGCTTCACGGCCGGTGCCGCCGTCGTCTCCGCGCTCGATCAATTGCCAGCGATCAAAAGCGAAGCCGACGCTGATCATCAGGCACAGGAAGCCAGCCCCGCAACGCACCAGTCCCCCGCACCTGGCTTCGCCGATGCCGTTGCCGCAGCCGCTCCTGCAGTCGTCAAGGTCTATGCAAAAGGCCCCGTCGACAGCCGAACTCGCAGCAGCGAGCTTGCGCGCAGCAATGCGCCCAGCAAGATGCTGGCATCAACGCTCAGCAGTGCACAGCCTCACCGGGCTCAGACCCGACTAGGGTCTGGCGTGGTCATCGCCAGTCAAGGCTTGATTGCAACCAACGGGCACGTCGTGCGTGACTGTGACGAGATCGAGGTCGAACTGGTCGATGGACGCATGCTCTCAGCTGAGCTGCTCGGCATCGACGATGCCACTGATCTTGCTGTCCTGCGGGCGCCGTTGTCTGAGCTGGCGCCGATCGCCCTCGGTGATCCGAGCACGCTGCGGGTCGGCGATGTGGTCCTGGCAATCGGCAATCCCTATGGCATCGGCCAGACCGTGAGCCTCGGAATCGTCTCTGCTACCGGCCGCTCGCGTCTCGGTCTCACCGAGATCGAAGAGTTCATCCAGACCGACGCCGCCATCAATCCCGGCAATTCGGGCGGGGCGCTGGTTGACGCCACCGGCCGCTTGGTCGGCATCGCCACCGCTGGGCTAAGCGAAAGTGGCCATGCCGAGGGCGTCGGCTTTGCGATCCCTTCGACCCTGGTGATGCAGGTGGTCGAGTCGATCGCCGACCACGGCCAAGTCGACCGCGGCTGGATCGGGCTTGGCGGCCGCAGCGTCACCCATGAGCTGGAACGGCGCTTTGGGCTTCGTGCATCGAGCGGCGTCCTGGTCTCGAGCCTGGTCGAGAACGGTCCAGCCGCAGCCGCCGGGCTACGTGCCGGCGACGTGATTACCGCCTTCGCCGGCACCGAGATCACCGACGCGTCCCAGCTTCGGGAGCTGATCATCGCCACACCGCCCCAGCGTGAGATCCCGCTCGTCTTGTGGCGCGGCAGCGAGCGTATCGAGGTCAGCGTTCGCGCCGCCGAATGGATTGCAGCGGATCGCCGCGATCTCGCCAGCGCCGCGAGAACGCAGCGAGAATAACAACACCGGCCCCCGTGACCAGGCGAGCGTCATAGGCTCGTCATGGATAGAGTGGCGCGAGCTGATCATCACCTTGCTCGCGGGCGTGCATCGCGGCCCCTTTCAGGCCGGCCCTGACCGCTGACCACAAGACCTCGCCGCGCCAAGCAGGCTGGCTCTGAGCAGCAGCGTAGAGGTGGCGCTCGAGGGCCTGGATCTGCGCGCGACCGCGCTCGGCCCGCTCGGCCAAGGCACCTAGGCCGCTCGGCGGATCATCAGGCCAGAGCGCGCCGGCCCAGGCGAGCAGTGCAGCGGCCGCCGCCGGCGCATCATCGCGCTCGCAAGCACTGCGTAGCGCATCGCGTGCCCGGCGTGCCTCGGCTGACGGCGTCACATCTCGCTGGCCTTGTTGCTCGCCTGGCAGCGCCCGCCTGGTGGAAGACCGCCGGCGCCATACTCGGTACATGACGCCCCCAGCAACGACTACCGCAACTGCCAGCACTAACAGCTTCCCGAAGCTCCATCGCCATCGACCCGTACCAGCCGATGCCTCAGCGCCTTGGCCAGCATCAGCGCGCTCATCAGCGCGCTCATCAGCGTGCTCATCAGCATGCTCCGCACCCGTGCCCAGCCTAGCCGCCCCCGGGGCATCTTCCGCCTCAAGCCTGTCCAGCGCTGCCCGCCCGGCCGCCTCAGACGCGGCTCCGGCGGCCGCACCAGACACGCTTAGCGCGAGTGCCGGCACCGTCGCCGTGCGCTCCTGACCAGAGGCGGTATCCCACCAAGGCACCTCGATCCGCGGCAGTTCGAGCTCGCCCGCAGTGGTCGGGATCAGGGTCAGCTGCTGGCGACTCATACCGATCAGATTTTCACCATCGCTGCGCGTCTCTGACTCAGTTTGCCCCGGATAGACGCGGAAACCGGGCGGCACCGGGATCTCGATCTCGGGGATCTGATTACCGGCTAACCCGCGCGCCGTAAGGGTCAGGATGCGCGTCGCCGGCTCTCCGACCGCAAGTCGCGGTGTCTTGCCGCCATCAGCCGGACGCCAGGAGTCATCGACCTCGAGCGCCGTCGCCGGAAGCCAATGTTCACCGCTGAAACCCTCGGCGCTCGGAGCCACCTCTAGGGTCAGCGCCTCCGATTGCGCGCGTGCTGGCTCGCCGCGCTCGAACATCGAGCCTGGCGCCCCCAAGCGCATGCCGCCCAGCATGCGTTCGAGCATCGGATCATCGAACAGATCGGGCAGGCCCGACATCCCAAGCGAGCCCGGCCGTCGGCCGGCATCGGTCTTGAGTTCAGCATCGAAGGTGATCGGTGGGATGCGCAAGGTTCCGCTGCGCTCCGGGCTCAGGGTGTAGCGCCGCTCGATCACCCGATACTGCTCACCGGCCCGCATCGTCAGGCTGCCTTGGTCGCGACCGATCCGCGTCAACACCGCGCCCTCGATCGGCGGTAGATCGATGGCATAGTCAAGCAGCGGACGCGCACTGTAGGCGCGCACCACCAAGGGCACCTGCTGCTGCACGACGAGTTTGTCTGCAACCCGATTCTTGGGCTGATTCGGGCCGCCATCGTTCAACCCGCTGCCGCTCGACGCGACCTCGGGCGACCCACTTGGGACATCGCCCACTGGATCACTGCCCAGTTCGACCTCAAGCCAAACCAGATCCCCAGGCGCCCCCAAGCCGCCTTCGGGCACAGCTTCGACCACAAGGGTCAAGGGCTCGGTCGTGGCCGAACCCACCGCAAGCGGCGGAATACGCAGGCGGCCCAAGCGCTTTGGCATCAATACAACCTGCCAGCTGGTCTTGTCTGAGCGCCGGCCATTGACGAACTGGGTCTGCTGAGAGGTGCTGGTACCACCCACCTCGAAGTCTGCATTCAATGCCGTTAGATCAGGCTCCTGGCCAAGGGAACGCCCAGTGCCCTCGATCGTTAGCAGCACCCGATCGCCCTCGTAGACCTGGCTTTGATTGAGAAATGCGCGCACCTCGGCAGCCAGACCAAGGCCGGGCAGCAGTAAGAGCAACAGGACAAGCATGAAACCGGGCATTAAACCCTTCATGAGCCTCCTCATGAGCCTCCTCATGGACCTCTTCTCGAGCCCCTTCAGGCTCCCAAGCAGAGACCGGGCTTGCCACCGCCGCAGGCTCGACATGCCCGGCATTGCCGCAGGCCAAGCTGGACAGAGACAGAAAGGTCGATTGCAGTGAAACGCGGCGTTTTTGATCACCATCACAATCACCATCGCTATCGCTATCGCTATCGCTATCACCAGGGTTTTCCGGAAGAGGACAGGTCCCCTCCATCCTGACGGGCCTGATATTGATAGAGGAATTTGCGGCGCAGCAGCTCGGCTGGATCATCCGGGATGCGACGCAGCCACTGGTCAGCGGCTTGTTGGGCCTCACGCTCCTCGGCGCTCAGGGCCGCGTTGGCATCCGCCGAGCGTTCCTGTTCGTTGCGAGCAGTGTCTTGATGCGTTGCGTCGCCGCCCTGAGCGGCGTGCGCACGTGCTGCTTCATCGCGATAATCGGCCGCGGCCTGCTCGCTTCGAGCAGGATCCGCTGCGGCATCCGCGGTGTCGGACTCCGCCCCAGCAAGGTTGGCCTGACCATCGGCAGCCTCATTCGAGGAGGGATTCTGGTCGGAGCCTTGTTGGCCAGCAGTCGATGAGCTATCGCTACCTGGCTGCCCAGATGCGGGTTGGTCGCCGGCCTGCTGCTCGCCCGATTGCTGGTCGTCGGCCTGCTGATCCCCGGCTTGCTGAGCGCCAGAGGATTGTTCTCCGCCCGGCTGCTCACCCTGCGAGCCAGGCGAAGAATCGCCCTGTTGTTCTGCGCTATCCTCGCCTTGTGTCTCGCCGTTCTGGCTCTGCTGGCCCGACTCCGACGGCTGCGTTCCCGATTGATCTTGCGGCTGCTCTTGGCGCTGATCTTGGTCCTGATCAGCTTGATTCGGCTGATCAGGCTGCTGTGACTGCGCGCGCAGCGCAGCCTCGACCTGTTCACGGTTGTAACGCGCATCCTCGAGCGTCGGGTCGCGCGCAAGGGCCTCATCATAAGCCGCAAGCGCGGCCTCAAGCTCGCCACCGCGGGCCAACGCATTGCCTCGATTATAGTGATCCACGGCCGCATCTCCGGCCTCGAAGCGCGCTGCCGCATCCTGATAATCGCCGAGTCGGTAGGCCGCACTGCCGGCACGTGCCGGTGCCTTGGCCAGTGCGCGCGCCTGCTCCAGCTCACCCGCTGCGAACGCCCGCGCCGCCTGCTGATCTTGGCGCTGCCAGAGATCTGTCCAGCCGACCGCCAACGCTGGCTCTGGCACCAGGGCCGCCCCCGGCCCGAGCGCAAGCAGCAGCATCATCAGCCAACCGCGCCTGAAGGCAAGGGCCGCCATCGGCAGCAACAACAGCGTGACCCAGGGGCCGAGCTCGCGCCACCGCTCGGCGAGCATCGGATCACGCTCAGCCAAGACGCGCGGGCGGGCCTCCGGATCGATCAGCACCTGATCCAGGTCGCGATCACTGCTACTCAGGGTTGCGTAGCGCCCCGCACCAGCCGCAGCCAACGTTTCTAGCGCCGCGCTATCCAATCGGCTCATCACCGGACCATCGGCCGTGTTGATCCCTGGCACCGGCGCGCCCTCCGCGGTGCCGACGCCGATCACCGCAAGGCTGTGTCCAGCATCGCGGACCTGCTCGGCCATCGTCAGCGCGCGCGCACCGCCGGCATCATCGCTCAATAGGATCACCTCGCCGTTGCGTGCGCCTGCCTGGCGCAGCAGATCGAGCCCCAACGCAATACCCCGGTCTGGGCGACTCCCCTGCACCGGCATGATCTGCGGGCTGAGCGCCTCCAGCATGGCGCGGATGGTCTCCGCATCGTCAGTCAGAGGTGACACGGCGAAGGCGTCGTCGGCATAGACGATCAACCCAACCTGACCATCACCGCTCCGGCTCAGGATGTCAGCCACCTTAAAGCGCGCACGCTCCAGCCGCGACGGCGTCAGATCTTCGGCCAGCATCGAGCGCGACAGATCCAGAACCACCACGCGCGCCGCATCGCTGCGGAAGGCCGGCACCGGCTGTCGCTCGAAGGTCGGGTTGGCCAAGGCGATCACCGCGATCAGCCAACCCGCTGCCAACAGCAGCACTGGCAGCCGGCTAGCGCGTCCGCCACCGCCGACGTTCAACACCGCGAGTAAGCGCGCATCGATCACGCGCTGCCAGGCCGTGGCACCCGCATCGGCGCGCCAAGCCAGCCACAGCAGCAACCCGAGCGGGATCAGCGCCAGTAGCCAGAGCGGCTCGATGAAATGAAACTCGTCCACCAGTGAGACTCCTCCAATAAGCAGTGTCTTCGCACGCGTCTGAGATCTCGATCCCGTTGACACTCGCCTGCCTGATCAGCACGGCTGTTGTAATCGGCACGGCTGTTTTATCAGAGCCACTAACGCACGGCGGCCAACAGCCCTTGCCTACTTTTAGGCATGCATGCCTCAATGCTTGCAAGCTACAGCGGCTCGGTCTCCTCAGCGGTTCGGTCACCTCAGCCGCAAGCCATCCAGAACGCGCTCGACCGCACCGACACGACTCGCCGCCACGACAGCACTGAGCAGCAGCGCCAATCCCAGCGGCCAAGCAAACAGCTCGTCGACCGGACGAAAGGTCTGCTGATCCGATTCGACCGGCTCCAGCTCATCGAGCGCGGCATAGATGCCCTGCAGCTCGCGCACATCGCGCGCCCGGAAATAACGTCCACCGGTCTGCTCAGCGATCGCCGAGAGCGTCGCCTCATCAATCGGGTTGCGGCCCATGCTCAGACCGAAGGCGCCGAAACCGGCGCGCGGGTCGGAGCCGACACCGATGGTGTAGACACGCACCCCGGCCGCACTGGCCAGCTCCGCCGCCTTCAGTGGCGCGATGCTCCCGGCGGTGTTGGCACCATCGGTCAAGAGCACTAGCACCCGCTCCTCGCTGGGCTGATCGCGCAGACGCTTGACCGCGAGCCCGATGGCATCACCGATCGCGGTCTCACGCCCGGCCAGACCGACCGCCGACTCGAACAGCAGCGTGCGCGCGGTCGCGCGATCGAAGGTCAGCGGTGTTTGCATGTAAGCCTGTTGGCCAAACAGGATCAGCCCGATGCGATCACCTTCGCGTCGTTCGATGAAATCGCCAGCCACCGCCTTGACCGCCATCAGCCGATCAACCACCTGGCCGCGGATCACCATATCCTCCTCGGTCATTGAGCCGGAGATGTCGACCGCCAGCATCAGATCACGACCCGCCATCGGCAACGCCACCGGCTCACCGAGCCATTGCGGGCGGGCCGCGGCGAGCACTAACAATAGCCAGGCCAAGAGCGCTAGGAGCAGCGTCCAGCGCCGCGGAGCCGCTTGTTGGTGGGGTTGGCCTTGGCTCAGCAGCCGATAGAAGGGGACCCGCACGGCAGCCGGGGCTGCCACCTCGGCGCGCGGCAACGCGAGACGCACCAACCAAGGCACAGGCAACGCCAGTAGCAGCCAGGGCCAGGCCAGCGCCAGCTCAGGCCAGGGAATTAATCCGTCCATAGCGCCTCCATCAATCGCGGCTCTAGCATTCGGACCGGCACCCCTCGAAGCGCCATCAATCGCGGCCTCATCAACTGTTCCTCCGCAGCCAGTCGCGGACGACCGTCAGCAGCGCCTGCCGATCAAGGCCTTGGTCGCCCCCGAGGGCTGCAGGAGCATAGGCGCCATCCGCTAGCGCTCGCCCCGGACCCGTGGCAAAACCGCCATTGCCGCCGCTGCGATCGAGAAACGCCAACCAATCCGCGCCCGTCAAAGCCGCCACCTCCGTGCGCGGATAACGACTCAGCGCGACCCGTTTGAGCAATGCCGACAGCGCCGCGATCAACGCCGGACCCTGCAGGCCAGCACCTTGCAAGCGATCGAGTTCGGCCAAGATACGCTGGCGCCGACGCAGGCGCCGGTACTGCCCCCAGCCCAACCGCCCCAGCCAGAGTGCAACCCCCAACAGCAGCACGAAAAGCAGCCACCAGCCCGGCGCCGGCGGCCAAAATCCGGGCTCGGCGGGCAAATGGATATCGCGCAGGTCGAGGCTCGAGCCGGGATTTATCCCGGGGTCCGCACCTGGGTTTAGAGTCGGATTTGAGCCCAGATTCGCGTCGAGATACCGGGCTGAATTCGCGCTAGGATTAGGATTCGCAGCCGGATTCGAAGCGGTATTCGACAGCGCAGTCATGGTCTGATCCTGGCCTGAAGTTTGCCGATTTTGACGCGGACGGCACGCCAGGTCGGGGCAATCGTTGGCACCGAGGATAAGGGCGTTTCTGCTGGCGAATGGAGACGGTCAGGGGCTGGCATAGGCGACTCCTGCTGATCGGGCCATCAACTTGTCCTTAGCCGCTGGCCCACTCTGCAGATCGCTGCGCTGGCCGTCGCGGCCAGCGAGCAGCTGGCTCAGCCTCACCGCCGGATCATCGGTGGTCAGGCACTGCAGCAGACCAATGCCGTTCTCGATCGTGAGCTGCCGCACACGCTGGTGATGCTGGGCGAGCTGCCGCGCATAATGTTCGCGCTCTGCGCGCAAGCGGGTATCGATGACCGAACGTCGGTGCCCGTCACTGATTCCGTAGCGCCCCGGCGGAGGTGGCGCCAGCTCCAGCGGATCGAGCAGCTGGATCGCATTCAGGTCGCTGTGCTGTGCCAGGCGACTGAGGTGGTGCTTGCTGTCGGCATCGGCGCTGTAGAAATCGGACAGCAAGAACACCAAGCTGCCGGGCCGCGCTACCCGACGCAGTCGCATCAACGCCGCAGTCAGGCCGCTACCACTACCGCTGCTGTCCCCGTTGCCACCTCCCACTTCGCTATTGGCCAGCGCACCAGCCTGAGCCAAGGCCCGGATCAGCCGCATCTGTCCACGACGGCCACCAGCTGGTGACAGCTCCTGATGTTGGCTCGCCTGTACCGCATCGGTGAACAGCAAAGCGCCGACCCGATCGCCGTGGCCGATCGCGGACCAACCGATCAAGGCCGCAAGGCGCGCCGCCTGAACCGACTTGAAGACTCCCTGCGAAGCAAAAAACATGCTGGCGCCAAAGTCGACCAAGACCACGACCGGTCGCTCCCGCTCCTCATCGAAGACCTTGATGTGCGCATGACCACTACGGGCCGTGATGCGCCAATCCATGTTGCGGATATCGTCGCCCGGTTGGTAGTGACGAGACTCCCGGTAATCCATCCCTCTCCCGTGAAAACGCGAGCGATGCCCACCAGCCAAGGCCGAGCGCGCAGTCTGCACCCGCGCCGGACGCAAGCGCTCGCCAGCGGCGCGCAAGGCGACTAGCTCATCGGCATCGACGCGATAAACGCGCTCGTCGTCACTCAGGCTCATCGTCAAGTCCCCAAATACCAACCGCTGATCTCGCGCATCCGCATCGTATTTCTGACGCTCATGCGATTCATCTTCCGGGATGGCGCCACGCCGTATATGAGCGTTAGCTCAACCTCAGCCCTCAGCCCTCAGACCATCGGCACCCGACGGATCAGCTGCGCAACCAGCGCATCCGACGTTAGCCCCTCAGTCTCGGCGGCATAGCTGAGCAGGATTCGATGGCGCAGGACATCGTACGCAACCGCATGGCAATCATCGGGCGTCACATAGTCCCCGCCACGCAGCCAGGCACGCGCGCGAGCACAGCGGTCCAAGGCAATCGTTGCGCGCGGGCTAGCGCCATAGTCGACCATGCGCGCCAGCCCTGAGTCATAAGGCGCCGGGTCACGGGTCGCCAGCACCAGCTGCACCAGGTATTCCTCGAGATTGTCGGCCATATGCAGCGCCATCACCTCAGCACGCGCCGCGAACACCTGCTCGCGGCTGATCATCGGCGCCTTATCGGAGCGCTGACGCAGCTGCCCACGCGCCTCTGCGCGCGCGATCGCTAGGATGCCGCGCTCGGTCTTCGGGTCTGGATAACCAACGCGAACGTGCATCAAAAAACGGTCCAGCTGCGCCTCCGGCAGCGGATAAGTCCCTTCCTGCTCGATCGGGTTCTGCGTCGCCATCACCAAAAACGGCTCCGGCAGCGCATAGGTCTGCCCGCCAACGGTGATCTGGCGCTCACCCATCGCCTCGAGCAACGCCGACTGCACCTTTGCAGGCGCCCGATTGACCTCATCGGCCAGCACCAGGTTATGGAACAGCGGTCCGCGCTGGAACTGGAACTCGCCGGTCTCAGGGCGGTAGACATCGGTGCCCGTCAGGTCGCCAGGCAGCAGGTCCGGGGTGAACTGCACGCGCTGGAAATCGCCCTCAATGCGCAGCGCAAGCTCCTTGATCGCGGTCGTCTTGGCCAGGCCTGGCGCGCCCTCAACCAGCAGATGGCCATCGGCCAGCAGCGCGATCAGCAGCCGCTCGATCAGCGCTTCCTGACCGACAATTCGCTCACACAGATCAGCACGCGCTTGCGCAAACGCCTGCTGTACCGAACTGCCTGCCGCTGATGCCTCATCGCTGTTCGCCATCACCTGCCCTCCTCGTCGCTGAATCGTATCGACACTCAAACCACTATTTAAGGATATGGGCTCAGCCGTTACCGCAAGCGTAACCGAAGATTACAACCCGTTAAGGATTCGTCGAGGCCCCTTGCCGCACAGCGACCCGCACAGCGACCCGCACAGACAAAGTCTCTCCGATCTATACTGTGGAGCCATGCGACTCACTCCCGATCAGATCGAGATCATTCGCCAGACGACACACGAAGTCTTCGGCGATCATGTCCGCGTGCGGCTGTTTGGCTCACGCCTGGATGACCAGCGCCGCGGGGGTGACATTGACCTACTCGTCGAGTCAGATCAGACGATCCTGGACCAGGCACGAAAACGGCTGCAACTGGTGGCTCGGCTTCAGATGCGCCTCGGCGATCAGCCCATCGATGTACTGACCGTCGACGGTCAGACCAATGCGGGTCCAGTGCATCGCGAAGCCCAACGCACGGGAGTTCAATTATGACCGCTGACACACTGCTTCCGCTTGCTCGCTTCCTCCCGACACTGGAGATCGTTCGACGCGAGGCGCGGCATTTGCATTTCAACCATCAGCGGCTCTTCGCGCATCCGATCGATGCCGATTGGGTAAGAAAACTGGAATCAGCGCCCGAGCTTGCCGAGCAGATGGAGGCCTTCATCTCACGTTACGGTCGCATGCAGGACACCATCGCCGATAAACTCCTGCCACGCTGGCTCATGGCCTTGGCAGAGCGACCGGGGCGCCCAGATCGAGGTGCTCAATCGAGAAGAACGACTCGGCGTCTTGGACAGCACCGAAGACTGGCTGCAGGCGCGCAAGCTGCGCAATCGACTCGTGCATGAATATATGGAGAGTGCGGACGCATTAGCCGCTGATTTGATTCTCGCCGGCGAGTACACGGCCCTGTTACTGGAGACCTACGAGCGCATCCGCGCTTTTGCACAAACCCGCATGAACGTCTCGCCCTCAAACCATGGCACCCCCTGACCCCCGCTGCGATCTCATCTACGCCATCGAGCGCTGGGGGGAAGGGTATTTCGAGATCGGTCCTAGCGGCCATCTCCGCGCCCGCCCGCATCCCGGCTCCGAAACGCGCATCGACCTGATCCAACTCGCTGAGCGGCTGCGCGATGCCGGACTCTCCTTGCCGGTGCTGGTGCGCTTCGACGACATCCTGCGCCATCGCGTGCATCGGCTCCAAGGCGCCTTTTCCGCGGCCATTGCTGCACACGGCTACCAGGGCGGCTATCGGCCAGTCTATCCGATCAAGGTCAACCAGCAACGCAGCGTGGTGCAGGCACTACTGAGCGCCGGCGGCCTTGGCCTCGAGGCCGGCAGCAAGCCCGAGCTGATGGCCGTAATGGCGCTGGTACCGCCCGATCAGCCAGTCATCTGCAATGGTTACAAAGACCGCGAATACATCCGCCTGGCGCTGATCGGTCAGCGCCTCGGGCTGAGGGTGCACATCGTCATCGAGAAACCCTCAGAGTTCGATCTGGTGCTGCAAGAGGCTGAACGGCTCGGCATCGAGCCAGCACTGGGCGTGCGCATCCGTCTGGCCGCAGCGGCCACTGGCAACTGGCAGAACAGCGGCGGCGACAAGGCCAAGTTCGGCCTCTCAGCAAGCCAGTTGCTAGCGCTGGTCGAACGCCTGCGCGGCGCCGACAAGCTGCACTGGCTGCAACTACTACACGCGCATCTTGGCTCGCAGATCCCGAGCCTTGACGACATCCGCGCCGGCGTCGCCGAACTGGGCCAGTTCTACGCCGCGCTGCACGCGCTTGGCACCCGGCCGCGCATCCTCGATCTCGGCGGCGGACTCGGCGTCGACTACGAGGGCAGCCACACCCGCGCCTATTGCTCGATGAACTATCGCGCCGAGGACTACGCCGAGGCCATCGTCACCACCCTCGCCCGGCTCTGCGCCGAGCACGCGCTCCCTGAGCCAGACCTGATCACCGAATCCGGCCGCGCGCTCACCGCCCATCATGCCGTGCTGATCACCGATGTCGTCGATCGCGAGCGGGCCAGCGAGGGCATGCCGAGCCATCGCTCGCAGGTCCCATTCGAGCCAGTCACCTCAGCGCAAGGGGCCGCGCCTCATCAAGCACCGGCGCCTCGTGGACCAGAACCGGTTGACCGGCCTGAGCAAGCGCAATGGAGAGTGCAAGAGGGAGAAAGGCTTGAAGACGCGCATAGCGCAGCGCAAAGATCAGCGACCCGCGAACCCGAAATCGAGCGCCTTGAGCAAGCGCTGCGCGAGGCCAACCAGGCTCCAGCGCTTGCGGTCTACGAGGAGGCCGAAGCGGCGGTCCAAGCGCTGCGCCGGCGTTTTGCCACTGGTCAGCTCGGCCCGCTTGGCCCGCGCGGATTGATCGCCCGCGCCCGTGCTGATGAGCTGTTCATCGCCAGCTGCCGCGCGCTGCGCCCGCGTCTCTCGCACGCCAATCGCCGCCAGCGCGCAGTACTGGAGCAGATCGACGCTCAGCTCGCGGACAAGCTGTTCTGCAACTTCTCGCTGTTCCAGTCGCTGCCGGACGTCTGGGCCATCGATCAGATCTTCCCGATCTGCCCGTTGCAGCGGCTCGACGAGGCACCCACCGAGCGCGGCGTCATCCACGACCTCACCTGCGACTCCGATGGCTGCATCGCCCACTATGTCGATCAGGACGGCATCGAGGCCAGTCTGCCCGTACATGCCTTCGATCCGCAGCAGGAGACCTACCTGATCGGCTTCTTCCTGGTCGGCGCTTATCAGGAGATCTTAGGTGACATGCACAACCTGTTCGGCGACACCGACGCGGTCGCTATCGAACTCGACGATGACCAGCCCGAAGGCTGGCGGCTGCTCGAGCTCGAGCATGGTGATTCGGCCGATGAACTCTTGGCCAGGGTGCATTTCGAGCCCCGCGCCCTGCTCGCTCAATACCGCCGCCGCCTCGACGGCGCCGCGCTCGAGCGCGAGCTGCGCGAGCAGCTTTATTCCGAACTCAAGGCCGGGCTCTATGGGTATACCTATCTCGGGCGGCTTTAACCTGGCTTTAACCTGCAAAGGGCTGGCGTCTCAGCTGCAAGCCCTGCAGCTGCTCGGGCGCCTCCAGCAGCAGATTGTGGCCGACACCTGCTAACAGGTGCAGCCGCGTCGCTGGACGCCAAGCCGCGACCTCGCGCGCCAGTACGCTGAATTTTCGATCCTGGCTACCCGCAACCCAGTGCAGCTCGCCCGGATAGTCGCGAATGGCATCCTGCATGGGCGGCATCTCAGCCAACCCATGCACACGCAGCGAGGCCGCGAGCGCGCTCGGGTGCTGGCTCAGGCGCCGCTCGCGCTGTTGCGCCAAAGATGCCGGCGACAGGCCCATCTGGGACGCAAACAAAGGCAGCCGCTCCCATGCTTCAACAAAGGCGGCAAGCCCTTTCTGCTCAAGCAGGCTGATCCAGCGTTGGTCGGCGAAGCGGCGAGATGCACGCTCATCAGGCTCAATCAAGCCCGGATGGGCAGACAGGATCATCGCTTGGTCAAAACGCTCTGGTGCGAGCCGCAGCAAACCGAGTGCGAGCCGACCGCCGAGCGAATAGCCGACGATGCGATCGATTGAAGCCGGTAGGGCGACGAGCAGACGGCGTAGGGCGTCATCGAACCCGCCCTCAGGAGCCATGCTGCCGCCATGCCCGGGAAGATCGACCGCCAGCGCGGGCACAGTGCACGGCCAGCACGCGCACCAGTCTTCGGCCAAGCCGGTGAACCCATGCAGCAACAGGCTTTGCGGTGGCTGATCGGTCTCTAGGCCACCGATGCGTACTGCGCGAAAGCCTTGCTCGGCGAGCGCAGGGTGCGCATCGGCGCCGTTGAGACACGTTCGTGCTGATTCGATTGGCTTGATCAGCCTGGTCACCCCTCGCGGCTCGCAGCCTCTGCTGCTGAGTCTAGCCGTGCGCTGCGGCCGAGGCGCCGGATTAGGGTCGGCGCTGATCGTCGTGAAAGAATCTCGCGAAAACGAGGCCCGGATCGATCCGTGAGGCTGGCTTACCAGGTCTTTGGCTGGAAGCGGCTGTCATTACGAATCTCGATGGCGTTGCCGGATTGGGCGAGCACGAACAGGCCCTTGCGGTAGGCAAAACGCCCGACCTGATCCGGGACCACCATGCCAGCGACGGCCCCTAAGAGCTGATAGGTCTGGTATTGCGGAAAGCAGTGCTTGAAGGCCCCGAGACGCTCTAGATGGTCGTTGACGTCGTCAATGCTGAGGTGAGATTTGCACTCCACGGCCACGGCCACCTGAGCGTTGAGCGCGAGCAGGTCGATCTCAGCGAGGAGCTGACCATTGTCGTCATAAGCGCTCAGATTGGGTGCTACCTGATGCACCGGCAGACCGCGCTCACGCAGCAGACCCACCACCGCCGGACGGACCATCTCCTGCACGAATTCGCCAAGCCGATTCCCCTGACGGCCAATCAGCTCACTCAGCGCTCGGATCTTGTGGTCAGTCTGCTCAAAGCGTTGCGTCAACCGTGCATCAGCCTCCTGCATCTTTCGGTCGGTCTCCTTGAAAAGCTGGGTTAAACGGGCATCGGACTCCTGAATCTTCCGGTCGGTTTCTTGGAACAGCGCCCAAATGTCTTCTGCTGATGTGGCCATGGCTGTGCATCCTTCGAGGCAAAGATCGCGAACAACATACCGCATTGACGAGGCACAAGGCTATCGTCGAGAGCCATCGCGATTGACGGATGCATCAGCCGTGCACGAAGCCGCTTCCAGGACGACTTGGCAATTGGATAAGACCCGCCTCAATCGCGGGTGCTGCACCCAAATCCGCTGCCAGCCAATCGGCGGTCGCGAGCCCGTGCGCGAACGCCGAGCCGGTCGCCGCCGCCAGCTGGGCGCTGCTCCAGAGCCCAGCGGCAGATTCGATCAGACTGGTGATCACCACTTCTAGGCCCGCGGCCTGAGCACGCCGCGCTAGCGATAGGGTTGGTCGGAGACCGCCGATGACGCCTGGTTTCAGCACCAGGCGGCGCAGCGGCAGTTGTTCCGGATCGAGCGGCCAGCCGCGCCCCGGCAAGGACTCGTCGAGCGCCAATGCAAAAGGTGCCTGCGCCTGCAGGGTGCGAAGCTGGGTGTCAGTCGCTTCCGCACAAGGCTCCTCAAGACAGTCGATCTGATCCGCGATCGGTCGTAGAGCGTCTATCAGCTTGCCCGTTGTTGCGAGCGTCCAAGCACGGTTCGCATCCAGACGCAAACGCACAGCAGCAGGAAGCCGCGCGCAGAGATGCTGGATCGCTTCGAGCTCAGGCTCGATCGGTGCCACCCCAACCTTGACCTTCAGTACCCGAAAGCCGGCGGCCAACGCCTGGTCGATCTGCTCAGGCTGCAGATCGGCAACGGCGCCAAGCGCGGCGTTGATCTGGATCTCTACCCTCGACTGCAGCGCTTGTTCTCGAACTTGGTCCGACTTCAGATCAGGTGCGCGTGCCGACGCAGGCTTCAGTGCTAGATCGCGCTCTGCATGCTGATCTAAGACCGACTCTTGGTCGCCCGCTATCTCCATGCCCTGCAAACTCATGAGATAGGCATACAGCGTCAGACCACAGTGGCGCGCGGACAGATCGAGCAAGGCCGTCTCCAGTGCCGCATCAGCGGCGGGCGTGGGCGACGGGATCTGCCGCTTGAGCAGGGCGAGCTGCGTCTCCAAGCTGGACTGCTTGTGATCTCGTAACCAGGACGACAAGCGTTTTGCAGCGGCTCCCGAGGTTTCGGTTCCCGCCTCGGGCAAGGGCGCGCAATCACCGTAGCCGCAGTCGCCTTGGCAAGACGCCTGCACCAGCCAACCCTCTCGCTCGCGGCGAAGGCCATGCGCGCTGCGCCAGGGCTGGCGCAAGGGTAGTCTGTAAGGCATCAGTACCAGTCGCGGCGACATTGGGCACCCATTCCCCAACTGCTTCCCGATTTGGGCACCACTGTCTGGCAAGAATCGGGAAGTAGAAAATGGACGGCTACTCAGCCCAAGCAAGAGACTCGAAGAGCTTCTGGAGCAGCGACTTCCGCCTCGCTCTTCTGAGGCTCAGACCCACCAAGCGTCAAGCAGCAATCCCAACCCCAACAGCAAGGTCAGGGCCAGCTGGTACTGGCCAGTCCGGGCCAACAGTTGATTCAACGCCCTGCCTTCGGTGTGCCAAAGCTTGCGGATCAGCAGCGCGGCCAGCGGCAGTGCGAGTAGCAGCGGCCAGCCCTGCAGCGGCAGACCGCCCAGCATCAACAGCGGGATCGGACTCACCAGCAAC
Source organism: Halochromatium roseum (assembly GCF_016653315.1). Classification (GTDB taxonomy): domain Bacteria; phylum Pseudomonadota; class Gammaproteobacteria; order Chromatiales; family Chromatiaceae; genus Lamprobacter; species Lamprobacter roseus. Next base: position 54,003 of record NZ_NHSH01000040.1, on the reverse strand, counting down.
ACCGCATAGACGGCGCGCGCCGCCGGGCGGCCGAGCAGATGGCAGAGGGTCCGCCGACCGGCGCTGCGATCGGTGTCGAAGTCACGATAGTTATTGAGCAGCAGCACCGCTGCGGCCGGCAATCCCAGCGCGACGCCGAGGGTGATGGCCTGCACCGAGAGCGTGAGTGTCTGCAGATAGTAAGTACCGCTAACCGCGGCGATGCCGAAGAAGGCGAGCACGAACAGCTCTCCATAAGGGCCATAGGCAATCGGCTTGGGGCCGCTGGTGTAGGCATAACCGGCGGCGATCGCAGTGACGCCCAGGGCGAAGATCGGCCAACCACCACGCACGACCAGCAGCAGCCCGAGCAGGAAGCTGGACAGGAAGACCAGATGCGCAGCGCGTTTGACCTGAGCAGCACTGAACCAGCCTTGCGCCGCGGCGCGTGCCGGCCCAAGCCGGTCCGGGGTATCGGTGCCGCGCTCGAAATCAGCCGCGTCGTTGTGCAGGTTGGTCCCAATCTGGATGCCAGCTGCGGCAATCAGCGTCGCCAAGGCGGTGAAGACTGCCAGCCGCCCGCTTTGTGCCAGTGCCAAGCACAGACCAGCCAAGACCGGCGACAGCGCTAATGGCAGGGTGCGAGGCCGCGCTGCCTCAATCCAACGCTGCAACTGCAGGCCGAAGCGGGGCGGCGCGGGCTGCTCTACTGTAGGTGGCATCTGGACCATATCAGGCATGACGGATACATGATGAGCAACATGGGCTTCGGCTGCCCGCGGTTTACGGACGCCGCCGAAATGGACCAAAGTCCGGCGCGCGCTTCTCGAGGAAGGCGTCACGGCCTTCTTGAGCCTCAGCGGTTTGATAGAAGAGTCCGGTCGCGTTGCCGGCCAGCTCTTGGATGCCGGCCAGCCCATCGCTGTCGGCATTGAAGGCCGCCTTCAGCAGCCGCAGAGCCGTCGGTGAGTGGCGCAGCATCTGCCGACACCAGTCAACCGTGGTCGCTTCCAGCTCGGCAACGGGCACCACCCTGTTGACCAACCCCATCTGCAGCGCCTCTTGGGCATCGTACTGACGGCACAGGAACCAGATCTCCTTGGCGCGCTTGAGACCAATGGTGCGCGCCATCTGGCCGGCGCCGAAGCCCGCGTCGAAGCTGCCGACCTTGGGGCCAGTCTGGCCGAAGCGGGCATTCTCAGCGGCGATGCTGAGATCGCAGATCAGATGCAGCACATGACCGCCACCGATCGCATAGCCGGCCACCATCGCCACCACCGGCTTCGGCAGGCTGCGGATCTGCCGCTGCAGCTCGAGCACGTTGAGATGCTCGGTACCGGCGGCATCACGGTAACCACCGTCGCCGCGGATGCGCTGATCACCACCGGAGCAGAACGCCAGCTCGCCGGCACCGGTGAGAATGATGACGCCAACCTCAGGGTCCAGATGCGCGCGATGAAAGGCGTCGATCAGCTCCAGCACCGTCTCCGGACGGAACGCATTGCGCACCTCCGGGCGGTTGATGGTGAGCTTGGCGATGCCCTCGGCCTGGTGCATCAGGATATCTTGATAGCCAGGCGCGGTTTTGGACTCCCAGGCAATGGGCCGGCGGTCGACGTGTTGTTCGATCATGGTCTGTTCTCTGGTCTACTCATGCAGGCAAGCCCTCGGCGCTAGCCGCTCGTCGAGCCGCTCGTCGAGCCGCTCAACTGGTTCTAGCAGCAGTGAACAACGCTGAACCTCGCGGCCAGCACTGCGGCAGTGCAGTATAAGCGCGACGCCGCAGTCGGGCCGGCAGGCGACTCAATCACGCCCCAGTAACGGAGACATGCGTATCGACCCCCAAAAGGCGAGATGCGCTTGGCGGCTGACCTCAGGATCGATCACGCACTCAATCAGACCTGGTGTCAAACCCACCTCAGCCAGTGCCGCGTCCAAACCTGCAACATCCTCGACGCGCCAATGGCGCAGCCCGGCGAGCGCCGCCAGGGCCGACAGCTCGACGCGTTGCGGGGTCTGCCAAAGGCGCTCGAAGTCCGCGAGCCCACGCTGCGGCAGATAGTCGAAGATATGCCCGCCACCATTATTCAGCACCAGCAGCGGCCGGTCGAGTCGGGCCGCCAACAGCAGCCCACTGAGATCGTGGCAAAATGAGAGATCACCCACCAGCCCCCAGCAAGCTAGGCCGGCCTGATTGATGCCGGCCAGGGTCGATAGATAACCGTCGATGCCGCTCGCGCCGCGATTGCCGATCAGCGTGACGCGCGCGCTACTGGTACGCCACCAGGTATCCAGCTGACGGATCGGCATCGAGTTGGCGCAGAACAGGGCCTCGCCGTCGGGGATCACCGCCCTGAGCGCAGTGATCACCTGGGCCTCGTTCCAAGGCAGCGTCCGCAGCAGGCCCGCCTCGCGCTCGTCGACTCTAGCCTCCCGACCTGTTGGGCTGGGTCGCAGACGCAGATCCGTTGCTGTCTCCGTTGCTGAGGAGGCCAGTTCGGCACAAGGACTCGCTGGCACGAGGCTCGCAGCAACGAGCCACCAGGTCATCTGCTCGGCTGCACGCCAGCGCGCCAGCCAATCAGGGCAGGGTTTGACCTGTCCTTGCACGCGCAGGGCATCGCAGACCGCCGCAGCCGGGAACTCAAGCCGCAGCAACGCATCATGACTGGGATCGGACCAAACGCCTGTCTCGGAGACCAAGATCGCGGGCACGCCCTCTAACCATTGGCCGAGCTGCTTTGAGATCGGCGCCCTCCCGATGCGCAGTACCCAGTCCGGGCGCAGGACTCGGGCGAGCTTGGGGTGACGCAAGAAGCTGTCGTAGGCACTGATTTGAGTCTCAGCGATCGCTGCCCGCGCGCTGGCGCGAAACCCTGAGAGCGGATCAACCAGCACCGGCAAGGCTAAGGCCTCGGCACAACGCCAAAGACTCGACGCCAGACTCGGCCGCGCAGCACGACTCACCGGCGTACGCAGCTCTGAACCAGGGCCGCACAGGATCAGGCCGCGGCCGGCTGGCCAGCTCCTGAGCTCAACCCCGAGCCGAGACGCCATGGGCTCAGCCGCATTGCCAACCGATGCAGCAGCAACCGACCCCATGTTCATCGAATGCACCTGTGGCGCCGCGCCTTCAAGGACTGCAGCCGCGGCACAGTCTGGACCCGGCACCAAAGGCTCGTCGAAGGGCAGATTGAGATGAACCGGCCCGGCACGCTGACCGCTGCTGACCAGCGCCACGCGGCGACCCAACGCCCGCTGCGCCTTGAGCGCCGCCGCTGTTGCCTGCGGCAGGCCAGGGTCGTGGAATTCACGCACGAAGGCACCGAACAAGCGCGTCTGGTCGATGGTCTGGTTCGCACCCCAGCCTCGTAACCGAGGCGGCCGATCGGCGGACAGCAGCAGCAGCGGCAAGCCGACCTCAGCGGCTTCGATCACAGCCGGGTACCAGTGCGCCGGGGCGCTGCCGGAGGTTGCGAGCAGCGCGACCGGACGTAATTGCGCGCGCGCCATCCCCAGCGCAAAAAACGCTGCGCTGCGCTCATCCAGAATCGGCGTTAATTGCAAACAACCGGTCGCCTCGAGTTGCTGTCCCGCAATCAGCAAGGGCGTCGAGCGCGCGCCAGGCGAGAGCACGAGATCGCGCAGACCGGCCGACATCATCCCCTCCAGCAGCGCCAGCGACCAGCGCAGGTTGAGGCAGCCGATATCGCCGCCGCCAATATCGTCAGCGGTACTCACGCGAACTGCAGTGCGCTGAGCATAGCGCCGAGCTTGGCCTCGGTTTCGTCCCACTCGGTGGCCGGATCAGAACCCGTGACGATACCGGCGCCGGCGTAGAGCTCGGCACGGTGGCCGCAGATACGCGCGCAACGCAGCAGCACCCAAAGCTCGCCGCTGAGATCGGGCTCCAGGGTCCCAGCGGCTCCGGTGTACCAACCGCGATCGAACGGCTCGCCATGCTGCAGCCAACCTCGCGCGGTATGTCTGGGCTGGCCATTGGTGGCCGGGGTCGGGTGTAACTGCTCTGCGAGATGGAAGACATCGACGGCCTCGTCGGCGTAGGCACGGATCGGGCTCCACAGATGTTGTGCGTTGCTAAGCTGCATGAGCTGGGGCTCGGCTGGTGTCTCGATATCGGTGCTACAAGGACCAAGCGCTTCGCGAATGGCATCAATGACGAATTGATGTTCACGCAGGTTCTTGTCCGAGGCCCGCAGGGCAAGCCCCAGCGCCGTATCGGCGGTACTGTCGGCATCCCGCCCCGCGGTACCGGCAATCGCATCGACCTCGATCTGCCGGCCTTGCTGACTGAGCAACCGTTCCGGCGTCGCGGCGACGAAACTGGAACCATTACGACGCAGCTGAACCACCTGGCACGATGGAAACAGGCAACTCAGCGCACCCAGTAGCCGATCGACATCGAAACAGCGGGGGCCAGCCACATCCAAACGGCGCGACAGCACCACCTTCTGCAGGCTGCCACTTTTGATTTCGTGCAGCGCCTGATCGACCAATGCTGCCCAGCCGGCCTGGTCCGGCTCAGCAAAGTCGCGCTGCAGGCGCGCCGCGGTGAGGGGGCCATCAACTGGCCGATAGAGCCCCGGCACCAACCGCTCGAGCGCCTCGCCCCAACGCTGGATCAGCCCCTCGGCGGTCGTCGGCCGCGCGGCCGAGAGCACGAGAACCGCCTCGCCCTGGCGGGCGCGAACGCCCACCTCAGGCACCCAGAACAGCGCGTTCGGCAGATGGTCCTCGATCATCGGCCTCGCGTCACCCGTTGCCGCGAAGCCGAACATCGCGAAGGCATCAAGGCCGGTCTCATCGGGATCAGCGCGATCCCAGTGCGGGCGCAGCGCACGACCGGCCGCCGCAAGCCGCTGTAGTCGATCGGCCCCCTCAGCGCTCCACTCAGCGGCGCAGCCATAGCCCGCCCGCAGCTCATCGCGATGCACATGGCGGAACTGAAAGTGCGGGCCGGCTAGCTGTGGCAGCGAGGTCGGCACGCGCGGCAACGCCAGCAGCAGCGACACCAGCCCCTGATCCTGGTCGAGCGGCAACGCGGCAACGCCCTCCATCAGGGCGGCCTTGAGTTGATCGAGCACTTGCAGGGGAGCGCGCACCTGAGGGCCTTCCAAGTCTGCCAGCACAGCGGCCGCTGGCAAACAATGCCAGCGGCCTGCTGCGGTTTCATCCCTGCTCGGCCCAGAAGGCATCCAACGCCGCACTGCAGTCAGCGGTCCGCTCCCATTGCGGGATACCGAGCGTGGGCACGATGCGCACCGCCTTCCAATTGCTGTGGCTGGCGACCAGATCCGCCAGCAACTCAAAACCAACGTTGGCATCGCGGTCATAAAGCACCAACACCGGCAATTGCAGCTTGGCGTAGAGCGTCTCCGTCGCCTGCCGGGTAAACAATTGACCAGCCAAGAAATAGTACGGCGCATGCCGCGCACCTGGCTGATGCGAGGTGGCATAGGCGTAATCGACCATCGCCTCCGGCGGCGTGCCAACATAGCTGCGCTGCAGGAAGTAGCGGATGCTCGGGCGTTTGGTCAGCAACTGGTACAACCCTTGGCCGAGGCCAGGCAGGGTGAAGACGCTGTGCATCGCGCGTCCAACCCTGCCGGATGGCAACCTGCGTGCACTGAAGCCGGTTGGCGAGAGCAGGGCCAGGCTGAGAAAGCGCTCACTCGCGCTCAGCGCGGCACGGGCGGCAAATTCGCTGCTCAACGAAAAGGCGATCACGTCGGCTGGCGCTTGCACCACATTGGTGAGAAAGGCCACGATCGCGTTGGCATAGAGTTCCGGCGAGTATTGCCGATCACTGCGATCAGAGAAACCGAAGCCGGGCAACTCCGGCACATAGACGCGCCGAGTCGCCCGGTAGTGATCGTACAGTGGCTTCATCTCGAACGCGCTTGGGGCCGCGTTGATGCTGTGCAACAGCACTAATGGACGGCCGTCTTCCGGCCCGCCGACGTAATAACTGATCTCTTTCAAGTGCGAGGTTGCGAAGCTGTCGCGCGTCGCATCCAGGGCCTCAGGCAGCATGACCTGCTGACGCATCGGTGCGTCATTGGCCGATGTCTGTTGGCTAAAGCCGGAATCGAGACGGGCTCCCGTGACTGCGGACATGGGATTCACCTAACTGTTGATGGCGGATGTTGTGAGGGATGACTGATGAAGGATGAAGGATGAAGGATGAAGGATGAAGGACGACGGATCGACCTCTGCAGGATCGGCGACGCGCTCGCGCCCCTGATCGCGAAACGCCTGTTTGGCAACGGATGGATGCTGTGGAGTCAATACCGATGACTCAATCCGTTGCGCTCGCGGACATCGCGGGATCGGCAACCTCAACCAGCACCTCGTTGCGGCGCAGGAGACCTGGCACGAAGGGGGCATTGTAACGCGCGAAGATCGGCGCGCCGATCACTGATCGCCCAGACGCGTCAATCGCTGCCAGCAGATCGGCTTCGCGCTCGCGGTAGCGGTCCTCGCCCCAACCGCCGCGATAGCGCTTAGCCGCCATCAGCCGCGGCGGCAGCCGATGTAACGAGACACGCTCATCGGCCGGTGCTGGCAGATAAGACATCGGATACTCCTTCGGCATCACGAACTGCACCAGCCAATCAGTCTCAGACGCCTCGGTGAGCGGCTGTTGATTCACTGGCGCCATCATTGGCAGGTTGCGGCCACCGCTGTTGCCCCCTTGGATGTAGTTCACCAAAGGCTCGAAGGCGCGCGAACTCGCCTGGTCAAAATCGGCCGACACCTGGACCTGGGCAACATTGAATGGCGCATAGCGGCGCAGCTCGAAGCCGTCGCCCTTGGCGACCACCTCGAAATCAGGCTCCGGCAGTGAGATCAGCGCAATGGCGATCAGCACCAGCGGGATCAGCGCCGCAAGGGCGATCAGCGTTTTGCGTTTCATACCAAGCCTCGAACTGCCCAATCCGCAGGTTAACCAACGATTCAACCATGTCACCTTCATCGGCGCGTTGTCCAACGTCAAGCTCCCGCGGCAAGACCGAGGCCGGCGACATCACGGACTGCTATGATCGATGGCTATGATCGATGGCCTTGATTGGCAACACCGCTGAACCGACCACCCTGCTGCCCCCCTGGCTTGGCAAGGGCTGAACCGCGACACACCTGGAGAGCTGGCCCATCCCGCATCGACGGCTACACTTTCTCATTCCGGGCAACCTCGCCGCCCCCACCGGCGGCTACCGCTATGACCGGCAGATCATCGCTGGGTTGCGTGCGCTGGGCTGGCAGGTCGATCCGATCGCCCTCGATGCCAGTTTTCCCGCACCGAACGCCACGGCTCGCGCCGATGCCGCGGCCAAGCTGCAGGCCATTGCCGACAACGAACGGGTGTTGATCGACGGACTCGCACTCGGGGTGATACCTGAACTCGTCGAGCAAGAGCAAGCGCGCTTGCGACTGATCGGGCTGGTGCATCATCCTCTCGCCGATGAGACCGGGCTCAGCATCGAGTGGAGCCGCGCCTTGCGGACATCCGAATCCGCAGCCCTGGCGATGATGCACTCGCTGGTCGTCACCAGCAATGCGACTGCTCGCCGCCTGCAAGCCATGGGTCTCGATGCCGCGCAGATCACCGTCATCGAGCCCGGCACTGATCCCGCGCCGATCGCCGACCGCGCCGGGCGCGAGCCTCTGCAACTCCTCTGCGTCGGAGCCTTGATCCCGCGCAAGGGTCATCGGTTCTTGATCGAAGCCCTGGCGACGCTGCGCGACCTTGACTGGAGACTGACGATCATCGGCAGCCTCGAGCAGGATCGCGCCACCGCGCTGAATATCCAGTCTCAAATCCAGGCGCTAGGGCTCGGCGAGCGCGTTCTGTTGAGCGGCGTGGTGAATGACAGCAGGCTCGAGGCAGCCTATCAGCAAGCAGACCTGTTCGTGCTGCCAAGCCTGTTCGAAGGCTACGGAATGGCCTTCAGCGAGGCCTTAGCACACGGGCTCCCGATCCTCGGCTGCGACGCCGGGGCCGTCGCCGATACGGTGCCGAACACCGCCGGCCTGTTGGTCGAGCCTGGATCGAGCACCGCACTCGCAGCCGCCCTGCGCCGACTACTCAGCAATCCCAGCGAACGCGCACAACTCGCAGCAGGCGCCGAGCGCGCAAGCGCGCAACGACCGAACTGGCCAAGCCAAGCCCAACGCTGGGCGGAATTACTCGACCGTATCTGACTCGAGAGTGTCTGACTGACTTTAAAATGCCTGAATTCAAAGCCGCTGACTTCAGCGCCGACTGGCTAAGGCTCCGCGAAGCGGCCGATGCCCGCGCCCGGGCCAGCCAGCTGCCAGACGCCCTCATGCTGGCTGCAGCCAGCACCTGGCATGATCCCGAGCGCCGCTTCACCGAGATCCTGGATCTCGGCGCGGGCACCGGCGCCAATCTCCGCTATCTTGCCCCACGACTGGGCAGCGGGCAGCGCTGGCGCTGTATCGATCAGAATCCGCGCTTGCTGGCGCAACTGCCACACGCCACCGCCGCCTGGGCGGATCGCCATGATGATCCGATCCAAGTCGAACTGGCGACCGCTCGACTGCGCTTTGCCGGGCCAGGCTGGAACGGCCAAGCACAGACGGAACAGCGCGATCTTGCGTTGGCGCCGATCTCGACAACGGCACAGCACTCAAGTCCGCAATCGCCGCCATTTCCGCTCACCTTGGCCGTTGGTAGCCTCGTGACCGCATCCGCGTTGCTCGATCTCGTCTCCGAAGCCTGGCTCAGTGCCCTGATCAGCCACTGCCAAAGCGCGGGTTGTGCCCTTCTGTTTGCGCTAAGCTACGATGGACGATCGACGTTAACGCCGGCCAGGCCCGAGGATCAAGCAGTCAACGAACGGGTCAACCAACACCAGCGCGGCGATAAAGGTTTCGGCCCGGCATTAGGTCCAACCGCGCCCGATGCCGCAGAATCCATGGTGGCCGCTGCGGGTTACCGATGGCGGAGCGCGAAGAGCGATTGGCGGATCGGCCCGGACGAGCCGGAACTGCAGCAGGCCCTGATCGCTGGCTGGGTTGAAGCGACTCTGGAACTCGATCCGTCCGCACGGGCTTGGCTGCTGGAGTGGCAACGGGCTCGACAGATGCAGATCAAGACCGGCAAGCTCCAGATTCAGGTTGGCCATCGCGATCTCATGGCACTGCCACCTGAGCGGGCAAAAAAACGGCCGCAGCGACGGGGTGTGTATCCGTCGAGGCGGCCAAAGAGGCTTGCTGCCCAGAAACCGTTGAACAGTGACTGACGACCCGGCTGGCTGCAGACAACCCTTGTCAGAGAGGCGCTAGCTCGCAGCGAGGCGACGCTAGAAGCAACTCTAGGAGTCGCTCGGGCTCATGGTTGCGGTATGACGATTTGATTCAGAGTCGGCCTTAGCCGACCTGCGATCGTTATGTGAGACCAGACCAACTAAGAAGCCCCCGCTGAGCACGGCAAGCATCAGACCACCGACCGTTAACGCATCGAAACACATAACAACTACCTCCGTTTCGCGCATCGAAGAGAGACAAGGCGGAGTCGGCACCATAGACTCCATCCGTTGTTGTCAGTATCGCCGCAGTCAACAACCAGGGTATTTCAGCATATACTGATGCTGTAACAGTTTGTAACAACGACGCCAGCCACGCAGACGCCCGGAACCGCTCATGAACAGCGACGATGTAAATGCGAAGACGCAGGTGCTCGTGGTCGACGACGACGCCTCGCTGCGTGAATTGCTCGAGAACTACCTGCAACGCGAGGGCTTCAAGGTCAGCGGCGTCGCGGATGGCGTGGCAATGTTCGAATGGCTTAGCGAGACCGAGCCGGACATCATCATCCTCGATCTCATGTTGCCCGGTGACGACGGTCTAACGCTCGCGCGCAGGCTGCGCCAGCAGACCCAAGTGCCGATTATCATGCTGTCCGCCCGCGGCGATGAGGTCGATCGGATCGTTGGTTTGGAGGTCGGCGCTGACGATTATCTGGCGAAGCCGTTCAACCCGCGCGAGCTACTGGCGCGAATCCGCGCCGTCTTACGCAGGCCCTCGCATAACCCAGTCGATGCGAGCCTGGCCGGACAGATCAGCTTCGGTCCGTATCGGCTCGACCCGGCAAGCCGGCGACTGACGCGCGATGGAGAAAGTGTCTCACTCACCGGCAGCGAGTTCGATCTTTTGCGCATCTTCGCCGAGCATCCGAATCGGGTGCTCGATCGCGACCGACTGCTGGATCTGCTCAAGGGTTATGAGCGCAATCCATTCGACCGCAGCGTCGACGTGCAGGTTGCGCGACTGCGCGCCAAGATCGAGCCAGACAAGAAGACGCCCTGTTTCATCCGCACCGTCTGGGGTCGCGGCTACATCTTTACGCCGACGGGCGAAGTCTGAGGCACCCAACGCATGCCCCTGTGGCCCAGCTCACTCTTCGCCCGGGTGCTGCTGACCCTCGTGCTCAGCTTCGGCAGCTTCGCACTCATCACCTTCGGCACGGTGATGTACTACGTGCTCTATCCGGTGGTGCAGCGATCCACCGCTGACCTCGCCGCCTTCATGGAACTCTCCGCGCGCACCTTGGCGCTTCTCCCCGCCCAGGCTCAGGAGGATTATCAGGCGAAGCTCCTCGACGAGTACCAAGTGCGATTGCTCAGCGGCGCAGAACCGCCCCAGAACCTCGACGATTATTTCTACCCCTACGTGGTGCGGCTGAGCCAGGCCCTCAGCCAGCGGCTCGAGCGGCCCGTGCGCATGCAGAGCAACCTCATCGATGGACGCCGCTGGTTCTGGATCGATCTCGAGACCTCGTCTGGCAGGGTCTGGGCCGGCATCCCGCGCGACCGCATCGGCACCCGACCGATGATCGGCGTGGTCGTCATCTGCGCGCTGGCGGTGCTCTTGGTCGTGCTCACCGCCGCAATCCTGGCACGACGCGTCACCGCGCCACTGACCCGGCTGTCGCAGGCCGCCGAGGAGGTTGCCAAAGGCCGCTCACCCGAGCCCCTCGAGGAGACCGGACCGCGAGAACTCGCCAACCTGGCGCGCCAGTTTAACGAGACCAGCCAACAGGTCAGAGAGCTGCTTGCGGACCGAACCGTGCTGCTGTCAGGCATCTCGCATGATCTACGCACACCACTCACCCGCCTTCGGCTCGCGCTGGAGATGCTGCCGGACAGCACCGATGCAGCGCTCAAGGCGCGGATGCGTCGCGACATCGAGGAGATGAGCGCACAGATCGGCCAGGCCGTCGAACTCGGCGGCACGCTCGGCGCCGGTGCCCGCGACCCGGAAGACCTCGCCAAGCTCGTCAGCGAGGTCGTCGGGCATCGACCACGCATCCTCTGGCGCCCGCTTGGACGCTGCATCCACTCCGTCAACGCCCTCGCCCTGCGGCGCATCCTCGGTAACCTGATCGAAAACGCGCTGCGCTACAGCAGCGGCACGGTCGAGGTCCGGCTCGACTGCCGCCACGAGACGCCAGCGCTGTTCGTGCTCGACCGCGGCCCCGGTATCCCCGAGGCCGAGCGCGAGGCCGTCTTCCGGCCGTTCTATCGTCTCGAACGCTCACGCAACCGCAACACTGGCGGCTCCGGACTCGGCCTCGCCGTTGCCCGCCAGCTCGCCGTCGCCAACGCGATGGAGATCGCGCTCAACGACCGCGACGGCGGCGGCCTGATCGCGAGTATCCGGCTGCCAGCAGCGCGTGCTGGCGATGATACCGAGCTGGTGCACTGAGCCAGCTGATATCCACAGTTGACGGTCAGGGTTCAGCCCCCTAGATTCGGCACCGAGGTGCAACCCGAATCGGGCAACTCGCCTCAGGCGACACGCACCGCCCATCACGATCAACATAAGACGCCCCAAAGAGGTGTCCGCCAGAGGAGAGCAACATGTTGCAAGCGGGTGACCAAGCCCCAGAATTCTCATTGCCCGACGCGGACATGGCGCGCGTCAATAGCGCCGACCTACTGCGAGACAACACCCTCATCCTCTGCTTCTACCCCAAGGACGACACCCCCGGCTGCACCATGGAAGCGCTCGAGTTCACCGACCTGCAGCCCGAGTTCGAGGCCTGCGGCGCGACCATCGTCGGCATCAGCCGCGACACCTGCGCCAGTCATGGCGCATTTCGAGACAAATACGGCCTCACCATGCGCCTACTAGCGGACACGGATGGCGAGGTCTGCCAGGCCTATGGCGTGCTGCGTGAGAAAGAGAAGAACGGCCAGCGCCGTCTCGGCATCCTGCGCACCACCTTCATTATCGGCCGCGATGGCATCATCCAGCATGCGCTCTATGACGTGGTGCCCAAGGGGCATGCCCAGCGGGTGTTGGCGCTCACTTGCCCGGATTAACACCGCTCTCGACGAACGCACAGGGCACGGATGATCTTGTGCCCGACTTTTTGCGGAGAAACGACGCTCAGACTCCACGAAGCGGCCTGCTGGGACTCCATGCAAACGCTATAATGAGTGAATGCATACGACACCGATCACGACTGCCGAGCCAGCGCCTGTAAACGCGGCCCAAGCATCGGCATCAACGCCTCAGCAGGCAAACGCACAGGCGCTAGCGATCAAAGCCGCCTTTGAACTGCTGTTTGGCCGCGCGCCACGGGCCGATGAGCTTGACCGCTTTCCGCCCGCACTCGTGGCGGAAATCCACCATGCCTCGGACCTCTTGGCGCAGTTGCTGCAGCAACGTCACGCCCAAAAGGGCCGGGAACATGCGGCGTTGGAAACGCTGATGCAAGCACCCATGACTCGCGCCATCCAAGCCGGCGCAGATTTCGACGAGTCCAGGTTCGAGGCCGCTTACCAAGCCAAGCTTGCCGATGAGGCCGAGCTGATCATCGGCCAGCGCGACTATCTGCCGCAACATAAGACACGCTTTCGCGAACTGTTCAAGGCGGTGACCACCTTGCTCGCGGATCGGCCGCGGCCAACCCTGCTCGAGTTTGGCGCATCGGAATTCTCCGCCTTTTACAAACCGCTGATCCCTAACCTCACTTTACATCTCTCGGACCGGCCAACTCCAGCCGATTACATCGGCTTCACCGAACAGGTCGGGTTTGAGCGCCTCGGTTGCGATGCTTACTTCGCCCTTGACCTCGAGCAGCCACCACTGCTGAGCGCAGCTCATGACGATCCTCAGCGCCCAGCCGCTCAAAGCTACGACCTGATCGTGTTTGCTGAGGTCTTGGAGCATCTCGTGGTGAATCCGGTCGAGCTGATGAGCGCCTTGCTCAAACTACTGAAGCCCGATGGCTTTCTCTACCTCACCACCCCTAACCTGTTCCGCGCCGAACTACGCGAGCAATGGCTGGCGCTGGAGAATCCGCAGCAGATCTATCCAGCGGCCGATGGTAATTGGGATCGACATCATCATCACTGCGAGTTTGGCGCCGCCGAGCTGTTGCGCTTCCTCGAACAAGCGGGCGGCAAGGTCATCGCCTTTTACTATTCGGGCTGTTGGGATGCACACACCGACCGCGCCGCAGACGAGCTTGGCAACCTGGTATTTCTCGTCACCCCCGCGCCGGCGACCGTAGGCGATCAAACGCACGCGGCCAAGTCCACGACTGATTGAGCGAGCCAGTGCTTGCGACCCAGCCGCCGCCACTTGCAAGCATTAGCCGGGGCGCCATCCTCTACGACTTTCTTCACTGCCAGGGTGGCGCTGAACAGCTGACGCTCGACCTACTCGAGGGCTTTCCCGACGCTGACCTCTGGGTGGGCTATCGGGATCAGCACTGGTTCTCAGACCAGCGGCTGCAAGGGATACGGCTGCATGACCTCAAGTTACCAGCACGCTTTCCGGGTGGCCGGACCTTGCTCGGTCTACTCGGCTTTCGCTTTCGCACAAGCGCCCTTGCTCGCTATGATTGGGCGTTGTTCAGTGGCTCGGTGGCGGTAGAGGCCGTACATCAACGGCCACGGGGATACAATCTGTACTACTGCCACACGGTGCCGCGATTCGCCTACGATCTGCAACAAGACTACACCTCCCGGCTGCCGCGCGCGGCGCGCCCCGCCTTGAGTCTCGCTGCCGCTGGCATGCGTCATCGCTACCAGAAGGCGCTCAATAGGATGGATCTGATCATCGCCAATTCCGAGAACATTCGCCGTCGGCTGCAACGCTATCTCGGCCTAGATGCGCGCGTGATTCATCCACCTTGCGATCTCAGCCGTCACCGCTGGCAGGGACAACAGAGCTATTATCTCTCAACCGCGCGCTTGGAACCCTATAAGCGGGTTGACCTGCTCGTGGAGGCCTTTCGCCAGTTGCCGGATCTCCAACTGGTCGTGGCCTCTGGCGGCTCTGAGCAGCAACGCCTGCAACGCTTGGCCAAGGATGCGCCGAATATCCGCTTTACCGGCTGGCTCGAGGCAGGCGCGTTAAGCCAGCTGGTCGGCCAGTGCATCGGCACCCTCTACATCGCCAAGGACGAGGACTTTGGCATGTCACCGGTCGAATCGATGGCGGCTGGCAAGCCAGTGATCGGCGTCGCCGAAGGCGGGCTACTGGAAACGCTCAAGGACGGCGAGACCGGCTACTTGATTCAGCCACCGCTGAATGTGGCGAAGCTCATCGCCAGCGTCCGCTCACTCAGCCCACAACGCGCCCTACAGATGCGCACGGCCTGTGAGCAGCGCGCGCAGCAGTTTAGCAAGGCCCGATTCACTGCCAGAATGCGCGACGCTCTTGCTGAGGTGGTCGATGCCTGAGCCCATTGAGCCGCTGGCGTCAGAACAGCCGCAGCAGCCGCATGCCCCGCAGACGCAGCAGCAGGATACACAGCAGCTGCCCAACGACGGCCAGCGCCCGCTGCGGGTCTTGCAGGTCTATCGCACCTATTTCCCCGACCCCCAAGGCGGTCTGCAAGAAGCGATCCGCCAAGCCTGTCTGGCAACGCACCCGCATGGCATTCGCCACCGCATCTTCACCCTCAGCCCAAGGGCCGAGCCGCGCATCATCCGCCGGCCAGAGGGCCTGGTCTATCGTGCCAACCAACACCTAGAGATCACCTCGTCCGGGTTTTCGCTCTCCGCGCTTGGCCCCTTTCGCGCGTTGGTGCGCTGGGCAGACATCGTGCACTACCATTTTCCCTGGCCCTTTGCCGATGTGCTCGACTTGTTTGGCAAGGTCGACAAGCCGCGCATCATCACCTATCACTCAGATATTGTCAGGCAGCAACTCTGGCTGCGGTTCTATCGGCCCTTGATGTGGCATTTTCTAAGCCAGGCGGACCGCATCATCGCCACCTCACCCGCCTATGCCGAGTCCAGTCAGGTTCTGCAGCACTATCGAGCGAAGCTTGAGATCATACCGCTCGGCTTAGACCCAACCGCCTATCCGCGGCCATCGCCGCGGCAACGCGAGGCGATCGAGGCGCGCTTTGGCCATGGTTACTTTCTGTTTGTTGGCGTGCTCCGCTACTACAAAGGGCTGGATACACTGATCCAAGCCGCCGCGGGCACCTCGCTTAAGGTGGTGATCGCCGGCGATGGTCCTGAACGCGCGCGCCTACAACAACTCGCCCACCAAGCCGCCCCGTCCAACATCCAGTTTGCGGGCATCGTCTCCGACGCGGAAAAGGTTGCATTGATCCGCAACTGCCGCGGCATTGTGTTTCCATCCAATGCACGCTCCGAGGCCTTTGGCATCACCCTACTCGAGGGCGCAATGCTCAAGCGCCCATTGATCTGCACCGAACTCGGGACCGGCACCAGCTTCGTCAACCAACACAATGAGACCGGGCTTGTGGTACAGCCGAATGATCCGCAAGGATTGCGAGCGGCGATGCTCTCGCTGACCACAGACCCAACACGCGCGGAGGCCTTTGGCAGCGCCGCGCATGCGCGCTTTCAGCAGCTATTTGCTGCTCAGCCGCTGGGGCAGCAGCTCGCTGCACTGTATCGACAGCTTGCGCGGCCTGCTGTGCAGGCGCAGGCGCCAGCCAAGAAAGCCAAGAAATGAATCAGTCCAAATCGAAGGCGTAATCAAGGCGGTCCAACAACGTCATAAAGGGTTCTGCGTCCTTGGCTTCTTGCACCAGCGAAGGCGCGTAAGCCCGCCTTGGTCGTGGACGAATCACATCACCACGTCGGCCGCTATCGCCGGATAAATGGATGGCGGAAAAGGTCTGTTGGAAATCAGGGTCAAAACTCAGCCCAAACAGGCTACACAGACGCGCCATCTCGGTGTCCGGGCTCGCGACAAAATCTTCGTAGCGAATGAACTCGCAATCGTCATAGGCATCGAGGAAGCTGAGATAGCGTCGTGCATATTCTGCCAGCGTAGGCGGGCTGAAATGCTGCACCCAGCCGGTCTCTTGCAGGCTGAGATAAGAATCCAGCGGATGCCGCACGCTGATCACGGACAACACCGGATAATTCCGGCTGACAAGCTCCCGCAGCGTCGGCCGCTCAACAACCGCCTCACCGAAATTGAATTGGCCATGGCTGTGATCGCGCAGGATCAATTGCTGCCCCTGATGGATCGCCTGCTCATAGAGTACGCGTAAACCAGCGCAAAAGAGTTCCGCTTGCGTCTCGATACTGGCAGGACGCGAGCTGAATCGACTGAGGCCAATCAGATCGGTCGGCAAAAAACCACCCGGCACAAAGGGGCTCAGGGGATCGACCTCGCTGAGCACCCAGCTATTGGGTTGCGCGGCGAGACAGCGGCTGATCAGGGTGCCGCCGGTGCAGGCCAGATGATGCAGCGTACGCACCGGTGGTGGCTCATGGACCCCGGCCTCGGCAAGTAACTGCTGACATTGCTCAAGCAGACTTGGCAGCGGTAGCGCAAGGTCCTGATCGTCGCCGGTGGCCTGATCCGCATAGTCGTGAAGCAGCTCAAGCGCATCATCAATGGCTTCGTGAAAGCGACTGTTTTCCGAGATGCGTTGGGTCATCGTCACTTCCCGAAAGGCCACCAACGCCGGGTTGCTTGAGCGGGCCTTGATGTTGAGGGCGCCGCCCGTGGCTCAGTTGAAGCCGCGGCCGATGCTGCAAGCTTCAGATCATCAGTCTGCGCCCTGCCACCATTGGCTGGTTGATGCTCCAGTTGATGCAGGTAACGCGAGGCCAGGGTTAAGCGCTCGGTAAGCTGTTTGAGTAACGCCGCTTGTTTGTTCTTTTGCTCAACGACTTCGGCATGGCGCTGCTGGAGGTCTTTGAGATCGGTTTCGCGCAGGGATTGCAGGCGCAAGGCAATGGCGTTGTCGCGCTGGAGTTCAGCTAGCGCTTCTTCATGGGCCTTGAGCTGTTGCGCTCGGTCGGTGGCGAGCTTCGCTTGTTTCTCGGCCTCAGCTTTTTGTTGCGCCGCCTGCTGGGCTTGCTTCTCGGCCTCGGCTTTGTGCTGCGCCGCCTGCTGGGCTTGCTTCTCGGCCTCGGCTTTGTGCTGCGCGGCTGATTCAGCCTGCTGTTTGGACTCTGCCTTGGCCCCCTCAAGCGCTTTGGCAAGTTCGTTGGCTTTAGCCTCGACTTGATGCTTGGCCTGCGTACCTTGCTCCACTGCCTTGGCAAGCTCGTCGCGCTTGACCTCAGCCTGATTCTTGGCCTGCGTCGTCTGCTGTAGGATCTTGGTCAGTTCCTCGACCTTGGCCTGCGCTTGCTGTTGCGCCTGGGTCGCTTGCTGCAGTTGTTGGCCACGCTCGGCCGCGAGCTTCGCCTGTTTCTCGGCCTCGGCTTTATGTTGCGCCGTCTGCTGGGCTTGCTTCTCGGCCTCGGCTTTATGTTGCGCGGCCTGCTGGGCTTGCCTCTCGGCCTCGGCTTTATGTTGCGCGGCCTGCTGGGCTAGCTTCTCAGCCTCGGCTTTTTGTTGCGCGACTGATTCCGCCTGCTGTTTGGACTCTGCTTTGGCCCCCTCAAGCGCTTTGGCAAGATCATTGGTTTTAGACTCGACCTGACTCTTGGCCTGTGCACCTTGCTCCACTGCCTTGGCAAGCTCGTCGCGCTTGACCTCAGCCTGATTCTTGGCCTGCGTCGTCTGCTGCAGGGTCTTGGTCAGTTCCTCGACCTTGGCCTGCGCTTGCTGTTGCGCCTGAGTCGCTTGCTGCAGCTGTTGGCCACGCTCGGCTGCGAGCTTCGCCTGTTTCTCGGCCTCGGCTTTATGCTGCGCCACCTGCTGGGCTTGCTTCTCGGCTTCGGCTTTGTGCTGCGCGGCTAATTCAGCCTGCTGTTTCGACTCTGCTTTGGCCGCCTCAAGCGCTTTGGCAAGATCGTTGGCTTTAGCCTCGGCCTGATTCTTGGCCTGTGCATCTTGCTCCACTACCTTGGCAAGCTCGTCGCGCTTGGCCTCGGCTTGATTCTTGGCCTGCGTCGTCTGTGGTAGGGTCTTGGTCAGTTCCTCGACCTTGGCCTGCGCTTGCTGTTGCGCCTGGGTCGCTTGCTGCAGTTGTTGGCCACGCTCGGCTGCGAGCTTCGCCTGTTTCTCGGCCTCGGCTTTATGTTGCGCCGTCTGCTGGGCTTGCTTCTCGGCCTCGGCTTTATGTTGCGCCGTCTGCTGGGCTTGCTTCTCAGCCTCGGCTTTGTGCTGCGAGGCTAATTCAGCCTGCTGTTTCGACTCTGCTTTGGCCGCCTCAAGCGCTTTGGCAAGATCGTTGGCTTTAGCATCGGCCTGACTCTTGGCCTGTGCACCTTGCTCCACTGCCTTGGCAAGCTCGTCGCGCTTGACCTCAGCCTGATTCTTGGCCTCCGTCGTCTGCTGCAGGGTCTTGGTCAGTTCCTCGACCTTGGCCTGCGCTTGCTGTTGCGCCTGAGTCGCTTGCTGCAGCTGTTGGCCACGCTCGGCTGCGAGCTTCGCCTGTTTCTCGGCCTCGGCTTTATGCTGCGCCACCTGCTGGGCTTGCTTCTCGGC
>NZ_NHSH01000040.1:0-35043 GCF_016653315.1 Halochromatium roseum | reverse complement strand
ACCTTGGCCTGCGCTTGCTGTTGCGCCTGAGTCGCTTGCTGCAGCTGTTGGCCACGCTCGGCTGCGAGCTTCGCCTGTTTCTCGGCCTCGGCTTTATGCTGCGCCACCTGCTGGGCTTGCTTCTCGGCCTCGGCTTTGTGCTGCGCGGCTAATTCAGCCTGCTGTTTCGACTCTGCTTTGGCCGCCTCAAGCGCTTTGACAAGATCGTTGGCTTTAGCCTCGACCTGACTCTTGGCCTGTGCACCTTGCTCCACTGCCTTGGCAAGCTCATCACGCTTGGCCTCGGCTTGATGCCTGGCCTCCGTCGTCTGCTGCAGGGTCTTGGTCAGTTCCTCGACCTTGGCCTGCGCTTGCTGTTGCGCCTGAGTCGCTTGCTGCAGTTGTTGGCCATGCTCAGCCGCGAGCTTCGCCTGCTCCGCGGACTCCGCTTTCGCGGCTTCAAGTTGCTCATTCAGCGCCGCCGTCTGCTGCACGGCAGCAGCCCTGCCCTGGGCCTCAATCGCCTCAAGATGGCGCACTTCATCTCGCAGCTGCCCCGACCAGTCGCGAACGAAGACCGCATAGCCGACGGCGGGATGATGGCTCTCAGTGATCTGAACACAGCGGAAATGAAGCGGCTCGAGCTGGGCTTGGATCGCACTCAGCAGAGCATCCTCGGCATCCTCCACGAGAGGCTGTAGCAGCACACGCGCCCAGACCACAGTCGTTCTTGCAAGCAAGTCGCCCGCACCCCGTAGAATCCGGCCAGCCGGCAGGCAATCGATCAGCAGCCAGAGCGCATGCGCGGCTTGTTGCGCTGAACTCAACGACAACTCACCGAGCAGCCCATCCAGGCGCTGCATCGGGCGCTCGCACTGGTCAAGTTCGCGAAGGTTTGGCCAAAGAGCTGTCAACGCACTCGAGGCTAGCAAACCGTCTTCGTCAGGGTTGCTTGCTCGATAATACTGACCCGATCCGTCCGCCTGATCGAGTACCACATCGTTAAGCAAGTGCCAATGCGGCCGTTCGGCGACCAGGGGAGCCGCCCACTGCGTCCGCCCCGCATCCGCGTCGATCAGAACCACAGCCTCGGGCTCGGGCCACTCCCGCCAGCGGTGCATGGGACCGGCACCATGGCCGATGCCGACATGAAGCAGAGTCTGCGGCGGATAGAGTTGACTCAGAAGGTCAAGCCCTGAATCGGCAGCTGTAGAATGATTGGTCGATGGCATGATGCTCAGGCTGGCACTTAGCATGACCGCGATCAAAGCCGCCTAAATAGGGCTTCATCACGGACGAAGAATTGATGTCGTGGCTCGTTAGAGTTCTCATAGCAGACCGCATCGCCGCAACATCGGTCAGCAAGGACGGCAGTTTACCATTATCATCAGATGCCGGCAGATGAGCATGGGGCGCTGATCTCAGCGCCTCAGCGCAGCGCGCCCCTGCACCGAGGCAATCAAGCTGCCTAGGAGGTTTTGCACAAGGTCAGCAACAAACGCCAAAGCTGGATTTGCGCTCGACCCCAAGCAGTATCTGGGTCCAGCGGACCTCTGTTCACACAACCTCGAGCCTGAAGTAGGTCTCAGATTCAGTATGAAACGACTGCCCGTCACCCTCTGGACCTCTACCAGGCCGCCACCACGCCTGAGCGGCAAGTTCCAGGTCGTACCGAAGCCTGACACAGACAAGTCATCGGCACATAAGCGCTATCTGGCTTCCTTAATTGGCAGGCACATGTCGTATTATCCATGTGATCTGCGGCGGGGGTTGCACGCCAGGATATCCTGGCTACCGCTCCGCATTCCCACTTCCCATTTCAGCGAGTCCTTCAGGCAATAGATAGATTTCAATTCGATCGTGTTTAATACTGCCGGCAGGAAATGCACCACTAACATCTGGACGATATAAGCCCCATTTCAGATATCCCGAGAGTGGTTCTGCATCGCGCATGTTGGGCCCATGAACTTCAACCAAGGGCCAAGAAGCACCACCCACAAGTGACGCTTGCGCATACAATTCACCGTCCTCCCCGGTCGACCAAGCCGCAGCAATCTCAACATCAATCCATTGATCGACAGGCACAGGAGATGGAATCAGTGTACGCTGCAAGCGATCAGTAACTCTAAGAACTAACGCGCTCGCTTTGATGCCAAGAAAAATATCTGGTGGACCATTGAAACGTTTCGCCTGCCAAATAATTTCTATTGCTTTATAATCGCTAGCATTTTGCTTCCTGAGTAGCGATTCATCAGGCAGTTTAAAACTAAGGCGATAAAAAAACCTCGCGCCCTGATGATATCTTGCACGATAATTATCCATAGCATTAGACTCGGCACGCGACGCCCCGAAAGAGCGATACTCTTGGCCTGAAGCCACCAAAGAGATCAAGGAGCATTCCCCTCTTCGACCATCATCGCAGTTGATACTGATCGCATCAGCAGCCGATGGGGACTTAGCCATAACGCCAAGGCCGGGTAGATTTTCTTTGCCATCTTCATAGCTCAAACTGAGTATCTGATGTGCTTGATCCGGGAGCGGTAAACCTACAGCACCAAACGACTGCCAAAAAAGCAAACAAGAAAGAACAGACAGTCGTACGCTTAACGATAGGCGTTTCGTGCCAAAAATGGCGTGAAGATGGATAGCCAAGCACATCAAGATACTCTCAAGTTAGTAACACATGACGTTTAATGTTAACGCATACTAGCCTGCAAAACAGGCATCAAGGATTGGAACCGCTCTTTAAGCTCAGCGGATGCCTGTAATGCGTGAACAGCTTGGTCGATTGCAGCGTAACCCCATGGTCGATGCTCTGCTACCAATACGGATTGTGCCTGATCAGTTTTATAAAATTCTTGGTATATACTGATATTTGACGTTTCTTGCTCGATTAGCCAGTTAGCATGACGCGCTAACGCAATCATTGGAATGCTGTGCTGCTTGCAGAAAATCGACAAATGCAGATCAGCCATCCCCGGAATAGAAAAATGCTCTAACCCCAACCCTATCAATGCGGAAATATGGCAACCAACCGTACCCGTGCCAAGATTATTGACCAAGGCATCACGTTCCAAAGCACGTTTAAATGAGAATACACGTCTATACCCTGAATAATACAATCGAGCCTGCTCAGGAAGCAAAACACCATGTACTCCGAGAACCGCTTTGCAGCCATAGAACTCAATCCGTTGAATCATAGTAGCAATGTAATCAGCAGGATAAATGATATCGTCATCGACAGTGAAAAAATAGCATTCTCTTAAACGACTCAGAGGCAAAAACTTACCGTTATCACGAAGTCCAGGCTGCTCAGCAGAAGACACAACATGTACGTTGTGATGACAGTTACGAACGAAATCCGGCGTTTCATGGTAACGATCCAGATAAACATGTATCTCATCAACCTGGCCCGTTAAGCTCTCCAATGTCCGATAAAGTAGCTTTTCTCGTTCTGGCACCGAGCAGACACTTACAACGACCGGGCAACTTGGATTTGGCAATCGACTCATGCCAGATTGGACTGGAATTAGGTCACGAAGGACCGGAAAGCGGAAGTAGTCTTTAAATTTTTCGACACCAAGTTCCTGATGTTTTGCTTTAAAGGCCGCAGCGTAAGCAGAACGCTCGGGAGATAGGCGCTGCTCAATGACCCCATCGACACCTGGGTCATTCGCGATCATGTCAAAAAATAAAGAGCCAGGCCGAAAAGTATTGTAATAGGTGGGCGCTGAGGTTTCGGCAACTATTTGCCCCTTGTTTAGAGCTGCGCACCTGAGTCGCTCAAACCACTCTTCATCTGAAGCCTTGATAGTACAGTTGAAATAGCCAATATCATCGAAAACACTCCGAGGAACACCAATAGTAATTAAACCGAGTTTACTGATTAATCCATTTACCGGAAGAACCTCTTCAGTGGGGAAAGAGACACGAGAGTAAGCCCCCCGCACTGCAAATACTCCTGGACGTAGCAAATGCAACATTCCCATGCTGATACGCTCAGGGTGGCTCAAATCGTCCCCATCCTGAAAAAAAATGTACCTCCCACTTGACTCCCTTAGGGCAAGATTCTTAGCAAAATAGGTTCCTAGATTCGTGTTGAGACGGACGCACTTCAGCCGCATTTCTTGTTCGCACAATCGCTGAAGCACATGCCAGGTTGCGTCTGTACTAGCATCATCAACAACAATCACTTCTAGGCTCGGCCAGCTTTGGCGCAATACTGAGATGACCGCATCTTCAATATATGGCGCCACATTGTGAGCGGTCATTAGCACTGAGACAAGCGGAACACTGGCGGCTTCAACTCGGGGTAGCGAATATGCTGCGATATCTACTTGATGGTAAAGATCCTTAAGAGTTACGGATGATGCATGAGACCGATGTGGCTCCTCATGCTGACTCGTTGCTTCAGCGTTGGCTATAGCTGATCGTGCTCTTGCACACCGCAGATTAAATTGATAAATATCTGCCAAATCAGGCCGTTCAGCGATGATTTTCTCATATCGATAAACAGCATCCGAGTAATTACCTGCATCGAAAGCCGCACGAGCCGCCTCAAGTTGCGAATTAATAGTCATATAAATCCACGCAGATATCGATTAGCGGATGCGCTAATCTGATGTTGATTGTCCGGGCTCAGCAAGCACCGCAGTGCGCGTTGCTGAGCTGCCCGACCATAACTTAATTCAACCTGCGCACGTCCTCGCATCCCCATTGCAATAAGCTGAGCACGGTCATCGGCTAGCTTCATGATACAGTGCGCAACGGCATCAACGTCACGATAGGGCGCAAGATAGCCGTTGATGCCATGATCTACATGTTCACTTAAGGCACCCCAGTCGTAAACAACGACTGGCCTCGCCGCGGCCATAGCCTCGATAAGTGTGCGACCAAAGGACTCCTGCACCTGAGATAGGTTGACGAGGATATCCAGCGAACGCAAGGCATTGGCAAGATCATCTACGTAGCCGATGCTGTGAATGTTTCCCCCATTCGGTTGCAACGATTGCCGCTGTAGTACCCGGCTTAAGGCGTCAGTCGGCGGACCGATGAGAATGCATTGCAAGCTCGGATCAAAATCACCGAGACGCTCAGCCAAGCGTTCGAAATCAGCCAACCCTTTTTTTGGCTGATTGCTGCTAATCATGCCAATTCGACAGATGTCGGTTTCGAGTGGTGGCAGCGGTAAGGCGAGAAACGGCGCGAGATCAATGGGGTTCCGGAAGACCTCAATTGGTGGGCTATGCGCTAATTCTGGCGGCATTTGGGCATCACGCAGTTCGCAAAGCCATGTCGCAGTCGCCCGAGAATTGGCGAGAACCCGATCGACCATATCCAGCACTCGATTGCCCAACTGGACCGGTGTGGCGCCAAGCGTGTCGCAGAGTTCGGTATCATGCGTCGGTAGTTCGTGCAGATGCAGCCAGACCGGAATGCCAGCATCGCGAGCCGCTTGCAGGGGTTCAGCGAGTACGACGGTGTTCACGTGCACACGATCAACCTGAAAGTAATCGATGAGCGCTCGAAAGTTGCGCAGAGTCGGGCTGCACAGCGGCCGCCCTTGCTGCCACCAACCATATGGGAATACCGCAACTGCGATTGCGTATCTGCGCAACGTCTCGAGGTAGGACTGATTGAGCGTACGTGGCAGGACGACGACGAGGTTGACCGGGCAATCAACGAGACTTGCCAGAAGGTCGGCCAAAGCGCGCTCAGCGCCGAATACGCGCCTGTTGGCCTGGTGGCCACAAAACAACAGCGTTGGCCAATCTGAGTTTTTTCGGCGTTCGCCAGGAAAGACCGGCCAGCGCTGATAACCCTTGTGGCGACCGAGCCTTAGATAGTGCAGAAGGGGATGCTGTCCTGATTTCCGTACCGCCGGGTAGGCGGTCAGATAGCCGCTAGTGCTGAAGTGCGGACTAGGATCTCGGCCTTCAGCGAGCCCCTGCTCCCAGAAGTGTTCCAAGGGATCAAGAGTCCGCCCCTGGAGGTCGAGATGGTTCTGCGGGTACCAGATAGGATCAAACCAGCCCGAGACCTGGATAGCATCGAGCGGATCGACGATCTGCGCCTGCTGCTGACCAGTGCGCAGCGCGTTGGGAATGGGGAATGCACGGCGAGCTGGTGGCCGCATGAGGTGAAGGTTGGCGTGCGTTTTCTGACGTTGATGCCAGCGTCTAAAGAGGTCTTGATAGTCTTTGCGCGCACCAACGAAATGGGAGCAAAGATGCGTCTCACCCCGGCCTTGCGTCAGCGAGTCTTTGCTGAGGCGAGAAAACCCAAGCGGGATCTGGACCTGAGTCTCGATGAGGGCCCGGGGACCAAACCGGACGCGAAGGCGCTCGTAGAGTTCAGAGTCAGCACCGACTCTGACCTCATCCCAATACCCAAGAGCGGACAAGGCAGATCGACGAACCATCAGCGAGGAGAGGTTGACTTCCGTCCAATGCTCTGTCACCGACCAGTTGCTAACATGCAGTTCTGAGGTGAGACGCACGCCATAGCAGACACTTGCCACCACTGCTGGCTGCGCAAGCAAGCTACGGACTTGCTGCTCGATGCGCTGCGGATGCGCCCAATCATCAGCGTCTTGGGTCGTGATCAGCGACCCTCCGGCATACTCGAGTCCCGTATTGCGCGCAGCATATGCGCCGCGATTGTTCGCATGACGCAACACCCGAATCACTTGGTGCGCGGGTGCGCACTCACAGACGGCCAGCAGAACCTGCGCCGTAGCATCAGTGCTGGCATCATCGACGATGATGATCTCAAGCGCTCGCCAAGATTGCTCGAACAACGAGCGCAATGTGGTCGCAACGGTCTCCTCGGCGTTGAAGGCCGGGACGATAACCGAGACGAGTGGCTGAAGATCGTGCGCAGTCTGTGGTGAGTCTGGCCAGACGTTCGAGTTCAACTCCTCGGCCGACTGCCGTTGCTGGAGTCCGCCAGAGAGCGGTGTTTGATCTGGCGATTTGAGCGACGCGGCGAGGTTGTCTAGGGTGAGCGGGGCGTATGCCTCGCGCTTGCGAATTGAACATAGACCCGCCCCCGACCAGAGTTCATTAAAGCTCTTCAGTACTCGTTGCTCTGCGTCTGGCAGGGTGCGGGATATTGCACCAGCCAAGTTAGCCTGTGCCAAATAGCGATCAGGGTGTTGGCTCGCCATAGCCTGCAGTCGTTCGAGCAATGGGCCGGCCTGAGCACAGCTGTCTGTCCGGCATGCGGCATCGATGGCGAGCAACAGTGGGCCGTGTAGGCCTGGCACCGCCACTTCAATACCACCATGCTCCAGCAACAAGGTGCGTACGGTTTCCCAATTGCCTTCTAGTGCATACCAGCGTGCAAGTGCCCAAGCGGCATGGTGACGCACAAACGGCATTTGATCACGGGCTAAAACCAGACGCCAAAGACGAGGCGCCATCACCGGCGCCAGTCCACGCCAAAGCCAGTGCTCAAGAACAACCGCGGGATTGTGCCGCGGTTGCCGACCCTCGTGCCGCCCATAGTGCAGATAATGCACTAGGGGATCGATCCCCGCCTCGGCAACATCTGGGTACTGGGACAAGTACCATTCGGAGTCAACGATACTCCAATCAGCAGGCGCTGGCCGATGACTGACCATCCTAGAGTCGGCCGTAACGAATTAGCACGAGCGGGAAATCAAATAGCACCAACAGTCGAAGACCAATCGCTTATCGATATGCCTGTGGGCTCGTTGGCCGATGATTCCTGCTGTGCTTTAAATGATGGTAGAAAACCGCTTTCTGGTCGCTGATCGCTAGCCTGGAGACGAGTCTGACGCGCAGGCCTCGAGCCAAGGAGATGGGCATGGGTCTTATTGACCTGTCTTGCGAGTTCAATCCATTCATCCAGCGGGCGTGCACTGGTTCTGTTACTGCTTTCAATCGCAGTCAGCAGGCGTGGCAGCAAGCCAATAAGTGAGCTTATGAACTCCTGATCCGCCGGCGAAAGCTTGCGCCAGATACCGATGTCCATCTTATCGGGTGGGCCGTAGCGCAATTCTAGCTTGTCACCAAACCTGTTTTGGCTTTCCACAAACCATTTTTCAAACGGCGCCTGCCCGGTCTCGGCGGGAAACTCAAGCCGAGGGTGCACGCCAAATTGATGGGCGAGATCGCCCGCACAGGCAAATCTAAACTCAAAGCTCGGCCACTGCCGCTCGGCAAATGAGAGGTTATCCAAACGTAGCCACAGATGCTCGTATTCTCGCTCGACATAATCGCTTACCAGTTCTACACAGTCGAAGCGCAGTACCGACGGCTGTTCCTCAAGCGTCCGGGCAAGAGCGACAAGATCAGACTCCAAGCGATCAACAAGTTCGGGTTGAGCGTCAAGAGACCGCATGGCGACGGGGCGTTTGGCCAGCATTGCTCTCAACACTCCTTTCAGCATCAACCAATCCGAGGTAGAAAGGTCAAGCAAAGTCGCTTCCGATTCCTCACTATTAAGTGAGTGATCCGGCGATATAATAATACAATATGCAGCTTCTTCGGCCAATTTTGGCCAGTTTAGCAAGGGCGAAGTCTCTGGGTCACGCAGGATAGCGAGCCCCGGCCCTTCATTGTTAAAGAAACTAGCGACTCGAAGCTGATCAATGTCACGGTTCGCAGTAGTGACTTTAGAAAAGCTCCAGTGGATTGCCTGCTGCGCGAAGCTGAGGGGTTTGGCTTCTACTGTCAGTTCAGAGGCAAGAAAAACATCAGGCTGTGACAGGATTAGCTGTTCCCAGCGTTTATTGACAAGTTGCGACGACTCAAGTTGTTGTTCGAGTTTTTGCTGGACTTCGTGGAGATGGTCGAAGAGTAACTTATTTTCGTCCTGCGCCGATTGTAGCCTCAAACTTAAAGGCTCAAGCGCAGAAATCTTTTTTTGTTGAGATTTTAACTGCTCATCCCGTTCCTTGACCTGCTTAGCAAGTTGGTCCCGTTCCTGGCTCAGCTTTGTCACTTGGCTTTCACGCTGCTTGACCTGCTCGGCGAGTTGGGCCTGTGCCTGGCTCAGCGTTGCACTCTGTTGCTCATGATCGCGACTTTTCAAGAAAATGCTTTCGAGTTCTTCTTGCACCTGATGCAATTGCTGTAGCAAGAGTTCGTTCTCTTCCTGAACATCAATAAGCTGTGGCTTTAGTGCATTCAGCTCAGTCTCTTTAGTTTCAGCATCTTTGAGTTGCTGATCACGTTCCGCGAGCGTCTTGCTCGCCTGAAGCAGCTTTGCTTCGCTTTCTTGCCCCTTAAGAAAGGCCTGTTCGAGTTTCTTCTGCACCTGCTCCAATTGTGGCCGCAAGTTTTCAAGCTGAGCAATCTTTGCCAAACTCTCTTTCAACCCTGCTGCGTTCCGATCGCGCTCTGCTTTTAATTTTGCCGCCTGAGCCTCACGCTCTTTGACCTGATTAGCAAGCTGGCTCCGTTCTTGACTGAGCTTTGTACGCTCCTGCTCAAGATCGCGATTTTTTAAGAAGTGAGCTTCGAGTTCTTCCTGCACCTGATGCAATTGCTGCAGCAGCAGTTCATTTTCTTCCCTAGCTTCAATAAGCTGAGGCTTCAACTGAGCCATTTCTGCAGACTTATCTTCAGCTTCTTTCAGCTGCGCATCACGTTGCGCAATTTCTCTTTTCATTGAGATCAGCTGACTGCTAACCTCGTTAATCTTTTTCGCTTGTTGTTCGTGCCCACTAAGGAGTTTTTTAACCTCAGCTTGGTTCGCTTCGCGCATAGCTGCGAGTTGCTCCAGCAGGTCTGATTTCTCTTTGCTAGCCTGCGTGAACTGGGATTGCAAAGTATCTAGCGCTTGTTGACTCTGCAGCAAGTCTTTTTGCAGTTTCTCATTCTCTTTGGCTAAATTTTTGCCCTCAACTTGCTGTGTATTTAATGCAACCAAAGCTGCGCTCAACGCATCACCGGAGAAGGCGCTTCCTCGAAGAGCCTCAACCGGTCCTTGAGCAGATAAGACATCAGCTTCGGAGTCGGCGAGCAGGCTATAGGACGATTCAAGCTCGCGCTGGAGGCTCAGGACGTCCGCTGACTGCGCACACAAATGGCCGGCGAAGAAGTAACGCAAAGCATCCGGAGCATCGGCAGTTACGGGCTTCAAATTTCTGGCATCTAGACCCGGCCCCCAGTGTTTTTCGCAGTATTCGGTTAGAGCTTCCGGCACTGACAGTACTTGCTGCGCGTCGACTAGGACAGTGCGTCGGGGATTTCGGAGATGTTGGCGCAGGATCTGCTGGTGTACTCGATGCCAATTGGCGAGGGCCTGCTGTGGCGGCAGTGCCTGTGGATCACCCAAGGTTTCTGCGAGCCAACGCTGGGGCGAGACAGTCGTCAGAATGACGTATAACTCGGGCTCAAGTTCTAGCCAAAAATCCAATAACCACAGGCTATCGGCATTCGACCAACCCCATAGAGGACTATCGATGTTGGCCAATAGAAGGTCGGTCGCGACAAGCTGCCAGAGCTTACTAGGATATAGATCGCTAATGCTCTCGTCAGCGTTTGCAATAGGATGATCTGCTAAAACTCGCTGATGCCAGGCTTTGAGATCAGGCACTTGCGCCCGCGTGCTCGGTTGCGGCTGTGCCATTCCAGCCTCCTGCAACAGAACGCCTAGAGCTTCGAGACTCGGATGGTTTGGCCCGGTAATACAGAGTGTCTTCATAGTGCGAATCTAGAGAGCAGCAGAATCAGGCTTAACTTGGGTCTAGGTCAGGTGGCACTTGCCGTCTCGCCAAGCGGAAAAGCCAACCAGGGCGGTTCAGAGTCGAGCTTCTGTTTAAAGGCGTAGGCCCAGAGGTCGAAACAACGGCCCTTGCGGATACGGACCTCTTCAAAGCCCGCCGCGAGCAGAGACTCGCCAAGATGGCGGCTGTCGAAGCCGGTACGGTGCGCCATATAGCCATTGCCACGCGCAAGCGAATCACGGTGTCCGTAGAGCATATCTAGCGCGGTGATTGGACCCACTGGAGATTCGTAAGCAACCTCGGTGAGCTTGCCTTCCGCAACGAGTCGGGCAACCGCTTCGATATCGGGTAAGGTGATAAGCGCGAATCCATCGGGAGTGAGCACACGATGCATCTCGCTCAAGGCGACTGGAACATCGTGAGGCTCCAGATGTTCGAGTGTGTGCGAAGTCCAAACTGCGGCGATGCTAGCGGCATCCAGGGCGCTGAGATCGCATGAGCTGGAGATGATATCGGGATTGACGGCAGGATCGATGTCGAGCCGAATCTCGCGCCAAGAGCCATTTTGGAATACTGGTGGTAGGCGATCCGCAGCAGTGGTGCCGCAGCCGATATTGAGTAGCCTTTTCGTTGATTTTGTTTCTGATTTTATGTCGGTCGCCCCCGGCTCTATCTCAAGGGGCGCTTGGATCGCAACAGGTCGGGTTTCATCCTTCATCGAATGCAGATTCTCCTGGGATTGCTGGCTCCAGCGTGCAGACTGGGCCATAACGGCAACCCTTGGCGGCGCAAGGCTCAACGCTTTGTAGCGGTCTGAGACGACGGAATGCAGGGGCAAGTGTAGCCGGTTGGCAAGGGCACGCGCCATGGGTGTGGCAGCATTAATGGGTGCGACGGTCAAAGCGGCAGCGCAGCCGATAAATCCGACCAAAGTGTCTAGGCTAATTCCTGGGAGTTCTTGGATACGCAATACCCGACCAGTCGCCACAAGTTCAGATAGCCAGTCATCATCGTCAAGCACTAGCAGCCAGGGCGTCGAAGGCTGCCGGGCCCAGTCCCGAGCAACGCTGACCCAGGCCCGCCGCACGTCAGCGGTGCAGATCCGATCAGCGATCAGATAGGCGGTTTCTGGCGGGGAGCAGACATGTGGCGGACAGGGCGCATCAGTTGCGGCGACGGGATACTGGATTGCAGAGACACTCAAGCGCAAGCGCCCTAAAATACGGGTAAGAACCTCCGGTTGCTGCTCTGGATCATGTTCTACAAGCCCAACGAGCGGCAGTCGCCTTAGATCGTGGAGTAAACGCTCGAGTTCGGTATCGGCCCGATAGATGCATTCAATCGGCAGCCCAGGCAGCGCACCATAGAGCACTACCTCAGGGCCAAGGCCCCGATTGCGAACCTGGATCGATAACAGGCTGGGTGGCGCAATCCGCGGTGTCGTTGGCGAGCCGGGTAAGGGCGAAACGAATGCCGAACGGGGATCTGCGAGCCCACGCGCGCCAAGCACGTGCAGATGCCGTGGGTGAGGATGGGGAAAGCCTAATGGTGGCTCTGGCCCCATACTTTGTCGAACCCACCGGATTAATTCGCTAAAGCGAACGCGCTGCAGCCTGTAGCGAGCAGGCGCCAGTGGATCGCGAGCAACAAAGCCGTCGAAATGACGTTCAGCACCTGGAAATCGCTGACGGATGACCGCGTTATTGCGGGCTACCCGCCAAGCCTTTTCGTGCCCGAAGGATACGCTACCCTGATGCGCGACGAATAGATCCGGGGCCCCCAGATGTACCCAACCCCGCTCTCGCGCACGTAAACTCCAATCAGTATCCTCGGCATAGCCGCCAGCCAGGCATTCTTCATCAAGATAGCCGACATCAACAATCGCCTGGCGTCGGATATAAAGGCAAAAGCCACAACCAGCCGGAAGCGATACAGCGGTTACCGATCTATTTGCTCGACGAGCACGACGATCTAACTGCTGATGCTGCTCTGGACTCGGCATTGGATAGCGATAGCGAGGGTTGGGAAAGGTCATCAGCTCGCCATGGTTACTGAACGGTGTCACGCTCGCAACCTTAGGGGCGCTATAGGCCCATGCGCGGAGCCGATCGAGCCAATTGCCTAAGACTCGGGTATCGGCATTCAACCAGACGACATCGCGCCCCGGTGTTTGCCCCATGGCGCGGTTGACACCACGGATAAAACCAAGATTGACTGGGTGATGAACAACCCTCAGTGATGAGTGCTTATTCGCAAGGGTTTCTATTTCCGCAATCAGCACCCGATCAGGCGATGCATCATCCAATACGAGGATCTCATGTGCAGCGCAGTTCGCTGCGCGCGCAGCAAGAACGCTCTGTATGCAATCGAGCGTTTCTCGGCGACCTGAATAGACTGGGATGATCACCTCCACGGGCTGCATATATGGATCAGCTGTCGTTGTCTGCAGCAACGGCAAAGGCATCACATTAGCCAATTGCTCTTGTCGCTGATGCACTAGCGACCTCTCGGGCATTAGGACAGCGGACGGCAACGGATTAGCCTGTCCTGCCAACCGCTCAAGCTGAACAGCAACTTGATCTTGGTGGCGCAGTCGGGCGGCGCGGGCCATCCAACGCAACAAACGGGGGTCCCGATTGGGATGCTGAAGATAAGCGCAGAAGAAAAAGAGGAATGCGGCCTGGATCTGACACTCAGCGAGTGCGGCATGGGCGCGCTTGATCAGGGCTAAGACAGCCGTGCTGGGGTGCATCTGGGCGAGCTGCAACAGCGGCTCGAGATCATCCAGCGCATCGCGTTGCCGAACATTATGCAAGCGCGAGATCAATGATGGGGCAATAAGAGATTGGTGTGTTTGAGACACAGAAAAACGCCGGCTATTAGGCCGGCGCTCAAAGTGAATGAAGCAACAGCCCAGCGTCTGCCGCCGGGCTGTTTTTTCTCGCTTAGACCCAGTCGCTCTCGTCCAACAGCAAGACAGTGTCGCTGTTGACCTGGACCGATTCTGAGCTGGCATTGATCTCCGCAGCCACCTGGTTGCGGGTCTCGCCTGCCTCCAGTTCGGACATGTAGAACTCGAAGCCGGCCTGATCCGAGGCACGACCCAGCCCCTGGTTGTACATCAACTCGACGAACTGCGCGTTGCTCAGAGCGTCGATCGGACCAAACTTGGCCGTGAACTCGTCGGAGCCGAGCATACCTGCGGCGATGAAGTCGGCAGGATCAGTCACCGTCACCGCTTCGTTCATGTAGAACTCCGCCCCTGGCTGATCCGCTGCTCGACCTAGGATAGTCTGGTAAAGACGCATTGCAGCAGCCTGATCGAAGTCGTCCATGATGGTCATGGTGTGGCCACCATTGAACGTCACGAACTGGATGTTGCTCAGCTGTGCCGAGTTAGCGCCGCCATCCGAGATGATCACATCACCATCAACAACGCCGATCACGCTGCTGTCGTAAGCGAAGCCCATCTCGAGGTTATCAAAGCCCGTTCCACCGTCGATGGTGTCAGCGCCCGAGGAGTAGACGACCGTATCGTTGCCTGTACCAGCGCGCACGAAGTCGTTACCCGCACCACTGCTGATGCTGTCGTTGCCAATACCGCCCGCAACACTATCGTTGCCAGCAGATGTAGTGAGCGTATCGTTACCGTCGCTGCCTTCGAGGGTGGTATTTCGGTCGCCGGTAACGGTGACGTTATCGTCGCCATTGCCCATCTGTACGACGCGATCAATCGTGTTGAAGGTAACGGTCAGCCCTTCGTCGGAATCGAAGACAACAACAGGTACTTCTGTCAAGCCTTCCGGGAAGACGATCTGCGTCCCTGGTGGCACATCCCTGGCATCAATGATGAGGGCATCGACGGCATCGGCCCCTTCCGGAGCTACGAAGTCAAAGCTGCCAGTATCAGGATTGAATCGACCACCAGCGACGTTGATCGGCTCACCAGCTGTCTCCGGGCTGATATTGAGTAGTTGGTTGATCGCAGCCGTCGTTTCAGGAGCGATCGAGGGATTAGCGAGCACTCCTTGCTCGAAATCACCTTTTAGGGTTGGGGCGTCATATTGTATCGCCATGCATTATCTCCGTGAGATGAGATTGAAAAAAAAGGGGGGTGTTTTCTTCTACTTCGTCAGAGCCATCAATAACCAGAACGAAAGATCTGGGTCACGGATGGATCGTCCCACGGAGAGGGGGAACGGGGAACGGTAGCCTCTCCTCGTTGCCGCCGCGCTATCGATAAACGAAGTGCTGACAAATGTTCTCTGCCTGTCGGCCCGGAAAAACGTTCGCCAGCCACGATCTGTTGCGAACCGCCCCTTGTGAAACAGACCTGGCCTTGTATTTCGTAGTCGCCTGCGCGTTGACCAACCAGCGAAAATAGAATTTGAGTGATACCGGCGCCGCGCTGGCGCGTGCCCACGAAACCACCACTCTTGATAAGCGGTGAATCGCCGAGTCCTTCGACATGACATTGATAAGCCAAATCAACACCTTCGGGCCGATTATACCAATGTACCGAGAAACCCTCAAGTCGAGCTGACTTTTGTGGATTCCCAAGCCAGCCGTTGACAGCGCTGACGTCACCTTGGCGCTCTACATGGCCCTGTAGATCGATGGTCTCTAGTTGCGAGCTTGGGCTCGATGACATACCGCCGGCGCTCGGATCTCGTTTCGTCTCACTGTCGCGGACGAAACGTCCGGTCGCATCGACCTGGTCGATCTGAATCTGGACGTCATTGGCCGCACTGTGTCCGGGCACAAGGTACTTTGCCAGCATCACGGCACCGTCACCACGCGATACCCGCACTACGACACAGTCCCCAAGCGCGCGTAAAGTGTTGCGCGATACGCCAACTCCTGGAAAAAAGTCAACTTGACCGGTTGCAACGGGTGCTGCCTGCAAGGTGGTCGGGACCTGTTGCCCTTCCGGATAATCACTGGCACAGCGGAATAGGTAGAGCCCTTGCTTCAGCATGACAATCTGGGTGTCAACTTTGATAG
This sequence comes from Halochromatium roseum, assembly GCF_016653315.1. GTDB lineage: Bacteria > Pseudomonadota > Gammaproteobacteria > Chromatiales > Chromatiaceae > Lamprobacter > Lamprobacter roseus. Next base: position 19,361 of record NZ_NHSH01000040.1, on the reverse strand, counting down.
TGATTTTATTCGAGGGTTGTTCCTGAGACACGAAGCAGAGAACCTCTTGTGGTAAAAATAATTCTGTTGCAAAAAAAAAACAATAAAGCCGGACTGCTCTTCATGATACTGGAAAACTGTAACTGCGTGAAGTAGCCTGAAGCCAAACCTACGGATATGATCTGCTAGTCCTGCCCGCGTGCGCATTTCGACATCGGATTTGCATGTAATGCACCAAACGGGCCACTACCCCAATCATGGGCTAAGCCGGGATGGTAAGCAGGATCGACAGCTCGCCGCAAACACCAGCGCGCACGAAAACGATGCTCTTCGCGGCGGGAGCGCGCTGCTTGAGCCGGCTCATCATCGTGACCGCGACTGGCCGACTCCAGGTGCTCGAGACGCGCATGCGGCGTCCACACTAGCTTGAATCCGCGCTCTCGAATACGCAGGCACAGATCGACATCGTTGAAATTGACTGGAAAATTTGCTGCATCCAAACCGTCGAGCTGTTGGTAGAGGCTGCGACGAAGCAATAAGCAAGCAGCCGTCAACGCGCTGTAGTAGCGCGCGACCTGGTTGAAGCCCAGATAGCCAAGATCATGGATCTGCCAATGATTGCCCACATGCGCAGCAAGACCATGAATCCCGACGACCACTCCCGCATGTTGTACCATGCTATTCGGCCACAGCAACTTAGCACCAACTGCACCGACGTTTGGGCGCAACAACTCGCGCACCATGGCCTTGAGCCAGACGGCCTCGCGAATCAAGATGTCGTTGTTGAGCAGGCAGACCAACTCGCCTGCGGCACGGTCGACGGCAAGGTTGTTCATCGCAGCGTAATTGAACGGATGCGGATAGGGCAGCACCCGGACACCGAGCGCAGGCAAACCAGCCAGGTATTCAAGCGTTTCCGGACAACTGGAGCCGTTGTCAATGACGATGATCTCGAGGCTCGGATAGTCCGTCTGTCGCAGCAAACCCTCGACGCAAGGGCGCAGAAGATCGACGCGGTCGCGCGTTGGGATGATGCAACTGACGGTTGGCAACTGCTCGGGCAATGGCCAAACGACCTGCGTCAAAGCTGGATGAACCGGGCAGGGCTCGACTCGTGCGCCCGGTTCCAGATGTTTCACCAACCATTGCAGCGCGGCGCGGCGAGCGCTTTGATCGGCCGCGTCGAGACCGTCCACCAGGCTGCGTGCATTATCGGCAGCGCGCCGGTAGAGCAAACGCGGCAAATGCACAACAGATAAGTTATCGGTCTCGGTGACTGCCACCACGGCGGCTAGCGTCAGATGCCACTGCGAGCTGGCCGCCTCCAGCGGAGGCGGATTGGTCTGTAGGCACCGGATCGCGGCGCGCAATACCTCTGCCGTCAACAGCAGGCCCGTGCTGACCAAATCGACCCCTAAGAAAAGCCTGAAATCCCACGCCGGCTTGAGCCAAGGATCGCAGGCACCGCCGTGTCCGTCATCACGATCGCTATCGGCATAGACCCATGCCTGCGTCTCCGCCCCAAGCGGCGTTCGGAGACAGCACACTAGCGTATCGATTGCATGCTCAGCGAGTTGATCTCCGATCCGCAGCGGCAATACCGCCTCGCACCCATGGCCAAGCAGCTGTCCGATGCCTGGCAACACGGCATCACCAGCAACCTGTTCGATCATCCGCGCTGGCCAGCGTTGACGCTCCACGCTCTCGCGGCTCCGCGCCGCCGCTGCACCATCCCCATCTCCATAGAGCAGGACGCCGACGGCGACAGGCGATTGCAAGCTCGGTAACGGATCAGGACGCTCGTATAACGCGTGCCAGGGCGCATAGTGAGCAAAGCCAAGCGCGCGCGGGGCACGCCGATCCTGATGCTGACTGAGCGTTAGAATGAGTTCTCGCACCTCAGGATCGACTTCAGCCGCTTCCAGACACTGCTGACGCAGCAGCCCTGTCAATCCATCAGGCCAATGGCACACCGTCACCGCCCCCCCGGGTAACAGTTGTCCTTGATCGGTTTGCAGCAGGATGCGATGCGCCTTCCCATCAGCCAATGACCAAGGCAAATCCAGCATGAAGCCATGATCCGCAGTCTCCCGATCGATCAAGGCGGGATGCAGCAGATCAGCCCGACTCTCAGCAATGCAGCGCTCGTGCTCATAAGCACGCACGGTGACATGCCGTTGCGGATCTAGCGGATCCCAGACCCAACCCAGCACCTTCAGGCCACCATCGAACCGCACCTCGGCGATGGGCGGCGCCGTCTTCGATGCGCTTGGATCAGTCAAGCACAGGGCGGACTCGAGTTCCGGACCGCCATTCGCCAGACGCGCGCTTACAACCTTGCCTTCATTAAGCCAACTTGGCTTCAGCTGCACGCAAAAGCCATGGAAGCCATCCCCATCACACTGACCAGGCAACTGCCACTGATCAGCGCGCGCAATGGCAACGTATTGTCCATCGACCAGCACTTCGACCACTAACCGTTCATCGGGCTGCGCTGGATCATAGGCCCAGCCGAACAACAGGTCGCCATGGAGCGCAACGATCGCACCAATTGGAGACGCCGCTGCGACTGCCATCACACTTGCTCGATCAAGCGAAGCAGAGCAGGCAGAGAACAGCGCCGAAGGTCGTAGCGATCGGAAATCGTTCGTCTTGCGGATTGGCCAAGCGATGCTTGCTGATGCGGGCTGGCGAGAGCATCACAGACTTTGTCAGCAAGCTCGCCGGTATCGAAGAAGTCTGCTAAGTAACCGTTCTCGCCGTCGCTAATCACCTCCTCCACTGGAGGGGTTCGCGAGCCCACGACTAGGGTACCCGCGCTCATTGCCTCGAGCATCGACCAAGAGAGCACGAATGGATAGGTGAGGTAGACGTGGCAGCGCGAGATCTGAAACAGCGTAATCAGCGCCTTATGAGGTAAACGGTCGATCATGATCACGCGCGCCGGGTCGAGCTGGTCCTGTACTTCCTCGAGGAACCGTTGCCGATAGCTGCCCTGCCCTGGCCGCGCCCCATAGGCATAACCGCCTCCACCAACGATGACCGCCAAGGCCCTCGGGCGACGACGCAGAATCTCGGGTAGCGCACGGATGAACCGATGATAGCCACGCACTGGTTCGAGATTACGTGACACAAAGGTCAGTAGTTCGGCACCAGCCCCTAGCTGGAGCTTGCGGCTCGGAATCGACATGCTCGCCTTGGGGTTTGGCTGAATGGCATCGGTATCGATCCCATCGTGGATCACCTGAAGCTTGGCACGAACCCAGTCAGGATGCGTCGAGGCCTGCCAGTGGGTTGGCGCGATACACTGATCTGCCGACTCAAAGGCTAGGCAGAGATTGGCATTCTTGGTGTGTAGACTGATCCTGGCGTCAAAGTCTGGGCGCGGAAACTCGGGGTCGAAGCCCCAATCTTGGCCGGTGGCACGATAGTAGAACTCGGCGTAGGCGATCAAGCGCGCACGCGGAAACACGTCTTTAAGATACAGCGCCTCACCCCAGCCTGGATGCGCGATAATGACGTCTGGCTGGAAGCCAGTTCTGGCCAAGGCCTGGGCTTGACGCGCGGCAGCCTCAGCACGGATCACCTTGACCTCAAACTCCATAGCCAGCGGATGAATATTCGGGCTTTGTCCACGTTCCAAGCCATAGGTATGCAGTTCAATACCGCCTGAAATATCCGCATCTGGATTTTGACCAAGGGCGACGACGCGATGACCACGCGCCTCGAGAGCAGGTGCCAGGCTCTTGAACTGGCCAGGAAAATTTTGGTGGACGAAGAGGATATTCATGCGCGGGGCGGTCTGGGATGGAGAAAATACTAAGCCACGACGTTAGTAAGTTATCATGAAGCCATACCCACTGTGCCTTGTGCACAGCCAATGGCCCGCACTCGAATGTCAGGAGATGATCCGATGCCAGAGCCCGTCGCGGTATCCTACTCGCGCCATGGAAAACGTCGCTGGCGGCAGTGTCACACTTATGGCTTCGCCCGCAAGGTCGGGCTCTGTGGCCTTGTACTCGCTGAGATCGAAGAGGCAACGTTGTCGCTCCCGTTTGGCTTTGTGCAACGCGATGATCGCCTCTTCCCTGTGGCGATCTTGTCACGACCCGAGGGCGACTGTCTCTACGTTGGCGCCAACGGAAACTGGCTGGGCAGTTACATACCGGCACTTCTGCGCGCCTATCCCTTTCGTCTGAAACGCGATCAGGAGCAGCATCTCGTCCTGCATATCGATGAGAGCAGTGGCTTGATCGTCGACACAGAAGAAGACAGCGAGCCGTTCTTTGAGGGAAACGAGCCGAGCGAAGCGATCAAAGAGATGCAAACCTTCCTGGAAACCCTGGAGGCCAGCCGAACAGCAACGGCCGAGGCCTGCGCGGTACTCCAACAACTCAACCTCGTGCAAGCCTGGCCAATGCTCATGGAAGAGACGGACGAAGCCAATGACGTTCCTTCGCAGCCAGATCCAATATCTAGGCTTCTGCGTATCGACCAAGCCAAGCTTGCACAGCTAGATGGCTCAGCCCTAGTCCAACTGAACCGCAGCGGCGCCTTGATGCTCGCACTCTTCCAAGGACTCTCAGAACGTCATTTGGCCTTGAACAAGGTGCTCGCTAAGGCCCACGATCAGCAGCGTCAGCACCTTGAGGAAAAGGCCCAGGACTATCTCGAACGAGCAGGTGAAGATGACACGCTCTCATTTGCTTGGGAAGACTAGAAGCCGGTGAACCCCAACCATCTGAACCCCAACCATCGCCCTACCGACAGTATCAAAGAGGCACTGCTTCGCACGCGTGCGACCATCATCAGCGCGGGCTTCTTCAGCCTACTGATCAACCTGCTCATGCTGGCACCGATCCTATTCATGCTCAGCCTGTATGACCGGATCATCCCCTCGCGCAGCGGGCCAACGCTCGTCGCCCTGTTCCTGTTGGTGGTCTTTCTGTTGATCATCATGGGATTACTGCTGTGGGTGCGCTCGACGATGTTATTTCGCATGGGAACGCGCCTAGACACGATGATCAACGAGCGCGTCTTCAATGCAACCGTCGACGTTGCCCGCGGCACCGGCGGCAAGGAGACCACACAGCCGCTCGAGGATCTCGATCATCTGCGTCATTTTCTTGGCGGCGGAGCGCTGAACGGTTTCTTCGACTTGCCGATGGTGCCGATCTTCCTCGCCATCATCTTTTTGTTCCACCCCGTCCTGGGCTACTTAGCGCTGACCGGCGGCATCCTCCTGCTGATCATCGGTGTCATCAACGAAGTGCGTACGCGTGAGCCGGCGATGATCGCCTCGGAACAGGCCATTCGCGAGCGGCGGATGTTGACTGCGAATTTACGCAATGTCGAAGTGATCGAAGCACTCGGGATGCGTGAGCGCATCTTCCAACGTTGGCGCGATCAGCACGAACAAACGCTCGGTTGGCAAGGCATCACGCAGGAGCGCAGCGCCAGCATGGAGTCGTTGAGTAGGTTCATCCAGATCATGATCCGCCCGGTCATTCTCGGCGCCGCTGGTTATCTGGCAATCCAACAGCTCATCACACCTGGTGTCATTATCGCCGCGGCCATTCTTGCCGGTAAGGCGATTGGTCCCCTCGGACAGGTCATCGGCAACTGGAAATCGCTGCTCAGTGCCCGCGCCGCCTATGGGCGCCTGCACGCTCTACTCGAAATCATGCCAGCGCGTCAGCGGCAACTCTCGCTACCCGCTCCAGAGGGTCGCATTCAGCTCGCAGGTGTGGTAGCGCGCCCACCGGGCGCCGAACATCCTGTGCTGCGCGGGGTGAGCTTCGAGATCACCGCAGGTGAAACCCTTGGGGTCATCGGGCCCTCCGCTGCCGGCAAGTCGACCCTCGCCCGCGTGGTATTGGGGATCTGGCCACTGATGGCTGGATCGGTGCGGCTTGATGGCGCTGACATCAGCCTCTACAACCGCGAAGAACTCGGTCATCATATCGGCTATCTGCCGCAAGACACCGAACTCTTCGCTGGAACCATTGCCGAGAACATCGGTCGTTTCAATCTGATGGACGACGCTCTAGTGGTCGATGCCGCTGTTCGCGCGCGCGCCCACGAGCTGATCTCCCAACTCCCGAATGGCTACAACACGATGATCGGCCCAGGTGGGCTAGGCCTGTCCGGCGGACAACGGCAACGCATTGCTCTGGCGCGTGCGCTCTACGGTGATCCGCGCCTGGTGATTCTCGACGAGCCAAATTCGAGTCTCGACGAGCGTGGCGAGAAGGCACTGTTCGAGGCCATGGCAGACCTTAACGCTGCTGGATGCACGTTGATCGTTATCTCGCACCGCCCCAACATGCTTAAGGCCGTAGACAAGGTCTTGGTGCTCAAGCACGGCCAGGTCGAGGCCTTCGGCCCGCGTGACGAAGTGCTCTCGCGAGTACTGAAACCGAAGTCATTGAGCCTTGCAGGCGGCACCCAGCGGCTGCTGGAGTCGGCCGAAGGTAGCAACGAAGCCACCCAATAGTGGTCTTTGATCGGTCCGCTCCGATGCGGAGCGGGGTCAAGACGTCAGAGGCAATGCTCAGCATGACCACCAAGATGAAGATGACGGAAAATACGCTCCCGCGTGCTCCTGAGGCCTTGAAGAGTGATCGAGGCCTGCGTTGGTTTGGTTACGCGCTGAGCTTTTTCCTACTCTTCGGAGTCGTCGGCTGGGCTGGTTCGGCCAAGATTGATGGCGCTGCCGTCGCTCGCGGCGTGGTCACGGTGGAGTCCTACCGACAGGCAGTTCAGCATCTGGAAGGCGGTATCATTCGTAAACTGCTGGTGCGTGAAGGCGATCTGGTCGCGGCCGGCGAGCCAGTCGCACTCCTCGATGATACTCAGTTCGCCTCGCAACTCGACGCCGTTCGCAGTGAGCTTGGCGCCGCACAGGCGATTGAGGCACGTCTGAAAGCCGAGCGTGACGGCAACGAGCAGGTGGCATTCTCAGGCTCCCTATTAGAGCTGGCCAAAGCTGACCCGCGCTTAGACGACCTCATGGCCGCTGAAAGCGCAGTCTTCGAAGAGCGTCGGCTTGATCTCCAAGGTAAGATCAACGTTCTCAAACAGCGCATTCTCTCGCTCCGCAAGGAGATAGAGGGGCTTGAGGAGCGCGAAGTACTTTTCGAAGAGCGCATTGCACTCTACGGGGAAGAACTCACCGGTCTGCGCTCGCTGTTCGCCGACGGACTTGGTGATAAGGTTCGGCTTCGCCTCTTAGAGCGCGAACTCGCTGAAGTGCGCGGGGATCTGTCGACGGTGCGCACGCAGCGCACCCAGGCCGAACTCAGTATTGAGGAGACCCAGCTCGAGATCCAGCAGGCCCAACAGAGCTTCCGAACCGATGTTGTCAGTCAGCTCAGCGAAGTGCGACAACGGATCTTTGATGCCCAGCAGCGTCAACGACGCCTCACCGATCAGGTCCAGCGCACAACGATCGAGGCACCCGTTGGCGGCCGCGTCGTCGGACTCGAGGTACACACAGTAGGCGCCGTGCTAGCCCCGGGAGACAAGCTAATGGATATTATCCCCGAAACCGAGCGCTTGGTGGTCGATGCCGAGGTCAACCCGGATGACATCGACAAGGTTCATGCCGGCCTAGAGGCCGACGTGCGCTTCACCGCACTGAATTTTCGCACCACACCGGTGGTGCGTGGCCGGGTCACAACGGTCTCCGCAGATCGCCTCGAAACAGCAGATGGCCAGCCGTACTTCCTCGCGCGCATCGAGGTACCGGAGGAACAACGACTGTTGCTCGATGAGCAGCCGATCCTCGCTGGCATGTCGGCCGATGTATTCATCATCACGGGTGAGCGAACCGCACTGAATTATGTGATGCGCCCCCTCACCGATGCACTCGCGGCTTCGATGCGTGGCGACTGACCGCGGCCACAAAGGCGGCTCTGTTTTCCTAGGTCTGCCCAGGGATAGCGCCTAATGCCTGAGCCACCGACTTAGCAATCAAGCGCCAATCGTAGTGCCTTTCGGTGAGCACGCGAGCCGCACGCGCGCGCGCCTCAAGACCATCTCGCTGATCGACGAGCAGTCGAGACAAGGCGGCGGGAAGCTCAGAGAGATCTGCGCACTCGAGATGTTTGCCAGCGCGAAAGACTAACCCGCGGTTGCCGAATGGCGTGGTCAATATAGGCAATCCAGCGGCAGCGTAGTGGAGCATCTTCAGATTGGTGCCAGAACCACTCGTAACCGGATTCAATGCCAGATCAACGGCCTCGAGCAGAACCGTCAGCTCTGCATCGGATAACACGCCAAGGGCCTGTAGATTGCTCGGTCGCTGTCGCATGACCGGATGATTGCAAACGCTGCCGACGACAAGGATATCGATCGCCGGTTGCTGTTCGGCAATCCGCTTCAGGGCCGAAACGGCCTCAATGTTCGGTTGATGCCAGCTGCCAATAAACAGCACCGTGCGGCGCTGCGCGAGCCCAAGACGCTGGCGCACGGATTCGCGCCGCTGATTATCGGCGAAGCGCACAGCCTGAGTGTCAACACCATTTGGCACCTCAAGGCACTTTGCCGTATCGATCCCGTAAAGCACCGAGAGGCGCTCCGCATCTGTACGTGCACAGACCATGATGCGCTCAGCGGCTTGGCAGAGCGCATGCTCGGTCGCGGCGACCTGCCTTAGATAGCCTGTTGCCACCAATCCGTCACCGAGCACGGCGCGCTTCATGTCCCCCTCGACATTGTGCGCCTCGTACCAAAGGCGCGGCACCCGCAAGCCCTGAATGCTCGGATACAGATAGGGATGCGAAGCGATCAGCAGATCGCAGCCGGCCGCCGCCGCGGCAAGGGCCTGGGCATAGGCGGGGGTCTTGCCCTGGTGCAACAGGGTGGCGATGTCCTCCGCCGACACCTCCAGCTCCAGGCTGAGCGCGACCGCGGCCTTACGATGGGCTCGACTCTTCGCGATGCGTTGCTCGATCAGGCCCGGCGCCAGCCGAAAGGTGCCGGCAAGCGCTGGATCATCGCAGAGGGTCACCAGAGTACAGTCGGCGGCTTGGGCGATCGCGCGATACAGATGATAGATCCGGGCCTGGCCACCACCGCGCGGTGGATAGATCGGAAAATCGACCGCCACCACCACCTTGGGGCGTTGCTGGACCGAATGCTGAACGGTTCTCTCTTGCAGATGCCGCTGTGGTTGCCGCTGCGATGGCCGTTGCGGCAGCGGCTCGTCAAGCAACAGCTCAAGGGTCTGCGGCCAGTTGATCTCAGCCACACGCGCCCGCGCGGCCTCACCCATGGTGCGGGTCGCCGCCGGATCAGCGATCAATTGCCGCATGGCCGCCGCCAACGCGGCCGGCTCAGGCGCGACGCTCAGTCCGGTGCGATCATGCTCGACCAGTTCATTGACACCGCCGGCATCGGTGCTGGTGAGCACCGGCTTGGCGGCGCGCATCGCCTCCAGGGTGATCAGGCCATAGTCTTCGTCATAGGGCACGAAGGGCACGAACAGGGCGCGCCCATATTCCTGGATCATCTGCGCGTCGCTGATATGACCAAGGAACTGGATGCGCGGATCACCGGCAGCACGCGCTTGTAGCTCCGCAGCGGCCGGGCCGGTGCCGGCAATCCGAAACGACCGATCGGTCTCGACCTGGCGGAAGGCATCGATCAGCAGGTGCAAGCGCTTGGGATGATCGAGCCGGCTAGCGGTGAAGACCGATTCATAGGCGCTGCACTCGGCACGTGGCAGATCCGAGGGATGATGCAGTACCGCAACCTCAGCGCCAGCCGGGAAATAGTCTGCACGTGCAGCGACGGTGGCTGAGATGGCCAGATAGCGGCGGATCGCACTTGGCGCCAGACCGATGTCATCCAACACATGGATGATGCGTCGCACCAGGGGGCTCGGTAGCAGAAAATGATCGGCAATCGTTGAGGTTGGGCTGATTGCCTCGACGCGCAGGCGCTCAAGCTCGGCAAACAGGGGTTCCAGCTCAGCGCGCTCGCCACGACTGGACTCAAGCAGCACCTGCAGCGGTTTCAGCACGCGCGGTAGTCGCGGCAGCACGGTGGGCAGCCCGGTAAAGTGATAGGTATCGTAGAGACCACGCAGCTTATGCTGCAGATAGCAGACATGGTTTGGATGCGCGACCATCCAGGCTGGATACTTGGTGCTGATGACCAGGTCGAAGTGGTCCAGTTGCAGCTGACTGAAGGCGCGATAACTATCGATCAGGCCCCAGAAATCCTGCTCTGGACTCGGCAGCTTGATCAGTTCGGCGTCATGCTCGCTGAGCTGATTGATGGCGGCCTGCAGCCCCCACCAAAGCTTCTCGGCGCCACCGACCTGAAACGGGACGCCACTCGGGGCGACGATCGCAATCTTCATGGATGCTCGTTCCTACCAATGCCGCCGGCTACGCCAAGAGGCGCCGCACCACATGCGCCCAAGCGATGCCAAGGTCGATATAACGCTGACGCCCAGCCTCGCCAAGCGCTCGCGCCAGCGCTGGATCACGCTGCAACTGATCGGCAGCGGCCGCCACTGCCTCTGGGGTCGGCTCGACCACCAGGCCGGTCTCCTGATGGCGAACCAACTCCAGCGGCCCCCCGGCATCCGTGCAGCAGATCACCGGCTTGGAGGAGAGCATCGCCTCGAGCGTGACATAGCCATAGTCCTCATCACGCGGGCCATAGAAGACGCCCAGGCTGTGGGCATAAAAGGCACGCTTCTCGGCCTCGCTGACCCGGCCCAGCAGGCGCACACGCTGGCTAACCCCAAGCTCAGCGATCAGCCGTTCGCAGCGCGCACGCTGCCCGCCATCGCCCGCGAGCAGAAACACCACCGAGGTCTGCAGATGGCGCGCAGCGCGGATCAATAGCTCCTGACGCTTGAGGGTCTCGAAACGGGACGGAAAGAACAGATAGCCCTCAGCCTCGGCGCAATGAAATTGCTCTGCGGCAAAGGGCGGATGATAGAGCGGCTCGGCCTCGAGTCCGTTGTAATGATGCAGGCGCTCGGCGACCCGCGCCGAGTTGGCGAACCGCTTTGGGATACGCCCCAGCACACGGGTATCGAAGGCCTGAATGCGATCACGCCGAGCCTCATCCTCAGCACTGGCCTCGGCGGCATCGAACAGCTCATAGGCGCTGCGATGTTGGTGCATGAGCCAGAGCCGATGGTTGTCGTGCAAGGCGCCATAGGTCGGAAACTGCAGACTGATCAGGGCATCAACCCGCTGACCATTCGGCTGGTTGAGATCGAGCCCATCGCAGAAGGTCATCAGCGCATCAATGTCGCGCGGCCGATGGTAATTAAACGGCAGACGCAAGCAGCTGACCTCATGGCCCTGCGCCCGCAGAGCTGCAGTCAGGCCCTCGATGTGATAATCGGCGCCCCCTTGGAGAAAGGGGGTGACATTGGCGGTGACCAGGACTCTCATGCAGCGGGCTGGGTCGCATCGGTCGCAGTTGCCCGCCCTGTCGAGGACGGCACCCGCTGCGCCGCGACTGGACGCTTAGGCTTGCGTGCAATGAGGGCAAAATCCTGCGGACCACAGAGGTGGCCATTGACCCGCTCGGTCAGCGCATCCTGACCGGGCACCTTGGCACTTTCGGGGTACGGATGAAGCCGGCGGATCTCGGGATCGGCAAACCCGAGATAGCGCACCAGAAAACGCGTGGCGGTCGGCGTCATCGGGTTGCGATGGGTGGGGTCGTGATAGAAGGTGTGGCTGCCGACCAGGACATTCTCCGGATTCGGGGTCTCCAGGATCAACAGGCCACCAGGACACAGCACCCGATGCGCCTGCTCGAGCAGTGCATGCAGCAGCGCGAAGGGCAGATGCTCGATCAGATGAAAGGCGCTCACCGCTCCGAGGCTCGCATCCGGCAGGGCCTGCAGCGCGCTCAGCGCATCCTCGCAGCGCGCATCGAGTCCGTAGGAACGGCAGCGTTCGACCATCACCCGGTTGCTATCGACGCCCTGCGCATGCAAACCAGACTCAGCGAGCAGGCCGAGCCATTCGCCACGACCACAGCCGAGATCCAGCACTGGCGTCTCCGGGGTAACAACAGCAGCGCCTAGCAGATCGGCCACATAGCCTTCCTGGGTTGCGCGGATCTGCTCCGGCGAGCCGCGGAACTCCTCTTCAAAGGCGACGTAGTAGGCATCGAGGCGATCGTCGACCGTTGCGTCCAGAACCGCTTGCAGAGACGCGGCCGCCGTTGCGATCGCCTCGTTAGAAAGCGGCTCGGTGACAAGCGACTCGCGCGCTGTTGGCCCTTGATGTGCCGGCGCTTGGTCATGATAAGACGACTGCGTACGTTGGCCCTGTGCTGAACGTAACGCTGTGAGTAACTCCTGGGCTTGCTGGCGATGATAGATGAGATCGCTGCGAAAGAAGTCGAGATCTTTACTCAGGCGCTCGCGACGCTGAACCTCGTGCTCGAGTCCAGTTTGAGTCTCGACAGCCTCGGCCTTAAGCCGACTGACTCGCTCATCCACCTGGCTGACTCGGATGTGCTGCTGATCGATACGCTGGTTAGACTGCCACACTGCCTGCTGAGCATAGAGTTCGGGATGCTTGCGCAGATAGCGCCGCTCCGCGAACCGCAAGAATGGCCCCAATGGCCGTTTCACTGGCGCTAGCCGATAGAGCCACAGCCAAGGTGCAGGCTTCAGCTGCGGTCGCTGAGTGCTGTTAGGGCTCAGAAGGCTAGGGCTAGGGCTAGGGCTAAGACCGCCAGCGACCGGCCCGCTGGCAACGGCCTTCATCCGGCCCAGCAGGCCAGACAAGGTTCCACCCCGCTTGAGATAGCGGCGCAGCCGCGATAGCAGCATGGGCTGCCGCAGCAGATTGAGGTGGCTGCGAGACGCAGCCGCCTCGCCGGCCCATGCCCGCCCCTCCGCCGAATACCGAAGGATATAGAGGATCAGCAAGCGGCTACCACCACGCGCCAACGAACGGCGATAGGCATCGGCGCCAACCGCATCGGGTGCTCGCCCGAGCAGCGTTCGATAGGCGCCCTCGAGAAAGGCCTCGTCGCTGAGTGCGCTCAACAGCCAGCCGAGTGCCGATGCGGAGGCTGGGCGCTGATCCGCTTGACCGGCGCTGTTGAGGGCGTCGCCAACCAGCGCCGGCATCGGCAGGGCATCCTGATCAGTGCCCGCCTCGGCCTTGATGCGAGCGATCAGCGCATCGACGTCGAGCGGTTGGTGTGAGGCAACGTCGGGCTGGCTCATGCGGATCAGCTAGGGAGGTTGGTGGTTGGCGACACGTCTGCCCCAGAACAGCAGGGCAGTCTGGATGATGACCGAATCTGGATACTCAGGATCGCCGAGGCGCTCAGGCTTCGTTCACAGGCTTAAGCCGAAATCGCGCGCGTTTCATCCTCCGAGGGTGGCTGCGGGCCATGACCGCCGGGATACACCCGCATCCGGGGCTCAAGGCGCGCGATGCCATAGAACACCGGCCCGATGATACCGGCGACCTCGAAGCGCAGCAGATTATCGCACCAGTGATAGCAATCCTGCAGATGATTGTGGGCACTGTGCAGGGCCGCCGTCAGGGTATATTTGCCCGGCGCCAGATTCATCGGGAAGCACAGCTCGACTGTCAGGCGCTCGCCTGCGCTCGCCGTCAGCGGCTGCCCGAGAAAATAGCTGTTGGTGCCAAACACATCCTGACCAAAGCGATCACGGATCAGGATCCCTAGGGTGAAGTCCTCGATCCGCTGTTGGGCCTTGATCCGTAAGCACACAGAGACCGGCTCGCCCGCGCTGACCAGATCGGCACCCGAGACCTCGCCACAGAGTTCGCCACCGATGAGTTCAAGCGCACGATTGCCGTAGCCGCCAACCGCCTCATCAACAGACGCCTGCAGCGGCGCATCCTCATCCAGATCGGCGATGATGCGGTTGTAGGCATTAACCGCCGCATCCGGCGTGCCCGCGGCCACCACCCGGCCACGCTCAAGCACGATAGCGCGATCACAGAGCACCTTGACCGCGTTCAGATCGTGCGAGACGAAGATCAGGCTGCCGCCCTGATCGCGAAACTGCTTGATGCGCCGAATGCACTTCTGCTGGAAGTGGGCATCGCCCACCGAGAGCGCCTCATCGACCAGAAAGCAGGCCGGATCGGCATGGATGGCAATCGCAAACGCCAGCCGCATCGTCATGCCCGAGGAATAGGTCCGCAACGGCTCGCCAATGTAATCGCCCAGCTCGGAGAAGGCGATGATCTCCGCGCGCCGATCGGCAATCTCCTGCCCGCTCATGCCGAGCAACCGGCCATTGCGCTCGATGTTCTGCAGCCCGGTGAGGCTGGTATCGAAACCTGTGCCAAGCTCCAGCAGACCAGTCAGCTTTCCGCTCAGGCGCAATTCGCCCCGATCCGGTAGCAACACGCCCATCAACAGCTTCAGCAAGGTCGACTTACCGGCACCATTGCGGCCAAGGATACCGAGCGTCTCGCCCGGTTCTACTGCAAAGGAGACCTCATCCAAGGCGATATAGCGCCGGTGACGCGGCTTGCGCAGCAGGCTCTCGAGCAAGCGGTCGGAAGGACTGCGATAGAGCTTGAAGGTCTTGGTGAGCCCGATGGCTTCGATCATGATGGTTAAATCAAGTCACGGATGTCGCGCTCGAGGCGGACGAACAGCCAGCGGCCCAGCGCGAACAGAAGCGCAGTGAGGACAACGAGCACGATCAGGCCCAACGGCTGTGGATGAGCGTTGAACAGCACCACGGAGTGATAGGCATCGATCACCGGAAACATCGGGTTGAGCTGCATCCGAGGCTGCAGGGCCTCAGGGATGATACTGAAGACGTAGACGATCGGCGTCAGCCAGAACCACAGCTGCAGCACCACGGTGACCAACTCACGGATATCGCGCAGAAAGACGCCTAGGATCGCCAGCACCAGGCCAAGCGCATAAGCGAAGCTCTGCTGCACCACGAAGATGAGGGGAATCCACAGGAAGCGCGCGGTGATCGGATGCTCGATCAGCAGCAAGAAGCCGAGGAAGAAGCCCGCCGAGATCAGAAAGATGATGCTGTCGCTCAGCACGACGAACAGCGGCAGCCACCACAGCGAGAGACGCACCTTGGTGATCAGGTGCGCCTTATCGATGAAGACCGTGGTGGTGCGGGTCAGCGTCGAGGCAAAGGCAATCCAGCCGAGCAGCCCGGCGACCAGATAGATGCTATAACTAAAACGACCGCTGCCGCTGAACGCTGGCAGCCGCGCGCCCATGAGCTGCGAGAACACCAGGATAAACACCAGCATGTTGACCAGCGGCTGGATGAAGGTCCAGAGCCCGCCAAGCAGCGAGCCGGCGTAACGGTCGACGAGATCTTGACGGGTGAACTGGAGGATCAATGCCAGGGTCATGATGGCCCCTGTTCCGTTGGCCAAAAGCACCTACCAGCTAGCGCGAGTAAATCCATGTAGCACAGGGCTTTATTCATGACGTTCGCACTGGCGGCGAGTTACTTTGACTAAATAGACCGGCCGAGCTTTCTGCTCATCATAGATTTTCGCGACATATAAGGCAACAACACCCACCGACAAGAGCGTGACGCTACCAAAGAATGCGATAGCGACAAGCACGGTTGTAAACCCTTGTACCGCATTGCCCAACATGTAATTGAACAGGGTTTGGATAACAAGTACCACTGAAACCACAATCGCGGCAGCTCCAAGACCAGCAATTGCGATCAAAGGAAACGATGTAAATGCCAAAATATTGTTGACAGCATAGGAGAACAAGCGTCCATACGACCAACCTGATCGTCCCGCATGCCTCTCGCCAACATCAAATAAGATATCCTGCTGGTGAAAACCCACCCATGCAACCAGGCCACGGAAGAAGCGGTTGCGCTCCGGGCATTGCTTCAACGCCTCGGCTACCTGACGATCGATCAGCTTGAAATCGCTAGCGCCATCAAGCGGGACACCCGACAGTGAAGTAAATAACTGATTAAAACGATGGGAAAGGAAACGGTACCAGCGATGCTCATAACCTCTTGCGCGCTTTTTGGCATTGACCACATCAGCACCAGCGCGCCAAGACTCAACCATGCTGGCAATCAAATACGGCGGATGCTGGTAATCGGCATCCATAAACAAAAGCGCCCGACCCTTGGCGATCATCAAGCCTGCATCTAATGCCGCCTCCTTACCAAAATTGCGTGATAATCGCACGAGAGTCAGTCTTGAATCCCGCGCCGATAGGTGGCTAACGATCAGCGCGGTCTCATCCTCCGAGCCGTCATCGACAATGATTAACTCAAAACTTGAGGCACTAGATTCAACACAGTTGATGACCGTGGACAGAAACGGCAATATAGCCTCGGCCTCATTATAAACAGGGACAACAATAGATAACTCCGGCATCGCGCCGGGTTGATCAACGACCAGAACTGGAGCAGACATAAAACTGACCACGTGTATCGCAAGAGTCGGCCCAGCCTCGAGATTCGATAAAATCTTGACCGTATACATCTCGACGGAAGAATACAAGCTTTCCAGGCGTCAAAGCAGTTACTTTTGCCTCGGCTTTTCTTGTCTCGCAGGGAACAACCAATCGCGCCGAAGAGACACTGTTGGTACTCAGGCCATAATAGCCAGCAAGAAGTTGCAATGAAAAGTTATCCTCAATGTTATCCCAGTCATCGGTACAGTGACTCGGCGGGTAGAGTTCAATCCTATGGTATCGGGAAATCAGCTCATGCCACTCCCGGCTGACGGCAATCTCACCTGGAGGCTTTTCCGAGGCCATGGCATCTCTTAATGACGACGTATCAATCAGCTGCAGACCAACAATGGTGAGAATAATGACATTTGCTTTTGGCGGAGTGAACGCTCGTGAAACAATCCACCAGATCGTTGCAACCATCAGCGGATAAACAATCCAAAAAAAACGCCCCGATGCTCGAAACGTATCAAACAAACCAAGAATCAGGCCGGGCACCTCATACTCGGCAATAAGCATGTCCGCGAAATATATACGGTTTGACAACGAGTACAGCGCGAAGAGCACAACAAGGATGAGAAGAGGCCAAGTCTCCATCACTGCCATCATCACCCGAACCGAGTGGCTAGACCAATCCCGATAGATAACGACAAGTGACAGAAGGCTACCAAAAAAAACACCCGCGCCAAGATAGTTGAACCCATCGATCTGGGCAGCGGTACCCTGAGCATAGCCTCCACCAGGGAAGAGTGTACTCATTCCCATGGCACCAAATGGAGCAAGCAAATTCATAGAATAGATTCCATAGCCATCGCTCGGTGCTCTTGAGTCGAACCCCGCCCCGATGTGCCCTCCAATCCATCCGGCCAGTACAATTGCCGCCGTGACCGCGACGAGCAGTATCACCTTGTTTGCAATGACTTGTCGGTGCCAGGCAAAACCCTGACGCCTCATGATCGCAAGCATAAACACCGGATAAGTCATGGCTAAAAAGTAGGGATGTATCCAGAGTGCCGCAATCAGCTCCACGCCCCAGAACAACACAAAATGGGTGGAACGCCAATGATCAGCAACCAAATAACCAAAGATTGCCGCGGTTAATAAAAAATGTCCACAAAGCGCTGGATGCCATAGCCAAAAACGATAAAGCATTGCTGGAGCGAGGCAGATCATAATAGCCCCGCTGATCACCGGCACCAACCCACGTATTCTTAACTGATCTAATATCAGAATAAAAAACACTGACTGCAGGACAAAACATATCAATATCCAGTAGCCAAAATAATTGATTGGCATCGATAGCCACATACTCAAAGGCTTAAAAATCAACGCCAGCAATGGAATACTGTCAGTAAAGGCGAGATTGACCGGCAAATCAAATCCGGTATTCTCAATCGCAAAGAGCGGCAGATGCCAGTGGTCCTGAAAGAAATACAGCGCACCCGTTAACGCTTGTGCTTGATCACCCCGCGGGAATCTGACGGCATCCGCGGTACCAACAATGAATTCAAGCGATAGAATCCATATAGAAATTCCACCACCAATCAAGGCAGCGATTAGGATGCGGAATGCTAACAAAGTCTTCAGGTCAAACACCCGCATGCTCGTTATTTTTCGCCAAGAAAACGTCATTACTCATGCCTCGCTAAAACCGAACACCAGTGAACAACGCAAGACGATCCCAGCGAAAAACCAGCAACATCAACAAATAGGTCTGCAACACTAGAATCATTTCAAGGATAATCTTAGAGATGAACAGTGTGTCAGCCGTCAGCATCAGAACGAGATTAAGCAATAACGGTGAAATCATGATATTAAAAAGGGCGACAAGGAAATAGCCAAAGCCTTGATATACCGTACGGGATGACCGCAGTCGCGTTAGCTCGCGAAAGCTAAAATATTTGTGGACGACAAAACCACAAGAAGCCCCGCATGCGCGACTAACAATTTGTGCCATATCAATACTCGCTTCCATCACCAGCAGCATGGAATAAAAAACAACCCAATCAATCATAAAAAGAACAATGCCTACCATGAGGTAGCGAATAAAACCATAGCCAAGAAGTCTGTTACATTTTAGCATTTTAACATCTAGACATTGACCCTGGTTATGGTTCTTTTTTTGCAATGACAATGGTGACATTGCACAATAAAACGCTTATAGTTGATTAGCTATTATTGCAAGCGCCATCTTATCGACCGAGTAGCAAAACACACCTGAGCGCTGACAGGTCGCAAGCACTAACTCCGCATCAGTGATTGCATACACCACACCTGGAACGAGTTCACCTTGAGCCAGGGCGTCAAGCTGCCCCTGTGCTTTAGTTCGCAGAACGCTAGGACTCGTACGAGCGAAATAGGCAACATTACTGACCAGATCATATCTTGCTGATAGCCAGCTTATGATTTTAAGTTGTTGCCAATCATCACCGGGCAGTAGCTGTATTTCATTAGCCATTGTGAGCATCCGCATGACCTGCGGATCGGATCTCCAAGCAAAAACACTCGAGCTAGCTGATGAAGCGTTGGTAATTTGCTGCTGTACAAATCCATGCCAGCTGGAAACATCCCAATATTGAACCAGAACAATAATCGCAATCACAAAACCTAGAACAAATTTTTTAACAAGACGATCAATGACCAGAAGCGCTGCAAACAGGAAGAAATAGGCGAGCGGCCAAATCATGCGACCAGACGAGCGCAGGAGTTCAGTGAATCTTGCGCTCCAGTCAGGATACTGGAATTTAATCACAAATGCGCCCAAAACAAGCTGATCTCCCAAGGCTAAAATAAAAGACTTGTGACTAAATAATATTTTTTTATTTTTCAGTAACCTGACGAGCATTCTTTCAGTAAGCTTTTTCAAAACAACAGCTTAACCTTGAAAAGTTATAATTCGACCCTATTAATAATTGAATGGC
>NZ_NHSH01000039.1 GCF_016653315.1 Halochromatium roseum | reverse complement strand
GGATGCGGCTGCGGAGACAGACATCGCCGACCCCGAGGTCGTGGCGCGCTTCGACCAGTCGATTGAAGATCTGCGCCAAGCCGGCGCTGTCATCCTCGATCCGTTCCGAATTCCCGATCTCGAGCGCCTGACCGATGCCACGGGTTTCTGCAGCCGTTTCCGCTACGATCTGAACCGCTATCTTCAAACCTTGGGACCAGAGGCCCCCATCCGCTCTCTGGATGAGGTGGTGGCGAGCAACCAATTCTTGCCCCAGAGCGCCGGAGCGATGCAGTGGGCCATGGCGGTCGACGCTGATCCCAGTTCACAACAGCCGCCCTGCGTTGACGTCCAGGGTGATCCGCGACGCAAGGCCTTGCTCGAAGCCGTCCTCGCCGCGATGGATGAACACCAGATCGACGCGATCATCTACCCCAGTTGGAGCCATCCGCCGCGCCTTCTCGGCGACAGCGAGAGCCCGCACGGCAACAACAGCCCAGTCATTGCGCCCCATACCGGGCAACCGGCCATCACGGTGCCGATGGGGTTCAGCGAAAGCGGCCTGCCGCTGGGCCTGCAACTGCTGGCGCGGCCGTTCGATGAGCACAAGCTGTTCCAATATGCTTACGCCTATGAGCAAGCGACCCAGCACCGTCGTCCGCCGCCCGGATTTGGTCGCCTTCAGCCTGAGGCGGTCGTCGCGCCACGGTGACGCTCACCACGGGAACAATGGGTTCGGCGACGACCTCAAGCTCAGTCGCTGCTCTGGGTCACCGTGCCGTCTGGTCCCAGTGAGCAATCGAACCTTTCCACCTGAGTACCAGTCATCGCACGGATGGTGATGCGGTTATCGGAGGCCTCGGCGATCCCCTCGTACTGGCTGCCGGGCGGCAGAGAGGCCTCATGCGACTCGAAGCAGTCGCGGCCCACCCTTGGATCAACATCCTGAGGTGGCTGTTGCTGCCCGCAAGAGAGTAGCGCTGCTGTTGAAACGACAACGAAGATGATCGGGACAGGGATTCGCATGCACAGTCTCCAAGGGGTTGCTTGCTCCGAAGTGTAGCGACTTACGCCTGCGTCCTGCGTGGCCATCGTGGGAGGGACAGCGACAATCAACAACAGGGCGGCTTCAGGACGAGCGTCCGTGGCATGTCAAGGGTTCGAAGCGCTCGATGCGCAGTGACCAGCGATGCTCCGCGGCGTCGAGTACGATGCAGGAGGGTCCGCCAAAGGTCCGTGCCCGGCCCGCAGCGCCGGGATTGAGCACCCAGGGCTCCGCATCGCGATCGGCGATCAGACGGTGGCTATGCCCATAGACAATGGCGCGGGCCTGCGGGAAGCGGCGGCGCAGACGCTCATGGCGATTCCGGGCGGCGAGCTGGTGGCCGTGGATGACCGCCAGTGTCCCACCGGGTAGCATCAGGTTCTCGTGCTCTCGCAGGCCATCCAGGACCTGCGCTTGCTCTGGCAACCACTTGCGTGGAAGGTCGTTGTTTCCGATGACGGCGATGACCCGTCCCTGACGCGGCCGCAGGCGCTGCAAGACCTCCGCGTTACCGATATCGCCGCCGTGAACCGCCAGGTCGCAGGTCGCTACCAAGGCCTCCACCCGCGCGTCCAGGCAGCCGTGAGTGTCGGCGAGAATGGCCACGCGAAGCACGGGAAGGGTGTGTTGGGCTGCGTGCCAGGGTCACCTGATCGCGAGCAAACACGCTTGTCTCATCGAATTTAGGGTCGCTTGGATGTCGATCACCTTCATCGTCTTGCTGACTGCTGTTGCGGGATGATGCTGCGGATGCGCTGGTTCACTGATCATGAGGCCGCCACGTCATGTCTGACAACCCCGCAGATGAGCTCGATTCATTGACCGACGGGCCCCCGGATGCGCACTGGACCCTGGTCTTGGCCCATGGTGCGGGTCAGGGCATGGATTCACCCTTCATGGCACAGATGGCCAGTGCGTTGGGCCAAGCCGGGATGCGGGTGATCCGTTTCGAGTTCCCGTACATGGCCGAGATCCGGCGCACCGGCAGGCGCAAACCGCCGGACCGGGAGCCGGTGCTGCTGGAGCGCTGGAATCGGGTCATCGACCAGGCGCTTGCCGCGGGGACTGACGCTCGACGCCTGCTGATCGGCGGCAAATCCCTGGGCGGGCGCATGGCCAGTCTGATCGCCGATGAGCGAGGCGTCGCCGGGCTGGTCGGCCTCGGCTACCCGTTCCATCCGCCGGGAAAGCCGGATCGGCTGCGCACCGAGCAACTGCGCGGCCTGCGCACGCCAACGCTCATCTGTCAGGGCACCCGCGATCCCTTCGGCACGCCGGACGAGATCGCCGGCTACGCGCTCGCGCCGTCGATTCGACTGGCCTGGATCGAGGACGGGGATCACAGCTTCAAGCCGCGCCGGCAATCCGGCCGCAACTGGGAGCAGAATCTGGATCAGGCGGCAGAGGCCGTTCTCGGCTTCGTCGCTACGCTGTGATCGCGCGGAGTGCGTGCCGCGTCTGGGTTCGCAACCAGGATCGGATCGGATGCGCGCAAGGCACCCATACCGCCGGCCTACCGTCAGGACACGACCCGTTGCCGGGTCGGTCTGACACGCGCCGCATCGTAGCCTTGCGCGACAGCGATCGCCATGGCCTGGTCAAAGTCTTCGGGTTCGATGCGCGGAGCGCGGGCGATGAGCCAAAGCCGCCTGCGGCTTGGCGTGCCCATCAACGCCCATCGGTAATCAGGGTCCAATCCAATCACCCAGAGGTCGCCTCGGATCAGCTTGAAGAAGCGCAAGATCAGCTTCGAGCCACTCGGATCGGCGGGATGAACGCTACCGTTGACCTCGCTGCGGCGCATCCCCGCCTTCGCGTTATGGGCGACGGTTTGGACGAAGATGCGCCCATCCGCACGCTTCGTATAGGTCGCGGTCACATTGACGCTGTCCTGCCAAGGGCCGTCCGCCTCGAGATTGGGTAGCCTGGCCACCTCGAACCAGGTGCCCAACAGCCGATCGAGATCGACCCGAGCCACAGTCGCAGGCGGCTGGCGAGGCTTACCGAGGCGCCCTGGAAGCAGCGCGCGCAAGGCCAAAAGGGGGCGCTTGATCATGCCTCTGGAGTTGGGCGTCGATGGCGACGAAGCAACCCGCGCTTCGATGCGGTTGGTGCTTTCCCCCTGTGCTGACTCGCCTCGATCACCCGCGCTTGCTGGCTCGTTGCCGCCTCCAGTCGCGCCCGTTCAACACCGCTGACACGACCAGCGCCGCCAGCGCCAAGCCGACGACCCAAACGTCGATGAGCATCGGATTCCAGGACGTACCCGTCAGCGCGTCGGCGTAGTACTTGATGTACGACGCAGGCAATGCGGTCTCGCCGAGGGCGGCTTTGATCTGCCAATGCCAGTCGGTCAGCGGGCAGTAGCCCCAGCCGTACCAGGCGCCGAGCCCGACCCAAGAGCCGAGCGTGAGCACCACCACAAGCAGGTGCAGGCGCCGGGTGGGTGGCCACATCCAGCCGGTGAGGATGAACAGCACCAGGGCCGCGTGTAGCAGGAACAGCGCTTGGTCGAGCAGCCGGAATGTGAAAGCGTCCATCGTGACCTCCAGTCTTGCCGTCAGGGGTGTCCTGCTCGCGGTCGAGAACCCTCGAGATCCGAGACTCGGCCCCGTCCTTCATCGAGCGCTACCGGGTCATGCTCAGGCCATGACCCTGTCGAACTGCGCTGCCAGGTGCCCGGAGCCGTCCTGGGAGGGCCGAAACGGAACCAGCGGCATGCGCTCCGGATAGAACGGTCCGCGCTGGACCTCAGCCCATGATCAGGACTCAACCCGGGTGAGGCGTGCGCGAAAGAATGGGGCGTATTCGGGGATGCCATAGAGGTTGCCGATCTTCATCGCGGTGGGGATGATAAAGCCCTGATGGGTCGCATGGGCCAGCGTCCGCGCGCCAAATGTTCATGCGCAATCTTGTTCCCCGGTCCGATCGCCATCAGCGTGATCGGTAGACCGTCGTTCACCTCACTCGTGATAGCCCGAAGGTGCGATATGGAATACATTGCCGAGCAGCTGATCCCCTTCGCGGTGCGCGCACCTTCCGGACACAACACGCAGCCGTGGCAGTTCTCGGTGCATCAGGACGGGATTCGGATCTTTCCTGACCTGTCCCGGCGCCTGCCGGTCGTCGACCCGGACGATCACGCGTTGTTCATCAGCCTCGGCTGTGCGCTCGACAATCTCATCGTCGCAGCCGCGCATCAGGGGCTTGCCGCCAGGGTCGAGTCTTTCCCCGCCGATGAACCGGAGCCCTGTCTGCGGGTTCGGCTGTCGGAGGGCGCCAGTGAGAACACCGACGCCTTGTTCCGCGCCATTCCCGAGCGCCAGTCGAACCGCGGAACCTACGACGGACGAGCGATCGACGCCTCCGATCTGACCGCGATGCTGGAGGCCAATGGCTGCGAGTCCGTGCAGATACGCCCGTTCCGCGTCGGCGATCCGGACATCGAGCCGCTCATCGACTTCGTCCGGGAGGCCAACATCGTCCAGTTCAATGATCCGGCCTTCGTCGCGGAGCTGGTGTCATGGATCCGGTTTACCCGGCGTGAGGTATCGACTCGACAGGATGGCCTCGCCGCTGCGGCATTGGGTTTTCCCGCCGTGCCGCGCTGGCTCGGCCGCTGGATCATGACGAGGCTGGTGAAGCCAGAAGGCGAGGCCGATCGGCAGGAGAAGGCGATCCGTCAGTCCTCGCTGCTGCTGCTCTTCATTGCCCGGGAAAATGACAAACGCCATTGGGTCGATGTCGGTCGCAGCTTCGAGCGCGTCGTGCTCACCGCGACCTCGCTTGGCATCGCGCACGCCCACGTCAATATGCCCTGCGAGGTCGAGCCGATTCGCAGGCGGCTTGCGGCTCACCTGAGCCTGAATGCCGGCGAACAACCGCTGCTGCTGATTCGCCTTGGGTATGCCAGGAAGCGACTGCCGGCCTCACCGAGACGACCCGTCGATCGGGTCCTGCGACGAACATCGTGCAACGGTGACAGCGTCCACTGCTCCATTCAACGGAAACGATCGCATGCCGTTTTCGACTGATACCCAAGGCCGAGAAGACGTGATCATCGAGCTGTTCCGCGCCACCTTCACCGCCTCTGAGGGCGCGGAAGAAGGCGCCCTGATCGGCAGTCTGGTGCACAATCTGCTCGCCAGCACGGCGCAGCAGGATCGCTTCGTCGTCATCGCCGAGGAAGAGGGCGCGATCATCGGCGGCATCCTCTTCTCCAGGCTGACCTACGAACAGGATGAGCGAACGGTGTTCGTGCTCGGCCCGGTCGCCGTGGTCACCGATCAGCAAGGGATGGGCATCGGGCAACGGCTGCTGAACCAAGGCTTAGCCGCGCTGCGCAGCGCCGGCGTCGATATCGCCATGACCTATGGCGATCCCGGCTACTATGCCAAGGTCGGCCTCAGGCCGATCAGTGAAAAGGATGCACCAGCTCCATTCACGCTGCAGCAGCCCGGTGGCTGGCTGGCGCAGTCGTTGACGGACCAGGTGATGACCCCGCTCAAAGGACCCTCGCGCTGTGTCGAGGCACTCAACGATCCAATGTATTGGTAGGGATGATCCGCATGAACGCCGACGACTTCGGCCATGTTCACGAGAGCAAGCACGCCGACTCAGCCAGCCAGGATCCAGCGTCGCTCGCCGCACTCGGCTGGCAACCCAGCTTCGCCGAACAGACCAGCCCGGAGGCCCTCTCAGCAACGCCCCCAGCCCGCGTCGTCGCCGTGCATCGCAGCGGCCTGCAGATCCTGGGCGCTGGCATCGATGAGGCCCTCCCACCGCGAGCCGACGTCACCGTCGGCGACTGGCTGCTGCTCGATCGCGCACAGCCCCGGGCGAGCCACCTCCTGTCCCGCAACAGCCTGATCAAGCGCCGCGCCCCCGGCACCGACCGGCAGGTGCAACTGATCGCCGCGAACATCGACACGGTCTTCATCGTCACCTCCTGCAATCAGGACTTCAACCTGGCCCGGCTAGAGCGTTATGTCGCGCTAGCCTTCGAGGCCGGAATCACGCCCGTCATCGTGTTGACCAAGGCCGACCTGGTGACCGATCTGCCAACCTGGATCGACGCCGCCCGCAGCGTCTCCGATCGGGTCCCGGTCCTCGCGCTCGATGCTCGCGGAGACGACCCACAGGACCGGCTGTCGCCCTGGTGCCAGCCAGGCCAAACCGTCGCCTTCCTCGGCTCATCCGGTGTCGGCAAATCCACGCTCACCAACGCCCTGGCCGGCACCGATGCAATCGCCACCCAGGTCATCCGCGAGGACGACGCCAAGGGGCGTCATACCACGACCCGTCGCGAGCTGCACCTGATCCCCGGCGGCTGCCTGGTGCTGGACACCCCGGGCATGCGCGAATTGCAATTGGCGGACGCCGCCTCCGGCATCGCCGAGACCTTCGAGGACATTGAGGCCCTATCGGCGCACTGCCGATTCGGGAACTGCCAACACGAGCGCGAGCCCGGCTGCGCACTCCGTGAGGCCATCGAGCAGGGCCAGCTCGACCCCGCGCGGCTGCAGCGTTGGCGCAAGCTTCTAGCCGAGGACCGCTTCAACTCCGCCAGTCTTGCCGAGCGTCGGACCAAAGATCGTGCCTTCGGCAAGATGGTCAAACGGGTGCTGAAGGAGGGCAAGCCGCGCCGCGGGTTCTGATCAGCGAGACGAGACGAGCTCTCAGGCGCAGCCTCCATCGGCAGCATCACCGACGGCGGCTCGATGCCGTCATCGCAGCGCCAACGACGGGTCTGTCATCCAGGCTCGGACAGGGCGACGAGACCATGGACGGCTCATCCTCGCAACAATGAGCCGTCTGTCTGCCCGACCTTCAAGCACGACAAGCCCAGACTACGATAGCGCGCGCACAGCGGGCAGCCCTGATCAAAGCGCCCTTGCTCGGTGACCAGATACTGGATCTGGCACTGTGGACAGGATCTCAGGCGCGCACGGCCCATCCGCAGATCACGCGCCAGCATCCAGCACAGGGTGATCTCCAGGCTGTTCTCGGCACCCAGTACCAGCTGCGCCAGATCATGCGCCTGGATCATCGCCACAATCGACCGCGAGCACCGATCCTGCCCGTGCACACCGCTCGAGGCCAGCTGCAAGCGCCGATAGAGCACCGCGAAGACCGACGCACACAGCTGGCCGTGGCGGGTCGTGATCGCCGCCCCACCGGCCGTCGGTAACTGACCCGATCGCGCCGGCTCACCATGCACCTCCCGATAGAGCGCCCGCAGCGCATCCCGCGCGACCCGCGTCTCCCAATGCACGATCGACAGGCGCGCTCGCCGCGCGATCAAGGCCAGCGCCACCTGCATGCGGGCATGCCGCTCAAGCATTGGCTGAGCCGACATCAGGACAACGCCGAGCCGTTTTTGTGATCCTGATCCTGATCGTGATCGGCATCGGCCTCAGGATCACCGAGCTGATGCAACAGCAGATGCAGTGCCGGCAGCGCCGCATCCACCGACGATCGTGCGCAGGCCGCGAGCAAGCGCTGCGGCTCCGCCGGCAAGCGCGGTTGGAACACCGTCCCCGGCAGTCGCGCGAGACGCTCAACAGCCTCCGAGTCGGCGGTTGCCAGCCAGGGTGCCAACGGCGCCTCGAGACCAAACAGCGACCGCGCCAACGCCGGCTGCGCACGTAGACCATCGCGGGCCGTCTGCAGATAGGCGCGGTTCAGACGCTGAATCGAGTCGACCAGGGCTTCAGGAGAGAGCAAAGTCGTCATGGCAAGTGGACCTCAAGCAAGCTTAGTCAGACAGGTGAAGGGCCTCCAGCAGGCGCGCCCGATCGGCGACGAGCTGGGGGTCGGGTTCGGAATCGATGGAGGAGGGCTCAGGGGGCGATCGCGCATCGGCCTCGGGCGGAGACGCCGTGGTTCCTGAAGCAGGCTCAGCGTCCACGCGCGACTGACCACTCAACCCCAATAAGGCCAACTGCCGCAGCCGGTCCGCACGCCCGCGCCGCGAAACGCGCATCAAGCTGGCGAACAGCTCCGGATGCCGGCGTGCGCAGACCCCGACCTGGATGCGCAAACGCTCAGCGGCAGCCATAGTGGAAATAACCGCGCGCATTGGCGCCGACTGGGTCTGCGGCCTGATGCAGCGGCACCCGGGGAAAGACACGCTGCACCATAGGCGCGAACAACGCTGCACCACCCCCGCTCAGCAACAGCAGGTCGGGATTGGTCTGCTCATGGCGCAGACCCTGGCGCAGCGCCTCCAGTGCCCGTTGCGCCACCTCGCGCGCGGCCAACTGCAGCACCGGCGCCAACGCCACCCACTCACCATGCAGCAGAATCCGCGAGCGCTGCGCCGCCAAGGCCTGCTCGATCGCCGCCACCGGCGCCTTGCCGCCGCGCCCGACACACAGGCGCGCCGCCGCCGCATCGATCAGCACACTCATTGCCTCCAGACTGGTCCCTGAACGTGTGCGTCGCAGATCGCCGTTGACCAGCACCGACCAGTCCACCGAAAAGAAACCGACATCGATCACTAGCACCGTGCCGGCACCGATGCGCTCGATCAGCGCGGCATCGGCCTGCATCAGCAGATCGACAAAGGCGCCGACCGGCTGGGCGATCACCCGAACCTCGGCGATCTCCACCGAGCCCTCAGCCAGCCGCTGCCGGCCTTGCAACCGTCGGCGCAAGTGCTCACGCGCAGTTGCATCACTGGCCTGCGCCACCGGCAGTCCGGTCACCAGACGGTCGATGCACGTCTCACCGACGAGTTCCAAGGCCGCTAACACCAGCGCCTGATAACTATCGCTGGCGGCATAGTCCTCATGCAGCGCCCGCTGCCAGCCCGAGACCCGCGCCGGGTGGATGCCAGCGATCCAGGGCTCGCCATGCAGCGAGAGCCTGATCCCCTCGGCAAGCCCCTCGCGCGTGCCTGACGACACGCCCGCCAGGCGCTCGGCGACATGCGCCTCGGGTGCCGCCACCGCCGGCATGATCCGTTCAAGCGGCGGCTCGCCGCAGCCACCCGCCGCAAGCTTCAGATTGCCGTATCCAATATCGAGACCGACCACCACCATCGAGAATCCTCCATCACGACTGCAGCACGACTGCAGCACGACAAACACCGACCAGAGGCCCCAGACACCGCCACCATTGGGCCGCTCCGGAACCCCAGCACGACTACAGCACGACTACAGCACGACAAGAGGATGCCGCCTCTGACCCAGGCACGAAACGGAAAGAGATGCCGAAAAACGGCATCTTTCCCTGCTGCGCCGGTGCTGAACCGCGGGCTAGGCTGTGCCGAGGCTGCGCGTCAGGTGCGCACCGCTATGCATCGAGTCGAGGTGCGCAGCGGCCCTGACCAGCATCGCTTAAGCCATTGACTGCGCATCGGGTTTTGCAGATGAGCAGGCCTAGGCTGAACGCCCTGATGGGCACGGGCGGCCGACAGGACCGTCAAGACCCGACGCAGGCCCAGGTGCCCAGTGGTCAGGCCGCAGCTAGGTGCGCAACGGCTGCCCAAATTCCAGATGAGCAGGGCCGTTTGGACGACGACTGAACAGAGGATTCAAGTCATTGATCGATCGAGTCAACAGGTCGCAGCGCCGAGGGAGCAGCCGGTGGCAAAGCCGCCTGGTGCGCAGCCCTGAGCCCCTAGTCCAGGTGGACGCCCATGGCTGAGCCCGCGCACAAACCCACTGATCCATCCCAAAGTCCCCTGGTGACCCCGCAGGGGGCTGCTCACCTGGATAAGTGGTGGGCAGGGGGGTCGACATGCGGAGGTTTACTCTCGCTCGAGCCGCTCCCTGAGCTGGTCGGGCTTGGCTTCGAGGCCGAGCGCGAGCGCCTGCGCTTGGTCGCTGAGGGGATCGAGATCGAGACCATGGAGCAGCTGCGGGCGCAGCGTTTACGGATGCAGCGTGGGCGCGATGCCCGACTCGGGGTGCGCATTCGAGCACCGCGGCGCACCGGCGGCAGTTTCACCATCGAGTGGTTCCTGGCGCGCGGTCCCGGTCGCACCCTCTATCTGCCGCGCGGTGAGGCTGATGTCTATACCCGCTCGAGCTTGTCGGCCGCCATGCCCTGGGAGCGACGCATCGCGCTCGAGGCCGAGCAGCGCTTCGGTGAGATTCGACTGCGCCTGCGGTGGATGAAGCAGGCCGAGCTGCGGCTGCAACAGGTGCTGGTCCGGCTGACGCAGCCGTTGCCGGGGGATCAGTGTTCGGACGATCAGGCATCGGACGATGATGTCGATGCCGCTGGCGACCAACGATGAGTCTGTTGCACCGCTTACGCCAGATGACAGGCATCCCGGACCCTGCTGGCTCGCTGTCGTCAACGGTTGAATCGATGCCGACTGTTGAAGCGCCAACTGCGATGACCAAGCCCGGAGGTCAAGTCGAGTCGGAGCCAACGCCGGAATCAGCACCGGCGTTGGCACCAGCGCCAGCGCCAGCGCCAGCGTTATTGGACGAGGAGATCCCACGCTACCCACCCTTCCTCAAAGGCTTGCCGCTGCCGCCACTCGAGCGACTGATCGCCACCCAGGCCGAGCTGATCGCGCGGCTGCGCCGGGAGTTGGCCCTCGGTGACGACGAAGACGACGGGAGCGAGCGCTGGGCCACCTACATCGCACCGGTGATCCACCGCTATGCCGCCTTCGTGCATCTGATCCCGGCCAGCGAGGTGCATCATCATCGCGGCGCCGGCGGACTCTATCGCCATGGCCTGGAGGTCGCCTTCCATGCCGCACGCGCCAGTCGCGGCGTCATGGTTGGGCTCGATAGGCCGCGCGTCGAGCAGCGGCGTTTGGAGCCACGACTGCGCGCAGCCGCCGCACTCGGCGGTTTGCTGCACGATACTGGCAAGGCGTTGGTCGATGTCGCCGCGACCGATCGTGATGGCCGCACGACCTGGTCGCCGATCGACGAGGACCTGACCGACTGGGCCAGCCGCCACGGCCTCGAGGGCTATTTCCTGCGCTGGCGTGAGCGGCGCGCTCACAACGGTCACGAGGTGTTCAACCTGATCGCCCTGAAACGTCTGCTGCCGAGCCGGGTCGAGCGCTGGCTCTCGCAACCCGATCCGGGGCTCTACAGCGGATTGGTGGCTGCCGTGACCGGCGTGCCCCATAGCAGCGTGCTGGTCGAGTTGGTGCGCCAAGCCGACCGCCACAGCGTCGAGCGGGATCTGCGCGAGCAGCGCATCGCGCCGATCGATACCGCCGTCGGGGTGCCGGTCGATCGCTATCTGCTCGA
The DNA here is from genome assembly GCF_016653315.1 of Halochromatium roseum. Taxonomy (GTDB): domain Bacteria; phylum Pseudomonadota; class Gammaproteobacteria; order Chromatiales; family Chromatiaceae; genus Lamprobacter; species Lamprobacter roseus. Next base: position 28,173 of record NZ_NHSH01000039.1, on the reverse strand, counting down.
TGCCATGCGTCGGCTGCTGCACGACGGGCGCTGGCAGGTCAATGTGCCGGGTGCGCGGGTCTGGTTGTTGCGCGATGCCGGTCTGCATCTAGTGTGGCCGGCCGCCGCGCGCGATATCACCGAACTGCTTGCCGCCGAGCGCATCCCGGGGATTCCGCGCGATCCGCAGAGCATCGCAGAGCTGCTGCTCGAGCGCGGTCTGGCGGTCGCTCGAACCGATGCCCTCGGCCGGGAGGTGACCTGGCGATTGGCTCCCGGGATCATGGCATCGGCGGGAAAGCAACCACCCATGCTCAATCTGCTGCGGCTGCAGAGTCCGGAGCTGTTGTTTCCGCATGGTGCCCCGGCCGCTGTGGATCTGGTGGCGCGGGAAGAGGTTAGCGAGGCGGGTACCCGAGTGACGTCGCGCTCTGAGGCAATTGCGCCAGACGCTGATGGGCCTGGTACGGACGAGGTCGGTGATCTGGCTGATGCGCCGAGGGCTGGGGAATCTGCAGCAGCCGAAAGCAGGGTGTCTGATCTGGAACGCGGAGACGACGTTGCGTCTGACTTGGACGGCGCATCACCGTCCTCAAATGGTTTGCAGCGCCCGCATCGCGATCCCGATCCCGATCCCGAAGAGGGCACGCCCAGTGTCCTCGGTGCATCACCACCAGCGGCTGGCTCAGCGCCCGCTTCCGCTGTAGGCCCCGCGTCAGTGATCAGGCCATTATCGGTCGCAGAGCCGGATCAGTCCCAAAGGGATGCCTGCGCTGCGGCCCGTGTCTGGCTCACCGAACACGGCCCTGGCAGCGCCCAACTGATGGCCCACCTGATCGATGTGGCCCCGCCGGCGGCTCATGAACACCGGTTCGCTTGGCGTGATGATCTCCTCTGGCTGCCGTATCCGGCCTGGTTCAAGGCCACCGGCTGGGAGCCGACCCAGGCGGCGGAGGCGCTCAGTGCTGAATGCGCCCTGGAGCCGGACCCCAGAACCCCGATGCGTCGGGTGCGTGAGTATGACGGCGAGCGCTGGCTGGTCTTGACCGCTGAGGTGTCAGCACGGTTGCGGTTGCTGGTGGAGGAGGGAGGCTCAGGTCAAACCACCGTCGAGCCCAATTCGGAAGACTCAGCACAACCCTTAGCGCAGCTGTCAGCGACATCGGCACCGATACCGACATCGACATCAACGCCAGCGCCGATACCTCCAAGTCCCCAGACATCTCCCAACCGGCCAGCAACCGCGTCGGGTCAAGTAACAACCCCGCAGCATCCAAGCGAATCCACCAACCCGGAGGAACCCACCAACAAGCCACCGCTGATCCCCGCCATCCTTGCTGACCTCGAGCGCCAGCACGGCCCCGGTGATGGCAGCCAAGTGCTCGTGCTCGATAGCACAACCCTCAAGGCGCTGGCCAAACGCCACGGCCTCGGCGTCTACAGCCTGCGCCAGCGCCTGCTCACGGACCCGCGCTTTCGGCTCGGCGCGCATCAGCGCATCGAGGTCCAGCGCTGATGCAGCGCTATCACAACCCTTGGCGCGCCAATCATGAGGCCGTCGCGGTCGGGTTCTGGCTGTTGCTTGCCGCCTTCGCCTTTGCCAGCGCCGGCCATTGGCAACTGCACCCGGGCGCCTTTCGGCTCTTCGCCCTGTTGGCCCTGCTCATGGCCCTGAGCTGGCTGCCGGGGGCCTTGCGCCTGCGCGCCCTGCACGCCAATCTGAGCGGACGGGTACAGACCTTCGTCACCGTCGCCGAGCTGGCCGCGACCACACAACGGTTCCAGGGCCAGCTCTGGCTGGGCCGCGGCTTCGAGTGGGAGCGCGATCAGGCGCAGCTTGCGCACGACCTGCTGCGGATCGGCCCCTCGCGACTGACCCCGATCTCAACCACCGCGATCGGCGCTCACTGGCTGCATGGCCTCGCGCCGCGCGAAGACGACCTCGCCGTGCCACTCAGCACCCTGGAAGGCCACCTGCTGGTGGTCGGCACCACCGGCGCCGGCAAGACCCGCTTGTTCGATCTGCTGATCAGCCAGGCCGTCTTGCGCGGCGAGGCGGTGCTGATCATCGATCCCAAGGGCGACCGAGAGCTGCGCGACAATGCCGAGCGCGCCTGCACCTTGGCCGGACGCCCGGAGAAGTTCGCCGCCTTCCATCCGGCCTTCCCGGAGGACTCCTGCCGCATCGATCCGATGGCCACCTTCGGTCGCCACACCGAACTGGCCAGCCGCATCGCCGCACTGATGCCCTCGGAGACCGGCGCTGATCCGTTCAAGGCCTTCGGTCAGATGGCGATGAGCCACATCATCGCCGGGCTCTTGCTGGTCGAGGAGCGCCCGAACCTGCTCAAGCTGCGCCACTACCTTGAAGGGGGAGTCGATGCCCTGGTCGAGCGCGCGCTGGTCACCTATAGCACTCAGGTCGATGCGCGTTTCGATCGCGAGGCGCTCCTCAGCAAGGCCCGTGATAGCCACGGCCGGGTGCAGGCCTTGATCCGCCACTACCGCAACCGCATCGCCCCCGAGCATCCCTCATCGGTGATCGATGGCCTGGTCAACATGCACGAGCACGAGCGTGTGCATTTCTCCAAGATGGTCGCGAGCCTGATGCCAGTACTGGTGATGCTAACCTCCGGGCAGCTCGGTCCCTTGCTCTCGCCCAATCCGAGCGATCCGGATGATCCGCGCGATCTGATGCGCATGACCGACCTGATCAACGACGGCTATGTCGCCTACATCGGTCTGGATTCGCTCTCCGACGGCATGGTCGGCAGCGCCATCGGCTCGCTGTTGATCGCCGAGCTGACCTCGATTGCTGGGGATCGCTACAACTATGGGGTTAACAACAAGCCGGTCAGCGTCTTCATCGACGAGGCCGCCGAGGTGATGAACGATCCCTTCGTGCAGCTGCTGAACAAGGGGCGTGGTGCTGGATTGCAGCTGACCGTGGCCACCCAGAGCTTCGCCGACTTTGCCGCGCGCACCGGCAGCAAGGATAAGGCGACGCAGGTGTTGGCGAATCTGAACAACCTGATCGCGTTGCGGGTGCTCGATGCTGAGACCCAGACCTATATCACTGACAGTCTGCCAAAGATTCGTCTTCAGACCCTGATGCGCACCCAGGCCAGCAGCACCCAGTCCGACAATCCGCTGCTCTACAGCGGCAATGCCGGTGAGCGCCTGATCGAGGAGGAGGGCGAGTTGCTGCCGCCGGCCTTGCTCGGGCATCTGCCGAATCTGGAGTACATCGGGCGCTTGGCTGGGGGACGCACGATCAAGGGGCGGCTGCCGATCCTGGTGGCGCCTGAAATGTTGGTTGATAAGGCTGCCGCTGGACTCAAGACCGAGATTCCGCCAACGGCTGAAGCTGACATGCAGATCCGGCTCGGGTTAGAGAAGGCGATCTTGGTCAGCGATGAGCACGTTCTGCCATCTCCGGCAACTGAGTCTGTGTCTGATCCTGTTCCAGGGGATGATGTTGCGCCTGTCGCACAGGCTGAGATTGCTCAGCCTCGTCCAGGGAACGGCCGACCCGATGGCGACTGACACCCAAACCAAGACCAGTTGGCTCTGGGCGACGACTGTGGCTGTGATCCTACTGGTCATGGAATTTGTGCTCCTCTCGGCGCTGATCCCGGCCGACTGGTCGACCCGCATGCGTGATCAGGAGGTGCGCTGGGTGTCGAGTCAGTTGGGAGAGGACACCGCAACCGCCGTCTTTGCCTCGGCTCAGCGTTGGTACGGAACCGTCTTCTTGCGCTCGGGTCTGGTCGATGCGAGCTATGACCTGCTGCTGCCGGAGGCTGCTGCCGTGCAGGCGACGCCCGAACTCGACAAGTTGGCCGCCGCGCCGCTCTGGCCCTGGGTCAAGACCCGGCTCGACTTAATCTGGTTCGCCGTTTATCTGGCGATCCAGCGCCTGGTCGTATTGTTCGCTTGGTGGCCATTCATCGGCTTTGCCCTGATCGGCGCGGTCGTGGATGGACTCATCCGCCGACGCATTCGCCTGGCGGGGTTCGACTATCCAAGCCCGTTGGCTCATCGGCTGGCGGTGCGGGTGCTGCTCGGACTGGGCTTCCTGCTCGGGTTCGGGCTTTTGTTGCCGCTACCAGTGCCGACGCTCGCGGTGCCGGTGCTGGCATTGATCGCGGCGGCGGCCCTGGCTGTGTTGCTCACGCAGACGCAGAAGCGGGTGTAACCGAATGACCCGCTCATGAGGTGTTTGCCCCCTGCATGACGGGTTGCTGCGGCGGTGTCGCCGTGATGCGCGGCAGTGGCGGTGATCCGGTCGCGACCGGGATGCGCTCCGTGGACAGGAGTCCAAGGTCCGCGGGTATCGCCGCCATGCGATATCCTGGCGGTCAGAGCGCGTCTGGACCGAGCGCGACGATTCGAACGCTATTGGGAACGGCCTGCTCAAAGAACAAGGCGCCGCCGACGGAGCCCTCGGGATCGACAAGCGCGACAGCCCGAGGTGGAATCCGTGCTCCCGATACGCAGACCTGCAGGTAAACCATGACCCTGTCGACGACGCTCATCGCCGTTCTCATTCTGGCCGCACTCGGGGTTCTTGGCTGGCGCTTGGCCTCTCGTCGACAGCGTCTGCCTTGTCCGGTCTGGCTGCGCTGGCTCGTTGAGTTCGACAATCCCTTCACGCGGATGAATCGCGCTGCTGAGATCGTCGCGACCTTGGACTTGACGCCAGGAATGACCGTGCTCGATGCGGGGTGTGGACCGGGGCGACTGACCGTTCCCCTCGCGCGCGGCGTCGGATCGACCGGGCGTGTTCTCGCGCTGGATCTCCAGCCCGGGATGCTGGCCCGAGCGCGGGCCAAGACAGAGGCGGCCGGTCTGAGCAATGTCGATTTCCTGGAGGCCGCTCTGGGGGACGGGCGGCTACCCACGCACGGCTTTGATCGTGCCGTGCTGGTGACCGTGCTAGGGGAGATCCCCAACCGCGAAGCCGCGCTCGCCGAGCTGTATCGCGCGCTGAAGCCGGGCGGCCTCCTCGCCGTCGTTGAAGTTATCTTCGATCCACACTTCCAGCCGCGCGGCACCGTGACGCGTCTTGCCACCGCCGCAGGGTTTTCGGAGCGAGCCTGCTTTGGGCACCGGCTCGCCTACATCCTGCAGTTCGTGAAAGCAGGCAGCGGTAATGCCGCGTGAATCCCGCACTGGCGGCAGAGGCCACCGCAACCGTAGACCTTGACTCCCATCGCCGGATCAGGATGCGCACAGTGCCTGGTCGGCCCGAATCAAAACCGCGCGGAGGTATCGATGGCTCAGCCTGAGTCGGTGGCAACCGCTGCCGTCGAGTGGGATGCCACGACCTACGACCGGATTGCCGACCCCATGACGCGCTGGGGTGCGGCTGTGCTCGATCGGTTGCGTCTCGCCGGAGATGAGTGCGTGCTCGATGCCGGCTGCGGCTCAGGGCGGGTCACAGAGCAACTGTGCCGGCGCCTTCCTCAGGGGCGGGTCATCGCCCTCGATCGCTCCGCAGCCATGGTCGCAGAGGCGCAGCGCCGGCTTGCGCTCCATGCCGAGCGGGTGACCGTGCTGCGCGCCGATCTGGCAAAACCGCTACCACTGCAGTCCGTCGATGCGATTGTCTCGACCGCGACCTTCCACTGGATTCATGATCATGAATCCCTGTTCGCACATCTCGCGGCCGTGCTGCGACCGGGTGGGCAACTGGTCGCCCAATGCGGTGGGGTCGGCAACATTGCGCGGGTCCACGCAGCCGCTAAGGCCGCGGGTGTCGATCTTGATCCCACCCATTTCGCGACACCCGCTGACACTGAGCGACGGTTGACCGCGGCAGGCTTCATCGAGGTGCGCTGCTGGCTGCAGCCGGAGCCGACCCCGCTCGACGCAGGCGAGCCGTTCGAGACCTATCTGCGCACCGTCTGCTTGCGTGCGCACCTCGAGCAGCTGCCGGCATCCGAGCACCAAGCGTTTCTGCAGAAGGTCATGCACCAGCTTGGCGAGCCCGTCATCGACTATGTGCGCCTGAATATCGATGCCCGCCGCTCGGACCTTGAGTACAAAGCATGAGGCCTCGCAGGGTTGCTTATTATCTAACGTTAGCGTTAGATTAAGTCTCCACACCAACCGGAGGCCAAGCATGTCAACGAAACTCCTGCTGCATACCGAGCAAACCTTGGACAACGCCGCGCGGGCAGCGCTGAACCATCAGCTTCAAGCTGAGCTGGGTGGCGAAACGCACTTGGAGCCATCGAGCAAACCGCACCTGTTGTTTGCTTCGCATGATCCGGCTCGGGCGACATCACAGCAACTTCTGGCCGTGCTTCAGAAGCAGGGCCTGTCCGCCCGCTTCGTCGACCTTTGAATCCTGTGGGCTCGAGCCGGGTTACATGGCCATGAAGATCGGCGCCATCGCCGAGCAGCTCGGCACCACGGTGCGTACGCTGCGCTTCTACGAAGAGCAGGGGCTGGTGCAGCCGCGACGCACGCCGGGCGGAACGCGGCTGTACGACGAGGCCGATGTCGCCCGCTTTGCCGCCGTGCTGGCCCTAGCCCGTCTAGGCTTCTCGCTGCAAGAGGTGGCGGCGCTGGCCGCGGTCCGTGCACAGCATGACACCGGCGATGCGGCCAGCCGCGACGTCTTGGCGCGCCTTAGGGCCATGGATCAGTCCCTCGCTGAGCAAGCGGCGGCCATCGAGAGGCAACGGTGTGATCTGGCCCAGGCCCAAGCCCTGGTGCGCCGCTGCCAGGGCTGCAGGCAGCGCCCGGAGCGCGCAGTCTGCGATCAGTGTGAAGTCAGCCATGGTGTCAGCGGCAGCCAAGTCCTGCAGCTGGTCTGGGAGGCCCCGATCCGTGACTGAGGTGCAGCTTGACTGGCGCTACCGACGTGAATGGCCGGACGGCTTTGGCGCCTGCGGCTGGAAGCTCGCCTCGGCCGTCGATGATCCGAACATCATCGCCTCGACGCCTGCCACTGGCGAGCGGATTCCCACCGCGGTGTTCATCCACGACATCCTCGATCACGCTCTCTGTGGGCTGCCGCCGAGTGGCCATCGGGCTGAATCGATCGCGTTGCTGCAACTCGCCGCGCGGACCGGTGCTGATCCGCGCCCGGATCTGGCTCAGATGGTGGATGAGGACCTGCTGCAGGGTCAGGCCGATGGCGAGCTGCTGGAGAGTCTGCTCCCGGATGATCTCAAGGCCCAGCAATTGGAGATGCACCGGAGCGGCCGGGCGGCCATTGAGTCCATGATCGATCGGCTGGGCCGCGAGGCCGTGCGATCGCGCCTGATCGAGCACCTGTTCGAGATCGGTCTCGCCGGCGCGGCGCAAGCAGAAGCGGCCTATCGTGCATGTGGGCTGGAGTACGCGCGCCGCGGTGCGCTTGGGTTGGCGCTACAACGGCTATTCACGCTGGCCGATCAGCAGATTTGCGAGGCCGGCTGGGACCAGGCCTCGGGTTTGATCGCGATTGTTCGGGACCGCTGTACGCTGCAAGTGCAGACACCGCAAGCCTGGTCTGCCGCGAGCGAGTATTGACGGCCATACGCCATGTGCTGCGATGGGTTCAATGGCCCGCCGTCGTCAGCCTCGACTCAGCTGCGCGTCAGTTCCAATTCTCAGTGAGCATAGGTGATTGCCTTAATGGTCTGACCTTCACCGCTACAAGGAATGGAACGCGCGCTGTCTGGGAGACCAGCACCGTATGCCGCGATCGCCGCTACAGTCGAGGGTGTCCGGTTCCATGTCTATCGTGACACTGCGCTTCAATTCCACGCCAGCTCAGCGCGTGTTTGCCAGTACAGCGTCGGGTCCTCGGCGAGCGTCTCGACCAGTGCTTCAGCCTTGTCATCCCAAGGGACTCTGACAGCGTTCAGATTTGACAGCAGCTGTCCCTCCGTGGCGGCCCCACTGAGCACAACTGAGGCCCAGGGCCGGGTGAGGGCGGCGGCCAGGGCCACGGCGTCGAGTGAGGCCTTGAACCGACCGGCGAGGGTCTCGAGCCGCTGCCGTCGAGCCTGGAAGCTTGCCGCCTGATTGCGCTCGGTGAGGCGCCCGTTGGCCAGCGCTTCTTTGATGATGACCGCCAGCCCTGCTCGATGTGCCGCGTCCAACGCCGCCCCGGATGAAGGCTCGAGCAGGTTCCAGGTCGCCTGCACGGCATCGAACAGGCGCACGCCATCGACCTGCAGGGTCAACGCCTGCTCCAGCGTGACGGCCTGCTGTGGGCCGCTCAAGGTCAGCCCAATGCGCGTACCCGCGGCCTTTAGCCGCGCCAGCTCGGCGTGCACGGCTCGATCATCGAGTACACCACGGTCCAGGGTGGCAGAATGGATCTGGTACAGGTCCAGATAGCCGCCTAGGTTGCTCTGGGTCTCCTGCCACTGTCGCTGCAGCACGGCGAGCGAATGGTTCTTGACCTCATGCTGTTCGGCCTCGATGCGCCAATCGGCGGTGTAGGTATAGCCCCATTTTGAGGCGATGGTCAGGGCCTCGGCCGGCACCTCGCGTGAGCGTAGCCACTCGCCCAGGAAGACCTCACCGCGACCATAGGAGCGGGCGGTGTCGAGATAGCGAATGTCAGCACGCCAGGCCGCATCGAGCACCGCGAAGGCGCGTTCACGCATCGCCTCGATGCTGCGCCCGGTGCCAGTATCCTCGCCATGGCCCAGGTTGATGTAGCCGGGACGACCCAGCGCGGCGAGTCCAAGCCCGAGCACGCTCGGGGGCTGTCGACCGATGAGCGGGTGCAGCGATGAAGGGGTTGGCTGGGGCATGATCAAGCGTTGGGGCGATGCAAACGGTTGGATGGATTGGGGCACGATCGCCCGAAACATGAGGCGATTCGCCGGGCCGTTCCAGGCTGAGACCGATCCTGGTGGTGTCAGTCAGAGAATCGCTCAGTCTGACACTTCCATCTCCCGACGACGCATCGGCATCGCATCGATGCGCTCGAAGAGCGCTGGCAGATCCAGTTCGCAGGCACTGGCTTTGAGACCGCCATCTTTGCCGATCAAGAAGACAAAGGCATCGGATCGGCTGAAGAACTGCTGCTCAAGCTCCTGCTTGAGTCGAGCATCGAGCGGCCCTGGATAGTTGGTCTGCACCTGCCCCTGGTCGCGCACGAACCAGAGGATGTCACGCGCATCGATCGCAGCCTGCTCGGCCCGCAGGCGGGCAACCGCATCCGGGATCTGCGCATCCACGACGATGATCCGATGCTGCCAGCGCAGTGAGCCAAGCTCCGCGAGTGGTCGATCGGCACCCTCATCGACTGGCTCGGCGCTGAGCAGCGTGCTCGCCGCACTGAACCCGAGCCCAAGGACGAGGCTGAGCGCCAGATTCAGCCTGAGTGCCGCAAGCGCCAGTATGATGGTTGTCATGACCCTCTCCAAAAACAGCCCATTAGCGTTGCTGATGCAGACCTTTCCCCGGCCTGGCCGTCTGCACTGGATTGGCCTGCGGCCGGCGAAGCGCGCAGCGTTGATCCAGGTCGAGGCCGCGCAGGCCATCACCGGCGCGGGTCTCGAGGGCGATCACTACAGCGGACGCTCCGGCAGCCGCGGCATCACCCTGCTGCAGGCCGAGCACCTGCCAGTGATCGCAGCGTTAACCGATGTCGAAGAGATTGCGCCGGCGACCTTGCGCCGCAACCTGTTGGTGTCCGGCATCAACCTGGTGGCGCTCAAGGGGCAACGCTTTCAGATCGGCGAGGTGGTGCTGGAGGGCACCAGTTTCGCGCATCCCTGCTCACGCATGGAGGAGGTGCTGGGGCCAGGCGGCTACAACGCCCTGCGCGGCCATGGCGGACTCTGCGCGCGCGTGATCCAGGGCGGGCAGCTGCGCGTCGGTGATGCTGTGGTTGCTGTGGTTGCTGTGGTTGCCGAGGGCGCCGACGTCATCGGCAGCCCAGACGCCCAGCTTCCCGGGCTCGAACAGATTGCGTGAATGCCATGCCGACCACCATCCACGACAAATTTGCCTCCATCCTCGCTGAGATCGAGCGGACTGGGTCCGCTAACACCCAACGCCTGACGGTGCTGAAGAAGTGGTTCGAGCCGGGGGATCGACTGCGCGCCTTTGCACGCTGGATGATCGAGCGAATCGTCGCTGAACAACAGGCCTCCTCCAGCGAGGCCGAGGCGCTCATCGCAGAAGCAGGCACCGCCCTGCATGCGACCGACAGCACCGGCACCCCCCATTGGGTCGGGATGCAGCACTTGCTGCGCCGCTTACAGGCGTTTCACTCCGAGTACCGGCGCGTTAAGTCATATCAGGTCCGCATCATTCACGATCGCTCCGTGCTGTTGCTCGAAGAGGCGTTTCGGATCATCCTGAGACAGGCCGATCAGCCCGCCGACGGCTACCGACTCGCCGCAGACTACTGCGAGCACTATGACGTGAGTTACGGCACCACCCTGAACGGCCCGGCCAAGGCACGCGTGCAAGCCATCGCGGATTTTGTCGCGGAGCAGGAAGCGCGGGAAGCCAAGGCTCGGGGCTCATACGTCTCACTCGGCGTTTGAGGTCTCCGTTGTCTCGGCTGAGGATGCCGTCCTCATCACCGTCTCCAACAGCAGCCGATCAAGCGCCGCTTCATCGATCGGCCTTGTCGGCGGTGGCATGACCGCTTCCAGCCGCGTCAGCTCACGATCGATGAAGGCATTGAGGATGGGCAGGGGTGCTCCGACCTCCGCCTCTCCAACCGAGCGCTTGATCACCAGCAACTGCTCACTGGCCGCGCGCAGTTCGTGCTCATCGATCAAGGTCTCGACCAGCGTCTCAAAGCGCATCGGCACCGGACCGCGTTCCTGCTCGATCCAGAGCGTCGCTAGCAACGGGCGCAGCACGTAGAGGTACTTCTTCAACCGCACCTGCTCACGGGTCAGAAAGTCCCGGTCATTGCCACGCGCCATGTGCAGGTAGTGATGAAACGCCCGCTGTGGCTGATAGACAGATTCAGCGAGTGCGCGCAACCGCTGCAGAAACACCGGATCGGCTCGGTAGACGATCGGCGAGTCCAGCCACTCAATCAGCGTTGCGTTGCGCTTGCCGAGCAGCCCCAAGGCCTTGCGCAGCTCCCAACCATTGATATCCAGGTCACCGCTGATCGGCTGCTCGATGACAGCGCGCTGTGGCCGTACCCGCAGGTACCAGGGCAAGGGATGGACATAGAGGAATCGCACATCGAAATCGCTATCCGGCGAGGCAAAGCCCCAACCGCGGCTGCCGGATTCGCAGGCGAAGAGGATGCATACCCCATGGTCGGACTCGACTCCTGTCAGCTGGGCGAGGATCTCCGCACGCCGTTTGTCCATTACCAATGCCCAGTCCCCGGCTCGCCTTTGAACGGGCCAACCAGCTCATCGGTGATCCAGCCGCCGTAGAAGCCACCGGCCTGTGCGCGCACCGGCTCGCCGGCGACGAGACAGCGCAGCAGACTGGGATAGGCGGCAAACCAGCCTGCAATGACGTTTGCCTCACCTTCCGGCTGCGAATAACGCCAAAGCGCATTGCTGGTCCAGCCCGCGCTACCCTCGACATCGAAGTACTCCGCCTCGCCCTTCCATTCGCATAAGGTGCGGCGCGCGCTGGGCCGCAAGTGCGTTTGGTCCACCGCTTCCGGTGGCAGATAGAACGCGGGCGGGCTGCCGGTTTCCAATACCCGGATGGCGCACTCGGTGCGGGCGATCCGCTGTTCGCCGGCAGAGACATCAACCAAGCGCTGGTCCGGCACATAAGCCGGCGGGCGCGGGTAATCCCAGACCGATTCCTGCCCGTCAGCAGGGACGACAGCAAACGCTGGCCGCTGCTGGCCGCGATAGGTCCAGGCGTTGCGGGCGCGCTCAAGATCCTGTGGGTTCATGATGTTTCGCATCTCTGAGTTGGGGTGAGGATTACCAAGGCTCGTTGGCCGGACGCCGATCCAGCTCGAAGGTCCAGACATCCTTTGGCTGGCGAGATGATCAGGTGTGCGATTTGGCAACGCCGGTGCCGGCGCCGGTGGTCATTGCGTAACCTGTGTGCATCGTCTGTGTCTCCTGGACGATGAACGTCCGAACCGGGGCTGTTGTGCTGAGCGCTAGTGTGACCGGTAACCCCAAGAGGGCAAGACTTTCGATCGGTGGCGAATGAGATGACAAGAACCAAAGAACCTGTGACCGCCGCGGTGCGGCTTCTACGCCAGGCTGGCGTCCCCTTCAGCGGCTTCTGCTATATCTACAATGGTGGTGGCACGGCTGAGGTGGCTCAGGCGTTGGGCGTTGATGAGCACCCAGTGGTCAAGACCCTGATCATGGAAGACGACCGACTTCAGCCCTTGATCATGCTGATGCACGGGGATCGCGAGGTCGCGACGGGTGCCCTGGCGCGCCAGATCGGCGCGAAGCGGATTCAGCCCTGCGCACCGCAGATCGCGGACAAGCACGCCGGCTACCAGGTCGGTGGCACCTCACCTTTTGCGACCCGTCGGACGATGCCGGTTTACTGCGAGCGCAGCATCCTGCAGCTCGAGCAGCTCTCCATCAACGGCGGCAAGCGCGGCTACATCCTCAGGCTGCGCAGCGCGGATCTGCAACGTCTGTTGTCGCCAAAGCGGGTTGAGGTCGCGGTCTAAGCCGGCGTTGGAAGCCCGGTGTCTGGCCGCCGGTCGCGGTGAGGCATTGACCACCCAGACCCGGCAGTGGGAACCTCAACCCTCAACCCTCAACCCTCAACCCTCAACCCTCAACCCTCAGCTCTCGATTCGGACCCTGCCGATGCAACGCGATCCCAACCTGGTGCGCCTGTCGCATGACCATCAATCAGCACTGGTCTTGGCCAAGCGGGCGCGTGAGCTGACGACGGTCGTAGACCCCGAACGCCGAGCCGCTTGGGCCGAGATCAAGACGCGCTTTGCCGATGAGCTTGAACCGCACTTCCAGCTTGAGGAGCGGGGGCTGCTTCCCGCCTTACGGGTCGCCGGCCAGCAGGCCTTGGTTGAGCAAACGCTTGCCGAGCATACCGAGCTGCGGGGGTTGATTGTGAGCGAAGCCCCTGATGCCCCGGCGCGCTTCGGTGACGCCTTGCAGGCGCATATCCGCTTTGAAGAGCGGACCCTGTTCGAGACCGCGCAGCAGGTGCTGGAGCCCGCCGTGCTCAACGAGCTGGGCGTGCTGCACGAAGCGGCAGCGCGCTCAGCTTGTCCGACGACAGCGCGCAAGGGCGGCGCGCCCGGAGCGCCGCGATGAGTCAACAGCAAGCCAGACGCCCGGGCGAGATCGCCGTGGAGCACCCCCAAGCGTCAGACGCCTGGCTGCAGTACATCGGGCGCATCCACACCCCCTGGCCGCGGCGCGAAGACTGTCCGCGCCAAGGTGGCCTTGATGGTCCGGAGTGTCAGATCGAGGTCTTCCAGCCCTGGGATCAGGCCCTGGTCGGTCTCGAGCTGCGGAGCGCATTGGAGGTACTCTATTGGCTCGATCAGTCCCGGCGCGACCTGGTCCTGCAATGCCCGAAAGGACGGGATCATCCCGTTGGCACCTTTGCGCTGCGCTCGCCGGTGCGGCCGAATCCGATTGGCAGCAGCGTTGTCGAGCTGATGGGAGTCGAAGGCCAGCTGCTGCGGGTGCGCGGGTTGGATTGCCTGGATGGCACGCCATTATTGGACCTGAAGCCAGCGCGTTCGGCATTCATGACCAACCCAGGAACCTGATTGACTTCGTGTTAACTGATCACCGCTCCGACCGCTGGCTGTTCGCCGTACTCTGGCTCCTGCTGCTGGCCTACGCGCTGTTGTTCACACCTCCGGTTCCAGCAGACCTGCTCGGCCAACTCCGCGACCTCGCCTTGGCGCGCGTGCAAGCCGTCGATCCGATCGCGATCGCCGTGTTCAACCTGCTCGGGGTCTTGCCGGTTGCCTTCCTCGCCATCCTGCTGTTCGACACCGGCAAGCCCAACCCCTGGCCCTTTGCGCTGGGCAGCTTCGTCCTGGGTGGTTTCGTCTTGCTGCCCTATCTGGTGATACGGGACCTGCGCGCGCCCTTGCAACGGGCACCCGTTGCCTTTGTGCGCGCGCTCGGCTCGCGGATCACCGGCGTGGTGTTGCTGCTGATAGCCGTAGGGCTGATTGGATTTGCCGTCATCGCCGGCAACCCGAGCGTCTTCGCCGCCCAGCTTCAGGACTCGGCCTTCATCGCCGTGATGAGTGCCGATCTCCTAGTCTTGACACTCGCGCTGCATCGCTGTGCGGTGATGGATCGACAGCGGCGCGGGCTGCGCCTGAGCGGCTGGTCCGCGCAGGCTGTGCACATGCCGCTACTGGGTCCGCTGCTCTATCTTGCGTTGCGCCAGCCGGCATCGCGGGACGACCTCGGGGTGAGTCCAGACGGTGCTACAGGATCGGTTCGCTGAACGAGCGCAGGCGATAGCGGAGTTGGATCTGGCCAGCGTCCGTGCGCGCGGCGCTGATCGGGTAGCCAGAGTTGTCGAGGATGCTGGTCACCAGCGCCGCGACCAGCTCCTCAGGCGGGGTATCGCGATGCCGCTGTGCTAGGCGCTCGCGCACATGCTCGAGCAAGGACGGGTCGATCTCAAGCGTCAGGGTCTCAGTGGGCGGGGATGCGTTCATGGCGCTCCAGCGGCGAATGGCTCGAGCAGTTCCGGGCTGTCGTTGGCCGGCTTGTTCACCGCCCTTGATGAGACCGGATAGACCTCCCAGCCGCTCGGATCGGCCGGCTTGAGCAGGGACTGAAGCAACGCCTTGTCTGTCTCCCGGTCCGTTCGCCCAGTGCCGAGCCAGTTCCCATAGTCCTCAGGCGCCAGGATCACCGGCATCCGATCATGGATCGCCGCCAACAACGCGTTGGCCTCAGTCACGATAATCGTGCAAGAGTCGATGACGGCCCCGTCGTCGCCTTCCCAGTGTTCCCAGAGTCCAGCCATCGCGAACGGCGCCTGATCCTTGCGGCGGATCGCATAGGGTTGTTTGCCATCCTTGCCGGGCTGCCATTCATAGAAGGCATCGGCCGGGATCAGACAGCGACGCTGCGCAAACGCGGCCCGATAGGCCGGCTTGCTCGCCACCGTCTCGGCGCGGGCGTTGATCATGCTGTAGCGGTTATCCGGTCCCTTGGACCAGAACGGCACCAGGCCCCAGCGCAGGTTCACGCACTCGCGATGCTGCTGGTCCTCTGTCAGTCGGACTGCCAGCACCGGCTGGGTTGGCGCGACGTTGTAGCGCGGTTGTGCGTCAACCGCTGTCGTCGCGAGCCCGAAGTGATCGGCGAGGGTTTCGGGATCGGCGTATTGGGCGAAGCGTCCGCACATGCCGAACCTCCTTCGGTCAAGGTAACGAGTAAACGGGCGACGTCGGCGAGCGTATGCATGGCGCGTCTGACAAACTCAGGCTGCAGCAGCTCGCCTGCCAGTGGCTGCCCGACTCCGGGCACATCGGATGCGGCGCAGGCCAGGACAGTCAGCAGCCGGCCAATCGACCGCTGCGGAGGGCTGTTGATCGGATCAATGAAAGGTCTGATCGATCGATTGACAAAACACAATAGGCCAGGCCCATCGAGCTCATCCAATCAAACGATTTCACGTGAGCGGTCGCGGCGCCTAACCTGGTGTCAACCTCGAACGAGGCCTCCACACCAAGCGATTAGGAGCTGTACCCATGACCACCGACATCCAGACTACCCCCGCCATGCCGCGCCTGAACGAGTCGGCCCCGGCCTTCGATGCCCCAACCACCCATGGTCGCAAGACCCTTGAGGACTACCGCGGCCAATGGCTGGTGCTGTTCTCGCATCCGGCCGACTTCACCCCGGTCTGCACCACGGAGTTCATCGCCTTCGCGAAGCGCCATGCGGACTTCAAGGCGCTCGGCTGCGAGCTGCTTGGCCTGTCCATCGACAGCAACTTCTCGCATATCGCCTGGGAGCGCAACATCAAGGAGAAGTTCGGTGTCGAGATCGGCTTCCCGATCATCGCCGATCTCTCGATGCAGGTCGCCAAGGCCTACGGCATGATCCAGCCCGGCGCGAGCGATACCTCGGCGGTGCGTGCCACCTTCATCATCGACCCCAATGGCGTGCTACGCGCGATGGTCTACTACCCGATGAGCAACGGCCGCTCGATCGATGAGTTCGTGCGGCTGGTCAAGGCGCTGCAGACCTCCGATGAGCACGGCGTGGCGACCCCCGAGGGCTGGCAGCCGGGCGACAAGGTCATTGTGCCACCGCCGGCCACCGCCGAGCAGGCCGAGGCGCGCATGGCCGAGGGCTATGAGTGCAGTGACTGGTACTTCTGCAAGAAAGCACTCTGATCCAGGGAGCGAAGACGGGCGGCGTTCAAACGCCGCCCTGACCAGCGACCACCACAGCCCGCACCGCGCCGCTGTCCAGCCACTCATCCAAGCCCACCCAAGCGCTGCGCCAAGCGCGTGATCCGCCGCGTCGCCTGTTGCCGCCCCACCGCGATGCGTAACGCCTTCGCCTCCACAATCAGCACCACCAATTGCCGCCTGCGGGTGACCCCGGTATAGAGCAGGTTGAGCTCGAGCAGCGCGTAGTGCTGCATCGCCAACGGGATCACCACCACCGGATACTCCGAGCCCTGCGCCTTGTGGATGCTGATCGCATAGGCCAGGCCCAGCTCATCAAGTGCGCTGGCCTCATATTCGACCGCCCGGCCATCGATCTCCACCACCACCAGGCCCGCCTCGGCATCGATGCGGGTGATCTGTCCGATATCGCCGTTGAACACCTCCTTGTCGTAGTTGTTCACGCGCTGGATCACCTTATCGCCCGGGGCATAGGTGGTGCCGAAGCGTTGCAGCCGCGGTTGCGCATCGGGATTGAGTCGCTGCTGCAAGGCCAGATTCAGCGCCTGCGTGCCGAGCCCACCCCGATTCATCGGCGTCAGCACCTGGATGTCCGCACGCGGATCGAACCCAAAGCGCTTCGGGATGCGCTGCGTGACACTGGCGACGAGCTTCTCAGAGGTTGTCCGCATCAGCGGCCTCGATCAGATAGAAGTCGCTGGTCTCCCCCTTAGCCGGGGCGATCGGCCGCTCGCCGCTGTGGATACGATGGGCATTGACGATGATCCGCGAGGACAGCGCCTGACGGAACACCTCGGTCAGGCACACCGTCGGGATCACCCCCGAGGCGATCAGATCCGCCAGCACCCGACCTGGACCCACCGACGGCAGCTGATCGACATCGCCGACTAAGAGCAGCGCAGTCTCATCCGGCAACGCCCGCAGCAGCTGGTTCATCAGCACCGTATCCAGCATCGAGGCCTCATCCAGCACCAACAGCTCCGCCTCCAGCGGATACTCGGCATCGCGCTTGAAGCGATAGGCACTGGGGTCGAACTCCAACAGCCGATGAACCGTTTTTGCCTCGCAGCCGGTGGTCTCCTGCAGGCGCTTGGCTGCACGTCCGGTCGGGGCGGCAAGCTGCACCTCGACCTGCTTGGCTTGGAGGATGCGCAGCAGACTGTTGACCAAGGTCGTCTTGCCGACCCCGGGACCACCGGTCAGCACCGCGACCTTGCTCGAGAGCAGTGTGGTCAGGGCCGCACGCTGCGAGGGCGCGAGCGTCAGCCCAGTCTGGATCTCGACCCAGGGCAGGGCACGGCTGACATCGATCTGGCCCCAGGGCGGAGTGCCCTGCAACAGGCGCTGCAGCTGCACCGCGCAGCCCTGCTCGGCGCGATAGAGCGGGGTCAGATAGAGCAACCCCTGATCGCGGATCAGATGCTCGGCCTGTACCTCATCCTCGATCGCCTGCTCGATGATCGGCGCCGGAATCTCTAGCAGCTGACTGGCCTGGGCCAAGAGGGCCTCGGGTTCCGAGGCACAGTGTCCCTGCTCGGACCAGAGCTGCAGCGCATGGCGCACACCGGCGCGGGCACGCAGCGGCGAGTCGCGCGGGATGCCGAGGCTCTGTGCCAGGGTATCGGCGGTCTTGAAACCGATGCCCCAGATATCGAGCGCCAAGCGGTAGGGATTCTCGCTGACGGTGAGGATCGCCGCCTCGCCATAGGTCTTGTAGATGCGCACCGCCCGTGCGGTGCCGACACCGTGCGATTGCAGAAAGACCATGATCTCGCGCACCACCTGCTGCTCGGCCCAGGCGGCGGTGATCTGAGCGCGGCGCTTGCGGCCGATGCCGGGCAGTTCCTCCAGACGCTCTGGGCTCTGTTCGATGATCTCGAACACCGCCTCGCCGAAGGCGTTGACCAGCGTCCGCGCAAAGTGTGGGCCGATACCCCGAACCAGACCGGAGCCGAGGTACTTCTCGATCCCCTCGCGGGTGCCGGGCAGGATCACCTGCAGGCGCTCGGCGCGAAACTGCAGCCCATGCTTGGCGTCCTGCACCCACTGGCCCAGGGCTTCGATGGTCTCGCCGGGGCTGACGGCGGCGGCGCTGCCAACCAGGGTGACCAGGTCTCGCTGGCCAGGGACCTTGACCCGCAGCACGCAGAAGCCGGTTGACTCACTGTGGAAGGTCAGCCGCTCGATGCTGCCGGAGAGACGCTCGTGGGGATGGTCGGTGGCATGGCTGGGGGAGGGAGGTGACATCGGGGCAGTGTAGCGAATTGGCCAGGGGCGGGAGCTGGCGATG
Source organism: Halochromatium roseum (assembly GCF_016653315.1). GTDB lineage: Bacteria > Pseudomonadota > Gammaproteobacteria > Chromatiales > Chromatiaceae > Lamprobacter > Lamprobacter roseus. The sequence continues at coordinate 9,595 of NZ_NHSH01000039.1, read as the reverse complement.
AGAGCCTGCCGCTTGTTGCCGATGTCTTTGGCGATTGGACGCTGATTGCCTGCTGGGTGAGTCACTTGCGTTTGGTCGATCTGCAGGCGAACGGGGTCGGGGCTATGAGGCGGTGGACACGGATCAACCCACCATCGATTGGCCTGATGGAGTGGGCGATGGGATGCTCGATCGTTCGCTGTTGAGCCGCCGATGCCGATACCCATGCAACGCGATCCTAGCGATCGGCTTAAGGCGCCCCGATCGGCGTTACCGCCTGGGAGCGAATCGGATCACGGACAACACACTCTCGGCCTCGGCTATGTCGACCTGCTGCTCATGCACTGGCCCGGCGGCTTTGGCGAGCAGGGCATCGTCGTCACCGCCTCTGCCCCGTCGCTTCGCGAAATCCTTCGCCCTGCCGAACTTACAGTGCTCGCGGTTGACTTTTGCACAGCGCTCGGCGATGCGAGGGTCTGCCGCATTGGTGGAAATGGGTTCTTTGTTGTTCAGCGTCACCAGGTAGAGTCCGGCTTGGCCGGTCAGCACGGGGCTGTTGTTGCTCATCGTGCGGGCAGGGCGTTGGTCGGATGACGCAGCGGGCAATGGCTTAGCCATGCCTTGATCGGCTCCCGGCATCGCAGCGGAGGTGGCAACTGCCGGCGCTGCAGACGGTGCCCTCGCCACCTGAGCGTCGACTAAACGGATCACCCGTTTCTCTAAGCAGTAGCTCAACTCGCGATCCCACCAGTTTCCTTGCTGAAAGGTTCCAGTAGGTGACTGGCGAGTGCGTGCCTTAGCCGCCTCAGTAAAAGCGCCCACCGTGCGGCCGTCAAACATCTTCAGAAATAGCCACTGGTTGCGGCCTTTGCTCGCCCGCTGAACCACCTTCTCGCCGACGATCTCAATTCGCAGCGCTGGGTGCTGTGTTGGCATGTACTTAATCCTCGAGGCCCCCCCACGAGCCCTGTCTTGAGAGCGTAGCGCAAAACGGCAACCGCGATCCTTCGATTGCGCTAGCTCAAGACCGCACTCTGTTTCTGGTCTACACTCACCCCGAGTGATTGGCTTAGATCAGTGTTTACCCGCAGCAGACACGAGTAGTATCGAATGCTAGGGGTAAATCGCGGCGCGATTCTTAGGATCGCAGCACAGGGCAGTGGATGGAGAGAGGATGGGGACCAGCTACGTCAATCCAGCGCGCCTGTGGTCTGCGCGGCATTCAGCTTTCGCACCAGCGTTGGTGCAAGCGCGCATAACCGATGATCCTGCAGTGCGTGGGTCGCGATACAGCCGCACACTGATGAACCCGAGCGACGCCCGATGACCGATGCCATCGGCCGCAGCGTCCGGCTCTTCCTCGTCGAGGGCAAATCGACCGGTCTGATCACCGCCGAGATCATGAACTGGACCGGCCACGTCCTGACCGGCCCTCGCACCGAGCTGCCCAAGTTCCTCGCCCGTCCCGAGGTCGCGCGCACCGGCGTCTACCTGCTGCATGGTCGCGATCCCGACGACCCCGATCGCACGATGCTCTACATCGGCGAGAGCGACCAAGTCGGCGCCCGCCTTAAGCAACACAACCAAGAAGACCTACTGGGAGCGCACCTGCGTCATCACCAGCAAGGACCAGAACATCACCAAGGCGCACGCGCGCTATCTGGAGTCGCGCCTGATCGGCACCGCGACTAAGGCCAAGCGCGCCACGCTCGACAATGGCACCGCGCCGCCGGTGGTGCCGCTGCCTGAGGCCGACTGCTCCGACATGGAGTTCTTCATCGAGCAGATCCGACTCATCCTTCCCGTGCTCGGGATTGAGTTCTTTCGCGAAGCGCCGAAACCGTCGATGCACCAAACACCATCAGCATCACCCGCAGCTCAAGAACACGATGGGCCAGTCTTCGAACTCACCCACAAGAAGACTGGAATTAGCGCAAGAGCCCGTGAGATTGACGATGACTTTGTCGTGCTCTCAGGGTCGCTTGCCGTTCCGCATTGGATCAGCAAGGCCAAAGCAAACGCATCGCACAGCTATAGCAAGCTCCAGCAGAAGCTGATGGATAACGGACAAATCAAGCAGGATCAATCCACCGGCCTTGCGCGCTTTACCGAAGATGTCGCCTTTTCCAGTCCTAGCGCCGCCTCGGCTGTCATCTTGGGGCGCACCGACAATGGCCGGTTGAGTTGGAAGATCGAGGGCACGCAGACCAATTATGCCGCTTGGCAGGATCAGCAAATTCAAAAATCCACTGCCAGCGAAAGCGTTTCCCCGGCAACTTGAGCACATGAAGCAAGCAGATATCCCACTGGAAACGGCCTTGTCCAAGGCAACTCCCGCGCCGCTCACGCTCGGGCAGCTCGAATCCCACCTCTGGGAAGCCGCCAACATCCTGCGCGGTAGCCCCGTGGACCGGACCGATTGGAAGAGCTACATCCTGCCGCTGCTGTTCTTCAAGCGTCTCTGCGATGTCTGGGACGAAGAACACGAAGAGATGGTTGCCACCTATGGCGAGGCCTTCGCCGACGAGCATCGCTTTCAGGTGCCAGAGGATTGTCATTGGCGTGACGTGCGTCAGACCGCCGCCAATGTCGGCACCGCCATCGGCAACGCCATGCGCGGCATTGAGCGCGCCAATCAGGACCACCTTTACGGCGTCTTCGGCGATACGCCCTGGACCAACAAGGAACGCCTGCCCGATGACCTACTGAAAGACCTCATCGAGCACTTCTCCGCCCTGCGGCTGGGCAATCAGGCGGTGCGCAACGACATCATCGGCGATGCCTACGAATACCTGATCAAGAAGTTCGCCGACACCACAAACAAGAAGGCCGGCGAGTTCTACACCCCGCGTAGCGTCGTGCGGCTGATGGTCGATCTCCTCGAACCGCAAGAGGGCGAGACCATCTACGATCCCGCCTGCGGCACCGGCGGCATGCTGCTAGCCTGCGTCGAGCATGTGCGCGATCGCGGCGGCGATCTACGCACCTTCTTCGGGCGGCTGTTCGGGCAGGAGAAAAACCTCACCACCTCATCCGTCGCTCGGATGAATCTGCTGCTGCACGGCGTTGAGGACTTCCAGATCGAGCGCGGCGACACCCTGCGCAACCCGGTCTTCACCGACCCCGCCACCGGCGGACTCGCCACCTTCGATATCGTCATCGCCAATCCACCGTTCTCGCTCGAGAAGTGGGGCCGCGAGGTCTGGGAGAGCGATCCCTGGGGCCGCGCCTTCGCCGGTTTACCAACCGACAAGTCCGGCGACTTCGCCTGGGTGCAGCACATGGTCAAATCCATGGCACCACCCACTGGTGCGATGGCTGTTGTCCTCCCGCAAGGCGCGCTATTCCGTGGTGGAATCGAGGGCAAGATACGCCAACACCTGCTGCAGAAAGATTTGATCGAGGCTGTCATCGGTCTAGCACCGAACCTGTTCTACGGCACTGGACTCGCCGCCTGTATCCTCCTGCTGCGCACTAATAAGCAGCCTGAGACCGCCGGCAAGGTGCTGATCTGTGACGCCTCTAGCTTGTTTCGCAAAGATCGCGCGCAGAACCACCTGCAGCCCAAACACGCTGAGCGCATCGTCAGCTGGTACAAGAGCTTCGAGGATGTCGAGGACCATTGTCGTGTCGTCGACCTCGACGAGATCGAGCAGGAAAGCTGGACACTCAATATCTCCCGTTACGTGTTGCCGCCCATTGGCAAAGATATCCCGCCGCTGCCGGAGGCCATCGCTGACTTCAAGGCTGCACTGGAGCGGGTACGAGAGGCAGAGGATGCGTTGCGGCGAGAAATAATCGAGGGCAGGTGGCTCGACTGTGACACCGAAAAGCTCAAGACAAGTGGGGCCGAAGAATGACGAAGCCATCATTTCCGACCGAGCAACGCTCTCAGACGCGGGAGGATGTGATTGACGAGTTCCTGCCGGATCTGCACCGCAGTCTCGTCGAGCACAAAGGCATCAACGGCGACTATCTGGGTGAAGAACTCTGGCGCCAGATCGGGCCGCGAGGCTATTACCACCTTCTTTGCTTCCTCGACGAGTTCACCGATCGTTACCAGTGGGAGCCGGGGATCGCCGGTGAATATCTCGGTCGCCTCGGTACATTTGAGCACTGGCGGCCTTATCAGGAAGAAGAACGGACCTGGAAGCCGCGCTCCAAATGAGTCAGCGCCTCACCCTCCAACAACTCGAATCCTATCTCTGGGGCGCCGCGGTCATCCTCCGTGGCCTGGTCGACGCCGGCGACTACAAGCAGTTCATCTTCCCGCTGGTGTTCTACAAACGCCTCTCAGATGTCTGGGACGAGGACTATGCGGTGGCGCTGGAGAACTACGGCAACGATGTGGAACTGGCTAAGGCTGAGGCCAACGAGCGCTTCATCATCCCCAACGGCGCCCACTGGAACGACGTGCGCACATTGCCCAAGGACCTCGGTCGTGCGCTCCAGACCGCGATGCGCGCCATCGAAGCCGCCAACCCGGGCCGCTTCGACGGCATCTTCGGCGATGCCCCCTGGACCAACAAAGAACGACTACCGGACTACACACTCAAGAACCTGCTAGAGCACTTCTCCACGCAGACGCTCAGCATCGCCAACGTCCCCGAGGACACCCTCGGCGATGCCTATGAATACCTTATCGGCCGCTTCGCCGACGACGGCGGCCACACCGCCCAGGAGTTCTATACCAACCGCACCATCGTTCACCTGATGACGCAGATGCTCCGCCCCCAGGCTGGTGAGCGCATCTACGACCCCACCTGCGGCACGGGTGGCATGCTCATCGCCGCTCTGGCTGAGGTGAAGCGCACCGGCGGCGAGCACCGCACGCTTGGCCTCTTCGGGCAAGAGCGCAACCACATGACTGCCTCCATCGCTCGCATGAACCTCGTGCTGCATGGTGTTGAGGACTTCCACATCGCCCGCGGCGATACCTTGGACGCACCGCACTTCACCGCTAGTGACCGGCTCGCCACCTTCGACGTTGTGCTGGCCAATCCGCCGTACTCCATCAAGCGCTGGAACCGCAATGCCTGGCAGAGCGATGTCTGGGGCCGCAATAGCCTTGGCACCCCGCCGCAGGGCCGCGCCGACTACGCCTTCTTCCAGCACATCCTCTCCAGCCTCGACTCGCGCTCCGGCCGCTGCGCCATCCTGTTCCCGCATGGCGTGCTGTTCCGCCAAGAAGAGCGCGCAATGCGGCAGAAGCTCATCGAGTCTGACCAGCTCGACTGCGTGCTCGGTCTTGGGCCGAACCTGTTCTTCAACTCGCCGATGGAGGCCTGCGTCGTCATCTGCCGCGCGAGCAAGCCGCCTGAGCGCCAGGGCCGCGTCCTGTTCATCGATGCCGTCAACGAGATCACCCGCGAGCGCGCCTACAGTTTTCTCAAGCCGGAACACCAGAGGCGCATCGCCGACGCGTACCACGCCTTCACCGACGAACCTGGCTTCTGCCGCGTTGCGGACCTCGCAAAGATCACCGCCAACGGTCACAGTCTCTCCATCCCACTTTACGTCAAGCGCGCCAAAGCCGAAACCGGCAAGCCCGAGGACCAGCGCAGCCTGCGCGAGGTCTGGGACGACTGGGAGCAGGGTGGTCGCGCCTTCTGGCAGCAGATGGATGCGTTGATCGAGACGCTTGATGGACTGACAGCGGAGAGCAAAGCCGATGCGTAGCGCCGCCGAGCTACTCGAAGAACTCAATGCCCTGGACGAGTCGGTCCAGATCGAGGCCAAAAGGGCGCGCGACATCGGTAAATCCGTCCAGCAAACGGTCTGCGCCTTCGCCAACGAGCCCGGCCTCGATGGTGGCTATCTGCTGCTCGGCGTCGAGTGGGAGCGTAACGAGAAAGGCGATGTGGTGTATTGGCCAGCCGGCCTCCCCGATCCCGACAAGCTTCAGAGCGATCTGGCCAGTCAATGTGCCGGCATGTTCAACGTGGTTCTGCGTCCCGAAATGCAGGTCGAGTCGATTGATGGAAAAACGCTGATCGTGGTCTTCGTTCCCGAGGCCGATGTCACCCAAAAGCCCATTTATTTCAAAGCGACTGGCCTGCCGAGCGGCGCCTTTCGCCGCATCGGGTCGGCAGACCATCGCTGTGCCGATGAAGACATCTGGGTGCTGCGCGGCGACAGCCAACCGCAGAGCGGCCCGGATAAGGCCATCGTGCAAGACGCGACCCGCGACGACTTCGATCCCCAAGCCATCGCCGAATACCGCCGTCTGCGCGCCAATCTCAACCCCGCCGCAGAAGAACTGACCTATGGCGATGACGATCTGCTCGAGGCCATCGGCGCGCTGCGGCGCGCCAATGATGCGCTGAAACCCACCGTTGCCGGCATCGTGCTGTTCGGCAAATCCATGGCACTACGTCGGCTGATGCCCGCGTTGCGCATCGATTACATCCGGGTCAACGGCACCCAATGGCTTGAAGACCCCGACGAGCGCTTCGCCGCCACGCTCGATGTGCGCAAGCCGCTCCTGCTCGCCTTGCGGCAGCTGCAAAGCACCATCCTCGACGACCTTCCGCGTGGCTTCCGCCTCGACGAGGGCGAGCTACAGAGCCGGCAGGAGCCCATCCTGCCGGACAAAGTGATCCGGGAGGCTCTCGCCAACGCCACCATGCACCGCAGCTACCATGTAAACAGTCCGGTGCAGATCATTCGCTACAGCAACCGCATCGAGGTCCTCAATCCGGGCTACTCGCTCAAGCCAGTGGCAGATCTCGGCACCCCTGGCTCGCGCTTGCGCAATCCGACCATCGCCGCCGTGCTCCATGACCTGCACTGGGCCGAGACCAAGGGCTCTGGCATTCGCGTGATGCGCCGGCTCTCCACCCAAGCAGGACTCCCACCACCGGAGTTCAGCTCAGCGCGGGAGCAGAACGAGTTCAAGGCCACGCTCTTTCTGCACAACCTACTCACCGAGCAAGATCACCAGTGGCTCAAGCGCATCACGAGCACCGCATTGAGCGGCGACGAAGCCAAGATCCTTCTCTACGCGCGTGAGACTGGCGCCGTGAACAATACCGCTTGCCGGGACTTCTCTGGCCTCGACACCCTCACCGCGAGCGCCGTACTCCGCCGCCTGCGCGATCGAGGGCTGCTGATCAAGCAAGGCGCGGGTAACCGGACCTACTACACGCTAAGAGACCCGTTGGTCGAACCCGAGCCGCAGCCCGAGCAAGCACACCTACCGCTGTTCGAGAACGAAACGAAAGTGCCGACGGCACGCGAAGGACGCCAGCCCACCGAGGAAGGTTGCAACCTTGAGCATGCAACCTTGCCGCCCGAGCTTGCAACCTTGCTCGCTGAGCAAACCGGTCGACTCGACCAAAAGACCTTGCGCCAGTTCATTATTCGCCTCTGCGCCTGGCGCCCTTTGACCGGCGAGGAGCTTGCAACCTTACTCAACAAGAAGCGCAGCTATCTGCGCAACAAGCACCTGATCCCCATGGTCAGCGAAGGGCAGCTCAAGCTGCGTTACCCGGAGAGCGCGAAGCACCCGCATCAGGCCTATGTGGCCAGCGAGCCGGAGCAGGAGGATTCTGAATGAGTGACGGACTGAAACAGGGGTGGCGCCGCCTGCGGTTCGAACAGATGGCGCAGAACGTGAACGTCCGCGTCGATGATCCAAACGAAGCCGGTGTCGAATATTACGTCGGTTTGGAACACCTCGACTCCGACAGCCTGAAGATCCGCCGCTGGGGCTCGCCAGCGGATGTGACCGCTACCAAGCTGTTGTTCGAGCCGGGGGACATCATTTTCGGTCGCCGCCGGGCCTATCAGCGCAAGCTCGGTGTTGCTGAGTGGCGCGGCATCGCCTCGGCGCATTCACTGGTGCTGCGTGCCAAGCCGGATGTGGTGCTTCCGGAGTTCCTGCCCTTCTTCATGCAGTCCGATCTATTCATGGACAGGGCGAAGCAAATCTCGGTCGGCTCATTGTCTCCAACCATCAATTGGAAGACGCTTGCAAAGCAGGAGTTCGCGCTGCCGCCGTTGGAAGAGCAGCGGCGGATTGCAAACCTTGGTCGCCAAGCTGCGTCGGCTAGCGATTCGAGTTTAGCAGCCGCACAAGCCGGCCACCGACTTTTCAGCTCTTCGCTGCATCGAATCTTCACACAAGGGGTTGATGATGGTAATGCTCAGATCGAAATCAGCCCATCATCGTCTCCCCAATGGGAAACATTACCGCTAGCTGATGTGGCTACTGTTGAACGTGGCAAGTTTTCCCATCGGCCGAGAAATTTGCCAGAGTTCTACGGGGGACCCTACCCTTTCGCGCAGACTGGTGATGTTGCGTCCGCTCGCGGCAGAAACTTCAAGGCGTCTCAGCATTTGTCTGATCTAGGCGTGAAATACAGCCGCTCGTTCCCCCCTGATAGCATACTTATCACCATCGCGGCCGTAATCGGGGCGACGGCAATCACAACGGAAGAAACTTGGTGCCCAGACAGCGTCGTAGGAATAATTCCCGGCGATAGGGTGATCGTGGACTATCTAGAATACGTGCTGCGGTACAGGCGGACCCACCTCGAGCATGCTGTAGCGACCCAAACGGCGCAGAAAAACATCAATCTGGCTGTGTTGCGTCCGCTTCCTATATCAGTACCCGAGTGGTCAACTCAAGAAAAAATTGTTGAGCTTTTGAAAAGCATCGAGATTGGAATCGCTGCTCAGTATTCTCGCGCCGAAAAAGGTCGCCGACTGTTCCAATCGGCATTGGCCAAGAAAATCGGAGAAGAGCAATGACCTTCACCGAATCCAACACCATCGAGGCCTACTTCCGCGACCTGCTCTGCGGCGCCACGGCGAACGACAACCCGCTTGACCTCCAAGATGCCCGCGGCATCTATGGCGTCGTCAGCAAGGGTGCCGGCTGGATCTACCTGCCCCCGGCTGCGTTGCCACGCGCGCCGCAGGACGTCTTCTCCGAGCCGCTGGTGCGCGCCGCCCTGATCCGGCTGAACCCCTGCATCGCCGAACGACCCGAGCGCGCTGACGAGGTGCTCTACAAGCTGCGCGCCATCGTACTGTCGGTGCGCTCCGACGGCCTGATCCGCGCCAACGAAGAGTTCACCGCCTGGCTGCGCGGCGAACGCTCGATGCCCTTCGGCAATGACGGCGAGCATGTGACAGTGCGCCTGTTGGACTTCGACGATCTGGCGCAGAACCAGTACCTCGTCACCAGCCAGTACCTGTTCCGCGCTGGCCCGGCCGAGCGCCGTGCAGACCTAGTCTTGCTGATCAACGGGCTGCCGTTGGTGTTGATTGAGGCCAAGACCCCAGTGCGCCCGTCAGTGAGTTGGGTTGATGGGGCGATCCAGGTCCACACCGACTACGAACAGTTCGTCCCGGAGCTGTTCGCCTGCAATGTGTTCAGTGTCGCTAGCGAAGGCAAGGAACTGCGCTACGGCTCTATCCGCATGCCGGTACAGCTGTGGGGGCCTTGGCGGCCGGAGGATGAAGCCGAACAACACAGCACACCAGGGCGAAACCGTTCTACGCCTAACTGACGCACCTTAGAAGCACTTACCCTCGGATCTGGACATTTCCGCGCGTCTGGTTCAAACTGCCGGGCAATGTTGATTGGCGAGGCGGCGCGATGAACCTG
>NZ_NHSH01000038.1 GCF_016653315.1 Halochromatium roseum | reverse complement strand
TCGGGAATGGGTGGAAGTTCGATCACGGCAGCTCAGGCAGGGACTTGTCGGGGTCGGGATAGGGGCGTCTGGTCGCTATGGTAACTCAGCAGCGACTCACCGTTGCCGTGACTTATTGAGAAGTTACGTGATATTCAGTAAAGGCGCGATTTTTGAACTCCGAAACGTGAGTAAGGAGATTGGCCTCCGTCTGAGCCAGCAGGATCTCCTTACGAGCGGTGATCAGGCCGGATTTCGGGCCGCGTTCTTTCGCAACGACGTGCGCGATTTTATCGACCGTGAAGTCGTCTTCACCTTCCGGCCCGTTCCCGGCAACCCTGGACCCGGTGGTGTCACGACGCAGGAGAATGTGACCGATGCGCGGCTCGAGGGCGTCGAGATCGAGGCCGTCTAAGACGCGCCACGTTGGTTCGCGGGCCTCGCCTACGCGCAGACGCGCGGTGATAACGAGATCACCGGCGAGCCCCTTGCAAGCGTGCAGCCCGATCAATGGAGTTCTCGACTTGGCCTGCGTTTCCCGGCGCAGGGCCTTGAGATCGGCGCTCGCGGACGGTTCATCGCTGCCCAAGAGCGCGTGCCCGAAGGGATTGGGCCGTCCGACAGCTATAACCTCTACGATATCTGGCTCAGGTGGAGGCCTGCCGAGCGCCTAGCCGGGCTGAGCCTAGACCTCGGCATCGATAATCTGCTCGATGAGGACTACAGGCCTTACCTCTCGGTGTTGCAAGGGCCGGGGCGCAACATCAAGGCGACGCTGAGCTACAACTTCTGACCCCGCGCTTCGTCATCCGACTTCGTTAATCATTAACGTGCTTCTGCCTTCACACCAGCGCTGCTAGGCAGCTGCACGCCAAGCAGGGTCTTGAAGAGCAGCCGGGAGACATCGGTATTATCGAAACGCTGGCGCAGCGGCGGCTCACCCGCGCATGTCGCGGTCAAACACTGCTTGGAGCGCGAGCCCCCGCGCGCTCGCGATTGTAAGATTTTTCCGAACTATTCAGCGCGAAACGACGAATTTACCCACATCAAAAGCATGGTTTAAAGTCGACCACTCGTTGCTTGCCTGCTGTCTGTCGCCCCACCGCACAAACGCTTCCCGCATCCCGCATTGAAAGCCACCGTCCGCTCCCTGTTTTCAGGAGGTGGGCGCTCCCGCTGGCGAAACCGGCCGATTCTTGGACAGGCTGAATCAGCCTCTCGCGGCAATCCTCAATCCCTGCACCAGGCGGACGCGGGGACGTTTGACTCCAGAGTGCGGATGGGGAAAGACATCGGTATTTCCGAAGCAAGCGAAGCGCATCCACGACACATCAAGTCTGCAGAATCGGAGGCTTTCTTGGAGCCACATCGCTACAAAGTTGTTTCAGGGCCGGAAGGGTTCTTGCCACCGGCCGCCGCCTCGATGGGCGTCGCGCTGCCCGAGCAAGGTGAAGGCCTGATCGAAGGGGCGCGTGTCCCAGCCGCAAGCGCGTTGGAAGAGGCGGCGACCAGGCTGGTCAACGCCAAGCACCCGACCTTCTTCCCCGGTCCGCTGATCCTCTGGAACTGGAAGGATGGGATCGCCGAAAAGGCGCAGGCGCTGAAGGATCTGGCCGACACCCTGGGGGCCAAGATCATCCCGATGCCGGATTACCGGCCCAAGTACCCGATGATCAACCCGGAGATCGAGGTCAATCCCAACCACCCGAACCTGACCATCTGGCATAACAAGATCGACGTCTGCGTCTTTATCGGTGTGCATTGCCACTATGCCAATATGGCGTTGAAGATCATACGCGGCGGCACCGATTGCTGCACCATCGCCCTGTGCGCGGAAGCCGGCCACGAAGACGCCGTGATCTCCCTGCGAGACTTCGCGTTGGCCGATCTGCACGCGCTGACGGCGGCGGTCAACCGATTGAAGGCGAGGGGCTGAGATGCTACAGCAGCAAGTACGAAGCCCCGAGTACCTGTTCTTCGAGGCGGAGAAGAAAAAGCAGTTCCTGAGCGGCAGTGAAGCCGTGCGCGAGGCGATCAGGAAGGCGAATGTGGATGTGGCGATCTCCTATCCCATCACGCCGCAGTCGGAGAGCATGCACCTGGTTGGCGACCTCTTCGCGGAAGGCTACGTGAAGGAATACTTCCGCGGCGAAAACGAGTTCGCGGTCATGTCCTCGGTGGCCGGCGCGGCCATGGCCGGCGTGCGCGTCTTCACCGCCACCGGCGGCCCGGGCACCATGCGCGCGTTCGAGATGTTCCCGGTCTGGGCCGGCTCGCGCCTGCCGATCGTCTGTGCCTTCCTGACCCGCGGCATCAACAGTCCCCTGACGATCCAGCCGGATACCATCGAGATGGCCTTCCTGCTCGAGACCGGCATGCTGATGCTGCATGCCGAAACCGCGCAGGACCTGCACGACATGTTGCTGAAGGCATTCATCGTCGCCGAAAAGACCGACGTGCATCTGCCGGTGGGTGTCTTCGCCGATGGCTTCTTCGTCACCCACACCAAGGAGATCCTGCATATCGCGGACGCGGACAGCAAGCTGCCGCCCTACGACCCGCACTGCGCGCCGGTTCCAGCCATGGACATGGAGAGCGTGCCGGTGCGGCAGATGCGCGATCCTTTCGTGATGAAGAGCAACTTCATCAGCTATGCCGCCCATGCCTCCTGGCAGCAGGAGATCGAGGCGGCACAGGAGCGCTCGCGCAAGCACTTGGAGCGTTATCTCGGCGGACTGGTGGAGACCGAGCACGAGGACGCCGAGGTCCTGCTGATCACCTCCGGCACCGCCGTGAGCCAGAGCCGCGAGGCGATGGCTATCTGCCGAAAAGAGGGGCTTTCGGTTGGTCTGGTGAAGATCAAGTCGATCCGCCCGTTCCCCAGCGACGAGCTCCGACGACTGGCCGCTGGCAAATACGCCGTCATCGTGCCCGAGCTCAACCGGGTGGGCTGGCTCGCCAAGGAGATCAAGGCCAGGGTGGACGACCCCCGGCGGGTGATCGGCGCGCCTCGGGTCTTTGGTGGCATGACCATGCCGGCCCATCTCATCGTCGATGAAATCAGGAGGGTGCTCCAGTGAGTACGCGCATCGTCAGCATCTCGCCCGCGTTCGAAGACCTGATGCCCAATGAATACAAGGAGCTGGTCGAGAACGGCCCCTACGGGAAGGACTACAAGGTCACCGATCTGGGCAAGTACAAGGAACTGATCGAGGAGCATCCGCTGTGCGCCGGCTGCGGGCTGGCCCTGTCGCTGCGGCTGGTGCTCGGCTCGCTGCCGAGTCCGGAAGATACGGTGATCGTGGGCTCCACCGGCTGCAGCGCCCTGGTATTTCCGCAGGTCGGCCTGCACAACGTCCACTCGCTGTTCGGCAACCAGAACGCCGTGGCGAGCGGCATCAAGCGCGCCTTGAGCCTGCGTTTTCCGGACCAGGTGAAGGACGTGGTCGTGGTCGCCGGCGACGGCGCCACCGCCGACATCGGCCTGGACATGGTTATGCAGTCCTGGTTCCGACGCGAGAAGATCGCGACCATCATGCTCGACAACGAGGCCTACGCCAACACTGGCGGCCAGGAGAGCGGCATGAGCATGGAAGGCACGGTGATGAACATGGCGCCCAAGGGCAAGGTGTTCCCCAAAGCCGATCTGCCCAAGGTGGCCGAGGCCTCAGGCTGCGCCTACGTGGCCGCGGCCTCACCATCGCGCCCGGGCAAGCTGGGCAAGGTGGTGCGCCGTGCCATCCTGATCGCCCGCGAGGTCGGCCCCACCTACGTGCAGCTGCTCAGTCCCTGCCCCACCAACTTCAAGACCAAGCCGTCGGACACGGTGGTCACGATCAAGACTCGGGAAAAGGAGAAGAGCTTCAAGCAGTACGAATACATCTCCGACGATGCCCGCAGTTTCTTGAGCGCGCTTGATGAGGGCAAACAGTCAGAGGGCAAAAAGTCCGAGGGCAAGCAGCCATGACAGAGAAGATGTCCATCCGCATGTCCGGCTTGGGCGGCCAGGGCGTCGTCACCGCGGCGCACATCCTCGGCATGGCCGCCTACAAGGACGATCTGCAGGTCACCGTCAATCCGTTCTTCGGCGCGGAAAAGCGGCTCGCGCCCGCCGAAAGCTATGTGCGCATCGCGCAAGAACCGATCTACGAGCGGGGCGAGATCCTGTACCCGAGCCTCATCATGGTCTTCCATCCCCACGTCATCACCATGGGCAAGAGCTACACCATGCCCTTCTTCGATGGCCTGGAGGCCGGCGGGACCATCCTCATCAACTCGGCCTCCGCCCTGGATCTCTCTGAGGAGGAGCGAGACAACCTAGCCAAGCTCGATGCGCAGGTCCACTACGTCCCCGCCTCCGAGGTCGCGATGGAGGTGAGCGGCACGCACCTGTCCACCAACATCGCCATGCTCGGGGCGCTCTACCGCATCCAGCAACGGCCCTCGTTGGATGCGCTGGAGTCGGCCATGGTGGAACGCTTCGGCGGCAGCAAGTTCGTCGCCTCCGGCAGCACCGCAGCACTCGATGACGCAGTCAAGGAGAAGTTCGCCAAGGTCAGCCAGATGATCGAGAAGAATCTCGAGGTCATCGAGAAGGCTGGCGAATCCATGTTCCAACAGACACACTGATCCAGGGGGTTTCGATGTACTACGCCGCCGAAGTGGAAGCCAAACTGTGCTCGGGATGCGCCTTGTGCGCGATGGGATGCCCGGACCCGAATGTCATCGCCTACTGCGCGGACAGCGAGACGGTGACCGTGGACCAGAAACGCTGCAAGGGATGCGGCATCTGCATCACCCTGTGCACGAAGGATGCGATGAGCGTCAGGCAGGTCGACCTGAACGCTTGACGGACGCGAGGCGGGCGGCAGGAGGCCGTCCCGGCCTTGCCGCTGCGCCTGATTCTTGAAATGGCTCTTGAAATGGCCACGCCTGAGACCCCGTCATGCTTCGTAAGATCTTGATCGCCAATCGCGGCGAGATCGCGGTGCGCATCATCCGCGCCTGCGCCGAGATGGGCATTCGCTCGGCCGCGATCTATGCCGATGCCGACCGCCATTCGCTGCACGTGAAGAAGGCCGACGAGGCCTACTGCCTGGGCAATGACCCGCTGGCCGGCTACCTGAACGTGCACCAGATCGTCAATCTCGCCGTTGCCACCGGCTGTGATGCCGTGCATCCGGGCTACGGCTTCCTGTCCGAGAACCCGGAGCTGGCCAGCGCCTGCGCGCGGCGCGGGATCACCTTCATCGGTCCGAGTGCCGAGGTGATCGCACGCATGGGCGACAAGACCTCGGCGCGCTTGGCCATGCAGCAGGCCGGCGTCCCGGTCACGCCCGGCAGCCCCGGGAATCTCGAGAGCCTAGAGGCGGCCCTGACCTGCGCCGAGGAGATCGGCTATCCGGTCATGCTCAAGGCCACCTCCGGCGGCGGCGGGCGCGGCATCCGCCGCTGCGACGACCCGCAGGCACTGCGCCAGAATTATCTCCGGGTCATCTCCGAGGCGACCAAGGCCTTCGGGCGCGCCGAGGTGTTCCTCGAGCGTTGCGTGGTGAATCCGCGTCATATCGAGGTCCAGGTGCTGGCCGATCATCACGGCAACTGCGTGCACCTGTTCGAGCGCGACTGTTCGATCCAACGCCGCAACCAGAAGCTGATCGAGATCGCGCCCTCGCCCCAGCTCGACGAGGCGCAGCGCCAGTATGTCAATGGTCTGGCCGTGATCGCGGCACGCGCCGTGGGCTACACCAATGCGGGCACCGTGGAGTTCCTGCTCGACGATGCCGGGCGCTTCTATTTCATGGAGATGAACACCCGCATCCAGGTCGAGCACAGCATCACCGAGACCATCACCGGGGTCGACCTGGTCGAGGAGCAGATCCGCATCGCTGCCGGCTTCGCACTGCGCTACCGTCAGCACGAGATCGGACGTCGCGGTTATGCACTCCAGTTTCGCGTCAATGCCGAGGACCCGAGGAACAACTTCCTGCCGAGCTTCGGACGCATCTCACGCTATTACGCACCGGGCGGACCGGGCGTGCGCACCGACGGGGCCATCTACACCGGCTACAGCATCCCGCCGCACTATGATTCCATGCTCGCCAAGGTGATCGTCTGGGCACTCAACTGGGACGATGTGGTCAATCGCGGCCACCGCGCCCTGCGCGATATGGGCCTGTTCGGGGTGCGCACCACCATCCCCTTCTATCAGGAGATCCTGCGCCATCCCGCGTTCCGCGCGGGCTGCTTCGACACCGGCTTCATCGAGGCCCATCCCGAACTGCTCAACTACTCGAGCAAACGTCGCCGCGAAGACATCGCCGCCGCGCTCGCCGCCGCCGTCGCGGCGCATGCCGGTCTGTAGGAGAGAACCCATCCATGTCCGCATCCACGCCAACGTCCACGCCAACATCCACGAACAAGATCCACATCACCGACCTCATCCTGCGCGATGCCCACCAATCGTTGCTGGCGACGCGCATGCGCACCGAGGACATGCTGCCGATCTGCCCCAAGCTCGATGCCATCGGCTACTGGTCGCTCGAGTGCTGGGGCGGCGCCACCTTCGATGCCTGTGTGCGCTTCCTCAAGGAAGACCCCTGGGAACGGCTGCGCCAGTTGCGCGAGGCCCTGCCCAACACCCGCTTGCAGATGCTGCTGCGCGGGCAGAACCTGCTCGGCTATCGCCATTACTCCGATGACGTGGTGCGCGCCTTCGTCACCCGCGCCGCGGCCAATGGCATGGACGTGTTCCGCATCTTCGATGCCCTCAACGACGTGCGCAACCTGCGCACCGCGATCGAGGCGACCAAGGCGATCGGCAAGCACGCCCAGGGCACCATCTGTTACACCGTCAGCCCGGTGCACGACAGCGCTGGCTTCGTCGCCATGGGTCGTGAGCTGGCCGCCATGGGCTGCGACTCCATTGCCATCAAGGACATGGCCGGCCTGCTGACGCCTTATGTGACGGCCGAGCTGGTCAAGGCGCTGAAGGACAGCGTCCCGCTGCCGCTGCACCTGCATTCCCACGCCACCGCCGGCCTCTCCGAGATGTGTCATCTCAAGGCGATCGAGAACGGCTGCGACACCATCGACACCGCCATCTCGGCGCTGGCCGGGGGAACCTCGCACGCGCCGACCGAGAGCCTGGTCGCGGCGCTGCGCGGCACGCCCTACGACACCGGCCTGGATCTGGAAGCGCTGCAGGAGATCGGCGTCTATTTCCATCAGGTGCGCAAGAAGTACCACCAGTTCGAGAGCGAGTTCACCGGCGTCGACACCCGGGTGCAGGTCAGCCAGGTGCCGGGTGGGATGATCTCCAACCTGGCCAACCAGCTCAAGGAGCAGAACGCCCTCGAGCGCATGGGCGCGGTGCTCGAGGAGATCCCGCGCGTGCGCGAGGATCTCGGCTATCCGCCGCTGGTCACCCCGACCTCGCAGATCGTCGGCACCCAGGCGGTGCTGAACGTGCTGACCGACAACCGCTATCAGACCATCACCAACGAGGTGAAGCGCTATCTGCAGGGGCGCTATGGACAGGCCCCGGCGCCGGTGAATCCAGACTTGCAGGAACAGGCGGTCGGCAAGGAGGAGCTGATCGACTGCCGTCCAGCCGACCTGCTCAAGCCCGAGCTAGATCGCTTGACCAACGAGATCGGCACCCTGGCGCGCTCGCCGGAGGATACCCTGACCTACGCCATGTTTCCGGAGGTTGGGCGCGCCTTCCTCGAGCATCGGGCCGCCGGCACCCTGCACCCCGAGCCGCTGGAGCCGCCAACCAGTGGGCTCGGCCCGCAGGCAGCGCCGACCGAGTTCAACATCGCCGTGCACGGCGAGACCTATCACGTCAAGGTGACCGGAGCCGGCCACAAGGGCCAAGCCGAGCGCCACTTCTACCTGGCGATCGACGGCATCCCAGAGGAGGTCCTGGTCGAGACCCTGGATGAGGTGGTGCTGACCGGCGGGGCCGAGGGCGCAGTCAAGACGGCCATCGCCGGAAAACGTCCGCGCCCCACCCAGCCCGGCCATGTGACCACCTCGATGCCGGGCAACATCGTCGACGTCTTGGTGAGCGAAGGCGAAGCGGTCAGCGCGGGACAGGCCGTGTTGGTGACCGAGGCGATGAAGATGGAGTCCGAGATCCAGGCCCCGATCGCCGGCACGGTGACCGGCATCTTCGTTGCCAAGGGCGATTCGGTGAATCCGGACGAGGTGCTGGTCGAGATCGAGCCGGCGACTGGCGGCTGATGCCATCCATGAATCGACTCACATTCAAACATGTCGGACCGGATCTCGCCGGCGGGGTCACCACAGCCATCCTGTCGCTGCCACTGGCCCTTGCGTTCGGCGTGGCCTCCGGGGCCGGTCCCCAGGCCGGTCTGTATGGGGCCGTCTGCGTGGGATTGTTCGCGGCGCTGTTCGGAGGCTCCAGCCGGCTGATCTCCGAGCCGACCGGTCCGATGACCGTGATCATGACCGCGGTCATCACCAGCCTGGTGGCCCGCTACCCCGAGAACGGCATGGCCATGGCCTTCACGGTGGTCATGGTCGCCGGGGCCTTCCAGCTGCTGATCGGGCTCATGAAACTGGGACGTTTCATCACCCTGATGCCCTATGCGGTGATCTCCGGCTTCATGTCCGGCATCGGCATCATCCTCATCCTGCTCCAGCTCCCGCCGATGCTGGGCCATCCGGCGCCCCCCGGAGGCGTGCTGGCCACGCTCGAGGCCCTGCCCCGGCTGATCCAGGACCTGGACTCGACGGAGCTGTTGCTCGGCGGGCTGGCCTTCTGCTTCCTGTTGCTGTACCCGGCTCGGTGGCGTCGCTTCTGCCCGCCGCAACTGCTGGTCCTGCTGATCGGGACCGCCATTGTCCTGTTCTTGCTGCCGCTCGACAGCCTGCGCACCATTGGCCAGATCCCGATGGGACTGCCCAGTCTCGTGCTGCCGTCGTTCACCCCTGAGGAGGTCACCCGGATTCTGCTGGACGGCATCGTCCTCGGCACCCTGGGCGCCATCGACACCCTGCTGACCGCGATGATCGCGGACAGCCTGACCCGGGAACAGCACGACAGCAACCGCGAGCTGGTCGGCCAGGGCATCGGCAACATCCTCTCCGGTCTCCTCGGCGGGTTGCCCGGAGCCGGCGCCACCATGGGGACCGTGGCGAATATCCAGACCGGTGCCCAAACCATCCTGGCCGGCGTGATCCGCGCGCTGCTGCTGCTGATCGTCGTCTTGTGGGCAGCGCCCCTGCTGGCGGATGTGCCGATGGCGAGCCTCTCGGCCATTGCCATGAAGGTGGGCATCGATATCCTCGACTGGAGCTTCCTGAAGCGGGCGCACCGGGTGTCGAAAACCAGCACCCTCCTGATGTACAGCGTCATGCTGTTGACGGTGTTCTACGACCTCATCGTCGCCGTCGGCTTCGGTGTCTTCCTGGCCAATCTGCTCACCATCCAGAAGCTCTCAGAACTGCCGGCGCACAAGGTCAAGACGATCTCCATCCTGGATGACGACATCCAGATCAGCGACGAGGACCGCGACTTGCTCGAGACCGCGGATGGCAACATCCTGCTGTTCCAACTCAGTGGCCCGATGATCTTCGGGGTGGCCAAGGCCATCTCCCAGGAGCATGCCGCCATCGCCAACGCCAAGGTCATGATCCTCGACCTGACGGATGTGCCCTTCCTGGGGACCTCGGTATTGCTGGCCATCGAGAATATGGCCCATGACGTGATCGCGGCGGGAGGACAGGTCATGGTCGCGGGCGCCAGCGAGCCCATCAAGAAGCCCCTGCAGAAATTGAGAATCCTCGATCACGAGGCCGTGTCGGATTACCCGGATCGCCATCGGGCCGTCCAAGCCGCGATGGATGTGTTACGGGAAAGTACCAGAAACAGCCCGCCAGACAGGAACACGGCCACTGTATGATCACCATCGAACAGCTGCTCACCGCCCTCGACCGTCCAACCCTGGACTGGATCGCCGATGGGCTCGCCATCGCGCTGCTGGTGGGTTACCACTTGTATCTGCGCTGGCTCGTCGCCGCGCATCCCGAACGCGCCTACCAAGCACGCGCGGACGCGCTGCGCCATGCCTGGGTGGAGGTGATGCGGGGGCTGGGCGATCACGGCACCCTGGCGGTCAACACCCTGCGCAACTGGGTGTTCTCGGCGAGCCTGTTCGCCACCCTGACCTTCTTGTTCGGACTCCTGGTGGTCGGCTTCGCGCTGCGAGGCTCGGGGCTCGATCGCCTGTCGCAGGCGCTCAGCCTGGCATCCAACGGGGAAGCCGCCGTGCAGGCCAAGCTGCTCCTGCTCGCGGCGCTGCTGTTCACCGCCTTCGTGCGCTTCGCGCTGGCGGTGCGTGACTACAACCAGACCGTGCTGCAGATCAGTCTTCCCGACAAGCAGTTCCACGGGCTGGCCATCGAGACCATTGCCGAGACCCTGAATCGCGCCGGCAACCACTACCACCAGGGCACCCGCACCCTGCTGTTGGGGCTGCCGGTGTTGCTCTGGCTGATCGGCGCCGAGTGGTTTCTGCTCGGCGCCCTCCTCACGCTGGGGCTGCTGCGGAGCGTCGACCTGCGCGCCGATGCGCAGCCCTTGCGCGCACCGCCGACGGCTGTTGAGGGCACCGTGGTCGGCGACCCGCATGCGCTCGAGCCGAGCGCTGTGCTGGCGGCCCTGCACAGTGACGCACAGGGCCTCAGCGGCGCCGAGGCGGCGCGGCGGTTGGATGCTGTCGGCGAGAACCGGCTGCCGGAACCGCCGCGCAACGGCCCCATCAAGCGCTTTTTCAAGCATTTCCATGATGTGCTGATCTACATCCTGCTCGCGGCCGCCGTGGCCACCGCGTTCATGGGGCATTGGATCGATACCTGGGTGATCCTGGGTGTGGTGCTGATCAACGCCATCGTCGGTTTCGTCCAGGAAGGACGCGCCGAGGAGGCGCTGGCCGGGATTCGCAAGATGCTCTCGCCGAGTGCGCTGGCGCGCCGCGATGGCGCCTGGCGCGAGCTCGAGGCCGCGCAGTTGGTGCCGGGCGATGTGGTGCGCCTGCGCGCCGGCGATCGCATCCCGGCCGATCTGCGCCTGCTCGAGGCGGCCAATCTGCGCGTCGAGGAATCGGCGCTGACCGGCGAGTCGGTGCCGGTCTCCAAGGGCGTCGCGCCGGTGCGCGATGATGCCAGCATCGGCGATCGCTTCAGCATGGGCTATTCCGGCACCCTGGTGGCCGCCGGCAGCGGCCTCGGCGTGGTCACCGCCACCGGCCCGCACACCGAAATCGGCCGCATCAACCGCATGATCGCCGAGGTCGAAACCCTGGTCACGCCGCTGATCCGCCAGATGGGCGCTTTCGGTCGGGTGCTCTCGGTGGTGATTCTCGGCCTGGCAGCGGGCATGACCCTGGCCGGCTGGCTGCTCCACCACTGGGGCTGGGGCGACCTGATGATGGCAGCGATCGGCTTCGCGGTGGCGGCGATCCCCGAAGGCCTGCCGGCGATCATGACCATCACCCTGGCGCTTGGCGTGCAACAGATGGCGCAGCGCAACGCCATCACCCGCAAGCTGCCGGCGGTGGAGACGCTCGGCTCGGTGACGGTGATCTGCTCGGACAAGACCGGCACCCTGACGCGCAACGAGATGACCGCGCGCCATCTGATCAGCACCCGTGGTCAGTACGATATCGCTGGGGTCGGTTACGCCCCGGATGGGCATCTCTCGTTCGACAACCGAGGCATCGAGCTATCTGAGCATGCCGACCTGCAGGCCCTGATCGAGGCCTTTGCGGTCTGCAACGATGCCGATGTGATCGAGGACGCGGGGCAATGGCGCCTGATCGGCGAGCCGACCGAAGGCGCCTTGCGGACCCTCGGGCTGAAGGCCGGCTTCGACACCAGCGGCTACCAGCGCCAGGCCGTGATCCCGTTCGACTCCGAGCATAAGTTCATGGCCACGCTCGTGCAGTTGCCAACGCCGAGACGAGACCAGGAGCACGCCCAAGCGCAGGCCAGGCGCATCCTGATGAAGGGCGCGCTCGATCGCCTGCTCGATCGCTGTGCGCATCAGCGCGGCGCCGACGGTCAACCTGAACCGCTCGAGCGCGCCTTCTGGGAAGGCGAGGTCGAGCGCCTCAGCGCCAAGGGGCTGCGCGTGTTGGCCGCTGCCGCGCGCACGAGCGACGCCGCCAAGACCGACCTGCAGCTCGCCGACCTCGACGCCGAGCTGCTCTTCCTTGGCCTGGTCGGCATCATCGATCCGCCGCGGCCGGAGGCCATCGAGGCCATCGCCACCTGTCACTCGGCCGGCATCGGCGTCAAGATGATCACCGGCGATCATCTCGGCACCGCCAGCGCCATCGGCCGCGAGATGGGCGTCGGCGAGCAGCGGGGCGCCATCGCCGGGGCGCAACTGGAGGCTGCGGATGAGGCGGAACTGCGCCGTCTGGTCGCCGAGCATGACATCTTCGCCCGCACCAGCCCCGAGCATAAGCTGCGCATCGTCAAGGCCCTGCAAGCCAACGGCGAGGTGGTGGCCATGACCGGCGACGGCGTCAACGACGCCCCGGCGCTCAAGCGCGCCGATGTCGGCGTGGCCATGGGCATGAAGGGCACCGAGGCGACCAAGGAAGCCGCCGAGATCGTCCTCGCCGACGACAACTTCGCCTCCATCAGTCGTGCGGTCGAGGCCGGGCGCACCATCTACGACAATCTGCGCAAATCGATCCTGTTCATCCTGCCGACCAATGGCGCCCAAGGCTTGGTCATCCTCGCCGCCATCCTGTTCGGTTTCGAGCTGCCGCTCTCGCCGGTGCAGATCCTGTGGGTGAATATGATCACCTCGGTGACGTTGGCGCTGGCGCTGGCGTTCGAGCCCGCCGAGCCCGGCGTCATGCGCCGCCCGCCACGGCGCCCGGATGCCCCGATCCTTGGCGCTTATGCGCTGTGGCGCATCCTGCTGGTGTCGCTGATCATCGGCGTCGCGACCATCCTGATCTTCCTGCACGAGATCGACAGCGGACAGGGTCTGGCAGTGGCCCAGACCATGGCGGTGAATACCCTGGTGGTGGGGCAGATCTTCTATCTGCTCAACAGCCGCTTCCTGCTCGAGTCCGGACTGCGGTTGCGCTTCTGGCTGACCAATCCGGCGGTCTGGATCGCGATCACGGTCATGCTGGTGCTGCAGGCCTTGTTCGTCTATGCCCCCTTCATGCATCTGTGGTTCCATACCGCCGCGCCGCAACCACAAGAGTGGCTACTGCCGCTGGGTATCGGCGTGGCGGTGTTGTTGATCGTGGAGCTGGACAAAGCCGTGATGCGGGCCGTCTCGGCGCGCGCCCAGCGGCGCCGGCGTGCGGGCTGAGCAACCGCCCTCAGCGTGCCGGAATCGGTGTCAGCGCCTCGGTCTCATGGATGAAGACAAAGGCGTCGTAGCGCCGAGGTAGCACCGTCGGCACATAGTTGCCGGGAACCTCGCGCTCGGGTCGGTAGACCACGCCGATGGCGCGATGCCCGTGGGGTTGGCGCAGCGGCGCCGGGACCGAGGCATCGAACAGGAACAGCAGATCCTCGCCATCACCGGCCGCGTGCATGGCGGCCTCGATGCTGTCGGGCGCCGCCGGGGGCGCAGTCATCCGCTCCATCGGTGCCGCCCAGGCGCTCCCAGCGAGCACGCGGCCGCGCCAGGTGCCGAACCCGACCGCCGCGACTTGCTCGGGGCCGAGTCCCTCGCGCGCGAGCTGACCGATATTGCGCCGCTGTTGACGCGCCATGTCGGTCGCGCGCGCATCGCCGACATGAGTGTTATGCGCCCAGACAATCCCTTTCGCATCGGTGCCATAGAAGTCGAGCAGGCGCTCCAGCGTCTGATAGAAGTGATCGACTCGGGTATTCCAGGACTCGGGGCCGCGTCCGGCCATTCCGCCGTAATGCTGCTCGGCATTCTTCACCACCCAGGCCATCTGCTTGAGATGGAGGTATTCCGCCGCATCGATCTCCAGCTGATCACGCTGTTCCCGAAGGCGCTCGACCACCGCGCGCGCGTTACCGCCGAGTCCGTCTTCGCCGCGTTGAAGGCTCAGCACATAGGCGCGGGTATCGTCCACCAGCGCATCGAAGGGTGCGTACTGCTCGCGCAGCCACTCAGCCTCCTCGGCGTCGATCGCCGCCATCGAGGCCGGTAGCTCGCGCAGCGCGTCGGCCTTGCCGTAGACATCGAGGCCATAGAAGCCGACCCGTCGCTCCGCTGGCAGCTTGGCATTGTAGGTCTTGAGCCACTCGATGAGCGCGGCGGTCTCCTCATTGGCCCACATCCAGGTCGGCCAGCGCTCGAAGGTACGCATGATCTCGCGTGCGCTTGTCGCGTCCTGATCATAGCCTTTGACGTAGCGATTGAGGCGGTAGAGCGCATTCCAGTCCCCCTCGACGGCGATGAAGCGAAACCCATGCTCGGCGATCAGGTCGCGGCTGATCTCGGCGCGCAGGCTGTAGAACTCAGAGGTCCCGTGGCTGGCCTCGCCCAGCAGCACTACTCGCGCCGGGGCGATCCGCTCGATCAACGGAGACAGGTCGGGTGGCGCGCCGAGCGGGATCGCGATCTCGCGCAAGGCGCTCACCAAAGCCTCCTCGGCCAGGGTCAGCTCCGAGCCAAGCATCAGCAGCAGCACCAGTAGGCATCGGCCTAAGGTCTTACGAGGCGGATTGTTCAGGACCATCATGTGATCTCTCCCCGTTCGAGAACCGGCGGCTGTCACTTTTCATCGCGGCGCCATCGCGGCGCGTAAGGCATGCCCCGCGCCTCCCTCGGACGCGAGAACGGGAAGGGTGGACGTGGATCGACGCAGGTCAAATAGCCGGCGACATCGCCCATGTAGGCCGATAAATACTCGTTGAAGCGGCGCAGCATCGAGATCGGGCGCCCGGTGGCGATGATGGACAGATACTGCAGGATGGCGATCGCGAAGATGCTGTAGTTCAGCACCTCGAACAACAGCGCGTACAGCAGCATGAAGACCGCTTGCAGGAGCGTCAAGCCGATGCGGATGAGCAGGTTCGGGTGATCGGCAAAGTGCGGCCAGCCATCGCCACGGGCCTCGGTCGTGACGGTGGAGGCATCGAGCGGCTCGTGGGCAATTGGGATTTGGTCATCTTGTGGATGCATGGGGTGGCCTCAATCGGTTGGATATGACAGGGTGTCGGCAGCGGGGTAGTGCTCTACATGTGTTTCTCACACGGCAAGGCCGAACTCATATCGATTGATAAAAAGCCCAATGACAGTATCGTGCATGACGTCGAGTTTGGAAAAACAGATGGTTTTCCGTGCCAGGCGTTTAATACGTGTTCTGAGCGTAAGATGCTTGCGTTCAATTTTTTGTGTATTGGCCTTACCAGTCACTTGCTGCTGCTCCGGTAGATGACGTTGATAGGCTCCCCAGTCGTCAGTAAAAAATATTCTAATGCCGAATGGCCCAAGAAGAGCCTTCAGCTCGAGGAACACCTCATCTGTACGCCGACCAAACACATAGGCAAGAACTGCCCCGACCAAGACGGCATACCTCGGAATATCGATGCCGATATTCTTCAGGCAGCGATAGCGATGGGCCTCGATGCGCGTGATCATCCGTCTTGCTGCCTCAGAAATTCGCGGTATTTCTCAGCGATCACCGGCAGATCATTGTCTTCGATCTTCTCGCTGCGCGTCAGCACCCGCTCGACGAAACGGCCACCGATACGGATGCGCTCAACGTGCTGACGCGGGACGACGATCTCCTCGCCATCCGGGGTGCGCTTGTAGAGCTTGTTGCCGCGTCGGTCGAAGCCGACCTTATCGGCGACTGCCATGAAGACCTGGTACGCCTCTGCCCCTCCCAGCGCCTCCGCCTGTTTCTCCTCTTCACTCTTGCGGCGCAGGAACAGCAGGCTGGTGAGGATATTGACGTTGGCCTCGGCGATGAAGGCCTCCACCGGTAGGTCGACGGAGGCCAGTACCTGGGTCTCGCGCATGATCCACCAGCGAATGTACTCGGCCGCCGGGTTGCCAAGGACACCATCGGGCAGAACGATACCCATGCGCCCGGTACCGGGCTTGATCCATTTGATGCAACGCTCGATGAAGAGGATCTCGGGCGACACGCTGCCTTGGAGTCGACCGGTATTGCGGAAGCCACCTTCTCCGTCGCGCTCCCACACCCGAGCCAGCTCGTATTGTTTCAGGATCTCCGTGTCGGTGATCGGGATGTCCGAGCCGAAGGGCGGATTGGTCCCAAGCACGTCCACCGAGCCGAGCGGGATCTCTTTTCTCGCCGTCTCCAGGTCGTTCAGATGCCCTTTGGGGAACTCGAGCGAGTTGATGTTATAGATATGGCCGCGACCATCGCCGGCCAGGACCATGTTCATCTGCGCGGCACGGATCAGGAAGGGATCGAAGTCCGCTCCAAACACCTTGGCCGCGGCGAAGTCTCGCAGTCGTTCATGCACATTGAGAAACTCGAGGGTGTTCTCCTGCCCGGCCTGGATCTTGGCCTCCGCGCGAAACAGAGCCAGCATGTACGCCAGAAGGCCAACCAGAAAGCCACCCGTGCCACAGGCAGGATCAAGAAAGACTTCACCCTCCTTTGGCGCAAGCATCTCGATAACGAGTTTCACCGCCCCTCGTGGTGTGAAATATTGCCCGCGATCACCTCGCAGGTTCACCCCAACCAGCTCTTGGTAGGCAACGCCCTTGGCGTCGACGTCGGTGCGGGTTAAGTCATACTTGGACAATTCGGAGACAATGAACGCCAGGGCACGATCCGATAGCGTGATCTCTTCGTTGCCTCGGAAAATAGTGCGATAGTGCGTCTTGACCTCTCCGAAGAGGCTGTCGATCCGGCCGCGGATCGCGGTGCGTCCCTCTTGGGTGAATTGCTCCTTGGGTCCGGCCCAGAAACGCCGCTGCCAGGCCTGGCGCTGTTTAGTGCGTAGCCCCTCGTCGTGCATCTTGCAGAAGATGAGATAGAGGAACTGCCAAAAGGCCGCATCCTTTGGCATCCCTTCGTTGCCGTGGATAAAGTTGTGGCAACGCCGGAAGGTGATCTTGAGCATCTCGTTGTCGGCAACACGGGTGTGCGCGTCCGAGAGGACATCCTTGGTGTCAACCGACGCTTCCGCCATCGGCCAGTCACCGATGGGGTTGCACTTGGTCTCGAAGCGTCGTTGCTCCTTTTCCAGGAAGAAGAACTCCAGACTGTTGGTCCACAGGCCATATTGCACAGCCTCTAGGTCGCGCATGATGGTCTCGAGCTCCTCAAGGTCTTTGGCGGCCTGCTCAAAGTCGCGGATGCGCGCCACGTTCTTGCCGACGGTCGGCTCTGGTCGACAGAGGACAACGCGACTGAGGTTCTCGAGGCGATGCGGCTTGCCGTGGTGGAAGATACCGACATCCACTTTCTTACGGCCCCCGATCGAGATGTCCCGCTCCATGTCTTCGGGCGAAAATCCGTACTCATGGATCAGCGCTCTCACCACCCGCTGACGCACCAGCTCTTTCTTCGTCTCCTTGATTTGCTTGCCTGAAATATAGTCGAGCGTGTAACCGGCTGGAATCGTGCGCTCCTTCGTATCAACAGCCTCCTGTGCTGCGGATTCATCCTGTTCTCTTGCGGATTCGCTCATCTCGTCGCCCTTTGCACACGCGTTAAATCGTCTTGTCGCCCTCAATCTGGACAGCCACTCGCCGCTTTGGACAGCGAGCACCCCCATCAAGCCTGAGCAAGCCGCTTGCACGCGCCGAGCCCAGGCGGTCAGAGAACGATCGGTCGACTACTCTAGCACAGACAGATATGCGTTGCATAACACTAAACAGCGTGCTAAGTTGCCAATCATGAAG
The DNA here is from genome assembly GCF_016653315.1 of Halochromatium roseum. GTDB lineage: Bacteria > Pseudomonadota > Gammaproteobacteria > Chromatiales > Chromatiaceae > Lamprobacter > Lamprobacter roseus. The sequence continues at coordinate 9,812 of NZ_NHSH01000038.1, read as the reverse complement.
ACCTTTGGCGACACCCTCCGTGAGCTTCGCGTCGCCCAGGAGCTGGGCCTCCGGGAGATGGCCGGCAAGATTCGGATCTCGCCAGCCTATCTGAGCCGGATCGAACGTGGAAAGGAGCCCCCGCCGAGTCCCGAAGTGATCAAGGCCATGGCCGCCGTGCTCGCCGTCGATCCGGACATCTTGTTTCGCCTCTCATCCGCGACCGACCCTGAGATCACTGACTTTCTACGCGCACAACCTGAGGTGATGAGGCTGCTGAGACTGATCCTCGAGGCTGAGCTCAGTGACCAGGACATCCAGCGCGTGACGGCGTTTGTCAGAGAGATCTGCGATCAACATGAGTCGTCGTCGCCTTAGCCTGCGCTGCGGCGCGCCAACGACTTCTAGCTTCCTCAGCGGTCGATTGGCCGACTGCTGAGTGTCCTGGTCTGCGCCGCTCCCGATGTGCCCGGAGTCGGACAGCCACTGGCAGGATCTGCGGCGTTCTGCGTCTGTCAGACACGCCATGCATGTGCTCGCCGATATCGCCCGTTCACTCATCACCTTGACCGAAGGAGGCCCGGCATGTGCGGACGCTTCGCCCAATACGCCGATCCTGACACGCTCGCCGATCACTTCGGGCTCGCAATGGCAGCGGTTGACGCACAACCGCGCTACAACGTCGCGCCGACCCAACCGGTGCTGGCAGTGCGACGGGCCGAGGACCAGCCGCATCGCGAGTACGTGAACCTGCGCTGGGGCTTGGTACCGTTCTGGTCCAAAGGGCCGGATAACCGCTACAGCATGATCAACGCCCGCGCCGAGACGGTCGCGAGCAAGCCAGCCTATCGGGCCGCGTTCGCGCAGCGTCGCTGCCTGATCCCGGCCGATGCCTTCTATGAATGGCAAGCGGGGAAGGATGGCAAGCAGCCGTATGCGATCCGCCGCAAGGATCAGGCGCCGTTTGCGATGGCTGGCCTCTGGGAGCATTGGCAAGGCAATGACGGCTCGGTGATCGACTCCTGCACGATCATCGTCACCGAGGCCAACGCCCTTCTGGCGCCGATCCATGACCGGATGCCGGTGATCCTTGATCCCGCCGACTATGGCACCTGGCTCGGCACTGAGCGCCCGGAGCAGGAGGCCGACAAACCGACACTGCAGTCACTGCTCAAGCCGGCCGATCCGAGCGGCTGGGAGGTCTATCCGATCTCGCGGGCGGTGAACTCGCCGGCCAACGACAGCTCGGAACTGCTCGAGCCATTCGCCGCTGGAGCGCCATGAACCCATCCCCGCCCGCTGAAACCCTGACGCTTGCGATCGACCCGTCTCTGCTCGAGCATGTGCGCGAGCGCCTGGCACAACGGCATCGCAACACACCGCCTGAGGAACTGGTCGCGGCACTGGTGACCACCATCCTCGATAACTCCGGCTACCCGATCAGTGCCACGCGCACGGACGCTGGCAAGATCCGCATCCGCTACCGGCTGCGCTCGTTCAGCGAGCCGATCCTGTAGCACCGCCTGGACTCAACCCGAGGTCGTCCTGCGATGCCGGCTGGCGCAGCGCAAGATAGAGCAGCGGACCCAGTAGCGGCATGTGCACAGCCAGCGCGGACCAGCCGCTCAGGCGCAGCCCGCGCCGCTGTCGATCCATCACCGCACAGCGATGCAGCGCGAGTGTCAAGACCAGGAGGTCGGCACTCATCACGGCGATGAAGGCCGAGTCCTGAAGCTGGGCGGCGAAGACGCTCGGGTTTCCAGCCAAGAGCGCAAAGCCAATCAGCCCCAGAGCCATCAGCAGCAACACCACGCCGGCGATCCGCGAGCCGAGCGCGCGCACAAAGGCACCGGGTGCCCGCTGCAAGGGCGCGCGCAGGTCCCGTATCACCAGATAGGGCAGCAAGACGAAACCACCCAGGACGAAGCTGCCCAGCGCAAAGGGCCAGGAGCTAGGCTTGCCGGTATCAAACAGCAAGGATGGCGAGGAAGGCGACCGGCAGGACCCCGAGCAGGTTGAACACGGCGATCGCGATCGGATCGACGGCTTGCACGCGCGCCAAGGCGAGATCGCGGAGTTGGCCGAGCAGGTCCGCTGGAACCGGAGGTGCGAACAACAGCGCGTAGGCCAGCAGCAGGAGCCAGAGTACGGCGAACAGCCAGCGGTCGAAACGGCGATCGGTGAGCACGATATCAATCAGGTTCCTGGGTTGGTCATGAATGCCGAGCGCGCTGTCTTCATGTCCAAGAATGGTGTGCTATCCAGGCAATCCAACCCGCGCACCCACAGCAGCGACCAGGCATCCGACGCTTGGGGGTGCTCCACGGCGATCTCGCCAGGGCGTTTGGACTGCTGCGGGCTCATCGCAGCGCTCCGTGGTTGTCACCCTTGAGCGATGCCATCGGACACTAAGCCGCACCCGACCAAGAGCGCGCAAGATAGACCGCTCAACAACACAGCGGCCAGCCGATTTCGTTGCCTCCATGGGTTGTTTATCGACATGACCTCCTGATGCCGGAACTGATCGCAGGAACCAACATCAGCGGATGGGGCGAGCCTGTGGCAAGCTGCTGACTCACCGCTATTGACGTCAAGCTGACCCCGGAGGAGCTTTCCCGTTTTGCACGACCAACCACAGACGCTCAACCAGCCGCTCTGCATCTACCACGCGGATTGCCTGGATGGTTTCTCGGCTGCTTGGGTCGTCGACACCGCTCATGCGCAGTCCGGCCTCGAGCTCTATCCCGGTGTGCACCAACAGCCACCGCCGGATGTCCACGGGCGTGAGGTCATCCTGGTCGACTTCAGCTACAAGCGCGACCTGCTGCTGGCCATGGCCGATGCAGCCAACCGTATCCTGATCCTCGATCACCATCGCTCTGCCAAGGCTGATCTGGCCGACCCGCCGGAGAACGTCACCACGATCTTCGATATGGATCGGTGCGGCGCCATGATCGCCTGGTCGCATTACTTCCCTGACCGGCGCCCTCCTCGCTTGCTCGAGCACGTCCAGGACCGCGACCTCTGGCGCTTCGAGCTGCCCGGCACCCGCGAGATCACCGCCACACTGACCTCCTATCCGTTTTCGCTGGACGAATGGGACCGGCTCATGCACGAGGAACCCAAGGCACTGCGCGAGGAAGGCATCCCGATCCTGCGCCAACACGACAAGGACGTGCAGGAGTTGGTCGAGACGTTGGCCTATCGCAGCCAGATCGCTGGCCATGAGGTGCCGGTCATCAACGCCCCCTCGAAGTACAGCTCCGATGTCGGAGCGGCACTTTGCGGCGGTGAGCCGTTTGCCGCCTGCTACTGGGATACGCCCGCTGGACGGCGTTTCAGCCTGCGTTCGGATGCACAGGGCCTTGATGTCTCGCGGATTGCCGCCGAATTCGGCGGTGGTGGGCATCGCAACGCGGCTGGCTTTCTCGTGCAGCAGCCCATGCCGCATCAGCTCGCTTAAGCCGCACGATCTGTCTGCTTCGAGCAGGCGTGCTCCACTGCGCGCCAGGCCACTCGCTGGGCTCACGCTGAGCTTGTCCCAGTGGGCATTCTGCGGAAAGCTGTTGATCATCGTTGACTCGACGCCTGCCGAAACCGGTTCAGGCGTCGCCACCAAGAGGACCTGAGCGTTGTCGATGCCCTGCCCCTGCGGCTCCGAACACACCCTTGCCGACTGTTGCGGTCCGTTCCTGGCCGACGCTGCAGTGCCACCGACCGCCGAGACACTGATGCGCTCGCGCTACACGGCCTTCACCCAAGGTGCTGTGGAGTATTTACGCGCCACCTGGCACGCCAGCACACGCCCCGCCGAGATCACCTCGGACCCGGCGCCGACCTGGATGGGCCTCAAGATCCTGACCACCAAGGCAGGTGGTCCCGATGACAGCGAAGGCTGGGTGGAGTTCGTCGCGCGCTACAAGATCGGCCGACGTCCGTTGCGGCTGCATGAGCGCAGCCGCTTTCTGCGCGAGGATGGGGCCTGGCGCTATGTCGATGGGGTGTTGGACCCGCTGCGTTAGCCGGTCTCGGCATCAACACGGATCAACGCCGCGCGCTTCGCCGGTCGCAGGCCGATCCAGTCCAAGCGTCCAGGGCGCGAAAAGGTCTGCATCAGCAACGCCAGTGGGCTGTGCTTGGAGAGGATCATGGCTTCCATCATACAGACGCGGTGGGCACTCAGGCTGAATCTGGCGCTCATGCTCGGACTTGGGCTCGGCGAGGATACCGGCACCGGCCGTCTCAGCGGCACTGTTTAGAGCCAGCCTTTGCGGCGGAGATACCAAAGTTGGGCGGCGACCAAGAGGCCAAGGAAGAGACAGAGCAGCAGGAACGCCCAGCGGTCAGTCGCGTCCGGAATGCCAGCAAGATTGACCCCGAGCAGGCCGGTGATGAAGGTCAGTGGAAGGAAGATCGCGGTGATCACCGTCAGCGAGAACAGTCGCCGTTCGGTCTTTTCGGTGGAGCGTTGCAGGATCTCTTCTTGGGTGATCTCGCTGATCCGCTGCGCCGCGTCTAAGCCTTCGATGTACTGGGTGCACTGGTGCACCACCTCTCCTGCCCGCTCGCGGTTGTTCTCTGACAGCCAGGGCTGATGGCTGGCCGCCAGCCGTTCGAGCGCGCGGCGCTGCGGACCGAGGAAATGTCGCATGCGGATCATGACACGCCGCAGATGGGCGAGCTCGGCCACCAAGTCTTCCGTGGGCTTGGCGTCGTGGAGATGGCCGATCCGGTGCGCCTCGTCGAACTGTTCAAAGATTAGTTGTTCCATGTGCTGGGTCATCAGGTCAGCGCATTGGCAGATGAGGTCGCCCACATCCGTCGGTCCCTGTCCCTTCACGAGACTGCGTTGCAGATCGGAGGCGGCGCGCACCGGTTCATGACGACCGCTGATGACCCGCTCGCCATCACTCCAGAGGCGTAAGGTCACCATGTCCATCGGCAGCCCGCCCGGCCTGAAGTTGATCCCTTTGAGGATCAGCAGCAGGGACCGCCCGCGCTGCTCGAAACGCGGAGTAACGCGCGCGGCGGTCAACGCGTCCACAACCAGCGGGTCGATGCCGCTGTGGGCGCTGAGCCAGCGTTGCGCGTTGGCATGCTTGAGGTCGAGATGAATCCAGATCGGCCCCTGCGCTGAGTGCGGCTTGGGTTCGGCATCCGCTTCGAGATCCGCCCACTGCAGTGCCTCTCCCCCGCCCTGGCGATCAAGTCGGAAGGCGCAGACGAGGCCGAACCGATGGGCATAACCGGTCTTCAGTCGCACGACGGGCCTTGCGCTTGGGCGATTTAATGGGTTGTGACGACTGTCCATCAGACCTCGTTCATGGCGTTGGTTGCTGCTGATCCGCGAAGCCTCCGCGCATGGCACACACTAACCCCTTCGTGTCTTGGGCCACCCGACGCAACCTTGAGGATCAAGCAACCCGGTGCGGTCCGCAGCGGCGCTCGATGAACAGACTGTTGCCTGCTTGCTGCTTGGCCATGTGCTTTGCATCGGCGGCCATGGTTGCGACATCGTGGAAGGAGTCACAGCAGTCTGGGTCGGGTCGCACCGCGCCCAGCGAGAGGCTGAGAAAGGGAAAGAACACCCGAGTGCCCAGGCGATCCTCACCCCAGAGGCCGCCGTTCTCGCGGTCGGTTGCGTTGTAGAAGCCCGGTGCCTGCGCCTCGAAGGTCGCGAGGATGCGCCGGCACCGCGCCTCCCAGTCGTCATCCTCGAACAGGATCACGAAATCATCGCCGCCAACATGGCCAACGAAATCGCCCAGCGTGCCACATTCGCTCAGCAAGAGCGTTGCCACCGCGACGATCACCTCGTCCCCCTTGCTGTAGCCATAGGCGTCGTTGAACGGCTTGAAGTGGTCCAGATCGACGTAGACGACCACGAACGCACGCCCTTTGCGCAGCCGAGCGTTGATCTGCTGATTGATCGGGACGTTGCCCGGCAGGCCGCTCAAGGGATTGGCATGCCGCGCCGTTTGCAGTTGCAAGGCGGTGATCTCGCGCAGCAGATCGACCATATAGCCGACCCCCAGATAGCGGCCGTTGCGCGTGATCAGGAAGTCGGTCTGGGCATGGCGTTGGTTGTCATCGGTGAGCTTCTGACTGACCTCGCTGATGGGGGTGTCATGCTCGACCATCACCGGCCTGGCATCCATGAATAATTGGATCGGTTTGCGGCCATGCAGATCGCGTCCGTAGCGGCTGAGGAAGAGGTTCATGAAGTCCATTCGCCGCACCAGGCCAAGGGGTTTGCCTTTCTCTACTACTGGCAGGGTCTGCAGTTGGCGCGCCGCATGAAAGACCTCAGCGACCTCCTCGACGCTATAATCCGCGCACACGGGCGGGATCTCGGTGGCCAGTCCGGCGACCGTCGCCGTCTGCGCATCGCTCAGGCCGCCATCGGCGTCGGCAGCGCCGCAAAACAGCTTTTTGCGCAGCCGTTTCCTCGGCGCTGGATCGAGTGCGCCGATATAGGTGCCCTGCAGAAGCGGGATAGCGAGCGCCTCGGCAGCGCGCAGATCCTTTTCGGTGTCGATCCCGGTGGCGACGACCAGGGCATTGAAACGCCGAGCCAGATCCAGGGTGGCACGCGCGAATTCAAGGCTGGGCACAGGCGACTGCAGGGCTTCGATCTGGCCACGCCCCAATTCGATATAGTCTGGGCGCAGGACCTGCACATCGACGAGAGCGCCATGACTGTCGCCGAATCCGCACAGCGTAAACTGGATGCCCAGCGCGCGGAGATTGGCCAACAGTCGACTCACTGCCTTCAGGCTGGAATGGGCGCTGTGCTCGGAGAGCCCCAACACGAGCGTTTCCGGCTCTAACCCAGCCTGCGTTAAGGTTTCATGCAGCCGGTCAATGGAAAAGCCGGGGTCGTTGAGCGCCGCCCACCTGACCCGATAGAACAGTTTGCCGCCGAGTCCTTGCGCCTGGAATTTTGTGGCAAGGCTGTTCAGGGCTGCCAGCGTCAGCTCCGCCGAGCGCCCACAGTGCTCGGCGACGCCGAACAGCGTCAAGGGTAAACGGAGCGGGCTGTCGGCGGGTCCGCTGACCTGACCGCGGTAGCCATGCGGGTCGCGCAGACGTAATTCGGCAATCGGCGCGAAGGCGGACGTCAGCGATAGCCGCGCTAAGATCTGATCCAGATCCCGCATGGAGGCGTCATCGATCGAATCGCCGGTGCTCGGATCACCGCAGAGCGCATGGCCAAGCGACGTTTGGATCACCTGCTGCTCTGCCTCAACTGTTGAAGTGGCTCGCTGGCTGCGTCTTGGTATCGCTGGAGGGCCGCTTGCTCGATGAGCGCATAGAGGTCATCGAAGGGCATGGGTCGCGCGAGCAAGAAGCCTTGCAGGAGGTCACAGCCTTCGTTGGCAAGGAAGGCGCGCTGTTCATTGATTTCGACGCCCTCGGCAATCACGGTGAGCGACAGGGTCTTAGCCATCGCGATCGCTGCGCGCAGGATCGCCAGATCCCTAGCATCGCTGACGACATCGGCAATCAGCGAGCCATCCAACTTCAAGGCGTCGAGTGGAAGCCGTTTGAGATAACTCAGCGAGGAGTAGCCGGTGCCAAAATCGTCCAACTCGATACCGATGCCCTGATCACGCAACTGCTCGAGGATCTCGATGGCATGGTCCATGTCGTGAAAGAGGCTGCTTTCGGTGAGTTCGAGCTTAAGACCTTGGGCCGGTGCCGCATTGGATTTGAGCGCCTGCTCAACCTTGTCCAGGAAGGCTGGATCAGAAAACTGGCGCGGACTGATGTTGACCGAGAGCGAGAACTGATCGTGCAGGCCCGACCGCCAGATCTGGCTCAGATGCCGACAGGCGGTGTCCAACACCCAGTTGCCGATTCCTAGGATCAGGCCGGTTTCCTCGGCGAGGGGGATAAAGTCACCCGGAGCCACCATCCCTCGCGAGGGACTGTGCCAGCGCAGCAGTGCCTCGGCGCCGTGCAGCAACCCATTTGGGTGGAACTGGGGCTGGTAATACAGCATCAGCTGGCCTTGCTGGATCGCATCCGCAAGTTCCTGGATGAGCGAGGTCCGCGAATGCATCTCCGCTTCCCGCTGTTCACTGAACAGGCAGACGCGGTTGCGTCCGCTCTCCTTGGCCTCGAACATGCCAATATCGGCGCGTCGCAGGAGTTCATCGGCGCCGAGGGACAGGTCATGGAACAGGCTGACGCCGATACTGACGCTGGTCTGATACGGGCATCCCCGATCCATCAATCGATACGGCTGATGGAGGGCCTGCTGAATCGCCGTGGCGAGTTGCATCGCCCTCTGTTGCGCCTTGCTTGGGTCACGGCCCAAGCCCTCCAAAATGACCACGAATTCGTCGCCACCGAGCCGGGCGACGGTATCCGAGGCGCGAACTTCTTTGCTGACGCGACGACCAACCTCAATCAGGAGCGCATCACCGACATCATGACCTTGGGTGTCGTTCAAGATCTTGAAGTTGTCCAGATCCATCATGAGCAGGGCACCATAGCGCTCACTGCGCTGCGAGGTCGCGAGTGCATGCTCTAGGCGATCACGGAGTAGCCGTCGGTTGGCGAGCCCGGTCAGCGGGTCATAGAGCGCGAGTTCCCTGATCTGATCCTCGGAGCGTTTGCGGTCGGTAATCTCCCACAGATAGCCATGCCAAAGGGTGCCGCCATCAGGCAGACGCTCGGGAGTCGCGTTGCCCTCGAGCCAGATCTCGCCGCGATCGGGATGCTGAACCCTGTATTGATCGTTCCAGACGCGCAATGCACGGGCCGAGGCATAGATGCCGTTGGTATGGTGCTCGACATCCTCGTGGTGGATGCGGGTCAGCGCGGCTGCGGCGTCTTCATGCACCTGCTCCGGCCAGAGACCATAGAGGTCGATGATGCCCTGGCTGACGTAGGGAAAGCGCGTGGAGCCATCCGGGCGCAACTCGTACTGAAAGATGAAGCCAGGGATGTGCTCTGAGAGCTTGTACAGCCGGCTCGAAAGCTCGGACCGCTCGCTGATATCCTGCAGGGTGCCGGATAGACTGATCAGCGCTCCATCGGGATCGTGCCGGGCAACCACGACCTGATGGATCACACGTTCCTGCCCATCGGGACGTTGGATGCGGTATTCGAACTCCAGCCGGCCCGCATCGGCTTGGGCGGTTGCCTGCTCCAAGTGGGCGTCCCAACGCTCGCGATCGTCGGGTCGCACCCGGCGCTCAAGCGTTTCGAGACTCGGCTCAACGCTGTCTGCGCTGATGCCGAGGATCTCGCGGGTCTGCTCGGAGCAGCTCAGCTTCTGTGTGCGAGCATTCCATTGCCAATCCCCAACGGCTGCCAGTTGCTGTGCCGAGACCAGACGGCCGCGCGTTTCCTCAAGTTGCGCGATGGCCTCTTGGAGCGAGTCAATCGATTCAGTGACGCGTTTTTCCAGCGGCCGAAAGATCAGGATGAGCTCGAGCAAGAGTACTAGCAGCGCCGCCAGCCAGATACCCAGCTCGAAGCGCTCGATGCGCAGGATCGATTCCCGTCCGATGCGTTGGTATTCGTCGACCGCCGCATCCAACATCGGCTCGAGGGCATAGGGTCCGTATACATTGAGGAAGATGTAGGCGGCGTTGTTCGGCGTTAAGGTCTCCATCTCGGTCGCGTAGACCCGGCGGGCGCGCTCGAGAAAGCTGGCCAGGGCCTTGTCGACGCCAAGCATCGGATCCTCATAAGACTTGTGACCAAATAATAATCGTTTTCTCATTGAAAAACATAGTTATTTTTGAGGTTGGCCAACCCTGCAACGACCAAGATCACCTGATCAGCCATGCGAGTAGCACGATTTCTGAACGTGTTGG
>NZ_NHSH01000037.1 GCF_016653315.1 Halochromatium roseum | reverse complement strand
GCCGCACAGCCACTCGCCATCCGGGGTTTGCCAGACCTCAAGGCGGTAGCGGGTGTTGTGCGCTTGAATCTTGAGATCTTGGACCACCACGTCGCGATAGCCCTTGAAGCGCGAGCCCGGTGGGGGTGGCTGACTCGGTGGGATGCGGCAATCTTCGTGAACGGTCAGCTGCGCGGTTTTGGCGCGCTTGCTCGAGCCCGGGCGCTTGCGAGCGCTTTTGGGCTGGTCCTCGTCACCCTGCTGATCCTCGCCTTGACCGGCGTTCTGCTCCATCCCGCTGGGCTTGAAGCGCGGCTTGCCTTTCTCGCCCTTGAGCCTCGCGATCTCATCGCGTAGTTGTTGGATGGTCTGGGCTTGCTGCTGGGTCTGCTCGGCTAAGGTCTCGATCAGGCGCACCAACTCATCGATCAGCGCTGTGCGCTCGGTCTCGGGAATGGGTGGAAGTTCGATCACGGCAGCTCAGGCAGGGACTTGTCGGGGTCGGGATAGGGGCGTCTGGTCGCTATGGTAACTCAGCAGCGACTCACCGTTGCCGTGACTTATTGAGAAGTTACATCATCTTTGGCTCCGCCGGCATCGTCGACTACATCCGCGACAACTCCGCGACCGCAGCCATCGATACCCCCAGCGCTGTCGAGCAGATCACCTGACCGATGTCCGACCCCTTGTTCCAAGGCATCACCCGGCCAGCCATGCTGGCCGGGGTCACCTATTCAGGCGTCATCTTGAATCTGATGCTGGTGATAACGCCCTTCGTCATGCTCAACAGCCTGTGGCCCTTGCTCGCGGCCATCCCAATCCACGGCGCCATGTGGCTGGTGTGCAAGTGGGACCCGCGCTTCTTTGACCTGGTCATGGTCTGGCTGCAGACCAGTGCCAACGCCCAGTATCGCTACCTCTGGAAGGGCTCGACCTACCGCCCATGAACGCACCTCTCAAAATTCCAGCAAGCCGCATCCACCAACAAGAGCGGCCCGCGGCTCAGCTCGTGCCGCTCCAATCGCAGCTCACCGCAGGCATCGCCAAGACCCGCGATGGCGCACTGGTCGCCGCATTCGAGTTGGACGGCACCGCCTTCGAGGCCAAAACCCCGGAGCAGCGCGACCTCTACAAGGAACAGCTCAATGTCGCGCTGCGCAACAGCGCCTCACCACGCCTTGCGCTCTGGTCCGCGCTCACGCGCCGGCGCGTGCATCCGGATCTGTCGCGTCACTATCCGCACGCCTTCGCCCAACAGGTCGCCGACGCCTACGCTGAACTGCAAGAGGCGTGCACCCTCTATCAGAACCGCCTCTGGCTGGTCTTGGTCTACCGGGTCACGACGCTTCGCACCGAGGTCGCTTTCTCCAAAAGGGCCGACAAGCGCCTAGTCCGAGATCTGCTCATCGCCGGCATCGACGAGCTGGAAGACATCACATCCAAGCTCGGCTCAGCATTGATCGATTACGGTCCACGCCGGCTCGGGGTCTACGAGCACGCCAACAACCGCTTCTCCGAGATCGCCGAGCTCTACGGCCTGCTCCTCAACCACAGCCCGCAACGGGTCCCGGTCGGCGCCTACGACCTGAGCCAAGCCGTCGCTAGCAACCGACTGCTCTTCGGCCGCGAGATCTTCGAGATCCGCCGTCCTGGCAACAGCCGCTTCGGCGCCGCGCTGGCGATCAAGGAATACGTTCCGAGCACCTATCCGGAGATGTTCACCGGCCTCATGGAAGAGCCCTACGAGCTGAACTGGGTCCAGTCCTTTGCTTTCCTTGAGAAGGACAAGGCCAAAGACCTGTTCGCGACCCAGCGCCGACGGCTGATCTCGGCAGGGGACGCGGCGATCTCTCAGGTCGAAGCGCTGGAAGACGCCATGGATCAGCTGATCTCCAACCGATTCGCGCTCGGCGAGCACAACGCGGCCCTGATCGTCTACGCCGACGACCTCGACACCCTCGCCCGCAATGTCGCCTTCGGACACGCCACCCTTTCCGACCCCGGCAACGTCATTGTCCGCGAGGACATGGCGCTCGAGGGCCAGATCTACGCGAGCCTACCCGGCAACGCCAAATACCGACCGCGCACAGCGCCCATTACCAGCCTCAACTTCGCGGCCATGTCGCCGTTCTACGCCTTTCCGACCGGCACACCGGACGGACATTACTGGGGCGAGGCGGTCAGTCTGTTCCGCTCCACGGTCGACACCCCACTCTGGTTCTCGCCCCATGTGGGCGACCTCGGCCACACCAGCGTCATCGGCATGTCCGGAGCCGGCAAGACGGCCCTCTTAGCCTTCCTGCTCTGCCTATTCCAGCGTTTCCGCGCGCGGCATGTGATCCTCGACAAAGACCAAGGCCTCAAGCTCGCCGTGCTCGCCCTCAAAGGCACCTATCTGAGCCTGAAGATCGGCGAGCCCACCGGCTTCAACCCCTTCGCGCTACCACTCACGCCCGGCCATGCCAACTACCTGCATGACCTGGTGCGCCTGCTGGCCGGCGGCCAATGGGACGCCAAGGCCTCCCGCGAAGTGGAGGAGGGCATCCGCACGGTCTACAGCCTGAGCCCGGAGAACCGTCGCCTGTCCTCGCTCGCCCAGTTCCTCGACGGCACCCAAATCGGCGGTGTTGCCGAGCGCCTGCGGCCCTGGGTCGGAGCAGGGCGCTTCGCCTGGGCCTTCGACAACCGCGAAGACAGCCTCGCACTGAGCCAGATCACCGCCTTCGACGTCACCGAGTTCCTCGATCACCCAGACCTACGTACGCCGATCACCTCCTATCTGCTCTATCGCACCGAGCCACTGATCGACGGCACCCCCTTTGCGCTCTGGATCGATGAATTCTGGCGCCTACTCGACGACCCGCATTTCGAGAGCTTCGTGCGCGACAAGCTCAAGACCATCCGCAAGAAGGACGGCATCGTCATCACCAGCACTCAAAGCCCCGCCGATGCCCTGAACTCGCGCATCGCCTCAGCCCTGTTGGAGCAGACCCCAACCAAGCTCTTCCTCCCCAACGAATACGCCGACGAGAAGGACTACTGCGACGGCTTCAAGCTGACCCCAGCCGAATGGAACCTGCTGCGTCCGCTCACAAAAAGCTCACGCAAATTCCTGCTCAAGCAGGCCGCGGGTTCAGCCCTGGTCGACTTCAACCTCGCCGGCATGGACCGCGAGATGGCGATCCTCTCCGGCACCGAACGGCTGATCCGCATCGCCGACAGCCTCGCCAACCACAACGGCGGCGAGCTGCCCGAGGACTGGCTTTCCCTGCTCGAACAGAAGAGGTGCATCGCATGAAACGACCGATCCTGATCGCCGCGCTCAGCGCGGTGCTGACCATCCCACTGACAGCCCCACTGACCGGTCCGGCGCAAGCCGCGATCCCGGTCATCGACGCCTCGAATCTGGCCCAGGCCGTCGCCCAGGTCCAGGCCCTGGCCGAACAACTCACGACCCTGCAAGAACAGCTCAATACCCTGCGCGAGCAGTACAACACCATCACCAACATGTACAACGAGATGCGTGGCATCACCGGGCACGCCCTGATGCTGCCGGACCCTGCTGAGACCCTGCATAACTTTCTGCCAGCGGCCAACCTGGACCCCACCGAATTGCTCAGCGGCCCCTTGGCCAGCCTCGCCAACAGCCTACGCGAGGCCAACGAGCTCTACAGCACCACCGAGCTGTTCACCGGCACCCATCTGACCGGCGCCGCACGCCAATACCAAGAGCGCTCGGACTTCATCTTCACCTACATGGCGCTCGCCAAAGAGGCCTACGAGAACGTCGCCGCGCGCCGCTCGACCCTGGAGAGCTTCGCCACCGCGGCCGGGACGGCGACAACCCAGAAGGCAATCCTCGATCTCAACGCCCGCATCAGCGCCGAGAACGCCCTGCTGCTGAACGACATCGCGCAACTGCAGGCTCTGCAGCTGATGGCAGACCTTCAGCAGCAAAACCTCATCCACAACAGCCAAGGCATGCACGCGAACCGGCCAACCGGGGTCGCGGATCTCAACTTCGGTGAGTAGGGCAGGGGAGAAAGTTTCACATGCGAAAAAACACGCACAGATCTGGCACGGGGGCTAGTTGAGCATGGACGTTTTCACCAGTCTCTTCGACGCTCTCGACAGCGTACTGGACCAGTATGTCAACGAGGCCATCACATCCGCGACCGGTTATGTCGATGGGCCGATCACGGTGCTCGGGATCATCGCCTTCATCGCCATGGGCGCGGTGCTGCTGCGCGGCATGTCCGAGCTTCCGCTGAGCAAATTCATTCAGACAGCCGCCTTATTGGCACTGGTGTTTGCGCTGGCCGGCAGTGCCGGGCATTACAACAGCATCCTGGCTGATCACCTGAGAGCCTTGCCGAGCGACCTGCTCGCGACCTTCTCCGGCATCATCTCGCTCGGCGACGAGACCTCCATCGGTGCCGTATTCGATGGCATTGGCGACCGCGCCATGACCGGCATCAGCGCCATCTGGTCGGCCGGCGGCTTCACCGATCCAGGGCCAAGCCTGTTCGCCGCGATCCTGTTCGTGATCTTCCTGATCTTTGGCGTCGCTGCGGTCATCGCTCTGGCCACGGCCAAGATCGGCCTGTCCCTGGTCGTCGCCGTGGGTCCGCTGATGATCATCGGGCTGCTGTTTCAGTCGACCCGCGAATACTTCACCAAGTGGCTCAGCTACGGCATCCAGTTTGCGTTCTTAGCCCTCTTCGTCGGCGGCATCGCCGGCATGGCCGATGCCATCGTCGACAACTACATCGATGTCCTCGATGACTCCCCAGAGAACGTCGATTTGATCGCCCTGATGGCACCGGCGCTGATGCTGCTCCTGCTAGCCAAGATCTTTGCCGAGCTGCCGAACATGGCATCGAGTCTCTCCGGCGGCATCGGCCTGTCCATCGGCAACAGCGCCTGGCGCGGCATCCAAGGCGCGATGCACCACGCCGGCGGCAAGCACATCGACGCCTGGCGTGATGCCGCCCGGTGGCGCCGCGTGCGCGGTGCCGAGGCCCTGCATGAGCGCATGGTGAAAACCCGTCAGGCCGCCTTCGCTCGGCTAGTCCACGGCGCACCGAAGGTCTCCCGCACCGACAGCAACCGCACCGCTTCCCCGTCCAGCGCCGTCGGCGCCAACCCGGATCTCGACCGTGATGCCCGCAACCACTTGGAGGCACGCCGTCGTCGACGTGCCGGAGGATGACATGCCGTACCCAAAGCTCGCCCCGTTCGCGCTCTGCGCGCTACCGCTGCTGCTTGGCGCCTGCTCGACCGTGCCCAAGGCACCGTCCTGCGACGCCTCGGCCTATCGCAGCCTGAACCCTACCCACTATGACCCGGTGAAAGAGAGTACCCACGCCGATGTCCCGTTCTTCTCCGAAGCCTGATCAGGCCGAGCTCAAGGTATCAGGCGTCACCGCGATGCAGCGCTTCCTCGACTGGGACTACGACGCCAACGAGGCAGCCCGCCGACAGGCGCGGATCGCCTGGGTCGTCGCGGCCCTGTGCCTGCTGCTGACCCTCGCTAGCGTGGTGGCGGTTGCCGCACTGACACCGCTGAAGACGGTCGAGCCGATCTTCGTGCGCGTCGACTCGGCAACCGGTGCGGTCGACGTGCTGCACCGTATCGATGAGGAGACCGGCCTCGGCCGCCAAGACCTGCTCGATAAGGGCTATCTCGCTCGCTACATCCGCGCTCGCGAGGGCTACTTCTTTCCAACCGTCCAAGAGCAATACCGCCGCGTGATGCTCATGTCCGTCGGCCAGGCCCGAGAGTCCTATCTGCAGGACTTCGCCCAGGACAACCCGAACGCCCCAGTCAACCGCTACCGGGACGACAAGAGCGTCGAGATCGCCATCAAGTCGATCAGCTTCCTCAAGCAGGGGCTGGCCCAGGTCCGCTATGTCACCGCACTCAGCGACGGCGAGAAGACCCGGCGCCGTCACTGGATCTCCACCATCGCCTACGAGTACGAGCCCGACGCCGCCATCCCGCTCTCGGTGCTGGCCGACAACGCCCTGGGCTTCGCTGTCACCAACTACCGCACCGACCCAGAGGATGCCCAATGAGCCGGATATCGCCCCTGTTCAGATGGTCCCTGCCGATCACGGCGGCTGGCCTCGCGCTCGCGCTCTCGGTGCCAGCCCCTGGCATGGCCGCAACCTATCCGAAGGCCTCCGCCGTCGATGGACGCCTGCGCTACACCAGCTATCACCCTGATCAGGTCTACAACCTCCAGGCCGCCATCGGCCGCGCCCTGTTCATCCAATTCGCTGAGGGCGAGGAGATGGAGCGCTTCTATACCGGCGACTCCGAGGCCTGGGAGGTCGGCAAGCATGGAAACATCATCGCCATTAAGCCCACCGCCGAGGTTCCGGACACCAACCTGATCGTCAGCACCTCCACTGGGCGCATCTACACCTTCGACCTCAGCCTCAACGCTCGGGCGCCGATGTACGGCATCCGCTTCTCTTACCCGAACGAGCAGCGACGCGCCACCGAGACCGCCACAGCCAAGCGCGAGCTATCAGCGTCCCTCGACCCGCATGCCCAGACGCGAAAGAACTACCACTACGCCGGCGCCGGCTCACCTACCGTGCAGCCAGCCGAGATCTTCGACAACGGCACGCACACCTTCATGCGCTTTCCGGAAAACACCACCTTTCCGTCGGTGTTCGCCATCGGTCCTGACGGCGGCGAAACCTTGGTCAACAAGACCGTGCGCGACAACTGGCTGATCCTGCCTGCCGTCGGCAACGAGTGGCGGCTGCGCTCCGGCCAAGCCGTGATGTGCGTGCGCAACGACGCCTTCGCGCCCTCTGCACGTGACAACCCCGGCGAGACCACCAGCCCCTTCATCCAGAGGACCGCCCGATGAGCATGGACGCCACCGAAGATCAGGGCTACGAGCAGATCGTCGAGCGCGGCGATGCGCCTATCGCCCGTGCCGCAAGTCCGCTGTGGAAGTGGGCCTTCATCGGCACCATGGCCACCCTCGGCACCGGCGTCTTGGCCGCGGTGATCGTTGCCGAGCTATCTGATCCATCGCCAAATGAGGACACCGGACCGCACCGGTCGCAGCTGCGCTTCAACATCGGCGACTACGAGCTCCCGGTCTTCGAGCCACCATCGCCGGAAAAACCGGCCCCGAAACCCGAGCCCACTCAGGTTGAGATCCCCGAGCCCCCGGTCATCCCGACCCTTCCTCAACTGCCACCGCCAGAGCCGCGCGTCAGCTACCCGGTCCCGCAACTGCCACCACCGGTGCCGCGCGAGCCCGAGTCGAGGTCCGAGCCCGAAGAGACGCCAGAGGAGATCGCCCGCAAACGACGACTGGCCTCAGCCCTTGGCGGCTCCGGCGGATCGGTCAGCAGCGCGAGCAGCGGAGCCGGAGCGGACAGCGCGCACCATCGTGGCGGCATCGATCTGTCGGCCACCCGCACCGCCACCGCAACCGCTCGGCGCCTCTCGGACATGACCTTCTTCCTGCCCAAGGGCACCTACATCCCCTGCATCCTGGACACCGCCATCCAGAGCGATCAGGCCGGCATGGTCGGCTGCACCCTGCCGCGCGATGTCTACGGCGCCGACGGCACCGTGGTGCTGCTCGATCGCGGCTCACAGGTCCTTGGCGAGTACCGCACCGCATCCCTGACCTATGGCAAGCAGCGCATCTTCGTCGTCTGGGATCGGGTGCGCACCCCCGAAGGCGTCATCGTCGACATCGCCTCGCCCGGCACCGGACCGCTCGGTCAGGCCGGCATGGGCGGCAAGATCAACAACCACTACTGGCAGCGGGTCGGCATCCCGGTCCTGATGTCGGCGGTCAGCTTCGGCACCGAAAGCTGGGCGCGCGAGCAGCTGACCAGCGATCAGTCGCAGTGGATCGAGCAGTCCACCAACGACAGCCTGTCAACGGTTTTCGCCGAATTCGCCAAGATCAAGCCGACCCTGCACAAGCATCAGGGCGCGACCATCAACATCCTGGTTGCGCGCGATGTCGACCTCGCGCCGGTCTACCAACTCGTGCAGCGGTGATCAACATGGACAGCGACAACACCGCCCGCCACCTGCTGCACGATATCCTCGGGCCGATCCGCCCGATCCTGGCCCGCGAGGATGTCACCGATCTCTGCATCAACGGCCCCGGCCTCCTGTTCATTGAAGGCGCCCAGGGCTGGGAGCAGATCCCGGCCAACAACCTCAACGCCGCCTGGCTGCAAGGCTTCGCCAAGGCCGTGGCCAGCTACATGTCGGCCAGCATCAGCGAACGCTCGCCGATCCTCAGCGGCCACCTGCCGACCGGGGAGCGCATCCAGATCGTGCTCCCCCCGGCGGCTGAGGAGCCCTCGATCACCATCCGCCGGCCCAGCCATGTCACCTTCAGCCTCGATCAACTGGCGGAGAAGGGTGCCTTCGATCTGGTACTGCCTGCACTCAACGCAGAGAAGGCAGTAGGAAAAGAAAAAGTCGGGCAGGGCGCCTGCGTCGGCACGATCGGCCATCGCGCATCCGTCCGCTCCCGATTGGCGGACTGGTCTGCCGAAGACCAAGCCAGTGTGCCCGGCATCCTGCGCGAGATCGTCGCCCACCGACTGAACGTCATCATCTCCGGCGCGACCGGCTCGGGTAAGACCACCCTGTCCAAGGCGATGATCGCCGAGATCCCCAGCGATGAGCGGTTGATCGCGATCGAGGATGCCAAGGAGCTGCAGTTTCCACAGACCAACACCGTGCGGCTGTTCTTCAGTCGCGACGGCGCCGGCATCTCGCCGGTGACGGTCAAGGATCTACTGGTCTCATGCCTGCGCATGAAGCCAGACCGGATCATGCTCGCCGAGCTGCGCGACGACGAGACCTATTTCTATCTGCGCAACGTTGGCTCCGGGCATCCGGGCTCGATCACCACCCTGCATGCCAACAGCGCCGCAGCCGCGGTCGAGCAGCTGATGCTGATGGTCCGCCAATCCAGCGCCGGCGCTGGGCTGACGCGCGAGGACATCCGCGGGCTGGTGTTCAACCTGGTCGACGTGATCATCCAGATGGAGCGCAAGCGCGTCACCGAGATCCGCTTTCTGCCGAAGATCCCAGGTCATGGCATCAACGGCGGCCTGACTACGGCCAACACGGGCTGCGATCTGGAGCAGCGGGCGTGCTGAAGCGACCGACCACCGCCATCAAGTGGATCATCGGGCTCTCGGTCCCGCTGGGACTGCTGTCCTTCCTGCCCGTGGCCTCTTGGACCTACGCCGAGCTATCCGACTACAGATTTATGGTCGCGGTCTGGCTCTCCGGGCTGCAACACGGGCTGCAGCCGGACAACTTGCTA
Organism: Halochromatium roseum; assembly: GCF_016653315.1. Lineage (GTDB taxonomy): Bacteria > Pseudomonadota > Gammaproteobacteria > Chromatiales > Chromatiaceae > Lamprobacter > Lamprobacter roseus. Next base: position 27,510 of record NZ_NHSH01000037.1, on the reverse strand, counting down.
CTTGCCGGGCTCGCCGGTGGGGCCTCGGCGGTGGGGATTCCTTCCTTCGTCGCCTTCGCGCTGCTGCCACCCAAGCCCCTACACGGCGCCGCCCGCTTGGCCCGCACCGGCGAGATCAGCCGCGCGCGGCTCTATCAGGCCGGCGGCCAGTCGATCCTGCTCGGTCGCCACCGTGGTCGGCTGCTCGCCTTCAATGGCGATCTGCATCCGTTCCTCGCCGCGGCCACCGGCACCGGCAAGGGCGTCGGCTTCGTCGTTCCCAACCTGCTGCACTGGCAGGGCTCGACCATCGTGCTAGACATCAAAGGCGAGAACTACAGCCTGACCTCGGGTTATCGGGGCCGGGTGCTCGGCCAGCGGGTCTTTCGCTTCGATCCGCTCCACGCAGAGGGCCAGACCCACGGCTTCAACGTCCTGGAGACCATCCGCGAGGGCGACCTGCGGGTCACCGATGTGCAGACGGTCGCCGCGATCCTGGTTCCCAACGAGAGCCACGATCCCTACTGGGACAACGTCGCGCGCGATCTGCTGATCGGCCTGCTGCTGTTGGTGCTCGAGGCCGGTCCCGCCATGAACTGGCCACTGACCATCGGCCAGGTGCATCGGCTGCTGCGCTCGGAGGAAGAAAGCGGGGAGTATCTGCAAGCCCTGCTCGAGGACCTCGAGCAGCGGGGGATTGCCCTCTCCAGCCTCTGCAAACGCTACATCCTCAGCTTCTGCAACGAGCCGGAAAAGCCGCGCGGCTCGATCAAGTCGTCCCTGGCGACCAAGCTGACCCTCTGGGCGAACCCGCTGATCGACCGGGCCACCTCCCACAGCGACTTCGATCTACGCCGCTTCCGCCGCGAGCCGCAGTCGCTCTACATCTCCATCGCTCCAGACGACTTGCACAGGCTGACCCCGCTGCTGCGCCTGCTGATCGAGTTCTTTCTCGCCAGCAACACCAAGGCCGGGGAGACGCCGGCGGATGATCCCGCACTCAAGGTCCCGGTACTGATGCTGCTCGATGAGTTCTTGAGCCTGGGCCGGGTCGACAAGCTCGTCCATGCACTCAGCTACGTGCGCGGCTGGGGTATCCGCATCGCCACCGTCATCCAGTCCGAGGCCCAGCTGCAAGCGGTCTACGGTCGCGAATTGGCCGAGGCCTTCATCGACAACCATCGCGCACGGGTCTACTACCGCCCACCAGTGCATCGGCGCGACCTGGCCGAGGCGATCTCCAAGATCGTCGGCCAGCGCACCGTCAGCCAGACCAGCTACAGCTACGCCGATGGCAAGCGCTCAAAACAGGTCTCCAAGACCGGTCAGTCGATCCTCGATGCCGACGAGATCGCCAACCTGCGTGATGACGAGACCCTCGTGCTGGTCGAGGGCATCCGACCGCTGATCGGCCAGAAGCTGCGCTACTACCGCGACAAGACCTTCAAGCAACGCCAGCTCGCCGCGCTGCCACTGCCAGCGCCGCTCAAGATCGCATCGCAAGAGCCGCCTCCAACGGTCAGCATCCGGCGGGAAGGGGAGGGCGATCCCTATCCTGAAGACGGCAGCATCAACAGCATCGAGCAAGCCGAGCCCAACCGGCTTACCTCCGCCAGCGAGATCCGCACGGCCATCGACCAGATCCCGGTTCCGCGAGGCCAGCCCTCAGCCGAAGAACTCGAGCAGATGGCCGCGGCTCTCGCCGAGATCACCCATATCGCCACACCCGAAGCCCTGGCCGCCTTTGCCGAGGCGGCCTAGCCAGCAACCACTCGTCAGGAGTCATTCGTGAAAGCCGCACAAAGTGCTCTGCCACAATCCCAAATCAACAAGCAGAAGGTCTCTGAAGCCTTGCAAGAACTGGCCAATGAGCATCGTGGTCTGCCGCGCTCAGATACTGCCCGACTTCGTGAAGTCCTCGATGACATCGAGCATGCGCTGGCCGCCGGAGCCAGCCATCATGCTGTGCTCGACACACTGCACAGCCAAGGCTTCAGCCTGACACTCTCCAGCTTCCAGAGCACGCTGGCTCGCTTGCGTCGAGAGCGGCGGGCGGCCTGATGCGCCGTTCGACACTAGGTGCCGGCCTGCTCCTGCTCCTGCTGCGGGGGCTTGATCAGGCTTTCCGCCGGGATACCAAACTGACTGTGCAGCTTCCAAATCATCGGTAGCGTCAAGGAGCGGGTACCGTTCAGTACTTCATAGACGCGATTGGTGCGCCCAATCGCCGGGGTCAAGTCGCGCGCCGTGAGCCCTGACTGCTCCATACGGAACTTGATGGCGTCGACCGGGTTGGGTAGATCAACCGGAAAGTGCTTGGCCTCATAGGCTTCCACCAAAGTCAGCATGACGTCGAAGTAATCCCCTTCTGGCGTGCCAGGCTCGGGCTCATGATCGAACAGCGGTGAGAGGGCCTTGAGCGCCGCACGGTAGTCCTGATCGGTGCGAATCGGCTGGATCTGCATGGCGTTCAACCCATTTCAACGGTGTCGGCGTCGATCGCATCGTATTGATGGTGCGTGCCGACAAATTTCACATAAAGTGCGCCGTACCGATAGGCGACGGCGACGACGAGCCGGTAGTCGTTGCCTTTGATAGTGAAGACGACGCGGCGGCTCTTGAGAATGCTCGCGTTGCGATACTGCGCCTTGATGTCGCTCGGTGACTGCCACTTGGCCTTCTTGGCCTCATCGATCCAGGCGAGGAGTGGCTGCTCAGCGTCTGGATGCTGCTCCCAGAAGGCTTTCAGGTGACTGATCGCAATAATCCTCATGGTCAGAAGATAGTCCCGCAGCGGGACTAGCGCAAGCTTTATGGTCCGTGCCGTGCCCCTCGATAGCGATGATCCCGCACTCGCCGCGTTCCTCGATTTCCTAGAGCGCGATCTTGCCAACCACCCTGAACGCCTGCAGGCGGTGGATGCCGTCCTCGTCGAACGACTCCAGGGGCTGGTCGGCGATGTCGAGATCGATATCAATGAGGCCCTGCCGGATGAGGACGCATGAGTCCAGCTCAGCCCGCGAGCTTGTTCATCAACGGCTGGAGGGTCTTTGCACAGCGACTCTTGCTGGCACAGATCGTAGCCTTGGCGCAGCAGGTCGACGCCCTGAAGCAGGAAGACCCCTCCGGGGATACCAAGAAGAATGCAGGACCGGCTGTTTTTCCGCTACCACGCGCAAGCCAAGCTCATCGCCTTCGCCTGGGTCAACGACGAGAAGACGAAACGCGCCTACCAGAGCAGCAACGATGCTTACCGGGTCTTCCGCAAGATGCTAGAAAGCGGCCATCTGCCCGATGACTGGAGCCAGTTGCTCGATGAGGCTCGGGCTGAAGCTCAGCGCTTGCAGCCGTTCTTCAATTGTATGGCGCCATAGGTCTATCAGCGCCAACCCGACCCCTCGCGTGGTCGATGTCCTTTCGCTTTACCGGAATGGTCGCAGTGGAGGTCGCGTTGACGGTCATCGAGCGCGACGCCAGGCATCCTGGTCGAGACGGCCGACGGCAAGTCCTGTCTCGAGGTCGAGCGGATCAGCCAAAGGAGCACCTTGAGATAGCCCGAACAGCCGTGTCGCCAGCACCGCAACAACGAACTAACCTGCCTGTTATCATCGGACCAAGAACGCCACCAAAGACGGCTGCTGCCGTGCGTTGTATCCAATCGTTGTATCCAACTCAGTCAAGCCGCGCATTGCATGGACAAGCTCTGGAAACAGATCACGCCCTCGGATTTCGCCTGGGAGCGTGAGGCGCTCGCCTTTCTCAAAGAGCAGTTGCCCAATCACGAGCCCTACCGGGCTTGGGCCAACTTCGAGTTCATTGCCCAGGGTGGCGCCATCAACGAGGTCGACGTCCTCGTCCTGACCCCCAAGGGCCTCTTTCTCGTCGAGATCAAATCCCACCCTGGTGAGATCAGCGGGAACTCCGCTACCTGGGTCTGGAGCCACGAGGGGCGCCGGCGCGTCTTCGACAATCCCCGCCTGCTCGCCGATCGCAAGGCCAAGAAGCTCAGGTCGCTGCTCGAGAGCCAGCGCTCGGCCCATGTCGGTAGCAATCAGCGCATCCCCTTCATCGACACGCTCGTCTTCCTCTCCGCCGAGACCGTCGTCAACAAGCTGCAGGGGCCGGCACGGCTGCAGGTCTTTACCCGCAAGAGCATCATCGACGCGCTGTGCCGGATCGACACCGACTGGACGCACCGCAAGCTCGATCGGCCCACCTCGAAGGCGGTCGCTCGTGCATTGGAGGAGGCGGGCATCAAGGAATCCCTGCGTGCGCGACGGGTTGGTCTCTATGAGCTTGGTGAGCTCATCGATGAGGCCGACCACTTCCAGGACTGGCTCGCCACCCACCGCGAGACCGGCGTGCAGCGGCGCATTCGTATCTACCTCACCCTGGGCCGACCCGAGCCCGAGGCCGAGACACTGCGACAGGCCGCACGGTTCGAGCACCGCCTGCTCGAAGGGATCGAGCACCCGGGCATCCTCCAGGCGCGCGAGTATCAGCAGCACGACCAAGGGCCGGCCCTGGTCTACGAGCACGACCCCGCCGCCCGGCGCCTGGATCATTTCCTGGTCGAGCGTGGGGCCGGGCAGCCGCTCGAGACCCAGGACGCGCTGACATTACTGCGCCAGATCGCCGAGGCCGTGCGTTTCGCCCACGGCAAGCACCTCTACCATCGAGCGCTCAGCCCGCAGAGCATCCTCGTGCGCCGCGCCGACGACGGAACGCTCACCGCCAAGATAGCCAACTGGGCCACCGCGCGGCGAGGGCCAGTGATCGAAACCAGCGCGACCGAGACGCGGACACAGATGGCACTCAGCCATCTGAGCTGCGTCGTTCAGGAGGAGGCCGGCCCCTACCTCGCGCTCGAGGCCCATGCCGAGGCGCTCGGCGGTGCAGCGAGCGACAGTGTCTATCTCGACGTCTTCTCGCTCGGCGCCATCGCCTATCTGCTCTTCACCGGCCAGCCGCCCGCGGCGAGCGATCTGGAGCTGCAGGACAAGCTCAGCCGCGGTAAGGGGCTACAGGTCACCGACGCACTCAACGGCGCCGGCAGCGAGCTGCAGGATCTTATCCAGTACGCCACCCACCCCGACATCGGCAGCCGCATCGGCTCGGCGGTCGAGTTTCTTGATTATCTCAACCTGGTCGAGGACGAGCTGACCCGACCCGAGAGCGAGCGCCGCAGTGATCCGGCCGCCGCACGCCCCGGCGACACCTTCGAAGGCGGCATCCGCGTCAGCAAGCGTCTCGGGCGCGGGGCCAGCTCGGTCACCTTCGTCGTCGAGCATCAGGGACAGCAACGGGTGCTCAAGCTCGCCGCCACCCCGGAGCACAATACCCGCTTGCGCCAGGAGGGCGAGACCCTGCACAAGCTGCGGCATCAGGCCATCATCGCCTACCATGAGACCCACGAGTTCCTTGGTCACACCGGACTGCTACTCGACTACGCCGCCGAGGGCAACCTCGCCGAGCGCCTGCGCGCGCTCGGTCCCATCCAGCTCGAACTGCTCGAGCGCTTCGGCGAGGATCTCCTCAGCGCCCTCTGCCACCTCGAAGAGAAGGGGCTGTCGCACCGGGACATCAAACCGGCCAACATCGGTCTGGTGAAGCAGGGCCGTCAGCTGCACCTGGTGTTGTTCGACTTCTCGCTCGCCGGCATCAGCCCGGAGAACTTCACCGCCGGCACCTTCGCCTACATGGACCCCTTCATGCGTGATCCGGGCCGCCGGCGCTGGGACGACTACGCCGAGCGCTTTGCCGCCGCCCTGACCCTCTACGAGATGGCCGCAGGCCGGCTGCCAAATTGGGCCGAAACGGACGGGCTGCCACCGCTGATCGAGGGCGAGCTCGAGATCGATCCCGCTGTCTTCGATCCCAGCGTGCGCGAGGGCCTGAGCGCCTTCTTTCGCACCGCGCTCGCGCGCGACGTCAAGACCCGCTTCGGCAACGCCGAGGACATGCGCCGCGCCTGGCTGCAGCTGTTCCATCAGGCCGCGCGCGAGACCACACAGCACTCGGTGGCTGGGGATGAGGCCGCACGCTGTCCGATCGGCGAGGCCCAGCTCGACACCCCGATCGGCTTGCTGCCGCTCTCGGCCCAGGCCCTGGATACCCTGAGCCGGCTCAACATCAACCGCGTCGCCGAACTGATTCGGCTCCCGCGCAACGAACTGGTGCGCATGACCGGCGTCGGCACCAAGACCCGGCGTGAGCTCTCGGAGCTGGTCGCCAACCTGCAGGCACGCCTGATGGCGAGCGCGGCCCTATCTGAATCCGCTCGGACGGACAGCTCCACCATCACACCAGCCTCGGCGCCTGCCCCTACCGGGGCAGAAGGACTCGCGATCAGCGTCGACCAGCTCATGCGCAGCCTGCTGCCGCCCCCAACCAAGGCGACCGACCCGGACCGCCAGCGCTTCCTCATCGAATACCTCGGCCGTTTGGACGGCGACACCAGCCGTCCAACGGACAGCCTGCACTGGCCGACGCCGCTGATGGTCGGCGCCACCCTCGGCATGGAGTCCGCCCAGGTGCGTGCGCTGCAATCGCGCGTCCTGAGCCAATGGGGCAAGAACCGGTTCATCACCCAGCTGCGCCACGACATCGCCCGGCTGCTCGACGACCAAGGCGGGGTCATGACCGCAGGCGAGCTGGGAGAGGCGGTGCTGCTGCGGCGCGGCTCGGTGCAGCGCTCGCCGACGCGCGAGCGCTGGGCGCAGGCCGTGGTGCGGGCCGCCATCGAGACCGAGCTCGCGCGCCCCACGCGACAGCAGGCCTCGCGCTGGATTTTGCGCCGTTGCGGCAAACGCGTCCTGATTGCCGACGATACCCAGGACCAGGGCGAGGCCTTGGCCGACTATGCCGAGTCCCTCGGCCAGCTCGCCGACGAGTGCGCCGAACAGCAGCCGCTGCTCTCGCCCGCCCGCGCGCTCGAGTGCATCCGCGCGCTGCCGGCGCCGGACACCTTGGCCGGCCTCAGCCATCATCGCCTGCTGCGCCTCGCCGTTGCCGCCTCGCAAGGCGCCGCGCTCTCGAGCCGAGCCGAGCTCTATCCCAAGGGCATGGCCGCCGAGCGCGCGCTCGAGCTGGCCCAGGGCGCCCTGCTGGGCACCCCCAGGCTCGCGGTGGCCGAGGTCCAGGACCGCATTCAAGGCCGCTATCCGCAGGCCCAGCCGCTACCAGGTCGCCCGCAGCTCGATGTCCTGCTGCAAGGGCTCGAGCTGGGCCTGGTCTGGGACCCGCAGGCCGAGCACGGCGGCAAGCGCGGCTTCTACTGCCTACCCCAGGCCGGCGCGCTGGGCTATGGCAGCAGCTTCGCCGCGAGCCAGACCAGCCTTCACTACAGCCTGCACGATGGCGGCTACGAGGGGAGCCAGGCGGCCGTCATGCGAGAGCTCAAGCAGTTCGAGCAGATCGTTCGCAACGCCCTCGACTCGGCACGGTTTCTAGCCTTGTCAGTGCGTCCTCGGCTGTGGCAACGCGCACAAACACATCTCGCGAAGACCTTTGGGCTCGAGATTCGCAGCTTCGACGCCCTGCTGCTACAGCACCTACACGCACTCTGCGACAGCATGGCCAATCCACCCGACTGGCAGGTGGTGCTCAAGGCCGATGCCGCCGTCCCCGGCAGCGTCGACTGGTCACGGCTGCAGGGACTGGTGCGGCGCCTGCTGCCGGCAATGGCGGCGGAGATCCAAGCAACCGAGCGCCCGGTTCTGCTCACCGACGCCGGGCTCATTGCCCGCTATGGTCTGGTCGACAGCTGGCTCGGCGATCTGCGTCGGCATCTGCAGGATGATCCGCAGGCGCAGGCGCTCTTGCTGCTGATCGCCAATGAGACCGCCACCCCCGGTGCCGTGCTCGAGGGTGTCAGCATCCCGAGCGGCGCCGGCAGTCGCGAGTTTGCTCGGGTGCCGAGCGCTTGGTTGCATTCGGCTTGAGTAGGGCGAGGCTCAGGGCTAGTATTGTTGAATATTTCAACAATTCGGCGGTGCACATGGCCACGATGAACTTCAGCATCCCGGACGAGGTACGCGATGCCTTCAACCGCGAGTTCTCCGGGCAGAACAAGAGCGCACTGATCGCCCGCCTGATGCAGCAGGCGATCGCTGAGGCTGAGCAGCAGCGCCGGCGGCAAGCGGCCTTCGAGCAGCTGACGGCGGCGCGCGTCGAGCGGCCGGCGCTCACCGGTAGCGCCGCCCGAGCGGCGCGCGTATTGGGCCGGCCATGACCTTGGTCATCGACGCCAGCGTCATCATCAAGTGGCTGTTCCAGGACCCCGAGCGCGAAGCCAATACCGAACAGGCGACCGCGCTGATGGCCGCCGTCGCGCAGGGTGATCTGGCTGTCGTACAGCCGCCGCATTGGCTGATTGAGGTCGCGGCCGTGATGGCGCGCGAGCTGCCCGAGCGTGCCCACCAGGACCTGGCGCTACTGGAGACCATGGCGCTGCCCCTGCGCGGCGATGCCCCTGTGCTGGCACGCGCCTGCACGCTCGCCATCGATCTCGGGCATCACCTCTTTGACACGCTCTATCATGCGGTCGCGATGGAGTCGGAAGCCTGCCTGATCACGGCCGACGACCGTTACCACCGCAAGGCCAAGACGCTGCCGGACATTTGCCATCTGCGCGACTGGCATGGCTGAGCCGGCCGCACTGAAGACCTGCCCCTGAGCACCTGTGACCGCACAAGGATTAATCAGTCCAAATGATCCAGCCCCAAGACCTGCTCGCCGACCTCCAATCGTTGCTACCCAAGTTGGAGCAGGACATCCTGGCCTATTCCCAGACCCAGCCCGAGCTCGAGGCCCATCTCCAGGCCGAATACGCCAAGGCCAAGGAGGCCAAGCGCACCGCCGAGCACTTCGTCGCCTGGCGCGAGGCGCAGATCACCCAGGCCGCCGCGGCCTGGGTACTGACCTGCGTCTTCGTGCGCTTCCTGGAGGACAACGGGCTGCTCGAGCGGCCGCTGCTCTCGGGGCCAGCGGGTCGCTCGGGGCCGGACTCCCAACCGGGCTCCCAACAGAGCGCGCTGCAGCATGCCAAGGACCGGATGACGGTCTATTTCAGCGAGCACCCAACCCATGCCGAGCGCGACTATCTGCTCGCCGTCTTCACCGAGCTTGAGACCCTGCCGGCGATGGGCGAGCTGCTCGACCGCGTCCACAATCCGCTCTGGCGGCTGCCGCTCTCGGCCGACGGCGCCAAGGCGCTGATCGACTTCTTCCAGCGGCTCGACCCCGAGACCGGCGCCATCGTCCACGACTTCACCGACGACCGCGCCGAGGGCGGCTGGGACACCCGCTTCCTCGGCGATCTCTATCAGGACCTCTCCGAGAGCGTGCGCAAGCGCTATGCGCTCCTACAGACCCCGGAGTTCGTCGAAGACTTCATCCTCGACTACACCCTAGAGCCGGCCAAGGCCGCCTTCGGTCTGCCGGGGCTCAAGCTGATCGACCCGACCTCCGGCTCGGGTCACTTTTTGCTCGGTGGCTTCGAGCGGCTGTTCGCGGAGTGGCAGCGGCGCGAGCCGGCCACCAACGCCCGTGCCCTGGCCCAGCGCGCGCTCGACGCCATCCACGGCGTCGACATCAACCCCTATGCGGTGGCCATCGCCCGTTTCCGGCTGCTGATCGCGGCGATGAAGGCGGCCAATGGCGGAACAGGCGACGCCAAGCTCAAGAACGCGCCGGACTTCCATTTCAATCTCGCCGTCGGCGATTCGCTGCTGCTCGGGCCGCGCCATGAATGGCAAGGGCAGGGCCGGCAGAGCGACCTGCTCGATGATCCGCTGGCCCACTGCTTCGAGGTCGAGGACAGGGCCGCGCTGGAGCGCATCCTGGGGCAGCGTTATCAGGTCGTCGTCGGCAATCCGCCCTACATCACCGTCAAGGACAAGGCGCTCAATCAGGCGTATCGGGACCGCTACCCAACCTGTCATCGCAAATACTCGCTCGGTGTGCCCTTCACCGAGCGCTTCTTCGACCTGACCCTGCCGGCGTCCAACGGCGACCAGACCGGCGCGCGGCCCGAGGGGCCGGTGAACCGCCCGGCCGGGTTCGTCGGACTGATCACCGCCAATTCCTTCATGAAGCGCGAGTTCGGCAAGAAACTGATCGAGGACTATCTGCCGCGCAAGGATCTGACCCATGTGATCGACACCTCTGGGGCCTACATCCCGGGGCATGGGACGCCGACGGTGATCCTGTTCGGGCGCAATCGCCGGCCCGAGGGCGATCAGTTGCGCGCGGTGCTCGGGATTCGCGGCGAGCCGAGTACGCCTGAGGATGCAGCGCAGGGGCTGGTGTGGCGGTCGATCGTGGAAATGTTGGAGCGCCCTGGAAGTGAGAACGACTTTATCAGCGTAGTGGACCAGAGCCGAGGGCCTTACGCGATTCATCCTTGGAGTTTAGGAGGGGGCGGAGCAGGCGATCTAAAAGAAATCCTAGAAAATGAACGAGAACTCCTTGAATGCAGAATCAAATTGATTGGTTTTGGAGCAATCCTGGGAGAAGATGAAGCTTTCGGTGTTCCGAGAGAAAAAGTCAGCGCAACGAACTTGCCACATTCGATGCGACCCCTCGTTGAAGGCGAATTGGTCAGAGACTGGGGTCTCGAGTCATCGGAAACCGTCCTTTTCCCGTACGACAAGAACATTTCGCTGGAGTTAAAGCCGGATACCGAAAAGTACCTCTGGCCGTTACGGACGGTCCTATGGCAGCGGCAAACATTCGGAAAGCAGACCTATCGGGACGCTGGGCGCAGTTACGCGGAATATCATCAGATTCCGGCGGATCGAAACCGGACACCGCTCTCCATCACCTTCGCCTTCGTTGCCACCCATAACCATTTCGTCCTCGATCGGGGCGGCAAGGTCTTCAACCGTTCCGCGCCAGTCATCAAGCTCCCCGATGGGGCAAGCGAGGACGATCATTTGGCGTTGCTGGGTCTGCTCAACAGCTCGACCGCCTGCTTCTGGATGAAGCAGGTTTTTCACAACAAAGGCGGCCAAGGGATCAACGAGGGACTGAAAGCTGAGGCTTGGGAGAAGTTCCATGAGTTCACAGGAACCGGACTGAAGGTATTCCCCATTCCCCCCGACCCCGAAGGCAAAGCCCTCGCCTTCGCTACAGCCCTCGACCAATCAGCCCAACGTCTCGCCGACCAAGATCCCGCCAAGATCCTCTCCGGCCAATGGAGCGCCGCCGACCTCCCGGCAATGCTCGACCAGGCCCGAGCCGCATCCGAGTCCATCGCGCGCCAAATGATCGCGCTCCAAGAAGAACTCGACTGGCTCAACTACCGGCTCTACGGCCTGACCGACGCCGAGCTCTGTTACCCGACCACCCCGCCTGAGATCCGCCTCGGCGAGCGTCCCTTCGAAATCGCGCTGGCCCGCCGCCTGGCCGCCGGCGAGACCCAGACCACCTGGTTCCAACGCCATCGCAGCACCCCGATCACCGAGATTCCAGATCATTGGCCAGAGGATTATCGGCGGTTGACCGAACGGCGGCTGGAAGCCGCGACCACGAACCCATGGATTCGCCTGGTCGAGCAGCCCGAGTACAAGCGTCGCTGGAATCGCGAGCCCTGGGACAGCCGTCTGCACCGCGCGCTGCGCGACTGGCTGCTGGATCATCTGGAGGGCCACTGCCAGCGGGTCGGCACCACTGAGCGCACCCTGCTCACCATTGCCCAGCTCGCCGAGCGCGCCCGCCAGGATGCCGCCTTCCAGCAGGTCGCCGCGCTCTACACCGGCAGCGACACCTTCGACGCCCGCGCCCTAGTCATCGAGCTGGTCGAGTCGGATCAGGTGCCGCAGATGGCCGCGGCGCGCCTCAAGCCCAAGGCGATGCCCAAGTTCCGCGCCTGGCAGGAGACCTGGGCGCTGCAGCGCGCCGAGGACGCCATCGACGCCCGCACCGAGCTCGATTCCGCTGATCCCGCCTATCTGAGCGATGACCAGGCCCGTGCGCTCAAGGCGAGCGAGATCGGCGACATCCCACTACCGCCCAAGTATGCCGCCGCCGACTTCCGCAAGCCGAGCTACTGGAGCCTGCGCGGCAAGCTCGATGTACCCAAGGAGCGCTTCTTCAGCCTGCCCGGCGGCGAGCGTCCCGGCGACACCACGCTGGTCATCGGCTGGGCCGGGCTCGATCATCTGCAGCGCGCCCAGGCCATCGCCTCATGGACCCTGGAGCGCAAGGAGCAGGACGGCTGGGACGCCGAGCAGCTCAAGCCGCTGCTGGTCGCTCTCGACGAGCTGATCCCCTGGCTCAAGCAATGGCACAACGCCATCGATCCCGAATTCGGCGAGCGGCTCGGCGACTATTACGAGGGCTTCCTGCTCGAAGAGCTGCGCCAGTTGGGGCTGTCACGGGATGAGCTGCTGGCCTGGGAGCCGGCGGCCGCGCGGCGGGGGCGGAGGCGGTGAGGATGAGCAGACGCCTTGCGCAAGGCCCGGGAGATCGGCTTCGTTGGGAGTTTCGAGGCCGAAGCCGATTTTTCAGCGTGCGACAAGGAGCATCTGGACTGGTCCGCAAGACCCTGATCATTGACGCAATCATCGAATCATCCAGGAGGCATGATGAAGCCCAACCTACAACTCGATCAAATGTCGGTTGAGGAGAAGATCCAAACCATGGAACTGATTTGGGACTCGCTCAGCCAGGCGCCCGCCGATCTGGAGTCACCGGATTGGCACAAAGAGATCTTGGAGGAGCGGCAGCGCAAGATCGACACCGGTGAGGCTGTATTTCTTTCGCTCGACGAGTTGAAGGCACGGCGTCCACAGTGAGCATTCGAGAGATTCGGGTACTCTCCGAGGCCGCGGATGACTTGGATCTGGGACGCGCCTTCTACGAGAATCAGGAACCGTGTCTTGGAGCCTATTTCTGGGACAGCCTGTTGGCTGATATCGAGTCCCTGGTCGTCTATGCGGGCGTGCACAACCGCGTCGAAGGCTATCACCGTCTGTTGGCGAAGCGATTCCCTTACGCGGTGTACTACCAACTCGGTGCCGACGTCGTCGACGTCATTGCCGTTTTGCCCTTGCGACGCGATCCGACGTGGCTTGCAGGGGTTCTGCACGAGAGAAGCGCATGACACTCATCAAGGATCTGATTCACATCCCCGAGCGCGTTCAGCGCGGGGATTTCGTGCTCAACCTGGCGAGTGGTCTGGAGGCCGAGGCCATCGACCAGACCCTGAAGGACTATGTGGTCACGCCGCAGCTCGCGCGCTGCTTCGAGGATGCGCTGAGCTTCGTCAAGAGCACCGTCACCAGCGCCCAGAACCGCAACAAGGGCGCCTATCTGCACGGGAGTTTCGGCACTGGTAAGTCGCACTTCATGGCGGTGCTGAATCTCCTGGTGCAGGGCAATCCCCAGGCCCGCGCCATCCCGGAGCTGGCCGCATCGGTAGCCAGGCACAGCGACTGGATGCAAAGCCGCAACATCCTACTGGTGCCCTATCACATGATCGGCGCCGCGAGCATCGAGGCCGGCGTGCTCGGCGGCTATGCCCGGCACATCCGCAAGCTCCACCCGGAGGCCCCGGTGCCCGGCTTCTACATGAGCGATCGGCTGTTTGAGGACGCTCAGGGGATGCGCGGACACCTGGGCGATGAGCGCTTCTTCGCCGCGCTGAATGCCGCCGGCGGAGCGAGTGCTGGCTCGCGTGCGGGTGATGACGGCTGGGGCGATGCGGCGACTGGCTGGGACGCGGCGAGCTTCGAGGCCGTGCTCAGCGGCCAGGCCAGCGACGATGACCAGCAGGATCTGGTGAGCGCCCTAGTGCAGACCCTGTTCCGCTCCTTCGCCGATCTCGCCAATACCCAGAGCGGTGGCTACATCGAGTTCGACGAGGGCCTGCGCGTGATGACGCGCCACGCCAAGGCGCTCGGCTATGACGCCATCATCCTCTTTCTCGACGAGCTGATCCTTTGGCTCGCGAGTCGGCTGTCTGACCAAGACTTCATCAACACCCAGATCCAGAAGGTGGTCAAGCTGGTCGAGACCGGCATCCCGCGCGAGCTGCCGGTGGTGAGCTTCATTGCCCGCCAGCGCGATCTGCGCGAGTTCGTCGGCGACCAGTACAGCGGGGTCGAGCAGGAGATCCTGAGCGACTCGCTGAAATACTGGGAGGGCCGCTTCCATACCATCACGCTCGAAGACCGTAACTTGCCGGTGATCGCGCAGCGCCGTCTGCTGCAGCCAGTCGATGAGGCCGCCAAAGGCCAGATCGAGACGGCCTTCGCCCAGACCGAACGGATGCGCGAGGAGGCGTTCAACCTGCTGCTGACCAGCCAGGGCGATCGCGAGATGTTCCGCGCGCTCTATCCCTTCAGCCCGGCCCTGGTGCAGGCGCTGGTGGCGCTGTCCTCGGCGCTGCAGCGCGAGCGCACGGCCCTGAAGGTGATGCTGATGCTCTTGGTCGCGCAGCGCGAGACCCTGACCCTCGGCCGCGTCATCCCGGTTGGCGATCTCTACGATGTCATCGCCTCCGAGGCCGAGCCCTTCTCGGAGCAGATGCGACAGCATTTCGACCACGCCCGGCTGCTGTTCGAGCGCAAGCTGGTCCCGGTGTTGGAGCTGGAGCACCAGATCGGCTTCCAGGCCTTGCTGGAGCTGCCCGCCGATGATCCCAAGCGGCTGGCGTTCGACAACGATCTGCGCCTGCTCAAGACCCTGGTGCTGGCCGCACTGGTGCCCGAGGTCGAGAGCTTCAAGCAGCTCAGCGCGACCAAGCTCGCAGCGCTGAACCACGGCACCATCCGCTCGCCCATCCCCGGGCGCGAGGCGCAGACGGTGCTGCAGAAGTGTCGCAAGTGGGCCGGGCAGGTGGGTGAGATCAAGATCTCCGAGGACGCCAACCCGACCATCGGCGTGCAGCTCTCGGGCGTGGATACCGAGAGCATCCTCGAGCAGGCGCGCATCAACGACAACGACGGCAATCGTCGGCGGTTGGTGCGGGAGATGGTCTTCGAGGCCTTTGGCATTCGCGACGACAACCAGCTCTTCGTCGAGCACGACTGGCTGTGGCGCGGCACCCGGCGGCGGGTCGAGGTGCTGTTTCAGAACATCCGTGAGATCACCGACGACAGCCTCTTCGAGTCACGCGATGACCAGTGGAAGCTGATCATCGACTTCCCCTTCGACACCGGCACCTACTCGCCGACCGACGATCAGGCACGGGTGCGCGATGCCGAGGGGGCCGGTGTGCAGGCGCAGACCCTCTGTTGGCTGCCGCACTTCCTGAGCGAGGGCGCGCAGAAGAACCTCGGTAAGCTGGTCGTGCTGGAAGAAGTGCTAAAGAGCGAGGACAGCTTCAACCGCTACAGCCGTCACTTAAGCCCGCAGGACCGGGCAAGCGCGCGCACCCTGCTCGACAATCAGCGCAGCCAGTTGCGACAGCAGCTCAAGGACACCCTGATGGGCGCTTATGGCGTGGCCCAGGCATTGCCCGGCTCGCTGGACAATCCCGATCTGCTTGAATCCCAGCTCATCTCGCTGCAGCCGGGCTTCCGGCCGCGCCCGCCGCAGGGCACCACCATGGCGAAGGCCTTCGAGCAGCTGCTGGGCCAGGCGCTGGCGTTTCAGTATCCGGATCACCCCGAATTTGATGGCGAGGTGCGGTTGACCGACTTGGGCAAGGTCTTCAGCGAATTGCGCCGCGCCATCCATGCCGCCCATGGGCGCATCGATGTCGACAGCCCGCTGCGGCCGCTGATGCGCCAGATCGCCCAACCGCTCAAGCTTGGTGAGATGCACGAGCGGCATTTCATCTTCAAGGAGGACTGGCCGCAGCATCTGGCGCGCGATGCTGCCCAATCTGGGAGCGGCACGGGCGCCGACCTGACCGTCGCGGCACTGCGCGCCGCCATGGACAGACCGCACCCACGTGGTTTGCCGACGGTGGTCCAGAATCTGCTGATCTTGGTTTTCGCCGAGCACGGCCATTACGCCTTCACCTTCCACGGCGGGCCTTTTGACGATGTGAATCTCAAGGACATCCGCGACGATCTGGTGCTCATCAAGCAGGAGCTGGCTGACCCCGAAACCTGGCAACGGGCGCTGGATCAGGTCGGCGCTGTGTTCGGCCATGCGAGCAGTCCACTGCGCACGGCCAACAACCAGAATGCGTTGCAGAAGGAGGTCCAGGCCGAGATCGCTGCGCGTCTGGAGGACTGTCGCAGCTTGGTCGCGGATCTGACCCAACAGCTCAACGCCCTGGGGCTTGCGGCGACGGGCCATCGCCTGGCCAACGCCCAGCTCGCCGTGCGCTGGCTGGAGGGCCTGCAGTCGCGCGAGGGGCCGGCCCTGATCGAGGCCCTAGCGGACCTTGAGCCAGTGACCAGTCTGCCGGCCTTGGGTCGCAGCATCAACAGCGCAACACGGGTGAGCAACGCGCTCGCGGATAACAATTGGGACTTGCTGCGCGCGGTCTGGGACAGCGACGAAGGCGCGCGCATCAAGCGTGCCGTGGCGGATGCGCTGCTGGCCGACGAGTTGGTCACCTCGCTTGCAGATGCCTTGAAGCAGGCACAACGCGATGCGACGCGGCTGATTCAGCGCCCGCCTCCAGTCGATCCACCGATCGATCCTCCCATCGACCCACCTGATCCACCCGTTCGTCCGAAAGGCAAGCGCGTGCTCAAACAAGACAGCCGGCAAGGCCTGGATGTCAGCGAGGCGCGGCGTGCCCTGAAAGAGATCGAGCCGTTGCTAACAGACGGCGTCACGCTGGACATTAGCTACCAGATCATTGGGGATGCCGATGACTAAGAGGCTCTCGATCCTGCTCACGCAGCGCTTGGTGCTTGAGCCAAGCGTTGATGCTGCGCTTCATGAGCGAGCATTGTTCTAGCCGGCCGATAGATGTATAAACACATAAACACCTATCAGAGGATGGAGCTGATATGACACGTTGGAATGTAGCGGTCTCAGAAGAGACGGATCAGGCGCTGCGGATCTTCTTGGCCAGTCGAGGCGGTGGTCGCAAGGGGGATCTATCACAGTTCATCGAAGAGGCGGTGCGCGCGCACATCCTGGAGCTAAGCGCCGAGGAGGCCAAGAGGGCCAACGCAGGAATCGCCGAGCAGGACATCGCTTCCATGGTCGATGAGGCCCTTGTCTGGGCCAAGCACTGATCATGCGTGTGGTGCTGGACAGCAACATCCTGCTCAGTGCACTGATCTCTCCCCATGGTCCCCCCGACCGCATCTATCGCGCGTGGCGCGCCGCTCGTTTCGAGCTGGTGACCTCGATCACCCAGTTGGAAGAGATCCGTCGTGCCAGCCGCTACCCGAAACTGCAGGCGGTTTTGCAGCCGGCGCAAGTGGGGCTGATGGTCAACAACCTGCAACGCGCCTTGGTGCTCGAGGATCTACCGAGCGGTTTCGAGACCAGTGACCCCGACGATGCCTTTCTGCTCGCCATGGCCAAGGCCGGTGAGGCGGACTATCTTGTCACGGGCGATCGGCGGGCAGGCTTGCTCCAGCGCGGCTCGGTGGGGCGCGCGCGTATTCTGACGCCAGCCGACTTTTGTGCCGAGGTGCTGCGGCGTCACTGATCGCAGCCATCACAATGAGCGAGCAACCGAGTTTGAAGCCACGTCCCGAGGAGCCTCTGCCACAAGTCACCGCTGGGGCTCTTCCGAGCGCGGTGCTAAGGCAAGTACAGGCGATCCTGGCCAGGGATGCCGAGGCGGATCGGATTGCTGTCTTCTGGCCCGATCCGCTGCCAGCGGATGAGCGGCACCATCTGCTGTCTGGCACGCCACTGCGCCTGGTCTATTGCCCCTCGGAGCTGGCGATGCGTGAGCAACTGGTCAGGCACCGTGCGGGCGCGGAGCGTTTGGTGCTGCTGACGCCCTTCGATGAGATCCATCTCTCGAAGGACGTCCTGGCGCGGCTATGGGGCTGCGAGCCCAAGCGCATCAGCCCCTGGCGCACCCTGGAGCAGTTGCTGCGGGTACGCCAGATCGACCCAAGACTCACCACCAAGTCCTACCGCTGGATCAGCGAGGCCCTGGTCGAGGGCTTCGAGCGCTACCGCGGACGCATCCCGCTCGGCGAGGTGCTGGATCTGGAGACGGCCTGGCGCGCCCTGGCCTTGGCTTGGCTGGATTTCCGCAGCGAGACACTGGACCTGGACGCGCTCTTGGAGTGGTCGCTCGATGCGGACGCGGCAACGGCGGTGGCGGCGCTCCCCGACTCCCTGTCGGAGCATCTCGAAGACTGGCTCGGTCCGGCGCTTGGCGGGCCTGACAGCCAATTGGCGGAGCTGGTCCTAAGTCTCTGGCGGCAGGGGCACGCCGGCGACATGGTCGCCATCGGTCTCGCCTGCTCGGTGCTCTATCGCCCTGAGCTCAAGCCCGATCAGGCCTTGTTCCAGGCGCGCGGGCGTTTGCGCGAGCGTCTGCTCGGTGGCGCCGACATCAGGGACAGGACCTTGCAGGACTATGGCCAGGCCACGGTGAGCGCCATGGCGCGGCGCGCCGATCTCCAGTCGCCGCTCGGCGCCCATCGCCTGCTCCCGCATCGCGCCCTCAAGCGTCCCTTCGAGCCAGCGTTCGGCCAGGCGGAGCAGATCCTCGCCAGTCTCGACATGCTGCCGCTGGCCGAGGCATCCGATCTGCTGCCGGCGGCCTTTGGTCAGCGTCTCGACCGGCTCGCGAAGTCGCTGACCGCGGCGCTTGCCGGCAAGCCGATGTCCCCCGCGCTCGACGCCTTGGCAGACCTGCGTCGTCATCGGCTCGCCAAGGTGCGCGGCGAGCAGCTCACCACGGCCGCTCTTGCGGTGCGGGCCTGCCGTTGGCTGCAGATCGAGGAGATCGCGTCCGCGAGCCTGATGGAGGCGGTCCAAGACTATGTCACCAGCGGAGGCTATCTCGACTGGACCCGCAGTCGTCTCTGGTCGGGCGACGCCCATGAGGGACTGAGTCGGGTCTACGGCAAGCTGGTGAGGCAGGTATCGCTGCGCCGTGAGCGCTTCAACGCGCGGTTTGCGGAATCGCTGCCGGCGATTGCGCGAGGCGATCAGGCCAGTCCCTGGGTCCAGCCCATCGAGCGTGCACTGGAGGTGCTGGTGGCCCCCCTGGCCAAGCAGCAGCCGGTGCTCGTTCTGGTGCTCGATGGCATGAGCCAGGCGGTCTACCGCGAGCTGACGCAGGACGTGATGCGTCAGGGCTGGGTCGAGCTGCAGCCGGCGGATCAGAGCGGTCCCTGCTGTCTGTTAGCGGCCTTGCCGACCGTCACGCGGGTCAGCCGCTATGCCTTGCTGTCGGGAAGCTTGGGTGAGGGGACCAGCGCTGATGAGAAGAAGGCGTTCTCCGCGCATGCGAGCTTGAAGGCACTGTCATCCACTCGGTTTCCGCCCCTGTTGCTGCACAAGGCCGACCTCCAGCAGCCCGGCAGCGGCGCCTTGGCAGACGGGGTGCGCGAGGTCATCGCCGGCCGTGAGCACAGGGTCGTGGCGGCGGTGATCAACGCGGTGGACGATCACTTGAGCAGCGGCGCCCAGGTGGCGGTGTGCTGGTCAGTGGGCTCGGTCGGGCCACTGCGACAGCTCTTGGAGTCCGCGCGTGAGTCTGGTCGGCTGGTGATCCTGACGAGTGACCACGGCCATGTGTTGGACCATGATATGGCGCTGGTGAAGAGCGCTGGCGAGGCTGAGCGCTTCAAACCCGTCACTGAGTCAGTCGGGGAGGGCGAGCATCGGGTATCGGGTACACGCGTGGTGGCACCGGACCACGAGGTCGTGCTGCCCTGGTCTGAGCGTATTCGCTACGCGGCAAAGAAGATGGGCTATCACGGTGGCGGCTCGCCCCAAGAGGTTTTGGTGCCGTTTGGGGTTTATCGCAACGCAGGCGATATGGGCGAGTTCGTGGGTTGGCAGGAGGTGGCTCGGCAGACACCCGATTGGTGGAGTCTGGAAGTGGATGAACGACAGGTTCCTGTCCCCAGCCCGAAAAAGAAGGTGGCGACGAAGGCCGCGCCCGAGCAACCGCTGCCGTCAAGCAAATCGTCCAAGCGTGATGACCGCACGCTCGATCTCTTCTCCCAGCTGAGCGAGCCGGCACCGACCGCTCAAGGGGACGGTGACTGGATCGCGGCACTGCTCGGCTCACCCGTCTATGCACAGATGAAGGCCCGCAGCGGCCGGGTGCGCGTCAGCGAGACGCAGCTGCGAGCGCTCCTCGAGGAGCTGGAGGCGGCAGGCGGGCAACAGATGTCCGCGGCCGTGGCCCAGCGCCTTGGCATTCCCGAGCTGCGCCTGAACGGGCTCCTAGCCGGCGTACAGAAGCTGCTGAATGTCGACGGTTATCCTGTCCTGTCGGTCGATCGGGCGTCCAAGACGGTCCATCTCGACCTGCGATCCTTGAAGACGCAGTTCGAGCTATGAGCATCAGTCAACAGCGCCGCGCCGACATCATTGACGCGCTGCGGCGCGGCACGGTGCCTCAGTACGGACTGGACGCCCTGGCCGTGGGTCTCGCGCCCTTCGAGTCCGCCTTCGCTGCCGAGCTCGAGAGCGTCGCCCTTGGACGCGGTCAGTTCAAGGCGGTGCGCGGCGAGTACGGCAGCGGCAAGACTTTCGTCGCCCGCTGGCTGCGCGAGCGTGCGCATCGGTTGGGCTTCGCCTGCGCCGAGGTCCAGATCTCGGAGACCGAGACGCCGTTGCATCGGCTGGAAACCGTCTATCGCCGCTTGATTGAGCGACTGACGACCGCTGATTCCCCATCCGGGGCCTTTCGCAACATCGTCGAGGCCTGGTTCTTCGCGCTGGAAGAGGATGTGATCGCTCAAGGTGCAGTCGATCCTGAGGACGTTCCGGCCTTGATGCAGGCGACCGACGTGCTGATGGAGAAGCGTCTCGGTGAGGTGGTGCGCGCCGCGCCGGCCTTCGCGCTGACGCTGCGAGCCTATCGTCGTGCGCTGCTGGAGGGGCGCGAGGATCTGGCCGACGGACTGCTGGCCTGGATGGCCGGGCAGCCAAACATCGCTGCTGCGATCAAGCGCTATGCGCACATCAAAGGGGACATCGACCACTTCGGTGCCCTGAGCTTCCTGCAGGGTGTGCTGACCATCCTCAAGGATTCCGGCCACCCCGGACTGCTGCTGGTCCTCGACGAGGTCGAGACCCTGCAACGCATGCGCGGTGACGTGCGTGATAAGAGCCTGAACGCGCTGCGGCAGCTCATGGACGAGATCGACAGCGGCCGCTTCCCGGGGCTTTATCTAGTGATCACCGGGACGCCACCGTTCTTTGAGGGTCCGATGGGCGTGCAGCGTCTGCCACCCCTGGCGCAACGCCTGGCGGTGGACTTCACGACCGAGGCCCGCTTCGATAACCCGCGCGCGGTGCAGATTCGGCTCAAAGGCTTCGATGTCGATGCCCTTTGTGAAGTCGGCTGTAAGGTGCGAGACCTGTATCTGGAGGGGAAGCTCGAGGGCAGCGCTAGGGGTGGACTCGAAAGCCAGGCTGCCAACGATGCTGCCGGCGATACTGCCGGCGATACTGCCGGCGATACTGCCAGCGACGCTCGAAGCAGCAACGAGGGCAGACTTGGGCACAAGACGCGGGCGCGTATCCTGGAGGTCGTCGACGATGCCTATGTCGCCGATCTGGCCCGAGCCGTCACCGGCGCCTTGGGCGGCAAGGTCGGCATTGCCCCGCGAGTATTCCTGAAGAAGCTGGTTGGCGAGGTGCTCGATCGTGTCGATCAGCACGCCGACTTCGACCCGCGCCGGCATTATGCCCTCACCGTCGCCGACCAGGAGCTGACGGCCGTCGAACGCACGGCCCGTTCCGCTCAGCGAGCCGACGACATCGCGCTGGATCTATGAGCGTGGAGGCAGCGGTCGAGTCCGAAACCGACGCCTTCGGCCGGCTGCACCCGGCGCTGCAGCACCACATTGTCAACAGCCTCGGCTGGCGGTCGTTGCGACCGCTGCAATCTGCAGCCATTCCACCCATTCTGGGCGGCGAGCATGCGATCCTCCTGGCCCCCACCGCTGGAGGCAAGACAGAAGCAGCGGTCTTTCCGGTGCTCTCGCGCATGTTGACCGAGCCTTGGGACGGCCTCAGCGTGCTCTACATCTGCCCGATCAAGGCGCTGCTCAATAACCTCGAGCCACGCCTGGCCCACTATGCCGGGCTGGTCGGCCGGCGTGTTGCGCGCTGGCACGGCGATGTCAGTCCGGCGCGTAAGACCAAGCTCCTCGCCGATCCACCGGATCTCCTGCTGACGACACCCGAGTCGCTGGAGGTCACGCTGATCTCGCGCCGGGTCGACCACTGGCGGTTGTTCGCCGCGCTGCGCTGCGTCATCGTCGACGAGATTCACGCCTTTGCCGGTGATGACCGCGGTTGGCACCTGCTGTATCTGCTTGAGCGGCTCAGCCACATTGCGGGTCGCGAACTGCAGCGCTTGGGGCTCTCGGCGACGGTTGGTAATCCGCAGCAGCTCTGCGATTGGCTGGCCGGCGATCGTTGTTCTGTGCAAGGAAGTCCACGCTCTGTCATCAACCCACCGACGGAGGCCGGACCCGCACCCGAAGTCGAACTGGACTGGGTCGGCAACCTGCGCAATGCCGCACTGGTCATCTCTCGGCTGCATCGCGGCGAGAAACGCTTGGTCTTCTGTGACAGCCGAGCACGGGTTGAGGAACTAGCGATCGAACTGCGGGCCTTGGGCGTCAGTACCTTCGTCTCGCACAGCTGCCTCAGCCTCGAGGAGCGCCGTGCCGCCGAGACGGCTTTCAGCCAGGGTCAGGACTGTGTCATCGTCGCGACCAGCACATTGGAGCTGGGGATCGACGTCGGCGATCTGGACCGAGTGATCCAGATCGACGCGCCGGGAACCGTCGCATCCTTCCTGCAGCGGCTCGGGAGGACCGGGCGTCGCCAGGGGACGGCTCGCAACTGCCTGTTCCTGATCACCAAGGAGGAGGCCTTCCTGCCGGCGGCGGCGCTGCTGCAGTTGTGGGACGAAGGCTTCGTCGAGCCCATCCAACCGCCAGCACTGCCGATGCATCTCTTTGCACAGCAGATCATGGGGCTGGCACTGCAGGAATCCGGCATGACTGCGGCCGATTGGCCGGACTGGCTGGGACGCCGGCCAGGCTTGGAGCGGACTGAGCCGGGCCTACTCGAGCAGATCCTCGACTTCATGCACGCGACCGAGATCCTGCATGCCGACCAAGGCCTCTTTGGCATCGGCCAGTCCGGCGAGCGCCAGTTCGGCGCCAAGCACTTCATGGACCTGTTCTCGGTCTTCGTCAGCCCGCCCTCGGTCAAGGTCTTTCACGGGCGCCAGGAGATCGGCGAGGTCCATCAGTCGACCTTTATCGTGAGAGAGGAGGGACCCGCCTTACTCACGCTCGCAGGTCGTTCCTGGGCGACCAAATATGTCGACTGGCCGAGGCACAAGGCCTATGTGGAGCCGACCGAGCTGCGTGGGCGCTCGCAGTGGCTCAGTGCTGGCCAGCCGTTACACTTCGCGCTCTGTCAAGCGGTGGCCCGTGTCCTCACGCGCGATGATCCGCCCGTCGCTTTCTCACGCCGTGCGCTGGAGCACATGGACGGATTGCGCGAGGTTTTCGATTGGGTCGAACCCGGTAAGACCTTCCTCATCGCCTACGCGCACGACAGCCTCCTTTGGTGGACCTTTGCTGGTCGGCTCGTGAATGCCGCGATCGCCGATGCGTTGGCTGGTGAGGCGAGCAAGATCAGCGCGGATAACCTCGCGATCAGCTTCAGTGGAACCGTTGATCTGGAGTCGCTGAGGGACGCCATTGCAGAGAAGGTCTTGAGCGATGACGCCGAGATCCGGCTACCGCTCGATGAGGACTTCATCGCCGAGCTGAAGTTCAGCGAATGCTTACCGACAGCGTTGCGAGAGATGGAAATTGCAGCGCGCTATGACAGCTCTGAGGCGATTGCCCTGCTGCGCCACCAGCCGTTGGAGACGATGTTTTGCGCCAATACATCGACAAGGGGATAGACCCAACAGTCGTGTCATGAAGAGCCATCTGGCCTGTATAGTTCGCTAAGCCATTAAAAAATATTGGCTGTGGCAAAAACTTGGATTTTTTCGACAAATCACAGGAAGGCCGAATAATGCGGTATTTCGCGTCGCAAAAGTCAGTCGCAAAAACCAGAATTATCGCGATAAGTTCCGCGACGGCGGTCTCTTGGCAACAATGGCTGCTGGTCACGTAACTGTTGGGTCTACCCCTACAACGACAGCATCAAGCCAAGCGAGGACGCCTGGCGCGACTGCGCGACGGTCTTGGTTCGCCGGGATGTGGAGAATCTGATGCGCAAAGGCTGGGGTGGGTGACGTGGACGATCATGCCGAGTCGATCATGAAGACCGCTTTCCCTTTTTAAGAGTCAGGTTCATCCTCGGACTATGAAAATCAATTTCACCAAGAAAGAGTACCAACTGTTGGTTGAGATGATTCTCGCCGCCGACTGGATAATCCGTGGCTATGACGATGTGCCCTGTGCAGCGACCAAGTCCTACGATGACCTGCGAAAGAAGCTGCTGTCCCACCATCAGGAGATGGGCATGGAGGATGCCTTTGTGTATGACCCGGACCAGGACGACTACTTCGAGACCAGGGTCTACGAGGACCGGGCGGCGCACTTACGCTTCATCGACCTGTACGACGAGCGGACGTTCTGGAGCTTGCTGACGAACAAGCTAGCGGCTCGGGATCTCGCGGCAGAGCAGGCCCAGGCGGACACCTCCGGGGCACTCACCGAGGAGCAGCGATCGCTTAGGTTTTTCGAGAGACTCGCAGGCTACGAGGAACTCTTTGCCGAGCGGGGTCTCGAGGCCCTGCGGATCGCGCCCAAGACCGCTGGATGTCATTGAGATGATCATGGACATCGAGACCAACCTGCTGCGAAAGCTTGATCCTCCACGCTTCCCGAACATGAGCCTGCCGATGGCGGCGATTCTGGGCTTCGTGCTGGAGCGCCAGTTCACGACGCCAGCGCTAGCCGATGTGCAGCTGACCCCGGATGGTCATGTGCTGGGTTGGCCAGCGGAGGAGGAGGGCGTCGGGCATAGCCTGCATCTGGGTGTCGCGGCGGACCTACGGGCGAATCTGAGCCGCCTGGGCATCGCTGCTGGTCTCGAGCAGGAGGAGTGGTCGCGATTCGCAGAGCGGGTCCGCACACGGCTCAGCCTGGAACTGGGTCCAATTCCAATGGCCGGCGAAGGTGATGGAGGTGGTGTGTGACGCCACCGAGAAGCCAGGATTGATAGGAACCACGCCCGCCCATGAGCAATACCATTTTCGATAGCGGTAAAGAACCGCTCGCGCGCCTGCTTGACGAGGCCGTCGAGGGCGAGCTTCAACTGCCGGACTTCCAGCGTGGCTGGGTCTGGGACGACCAGGGTATTCGCAGCCTGTTGGCATCGATCTCGCAATCGTTTCCGGTCGGCGCGATCATGACCTTGCGCACCGGAGGAGAGGTGCGCTTCCAACCCCGACCGCTCGAGGGACTGAGCTTCGGCAACCCGCAACCGCAACCGGAGCGGCTGTTGCTCGATGGCCAGCAGCGTCTCACCTCGCTGTTCCAGGCCACGCGGCTCAACCAGGCCATCGAGACGCTGAACGCCCAGCGCCGTGCCATCAAGCGCTGGTACTACATCGATATGCTCAAGGCGCTCGACCCCGCGGTAGATCGCGAGGAGGCCATCGTCGGTGTGCCTGAGGATAAGAGGATTCGGACTAACTTTGGCCGCGAGATCCAGCTCGACCTCTCGACGCCGGAGCATGAGTACCGGCACCTGATGTTCCCAGTGAACCGGGTCTTCGATGAACGCGACTGGGAAAACGCCTTTGAGGATTTCTGGGGACAGCAGCTTAAAGACGATCCCGATCAGGAGCGCGCGCGACGGCGCCTCTTTCGCCAGTTCCGCGACGGTGTGGTCGAGGCCTTCCGCTCCTACTATGTGCCGGTCATCACCCTGGAGCGCGAGACCACCAAAGAGGCCGTCTGCCTGGTCTTCGAGAAGGTGAACACCGGCGGTAAGAAGCTCGACGCCTTCGAGCTGCTCACCGCCATCTATGCTGCCGATGACTTTCAGCTGCGCCACGACTGGCTTGGCGATCAGAAGACCGGCCAGATCGGCCGCGCCCAGCGGCTAGCGGTTCACGAAGCCTTGTGCCAACTGCAGAGTACCGACTTCCTGCAGGCGATCTCACTGCTGCACACGCTCGAGGTGCGCGAGGCAGCGGCTGCCGCCGGCAAGGAGGGCAAGGAACTACCCCAGGTGAGCTGCACTCGGCAAGTGATGCTGAATCTCCCGCTGGCCGCCTACAAGCAGTGGGCCGATGCGGTCGAGGCGAGCTTCCTGCAAGCGGCCAAGTTCCTACAGATGCAACGGATCTTCTGGCGCAAGGATGTGCCCTATCTAAGCCAACTGGTCCCGCTGGCGGCCATCATCGCAAGACTTGGAGATCGCTGGGAGCAAGACGGCGCTCGTCAGAAGATCAGCCGCTGGTACTGGTGCGGTGTCTTCGGCGAGCTGTACGGCTCAACCGTCGAGAGCCGTTTCGCCAAGGATGTGCAGGAGGTGCCCCTCTGGATTGAGGACGAGCGCATGACCCCATCGACTATCCGGGACGCCAACTTTGCCCAGGAACGACTCTTCACCCTGCGTACGCGATTGGCCGCAGCCTACAAGGGTCTCCATGCCTTGCTGATGCGTGAGGGCTGTGAGGACTTCCGATCTGGACAACCCTATGAGCTCACCTCGTTCTGGGACGAGCGCGTCGACATCCATCACATCTTCCCGCGCGACTGGTGCAAGAAGCAGCACATTGAGCCTGGCCGCACCGACTGCGTGGTGAACAAGACACCGATCTCGGCGCGCGCAAATCGCATCATCGGTGGCGTGGCGCCCTCGGCTTACCTCAAGAAACTCCAGCAGGATGCCAAGATCAGCGATGCGCGTTCACGGCAGATCTTGATGAGCCATCTGATCGATCCGGATGCCCTGTTCAGCGACAACTTCGAACACTTCTTTCAGCAGCGCGAAGAGGCCCTGATTGGGCTGATCGAGCAGGCGATGGGCAAACGTGTTGCGCGTGTCAGCGCGCCGGATGAGCCCATGGGCGAGGTGATGGAAGAAGAGGAGGGTGTTTCGGCGTGATAGCGCTCCTGAGTCAAGTCGCTGACAAGGACACACTACCGGAACCAGAGGGGAAGACATGCAGAGTTTCAGTGTCGCTGATGACAAGACCCTGATCGACCTGATTCGTAGCGCCAAACAGCGCCTGGTGTATGTCGCGCCAGGCGTTTCGGAACCAATCGCGGAGGCTATCGCTGAGCGCCTGCCTGAACAGGGCTCTCTCAATGTCTCGGTGATCTTGGCACGGCAAATCCGTTCTAGCCAACGGGAGCTGTTTGGGCAGCACGGGGGTTGGAGTTCGCTGTCATACCCAGGTAGTCGAAGACACGGCGGACCTTGCGGGCAAGCTTATCAATGGTTGCCGAGACG
>NZ_NHSH01000036.1 GCF_016653315.1 Halochromatium roseum | reverse complement strand
GGGACGCGGCGTGGCGCCAGGGTCAGCGCGATCGTGGTCCCTGATGCATCGCCGGCACTGATGTAGAGCGTCGCCGGGACTTCACTGGCGGTGGCGACATAGACGACCTTGCCCTCGACCTCGGTGCTAAGGTCGGAGACGGTGCGCACCGAGGGACGCTCGAACGGGGTGACGATGCGATTAAGGTGATCGATCGCCAGCTCGAGGATGGCATTGGCGCCGGGTGCGACCGTGACGGTACGCGGTCCCAAGGCCAGCACCGCTGGCTCGTCTGGATCGGCACTGTCAGTGGCGGCGCCGGTTGTGGCGGTGGACGCAGTCGCTGCGGTCTGGGTGGCTACGGCACTGCCGCGCAGGAAGGGACTGTTGGCGTGCAGCGGTGGCGTCGTTCCAACCAGTGTGATGCCAACCAGGGTCAGCGTGGCGGGGAGCAGGAAGCGCGGTGTGCGCGGTGCAGAGCGCGCGACAGACAATGGAAAGAAAGTCATGACAAAGACGGCTCCGGTTGGCGAGGGGTGCCGGGATAGACATCCAGATGGGTAATCACCGGGCGGTAATGGCGGAAACCGACACGGACCTCGAAGGTGCGTTGGTTGCGCACCGGCTGGGCGCCGGGACCGATGCTGACCTGGTTGCCAGTGATGTAATGAGTGTCGGTGGCGGGGTCGTAGCTGAGTGCGCTCGGGGAGAAGTGCATGGAGACGCGCTCGCGCTTGATCGCGTCGACCTGCTCGCCGATGACTTCCATCACGGCGGCACGCAGCGGCGGAGCCAGCAGCGGCTCGAGAGCCTGTTGGATGAAGTCGGCCGAGCGCGCACCGACATTGCCGAGCAGTTCG
Source organism: Halochromatium roseum (assembly GCF_016653315.1). Classification (GTDB taxonomy): domain Bacteria; phylum Pseudomonadota; class Gammaproteobacteria; order Chromatiales; family Chromatiaceae; genus Lamprobacter; species Lamprobacter roseus. Next base: position 30,243 of record NZ_NHSH01000036.1, on the reverse strand, counting down.
GCGACATAGATCGCCCAGGCCTCCTTGACCTCGCGTGAGGCGCGGTCCCGGGCGACGTTGACCTCGCCCTCGAGGATCGGGGGCACCAGCACGACGGTGCGATCGGCCCGCAGCAGTGCGGCCAGGGTGAACAGGTTGGTCACCAGCAGCAGCGCCACCGCAATTCGGTGAAAGCGGTTCTCGCGGTTGATGCCGCGCCAGGTCTTGGTCAGGGTGTCGAGTGTCATTGTCACCCTATCCGCGCCAGCAGCGACTGAAGGGATTCGGGCAGCTACGCGCACCGAGCGGGACCAGGCCGTGCCAGTAGGCCCAGTGCAGTGCGAAGCCATCCGGGCGGCTGTCGCGGAAACGGCCATAGAGCCGGGACAGGCCCAGGCCGAGCAGCACGAAGAGCAGCAGACGATCGGCGAGGATGCCGATGATCAGCATCAGGATCAGGGGAATCAGATCATCCAGGCGCCAGAGCAGCAGCGAGGGTGGGTCATCGATGCCGCGCGGCAGGTCGAGGGCATGCATGGGGTTCGCCTCCGGTGTTTCGGTGGCGATAGCCTGGCGGGATTGGTGGCGGCGCGCGACGGCGAAAGATCAGCGGATTGCGGCTGATTTGCGAGGGGGGTGGCTTGGGAACACGGAAAATGGAGATTGCTGGGCTCAACGAAGAACCAGAAACAGGCGCTGCGTCACTTGCAGAACACTTGTAAGCTGCCGCGTGGGACTCGCTGATCACATTGGAGATCAAGAGAATGACATCGATGACACAGGGTAGCTGGCTTCCACTGACTCGATCGCAGACCCGCGTAGTTGCCCTTGCGCTGTTGCTGCAGTTCCCAGCATTCGTCGTCGGCGACGACGACAAGACTCCGATCCCCAAGGTCGGCAGCTGCCCGGTGGGTTATCGCACCAGCGGCCACTACTGCATCCCGCTGGAGAGCAGCGACAAGGAGATCATCATCAAGCTGGAGTCTTGCCCGTCGGGTTACCGGACCAGTGGCAACTACTGCATCAAGTTGAAGTAGTCGATGGGAGCCCAGCGAACGACCGGGCCTGCTGCAAGCAGGGGACGCGATCCATCCGGTGGTGGTCTTCACGCAAGGCCACACCTTCTCCGGCGTCTGGCTGGTCGATCGGCGCTTCGACGCAGCAGCGCCTCGCCTCGGCGCAGGTGCGCCACGCGGTGGGTCACGACCTGCCGCCGCGGGATGGCGACGGCTGAACGCGAGATGCAGGAGACGCATCCTGAGATTGATGACAGGCTGGGCGCCGACAGTCCTGTCAGCGTGGCAGAGAAAGTGAGCGTTGGCGACGGGGATGCGGTTCCTGGAGGCATGCTTGAAACGATTTCAGACAAGATAGAGGCAGCCGAGGTAACGCGCTCCAATTGGGCTCGCCGTGCTCAGTCCGCCGAGTAGACCCTCGCCGCCCGCTTCGCGCGCGTGATGCCAACATAGATCAGCTTGCGCAGCTCGTCGTCGAGCGCGCGATTGACGACGATGACGACGGCGTCGAACTCCAGGCCCTTGGCCCGATGTAGGGTCATCGCGAAGATCTGGGCGTCCTTGCGGCTCAGGCGCTCGCGGTGGCTGACCGTGGCGACCTTGTAGCCAGCGTCGCGGGTCTGCTTCGCGAGCTGGTCGCGCAGTTTGCCGGTCGGTGCCATCACGCCGATCTTGGCGTCGACATTGTCTGCGAGACAGCCGGCGATGAATTCGATGATGCCTTCACGCACCCGCTCCATCGAGGCACCGCGGATGTGCTCCGGCGCCGGCCCGTGCAGGAGCGATTTGTAGCGCGCGATCTCGTCGCTGCCACCGTCCAGGTCGTCGATCTCCAGGTTCTCTAGCAACGACACCGCCTCGCGGCGAATCTCCTCGGTGGTGCGGTAGTTCAGGTACAGCTTCTTGGCGCGCCCACGGATGTCGATGCCGCAACGGCTCATCGCTGCCTTGTTCTTGGCGTAGATGCGTTGGTGACCGTCGCCGACGAACATCAGATCGTTGGGGCCAGGCGGGACCAGCGCGCGGATCAGCTTCAGCGCCTGCGGGCCGAAGTCTTGTGTCTCGTCCACCACCGCATGGGCATAGGGTGGCCGACCTTCGGCGTCGAGCAAGGTGCAGGCGTCGCGGTAGGCGTCGTCCGGCTCCTTCAGGCCCTTGGCGCTCAGTTGCAACCGATAGTTCTCGAAGATCTCCCAGAGCGCGTCGCGCTTCTTGCGCGAGAGCATGACGCCGCGGCCGCGCCGAGGTGCCTCACGATAGTCATCGCGCGTCGCCAGCCCCTGCGCCAGCACCACCTGCTCAAACTCCTCGCGCACGAATGCGCGCGACACCCCCAGCGACGGATCGAAGTCGACCATGGCCGCGTCCCAGGCCGGCGCGCACTTGGCCTCGAAATCGAAGGCGATCTCATGCTCGTAGCGGCGCGCCTTGAGCAGCCGGAAGACCAGCGCATCCAGATTGATGATGTCGATCTGCCGGATCTGCTCCGGCGAGCAGATCGCCTTCAGCCCGTCTTCGATGTCCAAGGCCAGGTTAGTGGTAAAGGTCGTGAACAGCAGCTTCTGATCACGACCAGCCAGATGGCTGGCCAGATGGCTGGCCAGATGCTTGGCCCGGTGCATCGCCAGCACCGTCTTGCCGGTGCCCGCACCGCCCAGGATGCGGCTGGGGCCGTTCAAGTTCCGGGTCGCCAAACGGCGCTGCGTCGGATGCAGAAACACCCGCCACTGCTCCAGCGGCGCAGACAGGATCGCCTGCAGATCCTGCTCGCCCTCGACCACATAGAAGCGCGAGCGGCTCTCATCGCGATCGGCGGCGCTGGCGAAATCCTCGGTATCAATCTCGCGATCGACCCGGGTCTCGCGGGCGCTCAAGATGATGCTGACCGAATCGCCAGCGAGCACCAGGAACAGCCCCTCGTAGGCCTCCACCGGCAGCTCTTCGCGCATCGCATCCAGATCGCCTTCGGAGCGGATGGTGCGCACGGCGGGCAGCATCTCCTCCGGCACGCCGATCGCCATCAGATCACGGTCCGACAAATCGGCGAAGACCGGATCAGGCTCCGAGGGCGCGGGGGCCGCCCGCCTCTGCACTGTCTCCTCGACGAAGTGCAGGTTGGTCAAGGTCAGCGCACCGTTGACCGGGTTCACGCTCATCTTGCGCGTGCTCGCCCACTGGTAGGCGTCATCGTGCTTGTCGACGTGCAGCCAGACGAAGACGTTATCCTTCGGCGCCCGAAAGATGATGCCGCGATAGGCCTGATCGATCCTGACCGAACGCAGGTTCTTATCCTTGGCGCCATTGATGCGCTCGTAGTTGATGCCCGGACTACGCGGATCGGTCTGGAACTTGAGCATGAACTCCAGCCCCTTGCTCTGGACCGCTGCGGGCAGCGCCGTCATGCGCTTGATCACTTCGTTGCTGACGATGATCTTGACGTCTTCGTTCATCGACTCTGTCCCTCGCCTTGTGCGTTTAGTGCCGCCTCAACCGCCAGCCACCAGTCGTCGGCCTCCTCGACCACGGCGAACCCGGCCTGTTTCCAGCTCGTGGCGCATTCCATCTGCGCGGGAGTGAGGAAGACAAGCTTCGCGGCCTCCCAGAGCGCCTCGGCCACCCGGTAGTCGTCGGCGTCTTCCACCTCGGCACCGATCGCGCTTGGCGCCGCGACGCCGCTCTCGCTCAGCCGTTCGAAGCCCGGTCTGAGACGCCCCAGGAACTCCGATTCTTCCAAAACCTTACCCCAGCCGGCGGGGGCGACTGCCGCCGTGACCACCTTCGGCTGCGGCACCGCCAGCACATGGCCGGCATCGAGCATCGATTCAGTCAGCAAGGCAGCGCCGGGAACGCCCTGCAGCAGGTTCGCGATCCGCAGCCATTGCCGCCAATGCGAATGCCCCTCTTTCGGCGCCTGCCCGATCACAACATCGTTCAAGACCAAAGCACCCGCTAGCGGTTGGCTCGAGGTTGCCTTTCCCGTCAGGAACTTGGGTTCCGCCTGACCGACCCACTGAAGATATCCTGTCGCAGGCCCCTGCAGATGCACGCCATGGGCCTCTGACTCCAGCCACTCCGGCAACGCCTGCGACACCCGCTCGGCGCGCTCGCGCACTGCTCCCGTCACCTCAGCTGGACGCAGCACGCTGCGCGTCAACAAATGCTGTCCGCTCGAGCCCAAGGCCGCAAGCGGGTCCTGATGCGTGGGGTCAGATTCAGCCAGCAGCCTGAGCAAGAGCGCCATCGCATGGCTGCTGAGATGAAACGGGGCGATCGGCGCCAATCGCTCCGACGGGATCGATGCGCCCGCCTCCGTCATCAGCAGGTCAAGCAGACTCGGCAGATCGGTTCCGGTCTTCTGCTTGTGCGCCGATTCGATATCCTCAAAGGTGACCGACCAGACCCGGTACTCACCGCGCAGCATCAGCATCGCGCGCTTGCGTGCATCGGCGGCCATCGACTGCTGGTGAAATTCCCAGCCATCGACGAAGACAGCAATCGGGCGCATCGGGCTCGCGGCCTTGGTCGCCGAGATCACGAAATCAGGCAGGCACAGCGTCTGGCCGGTGGCCTGATCCTCGATCGGCACCTGGGTATCGACCCAATACTTATGGGCGCCAACCGCGAGCAGATAGGCGGTCTTGCCCGCCTTGACATCCTGGGTCACCTGAACCGTCGGAAAACGCTCGCCGCTGGCATCGAACTGCCCGCCGAGCGCCTTCAGCGCGGGCAGAAAACGGCGCTCCAGCTCCGAGCCAAAGGCCGGGTTGATGTAGAGCTCAGACAGGCACTTGACCTGTTTGCGCTCAAAGCGGCCCTCGACCAGCTCATCGAGCATCTCCAGCGCCGCGAGGCGGGAGATATGCTGACGGTTGCGCCCTTGCCGATAATGGAACACGCACTGGTAGCAGCCGTCGACCTCGGGTCGGGTCTGGCAGGTGCAGCGACGAATCACCGCATGCGCCGCAGCAAGGACCGCGACCAGCGTGTCCGCCTTGCCCGAGAGCAACTGTTGCAGATACCCGGTGCCGCCCGGCACCGAATCGTAGATCAGGATGAAGGTCTTACCCGAACCCGCATCCGCGCCCGCTTCGAACATGGTTTCGAAACGCAGATGATCGACCTTGCCGCCAAAGCGCTTGCGCAAACCGAGCTGCAGCGCCGACATGAACGAATAGGTGGTCTGTTCACCGGAGCCGAACCCCTTCGGCACCATGATGCGCAGGCATTCCGACTCGAACTCCCGATACAAGAAGAGCCGGTCCAGCAGATGCTCATCGCCCTCGGCGTGCCGATCCCGACAGTCCGGCGTATGCGTCTGCTCCCGTTTCCGGTCCCGCTCGCGCACCTGACCGCCGCCCGGCTGCACCATGCCGCAGCCTTGACAGATCGAAAACCCGGGCTTCGCGCTCTCATCACCGGCGATCAGCGTTGGCTGCTCCGATCCAGCCGTCGGCCCTGGTTGGCCTAGATTTAGATCATGGAACTGCGCCTTGGCGATGAATTCGAAGCCATACACCGCCTGGCTGGACTCCAGGGTCCAGGCCGAACGCACAGCAGCGGGCTCGAAGTTCATCAACAGCCGGCGTGCGTAATAGCGCGGATTGCGCGCCTCGTCGGTCTCGGTGATGCGCGTCTTGTCGGCTTGGCGAACATTGGCCACCGTGCGCCGCAGCCGCAGCATCGGCCGCACCTGGCTGCCATCTGCCCAACTGCTGTCGCCGCACTGCGGACAGGTCGAGGCTTTCGCTTCCATCGCCGTCAGCGGCGCCAAGTAATGACAATTGGCACAGAATCGATGCTCGCCCGGCGCTTCGCCTTCCAGATCGATCTGATCGATCTGGACCTTGCTCTTGTGCGCAAAGAAGGTATTGCGCGGCGCGAACTCCGCTAGCGCGGCATGCGCAGGACGGCTGTAGCGGTGCACCGGAACCGAATACTCCTCGCCGCTGCGGCGCTTACCGTGAATGATGGTGGTCAGCGAGACACCTTCTTCCGGAAAGGCATAGTTGGGCAACAGCCCGGCATTGGTCATCGCTTCCAGCAACTGCTCGTTGTTCAGTTGCTGGATGCGTTGGCCGAGCCCTGCGCGCTCCTTCTCCAACGCGTCGATCTCGGCCAGCGTCTGCTCGTCCTCGGGCCGTTTCTTGAGCCGCTTGAGCTCCGCTCCGATGCCCGCGCGGCGCTTCTTCCACGACTCACGCTCGGCGTGCGTCTCCTCGAAGAAGGCGAGGAACCGCGCACGCAGATGCTTCTGCTGATCGGAGCCGGTGACGAACAGCTGCAACCGTTCGCGGGTGGAGGCCTGCAGCTCATCGGCGAGCATCGCGCAGAAGGCCGCAAACAAGACGGGCTCGTTGCGATTCACGAAGTCGAGGTAGTTATAGGGAAACTGGTTGAGATCACCGTCGCCTTTCGCAACCTGATCCAAGGCGTCGCGCAGCCGCTCCGGCAGCCTCGGCTGCTCCCCCGCCACCCAGTTGTCGAAGAAGAAGGCATAGAGCTGGCGGCGCAAGACCTCGGCGGCATTCAGGTAGATCGCCGGCGCTTCAACCGCGGCGTGCAGCATCTCCAACGGATTCGCGAAGTGGTACTGGTCATGCCCATCGGGCGAGGCATCGGCAATCGTGAGCACCGCTGCGTTGCCATCCCGTCGCCCGGCGCGGCCGATGCGCTGAATGTAATTGGCCTGATTCGGTGGCACACCGCCGAGCATCACGCTGGAGAGGCTACCGATGTTGATGCCCATCTCCAGCGTTGGCGTCGCCGAGAGCAGGTTCTCGTACCAGGGTTCGGTGGCCTCTTCCGGTGCCATGAACCGATCCTGCAGCGCGAGCCGCTCATCGCGCTCTAACAACCCCGTGTGCTCATGCGCGATCACACGGTTGATGTCGCCCCGCTGCAGCCGAGTCCGCCACCAGTTCCGGATCTGTGCTGGCGCCGGCCGCAGCCTCTCGCGCGGGCTATTCCAGGCCGGCAGGCCGCTCAGCGCCTCGGCCTCCGCTGCCGGCACCCAGAGCGACTGCGCCGCGCTCGGCGTCGTCAGCAACCGCAGGTCGCGGTGCAGCAAGAGCCGCTCTGGGCGCAGCCCGAACACCCGCGCCTTGACCCCACGCTGTTCGAGCAGGACAAAGCGGCCCAGCCCGACCTGCTCCAGCGCCTTCAGCAGCTCCTCGTAGGCCAGCGTGAGGATGCCGGGCGAGGTTAGATCGACCCTGAGTGCCAACCGGGCCCAGCCTAAGAAAGGATTGGCATTGCGCTCCTCGAGGTTCAGAAAACCGTGCCGGCCCGCCTCCCGCGTCACGAAGCGCGGCTGGTCACTGCGCCGGTGCGGTATCCAGGGCTTGCGTTGTGGCGCGTACTCAAACTGGCCGAAGTCCCCGGTCTCGGCCAACTGCTCCAAGCCCAGGTGAAAAACGGCCCCGGCGCGAATCAGCATCAGCAAGGTGCCGAGCACCCAATGCAACACCGGCGCCTCGTCCAGGTCCTCGAGCCCACCGCCCGCCTCACGCAGCTCCGCGCTCAGCCCTGGCACCAAATCCCGCAACGCATCCAGGTCCGGGAACAGCACCGCGACCCCGACCTTGGTCAGGGTGCGGCCCCGATCGGAGCGATGCGCCAGCTCCTCGATCGCGCGCCATTGCAGCCGTTGGCAGAGCATCTCCGGCAAGCGCGATCCGCGCGGCAGGTCGCCGCTCGCCAGCAGCTCACGCCAGTCGCGCAGGTGCTCCATGCTTGGCGGGATGAAGCGCGCAACGAAATCGCGTGGGGAGGAAGGAATGAGAGGAGTGAGCTCTACTTTCTTCTCACTCCTCTCCACTCTCTGCTTGCCCTCAAGCCAGGCACGCCCGATATGCTCCAGCGCCTCGTCCCAGGGCAGCAACGACGGCAGGCTGGCAATGGCCTTGGCCAGCGCCGCACGCATCAGGTGGCCTTCGGTCTTCGACTCGAGATAGCCGGCGCGGTGGGCGGCATCCTGCACCGAATCCGAGAACAGGATCAGTTTCTTGTGATCGTTAAGCGGTGCCGACCAGAGGCGCTCGACCGCATGCGCGGCTAGGCTGGTGGTCTGCGCACCGATGATCAGTTGACCGCCGCGTACGCCACACACTGGGCAAGTATCGTCGTGAACGGTGACCTCGCGCTCCTCGCCGCGACCGGTCGCCTGGTTGCCCCGAACCTGGTACTTGCGGGTGCTACAGGCGACCGTCACCGGCAGCAGATCCTCGCTCTGACAGTGCGGGCACTCGCTGACGGCCCGATTGCCCAGGTGCCCGCATTGCCCGCAGAGCGTCTGCTCAAGCACCGGCGTCATCGATGGCACCTTGGGATAGAGGCGAGCCAGAAAGGTATCCTGGTGGCGGGCAAAGAAACTGGCGTAGATCTTGTCTGGATTCGCCTCGACGCGGCTGTCCTGTGGGCGCTTGATGGTCAACCAGCCGGTGGCATGACAATCCCGGCACTGCACCAGCGGCAGCCGCAAGCGCTCACGCTGACTCAGCACCGCTGCCTCTGATTGCAACACCACCTCAGCCGGATCGCGGCTCACCGTTGCCACCACCCGACGCAGCTCCTGTAGCCAAAGCTGGATGCGCAGGCTGACCAGGAAGTTCAGATGGCTCACTGGCATCTCTGCGTCCACCCGCTGCCCGGCATGCGGCGCACGCGCCCAAGCCACCAGCGTCAGCAGCGCGATCACCAGCGCCGGGGCCTCAGCCGCCACGCGCCCGCTCAGCGTGCGCTGCAGCTTGTCCGCGATCTCATCAACCGTCACCGGTCCATGGCTCGCAACCCGCAGCAGCGACTGGAACAGCAGATGCTTCTTCAGCTCCTGGCCGAGCCGCAGCCGCCCGAGCGCCGTCTCGGCATCAGCGCTCAGCTCGGCAAGCAGCGCTGGCGAGGCAAAGAACGCCGGCAAAAACCGCCGCACCGCCGCCTCCGGGCGCTCGAATTCGGTCTCACGGATCGCCTCCAGCACCGTCTCGTCATCGGCCACCAGGTGCTCGACCACCACATCGCCAATGAAGGCATCGAAACCCTGGCGACGCTCGGTGATCACCGCGTCTTCGTCGAAGCCGGTGGCGAAGATCTGGCTCGCGTACTCGCGCAACGGCGCCGTATTGCTGGCATCGCCGAGGGTCGCCGAGGTGCCGATGCAGATCAGGCGCTCCGCCTTGCTCCGGTCGTTATCTCGGGCCTGGTCCCGGTTTTTGTCTCGGGCATCGACCGGAGTATCAGCGGGAGCATCACACTGCAGGCGATGGCGCAGACGGCGGATCAGCATCGCCAGGTCGGTGCCCTGCGCGCCGTCGAAGCTGTGGAGCTCGTCCACCACCAGAAAACGCAGGGTCTCCGGCGCATTGAACCGCCACAGGGCCTGATCGCCCGGGCGGATCAGCAGGAAATCCAGCATCTTGTAGTTGGTCAGCAGGATGTCCGGCGGGTCCTGGCGCAGCACCTCCTTGTCGCTGATGACCTCCCCGGTACCCATCGCGATACTGTCCAGCACCGGCGCCTGACCGGCCTGCTTGGGGCTGTACTTGGCCTTGCCGGAGCCGACGAAGAGCCCGGCGCGGATGCCATGGAAGGCCGGCGTCTGCTGCACCAGCTCAGCGATGCGCCCGGCCTGATCGTCGGCTAGCGCATTCATCGGATAGATGACGATGGCCTTGATGCCCGGGCTGCCCTTGTGCGCGGCGACATGCTCCAGCACCGGGTAGAGGAAGCACTCGGTCTTGCCGGAGCCGGTGCCGGTCGCGATCAGCGTCGAGCGCCCTTGGCGCGCGCAGCGCTGCCAGGCCTGCTCCTGATGCAAAAAGGCGGGATGCTCGGTCTGAAAGGCGCTGAAGAAGTCACGCCCGGAGTCGCCGGGAACGAACGGCATCCCGAGCTGCACATAGGGGCCCTTGACCCAGCTCGGCGTGTCGATCAGCCGCCTGACCGCGTCCTTAAAGTGCGCGGTAGACGGCTCGAACTGCGTGCGCAGTGTCTCGGCGACACCGCGACGGACCTCATCGACGACCAGTGATGGCAGCATGTTTGCCTGGATCCCTTATTCATTTTCACCAATCCTGTTCTAGAATCGATCGGCGATCAATGGGTTGCGCTTGCATCATCCGGCTCAGCATTCGGACGGGGTTTCGGTCGCCGTGGCGGCGGGTTGATCTTCGGTCCCGGCCATTCCGCTTCGACTCTGCGCAAATCCGCCACAATGGCGTCCAGATCGAAATTGAAATGTGCCGCATGTTCCTCGCGGATGCGATGCAACTCGTCGACAATGGGATTAGTCCACATGCTGAGCTTACCCCAAATGCTTCTGGTCGATCGGTAACGCTTGGCTGTCGAGAAAATCGTCATTCATCAGCATTCTGCTCCAGTTCTTGTTGCAGGTGCCTTGCCGCATCGAGCAGGCGGGGAATATGCACACTCGCCGCGTCCCAGAGAATTTCGGTATCGAGACCGAAATACTGATGCACGATGATGTCGCGTAGACCGGCGGCGCCGCGCCAGTTGACGGACGGCTCCGCGTCACGCAGCGACTGCGGAAGCTGCTTGGTCGCCTCGCCGATGATCAGCAGACTAAACAGGATGGCTTGGCGCAAGACTTCATCTTGCTCGAAGCTGTCCAGATCCTGATCGCGGACCAAGCGTTCCACGCGCTCGCCGTGTTCGATGATGTCGGCCAGAAAGAGCAGCCAGTCACGGGACACGGATCATCTCTCGCTCGACGCTGGCTCTCGCCAAGGGTTTAAGGCCGCGCTCGGTCACGAGATCGACCGGATGCCCCAGGGCCTGTTCCAGATAGCGCTTCAAGCCAAAGTAACCATCCAGTGTCGCCCGTCCAGTGAAGGCGACGAGCAGGTCGATGTCGCTGTCCTCGCGCAGCAGATCGCGCGCGGCGGAGCCGAACAAAGCGATCCGTTCCACGGCGAAGCGCTGCGTCAGTTCGGGCCTGAGCCTTTGCAGCTGTTCGAGAATGCTGTCGCGATTCATCCCTCTTGCGTACATGGTGTCGCCTCGCGGTCGTTGGCAAAGAACGCCCAGGCCGTCCGATAGTCCTGCTCGCGGTCGGGGCGGACGAAGGGGGCCTGGTAGCGGATCGTTCGCTCGACCGGGCCGCTGGGCAGGGTGTCGTCCAGAAAGGTATCAGCCATCGCGCTCGCCGGTCTTTTCCGCGAAGACATCGGCGAGCTGCCGCGCCTCGAAAATCCGCTCCGCCCAGTGCTTGATCTCGGCACTGCTCGCGCTCGAAGCACGCGTTGCCCTGTCACGTCAACGTGCGTGCAATTCTTCACGGATCACCCGCCTGATCCGTTCCTCAAGCCGATGTTCTTGCATGGTATCGCGCAGCGCGCCGTTGATTAACGTGGGATAGTCTTCCGTGCTTGCTCGTTCTTCGAGCCACGCGAGAACATCCGCATCAAGCGGGATGGTGACCTCGGTCTTTGGCGTTGTGACGGGTTTGAGGCCAACGCGGTGAACCGCGCGTTGCCAATCTGCCTCCGTTAACGGTGGCGCTTCATCGAGGTCAGCGTTTGCCGCGGAGTGATCTGAAGTAGGCTTGTTGCTCATGTTTTTCGGCCTTCCGCATCGAAATGATGTGAATCTCATCGGCTGTCTCGGTATGCACCATCACGACGACATTGATACCGAGCAGACCCACTGTGATGAACCTTTGTTCGTCGTAAGCGTATCTCTGATCCTCGAAGCTGAAGGTGTGTCCCGAAAACACCTGCTCCGCGCTAGCGAAGTCGAAGCCATGCTTTGCCAGATTGGTGCGCCGTTTTTGTTCTTGCCATGTGAAACGCATGATCGAAAATGCTCAAGCGACTCAATTCCGATCCAGACATCGACGGTTGACGATTTGCTGAAAATATCCCCAGGCACGGCGATAGTCCTGTTCGCGATATCACTGTCGCACAACCTCCTGTCGAATTGGACAGGGGATTTCATACCGCGTTGCCCTTGGCCTGATCCTGCTCGAAGAACGTCCAGGCCGTCCGATAGTCCTGTTCGCGATCGGGGCGGACGAAGGGGGCTTGATAGCGGATCGTTCGCTCGACTGGGCCGCCGGGCAAGGTGTCGTCCATGAAGGTCTTGGTGACGCTGGCGCCAGCGGGCAGCTCGCGGATGTCTTCCCAGCCGAGGGCGATGGCCTGCGGGTTGGGCGGCGACCGGCGCTGATCCGAGGACTCGACTGGGCACTGCTCGGGCTGTTGGACCGCGTAGCGGATGCCGGCGTTCAGATCAGCCTTGCGGGCGGTGCGCGGCAGCCCGACGCCGACCAGACCCTTGCTCGGCGTGAAGACGATGCGCCCGCTCTGGTCGTACCAGGTGTCGGCCTCGTACTGGCGCATGACCGGGAACTGGACGCGGTAGATGGTCAGCAGTTCGTCAAGGGTCAGGCCGAGGGCTTGGGCGACCAGGACGTCGATCTCGAGCAGGGCTTGGCGGCGGGCGTAGTCGGTGCGCAGGGCGCAGTGGCGTTGCCAGTTTGGGGTGAGGTGGGTGAAGAAGTTGGTTTCACCACGGAGGCACGGAGGACAGGGAGGGCTGTTGCTCTCGGTCGCCGCGGAAGCCTCAGCCGCTGTGGCCGATCTGATCGGCTGCGTCTCGGTTGCCGTTGCGGGCGCTCGTCCCAACTCGCCTTGGGCTGATGTCCCTGTCGCATCTGCGGTCTGGTCTCCGCATGCGGCACTGGCGAGCAGTGGTGAGTCGCTGGACCAGCGTTGCTCGCGGAATTCGGGTTGGAAGCAGGATTGCCAGAGGTCGGCGTAGTGGGTGGTAAGACATACAAGTGAGAGTGTTCGTGAAAATACTAAAATGCGCTTTTTACCGACTAGATCAACTAGCGGAAACTTTGCAATGACACTCTTATTGGCGTGACCAGCCCCGGTACTCTTGACTTGAAAATCTACAGGTAGCGAAAGCGCTCCAGCTAAAAACAATAACAAGTCGCTTTGGTTTTGAAAAACCTGCTGGATACAAGTATGAACGTTCGCTGCTCCAGGCGGAATTAATGCACCAATAAGAGTTCGCTCACCAGATTGACTCAGCATCTCGCGGCTAATAAATCGGTAATAGTTCGTTACCAGAAGACGCTTTGCGATAGGGTTGGGCGGACCGATTTCGGGTTGGGGCTCAATCCAAGTCACCCTCGGCGTCCGCTCGGCATATTCCGCCGGCGAGCAATCGGGCACATAGTTGGTGCGTGGCAGGTAGTCGTCGGGCAGTGTGGTCAGATCAAGACAGTCGTAATGGCTGTTGGCGGTGCAGACCGCGCGCGGGGTTTTGTAGAAGGGCGTGCCGACGAAAAAATGCGGACCGGAGAGCACCCATTGGCCGGCATCGTCTGGGAAGCGGGTCTCGCGGCGGATGGTGCCGTCTTTCTGCTGGTTGGTCTCGTGCCACATCTCCAGCGAGAGATACTCGCCCTTGAGATCCCCCAAGCGGCGCGGCTGGGCGGCGAACTTCTCCAGCACCGAGATCAACTGTCGGGCATGCAGCGCGGGCAGGCGCGCTTGCAGCGGTGGCGTGCCGGCCTCGTCGTAGAGCTGGGCGAAGAGCGCCAGCTCATGCTCGCCAACCGGGATCAGCCGATCGCGATGACCTTGGGTATTCCAGCGCGACCGGCCGCCCTCGCCTTCTTGCTTGATGCCAGGCACCTTCCCGCTGCCGTCGTGGGCGAAACAGGCATCGACGGTGCGAGGCAGAAATAGATTTGCCAGATGCGTGAAGCTTGGCGCCGCTTGAGTCGGACCGTAGACATTGACGCTGAACTTCGCATGATGATCAACATCCGCGAACAGCATCAGCTCATTAACGAACTGAAAATGCCCGCGTAATCGCGGATAGACCGCCTCCCGAAACACCCCACCCTTAGGATCATCATAGATCCCCTCGGGATGCAAGAAAGCTGTAACACCCTGCGCATTGTTCAGCATCCAAGCCTGCGGCAAGAAACACTTATACAGATTGGTCTGCACACCCTTCAGCAACGGATAGTTCTGCCTGGCATTCAAAAACGCCTGCATCCCCGCCTGCTCGCAAAACTCATCCAGCCAAGCCGCCTGCATCGCCGGCCAGTCCTCGAACAGCTCGGCGCGCCGACGGGCCAGCTCAGAGGCACTCATCCTGCGGATCGCAATCCGCGGATCGGCCTCACCCAGAATGCCCTTCTCCTCCCACTCGACCTTGATCCAAGGCGGATTCCCGAGGATCAGATCAAAGCCTCCGCCCTCACCCCCGGCCCCTCTGCCGGCGGGAGAGGGATGATGCCAGTGGAAGAGATCCGCAAACGCCAGCTCCCAATGAAAAAACCGATAGCGCTGCGCCAGCGCCTCGACCTGTTTGACGCGCGGGAAGTACTCGCGCAGGCGCCGAATGCGCAGCTCGCCGTAGCGATCATGCAGGGTCTTGGCCTCGGTCTGCGCCGCGAGCGCAAGCTGCCCAGGCTGGTCGTCGAACAGGCTGGACTGCGGCTCCGGGGCCAGCGGCTGGGTCTCGATCTTGGCCGGTTCGGCCAAGAGATCCAGCTCGGTCTGCTCGTCGATGTCCATCAGGTTGCCGTCGAGGATGGCGCCGACCTCGGTGATCCATTGGGTGCGATTGGGCAGGCTGCTGACCTGGTCCAAGGGCCAGAACCAGAGCGCGCACCAGTAGTCCATCACCAGCTTCAGGCGCCGGTAGGGGGTGGCCAGGGCGCCGTCCTCGTTGAGCATGCCGGCCTGGCGGGTGGCCTCCTTGCTGGCGCGGCTGGTGACGGCGCCGCTGTCGGTGTTGCCTTCGGTCTCAGGCCAGACCGGCAACCGGTCCTCAGTGCGGGCGCGATCCTCGGCCAGCTGCCGGGCGTGCTCGCGCCAGAGGGCGTCGATCTTGGCGCTGAGCTGGCGCAGACGGCGCAACTCGATCTCGGAGAAGCGCCCGAGCAGGCCCTTTTGCCAGGTCTTCACCTGCTTCAGCTCAGCCTCGTAATAGGTCTTGACCGCCTTGTTGGCATAATCGCAGAAGCCCTCGTCGGGCAGCAGGAAGTGGTAGATCTCGTCATCCTGGCGGGGCGCGTCCGGGGTCAGCGGCCTGGGCGCGGCGTGGCGCCAGCAGGCGGGATTGGGCACCAATTTGCCGCTGCCATCGCGGACCTTCGCCGGCGCCTGCAACTGCGCGACGGAGAACACCTGCGGCCGCGCGCCGACCAGCGAGTTGCCGGTGAAGAGCTGATAGCCAAACCAGGGCACCCGCGCCGGCAGCGGCCGGCCACTGTCGTCGGTCTCGCCATAGATGGCGTTGAGCCAGAGGCTGACCTCGGCCAGCTCGGTGGCGATGGGGTTGAGGTCGACGCCGAAGACGTTGCCGTCGGCCAGGCGCATGCGCACCTTCTGCAATTCCTGGGCGTACTGCTCGTGCGGGATGCGGCGCTTGAGCTCGATCTGCTTGCGCTCGAGGTAGGCCTGCGCAAGCTGGTTGACGGCCTCGTTCAAGAACGCGGCGCTGCCCATCGCCGGCTCCAGCACGCGCAGGCTGAGGATGTCGTCGGCGCGCTTGTCGGCGAGCAGTTCCTTGAGCGCGTACTTGACCAGGCATTGGGTGAGCGATTGCGGGGTGTAGTAGCTGGCGCTCTTCTGGCGGTCACGCCCGGCGAGGCGATAGATGAAGGTGCCCTTGGGATAGACGCGCAGCTCGCGGCGCCCCTCGGCGTTGCGGAAGGTGACCTTTTCGCTGTTCTGGTAGTCGCCGATGCGCGCCTGGCCGACGAACCAGCCGTTGGCGAGTGGGTCGGTGCTGCCACCGTAGCCGCCGTCGCTGTCGCCGCCCTCCTCGTGCTCGCGCTCGTTCTCGCCTCCTCCCTCGTCGTCCACCTCCTCGATGCCGCTGGCTGCGTTGGCCGTACTGCTCGTGCTGGCTGCGGGCATCACCTCGTACAGGTCTTCGCTGGCGAAGAAGCCGCGATAAGAGAGCAGCGACTCGTAGACCGCGCCGAGCTGATTGATCGAGAGGGCCTGATAACTGACGCGGCGGGTACGCTTGGTGCGCGGGTCCTTGGCGAACGAGAGCCCGCGCAGCACCTGCTGCCAGATGTGGTTGGGGAAGCGGACCCGATTCAGCAGCGGCGTGCCGGCGGGGTCGAAGAGCTGGCTGTCGAGTGGCGCCAGCTCGAAGGCGTTGATCGTCGCCGAGCCGACCATGAGCTGTTGGTCGCGGGCCGTGCCGTTGGCGACCAGCGCGAAGAGCGTGCGCAGGGTCTGGTCGAAGTAGGTGCCGTTCTGCGCGGCGGTGCTGTGCAGGTCGGTCAGGGTCAGGTCGCGCAGGTGCTCGAGGCTGTAGCCGCGGGCGTAGACATCGCTGCTGTTGATCGGCACATAGCCCAGCTCGGGGCGGGCCTCGATATAGAACAGGAAGATCAGCCGGTAGACCAGGCGCACGCATTCGGTGCTGAGCCGGCCTTCGTCGAGACGCTTGAGGGTTCCGGTATAGCTGTAGCCATGGTTCTGGATCAGTTGACGGGCGGCCTCGTTGCCGAGTCGCTCGATGGCCTCGCGCAGGGCGTACTTGAGATCGGCGCTGACGCCGGCGTCGTGCTTGTGGGACTCGGCATCGAGGCTGTCTAGCAAGCCCTCGCCGGAGACCGGGCAGAGGGCCTCGCGATGCAGCAGGGCGACGCAGGCGTTCAGGGTCGCCGGCTGGCGCTGGCCGAGGATCTCGCTCAGGTCAAAGCGCAGCAGGCGATTGCTCGGCCATTTGAAGCGGTCGATCAGCAGCCACTCCAGCTCGCCGATCAGCAGCACGAAGCGCGGTGGGTGATCGGCGGCGAACAGGGCCTCGGAGAGGATCTCGGCGAGTGGACGCGGGGCCTGCTTCTGCTTGCCGAGATAGGGCGCCGGAAGTTCCTGGATGCGGAAGTGTTGGGCGCTGAGGGTGACGTCGAGCGGGTCGACGGCGGGGTCATCCTGGCGTGACTTCTGCTCCGGATTGAAGGCGGGGATGATCACCAGCTCGGGCAGGCCGATGGCGTGCTGGCCCACACCCTGAGCAGCCGCATGCCAAAGCGGCAACGGTTGCCCGGCGCTCCACTCTTGCTCCCGCGGTTCGATTCGATAACCCAGCGTCTCCAGCAAAGGCCGATGCAGCTCGCGATGCCAGTTCAGGCGGGCGTCGAAGTCTTCAGCGGCGGGATCGGCGGCATGCTGCCGGAAGAAGGCGCGCGCCAGGCTGGCCAAACGCTTGGCGGGCAGCTCCGGTGGCGCTTGGTCGGGCTGGTCGCCCACGGTCTCGGCCGCCGCCGCGGCTTGCTGCTGCAGCCAGTCCTTGATCCGCGCCTGGAAGCCGTGGGCGAAGAAGTGATGACTGTAGAACTCGTTCTCGTTGCCGATGCCGGAGAAGACGTCGAAGTGTTCCGTTATGCCCATTGCTGTCTCAGTTCCTATTGCCAGTCCGATCGCCGCTGTCGACGCGCTCAAAGATCCAGACCAGGGTCAGGCTCGTTGCGTCCGGTGACGGCGGCGAGTACCTGCACGAAGGGTACGGGCTCGACTTCGAGGCTGTCTTTGACCCATTGGCCGTACTCGGCGAACACGTTCTCGATGTCCTTCAGGCGTTGCGCCCGTCGGCCGGCGCGCACGGTCTCAATGACATTGGCCAGGCGCAGCTCCAATTGTTGTTCCTGGGCACCGCGCAGCTCGTTGAGTTCGGCCAGCTTGTGCTGCACCTCGGCCGCGCGCGAGGCGCTGAAGGTCTTGACCTGATCCTCGACGAACAGCTGCATGGTGGCCACGGCATCGCCGAGCGCCCGTTGCAGCTTGGCGAGGTCCAGCGCGGGCTTGGCGTTCGGCAGCTGCCGCTCGGCAAGGCCGGCGCGCTGACAGAAATCGTCAAAGTCCTCGATGGCATGATCCGCGTTGCCGCGGCGCAGGATGGCCTTCCATTCGGCGATCAGCGGCTGGCCCTTGCGATTGGGGATGAGCCCGAGCATGAGGAAGGCGCATTCGTCGGCGGCCAGGTGCGGGCTGACGATCACCGGCGCGCGGCGGCGCCCGACCCCGCCGATGACCCGATCAATCAGCCACTGGCTGATCGGGTGCTGCGGCCACAGGTACTGGATGTCCGGCCAAGCGGCCCCCTGTCGATCCTCTTCGCGGGCACGCTGGATGGATTCTTCGACGATGCCGGCGTGCGCTGAGAGGACGTACTCGTTGGTCTCGCGTAGCACCTCGGCCGGCAGTTGACGACGCAAGCGCCGACGCAGATCGGCGGGCGGGGTCAGGCGCAGCATGCGTGCCTGGTCGTCGACGCGGTAGCCCTCGGCCTCTGGCACACGGGCGATGGCTTGCTTGGCGAAGGCATAGAGGTCGGGGAAGAAGCGATGCGGCTCGTGCCGGAGCGGGGTCGGTCGGCCCGCTCGGGTGGCGGCAGAGGCGTTGGCCGAACCGTTGCCGTCAGCGCTGCCAGCGCCGGTGCCATCAGAGCCAGCGCCAGCGTCGGTTCCGAACAGTGCCATTTCCCAATCATCGTCATCGTCCGGCTCGGCCTGCTCGATGCACTGCTGCTCGAACTGCTCGGCGTTCAATCCCTCAGCCAGCGCTTCGGCGACGACCTGCTCCTCGGCCTCAATGCTGTGCTTGCGGAGGATCGAGGCCGGATCGCCGATGTTTTGGCTGATCTGCTCGTCCTTGCGTACCAGCACCTCGATCACGCGCAGGTCGCCCTTGACGGTCTCGACCTCGGATTCGGTGAGCAGGTAGTCGATCCGTGGCGTGGATTGCTGACCGAAGCGGTCGACACGGCCGTTGCGCTGTTGGAACACCATCGGCGACCAGGGCAGATCGAAGTGCACCAGCCGATGACAGAGGAAGTGCAGATTGAGCCCCTCGGAGGCGACGTCGGAACAGAGCAGCACGCGCAGGGGGTCATGCTCCTGGCCGAAGCGCTCGACGATCTCCTGTTGATCAATATCAGAGAGCCCGCCATCGAGGATGACGAAGGCGTTGGTCTTGAGGCCGAGATCGCCAGGGAGATGCCCCAGCAGCCATTTCAGGGTCTCGATGCGCTCGGAGAAGATGACCAGTCGATCGTTGCTCTCGCCGCCGGTCCACTGCGCCTCAGGATCGACCAGTGCGCGCAGCAGGCGTTGGTATTTGCTGAAGCGCTCCGGGCTGATGGCGTCCAGGTCGCGCCCGAAGGCCTCGAAGGCGGCGATCTCCTGCTGCTCGGCCGCGCTCGGCTGCGGTCTGCGATTGAGCTTGGCGATGCGGTTGCGCGCATAGCTGGCGGCGGCGGCCGGGCTCGAGAACAGCGCCTTCTGCAGCCCCACGCGCTGCAGCTCGGCCTGCTTGCCCTGCGCGCGCTCACCCTTGAGCGTAAACGGGATCTCAAGCGCGGCACGAAACGCGGCCTCTTCCTCGGCTGTGGCCCGGGCGGAAAGCCGCCGGGTGACGGCCTCCGGGAACTGGCCTTCAGCCTGGCCTTTGATGTCTTTCTTGAAGCGGCGCACGAACAGATCCTTGCGGTCCAGATCGGCGCGGGTGTAGTCGTCGGGATCGGAGATCGCGGTGGGGTCGAGCAGCCAGATCAGTGATGCAAAGCTGTTGGCCGAGCCGTCGTGCGGCGTCGCCGAGAGCAGGATCAGGGTATCGGACTTGGTGGCGAGGTGCTTGGCCAAACGCGCCCGTAGCGAGGAGCCGGCGTCACCCTTGCGCACCGCGACATTGTGGCATTCGTCGATGACGATGATGTCCCAGCGCGACTTCTCCAGATAGTTGCGATACTCGTTGTTCCCCTTCAGCGTGTCCATCGAGATGATGGTCTTGTCGTAATAGTTGAAGGGGTTGTGCCCGGACGGGATGTTGTTACGGATACGCTGAATGCCAGCGGAGTCCAGCCGCACCAGCGGGATCGTGAAGCGCGACCACCATTCCTTCTGGAACTGAGTCAGCATGCTCTTCTGGGTCACGACCAGAATGCGCCGCCCGCGCCCGCGGATATCGAGCTCGGTGGCAAGCATGGCCGCCTCCAGCGTCTTGCCCAGACCGACCCCATCGGCAATCAGGATGCGGGTGCGCACCTGCTTCAGCCCCTTCTCGGCCGGAACGCGCTGGTAGTCGGCGCGCTTCATCACCGCTTGGTGGGCGCGGTGAATCTGGTCGTCGTTGGCGACGGTTCGCAGCCGCTGACTCTCCAGATAGAGCAAGGTATCGGTGAAATAGTCGCTCAAATCTTGGAACAGCTCGGTCTCGGCCGGGTCGTGGACCTGGATGCCGTTCTCAAGCTGTTGCAGGAAGATGGCCGAGGTGCCCCGGACCAACTCCGAGAGACCGTCGCAGGTCAAGGCATGGCCGCCATCGTCGCTGAGGTCGATGCGGCGAATGACCCAGTCCTCGTCGCGGACGGTGACGCGGGCGCCTGGGGCGAGTTGATGCTGCATGGGATGCTGTTCAGGACCGTCCTGTCGTGGTTGCGATCGCTATGATATCCGCGGCAGGAACATCTCGTCATGGATAGAAAGACCCCGCCGTGCGTTCGACGAACGATGATCCTCCTACCCCACCCCACCCTCATAACAAGCCGGATCGCTATTTCGGCTGTCGGTGTCACTGGAACGTCTGGCATTCATCCACTCGTTAATACTGCAGTCGAGCCGAACGGCCGATCCAGGTGGCAACAAGCCCACAGGTCTGCTCACCCTGCCCTGCCTCGATTCCGCGGATCATGCACAGCGTTGTCGCGCCCGGCTGTCGCTGCCGCGCACGCGGGCCCGCGCGCAGGAGGAGGTGCTGTGCCGCTCGAGTGCGCTGTTCGCGACCCTGCGTGGTGATCCGATGTATGCCCATCATGCACAGCGTCCACTGCCGGACTCGACCCACTGGGCCATCCTCTCACCCGAGGTGCCGGTGTTTCGCACCGACGAGGGCACCGCTCTGGAGGAGCCCTGGCACCTGAGTATCGTGACCTGCGCCGCCCCCTATGTGCCCGGCGTCGGACAGCCACTGGCCGGCGATCTGCTGCAGGCACGCATCGAGCGGGTGTTGGCGATTGCACAGGCGTTTGGCTATGAGACGCTGGTGCTGGGCGCCTGGGGCTGTGGGGCGTTCGAGAACGATCCGCGACACACCGCTGAGGATTTCCACGCGGCCCTGGAGGGACGGTTCGCTGGTGCTTCGGCCATGTCGTGTTCGCGATCGCCGACTGGTCCAAGAGCGGGAGTTCCTGGGTCCGTTCCGGGATGTCTTCAGTCAGCCAGTTAGCACAGCGGCATCGCGACACCCCACCTGAAGAGCTGGTTGCGGCGCTGGTGACCAGCATCCTCGATAACTCCGGCTACCCGATCAGTGCCACGCGCACGGACGCTGGCCAGATCCGCATCCGCTACCAGCTGCGCTCGTT
The DNA here is from genome assembly GCF_016653315.1 of Halochromatium roseum. GTDB lineage: Bacteria > Pseudomonadota > Gammaproteobacteria > Chromatiales > Chromatiaceae > Lamprobacter > Lamprobacter roseus. Next base: position 8,878 of record NZ_NHSH01000036.1, on the reverse strand, counting down.
CAGCGAGCCGAACGAGATCGCGAAGTTGGCCGAGCAGGTCCGCTGGAACCGGAGGTGCGAACAACAGCGCGTAGGTCAGCAGCAGGAGCCAGAGTACGGCGAACAGCCAGCGGTCGAAACGGCGATCAGTGAGCACGATGTCAATCAGCTCCTTGGGTTGGTCATGAATGCCGAGCGCGCTGGCTTCAGATCCAGCAAGGGTGTGCCATCCAGGCAATCCAAGCCGCGCACCCGTAGCACCTGGCCTTCGATGCCGATCAGCTCGACAACGCTGCTGCCGATCGGATTCGGCCGCACCGGCGAGCGCAAGGCAAAGGTGCCGAGGGGCTGCTCACGCCCTTTCGGGCATTGCAGGACCAGGTCGCGCCGGGACTGATCAAGCCAATAGAGCACCTCTAGTGGGGTCGTCGTCTGCAGACCGACCAGCGCCTGATCCCAGGGATGGAACATCTCGATCTGACACTCGGGGCCGTCCAGGTCACCTTGGCGGCGGACAGTCTTCGCGCCGCTGCCAAGGGGTGTGGATGCGCCCGATGTACTGCAGCGCGGCATCTGACGCTTGGGGGTGCTCTACAGCAACCTCGCCGGGGCGTTTGGCTTGCTGCGGGCTCATCGCGGCGCTCCGGGCGCGCCGCCCTTGCGCGCTGTCGTCGGACAAGCTGGGCGCGCTGCCGCTTCGTGCAGCACGCCCAACTCGTTGAGCACGGCGGGCTCCAGCACCTGCTGCGCGGTCTCGAACAGGGTCCGCTCTTCAAAGCGGATATGCGCCTGCAAGGCGTCACCGAAGCGCGCCGGGGCATCAGGGGCGTCGCTCACAATCAACCCCCGCAGCTCGGTATGCTCGGCAAGGGTTTGCTCAACCAAGGCCTGCTGGCCGGCGACCCGCAAGGCGGGAAGCAGCCCCCGCTCCTCAAGCTGGAAGTGCGGTTCAAGCTCATCGGCAAAGCGGGCTTGGATCTCGGCCCAGAGGGCACGACGGTCGGGGTCTTCAGCCGTCGCCAGTTCACGCGCCCGCTTGGCCAGGACCAGTGCTGATTGATGGTCATGCGACAGGCGCACCAGGTTGGGATCGCGTTGCATCGGCAGGGTCCGAATCGAGGGCTGAGGATTGAGGTTCCCACTGCCGGGGCTGGGCGGTCAATGCCTCACCGCGACCGGCGGCCAGACACCGGGCTTCCAACGCCGGCTTGGACCGCGACCTCAACCCGCTTTGGCGACAGCAGACGTTGCAGATCCTCGCTGCGCAGCCGGAGGATGTAGCCGCGCTTGCCGCCGTTGATGTAGAGCTGCTCGAGCTGCAGGATGCTGCGCTCGCAGTAAACCGGCATGGTCCGACGGGTCGCAAACGGCGAGGTGCCGCCGACCTGGTAGCCGGAGTGCTTGTCTGCAGTCTGGGGTGCGCAGGGTTGAATCCGTTTTGCGCCGACCTGGCGCGCCAGGGCGCCGGTCGCGACCTCGCGATCCCCATGCATCAGCATGATCAAGGGCTGATGTTGTTCGTCTTCCATAATCAGGGTCTTCACCACTTGGTGCTCATCCACGCCCAATGCCTGAGCCACCTCAGCCGTGCCACCACCGTTATAGGTATAGCAGTGTCCGCTGAAGGGGACGCCAGCCTGGCGTAGAAGCCGCACCGCGGCGGTCACAGGTGCTTTGGTTTTTGCCATCTCGATCGCCACCGTTTGAGATGTCTAGCCCTATTGAGATCAGCGGCCATCAGTGGGTCCAGCACAACAGGTCATCGGTTCGGATGTCGAGTGTCCAGGAGACGCAGTATATGCAGACAGGTGGCGCAATGATCATCGGCGCTGGTTCTGGCACCGACGCCGCCGTAGCCAAGCAGCTAGCCGCTGAAGGCTGGCCGGTGGTGCTGACGCTGACTCGCCGCTATTGACGTCAACCTGACCCCGGAGGCGCTTTCCCGTTTTGCACGACCAACCACAGAGGCTCAACCAGCCGCTCTGCATCTACCACGCCGATTGCCTGATTTGTGCTTCCCTTTATATTCAATCAGTTACGAAAGTGACGGAGTCTGGCTGGCACCAGTCATTAGTCATTAGACGCGTGGTTCCAAAATTTTGGGTTTAGTGAAGTTTTTGAGAACAATTCGCGATTGCGCGTGACCGTCAATAGATCGGTCACTAGGGCTAGACGTCAGCTGATGCCCATAAGTCACTGATTTTTTGTTGCTGCTCAAATTTGGAATTGCTGCTGCCGGGTACGGCTGAGCCAGGGGCAAGCACCGGTGTGGCGGGACTCAAGGCGCATGCCCATGCCGGCGAGCGCGCCGCAATCTTGGCCGCGCTGGATGATCAAGAGCGCAATGTGACGGCCGCCGCAGCTGCTCTGGGTGTCAGCCGCAAGACGCTCTGGCAAAAGATGAAGCGCTATGGCATCTCGCGTTGAGGCCTGATCGTCAAGGCACGATCGTCAATCGACCCAGCACGGCAAACCCGTCGGTCTCATTCGGCGCGAGGACGACGATCTCGGCAGGTTCGATGAGTTCGAAGCTCAGGGTGTTGATGGTCTCCCGGTGGGTGACCAGTGCCAGATTCGCACTCCCCGAGAAGGTCGCGACCCGCTCACGCACATCCTCAATCAGCCAGGTCGCCTCGCCCTCGGGCAGCACGCGCGGATGATTCAGTGCCGTCCAAGGCTCGGCAGCGCCGAAGGCGAGCTCGGCGGTCTGCCGCGCACGGCAAAGCTCGCTGGTCAAAACGGTCTCGACCTCGACATCCTGCTGCCGCAGCCGTTCGCCGAGCGCCTCGGCCTGCGCGCGTCCCTCCGCGCTGAGATTCTGCTCGCGGCTGCAATCGCCGTCTTGATCCAGGTTCAGCGCCACTTCGGGAGTTGCCTCTTCGGATTGCGCATGCCGGATCAGCATCACCTTGCCGCCCTCGGCGAGCGCCGACCACAGGGCGGCGGCGTCCTCGGTCGTCTCTGCCAGCGCGTTGCCTTGAGCGATAAACAACGCCATGGCGCCGCGATACAGTCCAGTAAGCAATCTCTGTCGGATCATCATTTGGTCACTCATCATGCGCGATGGGGCGAGAAACACCATCATGGCGTCGCCTCCGCCTAGTCAGCTAGTTTGACGGCATCAGTACGATTGTCGTTAACGTCATCCTCATCAGCCGCGCCAATACTCACCAACTCAGCGTTCGTGAGTTGCCAACGCTGCCCGGTCCGCTCTAGGCTGGAAGCCGCGCAGGCAGCCGCCAGCAGCATCTCGCGCGTATGCGTCACGAGACCCTCGGCGGCGACCAGGGGAACGGAGCCGTCGTTCGCATCACCAGCAGCGCGGATCCGGATCACATCTCGGTCTGCGCCGAGCAGGTCGCGATAGAGCGCTAACGCATCCCGTCCGCTCGTTTCCGCTAGGATCGCGATCAACTGCGCAACAACGGAAGCATAATCGGCCAAGGCATCGGTACGCGGGATGATCAGCTCTGGCCGGTCTGGGTGTGAGTAAACATCGGCCTGTTGCCCATAGGCTTCCAGCCGCGCCCAACCTTCACCGCACGCGTAGGCAGCGAGTGCAGCGGGGGTCATCGCGCGCAGCGCTTGATCGTCACGAATTTGCACATTCATTGGATCGCTCCTCGTCGGGACTGATCCATTAGGTCACACAATGCGACCACGTCAAAACGCTGGTGGGCCGGCAGCGACACCGTCACGGATTCGCGGTTTTCTGTGTCGGGCAGATCGGTCAGCGAGACCCAGTACGCGCATCGGCGCAACACCAATTCATCGCATCTGCCCGCCAGCTCGAATCGTACAATCGATGCCATCGCGGTCGAAATCATCGCTGGCTACCACATAGCCAGCGCTTGCTGCCACGGCCTGCAGATAGGCGCGCGACAACGCCTCTTCGCGGTCGGCAGTGGTCAGGATCTGATCCTGGTTCATGTATCGCGTCCCAACTCGAGATCCAACGCACCTCGCGATCGCGCATCCGCGTCGACCAATCGACCGGGATCAGCGCCGAGAGCAGCACGAATTCCATGATCAACAGCATGACCGCGACCGTCGTCGCCCAGAGCCAGCTGGTCTTGGTTTGGGTGTCAGTCGCCATCGGGTTTGCCATTCCCTGGACGAGGCTGAGCTGATGTTGCCCTCTCGGACGAAGTCGATGAGCGGCTCAATGAGCGGCTCGATGTCCGGCTCGCAGACGCGGAACGGACGTAGCTCCACGGAATCGCAGCCATTGGCCTCCAGCATCGCTGTAAGATCGCGTCGATCGCTCGCCCATCGTCGGTTCCGGGGTTCGACTGCTGCTCGGGAATGGCGCGGAACAAGGCGTCGGTGTTTTCATTGGCGCCGATGACCAGGTTGATGTGAAGACCGCGCTTGATGTGATTCACCACCGGATCGAGCAGGCTGGCGATCTCGGCCACGCTTGCCGTGTTGGCTTCGCCTTTCGCGACCGCCAGGGCGCTTCCATCCGGCTGACCCTTGAGAGACGCTCGATGCCAATCCAATCGCGTTCGACACTCCCGGCCAGGATACCGTCCTCGGCGCTGGTCGCCTTCGTCGGCATCACCTTTCTGATCACTTGGGGGCTGATCGGGGTCTACATCCTGTTTCCTGAGACCGCAGCGGCCTGGTTCGGTGCGATCAGCGGGTCGCATCCCGTATTTTTCCTCGCCACCTGGTCACCGGCGACCGCCGCCTTTGTGATCCTGTTCTTCTACGCCGGCACCTCCGGCATCCGGGCCTTCCTGTCCCGGCTGTTCCTGTGGCGGTGCTCGGCGGGCTGGGTGGTCTTCATCCTGATCGGCCTGCCGCTGGTCTTCGTCCTAGGCTCGCTGCTCAAGGGTGGCCCGATGCTGGCGCCACTGCCACCAGCGGGCGTTGGGTCCGTCGTGGCGCTCCTGTTCATGATGCTCGTTCTCGGCCCCATGGAGGAATTCGGTTGGCGCGGCGTGGCGCAACCCTTGCTCCAGCGGCACATGACGCCTCTCTGGGCCGGGGCGCTCATCGGCGCGACCTGGGGCTTGTGGCACCTGCCGGCCTTCTTTCTCTCGAGCACGGTCTTCGCCGATTGGAACTTCCTTGCGTTTTTCGTCGGCAATCTGGTGCTGGCGGTGCTGGTCACGCCGCTGTTCAACCAGACACAGGGCAGCCTGCTGTGGCCGATGCTGTTTCACTGGCAGCTCATCAATCCGTTCTGGCCGGATGCGCAACCCTGGGACACAGGGATTCTCGTCGCTGTCGCCGTCATCGTCGTGTGGTGGAACCGTGACAGCCTGTTCCGTCGCGAAGGCGCCGTGACCGAGGTCATACCGGCAGGTCAACACTCGGGCGATTGACCATCATCGGCGTCAGCGCCACATGGCGTGACCTTGCCGACGGCGCTCAGGCGGCCTCGTTGCTGGACGTCGCCCTCGCCCTCCTCGACCACGGTCAGCCCGCAGCGGCTGTCGGCCTCGAGATTCTTGGTGTGTTGCGACAGCGGGCTCAGCAAGAGCAGCGGCCGCCCTTCCTGATCCAGGACATAGGGCACGACCGAGCCGAAGGGATAGCCGGCTAGCTCCAGGGAATGGGTGGAGAGCAGGCCGTGGAAGCTGCCGGCGAGCACCTGGCGGGCCGCGGCGGCCTGTTGGTCAGGGTCAGTCATCGGGATGCCGCATCGGCACACAGGACGGCGTCGACATCCGCCTCGGTCACGGGCAGCGTCAAGACCGCATGGAGTGGAAACCGCTCGGCGAGCAGTGGGACATACTGCGCCTGCTCTTTGCTGACCAGCACGATGACCCGTGCCGCAGGCGCCTGTGTCCGCAAGCTAGCGAGAAAGACATCAAGGTTGCAGACATTGGCACCGGCGTAGTTGTTGCCGAAGCCGTAGAAGAATTCGGCCACCACCCAGTCCGGCGCACTGCGCTTGAGCGCCTGCAGGGCCTTGCGCTGGGATGGGAGCTTGATCTGGGTGATGCCCAAACGCTGGTAGAGCGCGTCGAGCCGGGGATGACTGGGAGATTCGATGATCGAGAACAGGGTCGTCATGGGGGTCAAACGCGTGCTGGACCAACCGCTGGATGGGATGCAGCCTATCAGGCCTGGCCGGCGCGGTCCTGTTCAGCACCAGGTGTTGCCGATGCGCCGCCGCCATGTCTGCTGACGAACCTCTATGGTTGCCGTCTAGGCGACTGGGCACGTAGGCATGCTGATCAACGCCGCTTTGCGACCGGGGTCAGTCGGCATCCGACAGCATTTACGCAAGAGACTTCACCATGGGACACCTGCTGAACGACAAATCGGCCTTGGTGCCGCTGATCGACCGCCTCAACCGCTACCCGGTGGGCCTGGTCGACAGTCCGCGCCTACGCCAGATCCTCGCGCTGCTGTTCGATCCGCGTGAGGCCGAGGTGGCGGCACGATTTCCACTGACCGAGGCCACCCGGGCTGAGCTGATCGAGCGCACCGGCCTGCCGGCGGCCGAGCTGGATGGGATTCTGGAGTCGATGGCCAACAAGGGGCTGGTGATGGACCTGCCAGTAGGGCATGAGACCTACTATCTGTTGGTGCCGGGGCTGATCGGCTTCATGGAGTTCAGCTTCATGCGCGATCGCGGGGATCTGCCCCAGGCGGAGTTGGCACGACTGATGTCGGCGTACCTGCGCGAACAGGGTAAAGACGGACAGGCCGGTGAGTTCTTCGGCAGCCGCTGGCCGTTGACCCGAGCGCTGGTCTATGAGGACCAGATTCCGGTGCAGTCACGCATCACCCCTTGGGAAGATGCGCGTCAAATCATCCAGGAGGCCGAGTTTCACGCCGTGACGCTGTGCTTCTGCCGGCACAAGCGGGCGCATGAGGGCAAGACCTGCCAACAAGGCGCACCGGTGGAGGAGATCTGCATGGTGCTTGGCGAGGGCGCACGCTTCCTGGTGCGCCGTGGCATGGCCGAGCCGCGCAGTGCCGAGCAGATGCTGGCGATCCTCGACCGGGCGCGGGCGCTTGGGCTGACGCACATCACCGATAACATTCGTGAGCAGCCGTCGTTTCTCTGCAACTGCTGTCGTTGCTGCTGCGAGCTGTTGGCCGGCGTGCAGATGGGCTTTCATGAGGGGATCGCCAAAACGCCCTTTCTCGCCGAGGTCGATCCCGAGCGCTGCGACTACTGCGGTGCCTGCCTGCGTGCCTGCAATGCCAAGTGCATCGGCTTGGCCGACGATGCCCGTGCCCTACCCAAGGAGCAGCGCTGGGCGCAGGTGGACGCTGAGGTCTGTCTCGGCTGCGGTGCCTGCCTGCAGGCTTGCGACCAAGGCGCCTTGACCCTGGTGCCGCGCGCGAGGCGCCCGCGCCCGCCGCGCGATCGCAATGCCCTGTTCGCGCGCATCCTCTGGGACAAGGGTCGGCTGATGCCGTTCATCGCCGAAGGGCTGCGTCGGGGTGTTGAGCGCCTGCGGCGACGGCGTTGATCGGCTTGGCTTCACAGCGGTCAGGCTCGAGTCGCTCGCCCGCACGCAAGGTCTGATGCATCACGCGTTGCCCTGTTTACTCAGCGCTGTCACACGTTTATCGATGAGGTAGACCTGGCCGTCGATCTCCTGCTGCGGCTCCATATCCAGCTCCAGCTCCAGCGCATCGGCAAGCACCTGCGCCAGATGGCGAGGGCGTTGCGCCGTATGGGCACGGATCTGCTGCCGACAGGAGAAGCCGTTGGCGATGACGGGCGCGCTCGGGTTGGCGCGCAGTTGCGGCAGCAAGGCCAGCTCGGCCATCTGTCGGGACAGCTCGGCGTGCTCCTGTTCCAGGCCGAAGGTGCCGGCCATGCCGCACTCGCGCTTGCAGCCCTTGCAGGCGACGCAGAGGTCCATGGCGCGGGCGAGGGTTGGGTCGGCGAGGGCCGCATCGAGCAGGCTGGCCTCGGGTTGGGTCGCCTCGGCCGATTGGGTGTCGGTTGAGCCGGTATTGAGGGCAGCCTTCAACAGCCGCACTCGCCCCCCGGTGGAGAGGGCCGGGTCGCCGGTGACGCGAAAGCTCGGACACATGACGCCCTTGCGGGTCTCGGCCTCGCATTGGCGGCTGTTGATGCAGACCGCCACCGCCTTGGCGAAGTCGCCACCGTGGCGCGGGATGTCCGCATAGGCGTCGCCCATGCCAGCATCTTGGTAGGCGGACCAGTCCAGCGCTGTCTTCATAAAATGATCAACTCCGACCGAATGGATGGGCTGGGCGCAGCGATACTCGGCGCGTGACTAGGCGGGCACCGGCATTTCACAAACCTCGCGCAACAGCGGGAGGACCTCGTCGAGCCAGGCGTCGATGCGCGCGTCGGTCAGCAATGACTGCAGGTGCTGATCCAACGCCAGACCGACGAAGCGCCCATCGATGACGGCCCGCGAACGCTTGAACTCGAAGCCGCCGGTGTCGATGCCGCCGACCATCTGGGCACCGGCTTCGGAGAACAGGCAGTGCAGGTCCATCATGGCATCGCAGAAGTGGGTCGGATATTTCTCCTGGTCACCGAGACCGAACAGGGCAATGCAGGTGCCACTGAAGTCCTTGCCGTCGAGCTGTGGCAGGAACTCCAGCCAGGCGGCCTCGTCGGTGTCGTTGGCCTTGCCTGGGAGCACGCCTTCGCCATAGGTGGGCGTACCGAGGATCAGTGCCTTGAAGGCCAGCAGGTCATCGGCGCTGGCGCGATTGACGTTCACCGGTTTGGCGACCACGTCCTCTCCGTGGCGCGCCTTGATCGCCTTTGCGATCTTCTTCGCGATCAGTCGGGTGGTGCCGGAATCCGTTGCAAAGAAGATGCCGATCTGACGCATACTGCCCCCGTCGAGTGCGTGTCGCTCCGCTGGGAGCCTTGGTGAGTGTCTTGATCATCCGCCCGTCGATTTGAGCAAATGCAGCAAGACCCGCGCCAATCAAC
>NZ_NHSH01000035.1 GCF_016653315.1 Halochromatium roseum | reverse complement strand
TCCAGCAGTACAGCAGTCCGGTCACCGCCAAGGGTGTCGAAGACACGGCGTTTTATCGCTGGCACCGGCTCAGCTCGCTGAACGAGGTCGGTGGTGATCCCGAGCGCTTCGGCCTCTCGGTGGACAGCTTCCACCGCGCCAATGCACGGCGCCAAGCCCAATGGCCGCAGGCGATGCTGGCGGGATCGACGCATGACAGCAAGCGCTCAGAGGATGTGCGGGCGCGTCTGCATGTCCTCTCCGAGCTGCCGCTCGCCTGGCGTGAGCACGTCGAGCGCTGGGCACGGCTGAATCGGCGCTTTCGCCGCAGCGGCGATGGCCGCGAGCCACTCGAGGCTGAGGCGGTGACCTGGCCCGATGCCAACACCGAGTATCTGTTCTACCAGACCCTGCTCGGTGTCTGGCCCCTGCAGACACCGCAGGACAACGACGACTGGGTAGCGCTCAAGCAGCGCATCCAGGCCTACATGAGCAAGGCGGTCAAGGAGGCCAAGGTGCATACCGCCTGGACCAACGCCGACCCCGATTACGAGGCGACGCTGGAGGCCTTCATCGATGCCGTGCTCGATCGCGAGCGCAGCCGTGCCTTCTTCGAGGATTTCATCCCCTTCCAGCAGCGCGTCGCCCAGCTCGGGCTGCTCAACAGCCTCTCACAAACCCTGCTGCGGCTGACCTCGCCAGGGCTGCCGGACCTCTATCAGGGCTGCGAGCTATGGGACTTCAGCCTGGTCGACCCTGACAATCGTCGTCCGGTCGATTTCGAGCGTCGCCGCCAATGGCTCAGTGAGATTGATCGGCTTGCTGCCATCGATGACCCCAGCGAGACAACGGAAGGACTCCCCCAGCCATTGCGCTCACAGGCGTTGAGCGCGCAGGAGCTGGACCCACAGGCGCTGAGCAACAACCTCAGCGACGGCCGCGCCAAGCTGTATCTGATCCGCCGCGCGCTGCTGCTGCGCGAGCAGATGCCTGATCTCTTCGCCCACGGCGAGTACTCACCACTCACCGTTGAAGGCCCGCATGCACAGCGTCTCTGCGCCTTCAGTCGCAGCCATCAGGGACAGTCGGTGGTGGTCATTGCGCCGCGCCTGCTCGCCGGACTGAGCGCGCTGGCCGTCACCGACGACGGCGACATCGATCCATTGCAGGACCCCGGTTGGGACGAGACCTGGATCTCGATCCCCGCCGCGCGGCTCGACGATGTCCTAGGCGGCACGGAGCGCAGCACAAACGCGGGACCAAGCCGACAGCTGGAGACCGAGCAGCACCAAGGCCGTCAGGCCCTTCGCGCCAGCAGGGTCTTGCGCCGGTTCCCGGTCGGGCTGCTGAAGACCAGTGCGCTCTGATATCTCACAAGCTATTCAGGACACGCCAAGATGCCATCAAATCAACCGTCTTTTCCCCAGGGCCCGAGGATCTACAACCTGTTTCCGACCCTGCTCGGTCCGATCGAGCGCTGGACCGAACGGTTGCCGGAGATCGCTCAGATGGGCTTCGACTGGATCTTCGTCAACCCGTTTCACTTGCCAGGCCAGTCGGGAAGTCTCTATGCGGTCAAGGACTACTACCGTCTGCACCCCGAGTTGAGCGGCGACAGCGATCTCAGCGACGATGGCGACGACGATGAGCGACTTAGGGCCTTCACCAAGGCCGCTAGCGATGCCGGAATCGCGGTGATGATGGATCTGGTCGTCAACCACACCGCCATCGACTCGGACCTGGTCACCGAGCATCCAGACTGGTACGTCCATGACGACGACGGCTCGGTGCACTCGCCCTCGGCCACCGATCTGGACAACCCCGAGATCGTCACCGTCTGGGAGGACCTGGCCCAGCTCGACTACAGCGAGCGCCCCGAGCGCGAGGCGATGATCGACTTCTTCTCCGAGGTCATCGGTCACTACACCGCGCTCGGCTTCCGCGGGTTTCGCTGCGACGCCGCCTATCAGCTGCCCGGCAAGGTCTGGCAGGTGCTGATCGAGCGCGCCCGCGAAGCCGCGCCGGAGACCCGGTTCTTCGCCGAGACCCTCGGTGCGCCGCCCGACGACATCGAGCAGTTGCGCCCGGCCGGCTTCGACTATCTGTTCAACAGCGTCAAATGGTGGGACTTCCGCGGCGACTGGCTGCTCGATCAGTATCAGCGCTTCCGTGATCTGGCGCCATCCATCGCCTTTCCGGAAAGCCACGACACCACCCGGCTGGCCGAGGAGTCCGATGGCGACAGCCGTGAGTCCCGCTTCTGGTACCTGTTCGCGGCGGTCTTCTCCACCGGCGTGATGATGCCCATCGGCTACGAGCTCGGCTTCCGACGCGGCCTGCACGTGGTCGAGACCCGACCCCAGCACTGGGAGGAGCCGAGCTTCTACATCCGGGATTTCATCGCACAGGCCAACGCCATGAAGGCCAAGACCCCGGTACTGAACGAAGAGGGCGCACAGGAGCGTTTCACTGCGGCCGACGAGCCGGTGGTTGGACTGCTGCGACGCTCGCCCCGGCAGGCGCAGCACAGCGCCGTACTGATCAACCCGGACCCCGATGAGGCGCAGGAGTACAGCCGCGATCGACTCCTCGATGTCCTCGACTGCACGGCTGATCAGCTGCAGGAGATCACGCCGGCCTCCAACGACGGGGCCAACGGCAAGGCAGGCAAGCCGGACTCTGAAAAGACCGGCGAGGGTACCGCGAACGACAGCCCGACATCCGCGATCCATCTGCCGCCGCGAAGTCTCCGCATCTTCATCGCCAACCACTGAAGCGAGACGCCAGCCAGGTGGCAAGCGAGGAGGTGGGCTCACCACTGGCCACTCACTACTCACTACTCACTACTCACTACTCACCACTCACCACTCACCACTCACCACTCACCGGAGAACCCTCATGGATATCACCGACACCTGGCAAGAGCTGATCATTCCCGGCGGCAAGATCGTCTACCTGGTCATGGACGGTCTCGGTGGGCTGGGCAGCGAGGAGACCGGACGCACCGCGCTGGATACCGCCGAGACGCCAAATCTCGACGCACTTGCGCATGACTCCTCCTGCGGCTTGCTCGAGATGGTTGGCCCCGGCATCACGCCGGGCAGCGGTCCCGGGCATCTGGCGCTGTTTGGCTATGATCCGCTGCGCTGGCGCATCGGCCGTGGGGTGCTCTCGGCGCTGGGCATCGACTTCCCCCTGCAGCCCGGTGATCTGGCCGCGCGGGTCAACTTTGCCAGCATCAACAGCGCCGGTGAGATCACCGATCGGCGCGCCGGGCGCATTCCGACGGAGCTGAACCAGCGCCTCTGCGCCAAAATCCAAGACGCCCTCGACCTGGACTTCGACGGCGAGGTCTTCCTCAAGACCGAGTCCCAGCACCGTGCGGTGCTGGTGCTGCGCAGCAGCCCGGATGGTGATGCGCTCTATGACGACCTGCCGGACACCGATCCCCAGACCACCGGCCGGCCGCCGATTCCAATGGAGCCCCAGTCGGATCAGGCCAAGGTCGCGGCCGAGGTGGTCGCGCAGTTCCTTGAGCAGGCGCATGCGGCCATCGCCGATGAGCAGCCCGCCAACGCCCTGCTGCTGCGCGGGTTCCAGCGCCACGAGGTGCTACCGGGACTGCAAGAGCGCTTCGGCCTGAAAGGACTCTGCATCGCCGAGTATCCGATGTACCGCGGACTTTCAAGACTGCTCGGGATGGACGTCGCCGAGCCACCGACCGGCATGGATGCCCTGTTCGAGTCGTTCGAGCAACAGGTCGGCGACGAGCATGATTTCTACTTCCTCCATGTCAAAGGCACCGACAGCGCCGGCGAGGATGGCAATGTCACCGAGAAGGTGGCGGTGATCGAAGAGGTCGATCGGCGCATCCCTTGGCTGTTGGAGCAGCAACCGGACGTGCTCGTCGTCACCGGCGATCATTCGACGCCGGCGATGATGTCGGCGCACAGCTGGCACCCGGTTCCGGTGCTCTTGCACGCCCAGCATGCCCGTCGCGACGCTGCCCAGCGTTTCGATGAAACCAGCTGCCTCAAGGGTGCGCTCGGGCTGCGACCCGGCGCCCATCTCATCGGCCTCGCCCTCGGCCATGCCGGCCGCATGAAGAAATTTGGAGCCTAACGATCAACCGGAGGCGCCGGTGGACTTCAAGCATCACCCCAGCACCGACTTTCGTCCGCTCGAGGCGCTGAGTCGAGACCAGGCGGCGGACGAGATCGAGGCGCTGCGCGAGGGCATCCGCCATCACGATTATCTGTACTACGTGAAGACGGAGCCGGCGATCTCAGACGCGGTCTACGACCAGCTCTTCGACCGGCTGCAGGCGCTGGAGGCGGAGTTTCCTTCCCTACAGAGCGAGAACTCGCCAACCCAGCGCATCGGTGCCGAGCCGGTCAGTGCGCTCAATAAGCGCGAGCACCGCGCGGCAATGCTCAGCCTGGAGTCCGTCCAGAACGACGATGAGGTCGCCGACTTCATCAAGCGCCTGCAGCGCGACGCCGGTGGTGGCGATAACGATGGTGATGGCGATGATGCTGGCGGTGGCGACGACGCTGGCGATGGCAACCAAGGCCCGGTCGCTCTCGTGCTCGAGCCCAAGTTCGATGGCCTCTCAATCGAGCTGATCTACGATCAGGGCGTCTTCTCCAGTGGCTCGACCCGCGGTGACGGTTACACCGGCGAGGACATCAGCCACAACCTCCGCCGTGCCGCTGCGGTGCCGATGCGCCTGCATAAAGCACCGCGACATCTGGCTGTGCGCGCCGAGATCTTCATGCCGCGCTCCGGCTTCACTGCGCTGAACCGCGAGCGCGTGCAGCGCGGCGACGAGCCCTTCGCCAATCCGCGCAATGCCGCGGCCGGACTCATGCGCCAGCTCGATCCGAACCGAGTCGCCGGCCGCCCGCTCGACCTATTCTGCTATGAGCTGCTCGAGATCGACGGCGAAGCGGCGCCGGCGACCCATCATCAGCTCCTTGAGCGACTGGCCGATTGGGGCCTCAAGACCTGCCCACTGAATCGCAACGCCGAACACCTCGACGATGTGCGCGCCTACCACGCTGAGCTCGAGGGCCAGCGCGACACGCTCGACGTTGAGATCGATGGGGTCGTGATCAAGCTCGACGACCGCGCGCGCCGCGAGACGCTGGGCGTGCGCGCGCGCAGCCCGCGCTGGGCGCTGGCCTGGAAGTTCGCCCCGCGCGAAGAGATCACCACCCTCGAGGAGATCACGGTTCAGGTCGGGCGCACCGGCATCCTGACGCCGATCGCGCTGCTGCAGCCGGTCGATGTCGGTGGCGTCACCGTCAGCCGGGCGACGCTGCACAACGCCGATGAGGTGCAGCGCAAGGATGTCCGGCCCGGCGACCAAGTGCGGATCATCCGCGCCGGCGATGTGATCCCGGAGATCGCTGAGCGCATCGAGCAGCCCGGCCAGACGCGCGCCCTGTCCTTCGCGATGCCCGAGCACTGCCCGGTCTGCAGCACCGAGATCATTCGCGATGGGGCCTATCATCGCTGCCCGGCCGGACTCGCCTGCGAGGCACAGCTGGTCGGCCAGATCACCCACTACGCTTCCCGCGATGCCCTGGATATCGACGGACTTGGTGAAGAGACCGCGCGCCAGCTGGTCGAGCGCGGGCTGGTGCACGACCTGGCCGACCTCTATCGGCTGGAGACACAGGACCTGGAGGCGATGGAAGGCTTCGGCGAGACCGCGGCACGCAACCTGGTGCAGGCTATCGACCGCGCCCGCAGGCCGTCCTTGCAGCGCTTTGTCTATGCCCTTGGCATCCGCCATATCGGGGCACGCATGGCCACGGTGCTGACTCGGCGCTTCGGCAGTCTGGATGCGCTGCTCAAGGCCGATCGCACTGCGCTCGAGCGCATCCCGGAGGTCGGCCCGGAGATCGCCGCCGCCGTCGTCGCCTTCTTTGATAACGCGGACAACCGACAGGTGCTCGAGAAGCTGCGGGACGCTGGGGTCGAGGTCGAGGATGTCTCTGAGCAAGAGCCGGCCCAGGCCGACGACAGTCACCGCCTCTCAGGCAAGACCTTCGTCTTCACCGGCGAGCTCGCGCACTACTCGCGTCGAGAGGCGCAATCCGCCGTCGAGGCGCGCGGCGGCCGGGCAACCTCTGACGTCAGCAGCGCGACAGACTATCTCGTCAGGGGCAAAGACCCAGGCAGCAAGGCCGAGCGCGCCCAGGATCTCGGCATCGAGATCCTCGACGAGGCTGAATTCGAGCAGTTGTTAGAGCAGGGATAAGCCCAGTGACGACACTCACCCAGGCGCTGGCTGATCACGATCAAAAATAGTGATCACCACCCCATCGATGCGTTGATCGTGCGTTCGGTAGGGACGCAAGGTGACATCCTGGGTTTTTCCGTTCTCGCCTTCGGTCTCGAGCCGCTTGACGGCCATGCTCTCCATCACCTCATGCGCGAGCGCCTCGAGCCTTGGTAAGTCGATATTGGGCCGGAGGTTGCCGATCGGCCGGCCAACATCGCCCTCGATCAGATTAAACAGCCGCTTGGCGCGCGGGGTGAACTGACGCACCCGCAGATCGCGATCGAGCATCAGGATCGGCAGGTTGACACTGCTTAGGAGGTTGCGGAGGTCGTTGTTGGTGGACGTCAGCTCGGCGTTGCGATGCTCGAGCTCGTCGTTCACCGTCGCAAGCTCCTCGTTGGTGCTCTGCAGCTCCTCTTTCGCGGTCTCCAGCTCCTCATTGCTGCTCTGCAGCTCCTCATTGGTGGATTGCACCTCCTCGTTGGCGGACTGCAGCTCCTCATTGGTGCTCTCTTGATCCTCGATGATCGACTGCATGTACGCGCGGGTCTCCTCCAGCTCCTTTTCCAGCTTCGCGATCCTTGCCTGATCCGCATCACTGTCCCGTTCTTTGCTGTCCCGTTCTTGGTCTTCTTGCGCGCCATGGCTCGCCGAGGCGGATGCGCTCCCGGACTCAACGCCATGGACCGGATGTTCCTCGAACAGGATCAGATAGAAGCGCTCTAGGGCGTCCTTCGCTAAAGGAATGATGCGCAGACTCAGCTCGCTTCTAGGGCCATCCACCATGAGCTCAATCCCGGTCTTGAGGACCGGCTCATCACGCTTGAGCGCGCGTTTGAACAGGTTGCGCAGATCGACCAGGATCTCCTGGCGAATCAGCTTGACCAAATCCAGACTCGCCGTGCCTGGCAAGGGCTCAAGGTAGCGCCCGGTCTTACCGCGGAAACTGATGACGGTCAGATCGCGGGTAACGATGACACCCGGCGGGCTAAACAGCGTGAGCACGGCGCGGTCGGCCTCCTTTCTGATCTCGGACTCGGATCGCGCACCGGGCTCATGCGCGTCGCCCTGCGGCTCGCGATCAGGCTCGCGCCGGGCAGGGGCAAACTCATAGGTTGGCGTCGAGCTTGTCGATTGCTTGGCGTAGCTCTTGGCCTCCTTGTCCTCGAGCCGGAACAGATCGGAGCTGCTGCCAATACCCTCCGAGGCGCCGAGCAGCAGAAAGCCGCCAGGCTTCAGCGCGTAGTGGAAGATCTGCAGCACCCGCCGCTGGAGCGTGCTGCCGAGATAGATCATCAGGTTGCGGCAGCAGATGAGATCGAGCCGCGAGAAGGGCGGATCGCTGGTCACATTGTGCGGCGCGAAGACACAGAGGCCGCGAACCGACTTGTTGATCTGCCAGCCGCCCGAGACCTCATGGAAGAAGCGATTCAACCGCCCTTGCGAGATCTCGCTGCTGATTCGGCTCGGATAGATGCCACTGCGGGCGCGCTCGATGGCCTGCTCGTCGATATCGGTGCCAAAGATCTGGACCGGGATGCTCGGCTGCGATCCGAGCGCTTCGAGCAGCACCATGGCCAGTGAGTAGGGCTCCTCGCCGGTCGAGCAGCCGGGCACCCAGATGCGCAACGTCTCATTCGCCGCGCGTCCCTTGAGCAGCGTCGGCAGCACCGAATCACGCAGCGCATCGAAGGTCTTCTGCTCACGGAAGAAGGCGGTGACATTGATCGTGATGTCGTGAAAGAGCGCGTCGACTTCGTTAGGCTCGCTGCGCAGATACTCCAGATAGTCGCGGAACCGATCCAGCTTGCTGAGCAGCATCCGGCGTTTGAGCCGTCGCTTGATGGTCGCATGCTTGTAGTAGCTGAAATCATGTCCGGTCCGGGCGCGCAGGAGCCGAAACACCTGTGTTAGCTGGTCCGTGCTCGCCCCCGGGTCCTCCTCTCCCTCGGTCCGGCCGCCGCGATCGCGCAGATACGGATGACGTGCAATCCGGCCCAGCTCCCGTGCGATCTCGGCCGGTGGCAGCACGAAATCCACGGCGCCACTGGCGATGGCGTTACCGGGCATGCCGAAATACTGCGCGCTGTCCTCGTCCTGCGCAAAGGTCATCCCGCCAGCGGCCTTGATCGCCTTGAGCCCCAGGGTGCCGTCAGAGGCCGTGCCCGAGAGCACGACGCCGATCGCGGCCGGTCCGATCTCATCGGCCAGCGAGCGCAGCATGAAATCGATTGGCAGCTCGCGATGCTCACTGCCGGCGCGCTCGCGACGGCTACCCTGTGTCAGCTGCAGTCTCCCGGCGCGCACCGCGAGGCTGTGATCGGGTGGCGCCACGTAGATATGGTTCGGCGCGATCCAGGCACCGTCTTCGGCCTCCTGCACCGGCAGATTGGTCTCACGCGCCATGATCTCGCTCAGCAGACTCTCGCGGGTCGGCGCCAGATGCTGCACCAGCAGGAAGGCCATGCCAGTATCCTCCGGCAGCGCATGCAGCAGGGCCTTGAACGCCTCCAAGCCGCCCGCCGAGGCGCCGATGCCAACCACCGGCGCCGAGGGGGTCTCATGTGCATCGTTATCCGCTGCTGTCGTCGTCGGCTCCTCCGCGTTATCCGCAGGGCTAGCCGACGCCTCCGCGCTATCCGCAAGGCTGGCCGGCGCCTCTGCGTGACCTGTAGTGCTGTCTTCTTTGCTCGCCACTCGCCTCAAACCTCCGCACAGGATCAAGCGGCGAGCCTAACATCCTGCGTGCGTGATCTTCACGATCGTTAAAGAACGCACGCGGAGGGATCGCCATCGAGACTTGCCCACTTTTGCCATCGGCGCTAATTTATCGACATGAGCACCAGACGGCCCAGTTCATGTCATCAAGAACAACCGACCAAGCTATGTCGTGCTCACCGAAGCGGCCTATACAGAGCTTCTCGAAAGCTCCCTCGAAGCGGCCAAGGCCCATTTGCACGCGTCCCTCAGTGACTTGGATGCCGGTCGAACCACCCGCTACGAGAGCGCCGATTCCTTGATGAAAGCCCTCGACGTCGACGAATCATGAGCTTCGCGCTGGTCACTACCCAGCATTTTGAACGTCGCGCACGCAAGTTCCTCCGCAAACATCCCGATCTACGCCAAGCCCTTCAGGATACACTGGACGACCTCAACCGAGATCCCTTCCAACCCAAGCTCAAGCTCCACTCGCTCTCCGTTACCTCCTGTGCGCGAAGCCCACGGGCACCGCCGGGCGCTGAGCGTTCAGTCCCACTCCGGCAACCGCCGCAGCGGGCCGAACCGCGCCTCGAGGTGCGACCAGGGCCGCACAATCCACGACTGCAGCCGCACCTCGCCAGTGGCGGCCAGGATCTCGCAGCCTGCGTTCGGCAGCAGCAGCGAGACCTCTGGCGACGCCGGCGCCCGCGGCCGGAAGGCGAGCGCGTTCATTCCCACCGGCCACTCGTCCAGCATCCGCATCCAGCGCCATTGCAACGACGGCGGCTGCTCCGCGGTGCGCACGATGCAGGGGCTGTCGGCCTCGGCGACGAGGCGCCCGAGCTCGTTGGTCGCGAGCCACCAGCCAGCGGACTTGGCCGTTAGCATGATGAGCACGGCGGCCACCGGCGCCGCGAGCCAGCCCGCGGGCACCCAGACCGGGTGGTGCGGCAGGGAGGCGCATGTGGGCCCATCGGCGCTCCCGCCAGGCGCCCCAGCCCGCGTCAGCAGCACCCGCCCGACCATCGCCGCCAGTGCCATGAAGCCAAGCCCGGCGACGAAGGTGAGCGCCGCCTTCAGCTTGATGCCATGGCCGAACAGGATCTCGCCACCGACCCAGATCGCGAGCCCCACCAGCGCGGCCAGCACCACGCCGAGCACACGCGGTAGCCAGCGCGGCAAGGCCCCTCTGCCGCCGCGCAGCAGGAGGAGCGCGAAGACCAGCGCTGCCAGCATCGCAACTGCCAGCAGCCATTCCTGCGCCGCGGTGGACGGCAGCAGATAGTGCAGCGTGCCGTCGCCCGTGAGATTGGATCGCTCGTAGCGGTTGGCGCTCGCGATCGTCCAGCCGAGCCGGAGCAGTCCGGTGATCATGAGCCAGGCGGCTAGCCCCAGCCAGGCCCAGCCGAGCGCGCCCGCGCCGGCCGCCCCAGCGCGTCGCGCCCAGGCCGACCGCAAAGCATGCCAGCCGAGCCATGCCGCCAGCACCGACAGACCGAGCGCGGGCACGAAGGCCATCGGGTGCAGCACCACGAAGAACGCCCCCAGTAACCAGCCATAAAACCGCACCAGCCGCGCCGACGGCCACAGCACCGCCCCCAGCACGAAGGGCCACGCGAGATGCGCCGCCGTCAACAGCTCCGAGACGGCGGAGAAGTTGATCTGGTGCACCGCAAGCCAGAGCAGCGGGAATAGCAGCAGCGCCGGCGCCAGGCGACGCACGATGAGCCAACAGGCGGCGAGCGAGAGCACCGGCAGCGCCATGTAACCGACGGAGAAGGCATGGCGCAGCAGCACGGGGTCGTCCGTGAAGCGCCCGGCGAGCATCCCCGGCAGCTGCGGCACCAGAGCCCCCACGCGCAGGTTCGGCACCACGAAGGCCTCGTCTGCGGCGAGCTTGAACCAGTTGCTGGCTGATCGTCAGCAAAGCCGCTCCTCAGCCACCCTCCGCCCATGCCCTCCGCAGGCTCCGGGCATCGGCTCCAGGCGGCCTCGTCGCGGCTCGATCGGTACCGCACGCGCAGCGTTTCTCCTGCCCGCTCCGCCGCTCGTCGGCAACCCTCCTGCCGCGGCTGCTGCGCGCGGCTCCGCTGCGCCCTCCGCGTTTTTTCCTCCGCTCCGGGACTCCGCTCCACCGTGCTCGCACCCGCCGCCTCCGGGCCACCTCCTCGCGGCGGGCTCCTTGCCGCAGCCGATCGTGGCCGCCTAGAGAAATTGCTCAATCCTGCGGGCTGATGATCGTTGTTGTTGACAGGGTCGGAGTGAATGACTACATTTTAGCTGACAATGACAGTAAATGATGGCAGCACAAGATGATCGAGAGCTACCAATCCTGGCAGGGCAGTGCTGCTGAGCTTGCCGCAACGGCCTCAGAACTGCTGCCGGATAGCGCCAACGATGAGCGGCTCAACGAGCGTTTAGTCCGTTACTACGTCCAAACCGGCCTACTGACGCGACCACAGCGCGCCGGTCGCGAGGCTGTCTTTAGCTATCGCCAACTGCTCGAGCTGGTTGCGGCCCGCACCCTGGTCCGCGATGGCTGGCCACTGGCCAAGATCGCCGATTGGAACAGCGGCGCCGACGAGCGCGCCTTGCTCGACGTCATCGACCAAGGCCAGCCAGTGACGCCGCTTCCGGCGCCGGCGTCTGGGCGCGCCCGATTCCCTGAGACTCGCCGCCTAGCATTGGCCGTAAACGATGATCCGAGCGCCGACCTTGAACTCTATGGCTGGCTGGCCGGTCGGGGTGTTGCGGTGCTGCGTGCCTATTCCACCGCCCAGGCCCTGACGCTGCTTGAGCGGGCACGGGTCCACATCGTGATCTCCGATCTCACCCGGAGCGAAGCCGGCGTGCTCAACAAACGGGCTGGAATAGTGCTTGCGCAGGCGATCCGCGAGCGCGGCTCCGATGTGCCGATGGTGCTTTTTACACTCGACAAGTCGCCCCAGATCAAGTCGTTGGCCCTGGATGCCGGGGTCAACTACGTCACCGAGAGCACCGAGGATCTGCGCGATTGGCTGCAGAAGATCGGGCTCTAGCAAAGGAGATCGCAACCATGGCCAGATTGACCAGCCAGACCCATCCGCTTCGGATCGATGCGGTTGACACACCTTGTGGCGGGTCCGTTGGTATGACGATTTGCCCCGGCAAACAGCAGAAGGGCTCCATCTCGGGCGATTGGTACCGCGATCTCGACACCGATCTGCGCGTGATCGTTGACTGGGGCGCTGCGGCCGTCGTCACCCTGATGGAGCCGAACGAACTGGCCGGGGTTGGTGTGGTGCACATGGGCGAGGCGGTTGAGGCCCTGGGCATGGACTGGTACCACCTGCCGATCCGCGATGTGCAACCACCGGGTCAACGCTTTGAGAACCGCTGGGTCCTCGCTGGCCTGCGGCTGAGGCGTCTGCTGCGCCGAGGTCATAAGGTGCTGATCCACTGCCGCGGCGGTCTCGGGCGCTCAGGCACCGTTGCCGCACGGCTGCTGGTCGAACTGGGCGTGGCCTCACAGGAGGCCATCGCCGCGGTCCGGAGCGTGCGTCCCGGCACCATCGAGACACGTGCACAAGCGCAGCATGTCCTGGCCTGCAAAGAAGTCACAGCAGATGAGCCCTTTCTCGACCGGGCGCTGGGCTGTCTGCTCGGCGGGGCCATCGGCGATGGCTTCGGCTACGCGGTGGAGTTCGATAGCCTCGGTCGTATTGAACAGCGTTTTGGTGCGGCTGGACTGCGCCAGCCCGTGCTCACCAAGGGTCAGTTGCGCGTCAGTGACGACACCCAGATGACCCTGTTCACCCTCGAGGGCTTGACACGGGGTCTGGCTGAGGCGCGAGACGCAACGGAGTCGGACAAGCTGGTCGAGCACATCGGCAAGGCCTATGCCGACTGGCTGCAGACCCAACTCGGGCCGGTGGGCGATGAGCGCCTGCATGGCACGCTGGCCACACGTTCAGCACTGCGTCATCAGCGCGCGCCAGGCAACACCTGTGTCTCGGGGCTGTCTGCGGCGACCCAGGGCACGCCGCAGCGCCCGATCAATGACTCCAAAGGCTGCGGCGGTGTGATGCGGGTGGCGCCGCTCGGCTGGCTCTCGGATCGCGAACCGGCGGCGTGCTTTGATCTTGCAGCACAGGCTGCAGCGTTGACTCACGGTCACCCCGATGGTTGGTTGAGTGCCGGCATGCTGGCGGCGCTGATTCACGCGCTGTTCGCGGGTCGCGGTTTCCGTCGCGCACTCGATGAGGCCAAAACCCTCACCGAGGCGAGGATCAGGCAGCATGGGGTGCGCGCGGATCTGCTCGCGGTCGTTGCCCGGGCGGAAACACAGGCCAGCCGCTTGCGCGATGAGCCGGTCCGCGCCATCGAGGCCCTTGGCGGCGGTTGGGTCGGTGAAGAGGCGCTTGCGATTGCGCTCTATGCCGTGCTCAGTGCCGACAGCTTCGAGGAGGCGGTGCGTCGCGCGGCCAATCACAGCGGCGACAGCGATTCCACCGCAGCCATCGCGGGGCAGCTTTGGGGCGCCTGGAAAGGCATTGACAGCCTACCGATGGCCTGGATTCGACGCCTCGATGTGTTGCCGGAATGCCTGCATAGGGTCGCCGAGTTGGCCGCGCAGGGCCGCGTTGCCGAGCCAACTGCGGCGATGCGCGCCGACACCGTTCCTGATCCATCGCTGCAGGCCTGTATCAACATCCTCGAGATGGTGCATGTGCTGCATCGCCGGGGATATCAGAAACTGCGGATTGCTCCGGGGATGTCGCCATCCGGCTGCTATTGGCGGGTGGCGGTCGCACCGAGCGACAACTTCCTCAGTGACAATGGCGCAATGCTGCGAGATTTCGATGATGCCGCTCATCACACGACGGGCAACGGGGCCTATCCCTTCCAGTGGCGCGATGCGCAGGAAAAGGGTTCAGAGCAGCTCGCCAACCTGTTCTTGGAACGCCATCCTCAACTCGCGCGACGTGGCAAAGGGTCCGATGGGGCCTATGCCGGGTGGTATCTCGAGGTGCTCGGTCATGCCAAGCGTGGTGGGTTTCCGATCGCTTACTGGGATGGGGTACCTGAGAACACAGACTCACTTCGATTGGTGGGACCGACCCTCATGCGCGACCAGCAGATGCCGGCGCCACCGCGAGTGACTGCATTGCAGCCAGAGGCCGGCGATGTGCCCGGCGAGTGCGCTAATCCCCTGATCAACGCGGCTGCGGTCATCGACTACGACGAGGTCGACCTGAGTCAGAGCAGTTTCTTCGAGCAGGCCGAACGCATCCTGGCACTCACCGCCTTCTACCATCAGCACGAGGCGGCGCTGATGCCGCTCACGGCTCGGGTCTGGGACTCGCTGCTCGAGCCAAAGGCGCCAAAGGTGGCGTTCATGGCCGAAACACTCGGTATCGAGGGCAGCGACAAGATCGCGCTGCGCAAGGTGCTAATGACCTATCTGCGATCAACCGATCTGCTCATCGCAGCACTGGATGACCCGCTCACGGACACTGCGCCGGACGCTGATCTCGTTGCGATGGAGGCCTATTTCGAGCGGATCGGAGCGATCATCGAGCAGCAGTCCGAGCGCTGGGCACGCTTGCTCAACGTCGAACCCATGGACCCGTTACCGGAGGCGGCGGAATCTGCTGCTGTGCTCCATGGACCTTGGGTAGTCAGCAAAGCCGGTTCGCCAGACACCATTCGGTGACCTGAGCGCAAATTGCAACCACGCCTTTTGGACAGGACGGTATCGCATGTTGGACTCCAGAATTTGCAACGACCTTGAAACCATCCAGCAGGAGTTGCTGGGCAAGGGAGGGCTCTTACCCAAAGCCCGCCTCGATGACTGTTACGCGCTCTTTCGGGAACGGTTCGGCCCTGACGTGCTTGCGAGTCTGGATGGGGAAGGGCTGCTCAACCTGATGCACCTTCATGGAAACCAAGACAGCCTCGTTTACTGGCTGGAATTCAAGAACGACGACGAGTTTCCTGCGCAATTCGGCAGTATCTCTGGCGGCAGCGCGTTGAAGTTCGGCCTGTACCGACGCAAGGAGACCGGGGAGTGGATGACCGGTTCGCCCAAGCAACAGAAAGTCATCATGGTCGACAAGGCCATCGCGCTCGCCCGCAAGCATCGCGACGAACTCGTTGCTGGCACCAAGGTGCTCGACGCCTTCCCGCAACAGGCGTCCGAGGCCGACTACCGGGCATTGCAGAAAGAGATGGACGCAAAGGCACCGACGGTCAGCCGGCTTGCCTGGGGCCACAAATACTTCAGCCTGCTCTATCCGAATCTTCTCGACGATTACCACTCCCCGGCCTACGCGCGTTTCCACCTCATCAAATTGCTGCAAAGACCGCTCAGCAGCGCGGAGCAGCGTTACCTCGATGCGTACCTGTTCCTGCAGATCGCCAACAGCCTCGGTTGGCCCGTCAATCATCTGACCAAGGTGCTCAACGCGCGGAACGGACAGCCGCATGAGGTTTGGCTCTTCAACGTCGCCAGCGCGGACGGATCGCGATGGTCAGAAATGCAAACGCAAGGCTTCATCGCGAGCGGACCTGCACAGCTTCCGGCCCTCGATTGGCTGGACGGGTCCAGCACGACGCTTGGCCGGCTCAAACAGACCCTGACCGAGCTCGATACGCTTTCCGCGAGCGAAGCCATACCAAGTACAGCGCGCGCACTCCGTGATTTCGCCTGCGTCATGGAGGAGCCCGATCTGGTCCTAGCCGTCGACGGCCAGGTGGTTAAGGGCATTGGCAAGGTCACCGGCGACGGCTACCAGCACGACGAGAGCGCCTCCTCGGATGCGCCGCATCGGCGCACCGTCGAATGGCGCGCGCTGAGCGACTGGAAGACCACCGCGCCGGCGGCGC
Source organism: Halochromatium roseum (assembly GCF_016653315.1). Taxonomy (GTDB): domain Bacteria; phylum Pseudomonadota; class Gammaproteobacteria; order Chromatiales; family Chromatiaceae; genus Lamprobacter; species Lamprobacter roseus. The sequence continues at coordinate 17,840 of NZ_NHSH01000035.1, read as the reverse complement.
CAGTCGTCGGCGTCAAACGCTTGGGCGACACCCACGTCGACCTCCTGATCGCAATCGAGCAACACCTGCTGGACGCGCAAGGGGCAGCGAAGCCCGCCACGCCGTCATCCTCGAGCGCGCTTGCCGGTCTCGCCGGGGAAATACAGCTGACCCTCGAGCGAAAAGGCCAGGTCATCCTCTACGGCCCACCAGGGACCGGTAAAACCTGGCAGGCACTTCGAGTTGCCCAGGAGTTGGCAGCGCTTCACGGGTTCGGAAAAGGCTGGGACAGCCTCTCAGACGAGGAGCAGAAGCGCGTCTTTGGCGCGGACGCGCACCCGGCCCTTGTGCGCCTCTGCACCTTTCACCCCGCCTACGGCTACGAGGACTTCATCGAGGGCTATCGGCCCATTACCGGCCGCACCGATCAGCTTGGCTTCGCACTGCGCCCTGGGCTGTTCAAGCGCTGCTGCGAGGAGGCCACCGCCAACCCCCGCCTGCGCTTCTATCTCGTCATCGATGAGATCAACCGCGGCGATATCCCGCGCATTTTCGGCGAGCTGCTGACCCTGCTCGAGAAGGACAAACGGGGCCGAGCGGTCGAGCTGCCGCTCTCCGGTCAGCCGTTCAGTGTGCCGCCAAATCTCTCTGTGATCGGCACCATGAACACCGCCGATCGTTCGATCGCCCTGCTCGACACCGCGCTGCGCCGTCGTTTCGGGTTCCGCGAGCTCATGCCCGAGGTGGATCTCCTGAAGGGGGCCGTACTCGCAGGCAGCATTCCGCTGGACGGCTGGCTCGCGGCGCTGAATCAGCGCATCCTTGAGCACGTCGGCCGCGATGCCCGCAATCTGCAGATCGGCCATGCCTATTTCTTGCAGAGCACGAAAGACGGGGCGAAACCGGTGACCGATCTGGCCCGCTTTCGGCGCATCCTCGCCGAAGACATCGTGCCCCTGCTCGAGGAGTACTGCTATGAGGACTATGAGACCCTGGCAAAGCTCATCGGCAAGGATTTCGTCGACCTGGAAACACGCCGGCTGAACCGCGGGCTGTTTCAGGCCACCAACAAGGACGCCTTCGTTCAGGCCATCCTCGCGCCAACACCCGAACTGACCACGACCAAGGAGGCGACAACCGCAAGCGGTGAGGATGGTAGCGACACCGAGACCAACGACGCGACGGAAGCGGACGCCGGCGCTCCGGCCTCCTGATGTCTGAACACGTTACGCTGCAGGAATGGACACGGCTAACGCCGCAGACCTGCGAGGCGCTCCAAGGCCGGCATCTCTTTAGCAGCTTGGAACATGCTCAAGCTGATGCACTTTGCAAAGCGCAGCGCTTGCTGCTGGAAGATCTGCACGACGGTCTGCGTATCGAGGCGCGCTCCTGGGTCGGGCGAGTGACGCTCGGGGACCTGACCATGACCGTTTCGCCTAAGATCACAGGCCTGCCGCTGCTCGGCCTGCTGCGCTACGCCTATGGCCTCAATGACCTCGCGCTGCACAACGAGACCACCTACGGCGTGGCCGCCACACGCTTCCAAGACTTGTTGCTGGAACAGCTGCGGGCCGAAGTCAAGGCGTTGTTGGCGCGCGGACTGCAGCGCGACTATCGAAAAACCACGGCGGATCAGCATTCGCCGCGCGGTCAGATCGACTTTGCGCGCCTGACCAGCGATGGCCCGCTGACACGGGCGTCCTTACCCTGTATCGACTATCCCCGCGACGTCGGGATCGCGCTGAACCACGTCGTTGCCGCTGGCCTGCAACTCGGCGCCACCCGAACCGATGATCGCGAGCTTCGTGTCCATCTGCGGGACCTTGCGCGGCGCATGGATCTCAACGAGGCGCCGCCAGCGCTCAAGCTAGCGATGGTCATGGACGCCCTGAACGCGCTCGATCGGCGCACCGCCCATTATCGGCCGGCGCTGGCCATCATCGCGCTGCTGCTCCAAGGCGCGGCGGTGTCGCTGGATGAACCGCCGGTCGGCGTCAGTCTGTCCGGCTTCCTGTTCGATATGAACGCCTTTTTTCAGGCGCTGCTCGGACGCTTTTTGCACGAGCATCTGCCAGGCTGCGAGGTGGCCGACGAGCACCGATTGCGCGGCGTGTTCTCTTACGATCCTGCTCACAATCCAAAAGCCAGCAAGGGGCCGGTCCCGCGCCCGGACTTCATGGTGCGCCTCGGGCAGAAGCGCGTCCTGCTGGACGCGAAATACCGCGATCTGTCCACGCATCCTTTACCACGCGACATGCTCTATCAACTGGCGATCTATGCGCTGACCCAAACCGGGTCGTTGCCGAGCGCCATCCTGCTCTATCCCACGCTGAGCACCGTTGCCGATCAGATCGTCCACTTCAATGATACGGTCGCTGGCACCCCCAAGGCGCGCGTGATCCTGCGGGCAGTCAATCTGCTGGAGCTAGCGGTATTACTCGAGAAAGGCCATGCAGCTAAGGGCCATCGGGAAGAGCTGGCACGAAAGTATGCATTCGGCGTGAACACTTCCCCCTAGCCATCAGCTATAAGTGCAGCCTCGGCGAATAAGTCTATTTTAGACAGATGGGAGCGGCAGCCGCTGCGAATTCGATAACTCCGTCTGTACGGCCCTGCCAGCCGCTTACTCCGCGTTGGGTGCTTGGCCGTTGCTAGCGGCAGTGTTGGCCGCTCGGCACTAGAGGCCGCTCCTCACCCGCCCGCCGGCCTTCCGGCTCCGCTTGGTCGTGCTCCGCGTCCGGGCCACCTCTTCACGGCGAGCGCGAGCTTGCCGGTTCGGAGCTGCTCATTCGCGGGGCAACGGGCTATACTGTCTATGCGTACAGCTCACCGGAGATCGCACCATGTTCAACCCCAATCGCAACCCCACCGGCGGCCGCGGCAACGACAGCAAGCCCAAGGGCGGATGACCCGAAGCTCGGGCAACTGGACCGCCCAACCCGGCGGCTACGACGCGCTGCACTGCGAGCGCCACATCTGGCCGAGCGAGGAGGGGACCTACGGCATCCCAAGCCTGCAACCGCAGACCTTCGACCTCCCGCCCAACCTCCGCCTGCTCCCATACCGATCCCGGCTCGATCGTCTCGATCCCAACCGTGACGTCTGCCACTTCTACCTCGACGACTACCGCTTCGAGTCCACCTGGACCCGCCTCGACATCGGCGCGTGCCACGTCAGCGGCTACTTCGCCACCCTGACCCCCCGACTTCAGCCTCTATCCCGATTGGCCCATCGCCGCTCAGCTCTGGAACACCTACCGCAGCCGCTGGCTCGGTCGCTTCTGGCAGGAGGGCGGCCTACGCGTGATCCCCACCGTCAACTGGAGCGATCAGCGCTCGTTCACCTTCTGCTTCGACGGTATCGAGACCAGCCAAATCCTCAGCATCGGCACCGCCGACTGCCGACGCGGCCATGATCGAGCGCCTGCAACCCCGAGCGCTCATCGTCTACGGCTGTCTGCAGCCCCAGCAGCGCCGCACCATCGAGCACAGCGGCTGCCAGCTCTACCCGATCGTCCCAGCCTGAGAGCGGTTACGCCAGCTCAGCCCGCCTCATTCTGGATCGCAACAGTGCTGTCTTCTTCGCTCGCCACTCGCCTCGAACCTCTGCACAGGATCAAGCGGCGAGCCTAACATCCTGCGTGCTGAGGTGCCGGCGAGGCGGTCAGTACAGGACGACGGCTATCGAAGGCCCGTACACTTGGCACACGGTGACCACACAATAAGGACACCCTGATGCCAGCCAGGGATCACTACAAGCCCTTGTTCAATGCCCGCTTACTCGGTGAGGCGCCGGACGCCGCTCACATCGAGTGCGCCCCGACCCAGACCGAGGTTGCCCAACGCTGGGCCGATAGCGCCGGCAGCGGCGCCCTCAGCCCCAGCAAGGAAAAGCAGCTCCAAGGCGGTCAAGGGCTATCGGCCGCCGGATGCTCGGCTCGGTTGGTATGGCGCGGGAATCGACCGTACCCGCGCGGTCGTTGAGCTGAAGTCGCCCGGCGCCGATCTGGAAGCCAAGCAAGGCGTCGCCTATGGGCGCCTGACCCCTGTCGAGCAGGAGTTTGGCTACTCGGCCAAGGTGGATGACTGTTGCCGGCCAAGGTCTTGACCCAGACGCTTAATGTCAAGTCTGAGGGTTTCGTGCGGATCTCGCGCTGGCAGCAGCTCTGAGGGCTGTTCAACGCAGTGGACACGGGCAATGCGGAGATGCAGATCAATGCCTACAACGGCGGTCTGTTCGCCCATGATCCCGAGCTGGAGGCGTTGTCGGTCTCCGCTGCCAGTCTCGACGGGATTGCCGCCCTAGCGGGCAACGATTGCTTGATCCAAGATGGCGGCTTGTTCATGTCGGCAGCCGCAGCGCTGATCAGTTAGGATTTAAACCTGCTCGTGAGATCGGAGACCACCGTGCGCACTACCCAACAGCTCAGTATCAACTTACCGAACGATCTGGTCGAAGAGGTCAAGGCGAGAGTCCGTACGGGTGAGTATGCCTCCGACAGCGAGGTCATCCGCGAGGGCTTGCGTACACTACTCGCCCGTGATCGTGCGGTCGACTCATGGCTGCACCAACAGGTCGGCCCGGCCTACGATGCGTTGAAGGCCGATCCTGAGTTGGCCGTGACGGCTGAGCAAGTCCGCTCCCGCCTGGCCGCGGAACATCGCAAGCAGCGATGAGTCATCGGGTTGTCTTTTCACCAGAAGCCGAAGACCAACTCGTCGCTCTGTATCGCTACATCGCCGATGCTGCATCGCCGGAGATTGCTGCGCGCTACACCGAGGCGATTGTTAGCTACTGCGAGGGGCTGCGAACATTTCCTCACCGCGGTACCCAACGCGATGACATCCGCCCAGGGCTGCGCGTCACGAACTACAAGAAGCGGGCCGTGATCGCCTTCGCCGTCGACGACGACATAATCTCGATTCTCGGTGTTTTCTATGGCGGCCAGGACTACGAAGCGGCCTTGTTGGAAGACCCCGAGGACTCGCTTCAATCCCGTGAGCGTTGACCTTGGGTCTGGGATTGGTATAGATCACATGCGAGAGGAAGCTAGTGCGCGACCCCTTCAAACCGCTGTTCAACGCCCGCTTGCTCAGTGAGGCACTTGAAGCCGCTCACATCCAGTGCGGCCTCGCTCAGACCGAGATCGCCCAGCGCTGGGCTGACAGCACCGGTAGCGGAGCGCTCGGCTCGGTCAAGGAAAAGCAGCTCCAAGGGCAGTTCCTGACCGAGATCTTCGGCGGCCTGCTCGGCTACGCCCAGATCGTCAGCGCCGACGACATCCATCATCTCGAGCCCGAGACCAGCTCCAAGGCGGTCAAGGGCTATCGGCCGCCGGATGCCCGGCTCGGTTGGTATGGCGCCGGCATCGATCGCACCCGCGCGGTCGTCGAGCTGAAGTCGCCCGGCGCCGATCTGGATGCCAAGCAAGGCGTCGCCTATGGGCGCCTGACCCCCGTCGAGCAGGCGTTTGGCTACTCGGCCAAGGTGGATGGCTGCCGCTGGGTCATCGTTAGCAACTATCTGGAGCTGCGCCTGTATCGCACCGATCGCGGGCAAGGCTACTACCAGCGTTTCTCGATCGCCGATCTCGCCGATTCTGATCGGCTGCGCGCCTTCTGTTTTCTGCTGGGACAAGCGACCTTGCTTGGCCCGCAGCCGGACAGCGAGAGTGCCGTCGAACGCCTGGCGACACAGACGCACGTCGAAGAGGAACAGATCACCAAGGCGTTCTACGCCTTCTATCGCGATCTGCGCCTGACCTTGTTCGATCAGCTGCGGGCGGACAATCCAGCGCCAACCGGCCGAGCCCAGGATCAGCATCTCGAGCGGTTGCTCGAGCACGCCCAGAAGATCCTCGATCGCTGTCTGTTCATCTGCTTCTGCGAAGATACCCGGCTGCTGCCGGCCAAGGTCTTGACCCAGGCGCTCAATGCCAAGTCTGAGGGTTTCGTGCAGGTCTCGCGCTGGCAGCAGCTCTGCGGGCTGTTCAACGCGGTGGACAAGGGCCATCCGCCGATGCAGATCAATGCCTACAACGGCGGTCTGTTCGCCCATGATCCCGCGTTGGATGCGTTGTCGGTCTCCGCGGCCAGTCTCGATGGGATCGCCGCTCTGGCCGGCTATGACTTCGAGACCGACCTCAACGTCAACATCCTCGGCCACATTTTCGAGCAATCGATCACCGATCTGGAGCTGATCCGGGCCAGCATCCGTGGCGAGCCTGATCAGGCCCGAACCGACCCGCAGCGCTCAAGGCGCAAGCGCGACGGCATCTTCTACACCCCGGAGCTGATCACCCGCTTCATGGTCGAGCGCACCATCGGCGGCTGGCTGAAAGAACGTTGGGCCGAGCTCGAGGCCAAGCATCGCACCGGCAAGCCGGGACCGATGGCGAATGAGACACGGCTGAAGGTACTGCTCGACTACCTCGAGGTTCTCAAGCACATCAAGATCCTCGATCCCGCCTGTGGCTCCGGCGCCTTCCTGGTCGCCGCCTTCGATTTCCTGCTCGCCGAGTACGAGCGGGTCAATGCCGAGATCGCGGCACTGACCGGCTCACCGCAGCAGCTGGGGTTGTTCGATCTCACCCGACAGATCCTTCAGCAAAACCTGTTTGGGGTGGATCTGAACCCGGAGTCGGTCGAGATCACCAAGCTCTCGCTCTGGCTCAAGACCGCCCAGCGCGACAAGCCGCTGAACAACCTGGATGCCAACATCCGTTGCGGCAATTCCTTGGTGGAGCCGCTGCCCGATCAGGCGCCTGATGTCTTGCGCGAGGCCTTCGCGCAGCTGCCGGAGGACAGTCGCGCGTTCGATTGGCAGGCGGCCTTCCCCGAGGTCTTCGCTCGCGGCGGTTTCGATGTGGTGATCGGCAATCCGCCCTATGTGCGGCAGGAGGCCCTGGGGCCGTTGAAGCCCTATCTGGCGCAGTGCTACGCCAGCTACAGCGGTGTCGCCGATCTCTATGTCTACTTCTATGAGCGTGGCCTGAACCTGCTCGCGCCGAACGGCAAGCTCTCCTACATCGTCACCAACAAGTGGATGCGCGCGGGCTATGGCGAGCCGCTGCGACGGCTGTTCAGCGAGCAGGCTCGGCTTGAGGAGATCCTCGATTTCGGTCATGCGCCGATCTTCGAGGATGCCGATACCTTCCCCTGCATCATCGTTGCTCAGCGGCGAGCGGACGCTGCGACCGCGACCGGCGACACCACGACCGCAGCAGCGACAGCTTCAGCGACGGCAGCAAGAGCAGCGATAGGAGCAGAAGCGGCAGGAGCAACAGCGATAGGAGCAGCAGGTGCAGCAGCGCTAGCATCCACAGACAAGGCCGAGGCAACACCGATGGTCAGCGTCTGCATCGTGCCCCGAGACCGGTCGGCTGAGCTGTCGCTCGACAACTACGTCCATGAGCACGCCTATCCGGTGCCCTGGAGCCGCTACAGCGCCGAGCCGTGGAGCCTGGAGCCGCCAGAGGTCGATACGCTGATGCAGCGCATCCGTGAGCGCGGTGTGCCGTTAGCCGAGTTCTTGGGGGTGAAGCCCTACCGTGGTGTGCTGACCGGGCTCAACGAGGCCTTCCTGATCGATGACAACACCCGCACCGCGCTGATTCGAGATGATCCCGGCTGCGCGGAGATCATCAAGCCGTACCTGCGGGGACAGGATATCAAGCGCTGGGGACCTGATTGGCAGGGGTTGTGGATGATCTTTGCTCGACGCGGCATCGATATCCAGGCTTACCCCTCAGTGTTGCAGCATCTGGAACGTTATCGCGAACGGCTGGAGCCGAAACCCACAGATTGGAGCAAGGCGACACACGGCGACTGGTCGGGGCGCAAGCCGGGAAGTTATGCCTGGTACGAGATTCAAGACAGCGTCGACTACTGGCGCCTCTTCGAGGCCCCAAAGATCCTCTACCAGGAAATCCAGTTCCATCCACAGTACGCCTATGCGGACTATCCGCTCTACGGCAACAACAAGGTCTTCCTCCTCCCAACTGCTGACCTGTATGTATTGGCAGTCCTCAACTCACCGCTGCTTTGGTGGCACAACTGGCGCTTCCTGCCGCACATGAAGGACGAGGCTCTGAATCCGGCGGGCTTCAGGATGGAAACGCTGCCGATCGCAGAGCCAACCACAGCGATCCGCAGCGAAGTCGAGCAGCATGCCGCCGAATCCATCGAGCTAACTCAACAGGAACAAACTGCCTCCTGCGAGCTACTCGGCTGGCTCCGCGTCGAGTTCGAGATCGAGAAGCCAGGCCAGAAGCTCACCGATTACGCCAACCTGACTGCTGACGACTTCACCGCAGAGGTGCGCAAGCGTCGGCCCAAGGGCGCCGCGCGCTTGACGCCGAAGGCATTAGCAGAGCTTGCGGGTGTCCATGAACAGTATGCCGTGCCGGCAAGGGACCGCAGGGTCCAGCTCCAAGCGGCAGAGAAGCATATCGCCGCGCTTGTGAACCAAGCTTACGGACTCAGCGCCGACGAGATCGAGCTGATGTGGAAGACGGCGCCGCCGAGGATGCCTATTGGCCATTGACAGCGATTGGCAACAAAATCAGTTCGGATGCGATTCAGACATCGAGGTCAACTGCATAGTGAGCCCGAGCGCATGCGTGATCTTCAATGCCGCCTATTAGACGCGCGAGGTGCAATCGTCGGCTGGATTTGCCTTGTTATGCGATCGGTTTCGTTGGGCTTTCATGTCGCTGATAATGTCTTTCACCGACATCCCTTTAAACAGCTGCTCCCGCTCAACAGAATAGTTTCCAGAGCCCGCACGGAAGTGATTGAGGAACCGAATCGTATCAACAATACCGATCTCCTTTATCAATGCACTTGTGCCACGTTGCGTTACTTCAGTGATTGGTTGAATATTCGTTGTCATCGTAAAACCTCCGACACAAGAGCGAGCACGGAAACAACTTCGCATTCTAACCCTGAGACTGCTTTGGCCTTTCGTAACAGCTGATCATCACAAGTTGCGAAGTAATCAACCTTTGTCGTTGATGCAACTGCAAGATGCACAGCATCCATTGGACGGATTCCGACGCTTTCTAGAACTTCGGCTAAGCTTTCGGCCTGACCAGTGAGTTCAACTCGCTCCTGGGCCAGGCACAAAATAGCCTCCACCTCGTTGCGGCGCTGTTCGCTAGGAATACGCCCCATTTCATACTCAAGCGCCTCAGAATTCAGGAGTACGATCTCACCGGCTTGAACAGCGGCCAGAATAGCAAGGACTGCTTCGGTTTCAACCCGTATCCTCGGTTGCGTCTGGTCGTCGAGTGGGCGTTGTAAGGAACAGCTATCGAGATAGATTCTCATCTAAAGAGTGTAGACGGTCTTGTGCACTGTTACTGGTTTCTGGGTATCTGGAACCTTAGCTTTCAAAGTCTACACAGCAATCGGTCTGGGTGCTGCATTAGCGATTCGCGCTGAGGTCTGCGAGACGCTCAACCCACACCAGAGGCCTCTCCCTCACCAGGCGGACAGAGGGCGACCATATTGCACAGCATCGCCAAGCTGTCGGCCTCCATCTTCTCCATCACCTTTGCGCGGTGGGTCTCGACCGTGCGCGGGCTGATCTCCAGCTCGCGCGCGATGTCCTTGTTCGATAGGCCTTGGGTCGCCAAGGTCATCACCTGCTGCTCGCGTGGGGTCAAGGTCGCGCAGCGCGTGCGCACGGCCTCCACCGCGCTGGCATCGTCACGGCGTCGGCGGTCGATCTCGAAGGCGCGCTCGATGCGCTCGGTCAGCTTGCTCTTGCTGACCGGCTTCTCGAGGAAATCCACCGCGCCCGACTGGACCGCCCGCACCGTGGTCGGCACATCGCCGAATCCGGACAGGAAGATGATCGGCAGGTCATAGCCGCGCTTGCGCAGCGCCTGCTGCAGCTCCAGACCGGCCATCTCCGGCATGCGCATGTCGAGCACCAGGCAGCCGCGGTCATCGTCCGCGCAGGAGCCGAGAAACGCCTTGGCACTCGCAAAGCCCTGCACCCGATAGCCGAGCATCTCCAGCAGCAGCTGCATCGATTCGCGCATGGCGTCGTCGTCATCGACGATGTAGACACATTGATTCTCATCCATCATGGGTCTCCTGAATGGGCCAGCGGCAGCATGAAATGGAACCTGGCGCCACTGCTTGAGCTGGGATCGACCCAGAGCTTGCCGCCATGGGCCTCCACGATATCGCGGCTGATTGGAAGCTCCATGCCGAGCCCTGAGCCGCGGCGCGAGGCGAACAGATCGAATAAGGCATGCTCATTCTCCACATCCAGTCCAGGGCCGGTATCGCGCACCGTGACCTTGACCATCGGCGAGCCTGCATCGGTCTGGATGTCGGTCTGGTCGTCTGTCTGGGCCATGGGGCTGACCTCGGAGGTGCAGGAACAGGTTTCAATGGTCACCCGCCGCTCGGGCATCTCTGCTTCATCAATGGCTTGTACCGCATTGCAGATCAGGTTGACCATGACCTGCTCGAGCTGAACCGGGTCACCGAGCAGCCAGAGACCGGACGAGCCCGAGGCAAACTCCAGCGCGACCCGGCGTTGGCTCGCAAACCAGCCGATCAATTCCAGCGTGTGCTCGATCAGGGGGTCGAGCTCAACCGGCTGCATCCGGACCTCCTTATGGCGCAAGAAATCACGCAGTCGCTCGACAATGGCACCGGCGCGCTCGAGCTGGGCATCGGCCTTGGCGATTATCGGCTCCAGCGTCGCCGCATCTGCTGGGCGCTGGGTCGCATCGGCGCCATGCAGCTGCTCGAGCGCGGCGCGCCCGAAGAAGGCCGCGGCGTTCAGCGGCTGCGCCAGCTCGTGCACCAGTGAGGTGGCGAGCACCCCCACCGCATTGACGCGCGCCGCATGAGCCGCGGCCTCCCGCGCGATCTGCGTATTCTGCTCGGCGCGCTTGCGGTCGGTGACGTCGATCTGCACGATCACCGCCCCCTGCCCTGTCTCCTCTCCCTTAGCCGCATCTCCCTCGGCGTCGAGCGGGGCGGCAGTCAACGCCAGCCAGTGCTCGCCATCCCGGCGCTCACAGGCAAATTCGGCGACGAACCGTTGGCGACGTCGCTCGAGGACGGCCGCCACGCCGTCGGCAATGGCAGCGGTCTCGGCCTTTGACGCCGGGCGCTCAGCCTCTGCTCGGGAGGCCTGATCGCGACAGGCCGCGAGATAATCCCATCCGACATCGGCCCGTTGCGCTGACGACCCTGAGGTCGGGTGCTTCGGGCAGTCGGCAAAGCGCTGCCAGGCGTCGTTGGCGAAGACGACCCTGCCCTTCGCATCCAGCACCAGCACCTCGGCCGGCAGGGCATCGAGGATGGCGTGGGCGCGGTGCTCGGTCGCCCGCTTGCTGCGCTCGAGCCGGCGCTCGGCGGTGATATCGACCAGTGCGCTGAAGCACTCAGGGCCGTCATCGCCATCACGGCGTGACGACACCAACCGCAAGGCCTGGGGCGCCGGCTCGGGACGTGGGCGGCGCGATTCCAGATCGACCTCCAGTGGCTCGACCATCGCGCCATCGGCGCCGCCAACCACGGCTGAGACGTGATCGAGGAACCGCCGCATCTCTCCGCCTGCCAACAGGACCGGAAACGGCGTGTTACTGAGTCGCAGGCGATCGCGCCCGAGCATCTGCGCGGCGGTGAGATTGATCTCGCGGATGCGCCCGCGCCGATCAAAGACTGCAAAGCCGACCCGCGCTAGATCGAACAAGCGGGCGTAATGGTCGCGCGAGACCTCAAGGATGTGGCGCGCATCGGTAAGCTCGCGCCCCTGCAGCTCAAGCTCCACCTGGTGCGTTTGCAGCTCGAGCAGCAGATCCCGGGTTGCGTCGTTGGCTCGTCCGCCGTCCAGCAATTCACTGATCAGCTGATCGAGCCGACGCGCCAGCTCGGGCTTGCTCAACACGTTTAGGACGGGCCCCCTGCCATGACCGGGCGCCCTTGCATCATCTGTCATGCCTACCTCATCGATCGCTGCCTCGCGGTCTTGCGCTCTCGCTATGTGCCTAGGATAGGTCAGTGTCTTGTTCCCATAAACCGGAGCAAATTCGGCGCCAGCCTTGTCGCTTGGCCGGCGCAATGGCGAGGCACAGGGAGCGCGGGCAACCAAATGGTTGCTTTAGACAGCCCCTTGGTTCTAAAGACCCGATCCTGGCTGGCAGGGTGACACTGTTAGGGAGCTAGTAGGGAGCTAGTAGGGAGCTAGGCTGGATTGCCCGTCATGCCCGCCAACGTCATCCGCGCTTGAGCAGCGTGCGCAGCGCCTCGAGCGAGCGGGTGTTGATCACGTCATCGGCCTCGAGCCAGCCGCGACGTGCCTGGTCGACACCGAAGCGGATGTAGTCCAGATGGGTGCTGCTATGGGCGTCGGTCGAGATCGCGACCTTGACGCCCATCTCCTTGGCGAGGCGGCAATCGGCATCGCTGAGATCGAGCCGCTTCGGCTGGGCATTGACCTCCAGGAAACAGCCCCGCTCGGCCGCTGCCGCGAGCACCCGCTCCAGATCCAGTTCATAGGCATCGCGCTTGCCGATCAGACGTCCACGCGGATGGCCAAGGATGGAGAAATTCGGGTTCTCCATCGCCCGCAGCACCCGCTCGGTCTGCTGCTCGCGCGAGAGACCGAGCTTGTCGTGGATCGAGCAGACACAGAGGTCGAGCCGCTCGAGGATGGAATCCGGCAAGTCGAGCGAGCCGTCCGCCAGGATGTCCACTTCCGCGGACTTGAGCAGGGTGATCCGACCGTCAAGCGCATCGTTCAGGCGATCGATGCGCTCGATCTGCTCGCGCAGCCGGGCCTCGTCGAGGCCGCCGGCAACGGTCAGGTTCTGGGTGTGATCGGTGATCGCCAGGTACTCATAACCGCGCTCGGCGCCGGCCTCGGCCATCGCCCGCAGGCTCTCGTGACCGTCGCTGGCCCGGGTATGGCAATGCAGATCGCCGCGGATCGCCTCGAGCTCAATGAGCTGTGGCAGTCGACCCTGCCGCGCGGCCTCGATCTCGCCGCGATGCTCGCGCAGCACCGGCTCGATATAGGGCAGGTCCACGCTGGCATAGACCTCCTCTTCGGTGCGCCCGGCGATGCGCTCCTCGTCGCGGAAGACACCGTACTCGTTGATCTTGAGGCCGCGCTCGACCCCCATTCGGCGCACCGCGATGTTGTGCGCCTTGGAGCCGGTGAAGTAATGCAGTGCGGCGCCGTAGGCGGCCTCTGGCATCAGGCGCAGGTCCACCTGCAGGCCCGAGCGCAGCACCACCGTCGACCGGGTCTTGCCCTGGGAGAGGATCTCCCGGACCTCTTCATGGCCGGTGAATCGCTCCATCACCGCTGATCCTGCATCGGCGGTGACCAGGATGTCGAGATCGCCGACCGTCTCCTTGCGACGGCGGAAGCTGCCGGCGACGGTGAGCTGCTGGACGCCTTCGATCCCACCCAGATCCCTGGCGAGTGTGTCGGCGACCTCCTCGGCCTCCATCAAGCGCGTGCGCGCCTCCTGGCCCTGGCGCCGGGCCAGATGCTCGGCGATGGTCTCCTCGGTCTTGCGGCCAAAGCCCTCGAGCTGGCGCACCCGCTGCTGATCGACGGCCTGCTTGAGATCATCGAGATTGTCAATTCCCAGGTCCTGATGCAGCGCCTTGACGCGCTTCGGACCCAGCCCGGAGAGCTGCATCAGCTCGCTCAATTGGGCTGGCAGGGTCTCCTCGAGCTCGTCGAGCTGGGGCAGCTCGCCGGTCCGAGCGATGGTCGCGATCTTCTCGGCCATGCTCTGGCCGATATCCGGCAGCTCGGTCNCGCCGTTCTCGACCTGATCGGCCAGGCTCTGTGCCAGCCCGGAGACGGTCTGGGCGGCTTGGCGATAGGCACGCACCCGGTAGGCATCGCTGCCGCCGATCTCGAGTAGATCGGCCGCGCGCTCGAGCCGATCAGCGATTTCTTGGTTATGGATCGTCATGATGTCGGATGAGCTGTATTAGTGACTGTCCATTTTCTACTTCCCGATCATCGCCCAGCAGTGGCCCTCAAATCGGGAAGACGTTGATGGACGGTTTCTTAGTCGGAATACCCGCCACCGCCTCCACGCGGCCCGCGGGCGAAGAAAGGCGTCCGGCCGCGTGGCACCACCACGATGCCAGAGTCGGTCACCGGCAGGCTGGCGCGGTCCTGCTCGAGATCCCAGCCAATGCTCGTCTCCCGCTCGATCAGGTTGTGTCGGTCGACGATGACGCGGCGCAGCCGCGCACCCTTGCTGACCCGTGCATAGTCCATGATGATGCTGTCCTCGATCTCCGCGCCTTCCTCGATGACCGCCTCGCGCCGCACGATCGAGTTGCGCACACGGGCACCCTCCACCAGCGTGGCCGCACCCAGCAGTGAGTTATCGATGTCGCTGTCCATCACGCGCGCGACTGGCCCCTGATAATTGCTCGAGAACACCGGCCAACGGGGATTGAACAGATCCAAAATCGGCTGGGCACCCAAGACGTCTTGGTGCGCCGCGTAATAGGCATCGATGGTGCCGACATCACGCCAATAGGCTTGCTCTTCATAAGACTTGAGTCCAGGCACCCGGTTGTTGGCAAAGTCATACGCAAACACCCGGCTCCCGGCGAGCATGCGCGGCAGCACGTGGCTGCCGAAATCGGTCTCACCATTGCGCTGCGCATCCCGCAATGCGCGCACCAGGCAGCCTGCCCTGAACACGTAGTTACCCATCGACGCATAGACCCGGCTCGGATCATCCGGTATCGGCGTGCCCTGCGCCGGCTTCTCCTCAAACCCGCGCACCCGTCCATCGCTGTCGGCAACGATGACGCCGAAGCTCGATGATTCTTCGCGCGCGACCGGGAGCGCGGCGACGGTCACATCGGCGTCGCGCTCAAGGTGATGCTCGATCATCCGGCCGACATCCATGCGGTAGATGTGGTCGGCGCCGAACACCAGCACCAGGTCCGGGTGATGCGACTCGATCAGATCCAGATTCTGGGCCACGGCGTCTGCGGTGCCGGTGAACCAGGTCTTGCCGTTGTGCATCTGCTGCGGCACCACGGTCACGAACTGATCCGGAAACAGCGGCGAGATCGTCCAAGCCTTGCGCACATGCTCGATCAGTGACTGCGACTTGTATTGCACCAGCAGATAGATCGTCGAGATCCCGGAATTGACCAGATTGCTGAGCACGAAATCGATGATCCGGTAGCGCGAGCCAAACGGGACCGCCGGCTTCGAGCGCTTATCGGTGAGCGGGCGCAGTCGTGATCCCTGCCCTCCAGCCATCACCATGGCCATGATGCTGTTGCGATTGCCAGCATGTGATTGGTTCGGTTGCATCGATTAGGCTCCTGTCTCCTGTGTCGGTGAGTGACGGCTCAAAAACACCGCCGGTCGTTGATTTGACCCATCTAAAGCAGGCCAGGAGGTGCTTCGGCTGCAGCTTCGGCTCCAGGGGCGATTCGACGACGGCCTCCGGATCGGAGCGCGGATCGAAGGGCTTGGCGTCCTGTCAGCAGCGCTGCATAGATCGAGATCATGGAGTAGATCGAGATCATGGAGCCTCCATCGCGACGGGTGGTTGTATCCATTTCAGGGCTCAAGCAATCGGGGGGCCAGAACGCCTGGACCACATTTCTGCGCGGCACAGTCGTTGCAAAGTCTTTGCTATCAAGCAGCGATGTCGTTGCTATCAAGCACTGTGCCGAACAAGGCGGTTGCCGAGCGCCTCGCTTTCCTTAAAGCTTCCCTACAGCCTTTTTAAAGCCTCCCTCACAGCCT
The DNA here is from genome assembly GCF_016653315.1 of Halochromatium roseum. Lineage (GTDB taxonomy): Bacteria > Pseudomonadota > Gammaproteobacteria > Chromatiales > Chromatiaceae > Lamprobacter > Lamprobacter roseus. The sequence goes on along the minus strand of NZ_NHSH01000035.1, from coordinate 2,078 downwards.
TTCCTAGAGCAAAAACCGATGAACACTGCGATCACCGATGCAAAGTCCCGATGCTCACGCGAGCGGCTCAACGCCAACACCCTGCTGCTCCTTATCAGCGCCGCACTAGCAATCACCGCCGCAGTGGCGACCACCGACGTCGCCGCTCAAGCACCGGTTGATCCCGCCGCGCCTGGCGAGGCGAGGCGAACACCCAGTGGTGAGCCTTGGCGCGGCACCCTTCAGAGCGGCGCCAAGGTCTGGGTCGACCCCCGCACCAACCGGCCGATGACCCAAGGACCCGGCTACCAGTCCCAGCTTTGGGATGGCATCTATCGCCTGAACAACGGCACTGAGCTGCATGTGCGCGATGGTCGGGTGGTGCCGACCACCGAGATGCTCGAGCGTCGCCAGGCGACGCCGATGCCACCGCCAGCTGACGAGCAGGCTCCCAGGGAGGATGACACTGCGCAGCCGGGGCAGCCGGGCGAGGCAGCTTTACCGCAGGGCGGCGACAGCCGTCCCTGCCAGGTGCTGGTTGAACAGGCCTGCGGTCCCGACAACGCCTGCGCGGATACCACCAAGTGCAGCGCCGCACATCAGCTGGTCGACATGGCCGCTGAGCAGCGGGCGCAACAGGCAAGGCCGAATGCTGTGACAGGGACCGAGCTCAAGTGCCGCGAAGCACTCAACGACAGTTTCTTTGCCCCCTGTCGAGCGAGCGCCGCTGGCGAGGACAACGCAGCACCAGCGCGCTGATGGTGGCGCAGCAGTCAAAAATGTTCCAGGAACCAGTCCCGAGCGAGCAACGCAGCAACCTCGAGCTTACCGGCCTCCTCGAACAGGTGGCTGGCGCCCGGAACGATCTCCAGCTTGGGCTCGACACGCATCTTGCGCGCAGCGCTGCGGTTCATCTCGAGCACCTGCTGATCGAGGCTGCCGACAATCAGCAGTGTTGGCTGCTCAACCTCAGGCAGCGCCTCGCCGCCGAGGTCCGGCCGCCCACCGCGTGAGACGACGGCGCGAACGGCCTGCGGCCGCTGTGCCGCAGCGCCGAGCGCGGCGGCAGCGCCCGTGCTGGCGCCGAAGAGTCCGATCGGCAGCTGCGATGTGCGTTGATCAACGGCGGCCCAATCGACCGCGCGCACGAGGCGCTGGACGAGCAGCGGGATATCGAAGCGCAGCTCGGCCGTAAACTGGTCGATCTGATGCTCTTCGGGGGTGAGCAGATCGGCCACGGCCTGGTTGCGTCGGCTGAAGCGGCTACTGCCACTGCCGTGGGCGAACAGCACCAAGCCGCTCGCCTGCTGGGGAAGATCGAGAAAGCCGGGCAGCTCGCCGCCTTCGATCGGCACCCCAACCTCGATCGTTTCGCGTGGTGAAATCATCGATGACCTCTTGTAGACGAAATCTAGTGGACGACGTCTAGGACGCCGCAATCGAGCTCAGCATGCGGGGATTCCCGCTAAGCGGCTCGAGCTCAATAGTGAGCTGTGCAGAATCCGTTCCGGGTTGGCGAGTCCGCTGCTCAGCGCGCGCCCTTCAGCGTCCGCCCTGTTGCCCTCCAGCGCCACCCTGAGGGCCAGCGCCAACGCGCTTGGATACTGGTTCAAAGTCACCAGCGGTCGTTGATTTGACCCACCGCCCTGGGCTGACTCCGCATTGGGGCATGGCGGACGCTCAACTGAGGGCGTCGATGCGCCGCCCTGCAGGCAGTCGATTCGCCGGGCGTTGATCACAGCGGCACGCGCGTTGCATCGCCGAGTCTTGTATTTCGGACCCGTCCGCGCTGCTTGCGATGGCCTGGCCTGCAGAGGCTCTGCTGACATCGAAGCACTGCTCGGTCCTCTGGTGGAGATTGAACGCAATGCATGATTGGGAGTGGAGCTACCATGACTATCGCCCCGAGCAGGAACGGCTGCGCGAGGCGTTGTGCACAGTGGGTAACGGCTATTTTGCGAGCCGCGGCGCTGCCCCGGAGTCGGTGGCCGATGCGCATCACTACCCTGGCACCTATCTAGCGGGCGGCTATGACCGAGCCAAGACCGAGATCCAGGGGCGCATGGTCGAGAACGAGGACCTGGTCAATCTGCCCAACT
>NZ_NHSH01000034.1 GCF_016653315.1 Halochromatium roseum | reverse complement strand
AGTGGTGCCTGAAGCAGGCCAAAGCAGTCGGCCCGCAGTGCCAGGCACTCATTGAGCGGCTGTTCGCCGATCGGGTGCTCGAGCACCTGCGCGCCGCTCAAGGCGTGATCCGCCTGGGTGAGAAGTATGGCGCGGCGCGCCTAGAGGCGGCCTGCCAGCGCGCACTGAGCTTCGACAATCCGCGCTACCGCAGTGTCAAGACCATCCTCGAGAAGGGGTTGGATCAACAGCCCGATGCCGTCGCAGCCTTCGACACCCTGGCGGAGAGCTACACCGGTGGCGCGCGTTTCCTGCGCGATGCCGCTGAGCTGCTCTCGCACTGATGATGAACAGGACACCGCCGATGAATCCGATGCCTGAACTCGCTCCCATGCTGAAACAACTGCGCCTCTCTGGCCTCCTTGAGGCCCTGCCGGCGCGCAACCGCCAAGCCATCGAGGAGCACCTGTCCTATACCGACTTCCTCGCCTTGTTGATCCAGGATGAGCTCGCCCGCCGCGAGCAGAAACGCCTGAGCCAACGCCTGCGCCGGGCCAACTTCCGTTCGCACAAGACCCTGGAGCAGTTTGACTTTGCCTTTAATCCCGGCATCAACCGGGCCTTGATCCAGGAACTGGCGACCGGGCAGTTCATCACGGAGCCGGCCTCGGTGCTGATCGCCGGCCCGAGCGGGACGGGGAAGAGCCATCTGGCCCAAGCCTTGGCCGACTTTACCCCGGCAAATTAGCCCATTTTTCGCCGCCAGGCCGCGTGGTTGCTGACTTTATCGCCGATAGATTTTTTCAAATTGTAGCCATGCATGTGAAACATCGTTCCTTGCCATTTCAGGGTTAATGAGCCTAGAATTAGCCATGCAGACCGCGCATGGCAATTTGCACCTGGAAATCCAAACCACCCGCAAGAGTCCGGTGGGCCTCTTGCGCACCTCCTTTCGCGACAACGGCAAGATGTGCCACACCCAGCACGGGCGCATCACCGGCTGCTCACTGGAGCAACTCAAACTCCTGCAGTTGGCGTTCCGCGAGCGCGTGGTTCCCGTCGATGACCCGCAGGCGTTCCAGATTCGCAACAGCCGCGAAGTCGGCGCCAGTCATGCCATCCTGGCCGTTGCCAAGCAACTGGGCTTGCCTCGCATCCTCTACTCGCGTGCCGAGCCCTGGGTCAGCAGCGCACTGGCGATGATCGTCGGGCGCTTGGTCTATGCCGGCAGCAAACTCGCCTTATGCAACCATCATCCCAATACCTGCCTATGGGAGCTGTGCGGAATCGATGACACGCCTGAGGTTGAGGCGCACTGCTATCAACCCATGGACCGGCTGTTACAGCGTCAACAGGCCATTCAGAAAGCCTTGGCCGAGCGTCATCTGCGCAACGGCCAGGTGATCCTCTATGACATCACCAGCGTCTATTTTGAAGGCGACTACAAAGACAGCGAGTTGGTCGCCTTTGGCTATAACCGCGACGGCAAGAAAAGCCGCGAGCAAGTGGTCGTCGGGCTGATCTGCAATGCCGAAGGTTGTCCGGTCGGGGTGGAAGTCTATGCGGGCAACACCAAGGACGAGACCACCGTGGTCGATAAGGTGCATGAGATCAAGCGATGCTATGGCATCGAGAAGATCATCTTTGTCGGTGATCGCGGGATGGTCACCCGCAGCACGATTGACGCGCTCAACGATGAGAAGGACGTGCAGACCATCGGCGCCCTGACCCATGGCGAGATGATGACCTTGCTGAAGAACAAGGTGATCAGCCTCGACCTGTTCGATGAGCGCAACATCCATGAAGTCAGCGACCCTGAGGACCCGACCCGCCGGTATTGCCTCTGTCGCAACCCACAGACGGCCGTGCGTGAGTCTCAGAGGCGCCAACGGCTGCTCGATCTCACCACCAAGGCCCTGGCTGAGATCGCGGCCTACAAGCGCGCCACGACTGTCGAGAAGCTCGGTGCGCGCGTTGGCAAGGTGTTGGCCAAGTACAAGATGGGCAAATTCATCCAATGGGCGATCGAGGCCGATCCGCAACGGCAAACCTCTGGCCAGCATCGTCTCCTCTGGTCGATTGATGCCGAGAAGCTAGAGCACGAGAAGCGCTTCGATGGCTGCTATGTCATCACCAGCGATGTTGACCAGGAGCAGATGCAGACCTTGGATGTGGTGCGTGCCTATAAAAGGCTGGCCTTTGTTGAGCGCGCCTTTCGCAATCTCAAGACCGTGCAGTTAGAGATTCGCCCGGTTTATCACAAGACCGATGAGCGCATTCGCAGCCACGTCTTTCTCTGTATGCTGGCCTACTACCTGCAATGGCACATGGAACAACGGCTCGCGCCGTTGTTTGCCAACGATGGCCAGGGCGAAGATCGACGCTGGACCTTCCGCGGGGTGATCGATTGCTTGGCGCAGATCACGCGCAACAGCGTCGCGGTCAACGGCGCTGAGTTCGATCAGAACAGCACCCCAACACCGGAGCAAGAACAGATACTGGACCTCCTGCAAGTCACCCTGTAGCCACCCGCGTGAAATCCGAAATTGCCCGCCAGCCCAGTTGTGGCGGGGGATTTCGGCGGTTCCGTCAAGGGAAAATCGGCCAAATCAGCCGTAACTGGGCTGGACATCCGCTGTGCTCGCTCGACACAACGGCGTATGCCAAAGGCATCAAGGTCAGTACACGAGAAATGGCGACACTGAACATCCGGCGACGACGGCTCTGCCCCAACCTGAACTACACAATCAGGCCAAACAAATCGGGAAGTAGTTAATAGACACTTACTAACACCCAACGCCTGACTGTACTGAAGACGTGGTTCGAGCCGGGGGATCGACTGCGCGCCTTTGCGTGCTGGATGATCGAGCGAATCGTCGCTGAACAACAGGCCGCCTCCAGCGAGGCCGAGGCGCTCATCACAGAAGCAGGCACCGCCCTGCATGCGACTGACAGCACGGGCACCCCCCATTGGGTCGGCATGCAGCGCTTGCTGCGCCGCTTACAGGCGTTTCACTCCGAGTACCGGCGCGTCAAGTCGTATCAGGTCCGCATCATTCATGATCGCTCCGTCCTGTTGCTTGAAGAGGCGTTTCGGATCATCCTGAGACAGGCTGATCAGCCCGCCGACGGCTACCGACTCGCCGCAGACTACTGCGAGCACTATGACGGGAGGTACGGCACCACGTTGAACGGCCCGGCCAAGGCGCGCGTGCAAGCCATCGCGGATTTTGTCGCGGAGCAGGAAGCGCGGGAAGCTAAGTGACTGTCCATTTTCTACTTCCCGATCATCGCCCAACAGTGGCCCTCAAATCGGGAAGAAGTTGATGGACAGTTTCTAAGGCTCAAGGCCCGTCCGTTTCACTCGGCGTTTGAGGTATCCGTTGAATCGGCTGAGGATGCCGTCCTCATCACCGTCTCCAACAGCAGCCGATCAAGCGCCGCTTCATCGATCGGCCTTGTCGGCGGTGGCATGACCGCTTCCAGCCGTGTCAGCTCATGATCGATGAAGGCATTGAGGATTGGCAGGGGTGCTCCGACCTCCGCCTCTCCAACCGAGCGCTTGATCACCAGCAACTGCTCAATGGCCGCGCGGAGTTCAGGCTCATCGATCAAAGTCTCGGCCAGCGTCTCAAAACGCATCGGCACCGGACCGCGTTCCTGCTCGATCCAGAGCGTCGCTAGCAACGGGCGCAGCACGTAGAAGTACTTCTTCAACCGCACCTGCTCACGGGTCAGAAAGTCCCGATAGTTGCCACGCGCCATGTGCACGTAATGATGAAACGCCCGCTCTGGCTGTTAGGCGCAACCATGAAGCCAGCCTTCTGGAATAAACTCGCCGCATTCGGGGCAGACTCTTCCTGTTAAGAATGCCTCTCTGATTTGATGCCACGGGCCGGCTACCTCTAGCCCATACTGACCATCAGGATGCGTTACCGTTGCCGTCTCACTCATCAGCCAGACAAACAGTATCGAATCGCCACACTTCACCCGGACGCAAGGGCCATGCTGTTCATCGACGAAAACCTGAGCATCGATCTCTTTCATTTCCATGCCAGCCGCCTAACAAGCCGCTCAAGGCGACGCCAAACCGCGCTTTGAGCTTGGGTTGAAAGATCAGGCATTGTGCCCGGCGCGGTTTGGCGCGCCTTAGCTTGGTCGATAGACAGACTCAGCGAGTGCACGCAACCGCTGCAGAAACACCGGGTCAGCGCGATAGACGATCGGCGAGTCCAGCCACTCAATCAGCGTCGCGTTGCCCTTGCCGAGCAGTCCCAAGGCCTTACGCAGCTCCCAGCCATTGATATCCAGATCACCGCTGATCGGCCGCTCGATGACAGCGCGCTGAGGATCGCCGCGCACCGTTCGTGCGCTACCAATGCCCGCTCCCCGGCTCACCCTTGAACGGGCCGACCAGCTCATTGGTGATCCAGCCGCCGTAGAAGCCACCGGCCTGCGCGCGCACCGGCTCGCCAGCGACAACGCAGCGCAGCAGACTCGGATAGGCGGCAAACCAGCCGGCGATGACGCTCGCCTCGGCCTCGGGTCGTGGATAGCGCCAGAGTGCGTTGCGGATCCAGCCCGCGGCGCTGCCTTCAACATCGAAGTATTCGGCCTCGCCCTTCCATTCGCAGAAGCTGCGGCGCGCGCTGGGCCGCAGCCGGACTTGGTCCACCGCTTCTGGCGGCAGATAGAACGCTGGGGGGTGACCCGTCTCCAGCACCCGGATCGCGCGCTGAGTGCGGGCGATCCGCTGCTCGCCGGCATAGACCTCAACCCAGCGCTGGTCTGGCACATAGGCCGGTGGGCGCGGGTAATCCCAGACCGATTCCTGCCCTTCAGCAGGCACGACAGCAAACGGCGGCCGTTGCTGGCCGCGATAGGTCCAGGCGTTGCGGGCGCGTTCGAGATCCTGTGGGTTCATAGGGATTAGTCGCTCCCAGTTGGGTCGAAGGTTACCAAGGCTCGGTGGCCGGGCGCAGATCCAGCTCGAAGGTCCAAGCATCCTTTGGCTGACGATGCAGCCAGAGTAGCGTCTCGGCGATATGCTCGGGCTTGATCAAGCCCTGCTCACCCCGCGCTGCCGCCATCTCCGGCATCTGTTCATGCACCCGTGGGACATCGATAATCCCGTCGATGATCAGGTGTGCGACATGAATCCCTTGCGGGCCAACCTCGCGTGCCAGACTGCCTGCCAGTGCTCTCAGGCCATGCTTGGCCGCGGCAAAGGCGGAAAAGCAAGGGCTCTGTTTGACCGACGCGGTCGCACCGATGAACAGCAATGATCCAGAGCCGACCGGCAGCATGCGTTTGGCTGCCTCACGCGCAATCAGGAAGCCTGCCAGCGTGCTGCCCTGCCACAGCTCATAGAGCCGGCTGGGCTCGGTCTCGACCAGATGTCCCATCGCGAACCCGGCCGTCGCGAACACCACCAGCTCCGGAGTGCCGAAGTGCTCCGACGCGGTCTCGAACAGGGCGCTGACCTCGGCCGCATCGCTCGCATCGGCCGCGACGGCGAGAGCGCGGCCACCGGCCGCCTCGATCTCCGCGGCGAGCGCATCGAGCGCTTTCGCGTTGCGCCGGGTCAGCACCACCGGCCAGCCTTCAGCGGCCAACCGTTTGGCAACGGCGGCGCCGGTACCGGAGCCAGCGCCGACGATCATCGCGTAACCTGTGTGCATACCTTGTGTCTCCTGGACGATGAACGTCCGATCATAGGACCCGTTGTGCTGAGCGCTAGTGTGACATGGCACACCCTTGCTGGATCTGAAGCCAGCGCGTTCGGCATTCATGACCAACCCAGGAACCTGATTGACATCGTGTTCACTGATCGCCGCTCGGACCGCTGGCTGTTCGCCGTACTCTGGCTCCTGCTGCTGGCCTACGCGCTGTTGTTCGCACCTGCGGTTCCAGCGGACCTGCTCGGCCAACTCCGCGATCTCGCCTTGGCGCGCGTGCAAGCCGTCGATCCGATCGCGATCGCCGTGTTCAACCTGCTCGGGGTCTTGCCGGTCGCCTTCCTCGCCATCCTGCTGTTTGATACCGGCAAACCCAGCCCCTGGCCCTTTGCGCTGGGCAGCTTCGTCCTCGGTGGTGTCGTCTTGCTGCCCTATCTGGTGATACGGGACCTGCGCGCGCCCTTGCAGCCGGCACCCGGTGCCTTTGTGCGCGCGCTCGGCTCGCGGATCACCGGCCTGGTGTTGCTGCTGACGGCTCTGGGGCTGATTGGCTTTGCGGTCTTGGCTGGAGATCTGAGCATCTTCGCCGCCCAGCGTCAGGACTCGGCCTTCATCGCTGTGATGAGTGCCGACCTGCTGGTCTTGACCATCGCGCTGCATCGCTGTGCGGTGATGGATCGACAGCGGCGCGGGCTGCGCCTGAGCGGCTGGTCCGCTCTGGCTGTGCAGACGCCGCTATTGGGTCCGCTGCTCTATCTTGCGTTGCGCTAGCCGGCAACCCAGGACGACCTGAGGATGAGACCGCGCAGCGCTACAGGATCGGCTCGCTGAACGAGCGCAGCCGGTAGCGAATGCGGATCTGGCCAGCGTCCGTGCGTGTGGCGCTGAGCGGATAGCCCGAGTTGTCGAGGATGCTGGTCACCAGCGCCGCAACCAGCTCCTCAGGCGGGGTGTCCCGGTGCCGCTGTGCCAGGCGCTCGCGCGCATGCTCAAGCAAGGATGGATCGATCTCGAGCGTCAGGGTCTCAGCGGGCGCTCATGGATCGGGCGGAGTAGGGCGTTGGCCTCGGTGACGATGATCGTGCAGGAGTCGATCACCGAGCCGTCATTGCCTTGCCAATGCTCCCAGAGGCCAGCCATCGCGAATGGCGCCTGATCCTTGCGGCGGATCGCATACGGCTGCTTGCCATCCTTCCCCGCCTGCCATTCGTAGAAGGCATCGGCTGGAATCAGACAGCGACGCTGCGCGAACGCGGCCCGATAGGCTGGCTTGCTCGCCACCGTCTCCGCTCGGGCGTTGATCATGCTGTAACGGTTGTCCGGCCCCTTGGACCAGAACGGTACCAGGCCCCATCGCAGTTGCACCAGCTCGCGATGCTGCTGATCATCGACCAGTCGCACGGCGATCATCGGCTGCGTGGGTGCGACGTTGTAGCGCGGGCGGGCGCCAACTGCTGTCGTCTCGACCCCGAAGTGATCGGCGAGGGTGCCAGGATCGGCGAATTGGGCGAAGCGTCCGCACATGCCGGACTTCCTTAAGTGAAGGTGATTTCACCCAGCGCTTCAATCCGATGATCAGCCAGCGCCCGAGTCACCACCCGTTCATGACTGGAGGAAACCCAATCATGCCGTCCGAGTTCTCTCCCGACAATGCCTTTCTCGCTGAGCACGCCAGGCTGCTCTGCACGAATTATCGACGTCTCGTAGGAGCCGACTTGCTCGTTGCCAAGGCAGATCAGTCGCTGGCCGAGGCACTCTACCAAGCCCCATTCGTGGTGCTCTCGCATGGCACCGAGCCCGATCCGATCTTCAACTACGCCAACCGGACTGCCCAGCGACTGTTCGAGATGACCTGGGCGCGGATCACATCGATGCCATCGCGGTTGTCCGCCGAGCCGGTGAGCCGTGAAGAACGCGCACGGCTGTTGGCGGCGGTCTCCGAACGCGGTTTCATCGACGACTATCACGGTGTGCGCGTCTCCTCGTCCGGACGACGCTTCCTGATCGAACAGGCAACAGTGTGGACGCTGACTGACGCGCAGGGACGTCCAGCGGGGCAGGCCGCGACCTTCGCCAAGTGGACGCTGTTGATGTGAAGGAGCCATGACAGGCCGCGGGGGCGGTTAAGGGCCGCCCCTCTGAATTTTAGCTCAGGCCTTAGTTCCACTGGTGCTCGTCGACCTGACGCTCTGCTTCTTCCTTGGTGATGCCATAACGTTCCTGGACCTTGCCGACCAGCTTATCCTTGTTGCCTTCCACGGCCAGTAGATCATCGTCGGTCAGCTTCGCCCAGCGCGTTTTCGCCTGGCCTTGCAGTTGATTCCACTTGCCTTTGATTTCATCCCAGTTCATCGTTTTCACCTCGTTGATCATGTGATGGGTAGGCCCGGTGGACTCAGCGCGGAAGGCATCTCCCCGCTTGCGAGTCCAGTCGTGGCCTCCATGGACTTCGCACGTCCCGTGCCAGCTGCAAAGTCGCCGGGTGCTTGAGACGCTCAGTGCCCCCGGATCGACCTTGAGCGATAGGCCATGGCCAGGGTTAAGGTTGGATCTTGCGATCAGCGTTGACGCTCGGGGTCCGCGAGCCTGCAGCAAATCCCCCAGCACTGGTTCAAATAAACCGCACCCAACAGGGCGATTCCGCGGCGCGCCCGAGTGCAGAAGCGCTGGCTTGAGTGTCAGCCTCAGCTGTCTTAGCGGATGACATGGGTTCAATGATGGACTGCAGCGTTCTCAGTGGGCGCCTTTCGGCAGCGTTCCGGAGCGTCGATGGAGACGGCATTCGGGAACATGTTCAGCCAGGGGATACGCAGGCCATAGCCATTGATATGCACCGCCTTCTCGGGGCACGCTTGGCCAACACGGCGGGCGATGGATTGCAGCCGGGCGGAGTCGAACTTGAAGTAAGGTGGCGTAAATCCGGCATCTTCGTTTCTGAAAATCAAGGTGTCCGCGGTGCCAGCCTCAACGGTTTCGATGCGATATTGGACGTCCCGGCCGTCGCCAGTGGCGCCGGTAATCTGTACCTCCCAGGATTTTGGCCCCCAACGGAGGTAAAGAAAGCCGACGACAACGACGAGGACGATAACAAGGCCGAGTTTCATGTTGTTCTTCATGATGTTTGACTCCTTAGATGATCGTTGCGATTGAGTGATCACCGGGATTGAATCAAGAGTGATGGGCCGAAAGCGACGGATTGATGGGATGGCGAATCGATTGCTCGAACGGCCAGGGGGGCAGTTAGATGCGACCGACGACTCCGAGAATGCCGACGACGATCAGATAGATCGCCACGATGTAATTTAAAAATTTCGGCTGCACCAGGATCAGAATGCCGGCGACGAGGGCGAGGATTGGCTGTAAAGAGGGTTCGATCATGGCAATGACTCCATCGTCGATAAGATAAAACCGCGCCTGAGACGCGGTAGCGCTCGAACGCGTCATCGTCTTCCTTGCAATTGCCAATCCAGGTCGCGCAGCCGCGAGCCTGCGCTCGTGATCGAACTCAGGTCAGCTCGCCCGAGATCTCGAGCTGGTTGTCGACGGCGCGGACATGGGGTGCAAACCAGCACAGCGATTCGGCGAGCTGCCACTTCTTGTCATCGCTCACGGTCCCAATGAGGGTCGCTTCGCCGAGCCTGACCTCGACATGAATCGGCTGATCGCCAAGCCGTGGATGCTCACGCATCAGGGTGGTCGCCGCTTCAGCTATGGCTGCGTCCGGGTTCTCATTCAGCGGCTGATAGTTGATCAGATTACGCACGTCACGACAGGCACCGGTTTCCCAGGCCAGGCCTTCAGCCAGCGCTGCCAGTGATAGCTCAGGCACCCAGCCGCCCAAGTGGATGATGCCGTCACTCGCGATCACCCCGATCCAGGGTTGGGCGAGCGCTGGCGGGCGGTCGCCGGATTCCATCACACGAACCTCGGTGAGCAAGGACTCAGCGCGCAGCCTGTTGCGCACCTCGGCCGCCAGCGCTTCATCCGACTCCCGGATCGCCGGCTCGAGCGAGACGTCATCCTCGACGTCAGTCGTCGCGAGCGCTTTGCGTGCGAGTGGCGTGGCTTTGCGCCGTGCGGCAATCGAGGGGACCTCGCCGACAACGCGCCATTGGCAGGCCGGCTCGGTCTCGCGCGGGATGAGATGCAGTCGATCGGCCAGCTCGCCAATGTCCGGGTCATCGTGCCAGGCCTTGCGCACGGCGTTGATCTGTTCACTCTGGTGGGTCATAAGGGGGCGCCTCGGTTTCATTGCAAAGGAACGTCATGGGTTGAGGGTTCAGCTCAACGAGGCCAGTTCAACAAGCACCGGTTGAACAAGTACCGGTTGAACAAGCACTCATCCAACATGCACAAGGCATTCCGGAATCGAAATCATGGAGGCGCTGAAACGGTGATAACGGGTTGATGAGGCATGACGCCAATGCAGTCCAACGCTGAACGGGGCAAATCGCCTGCGATCGGGTGAAATCGCCACCTGGGACTGGAGTCGGACATGGCCGGTGAGGGAGCGCCGCTGTCGTGACCTCGAGCGTTGGCAGTAAGGCGTAAAGCCCGCGCCCCGGAAGCGCTTGGGTTCGGCGCTTGGGCTCGGCGCCTGAGTTGGGCGCCTGAGTTGGGTGCTTGGCGATTGTGCATGACGACGGCTAGCGACGACTTGGCATCGCTGTTGCTGGCACTCCGGTGGGCAGGCCGATTGCGATGCGACTGCCCGAGACAAGCGCGCGGCTGAGCCAGGGCGCCTAGGTTGGCGCTGACTGACGGGCCGTGATCAGTCGACTCAATCAACGGAGATTTCCATGCAATTCAAGACCAAGACGATAGCGAGCTCTGCACTGGCACTGGCGTTGACAGGCGCGACGTCGGTCTGGGCTGAAGACCCGATGACCCAGCCCGATGACAGCTGGATCAGCGTCAGCGGAACGGTCGAGAGCGTGACCCGTGACGCCTTCGTGCTCGACTATGGCGACGGACTGATGACCGTCGAGATGGATGACGGTGATCGCGATGCCGATGGCTATAAGCTGGTCAGGGGCGATAAGGTCACCGTCAACGGCCGCATCGATGATGATCTGTTCGAGGCGCGGACGCTCGAGGCGAGCAGCGTCTATGTGGAAAACATCGACACCTATTTCTATGCATCGGCCGTCGATGAGGAAGACATCAACGATGTCATCGTCACCGTCAGTACGCCGGTGGTGATCTCGGCGACGATCGTGCAGGGCAGGGTGACCGAGGTTGGAACAGATGAGTTTGTTGTCGATACGGGCCTCCGCGAGGTCCGCGTCGAGGTTGAGGAGATGGCCTACAACCCGCTCGACGACGAGGGTTACCAGAAGATTGAGGTGGGCGACCGTGTGAGTGTGACCGGCCAGATCGATAACGATCTGTTCGAGGGGCGCGAACTGGTTGCCGATTCAGTGGTCACGCTGTCAAGCAGCAGTTGATCGGCCGCGCTGACCGCTCGCCGGTTAAGGCGAGCTTATGGCGCCGCGCTTTCGCTTGGCCAGCTATCCGAGCGACTGGCCGAGCGACTGGCCGAGCGACTCGAACAAGACAGGCCTGCGCTCGACATGCGTTGAGCGCGGGCACTGATGTGGAGGTCTGTTATGCCCAATACTAAACTCTGGTTGATCGTGGCCGATGAAGGTCGTGCCGTGCTCTACGCGGCGGAGAGCCCGACCGGTCCGCTCACTGAGCTGCGCGATTTCATTGGCCCGAAAAACCGACTCTTGGACCAGGATCTGGTCACTGATCGCCCAGGTCGGGCGTTCGACTCGGGTGGAGAAGGGCGCCACGCGCTTGAGCCGAGGACACAGCCAGGCGAGGTCGAGGCTCAGCGCTTCGCCAAATGGCTCACCGAGACCCTGGATCAGGCGAGAACCGAGCAGCGCTTCGAGATGCTCGGGCTGGTGGCGCCGCCGGCCTTCCTCGGTCTGCTCCGCAAGAGTTTGTCGGATGAGACGGCTCGCCAGGTTGTGCTCGAGATCGACAAGGACTTGACTCGCTACGATGCCGAGGGGGTGCGAGCCCATCTGCCGGAGCAGCTGTTCGAGGTTGGTCTGGGTCGCTAGAGGGTCATCAATCAGTGGCGGACTCGATGCGGTCGCCGGTCTCCTCGATCATTTCCTGGGTCTCTTCGGTTGCCTGACGGGCGGGCTAGTCCGCTGTCAGGTCAGCCATTGGCAGCGAAAGCCGATCGATCCACGCTGCGCTGTCATGCCCGAACAGCACCATCGCGAAGCCGACGAGCAGGGCGGCGCTGAGCGATAGACCGATGCGCCAGGCCAGCCTTGGACCAGCGATCGTTGCGCAGAGCAGGGTCTTGAACAATGCGTTGGTGGTCAATGCGATGAGGATGGCGATCAGCGCCGTGCGCTGACCGATCTGCTCCAGCTCCATGCGGGCAATCGAGAGCGTGATCGCATTCAGATCGGCGACACCGGAGACCGCGGCGACACCGAGCAACCCCGCGCTACCAAAGATCTCCGCGCTGATGCGCGCGACCAGCATGACGACCGCCAACAGCAACCCGAAGCGCAACGCCTGGCCCAGGGCGAGGGGGTTGCTGACCTGCAGCGCGCCGGCCTCGAGCGGCGCTCCGCGGCGGAGCCAGAACGCGAGGGTTGGTAGCAAGGTCAGTAACGTCATGCCGATCAGGGGCGGCGCCAAGGCGAGCGCCAGACTCGGCTTCAGCAGCGTGACGATGACTAGGATGCGCGGAAACAGCGTGGTGTTCGCGATCAGGATGCCGGTCGCGATGAGGTTGGCCTGTGTGCGCTGATCTGTGTGCTGATGGCGCGCGATGCGGGCCATCTGCAACGTCAGCGCGGTCGAGGAGGCGAGTCCGGCGAGGAGGCAGGTGAGCGCGACACCCGCATTGGCCCCGAACACCTTGATCGCGAAATAGCCGACGTATGAGATCGTGGCGATCAAGACCACCAGCCACCAGAGCTCATAGGGGTTGAGCGCCTGATCCGGTCCATAGCCTTGGTCGGGCAAGACCGGCAGCAGGACCACGGTCATCAACAATAGCTTGAGGGTGGCTTGCAGCTCGGCTTGCTCGAGCCGGGCAAGCCAGCGATGTAATTGTGGTTTGTAGCCGAGCAGCAGTGTCGAGATGACTGCGGCCGATGCCGCTTCGGCTTGATGCCCCAGCGTTGAGAGGGCGGCCAGAGCAAATGCGAGCAGCTCGGCGATCAGGGTGGTGCTGCCGATGGCGTCTGTCTCTCGGACATGGAAGAGGTAGCTGCCGAGCGCGACGACAGCCAGGGCCAGGAACAGGAAGCCGAGAACGATGGGCGAGAGCGCCTGTGCGATCACGCCGCCAACGCCGCCAAGCAGGCCGATCAGGCCGAAGGTACGAACGCCGGCTGGCTTTTTATGATCGCCGTCCTGCTCGCCGTGCCAGCCGCGCTCGAGGCCGAAGAGGAGACCAATCGCGAGCGCAATGGCGAGCTCAGCCAGAATTCGGTGCTCCTCGCCGGAGATCAGGCTTGTCATGCTGCAGCTTGGTAGGGCGATGGCCGAAAAAGCGCGCGCCAAATTGCGCGGGATTTTCGTCTTCCTTCAAGGAGCGTCGTCGGCAGCATAGCCGGGCGCTGTGACCGACGACGCGATGCGGAAGGCGAGCGAAAAGACCAGCGAAAAGACCAGCAAGGCGATATGCGCTTTGACAGAAATCGCCTGAGATGTCGGTATCTCGACCGCTGGCTTCCTTGGATTCCGGGATCAAGGTCTCGCGATAGGCATGCCAGCTGGCATAGCCAAGGATGGGGGTGACGATGATCAAGCCGACAAAATAGGTCAGAATGCCGATGGTCACCAACAGTACGATCAGGATCGCCCACAGGCTCATCGCTGGCCAGTTATCGCCAACCGCGCGCCAGCTTGCGAATGCGGCGTTGATGGCATCCACGCGCTGATCGATCAACATCGGCAGCGATACCGCAGTGATGCGGAATGCAAGCACGGCCAACAGCAGTGCAATGCCCCCGAACACCAGCGCGAACGGCTAGCTTTGGCCGTAGAAGCGGTTGAGGCCGACGGTCAGTGACACGAGCAGCAGCGCCAGCGCCGCCACGGCGACGCCGTAGAGCAGACCGATGACAGGCGCCGCGATGAGGTCATCGAAGCCGCTTCGCAGCCACGAGAGTGGCTGGGCAGCGTGCAAGCGCCGGATGGCAAATCGGTGTTGCGGGGTTTGGCTGGTTTCCAAGACTAAGGTATTCATGATCACTCCTCCGCTCGTTGTCACGGATGATGGGATGCAGTGAACGCTGACAGGCGTCTAGCGATGGGCATCCTCGGCTCAACGTCATCGTGATCGAAGCAAAGGCTATGCCGAAGCGATTGGGCCAGGGCCTTGGCCCGGCAAGACCGAGATTGAGACGCGAGAGCAAGTGGATGCCGCGATGAACACCCGTCACAACCGAGATCGTCGCGATCAGGGTGATGACCGCGATAATCGCCACCTGCACTGTCTCCGCCTGAGGCACGCCCGAGAGACGACCCAAGCCGGCGTTGATCTGAATGGCGCCGAGGCCAAGGGAGGTGGCGACGCCGAACAGGGTACCGACGGTGGCCAGGATGTCGATGGCATGGCCGATCGGACCATGGATGCGCTTGCCGATCAGCGGATAGAGCAGCGATCGCGGCGCCAGCGGCAGCGCATGGCGCAAGTGGAAGTAAGCGATCGAGAGTCCGAAGACGATATCCAAAGGCCTGCTCGGCAGCGTCCGGCCAGTCGACACCGAGCATTACAAAGCCGATGACCCCGCCGCTGCGAGCTGCCCGCGCGGAGCGAGGTCCAACTGCTCGCCGGCGCGGCGTGCCAAGGTCGGCTATCCAGTGCGCGCGATGGACAGCGGTGAGACGTTGGAGATGGTTGACAGCGACATCAATGCGGCGCCGACGGCCGGACTCGGCAGGATGCCGGCACCATAGCCAACCCCGGCTGCTAAGGGGATGGCGGCAGCGTTATAGCCAGTCGCCCAGAACAGGCTCTGGATTATCTTGCCATAGGTCGCCTGATCCAGGCAGGAAGCGGCGTCCGGTGAGGACGTCGCTCGCCGCCTCGAGCGCACGCTCATCGATGCGGTCCCAGATGGTTTCTGGTAGGCCAGCGGCCTTGCGATTCAGGGCGCTCATCATGCCATCTTCCGGTTCTGTTGCTTGAGACTACCAAGGGTGAGGCCCTGCTGCGGGGCTTTTACCGCCGCGGCCGCCGGTGAGGCAGCGACCGGCGGCGCCTCCGCATGCTCGGTTGCGGTGCTGTCGGCGCCGCCTTCTTCAGTACCGGCGGGGGGCGACAAGGGAAGGCGCATCGCGCCACGGCGAATGAGGTCGGGGGCATTACAGCCAGCGATAGGGGCATTTCACCCAGTGTTACCCAGTCACTCGTCAAAAAGCCTGCGACCGATCCTCGTGACGCAGGCGGCCAACCGCAGTCAACCCCGGGCTGTAGGAATGCGATATCGCACAGCCTGAGGCTCGGAACCTGGGAGCTGGCATACGGGGTGCTTCAGACTGAGAGCGTGTCGGTGCAGTGGCGGGTCCGACGATCACCTTCACTGGAGGAGAAGACCGTTGCTCGACGGGGGTACAGAGAGTGAAGAAGGCATTGCTGGTCATCGTGCTGGTCATGGTCCTCGTCCCCTTGGGCGTGATGGCCTCCTGGATGCTTACCGAAGCGTCGCTGAAGGCGACCTCGGGACCAGACTTCTGCACGACCTGCCATACCATGGAACCTTTTGCCCGTACCTTTCAGGACGATGTTCACGGAGGCAATAACCCCCGTGGCCTCGCTGCGCAATGCACCGACTGCCACCTGCGCCACGACAATGTTGCGAGCTATCTCTGGACCAAGGCGCGCTTCGGTCTTCACGATGTCTGGGCGCAGCTCACCTACGACCTCGACGCCATCGACTGGCAGGCCGGGCTTGCACACCGCGAGCACTATGTCTTCGACTCCGGCTGCCTGAGGTGCCATCGCGACCTCGAGGACGCGCGCGGCAACAACCCCGCCTTCGTCGCCCATCGGCCGTACTTCCTCGGTGAGATCGAGAAGCAGTGTGTGAGCTGCCACGCCCAGGTCGGGCACCGGGAGCTTGCCGCGGCCCTGGCGCCATCCCCCAACAGAGGAGACTCCCCATGAACCGATGGACGACGCTTGCTCTGAGCTTGGCGCTCTTCGCCGGGCCTGCCGCCGCTCAGCCCGAGTTGGGCCAGTCTAATCCGGTCCAGTCCGACCCATCCCCGCGTGCTGGAACGCAGCAGGAAGCGGCTGAGAAGGACGCGGCGACTGGACAAGACAAGGCCCAAGTCAACGCCCAAGACAACGCAACGGAGACACTTGGCGACCTCAGCCAGGTGCGGTCGATCGTCATCGACCGCGGTGTCACCAAGCTCAGCAAGAGCTGTATCGAGTGCCACAAGCAGGACAATCCGGGCATCATCAGCGACTGGAAGCGCAGCCGCCATGCCCATGTAGGCGTCACCTGCCTCGACTGCCACCAGGTCTCGGCCGATGCGCCCAATGCCACCCAGCATGAGTCCCTCGTCGGCACCGATACCTACATCTCAGTGCTGGTGTCGCCGGATACCTGCGGGCGCTGCCATCCGCGCGAGCAGGAGCAGTTCAACCGCAGCGGCCATGTCCGCGCCTACCGCCAACAGATCCCTAAGGACGACCTTCACGCCTTGGTCCATATGCACGAGGGCCGCGGCCACCCCGAGCTCAGCGCCGCGCCGGACATGACCGGCTGTATGCAGTGCCATGGCACCGAGATCACCCTGGATGACGATGGCCGCCCAACGGCCCGCACCTGGCCCAACTCAGGCATGGGCAACATCTATCCGGACGGCAGCACGGGCAGCTGCGTCGCCTGTCATACCCGCCACCGCTTCTCCATCGAAGAGGCGCGGCGACCCGCCGCCTGCGCGTCCTGCCACCTGGGTCCGGATCACCCGGACATCGAGGTCTACGAGAACAGCAAGCACGGCCAGCTCTACGCCACCGAGGGCCACGAATGGCGCTGGGACTCGGCCGCCGATGCCTGGGAGCCCGGTGACTAC
The DNA here is from genome assembly GCF_016653315.1 of Halochromatium roseum. Taxonomy (GTDB): domain Bacteria; phylum Pseudomonadota; class Gammaproteobacteria; order Chromatiales; family Chromatiaceae; genus Lamprobacter; species Lamprobacter roseus. The sequence goes on along the minus strand of NZ_NHSH01000034.1, from coordinate 5,003 downwards.
CGCGCGCCGACCTGTGCCACTTGCCACATGAGCGGCATCGGCACGCTCAGTACCACCCACGATATCAGTGAGCGGCTGTACTGGAATCTCTGGGCAAAGCGTTCTGGCGTGCGAGACTCCGACGATGTGATGAGCCCCCTGCTCGGCGATGGTCCCGAGGGCAGAAAGAAGATGAAGCAGGTCTGCAGCGCCTGTCACGGCGAGCTGCACACCGAGAGCTTCTTCCATCAGGCCGATGCCGCGGTGCGCCTCTACAACGAGGCCTACTGGGACCCGGCCAAGGAGATGCGCGACGAACTGGCGGCCGAAGGGCTGCTGAAGGAGAACCCCTGGAAGGATGACTTCCAGATCACCTTCTACCACCTATGGCATCACGAAGGCCGCCGCGCCCGCCATGGGGCGATGATGGCCGGTCCCGACTGGGCCCATTGGCACGGTTTCTTCCAGCTTCAGCAGAGCTTCTACAAGCTCGAGGCGATCCACAAGGCGCGCATGGAGACCGGTCAGATCGAGCCGGGGCCGCCGAAGGGCATGAGCGGCGATCACTAGACCAGGAATGTCCTAGCGATTCAGCACCGCATCGATCTGCTCGCGGCTGAGGGTTTCGGCCTCGAGCAAGCGCTTGGCCAAACGCTCAAGGCGGTCGCGGTTCTCGTCGACGAGCTGGCGCGCATGCTGCTCGATGCCATCGATCAGCGATATGATCTCGGCATCGACCCGCTGGGCGGTGGCATCGCTGAACTTGCGCGCTCCCATCGCCAACGCAGGCGCACCTTGATCATCCGGATACTTGAACGCGACCGGTCCGATCGCCTCGCTCATGCCCCAGCGGGTGACCATGCGCCGGGCCAGCTCGGTCGCTTGATCGAGATCGGCCTCGGCTCCGGTGGTGACCTCGTCAAAGATCACTTGCTCGGCGAGGCGTCCACCCAACATCACCGCGATACGATCGCGCAGGTAGCCCTGGCGATAGGTATGGCGCCGCTCGGGCGGCACCTGCTCGGTAATGCCGAGGGCGCGTCCGCGCGGGATGATCGTAACCTTGTCGAGCTGATCGGCATTGGGCAGCAGCCAGGCCAACAGGGCATGGCCGGACTCGTGATAGGCGACCAACTCGCGCTCCTCGTCGTCGATACCCTGTTCACGCTCGGCACCCAGCACGATCTTGTCGCGTGCCTGCGAGAACTGTGACATCTCGACCTCGCCCTGCTTGGCACGGCCGGCGAGCAGCGCCGCCTCATTGACCAGGTTCTCGAGATCGGCGCCAGAGAAGCCAACGGTTCGCTCGGCCACGCGCTCGAGATCGACATCCTCGCCCAAGACCACCTTGGCGGCGTGGATCTTGAGGATCGCCTGGCGGGCATCGCGGTCGGGCAGCTCCAGGTAGACCTTGCGGTCGAACCGCCCCGGGCGCAGCAGGGCCTGATCGAGCACGTCAGGCCGATTGGTCGCGGCGAGCACCACGACATCCTCATGCGGCGAGAAGCCGTCCATCTCGTTTAGGATCTGATTCAGCGTCTGCTCGCGCTCGTCATTACCGCCACCTCCGCTGGCCAGGCCGGTGCCGCGCGAGCGGCCGATGGCGTCGATCTCATCGATGAACAGCACGCAGGGGCTCTGCTGCTTGGCATCATTGAACAGATCGCGCACGCGCGAGGCGCCGACACCGACGAACATCTCGACGAACTCGGAGCCGCTGACGTTGAAGAAGGGCACGCCAGCCTCGCCGGCGACTGCCCGCGCGAGCAGGGTCTTGCCGGTACCGGGCGGTCCGACCAGCAGGACGCCCTTCGGCAGTTTGGCTCCCAGGGCGCGAAAGCGCTGCGGATCAGAGAGATGGTCGATGATCTCCTGCAGGTCGGCCTTGGCATTCTCGAGCCCTGCGACCTGCTTGAGGCTGGTGTCGACCTCTTCGGACTCGACGCGCTTCGCCTTGGATTTGCCGATGCCGAAGAGACCGCCGCCTTGGCCATCGCCACCGCCGCCCATCATGCGTCGCTGCATGCGGTTGCTGAGGTAGAAGAACAGGCCGAGGATCAGCAGCCAGGGCAGCAGCGTGATCAGCACACGGCCAAACAGGCCGGTCTCGGTCGACTCGGCATCGATCTCGACATCGTGCTTCTCGAGCAGATCCAGTAGTCCTGGATCTTGCACTTGAGGCAGGGTGCTGATGAAACGCCCGCCAAGCTGCTCGGCCTTGCTGTTGTCTGCATCGGGTTCAGTTTCAACTGCTGATTCAGTCCCGGCTTTGGATTCGCCTTCGCCTTCGCTTTCGCCTCCAGTTTCGGCTCCAGTTTCGGCTCCAGCGCCGGCTTCGGCTTTCGACGCGTTGGCCTCCTGCGTCTCGTCTGAGGTTTCGCCTGAGGTTTCGCCCAGGGTTTCGCCTGAGGAGCCGTCTTTCGCGCCGTCAGTTGTGCGCTGGCTCTCCGCGGGGTCGATGAATCGCCCTCTGACCTGCTGGCCCTCGAAGGTCACCTGCGCGACGCGCCCCTCGCGCACGGCCTGCTTGAGTTCGGTATAGGAGATCTCTTCCGGACCCGGGGAGCGGAGCAAGCTCAGAGCCGTGGACAGCGCGAAGATCGCGATCAGGGCATAGATGGCATTCTGCCAAGGTGGTGTCCCGCCGGGTCGCTGAGGTCCGGGTTGGGCGGGACGGCCGGAATCGGGCCGCAGCGCCTTGAGTCGGTCGCGGAGTCCAGGCTTGGCTCCGGACTGTTGTTCAACGCTAGACATCAGATCTCCTGTGCAGTTGCTGTCTGGTCTTCCGGATCGCTCTGCGGCTCTTTCGGCAGAAATCCGGCAGGCATCGTGCCGGTTGTTTTGTGCAGGAATCGGGCCGGCTATCTGGAGCTCCTATTAGACCGATGCTGAGTCGGCGTGGTGGCAAGGAATGGTTCAAATGCCGCATCCCTGGGGCCTATGAACCAGTCCAATAGCCGGCGCTTGGGCGACTGCGCCCAGGCCCCTGCATCCAGAAGGCGCCCAGCGGCGCGTTTCTCCGAGTTGGCCCAGTTTCTGCTGGCCACTTTGCAAAAGATCCTGCTCCCAGTGGACGCGATCGCTGAGTGGGTATCGTGCCAGGTCATCGCCTCGCGACCAGCCACCTCACCGCTCCACTCCCCTGATCCAACTATCGTCCAAATCGAAGGAGACTCCCTAAATGACCAAGCGCTGGATTCGACGCCTCCTCTTCACGCTGATCGTCGTCGCCGTCATCGTTCCCGCCGTGATGGCTGCAGGCTGGATCGGCACCGAGAACATGATTGAAGAAACCTCGGACGCAGAGTTCTGCACCAGCTGCCACACCATGGAGCCCTTTGCGACCTCGCATGAGCAGGATGTCCATGGCGGCAACAACCCGGGCGGTGTGGTGGCGCATTGCACCGATTGCCATCTCCCCCACGACGGTGCGGCGCAGCATCTGTTTGCGAAGGCCAAGACCGGGACGCGCGACGCCATCGCACAGGCGATCTATCCGATCCATAAGCCCGATTGGATCGCTGAGCTCGAGGAGCGCGCCGAGTACGTCTACGACTCCGGCTGTCTCAGTTGCCACGCGGCCTTGAAGGATGCGACCAGCGATGATCCCGCGGCATTAGCCGCGCACAAGGCCTATTTCGGCGGCGACGTCGGCGAGGGCTGTGTCAGCTGCCATGCGAACGTTGGCCATAAGAATCTAAAGGTCATGCTCGACGCTCACTTCGATGAGGTCAGCCTCAGCGAGATGCCTGGGGACCGCGGCGATGCGCCCGTTGATCCGCCGCTCCCCGCTGAGGAAGAGAAGCCCGAGCAGAACGCCACCAGCAGCGAGGATGCCTGAGCGCAATGAACTACGAGCTCGACCCCGAACAGCCACTTGATGCTGAGGCTCGTCGGATTGCGACTGAGCTGATCGATCACGCCGTTGCAAAGATCGACGGCACCGAGGAGGCGCCGGATGAAGCCGTGCATCATGAAGCCGTGCATGAGGTCCGCAAGGACTGCAAGAAGCTGCGCGGTCTGCTGCGGCTTGTGAGACCGGCAGTGCCGAAGCTCTACACGCATGAGAATGCGGCATTCCGGGATGCCGCGGCCTCGCTGTCGGTGCTGCGTGATGCCGAGGCGGCGATCGAGACCTTCGATGCCTTGATCGATCATTTCCGCGACAACCTCGACCCGGAGTCGCTCGCCCCGCTGCGGCAACGGCTCGAGGACCACAAGGCCAAGGTTGCAGCGGGCGCTCAAGCACTCGACGAGCAGCTCGAGGGTGCGCGCACGGCCTTGGTCGCAGCCCGCGAGCGCATCCCGGGGTGGGAGCTTCCGTCGGAGGTCACTGATCCCGCCGATGATCCCGCTGATGACGCGGGCTGGTCCCTGATCGGACCGGGACTGCGCAAGACCTACAAACGCGGGCGCCGGGCCATGCAAGCAGCCTACGCGCAGCCGGGCGTCGCTACGTTCCATGAATGGCGCAAACGCGCCAAGTATCTGCGCTACCAGGTCAGGCTGCTGCGTGCGAGCTGGCCACGCGTGCTCAAAGCGACCTATAAGGAGACCAAACAGCTGGGCGATCTGCTTGGCGATGATCATGACCTTGCAGTGCTCGAGCAGGTCATTGAGGAGGCCGAGGAGTTCAGCCCAACCAATGATGCCGAGCAGATCCTGCTCGCGCTTGCTGCACAACGGAGTGAGCAGCTTCGCAACGCGGCCTATTGGCTCGGCTCGCGGCTGTACGCGGAGAAGCCGAAGCGGCTCGACCGACGCATGCAGTGCTACTGGCAAGCCGCACGAGGCCTGACGGCTGCCTGACCTGGCTGCCAGGATGAGGGGCTTGACGAGCGCCTCAGCGCTGTCTGAACGGCATCGGCGGCGCCGAGCAGGATCGATTCTTGAAACCGGTAGTGCTCTAGACGTGGTTTATCCGTAAAATCTGTAGAATAATATCGATATTTGCTTTTTATAAGGTTATTGTATGGCCGAGATCTCAGTGCTATGCCCGCAATGCGGTTCGGATCACGTCAAAA
>NZ_NHSH01000033.1 GCF_016653315.1 Halochromatium roseum | reverse complement strand
ACACGTTCAGAAATCGTGCTACTCGCATGGCTGATCAGGTGATCTTGGTCGTTGCAGGGTTGGCCAACCTCAAAAATAACTATGTTTTTCAATGAGAAAACGATTATTATTTGGTCACAAGTCTAATGTGCTTACAGGGATTCGCCCAATCCGGACAAGAGCACTCCGTCCGCTTGAAGTCCTGCTCCGAACGCGGCAATAACCCAACCCCGGATTCAGCAAAGGCCGCATCGATCCCCTCCGGCATCTCATTCATCAACAGATGACTCACCAGATCAGCGCGACCACCCAGCTGCGCGATCAAGGTCTGACGCGCCTTCGCCGGAATCGGATCGAGCTGAATCGCAACCTGATAACGCGGCTCCTTGGTCACCCCAAAATAGGGATTGATATTCCCTCGCACCGTCGCACTCACAACCCCCTTCGCACTGATCTCAAAGCTCAGAATACGCCGAGGGCTCGCATAAGAACGCCCCCGCTGCAAACGTCCAGAATCCATCTGCTGCTCCAACGCAGCAATAAAACGCCGCCCCCACCAAGTCTTACCACGGCTACTCATCTCAACACCTCACCCACCGATGACCCATCACCACTCACCACTCACCACTGACTCCTCACTCTTCATCACTCACTCCTCACTCCTAATCACTCACTCCTCAAAATCACTCTCCCACCGCGTCACGATTCAACCGAATCAACGCCTTGAACCGATCATTATCCAACTGCGTCAACCAAGACTCATCATTGCCGATGATGGCCCCGGCCACCGCCTTCTTCTCCTCGATCATGGCATCGATGCGCTCCTCGAGCGTGCCGATGGTAACGAACTTGTGCACGAACACGGTCTTCTCCTGACCGATTCGGAAGGCACGATCGCTGGCCTGATCCTCGACCGCCGGGTTCCACCAACGGTCGAAATGGAACACATGATTGGCCTTGGTCAGGGTGATACCGACACCACCAGCCTTGAGCGAGAGAACGAACAGCGAGGGCTCGCTGGCCGGGTCCTGAAACTCGGCGATCATCGCCTCGCGGCGTTGGCGTGAGGTGCCGCCATGCAGATAGAAGGTGTTCAGATGCCAGCGTTGACGGGCCAGGCGCGCGAGCTGCTCGCCGACCTCGGTGAACTGGGTGAAGACCAAGACGCTGTCGCCCTCGGTCATGGCCTCCTCGAGCATCTCTTGCAGGCGCTGCAGCTTCTGCGAGCGCTCCGGCGTGAACGGACTACCGTCCTGCAGGAACTGCGCCGGATGATTGCAGATCTGTTTGAGCTTCATCAGCGTCGACAGCATCAGGCCGCTGCGCGCGGGGCCTTCAACCTGCTCCAACTGACGCTCGACATCGACCACCAGACTCTCGTAGAGGGCGCCCTGCTCGCGGCTGAGCTGGCAGTATTGCGGCGCCTCGAGCTTATCCGGCAGGTCGCTGATGATGGCCTTGTCGGTCTTCACCCGCCGCAGGATGAACGGCTGCACCAGGGTCTTGAGGATCGCCGTCTGCGCCGGGTCCTTATCGCGCTGCACCGGCAGCTCGAAGGTCTTGCGGAAGCGCGCCTGGGTGCCGAGATAGCCCGGCTGCAGGAACTGGAACAGGGACCAGAGATCGCCGAGCCGATTCTCGACCGGGGTGCCGGTCAGCGCCAGCCGATGCACGGCCGGCAGCTTGCACACCGCCTTGGTCTGCGCCGCCTTGGGATTCTTGATGTTCTGCGCCTCGTCTAGCACCACGCGATGCCAATCGACGCTGCTCAGCAGGGCCTGATCCTTGCGCGCCAGGGCATAGGAGGTGATCACCAGCGCCACTTGATCGGCTTGAGCGGCGAAGGCGCGCTTGTCCTGCTCGCGCGCCGGGCCATGATGCAGATGGGTCTGCAACTGCGGCGCGAAGCGTTGCACCTCGCGCTGCCAGTTGCCGAGCACCGAGGTCGGTGCGATCAGTAGGGTCGGACCAGGTGCGGCCCCATCCGGCTCGACGGTGCCATCGCTGGCATGGGTGCCAACGCTGACATCGGCGCCAACGCTGGCATCGGCGCCAACGCTGACATCGGCGCCAACGCTGACATCGGCGCCAACGCTGACATCAGCGCCAACGGCCCGCTCGCGCACCAGCTGGGCGATGACCTGCATGGTCTTGCCCAGGCCCATGTCATCGGCCAGGCAGCCGTTCATGCCGAGCTGCTCCAGATAACCGATCCAGGCCAGACCGCGCCGCTGATAATCACGCAAGCTGGCGTTGAGCCCGGCCGGGGTCTCGGCCGGCTCAAGGCGGCTGTCGTTGCCCAGGCGCTCGAGCAGATCGGCCAGCACCGAGTCGCGATCGATCTCCAGTGCGTCGTCCTCGGCCGTCTGCTGCAGCAGCTCCGGCAGACTCAGCTCGACCGGCTCCTGGCCTTGGCGCTGCCAGAACGCGAGCATCTCGCGCATGCGCTCGGGATCGAGCTCGACCCATTCGCCGCGGAAGCGCACCAAGGGGGTCTTGGCGTCGATCAGCGCCAGCCATTCCTCCTCGCTGATCTCTTCATCGCCGATGCTGAGCGCGTAACGGAATTGCAGCAGCTGCTTGATGGCAAAACGGCTGGTGCCCGGCGTCGAGCCACTGGATAGGCTGGCGGAGGAGCCGCTGCCGCGCAGACGCAGCTTCGCCCGGCGACGTCCGGTCGGCGTCCACCAGGCTGGCACTACCACCTTATAGCCGGCGTTCTCCAGGACCCAGGCGGCCTCTTTGAGGAAATCGAAGGCCTCGTCCAGGCTGAGCACAACCGACTGCGGCTCGGCGGTCTTCAGGCCGTCCCAGAGCTTGGGATAGATGCGCGCCGCAAGCCCCAGATCGAGCAGCAGCTGACGCTCGAAATCAGACTCGCCAAGCTGTGCGCGGAAGGCCTTGCGCTCGGCTTGGGTGCCCTGCCAATAGTCGGCCAACGCCAGCCGTTGCGAGGGATCATGGCGTGGGATGACGATCAGCTCCAGGGTCCAAGGCGAAGTCTCAGCGGCCGCATCGGTCTTAGCAGCGCCGGCAGCCTTCGTCGTCCCGCTGTCATCCGGCGGCTCCAGCAAGCGCAAGCCAAGCGTGAAGCGGGCCGCTTGCTCACCGCCATCGATGGCCTGCCGCCAGCGGCGCCAAGCGCGATACTGCACTTGCTGCTCGTCCGTCACCGCCAGGGGTTGCTGGCCTGGAGCCCGGTCGAAAGCAAGCGCCACCAAACTGCCATCGATGCGCTTCTTAAAGGTCGCCGGCAGCGGCGTTGCGCGCACCAGCTCGTCGAGCAGCACGGCGGCACAGTGCTCGAGCAGACTGGCCGGCCCAAATTGAGCCTCGTTGCCGGCAGCACAGGCCGGCGGCATGGCCGGCAGCGCTTGCTCGATCAGCTGCTCGTAGGCACGACCCGCCCACTGCCAGACCGGATGCAGCTCGCCCGCTGGCGCCTTTTTGCGCCGGGGCGGTGTTGGTGGCTGGCGATAGCGGAGGCCGGGCAGATACTGGTCCTGCAGAAAGAGCTGCTTGAGCTGTTGCGTGAACCAATGCCAAAACAGCAGATCAGCACCCGCGCGCAGATCGCCAAAGGCGTCATCGGTCAAGAAGCACAGCTCGCGGAATTGGCGCAGCGGTGCCTCGAGCGGGAAGGTCTCAACCTGCCAGGCCCGCAGCCTGCCGCTGCCCACAACCGTTGGATTGGCCGGATTGGCGTCAGTCTCAATCCCGCTTTCGGCCTCAAGCTTGGCTCCGGTTTCACTGTCAGCTCCACCGAGCCGGCGAGCCAATTCGGGTGAGGGAAGTGGAGCCTGCGGTGCGCTGGGCAGCCAGACCGGACAAGCCAGCAAAGCGCGTTCGGACGAGTCCCCCGCCCTCTTGAGTCCGAGCGTCTCAAGCAACACAGGCCAAGCCGCCTGCGGCAAGGCGAAGGGGTGCGCCGCCTGCTCCTCGGTCGTTTGCCCCTTGGGCGTTTGCCCCTGGGTCGTTTGCCCCTTGGACGCTTGCCCCTTGGCTACCTGCGCATTAGGCGGCTGCATCTTGCGCGCGCTCGGGGGCTTGTGGAGCGAGTCGGTCTCTACCCAGAGGCGAAAACCACCGCTGCGAGCAAAGTCATCGGCGAGATCGGGCTGCCGATCGGGCTGCCAAAAGGCGTGAAGAATCTCCATTGAAAACCAGCGATGCGGAGTAGTAAGAGGATGAATAGTGAGAACGTAGCAGTTGGCAGCATGGCAAGCTGCATCGGTTGGCTCGCGCGAAGCTCGACCATCGGCCATTATACGTTGGCTAGTACCCCAATCCGGAGGGACATTCTGACGATGTGGCCGACAGTGGCCAGCTCAGGGCCGAGGTAACTCACGCACGTTGGGCACTCTAATGCCTTCGCGAAAGTCACCGAGAACCTCATTGATCGCACCTTCGCTCAGAAAACCAACGTAGCGATAGAAGGTTCGACCATCCGGGCCGATCAGTAGATGCTGCGGAATAGTGCGCGTGGACTCCTCAGCCAACACATGATGGGCATCCAGGCCATAGCGGCTTGCCCAGGAACGAGCCTGGCTGACCGTTGCTGGCGAAAAGGGATCTTGTCCGCTCGTCAGGACGGTGTAGACCGCCAGTTCGGCAGAAGCATTCTGCTGCAAAGCCCGTATCTGCTGGGCCTGTGACTGACTGGCGTTGCACCAAGGCGCTGCGTAGACGACCCAGATCCAGGGTTGCTCGGCAACCCGCTCACAGACGTTGACAGCGGTCCCGGCGCCACTAGGTCGCGTATCGCCGCCCGAATCACTCGTGCAGCCGCCGGCAAGGTCCCAATTCGTATACCACTCGCCCGTGCCGTCATGGCTCTCGCAGCCACTCAGGATCAGCAGGCACAACAGCCCTGAGACTCCCCGCGAGAGTCGTCGCAGCGTTCGCGTCGGTGGTCGTTTGATCGGGTGCGCCACCATGAGTCTCCTGCATCCGTTTCCGAAACAGCCGGCCCGCGCACGCATGCGCGTCACCACGGAATCCGCTCACCGTGCCGTTTTCGACAAGCGGTAGACTGGACAGCAACCATTCATGTCGCTGAGCTTCTACGAAACCGAACGTGCTAAGTCTAATCCATAGTTGAAGCCATAGTTGGAGCCATAGTTGGAACCAAAGCCGCAGCCAGTCACCAACCTCTCGGAGCAAGAGCTGTTATCAACTTGTCCCCTGTGTTCCGCCCCAAACGCCGAACCTTTCCTGCAGATCGACGGGCGCGACTACTGGCGCTGCCCGCGCTGCGCGGCGCGTTTCCTCGATCCGCGCCAGCATCCCTCTCCCGACGTGGAGTTCAGCGAATACCGAAAGCATCACAACGACCCCGCCGACGTCGGCTATCGGCGCTTCCTGAGCCGACTCGCAGAGCCGCTGCTTGAACGCTTGGCGCCAGCATCGCAAGGACTCGACTACGGCTGCGGGCCAAGTTCGGCCTTGGCTGAGATGCTGCGCGAAATGGGGCATCGGGTCGCGCTCTATGACCCCTTCTTCCAGCCCGACACGAAGCCCCTACAAGCGCGCTACGATTTCATCACCTGCACCGAGACCGCCGAGCACTTCCATCACCCGGCCGAGGAATTCGACCGACTCGGCGCGCTGCTGCGCCCCGGCGGCTGGCTGGCGCTGATGACCTGCTTCCAGACCGACGACAGCCGCTTCGCCCACTGGCACTACCGACGCGATCCGACCCATGTCGTCTTCTACCGCGAGGAAACGCTGCGCTACCTCGCCGCCGAACGCGGCTTCAGTTGCATCATTCCAACCAAGGATGTGGCGCTGTTGCGCCGTCCAGGATAAGTTTCAGCAGGCTCCCATTGCCTGTATACTTCGCGTCAACTTCGACGACGACACCGCTCCCCAGCTCTGGAGAGACCCTGCCGATGTAGGTACCAAGCGACCCGCCGAGTCCACCGGACTCGCGCTCCAATCCCACGCGATACCGCGCGCTTGCTCCCTGCGTTCACCTGTCGGCCGACTTGATCTTGCTTGCCTCCTCCCACGCACTGGGAGCCGCGCCACCCTGTTGATCGCCCATCGCTAGCTCTGAGGTCCGCGTCAGCCCCGGAAACATTGACCGGAAACGATCCCGTATGAAAACACTCCGCAAGGACTGGCTGTCCAATATCCCGAACGACCTGCTCGCCGGCCTAGTGGTGGCGCTGGCGCTGATCCCCGAGGCCATCGCCTTCTCGATCATCGCCGGCGTCGATCCCAAGGTCGGGCTCTACGCCTCGTTCAGCATCGCAGTGGTCACCGCCTTCGTTGGCGGTCGCCCGGGCATGATCTCGGCGGCGACCGCAGCCATGGCAGTCCTGATGGTCGATCTGGTCGCCGATCACGGCCTGCAGTACCTACTCGCCGCCACCGTGCTGACTGGCGTGCTGCAGGTGTTGGCTGGCTGGTTGCGGCTTGGCAACCTGATGCGCTTCGTCTCGCGCTCGGTGATCACCGGCTTCGTCAACGCCCTGGCCATCCTGATCTTCATGGCACAGTTGCCGGAGATCACTGGCGCCCAGCTCACTTGGGAGGTCTATGGCGTCCTCGCCGCCGCGCTCGGCATCATCTACCTCTTCCCCTATCTGACCAAGGCCATTCCATCCCCATTGGTCGCCATCGTCGCGCTGACCGCAGCGGTGATCTACATGGGGCTCGACATCCGCACCGTTGGCGACATGGGCCAGATGCCGGATACTCTGCCGGTGTTCCTGATCCCGGACATCCCGCTCAACCTCGAAACCCTGCAGATCATCTTCCCGGTCTCGGCGACACTGGCGGTCGTCGGTCTGCTCGAATCGCTGATGACGGCCACCATCGTCGATGACCTGACCGACTCCAAGAGCAACAAGAACCGCGAATGCGTCGGTCAGGGCACGGCCAATGTGGTCACCGGCTTCTTCGGTGGCATGGCCGGCTGCGCGATGATTGGCCAGACCGTGATCAACATCAAATCCGGCGGCCGCGGGCGGCTCTCGACGCTCACCGCCGGCATCGTGCTCTTGATCCTGGTGGTGTTCGCCAACGAGTGGGTCGCCCAGATCCCGATGGCCGCGCTAGTGGCGGTGATGATCATGGTCTCGATCGGCACCTTCAACTGGGCCTCGTTCAAGAACCTGCGCGAGCATCCACTCGATGCCAATATCGTCATGATCGCCACCGTCGCGGTCACCGTGCTCACCCATGACCTGGCCCAGGGTGTGCTGGTCGGGGTGCTGCTGTCCGGCTTCTTCTTCGCGCAGAAGGTCAGCCGCGTGCTCTATGTCGGCTCGACCCCAGCCCGCGAGGGCCGCGAGCGCGTCTATCAGGTCGTCGGCCAGGTCTTCTTCTCCTCGGCCGATCGCTTCATCGCCGCCTTCGACTACAAGGAGGTGATCGAGAAGGTCTGCATCGATGTCAGCCGCGCGCACTTCTGGGATATCACCGCAGTGACCGCGTTGGATAAGGTGGTGCTCAAGTTTCGCCGTGAGGGCACCGAGGTCGAGGTGGTTGGCCTCAACCAGGCCAGCCGCACCCTGGTCGATCGCTTTGCGGTGCACGACAAACCCGAGGCTGTCGAAAGCCTGATGGGACATTGATCGGCAGCCCGCTTGATCCCGCCGATTGACCCGCCGATTGACCCGCCTGATTGACTCGCCTGATTGACTCGCCTGACTGAAGCGCCCGCGCCCGAACGAGGACCGATGCCGATGCAACCCGACGATCCCATGCAGACCGAAGACAAGGTCTTGGCCTGTGTCGATCAATCGCACTTCGCCGACTATGTCACCGATGCCGCCGCCTGGGCCGCACGCCAGATGCAGGCACCGCTGGAGCTGCTGCACATCCTCGATCACGACAAGGAGGTCGTGATCGGCAAGGACCACAGCGGCGCGATCGGCGTCAATGCCCAGCAGAATCTGCTCAGCGAGCTCAGCGAGCAGGATGAGTCACGCAGCAAGGAGAACCGCGAGCGCGGCCGCGAGCTGCTCAACGGTCTGCGTCAACGCGCGATCAAGCTCGGCGTCGAGGCCCCCGATGTGCGCCAACGCTATGGCGATCTCGAGGAAACCCTGGTCGGGGCTCAGGAGCAGGTGCGGCTGTTCGTGCTGGGGCGCCGTGGCGAGTCGGCCGAGACCACTCAGCGCGACCTCGGGCGCAATGTCGAGCGCATGGTGCGCTCGCTGAGCAAGCCAATCCTGGCTGTCACCGACCAATTCAGCGAGCCCAAGCAGGTGCTGATCGCCTTCGATGGCGGCAGCATGACCCGCCGCGGCGTCGAGATGGTGGCCGCAAGCCCCTTGTTCCGCGGCCTGCCGGTGCATGTGCTGATGAGTGGCAAGCCGCGCCGCGACAGCGAGAAGCAGCTCGACTGGGCGCGCAGCACACTGGAAACAGCGGGCTTTGAGGTAACCCTGGCGATGATTCCAGGCGATACCGAGCGGGTCATCGCCCAGTACGTGCATGAGCAGGCGATCGATATGCTGCTCATGGGTGCCTACGGCCACTCACCGCTGCGCAGCCTGTTCTTCGGCAGCAAGACCACCGACCTACTGCGCTCGGCGAATGTGCCGACGCTATTGCTGCGCTAGCGCAACCGCTCATGCTGTCCGATAACGGAGACAGAGACTCGGCCGCATCTGCTCTGACAAGGTCTGCCGCTTGAGGCGCGAAGGCTCACTCCCGCTCGCGCGATTGCGCCTCGAGCGCCGCAATGCGTTGCTCGGCCTCACGCAGCGCTCGCTCAGCCTCAAGCCGAGCCTCTTCTAACTCATCGTAGCTAAGCAATAGCTGCCCCGTCTCGGCATCGGCAAAATGGAAGCCATTGCCATCCAGACGCAGCATGAGCCCGAGCACCTCACTCACCCCAACCAGTGTCCCCTCGGCGTCAGATCTGACGGGGATCGGCCAGTAATTGCGATCGATGAGCCGAAAGCCCGCGAGCGCAGGCTTGAGGTAATCACCGGTCGGATCGTACTGCCAATACTCGGAGACCCCGAGGTAGGCATAGAGGCCCCGCTTGTTGCCTTGATCCTCGCTTACCGTGGCGCGCGAGGTGATCTCAATCACGAAATCGGGCGCCTTGGGCTCCTCCCAGAGCTTGTAGGAGCGCCGATTGTGGCTCGGCGCCCCGAGCACAACGAGCACGTCGGGCGCCACCGCCGCGCGCGGGTTACCTTGCTCGTAGTAGAGCAGGATATTGCCCGAGACATAAATATCCTCACGCGCATGGAACCAGCGCCGCAAGGCATTCACGGCGTAGATCAGCGGCTCACGCTGGAAATCACTCTCCGCCATGGGCCGACCATCGCTGTCTGGATAAACGACATCGGTCTCGAGCTCGGGGATCAAGGTCATGCATCTATGCTCGCCGTTGCAGGGTCAACAGCTCAACACTAGCCGAACCAACACATGTGATCAATCATGGGCGTCGGATTCCGTCCCAGACTCCCGTCTCTGACGATGGTCGCGGCGGTAGCCACTCAGACCAGTAGCCACTCAGACCAGCAGATCAGTGCCCAGTGGTCTTGGAGAACGCGCTGATCACGATGACGCCCGCAATGATCAGTGCCATGCCAATCACAGCTGGCAGATCCGGGATTTGCCGAAACATCACGGCTGCAGCCAGCGCAACCAAGACGATCCCTAGCCCGGCCCAAATCGCGTAGGCGAGCCCCACCGGGATGGTCTTCAGCACTAGCGCCAACAGATAGAAGGCAGCACCATAGCCCATCACCACCACCAGACTCGGGACCAGTTTGGTAAAGCCATCCGAGGCCTTCAGTGCATTGGTCGCAATCACCTCGGCGACGATCGCCACCGCAAGATACAGATACCCACTGTGCTGCTCCCCCAAACCGGCTCCACCGATGTGAACTTGGCCATCCCGATGCTCGCCAATGGGTGCACGCGAATCGGGGCACGTCAAAAAGGCCCTAGGCAGCGCAAGCTTACCGGATTCTGCTCCTGCAGCCAGAGTCCAATCGAACCCAGCGCCCAAAGCATCGACAACATCGATCCGTTGATCTGCTCGCGCGGCGAGGTTGAGCCGCTGACCTCGTTCACGGGCACCAGATCGCCGCTGCTGCCTTGGTCTAGCTCGAGCCGCCTAGCCAAATCATGCCGGCGCGACGCAAAATTCGCCAACTGTATCGCCGATTCGCCAACCTGTTCATCCAACGAGATCCAGAGCTGCCCAAAACCAACAATGCCCGATAACCTCCAAACCCTCACCGCCACCGGCGCCGAGATCGAGCGCCATATCCCCGCGCTTGCTGAACTCCGTATCAGCGTCTTCCGCGAATTCCCCTACCTCTACGACGGCGATGCCGCCTATGAGGCGCGCTATCTCGAGACCTATCGCCAAGCGCGCGGCAGCGTCGTCGTCATCGTGCTCGACGGCGAGCGCGTGGTCGGCGCCTCCACCGCGCTACCAATGGCCGAAGAAACCGACGAGGTGAAGGCGCCTTTCCTGGCTCAGGGCTATGACCCAGAGCGCATCTTCTATCTCGGCGAATCCGTGCTGCTACCGGCCTATCGCGGTCGCGGTCTCGGCGTGCGCTTCTTCGAGGAGCGCGAGCGTCATGCGCAGAGGCTCTGTGAGCTGGGTGCAGGATACGGCGATGCGAAGGTCGCTGAGCAGGACGATAGGCCAAGTGCCAAGCCGAGCTATGCATTCGACTGGTATGCCTTCTACGCCGTTCAGCGCGATACGGATGATCCGCGCCGACCAGCTGACTATGTGCCACTGAATCGGTTCTGGCACAAACGTGGCTACCAATGCCACCCAGAACTCAGCACCAGATTCAGCTGGAAAGAATTCGGCGAGCCAGCCGAGACGCCAAAGCCAATGCTGTTCTGGCTCAAGGCCGCTCGCCCCTCGGACGGCGCATCGTTAGCCCAGCAATGACCACGGCCAGGGTCACCAGCGCGACGATGATGGTCGCCAGCGCATTGATCTGCGGCGAGACACCCATGCGCACGCTGGCATAGATCAGCATCGGCAAGGTGGTCGCACCCGGGCCGGAGACGAAGCTGGCGATGACCAGATCATCCAACGAGAGGGTGAACGCCAGCAGCCAGCCGGCTAGCAACGCCGGCGCGATGAGCGGCAGCGTGATGCTCAGATAGACCCGGAATGGCCGCGCGCCCAGGTCCATCGCCGCCTCCTCCAGCGAGCGGTCCATACGCGCCAACCGTGCACGCACGATCACCGCCACATAGGCCATGCTGAAGGTGATATGGGCGATGGTGATGGTGGTGAAGCCGCGCCCCGGCGGCCAACCCAGCGCTTGCTGCATGGCGACGAAGAGCAGCAACAGCGACAGGCCGATGATCACATCAGGCATCACCAGCGGCGCGGTCAGTAGCAGCTCGAAGCCGGCGCGACCACGAAAACGGCCATGGCGCACCAGCGCATTCGCCGCCAAGGTGCCCAGCACGACCGCAATACAGGCATTCACGGCGGCGATGCGCACGCTGAGCCAGGCGGCATCGAGCAATTGCTGATTGCGCAACAACTCGCCATACCACTTGGTCGAGAATCCAGCCCAGACCGTGACCAATCGCGACTCATTGAACGAGTACAGGATCAGCAGCAGCACCGGCACATAGAGAAAGGCATAGCCGAAGGCAAGTACCGTGAACAGCGGCCAGCGCCCTCCGATGGTGGAGCCCCCGCCAGGGCGGCTACCCAGACCGCTCGCGGTTTCCTTCATGGCCGCTCATCCTCCAGCCGACGCCCCCAGCGTTCCTCGAGTCGCTGCAGCATGACGAAGGGCACCACCAGTAACCCCAACAGGACGATCGCCAGCGCCGAGGCCAATGGCCAATCCTTGTTGCTGAAGAACTCGGTCCAGAGCATCTTGCCGACCATCAGGCTCTGTGGGCCACCGAGCAGGTCCGGGATCACGAACTCGCCCACCGCCGGGATGAAGACCAGCATGCTGCCGGCGACGATGCCGGGCAATGAGAGCGGCAGCGTCACCGCCAAGAAGGCCCGCCAAGGCCGGCAGCCCAGGTCCGCTGCGGCCTCGAGCAGGCTGAAATCGAGCCGGGTCAGATTGGCGTACAGCGGCAGGATCATGAACGGCAGGTAGGAATAGACGATGCCGATATAGATCGCCAGCGGTGTGTGCAGGATCTGCAGCGGCTGCTCGATCAGGCCCAGCGAGAGCAGAACATTGTTCAGCAGACCATTGCTGCGCAAGATGCCCATCCAGGCATAGACGCGGATCAGGAACGAGGTCCAGAACGGCAGCACGATCAACATCAACAGCAGCACCCGCCAGCGCTCTGGCGCGGTCGCGATCGCATAGGCCATCGGATAGCCCAGCAGCAGACAGAGCAGCGTGCAGACCAGCGCGATCCAGAGCGAGCTGAGCAGCGCGGCCAGATACAGATCATCCTCGGCCAGCAGCAGATAGCTCTGCAGATTGAGGCGGATCTCCAGCACGCCCTCCTCGACCCATTTCCAGAGCGCGGTATAGGGCGGCTGAGCCAATGCTGGCTCGGCCAGACTGATGCCAAGCACGATCACAAAGGGCAGCAGAAAGAACAGCCCCAGCCAGAGATAAGGCAGGCCGATGTTGACCGACGGGCTGAGTCGCCAGGGTCGGCCAGTTAGAAATCGCAGCAAGGTCATCCGGGGCTTGGGAGCATCATGATTGAAGCGTCACTGCCGCAATCTTAACCGTCGGAGCCTGAGTCCGCCTTGAGCGGGCTCGATGCGAACGGATAGCAGGCTCGGGCGCAGTGGCTGCCAAATCAGCGACCGCCAAACAGGTCTTTCAACGCCTGCACCGTGGTCTGTCGACCAAGCTCGCCGATCGCGGTAGTGAGTGGGATCTTCTTCGGGCAAACCCGCACGCAGTTCTGCGCATTGCCGCAGTCGCTGAGGCCGCCATCGGCCATGATCGCATGCAGGCGTTCGGCCTTGTCGTGACGACCGGTGGGATGCGCGTTCATCAACCGCACCTGTGCCAGGGATGCTGGACCAACGAACGCCTGCTCCGGCCCAAACTGCGGACAGGCGGCCAGGCAGCAGCCACAGCTCATGCAGCGACTGTAGAGATAATTGGCCGCCCAGTCCTGTGGCGAGATGCGCGGGGCGCGCTCGTGGTTGTCCCAGGCCCCATCGATCCGTATCCAAGCCTTGACCCGCTTGAGCTGTGCAAAGAGTTGCGCGCGATCGACCATCAGGTCACGCACCACCGGAAACTTGGGCAACGGCTCGAGCCGGATCGGTGTTTCCAGATCGGCGATCAAGGCCGAGCAGGCTGGGCGCGGAACGCCGTTGATCAGCATCGCGCAGGCGCCGCAGACCTCCTCCATGCAGTTGTGCTCGAAGGCGACCGGGTCGACCGGCTCACCACTGGCCGTTACGCAGTGCTCGCGCAGATCCATCAGCAGCGAGACGATGTTGGCACCCGGACGCGCCTCGAGCCTGAACGACTGCCAATAGGGCGCCGCGGTCGGACCATCTTGACGCCTGATGCGCAGCTCGACGGTTCTACTGCCCACGTCGGCGCGATCCGGTGTCCTGCTTGCCCCGGTCTCTCGCCCGTGGTCTGGGGTCAGCTTAGCCGCCGCTGCGAACGGCTCATTGATCCGCGCAGCGTTCGATCGCGTCTCAGCTTGCATCAGCGATAATCCCTCGGTTGCTCGGGTGACAAGAGCCCGAGGTCGACCGGCTCGAAGCCAATGCGCGGCCCATCCGGGTGATGCTCGGCGACAGTCGTCTTCAGCCACTCGGCATTGTTGGCCTTCCAACGTTCGCGATAGGTCTCGAATTCAGGGTCGCCGGGAAACTTGCCCTCGGGGATGGCGAGATCGAACGCCGGCTTGAAATGGGCGCCGCGACATTCATCCCGTGCCCGGGCACTGGCCGCCATCACCTGCGCCAGCTTCAGCATGTCCAAGACCTGCCGCGCATGCGCCAGGCTCTGATTCGCCCAGCGGCTGGACTCGCCGAGGTCCAGCCGCTCGAAGCGCTGCTCGATCTCTCGCAGCCCCGAGAGCGCGGCATCAAGCTCTGCGTTGTCGCGCACCACGCCAACCTTGGTGGTCATAAGATCACCCAGCTCGCGATGCAAGCGGAATGGGTTTTGATCGCCGCTCGCCTTCGTTAGACGCTCATTGATCCCGCTCTGACGTGCCGTCTCGGCCTCGAACAGCGCTGCAGGCACGGCATCGGCGCCCTGCTCGAGTCCGCTCAGATAGCTCGCCACCGCCTCGCCGGCAACACGCCCGGAGTACGAGGCCGAGAGCAATGAATTGGCGCCCAGACGGTTGGCGCCATGGTAGGCATAGTCACACTCGCCACAGGCATAGAGCCCCGGAATACTGGTGGCATGATTGCGCGGACTGCCTGGCTTCATGCCGCCAGTTGTTGCGTCTTTCTCGTAGTCGACCCAGAGGCCACCCATCGCATAGTGCGCCGCCGGGAAGATCTCCATCGGCGCATCGAGTGGGTCAACACCTGCGAACTTGCGATAGATCGAGAGGATGGCGCCAAGGCGTGTGGAGACGAAGCCGCGATCCAGATGCGTCAGGTCCAGATAGACCCGATCCCGGCTCTCGCCTGCACTGCCCTCCTCTGCGCCGCGCTGACCCGCACCCCGCTTACCCGCACCGTGCTCACCCACAGCGCCGACCCCCAGCCCCAGCTCACGGGTGACCTTCCAGATTGCGCGCGAGGCGATGTCACGCGGCACCGTGTTGCCATAGGTCGGGTACCAGTCCTCGAGGAAATAGAAGCGCTCGGACTCCGGGATGCGGATTGGCTCGCGCCGATCGTTCGGGTCTTTCGGCACCCAGACTCGACCGCCCTCGCCGCGCGCGGCCTCGGTCATCAGACGCGTCTTGTCCTCGCCGAGCATCGCCGTCGGATGGAACTGGAAGAACTCGGCATTGGCAAAGCGCGCGCCCTGCTGATAGACACGGCTCGCCGCGGCGCCGGTCGAGTTGGTCGAGCAGGTGGTCTTGGGCGCATAGATCTGCCCCAGCCCCCCGCTGGCCAAGACCACCGCATCGGCACGGAAGGCGCGCACCTCGAGACTGCGCAGGTCCATCGCAACGATGCCGCGGCAGACGCCATCCGCATCCTTGACGATCGAGAGAAACTCCCACCACTCCTGCTTCTCGACCTGGCCCTCGGTCTCCAGTCGGCGCACCTGCTGATCCACCCCATAAAGCAGTTGCTGACCGGTGCTCGCGCCCGCGAAGCAGGTCCGTTTGTGCCGGACGCCACCGAACAGGCGCTGGTCCAACAGCCCCTCCGGCGTGCGCGAGAAGGTCACCCCCATGCGCTCGAAGGTGCGGATCAGGCCCGGTGCGTCCTCGCACATGGACTGGATCGGCGGCTGATTGGCGAGATAGCTGCCGCCCTTGATGGTGTCGATGATGTGCTGTTGCACGCTGTCGCGCTGGCCCTTCATATCGAGCACGGCATTGATGCCGCCCTGGGCGCAGGCCGAGTGCGAGCGCATCACCTCGAACAGCGAGAACAGCATCACGGAATGGCCGGCCTCAGCGATAGCCAGCGTCGCCCAGAGGCCCCCGAGACCGCCGCCGATCACGATCACCCTGGGTGCGCTCATGCTCCAACTCCATTCATGCGTCGGCCCGAAGTCAGGCTTTCAGTCAGGCGCTGGCCCCCAATCATGCTCCGCCCCCAGCGCCCGGCGCAATCAAGAATCCGACCAAACCATGCCCCCCCAGCGCGGCGAGCAGCAGCCCAAACCCAGCGCAAAACCAGCCGAAACGTCGCTGCGCCTCGGCACTGCTGGTCAGCCCCCAGACGATGGCGGCGGTGGCGATGCCATTCGCCAGATGAAACACCGCCAGCAGCACGCCGATCAGATAGAGCGCGAAGACCAATGGCTGCGACAGCGCCTGCTGCATGTGGCCAAACAGATCCGCGCTGATCGCCGGATCAAACAACCCGCTGATCCGCGTCAGGCCGACATGGAGCAGCAGGAACAGGATCAACCCGAGCCCGGAGACCCGCTGCAGCCAATAGAGCCAGTTGCGCAGGTAGCTGTAGCGCCGTAGCTCAGCTTGCCCGTCACGGATGATCAGCAGCCCATAGCCGGCATGGAACAGCAGCGGCAAGGCGATGACGAAAAGCTCGAGTAGGAGCAGATAGTTCAAGCCTTGCAGCGCCCCCACCACCTCCTCGTTGTAATGTGTCGCACCAAAGCGGGACTGAGAATTCTCCCAGAGATGGAAGATCAAGAAGGCGCCCACCGGCACCAGGCCGAGCAGCGAATGCAGCCGGCGCAGCAGGAAGTGGGGATTTTGGATCGAGGCTGACATCGCAAACCTGGGCTGATGTGTTTTATTGAGTCTAACGCCAGCGACAAGCCGTGTAGAGGTACGAGAATCGGCCGCATGGACTTGTTAGGCAAAGCAATCGAAAGCTACTCCACCGCCTTGTAGCCTTTTGGCGACTCCAATAGCCTAAGCTGTCGGTCAGCATGACCATTCCGCTTAGCCACCCCATATAGTGAGTTTTCTTCCACGTCTTCATTCCCCCATTGATGCCAACCCTGTTGTCTAAAACGTGCAAAAAGCTCCAAATATGGCCCCGGTGAGCACGCCTCAACTAAATCGTATATCTCGTCTGGCTTTCTTGAATGCTCGCGTTTACGAGTAGCAAATAAATTTACCTGGGTTCTACCCGCTGGAAGTGTCCTCATGCTCCCCCGAACCCCAAAAAGAATCAACTCCGTGACATTGCGAAAGTAAAACCCTACACCCCGCCCGTCGGGGCCTCCGTCTTTACGGACTTTGTACCATACAAGATTTGTCTTATAGGTAAAGCCCCACGCCTCCATGACCTTAAGACCTTCCATGAGAAGTGCATTCGGAACCCACAAATAAAGATGAGACTTTGCAGCAGCCAACTGAGAAACCGGGAGATCCATTATCTCTTTAACTTCCATCGTCGGATATCTCAATAAACGCCGATGCTCAGGAGCTACTTTAGACTTGTGACCAAATAATAATCGTTTTCTCATTGAAAAACATAGTTATTTTTGAGGTTGGCCAACCCTGCAACGACCAAGATCACCTGATCAGCCATGCGAGTAGCACGATTTCTGAACGTGTT
>NZ_NHSH01000032.1 GCF_016653315.1 Halochromatium roseum | reverse complement strand
CAGGTTCATCGCGCCGCCTCGCCAATCAACATTGCCCGGCAGTTTGAACCAGACGCGCGGAAATGTCCAGATCCGAGGGTAAGTGCTTCTAAGGTGCGTCAGTTAGGCGTAGAACGGTTTCGCCCTGGTCGCTGAGCTACACCCTCGCGCAAGGGCAGGCGACACAGTTGGCGTTCCACGCGGGGCTGGATGTGCAGCTTGGTTTTCTGCATGCGCTGCAGCGCAACCGCGAATCGCTGGCTCTGGATCTGATTGAGCCCGCACGCGCGGTGCTCGATGACTGGGTCTATGACCTGCTCGTGCACCGCCGGTTGCTCAGCCCGTCGCTGTTTACCTCGAGTGACCAGGAAGGCGTGCGCCTCGATACGCAAGGACGCGCGTTGTTCTACCGTGCCTGGTATGGCGAGGGCCAGCGCTTGGTGCTGAAGCCGATGCGTCGTCTCTTGGCGCGTCTGCTCGATCGGCTGCGCGCGCAGGAGCGGGTGGCGAGCAACCCAACGCCACCGCTAGCGGCCTGATACCGCGCCCGATGCGCCGGTGGCATCGACCAGGAGCTTGGTCAAGCCTGCCGGTTTTTCGATCGCGACAGGGTGATACAGAATTAGCCGATCTTCAATCGGTCTGGATATTAGAAAACGTTATCCATTTTATCTGATCTTAAAATTTTACTAAAACAGTTAGCAGTCACTGTGCCGAAGCGCGTTGGCCAGAACACCAACGCTTTGGTGGGCCAGCGCGCTTTTTCAATTGCGGCAGTGTGATACAGACCCTTCAACCATTCAACACCGGAGCAACCATTACCATGGAAGCATTCGCACTCCTCATCGCCGTGGCCATAGTCGTCGGCTTGGTGCTCTTCGGGGCGAGCCTTGGCTACGATGACGGCAAGCGTGCCGGCAGCCGCAAGGGCTATGCCGCCGGTCGGCGTACCCGCCGCGTCTAGCGTCTAGCGGCCCTCTTGACGCTGCCCGCCAGCGCCCCTCGGCCATGGATGGCCTTCCTGTGACTGTGATGCCCGAATAAATGCCGACCTGTTCAATCTGCAACGAGTGATTGCCTGCATGCCATTTTTTCACCCAGACAGCCAGCATCAACCTTTGGCGGAGAAGTACCTTCCCGCAGTGCTCAACGAGGTGACTGCCGGCGCTGGCAAGACATCGTTGATCAGCTTGAACCCCGCGGCTTATGAGCGTCTGTATGATCGGATACACGACGCCGAGATCCGCTATGTTCCGATCAACCTGTATGTGATGCGCAAGTTCGCCCGTCTCTATCTCAATGACGAGTTAACCTTCATCGAGGTTGAACAAGTTGCCAAGGAATCTGGCTCTGATCCCGTGCTGATCTTTGCGACCTTTCCCAAAACGGCGGTAATTCAGGCCAAGTATCGCCAATACCATCGCGACGATCGCGCGGTTGAACACTATACCCGGATCGCGCAGGGCGCCTTTCCGCTCTACTTTGGTGAGGGCAGGGATCAGTGATCTCGGACGACGAGACCTCACCTGCACCAAGGGCGGTCACCAAACGCTTGGTCAAACCGCCAGGTTTTTTATTCGCGTCAGGATGAACCCCACAATCCTCTTCACCCGTGTTTGATCAACGGAGATACATCACCATGAGCTGTCAGCTTATCCGCATCCCTGCCGCCCCCAGCACTCGGCGTTCGTCGCCTCCACCACCGCCTCCGAAGGCTCCCCCAAAGCGCAAGTAGGACGCGCGCTTAGGCCATGGATGGCCTGACTGACAACGAACGTTATTGATGTTATCTGATCTTAAAATTTTACCGAAACCGTTAGCAACAACCCTGACGAAGCGTGCTGGCCAAGACACCAAACCCTTGGTGGGCCAGCGCGCTTTTTCAATCGCGGCAGTGTGATACAGACCCTTCAACCACTCAACCATTCAACATAGGAGCAACCATCCCGATGGAAGCCTTCTTCGCACTCATGGTCGTCATGGCCGGGGCCGTTTACTTGGTGCTCTTCGGGGCGAGCCTTGGCTACGATGGCGGCAAGCGTGCTGGCAGCCGTAAGGGCTACGCCGCCGGCAAGCGCACCGGCAGCCGCAAGGGCTATGCCGCCGGTCGGCGTACCCGCCGCGTCTAGCGCCCTCTCTGACGCCGCACCCCTAGCGGCGTTACCTCTCTCACAGACCGAAGACGGCTCGGCGATGTCCACACCCTGGCTTCGCCGTTCTCACCAATGGATTGGTTCCTCACCCGCTTTTTCCTTCGCGACAGGGTGACCGCCCGTACCCTCGTCCAGCCTTCATCCACCCTCGTCTGATCAACGGAGACGCATCGCAATGAGCTGTCTGTTTTACATCCTTCGCCCGCGGCCCAGGCCGCCCTCCTCAACGCGCAACTAGGACGCGCGCCTCGGCCATGGATGGCCTCTTCTCCATCGCGGCATGGCGAAACAGTGACATCAGCTGTCGTTGGCCTTGCTGTTTCACCTTCTTCACTTCATCAGGTACTCACCCATGATCGCTCGAGACACTGATCGTCAACGTCGGTGGCCTGCCTCACCGCTGCGCCTGCCACAGGTTCCTTGGTTGCAGTAGGAGTCCCTCATTGGCCATGGATGGCCATTTTCTCATTCGCCAATCCCTCGCAACATGGCATGGCTCGCGCCATGACCGATTTCATTGCTGAAACCTTCTTCACCCTGACTCTTCACCCTTAGGAGATCCTGATGATCAAGAAGCTACTGTCCATCGACCTGACCCCCTGCGAGATCGTCGCCCGCGATCTCGGGCATCCTTACTTCCCGATCGAGGCCCTGCGCGGGCTGATCGCCGGTGATGGGGTCGATCTCATCGAGACCCTGGTCACCCTGGTCGAGCGCGTTCCCGACGACAACCCGGAAGCGATCGCCGCCAACCGGATGAACTTCACCCGCAAGCAACACGCGCTCGAGGAGGCGGGCGCGCGGGTGGTACCGGCGCCGGCTAAGCGCCTGCCCGACGGCTCCTTCAAGCAGTCCGACGATCAACGCCTGGTGATCGCGACGCTGTCCTTGGCGCTGCGCCTGCGTCCGGACTTCGTGGTGCTGGCGGCGGCTGATGGTGACTTCGCGCCGATGGTCTGGGAACTGCGCAACGTCGGCATCCGGACCGAGGTGATGGCGCGCCCACAGATGCTGGCCAGCGACCTGCGCCGGGCGGCTTACTCGATCATCGACCTCGATGACGTCTTGAACCATGTTGGAGGGACACGCTGATGGGACTGAAACGCGATGAGCTGGGGTTCGTGCGCTCCAACGGCTATGGCCGCATCCGCCGTGATGAGCTTGAGCAGCTGCTGGGTCTTGGCCCACGTGAGGCGCTCTATCGCTCGGGCGTCGATCAGGGCGTGCGCAGCGGCGAGGTGGTGGTCGACAAGGAGGTGGCGCTGAAGCCCGGCGATACCTTCTCGGCCGGTCCGCGGGTGGTGAAGGGGGCCGCTGGCCCCGCGGCTTTGCCACCGGCGCTCAAGCGCGAAGTCGACGCGCTGCGTCGTGCCGGTTTCGGTGGGGTCGGGGTGCCACAGACCTCGGCGGACGGCTGGCGGCTGCGCCTGCGCGGTCTGACCCTGCCGGGCGGGCTGCGCACGGATGCCTTGATCCTGCTGCCGAAGACCTATCCGCTGGCGGCGCCGATCGGCTTCTACCTGGCCAAGGGTGAGCAGGCTGCACGCCTGGATACGGGTCACTTGTTCGAGCGTTCCTATCATGGCGCGCCGAACCTGGCCGCTGAAGGCTGGCAGTGGTACTGCGGGGTAGCCGAGGGCTGGCAGCCTGGTCGGCACACGCTGGTCAACTACCTGTCGGTGACCTTGGCGTTCTTCGCTGACAAGGCGGTGGCCTGATGAACAGCCAACCCGTGTTGCGTCTTCCTTGGGGGCTGGCTGAGCGGCTTCGCGCGCTGCTGCATCCGCAGCCGTTCCAGGAGCGCTTTGCCTTTGCCGTGGCGCGCCCGGTGCAGAGCGCGTCGGCGGCGCCCACGGCCTTGGTGGAGCAGCTGATCCTGCTCGAGCCGCAGGACTACGAGCGCGCCTCCGGTGCCAGCCTGGTACTGACCGAGCGGGCGTCGTCGACGCTCAACCAGTGGATGGTGCAGCTCGCCGGGCAAGGTTGGCAGGCGGTGCATCTGCATAGTCATCCGCCGGGCATCGCAGACTTCAGCGCCACCGATGATGCGGCCGAGTCGGCGTTGTCGCGGTGGCTCGACGCGCAGGGCATAGCGCACTACTGGAGTCTGGTGTGGCCTGCTCAAGGTGTCCCGCGCGCGCGTCTGTGGACCCGCGGTGAAGCGACCACGGCGCAGCTGTGGTTGGGTTTGGCGCCGATGGCGGGCGGTGCAGAGGTGGTCTCGCCGGCACTGGATCGCCAGCGTGCGTTTGGTCCCGGTCTGCGGCAGGTGGCTGAACAACTGCGGGTGGGTCTGGTCGGGGTCGGTGGCCTTGGCATGCTGGTGGCGGAGCAGTTGGCGCGCGCCGGATTTCGTCGGTTTGTGCTGGTCGATCACGACACCGTCGAGATCACCAACCTCAATCGGTTGCCGAGCGTGACGGAGCGTGACCTTGGGCACTTCAAGGTCCAGGTCGGCAAGCGCCTGATCAAGCAGATCGCGCGCAGCCTGGGCCATGAGGCAGAGGTCTCGGCCTGGCGACAGGACATCTACCGCTCGGAGGCGGCGCAGCGGGCGCTGCAGCACTGTGATCTGATCCTTGCGGTGACCGATAACGACCTCAGCCGCACCATGGCGCTGCAGCTTGCGCTGGATGCAGGACGTGAGTATCTGCAGGCGGGCAGCGATATCACGCTGGGCGAGGATGGGTCGATCATTGGCTTGCGCGCTGAGGTCACTGGCGCCGAGATCGGTCGCTACTGCCCCATCTGCAGTGGTCGGCTATCGCCGGCACAGGCGTCGATCGAGGCGCGTGCCTATGCCGGTGATGCGGTAGCTGCGCATGCGCGCAGCGCCGGTTATCTGCCGGATGTGGCGGCGCCGGCGGTGATGAGTCTCAACGCCGTCGCGGCAGGGATGCTGGTTACCGAGATCCAGCGGCGCGCTGCCGGTCTTGGGGTGCGTGATCTGTTGCAGATCGACCTGCAATCCGGCGCGATCCGCGCGCTCGAGCGCTTGCCGGCTGGATTGGATTGCGAGGTCTGCGGGGCTCAGGCCACGGGGGCGGCAACCGATCGGAGCGCTGCCGACTCAAGCGGGCGATGGTGAGACGCCGAAGACCTGCTCGAGCGCATCGAGGCCGAGTAGACGTTGATCGCGCGCGCCGCTGAGACGCAGCAGATACTGATGCCAGGCGTGCACATCCTGCATGCCGCGTTGAATCCATGGCGCACGTCCTTGCTCGGTGGCCAAGGACGCCTGCTGCAATGCGTTCAGATCCGCAGTGGTCAGGGGGTAGACGAGCAGATAGTCACTGTAGGCACCGCCGAAATCCCGCGTGGTTTTGATGTTGGCTTCAATCTTTTTATGATCGGCGCTCTCGGGGTGGAGCTTGGACTCCAAGACGGTGAGCCGACCATCGCGGAACAGGATCAGGGTGTCGAATTCCGCAAGATACCGATCCTCGCGACAGAGGCGGACGTTTTGCCAGACACCCGCGACGCTATCGAGCCGATGACGCTCGAGTCCACGCACTACCGCGTGCCCGATGCACCGCTCGAACAGGAACGACAAGCGTTCCGACTTTAATATCAGCGTCTTGAGGCTGTCTTGCAGGTCGATGGTGGCCAGCATATCGCGCAGGAACCGCTTGAATTCGTCTGATGAGGCAGCCGCGAAGACCGAACCTTCGACCGGGTCCGAGGCGGACATCAAGACCTGGCACAAGGCGTCGATGAACTGTTTTGGCTGCTGCATGGCCCAAGTATTGAGTTCGGTGATCTGCGGCGATGAGCGCTGCTGCTGACGCAACTGCTTGAACAGTACCTGCCCGGCATATTCATTAGCACTGCGGCGCAGCACGCTGAGTCTGGGATCACGGTTCCACTGCGCCTGCCAGCCTGGCAGATCGTCATAGGGTGTCACAACGCTGCGCAGCAGGGCGACGAAGTCGCTGTGGATCTGCGGCAGCGCAGCCGGATTGCGGGCCTTGCTCGCCGCGTTGCGCGCGAAGGCGTCGGCCTGGTCCTTGATCCAGGAGGAGAACGACTGTGGACTGCTTGGCGCCTGGGCACTCGGGCGCGCCTGCTTCCAGGCACGCAGTTGCGGCATGTAGGAGCTGAACAGCAGCCGCAGTGTACGGTCATGACAGAGCGCGTCATAGAGGGCGCAGTGCGCCTCATGCGCGGATGCATCCAGGCCCTGCCTCTGCCAGAGCTGCTCGCCGTCCCGGGGGTCGACGCCGTACATGGAGAACCGCTCGATCAGTTCGCGCCCGGGCGTCAACTCAAGCTCGATAGGGACTTCGACGACGCCTTGATCGGGCGAGACGGTGTCGGTGAGCAACACCCGACCATCATCGGCATCACAGTAGGCCGCAAAGACCTCGCCCCGGAGCGCCGCCGCGAGTTGTTTGAGGGCTTCGACGCCGGTGATGTGGAACAGGCCCTGCCCGGTGGTGCAATCCAGGGCGATCCGCGCGCCTTGACTCAGCAGGCCGTGCCCGGCGTCGGTGAGCGCTTGGCGATACTGCGCGATGCGTTGTGCCAGTGATGGCTGATCCAGGGCGATGACCTGAAAGCCGATCAGGGAGTCAGGATGGCTGTGCTGGAACGCGATGAGCATCCGCTCGGCGGCCTGCGTCCAGCCGCTCGCGCTGGCATGCGGCGTACTGCACAACAGCACCCGCCTCGGCCGCAGGGTGCGCACTAACTTGGCCAGAACCAGCGGGTCCCGCGAGACCATGGCCATTAACAGATCGAAGCGATTCGACATTCAGTGTCCGTTTCGAGGCGCAGACTTAGCCGCCTAATCCGCCCGAGTATACCGATTTTCGTTTGTCCGGCTTGAGGCTGTCTCGGCCTCTGCCCGGGCCTGCACGCTGTCAGTCAGCGACGCATCAATCCGTCAGGAACTGATTCAGTTTATATGATTTAGCAATGACTTATAGACATTAAAGGCCCGCTCCGTTTGGCGCGGGCCACATCCCACTCGCTAGGAGCTTCTTGATGATCTATGACGTCACGCAAACGTCCTTTCTCGTGCCTGCGGCCCTCGATGAGGACACCGCCACCCGGTTGGGTCTGACCCTGCTGCTCGAGCTCGACGGCCTGAGCAACTTCCTCGAGATCGCCTCCCACTACCGCAACAACGCCACCTATCGCATCCTTGAGCTGATTCGCCTCGGCGAGGAGGCCCTTGAGCTGGATGCGCCGCAGCAACCGCTGATCAAACAACTGCGGGCCACCCAGGCAGCGCTGGGTCCCTTTCCCGGCTCCTTTGGTCCAGTGCTCGATGAGGGGCTACGGTACTTGGCCGACACCCTGGGTCTGGCGCCGATCGAACAGCGCATTCTGGGGCTGGCGACCATGGTCAATGCCCATGGTGGCCTCTCGGCCCTTGCCTCGAAGTGCTTCGGCGAGATGGACATCCACCATCTGGTGCGTATCACCGCCACGCTGCTCGGTGAGCCGGAGTTGCAGGTCCGCGCGGCCCTGTCGCCCCAGGGACTGCTCGCGCGCTCCGGACTGCTGAGTCTCGATCGCAAGGAGCGCCAGGAACTGCCGAAGAAATTCGCGCTGCTCGAGGGCATGGCCGAGGCCCTGTGCGGCGGCGCCGAAGAGGTCCGGGGCCTGCTCGAGCGCTGGATTCCCAGCGCGCCGGCCTCTCACCTCGGGCTCAAGGACTACCCGCATCTGCGCGCGGAGATCCGCCTGCTGCGCCGCCTCCTCGAGGCCGGTCTGCGGCAACAGCGCCGCGGCCTCAACATCCTCGCCTATGGGCCACCCGGCACCGGCAAGACCGAGCTGATGCAGGCACTGGCGGGGGCGATGGCCGTACCGCTCTATGCGGTGCCGAACGCCGATGAGGCCGGTGATCCGCTCAACGGTGAACAGCGCCTGCGCTACTACCGGTTGGCGCAGATGGTGCTCTCGCAGCGTGAACAGGCCCTGCTGCTGTTCGACGAGGTTGAGGATGTGTTTCCGCATCCGATTGGCATCCACCTCGGCAATACGCCGCTGACCAAGGGCTGGATCAACAGCACGCTGGAGGAGAATCCGCGCCCGACGCTCTGGGTCTGTAACGGCATCGACGGGCTTGATCCCGCCTATCTGCGCCGCTTTGCCCAGATCATCGAGGTGGAGGTGCCGCCGCAAGCGGTGCGTGAGCGCCTGATCCGCACGCAGACCGGACATCTGCCAGTGTCGCGTCCCTGGCAACAGCGCATCGCCCGCCATACTGGACTCTCTGCGGCCGTGCTGCAGCAGGCCGTCAACAGCGTCTCGAGCCTTGGCGATCGTCGCTCCGAGCAGGTGGAGGCGGATCTGGAGCGGGTGCTCAACAGCACGCTGCAGGCCATGGGCCATCCATTGCTTCCGCGCGCCCGGGCCAGCGAGGTGATGCCCTATCGGTTGCAGTGCCTGAATGCCGATCAGGATCTGCTGGCCCTGGAGCAGGGGCTGCGGCGTGATCCGCGCGCGCGCATCTGTTGCTACGGGCCTTCCGGGACCGGCAAGAGTGCCTATGGCGCAGCGCTGGCCGAGCGGCTGCGGCGACCCCTGTTGGTCAAGCGGGCCTCCGATCTGCTCAGTCCCTTGCTCGGCGGGACCGAGATGAACCTGGCCAGGATGTTCCGCGAGGCGGACCAGGCGCGGGCGGTGTTGGTGTTAGATGAGGCCGATAGCTTCCTGCGTGACCGCCGCGAGGCGCGCGCGCACTGGGAGGTCACCCAGGTCAACGAGCTGCTGGTCCAGATGGAGGCCTTCGACGGGCTGTTCATCGTCTCGACCAACCTGATCGAGACGCTCGATCGCGCGGCCTTGCGGCGCTTCGACCTGAAGATCCACTTCGACTACCTGCGCCCGGAGCAGGCCTGGACCCTGTTTGGCGACTGTCTGCGCCAGACCGGTGGGCGGCTGACGCAGCCGCAGCACTGGCAGGCGCGCTTGGCCGACTTGCGCGGCCTGACCCCGGGGGATTTCGCGACCTTGGTACGCGCACAGCGCTTGGCGTCGAGGCCGCTGACGCCGCAGACGCTCTATGACGGTTTGGTCGCGGAGATCGCGTTGAAGGAGCCCGAGCAGACCCGTCGGCCGATCGGGTTTGCCGCCAACTTCTGAGCTGGATGCTCGGTCACTGAACCGCCGCTGGGCGAGGGCCTTAGCGCAGGCCGTCGCGCAGCGGTACGAAGCTGCCATCAAGAGTCGCGTTGAACCGGCTGCCCAGCTGCAGCAGCCAGGTCTCATGCTGGGCGTTGAGGCTGTCTTTAGTGGTCTGCCTCGCATCGTTGAGCGCATCGAGGATGTCGGCGCGCATCTCCTCCCGAGACAGCGCCTCATCGATCTCGACGAAGGCTTTATCGGCGGCGATCGTGGTGACAACACCGATGACGAGCCCGCCGATGCCACAGACGATCAGGCCCGGGCCGGAGGGTGCGCAGACAGCGGCAGTTCCTAACCCCAGGGCCAAGGCACTGCCGGCAGAGGTGCCTTTCTTAAGCGCTAGTTTCGCCAGCACGCTGGACGCCAGTTGGAAGCTCTTCTTTCCGGCCACCTTGGCAACGACTTGGGCCGCGACCTTTTTCGACAGCACGCCGGCGGCCACAGCGGTCGTCCCGGTGGTGGCCCCGATGCCGGCGGCGCTCAGTGCCCGCACCACACCATCCTCCAGGCCGAGCACCCCGGTGAGGTTGAGTAGGTCGGGACGACAAGGGGATGTCGACTGCCAGTCGGAAAGCTGTTGTCCGAGCCCCTTGGCAAAGCCGGTGAGCCGGGAATCGGCCAGCTCGAGCACCTGTGTATGCAGGGTCTGCAGTTCGGCGTGAAAACCGGTGTCTGCGAAGACCCGTTGCTCGAGTTCTTGGGACATGAGCTTTCCCAGATCACCGGCGATCAAGGCGCCCAAGCGCTGATAGTCGCCAGCGACGGTGAAGTACCAGTCGAGGTAATCATCCACGCCGCCGTCGAGCTTAGCGAACAGCGCGTCGACCTGGGTGTCCACGCGGCGCGCCATCCGTTGATGGATGACCTCGATCTCGGCGGCCAACTCGGCATCGAGGTTGGCACGCAGCGCATCCCGCGCCTCGGTATCAGGATGGCAGGGATCAAGCCGCTCAGCCAGGGGCTCAGGCAGGGTCTGAAACGCCTCCAGATCCAGATCCCGCAGCTTGAGGCTGGCATAGAGCCCGGGCAGGGCGAGGATCAGGATGGTGATCAGGAAGGTCTTGGCCAGGGTGCCGCCGCCAAGCAGGGCATCGACCGGGCGGCTGCGGCGCTCCAGCAGCGCGATGATGCCGATGACATAGAGGGTGAAGGTCAGCGCGAGCAGCCCAAGGTGCAACAAGAAGAGCACCCAGGCGAAGAGCTGCAGGAGCAGGTCGTTCAGCTGCGGGATGATCACCTGCGCCCAGTGCCAGCTGAATTGCTCGAGGACGGCCAATCCCCCGATCAGCCAACCGAAGGCTGGACAGGTGGTCTGCTCGCTGTGGCTGGCAAAGGTCTGCTCCATGAGGCTGCCCCAGTGGGCCAGCCGGGTGTCGGGTGCACCGGTCACCGCGAAGTCGATGACGAAGAAGGCCAGCGCGATCAGTAACATGTTGCTCCAGAGCAATGGCCAGCCACGGGTGACAACGTCGAGTGCCGCTGGGCGCAGCTTCTCCGACTGCAGGCGGCGACGGAAGCCCTGATATAGCCAGGGCAACAGCAGCAGGTTGGCGAACAGCACCGCCCAGTGGGTCGCACTGAGCAGGCTGGCCGAGGCCAAGAGCACGGCCGCACAGCCGATCGCGATCACCAGCAGCAGGGCGCTGCTGACATGTCCCTGCCACAACAGGCTGCGCACGCGACTCTCCGCGGTGGTCGCGCCTTGCAGTAGGGCGCGGCGGTTGAACAGCGCCGCTTCACGCATGGCCAGCCAGATCGGCACGGCGATGAGGATCGGCAGCGCGAGCGCTGCCCAGCAGGGTGCAACGGTAACAGCCTGCACGGCGGCAAACAGCACGAAACCGCTCAACAGCAGCCCGATCGTCATCATGGCGAGCCCAGTGCCCGCTGGGGTGGTTGGCGCGGCAGGTTCAGTGGGATGCATGTGGTGTGTCCTTCAGAGTCGGTGAGCGGTCAGTGAGTGACCGCCCTCTGCGTGCCGCGATCGCAAAAACGGTGGTGTTCACCAAGGCGATGGTCAGTGTTAACGCGGATTCCCCGCTGGCGTCAACGACAGGCCCTGTCGCTTTTGTGCGGACAATCGCTGTCTCCTGTGCCGTACCGCACGGGTCCTCCGGTCCGCGGACCCCACTGAGAGGGCGCCGCCGAGCAGGTCACGCGCTGCCCGATCGCCGATCTCGCGCCAACGGTGGTCGAAACATCCGCTTCAGCGGGCGTTGTTAACCAAGCGCCTTCAGCACAAGGGGTAACCGGTCGATAGGGTCGATGATCGCGGGGGCGAACAGGTCGGTCACAATCGGGCGATCGTGGAGGTTCGCCGCCTTGGTCCAGCAGGTCTCTTTCACACAGGTTCTACGATGAAGACATTCAATCAAAGAGAATATGAAGCCATTAAAAACACCTTTATCACGGCCATTGAAAATCCAGCCTTCATGAATGATCCGGCGTATCTGGCTCTTCTCAAGGAGGAGTTTGACACTGAAGATGGCATCAACCCGAAGATATTGGACTATGTTTTTGGCGTACGGATCTATTAATGCCAATGACGGTGATTGAATTTTGCTATACGTCAATCGAAGGCTTCAATGATGAACAATTTCTTGAGATTAGCGATGGATACAAGGATAGTAAAACATTCTTTTCGCAGATTCCT
Organism: Halochromatium roseum; assembly: GCF_016653315.1. GTDB lineage: Bacteria > Pseudomonadota > Gammaproteobacteria > Chromatiales > Chromatiaceae > Lamprobacter > Lamprobacter roseus. Next base: position 3,169 of record NZ_NHSH01000032.1, on the reverse strand, counting down.
TGGAACAAGAAACTGTTAGCGCTCTATCCCGGTGACGCCGATGCGCTGTACACCCATTTTAAAGCGTTTTACAAAAACTACATCAATGAATTATACCAATATACTCATGGTCGGGATTTGATTGTGGATGATGATGACGATACTCCGCACTTAACCAAGACCCATTGATGGGTCAACCGCGGCGCGCGGGTGGTGTCGGTCTCGGTACTTAGCATCGGCGCTGGAGCCAGGCGCGCAGCGCGGAATCGCCAAGGGCCGCGGCCACGGACAGCAGGATGAGTGCGAGCAGACCCAGGAGCCCCAGGTCCTCGAGCAGGGCCTGGAGCCTCCACGCCAGGGTCCAGAGCGCACGCCAGAGCGGCTGCGGCCAGACGAGCAGGATCAGCAGCAGACTAGCAGCGGTGATCAACGGCCAGCGATGAAAGCGCCGCTCGATCGAGACCACCAGCCACACAATCAAGGCCGCGAGCGCAAGCTGGATCGCGATCAGGTCTTCAACCGGGGAGGGTGGTGGCACGATGCTCATCGGTAATCAGCGACATCGGCCTGTTCAGGCGAGCGATAGAGTGCCGCCACCTTATCCGACTGCGCGGTCATCACATGGCGCAGCTCCGCCGGCGCGATGACCTCCAGATTATCCCCGGCACCGAGCAGCCAACGCAGCAATTGCCCGGTGGAGGGTACCTGCGCTGAAACCCGCAGGGTGAAGGCGGAGGACTCCGGCTCATCCTCGAGCTGCTGATCGGCGCTCAGCGGGCAGACGCTGAGCAAGGGCACCAGATAGCCCCTCACCCGCAATTCCAGCTCAATCAGCCGGCCCTGACCGAAGTCGACCTTACCCTCGGCGATCGCCCGATCCAGATCGAAGCCCTCCGCTGTGCGCGCCGGCTGGGTGGTCAGGGCCTCGGCGCGGATCATCCGGTGCAGGGCATAGAGCCGTACCGGCGCTGGCTCATCCTCCTTGAGGGCAAACAGATAGGCGATCGGACCGCGTTGCAGCAGCGCTTGCGGATGGATCACGACCTCGCTGCGCGCGCCGGTGGACTTGGAATAGAGCAGCTTGAGCGCGCAAGGCTGGGCGACCGCCAGCACCACCGCCTGCAGCACCTCCGGGTAGAGCTCCACCGGCTGCAGGCGCAGGGTGTCGGGGACGATGCGCAGACGCCGCTCATCGATCAACGGCCCGTCGAACTCGTTGAGCAAGCGTTGCCAGAGCCGATCGAGTCGTCGCGACGGGACCGCTTCGCGGATCAGATCACGCACCTGTTGCAAGGTGTAGTGCCACAGCAGCGGGTCATCCTCGACCTCATCGCCAGTGCGCCGATAGCGCAGTGGTCGACCACCGGCATTGACCGTCTCGATGCGGCCCTCTCGCAGCAGTTCCGCCAGATCGCGCTGCAGCGCACGCCGCCGCGCGCCCTCGCTGGCCTCGCCATAGGCCGCGTTCAGTACCTCGAGCAGGCGCGCGCTGTCCGGACAGTCCGCCGGCGCCGTTACCGCGCGTGGTAACAGCGCCTCCAGGCGTCGGAGCCGTTGAATCCGATCATGCGAGGTGGCGCTCATGGCCTGGAGTATACCTGCGGTGACGACAGCGCATGACGCGCGCTTGGTCTCTTGCCAAGGATCGCGAACGGATCAGCCCATCGCCCTTAGCGCAAATGGCCAACCGCTGTCAACGACACGACCTGTCGCCTGTTTGCGGACAATCGCTGTCTTCTGATCCGCACCGCGCTGGCCATCCGGCACGCGGGTCGGCGGACCTGGCTGAGCTGGAGCGACCCCTGATGTTGATGCCCATGCCCTCGACGTTTTCTCGGCTGCTGGTGGCGGGTGTTTGCCTGGCACCGCTCACGGCGGCTGCGTCGGCCTATTCTGATGAGGACCTGAAGCAACTGTTGACCATCACATTCCGGTCTCCGAGGTTAGCATCATGGAACCGGGCGGACTGCATGCCCGTTACACCGATGACGATCAAGCAGTCTCGATCACCGTGCTCAATCGTGAGGAGCAGATCTCGTTCATCGTGCAGTTCACCGGGGCAGCGCTTGCGCGGTTGCGCTTGGAGGATCTGAACGACTGGAATGCCAACAGTCGCTATCCGGCCTACAGGGTCGATGAGGATCAGGTCAAGCTCGATGCCGTGCTGCTGGTGATCCAACCCGAGATCGGCGCGGTGATGCCCTCGACCAGCTACCTCTCGCTGAACTATCTGCACTTCGCCAAAGAAGCACTGACCTTCCAGCGTTATCTGCATCAACGCCTTGCTGCGGTTGAGACTGAGGCCACCAGCGAGACCTTTGCCGTCGCCGAGGCGGCCAGCGGCTGGACCTTCCCCGAGATCAATCAGGACTTCTCGCGCCGCAGCGAGATCCAACGCGAGCCCTGGGTCGCGTCCCTGAAAGGCGAGCCGTTGTCCGGCTGGGGCACGATCACCGAGGTCGCCCGCTGTGGCTTCTTTGACAGCTCAAAACGCTACGGCAGCCAGTGCCTGAAGATCACACTCGATAACGACACGCCGCGGGCAGTGCTCTATTACCCGACGTCGCGCGAAGCCGAGCTGGCCAAACTCGAGGTCGGGCGCGCCCATCAGTTCAGCGATTGCGAGATCGTCGACCTGCAGGATCTCGGGTTCTGGACCACCGTCACCTGCGATATGCGCTGACGGCGCTCACGCAGGTCATCAAAAAACCCCCTGGTTCACCACGCCCATGATGGGCAACACACTGGAGAGACGCGATGAGCAAGTTGAAAGCCTGCCCGGCCTGTGGCAAAGAGGTGGCGACATCGGCCAAGAACTGTCCGCACTGCGGCAAAAAATTGAAGATGGGCTTGTGGCCCCGCATTGGCCTGGCGCTGTTGATCTTTGGCGTGCTGACAGTGATTTTCGGCCCCTCCGATGAAGACAAGGCGGCCGCCTTGGCCACTGAGTTGAGCAGTCTGCGCAGTGCCAGTGCCGCATCAATCTCCCCGCGTGGCGAGTTGGCGGAGGCGTTCGTGTTTGGTAGCGACTACACCGACATCCAGCGAGAAAACATGGAAGCCGAGTTGATCGGCAAGGTCGTGCAATGGCGTTTGCCGGTGTATGAGGTCAGCAAACAAGGTGACAACCGTTATCGCGTGCAGACGGGCGAGGGGACGGGCACTGTCGGCACCTTCCTAGTGATCCACA
>NZ_NHSH01000031.1 GCF_016653315.1 Halochromatium roseum | reverse complement strand
ACGTTCAGAAATCGTGCTACTCGCATGGCTGATCAGGTGATCTTGGTCGTTGCAGGGTTGGCCAACCTCAAAAATAACTATGTTTTTCAATGAGAAAACGATTATTATTTGGTCACAAGTCTAATCAGTATTGCCTCCGCATGATGAAGCGCAAGTACTTCAAAGCCTCTGCTAACCAAGGAGTTCAACATCATCCAAGACCCTTATGTTTGTATTGATCATAATACTCGCCCCGACGTATGGATAGAGCCACCATAGAAGCTCAACGGATACCCGCTGAGCAAGAGTGAAGAGAGCCATCAATCGGTCAGCACCGCGCCACTGGTCGGCGACCACTCCATGGTCACCGGTTGCCCCCAGGTCAGCGCTTGCTCGGTGCGAGGCTGCACGTTGGTCAGCGTCATCTCAACGATCACGGAGCGCGCGTTGGCCTCAGCACTAAGCCGTGCATCGTCGTCAGCGCTAAACCGCTCATGGTCTTCAGTGCCAGGCATCGCACCCTCGTCACTATCGGGCCGGGAACCGTCATTGGAGGCAAGCTTGGTCGCGCCAGCATCCAGCGCCGCTGGCGTACTCGCTTGCACCCGCACCCGATAGATCGAGACATCGCCAAGGTAGGCGATATCCTCCACCACACCGGACAAGCGGTTCACTCCCGCATTCGCGTTTGCGTTCGTGCTCGCGCTCGCGCTCACCTTTACGTCGGCCTCATCCGCATCGACCAGCCTGGTGTCAGACGCCTTGGACTCGCAAGGACGCATCTTCTCCGGACGCACGGCAACACTCACCGGCGTGCCGATCGCGAATGGATGAAAGGCCTGCATCTGCATCATCGGCCCGAGCTGCGAGGCCACGCGCACCTGATTCCCTTCAACCGCGACCACCTTGCCGGGGAACAGGTTCACCGAGCCGATAAAGCGCGCGACCGCCTGGCAGTTGGGGTATTCGTAGATCGCGGTCGGCGTATCGACCTGCAGGATCTGTCCGGCGCGCATCACCGCGATCCGCGTCGACATGGTCATCGCCTCTTCCTGGTCATGGGTGACGGTGACGAAGGTGATGCCGAGTCGTTCCTGCAGATTGACCAGCTCGAACTGGGTGTTCTCGCGCAGACGCTTATCCAAAGCGCCGAGTGGCTCGTCGAGCAGCAACAACTTGGGCTGCTTGGCCAGACTGCGTGCTAGGGCGACACGCTGACGCTGACCGCCGGAGAGCTGATCGGGCTTGCGCCGCCGTAGCTCGCCGATCTGCAGCAGGTCAAGCATCTCACTGACGCGCTCGCCACGCTGGTGCCGCGGCATCCCCTCCTGCTTCAGCCCGAAGGCGACGTTCTGTTCCACATTCATGTGCGGGAACAGCGCATAAGACTGGAACATCATGTTCACCGGCCGCGCGTAGGCCGGCAGGTTGGTGACATCGGCCCCATCGATAAAGATGCGCCCGGAGGTCGGTCGCTCCAGCCCCGCGAGCAGCCGCAGCAAGGTCGACTTGCCACAGCCAGAGCCACCGAGCAGCGAGAAGAACTCGCCGCGGTAGATGTTCAGGCTCAGGTCATCGACCGCATAGACCTCGCCGAAGCGTTTGGTCACCCGCTCGATGCGCACATAGGGCGCCGCGCGCGGGTCCTGCCAGGGCTCGGGCGCGGAGAGCGGCTCAGCCATCGGTGCACGCGCCTTGCAGTCTGTGCGCCATCATCATGACTCCGTCGCGTTCGGCTCGGGTGGGTTTGGGGTGCTTGTCAGCGCTGCGCCTTGACCCGCGTCCAACGCCGATTCAGGTCGCGGATCTCGCGATCGGAGCGCTCATTCGGCACGAACAGACGCGCCTTGACCGCCGCTGGCGGGTAGATACCCACATCATCACGCAGCTCGGCATCCAAAAACTCAGTCGCGGCCAAGTTCGGATTGGCATAGTAGACATAGTTGGAGGCCTCGGCGATAACCTTCGGCTGCAACAGATAGGCGATGAAGGCCTGGGCGGCTTCGGGATTCGGCGCATCCTTCGGGATCGCCATCACATCGGTCCAGAGCGCCGCACCCTCGCGCGGGATCTGGTAGGCGATCTCCGGGCCATTGGCCTCTTCGGCCCGCGCCTGCGCCTGCAATACATCGCCGGAATAACCGTGCGCGACACAGAGATCGCCAGTCGCCAGATCGCTGGTGTACTGTGACGAATGGAAGTACCGGATAGAAGGGTGGATCTTGTTCAACAGCTCGGTCGCCGCGTCGAGATCGGCCGGATCGAGGCTGTTCGGGTCCTTGCCCAAATAGACCAGCGCGGCCGAGAAGACCTCGGTCGGGTCGTCTAACAGACTGATCCCGCAATCGGCCAGCTTGGCGGCCTTGTCCGGATCAAAGATCAGTGCCCAGGTATCCAACTCCGCGTCCTCGCCGAGCGCCGCGCGCACCTTGTCGAGGTTCAGCCCGAGACCGGACGTGCCCCACATGTAGGGCACCAGATGGGCGTTATCCGGATCGATCTCGGTGAGGCTGGCCATGATGGCCGGGTCTAGCTGATCAAGCCCCGGCAGCTGTTCCTTGTCCAGGGGCCGATAGAGACCGGCGGCGATGTGGCGCGCCGCAAACGGCCGCGCGGTTGGAAACACCAGATCGTAGCCGCTGCTGCCCGCAAACAGCTTGGCCTCCAGAACCTCATTGGCGTCGTAGACATCCAACACCGGCTCGATCCCCGTCTGCTCGGCAAAGCCGGACAGCGTGTCTTCAGCAAAATAGTCGTTCCAATTGTAGAGATGCACCCGCGGCGTTTCAGCCAGTGCCACAGCCGGCACAGCCAAGGCGATCGCCAGTAGCGAGCGCGACAACAGACAACGAAGACGACGAGCGCCAAGCATGATCAACAAGGTTGTACCCCCAAGCAAAGACGATAGCGACAACGCACGACACGACCGACACTCGGTCTACGCGGCGCCACCCCAGACAATGAATCGCGTGAGATTCAGGTTAAGGCGTCATGCTACTAAACTGCGCCTGAAAGGAAACCCAAATTTATGCCCCGGAACGCGCTCATCCTGCGTAACGACCACACCGCATAAGATGAAGGGCAGCACTGCTGGCCGCGTAGATGCAAAGCGTACATCTGCGTATCCCCACGTCACAGAGACTTGAGCGCTTGCGTCGCATCAAGATATCGCAAGACGCCCCATCCCAAAATCCACTTGTCGATGATTTCCAACCGGCTAACATTAGAGGATCTCAGCGATACCATAATGCGCCGGAGAATAGGACGCCTTGAGCACGCCCAGAACACTCCTCAACAACGCCGCTGACCGCCTCCCGAGCCCCAGCGGGGTTGCGCTCGCAATCATGGAACTCTGGCAAGACGATCGCACAACGGTCGAACAGCTCGCCCACCTGGTGCAGGCTGATCCGGCGCTTTGCGGGCGTCTGCTCAAGCTCGCAAACTCAGCAAGCCTGGGCTCCAGACCCGTCAGCTCGATCAATGCGGCCATCATCAAGGTCGGGCTCAAGACCGTCGGCGAACTCGCGGTCGCCTTCTCGCTGATCGACAAAGGTCACAGCAATCACTGCGAGGCGTTCGATTATCTGGAATTCTGGTCGCACTCGCTGCTGATGGGACTGCTCTGCCGGGCACTTGGCAGACGCACGAAGGTCGCGCCCCCTGAAGACCTCTTCTCGTGCGCCCTGATGTCCCGGATCGGCCTACTGGCGTTTGCCACCATCTATCCCAGCGAATACTCAGAGCTGCTAAAGGCGCATCCAGCCAACCTAGCCGCTGCAGAGTTTGAGCGCTTTGGTTTCGACCACAATGAGCTCTCGGCCGAGATGCTGTCTGACTTTGGCGTGCCGAACGTGCTCGCGGAGGCGTCCAAATTCCACGAACAGCCGAACGCATCGGGCTATGCCCAGGGCTCGCGCTCGGCACAACTGGTGCACCTGTTCCATCTCAGTTATCGACTCTCCGAGCTTTGCCTGAGCATCAACATCGAGCGCGATGACGAGGGCGATCTTAGGCTGCCCCGAGCGCATCCGCTCAACCTCACCGCTGACCAGGTGACGGAGATCCTCAAGCAGAGTCTGACCGACTGGGAGGACTGGTCGAAAACCCTCGATCTCCCCGTCATCCCGCTCGCGCAGCTGCCCGAGACCGCAGACGATTCAGGTCTCGATCAGTCTCGGTCTCGCCCGGCGCGAAGCCAGCCATCAGCACTTCGACGCCTTGCTGAGTCTTGCCGACACCGCACTCTACGCAGCCAAGTCCGGCGGACGCAATCGGATCTGCTACTCACATCAGCAGCAGATACGCCACCTCGGCATCCCGGCCTAAACCGCAAACCTTACCCAGATGACAGCCGCAGGAGCCCCCGATGATCTCGACCGCCCACCGTCTGGCACTGGGTCAGGCCCGCCACAACGACGCCATCACCGCAGCCCAGCAAGCCGCTCATCAGGCGATGGATCAGCTCAGCAGCGCGCCCAGTTGGGGCTTGGTGTTTGCGGGCGGTCGTCATGACCCGAGTGCCTTGCTCGCCGGTCTACGACAGGTCCTCGGCGAGATCCCCTTGGTCGGCGGCAGCGCGGCTGGTCTGATCACCGCCCAAGGCGCCACCCTGACCGGCTTCGAGTGCGGACTCATGCTATTCGGCGCTTCACTCGCACCTGGCGCCATCGTCGCCGAGACCGGACTTTGCGATACCTACGCAACCGGCCAACGCCTCGGTGCCGCGCTCAGCACCGCCTGCCCTGAGGCCACCAGCGTGCTCCTGCTCTACGATTCGGTGCACTCGGTCTCAGCACGCGAGCTGCATCTTGCCGGCCCTCTGATCGACGGCTTCAACCAAGGACTCGGCGAACACCAGGTCGCCCTGTTCGGCGCCGGTACCCTGAGCGATCTGACCATGGAGCACAGCGTCGTCTTCAACGGCCAGGAGCCCACTGAACACACCGCGGTCGCGGTCGCCATGCCACCCGGGCTGACCAACCATATCCGCATCACGCACGGCTGCTACCCGGCCAGCGATTTCATGACCATCACCCGTATCGAAGGTCCACGGGTACTCGAACTCGACGGCCGACCCGCATTGCAGGTCGCTGCCGAACGTCTCAATCGCTCGGTTGCGGAGATGGCGCAGCTCTCCCCAGCGACGCTGCCGCTGACCTTGGGCGAAAAACAGGGGGCACCCTTTGCGCCCTTCAGCGACGATCTCTACAACAATCGACTGGTGGTCGCCGCGGATGCCGACTCCGGGGCGCTGATCCTGTTCGAGGCCGACTTCGCGGTCGGCACCCGCGTACAATTGATGGACATCGACCCGCAACGCATGATTGACTCGGCGCGTGAGCAGACCGAGCAACTGCTCGCCGATTTGGGTCAAGTCGCGCCGGTATTCGGTCTCTACATCGACTGCGTTGGCCGAGCGATGGCCTTCCATGGCCTCGATGAGGACGAGTCAATGCCAGTGCGCACGCTGATCGGTCAACACTGCCCGCTGCTTGGATTCTTCAGCGGTGTCGAGATCGCGCCGATCCGAGGTCGCAGCCGACCGCTCGACTGGACCGGCGTCCTCGCGCTCTTCACCCTGACCTGAAACGAACGGGGTCTGCGAAGCCGCCGTCATATCCCACAGCCCTTGCCGCAGGTTATCATTGCCCGACATCGATGATGCTTATGACGATGACGATGATGATGAAGACCCAGCCACCTTAAGCGACTCACCGCCGATGGACGACGCGCAAACAGCCCAGGAGGCGATCGCCTACTATCGTGAGCAGTACGATGCGATCGGCGCTCGGCTGTTGCGTTTACAAGGGGATCTGAGAGACGCACGCCGCGATGCGCAGCGCCAGCGCATCATCGCCACTCTGATCCAGCAGCTCTATCAACTCGACGTCGCGGCCGTCTCGGCAACCGACCCCGATCGGCAACTTGGTGAGCGCCTGGTCGCCCTGCTCGTCGAATCCCTTCACCTCGATTGCGCCGCACTGTTGACACGCAGCGATGACCAGACCCTCAGTGTCGAGCATGCATTTGGGCTGGACCCTGGCTTTCAATTCACCAACCTCAGCGAACTCCCCGAGCAGGCCCATAGCGCGGCCCCTGAGCAACTGCCCACAGCGGTGCGAGCGGCGGTCGAATCAAGCGGCCTGCGCCGATGGCTCTGGTCGGCCCCAGTGGGCGCCGAAGCCATGCTGTTGTTGGGTCGCAGACATGAGCAGGGCGCCGGGGTCGGACTCAGCTTCGAGGCCGGCGATCAGGCGATCGCCCAATCGGTACTCGCGGTCTACCTGGCGCTAAGCGAACGTCGCCGCGCGAAACGCGCCCTGCACAGCGCACGGATCGACTATCGCACCCTGTTCGAGAGCGCCCAAGACGCATTCGTCATCATCGACGGTCGCAGCAACGCCTTGCTCGAGGCCAATCAGCAGGCGCTGAGCTTGCTCGGCACCGATTGCGAGCAACTGCAGCAGCGCCCCCTGATCAGCTGGCTCATTGATCCCGATCCGCAAGGCTGGCGGCGGCGCTGGCGCCGGACGCTCATCAGCGGTCGCGCCGAGCAGCTCGAATGCCAGCTGCGCACCCTGGCCGGACAGCCGTTCTGGGTCGAGCTGCGCCTGATCCGCATCGGCACCCTAGAGCGTGGTCATTTGCTCCTGGTCGCTCGCGATATCAGCAAGCGCAAACAGGTCGAGCTGCAGCTGCGCCACTACGCCTTTCGCGATGAACTCACCCAACTGCCGAACCGAGCGCAGATGTATCGACGTCTGGAACAGGCGCTCGAACGCCAACGCCAAGAGCCGGACTATCAGTTCGCGCTGATGTTCCTCGATCTGGATCGCTTCAAGCGGATCAACGACAGCCTTGGCCATAGCCTGGGCGACCGCCTACTGGTCGCAATCGGCCAACGCCTGCAAGGCCAGCTGAGCCCGCGGGATACCATCGCTCGACTCGGCGGCGATGAGTTCTTGATCTTGGCGACCGATGTTCCAGACCCGCTGGTCGCCTACCAACGCGCGCATCGGCTCGAGCGCGCCTTGCGCGCGCCCTTCACCGTCAGTGGTCAGGAGATCTTCACCAGCGCCAGCATCGGCATCGTGCTGGCCAATCACCACTACGATCAGCCCGAGGCCATGCTGCGCGATGCCGATATCGCCATGTATCAGGCCAAGCGGCATGAGGGCCGCGAGCATCGCTACGCCCTGTTCAATCCGGCGATGCATGCCCGCGCGCTCGCCGACATGGAGCTGGAGCGCGATCTGCGCCGCGCCCTGAAGCAGCAGGAGCTGATGCTCTATTACCAGCCGATCGTCAGGCTCGCCGATGGTGCCATCACCGGCTTCGAGGCCTTGGTCCGTTGGCGTCATCCGCAGCACGGGATGGTGCCACCGAACCGCTTCATCCCGCTGGCCGAAGACACGCTGCTGATCCTCGATATCAGCCGCTTCGTGCTGCGCGAGGCCGGCCGTCAGGCCTTGGCTTGGTCCAGGTGCTTCCAGCGATCCCCCATCGTCAACGTCAACCTCTCCGGGCGCCAGTTCATCAGCAGTGAGGTCGCCACGGAGACCAGCCAGTTGATTGCCGAGGTCGGCTGCCCGCCCGCCTTGATCAACATCGAGATCACCGAGAGCGCCATCCTCACCAACAAGGCGCTCGCCCTCGCCGGCATGGAAGGCCTGCATGCGCAAGGCTTCAAGCTGAGCATGGACGACTTCGGCACCGGCTACTCCTCGCTCAGCTATCTGCACGAATTCCCGTTCGACAGCATCAAGATCGACCAGAGCTTCGTCAGTCGGCTCACCCGTGAGCCACGCACCGCCGCCATCGTCACCGCCATCCTGCGCCTGGCGGAGACGCTCGAGAAACGCGTCATCGCCGAGGGCATCGAGACACCCGATCAGCTCGCCGCCCTGCAACGGCTCGGCTGCGCCGGCGGCCAGGGTTACCTGTTCTCGCCGCCGGTCGAGGCCAGCGCGGCTGAAGCGCTGTACAAACAGCCCAGCTGGATCGCGCCCAGCGCCTCTGGCACCGACGCTGACCAGGCCCTATGGAACGCTGAGCCTGAGCAAGACTGACGAACCAGCGCCTCAGCTTGAGCGACGGATACGCTCTTCCAAGCCATCACGCAGCTGCTTGGCCAGTTCCGCGGCCTCCTCCATCTCATAGGCCTCGAGCAGCGCCTCCAAGGGCGCGAAGCGCTGCCGGCCAAGCGCCCGCGCGAGGCCATCGAGGGTCTCGCGCTCGATCAGTTGCGCCTGTTCGAGCGCCGGGATCACGTCCTCCAACAGCGCCAGCGCGCGCGCCGCATCCAGCGCTTGTTCGTCCGCTTCGGCCGCTTCGCCCGCCGGCCGCGCACTCGCCGTGGCCCAGTCCTCGAGCAGCCGCAGATCCTCCTGTAAACGCTCCAGGGCGCTACCGAGTTGCTCCAGCAGCGCGGCAAACGACGGCTCGTTGTCCAAAAACGCCCGCTCCTCGCCCTTGCGCCCCCGCTCCTCGCCCTTGTGCCCCCGCTCGTCGCCCTGGGCGACCTGCTCGCCGCCCTTGAGCACCTGCTCGATCGCATTGCTGAGTTCGGGGATCTCGCGAATCGCCAGATTGGCGGTGACCCCCTTGAGCGTATGCAGCAACTCCTTCGCGGCCTCAATGCGCCGCTCGGCGAGCAGGCCGAGCAGCCGTTCATGCACGTCCGCATACTGATGGGCCAGCTTGAGCAAGGCCTTGCGATAGCTGTGCTCGTCTTTCCAAAGCTTGAGCCCGGCACGGATATCGACCAGCATCAGCGGCAGCGTCTCAATGCCGACCCGGGTTGCCTCGGGCGCACGCACTGCTTGGCCAGGGGTCTGCTTGCCGAAGGACGGGAAATGCCCGGCGATCTTGGTATAGAGATCCTCGAAGTCGATCGGCTTGGCGACGAAATCATCGGCACCGGCATCAAAGCACATCGCCTGGTCGCTCTCGAGCACGCTGGCGGTGAGCATGATGATCGGGATGTGGCCACCGGTCTCGCGCTCCTCGGCGCGGATCGCGCGGATCGCATCGAAGCCGTTCATCACCGGCATGTGGGCATCCATCAGGATCAGATCGAAGGGCTCTTGCGCCAGCCGCTCCAGCGCCGCCCGACCGTGCTCCACGGCAATGATCCGATGCTCACGCTGCGCGAGGCGGAGCTGCACCAGCTCCTGATTGAGCTGGATGTCCTCGACCAGCAGGATCTTCAGCGGCCGGGTCCACAGCGAGACCCGCGCCTCGGTCTCGTCCCGAGGCTGGCAGGCGAGCGGGTCCGGCGCTGGTGGCAGCGGGATCACGAACTGGAAGCAACTGCCAACGCCCTCGGTGCTCTCGACCCAGATCCGTCCGCCCATCTCCTCGACGATGCCGCGGCTGATCGCGGTGCCCAGGCCCGTGCCGCCAAAGCGGCGCGTGGTCGACTGATCGGCCTGGGCGAAGCGCTCAAAGATCTTGTGCAGATGCTCGGCGGCGATACCGATACCGGTATCGATGACCTTCACGTGCACCTGCACAGGCTCCGGTGCAGACTCTAGCGCAGACCCCTGCTCAAACGCCCGCTTAGGCTCCTGCTCATACTCCCACTCAGTCGCCTGCTTGGGCGTCCGCTTAGACTCCCGCTCAGAGTCCAGATCAGGCGCCGGCTCAGGCTCATCGCCGAGGTCGATCTCAAGGCGGATGCCGCCGCGATCGGTGAACTTGAGCGCGTTGCCGAGCAGGTTCATCAGCACCTGGCGCAGCTTGGTCGGATCGCCCAGCGCGCAGGCCGGGATGCGCTCATCGATGCGCAGCGACATCTCCAACCCCTTGCGCGCGGCATTGACCGCGATCATCTCGGTCACGCCGCCGGCCAACTCCGGCAGGCTGAACGGGATGGACTCGATCTCCATGCGCCCAGACTCGAGCTTGGAGACATCGAGGATGTCGTTGAGGATGCTCATCAATGAGCGCGCCGCCGAGCGCACCGAGGTCAGCAACCGCGTCTGCTGTGGCTCCAGCGCGGTCTCCAGCACCAGCTCGGTCATGCCGAGGATGGCGTTCATCGGCGTGCGGATCTCATGGCTCATATTGGCCAGAAAGATCGACTTCGCCTGACTGGCCTGCTCGGCGGCCTGCTTCGCCTGGTCCAGCTCGCGGGTGCGCATCCGCACCCGCGCCTCCAGCTCCTCGTTGAGCTGGCGCATGCGCTGGGTGTAGGCGCGCTGCTCGGTGACATCCTGGGCCAGGAACACCCACCCGAGCAGCTCGCCGCCCGGTGCCAGCACCGGCGCGATGCGATTCTCGAACACATGCTCGGGCAGACCGGGGAAGTCGGCGCACTCGAAGCTGACCTCTTGCTCGGCCGTCAGTCCCTGTTGCAGCGGTTCGCGCGGCAACCCCATCTGTTGGCTCAGCACCTCGATCGGACGCCCGATGGCCGCCTGCTTGGCGAGCCCAAAGATCAGCTCGGCGGCCGGATTGAAGAAGGCGATGCGTCGCTCGCGATCGATGGCGAAGATGCCGAGCGCGAGCGAGGCATTGAGGATGCTGTTGAGAAAGGTCCGCTGCTCGAGCAGCTCCAGCTCGGCCTTTTTCAGCGCGGTGATCTCGCGGCGCGCGACCAAGGCCCCAGGGAAATCACCATTGAGCCGGGTCGCGCTCAACTCGAACCAGCGGGTACCCCAGGCCAGCGCATCGGCGACCTCGAGCTGATAGCGGCTTTGCTCGGCGGCCAGCACCTGGCGCAGCCCGTCGGCGAAGGCCTGGCCGCCCAGCGCTGGATCGGTGTGGGTCTGGGCCCGGGCCTGGGCCTGGGCAGCGACACCGAGATCGAAATTTGCATCCGTGTTGGGATTGGCGGCAGTGCCAGTGCCGGTACAGCCGCCAGCGCTGGCGCCATCGCCAGTGCCAGCATCAGCACCGGCATCGGCATCGGCATCGGCATCGGCATCGGCATCGGCATCGGCATCGGCATCGGCATCGGCACCGGCATCGACCGCCAGCAAGGCCTCGAAATCCAGCCCCTGCCAGTCACCAGCCGCGGTGCGCTCGCGGCCGCGCTCGAGCTCATAGTCGAGCCAGGCCTGATTGACCATCACCACCTGCGCATCGCCGTCGAGCACCAGTTGCTGCAGATCGGTCGCATCGGTGAGCGCCTGCAGCAGGCTACGGCTCTCCTCGAGCCCCTGCTCAAGCTGTTGCAGGCGCTGTTTCTGCTGGCGCTGCTCGCTGATGTCGACGATCAACCCTTGACGACTGACGCCGCGATCTCCCTCGCGCTGGACCTGCCCGGCATCACGGACCCAACACTGGCCGCCATCGGCCTTGAGCAGCCGATACTGCAGGCTGTACTGGTCGCCAGCGCGCAGTTGCTTCTCCAATTCGCGCTTGACCCGTGCCCGATCGGGCTTGGCGATCAATGCCTCCATGCGCTCGGCCGAAGCACCATCCAAGGTCTCGAGCGGGCAGCCGATCAGGCCTTCGGCATCGCCGCTGACCTGGATCAGCGCCTGCGGATCATCGAGCGGAATCCGATAGGCGAGGACGCTCCCCAGATGCGGCGCCAGCAGCTCAAACGGTCGGTCGATCTGGTTATGCATCATCAGTGATCGCGCTGCCGCAGCCCCGCTACAACCAGGCCATCAACTGCTCGCGCAGCTGCTGCGCGGCGAACAGGTTGTTGTCGTCCCAGGGCCGAGAGAAGCCGTTGCGCACCTCGACCCATTTCTCGAACGAGTTACGCGGCGACAGGCGCTGGCCGTCGCCAGTGGCCTCCATCGGCTTCTCCGGATTACCGGCCCAGGCCACCTCGGTGATCTCCTCGGGGCGCAGCAGATAGAGGTTCAGCAGCGCATCGCCCAGGCGCTGGCTGCGCAGGCTGATCGCCAGCAGGCCGCAGAGCTGGCTCGGCGCGATCGCCAGCGCGCCGGTCAGGCTGTCCGGCAGATGATCCAGCGCCACCACCGGCTCAGGCTGATTGAGCAGCAGCCACTGATGCAGGCGCTGCAAGGTCGCGTCATCCAGCACCTCGCCGAGCGCGGTCAGGTTGTCACCGACAAAGAGCGCGCCGCTGCTCGCCGCAAACAGCTCGGCCAGCGCGGGGAATCCGGCGGTCAGCGCACTGGCAAGGGGTTCGCCCTGATCGACCGACTGGCGGATGCCGGCCAAGATCCCGCTCAGCTGCT
Source organism: Halochromatium roseum (assembly GCF_016653315.1). Lineage (GTDB taxonomy): Bacteria > Pseudomonadota > Gammaproteobacteria > Chromatiales > Chromatiaceae > Lamprobacter > Lamprobacter roseus. Next base: position 2,502 of record NZ_NHSH01000031.1, on the reverse strand, counting down.
CATGGATGCCGCGCTGCGCGGTCTTGCGGAACGCATCCAGCGACTCGACGTACTCTTCGGCCAGGGCCTTGCAGCGCAGCCGCGCCGCCAGCGAGATCGACAGCGGCGCGGGATGATGACAGGCGATCAGCCCCCAGAGCTTGCCCTCGACCATGATCGAGACCGAGAACGAGGAGCGCACGCCCATGTTGCGCAGGTACTCACGATGCACCGGCGAGACCGAGCGCAGATCGGCCCAGGTCAGATCCAGCGCGCTGCCGGCATCGGCATGACCGAGGATCTCGATCGGCTCGAGCGCCGAGTCGGGGATATGTCGATACGGCGTCTGCGCATAGAGGTTGCGCGCGATCGCCGGGATATCCGAGGCCGGAAAGCGCAGCCCGAAGTAGGTGCCCTTGCCGGCGACCACGCTCTCGGCGATGACCACCCCGGACCAATCCGGCCGGAACCGATACAGCATCACCCGCTCATAGCCGGTCAGGGCGCGGATGCTGTCGACCAGCGCCTGCTGCAACTGTTCGAGCTTGGCCGCATCGATCGGCGCCGGCGGGCGCTGTAGCCGGTAGCGTTCCAGGTCCTCGGTGGCGTCAATCGCCGGCTCGAACTCGAGCAGCCAGCCAGCGCTGTTCGGCGAGATCACCAGATCGAGCTCGCCACAGCCTAGGTCGAGCGCGTTGCTCAATTGCACGCGCTTGCCGGCATTGCGCGGCAGGGTGTCGAGTTCGGGCAGGTTCTCATCGAGCCACTGGTGGCCATCCTGCTCCAGCAGCTCGCTCGGCTCCATGCCCAGCCAGTCCGCTGAATTGGCGCTCGCATAGCGGATCAAGCCGCTCTTCTTGTCGATAAAGAGCAAGGCCCCCTGGGGCTGGATCAGCCCGGAGTTGGCCAAGCGTTCGCGCTCGCATTCGTTCAGCTGCGCTTGCTGAAGCTCGCTCATCAAAGCCCTCCCCGTGCAGGCTGTTTGCTATTGAATCGATTCGATGCTTAGGTCGGGCGCATTATGGGGGGTTAAGGCCAGGACTTGCCAGTTTGGACGCGTGCCCGCCCCCGTGCTCTACCCGCATCCGGATCAGGTGGGCCTTGCTGAACGAGAAGGGGTTTAACGCGCATCGTGCCGCGCTCCCCTGCCGCCGGTCCTGATCGTCGGCCCCATCCGGGGCGCTGGTCGACGGCGGCTTCGCATCCGGCCTCAATGCTGCCGAGATGGATCGAGCCTCGTGCCGAATGGCAGCGGTTCGCAGCCGATCCCATCAGTCGTGTTGGCCGAGCTTCGCCAGCACCTCGCGGAAACTGGCCAAGCCGGCCTCGAGGTTCTCGATGATCTCCTCGGCAAGTTCCTCGGGCTCCGGCAGGTTGTCCAGATCGGTGAGGCTCTTGTCCTTGAGCCAGAAGACATCGAGGCTGGCCTTGTCGCGGGCGAGCAGCTCTTCGGCGTCGTAGCAGCGCCAGCGGCCCTCGGGGCTGGTGTCCGGGTCCCAGGTCGCTCGGCGCTCATGGCGATTGCGTGGGTTGTAGCACTGGATGAAGTCGGCCAGGTGCTCAAAGCGCATCGGCTTCTGCTTCAGCGTGTGATGCACGTTGGTGCGGTAGTCGTAGTACCAGACGGCCTTGGTCCAGGGGTCTGGGCTGGCCACCCGGTTGTCGAAGAAGATCACATTGGCCTTGACACCTTGGGCGTAGAAGATGCCGGTCGGCAGGCGCAGGATGGTATGCAGCTCCGTGCTCTCGAGCAGCTTGCGGCGGATGGTCTCGCCGGCACCGCCCTCGAACAGGACGTTGTCGGGCACCACCACCGCCGCGCGACCGCTGCTCTTGAGCATGGTGCGGATGTGCTGGACGAAGTTCAGCTGCTTGTTCGAGGTCGTCGCCCAGAAGTCCTGGCGGTTGTAGGTCAGCTCCTCGCTCGCCTGCTCGCCCTCCTCGTTGGTGAAGCTCATCGAGCTCTTCTTACCAAACGGCGGATTGGCCAGCACGTAGTCGTAGCTGCGCGGACTTGGAGCAACCAGGGCATCGGTGGGCGAGATGTTGCCCTCGCTGTCGATATCGCCGATGTTGTGCAGCACCAGATTCATCAGGCACAGCCGGCGGGTGTTGGCAACGATCTCGTGGCCGTGGAAGGTCTGATTCTTCAGGAACTGCTTCTGGGATCTATCCAACCGGTAGTTGTCGCGGTTGGAGAGGAAGTCCTGAGCGGCGAGAAAGAAGCCGCCGGTGCCACAAGCGGGATCAGCGATGGTGCGCATCGGCGCGGGGCGCACGCACTCGACCATGGCGCGGATCAACGGCCGTGGTGTGAAGTACTGGCCAGCACCGGACTTGGTGTCCTCGGCATTCTTCTCCAGCAGGCCCTCGTAGATGTCGCCTTTGACATCAGTGCCCATCGTCACCCAGCTGGTGCTGTCGACCATGTCGATCAGCCGATACAGCTTCGCCGGGTCCTGGATCTTGTTCTGCGCCTTGGTGAAGATCTGCCCTAGCATGCCGGTGCTGCTGCCGAGCCTG
>NZ_NHSH01000030.1 GCF_016653315.1 Halochromatium roseum | reverse complement strand
TCACCGGGGCGGTCATCTCGATCCGAGTTCCGGCTTGGTCATCGTCGCTGGCCGACGGGCGCTGCGTGACGGGTGCGGTCATCGCGATCTTCTCGGCGGCCTGGTTGTTGCCGAAGATGTAGTCGGCGAGGATGCCAAAGGCCTCGCCGCCCACCTTGTCGAAGCGACCCTGCACCTTGGTCTCCGCGAGCAATTGCGGCTGATAGCGGCGGAGTTCGAAAACGGGACCTTCACGGACGACTTCGTAAGCCGGTTCTTCGGTGGCCATTGCTTGCCCTCCCCAAACTGTCAGTAGCATCGTCAACGCGATAGGCGTCAAGAGCGAGTTGTACCTGTTCATCATTGATGTCCTCGTGCGACTGTCGTGTTGGCAAGACGGGTTTGGTGGTGGCGAGCCAAACTTCATGCAAAGCACGCCAGCGCGCCACCGAGACCCATCGGGCAGATGGCATCAGGATACCCAAAGGTCGCGTGCGGGAACGTCACCAGCCACAAGTCGCTATTCAGATCGCGAGCGCCACAACGCGCTGTCAGCGATGGCTGCTTTCAACGGGAACGCAAAGGGGCCAGCAGCGGCCTCCAAGCCATGCTAAAGTGCTTCTTAGACAAATGCTTAAACTATGTTCCCTGTCCATGATGAACAGGGAGGACAGATGATAGTGCCAGCATCCATCCGAACCCATCCAGACCAACCGCCCGTCGCACCCCAGTCTCTGGGTCGGCGTCTGGCTGACGCTGTATTGGGATTGATCGCGGGGGCAGCACTCTTAGTGGCGTTGGCGCCACTGCCTTCGCTGGCGCTGCACCTGACGGCCTGGGCCGTGTTTATCCTGGTGCTCATACTGAGCGCCCTTCTTGATCGTCAGCGCGAACAGCGGACCACCAGATCCACCATGCAACAAGGCGTGCGATCAGAGCGTCTTGCCAAACGGCCGCTGGCCTTTGGAATGACTCCTGTGGCAGAAGATCAGGACATCGACGACTGGCTCGGACCCTTCAATCCTGATAACGGCCTCTCTTTGGATATTGCTCCCTACTTTATCCATGACGACCTCGGCCGGGATTCCTAGTCGCCGATCGACCTCAGAATTGAGGTGATTGACGCGGATATGCCTCATTTAAGGCCGAGTTCGTACAGACTCCAAGGCAGTCATCACTTGAGTCCAGTCTGCCCTCGCCCGGTTCCCCGCCACACCCTCATAGTAGCTGTGGTTGCTGGCATCCGCCGGCAGCCCCGCCCAGATGCGCGAGAGATTGTGCGCAAAGGTGTCGTTCGGCAGCCGACCCGCCTCCCAAGCCGTCAATCCCGCATCACGCGCGAGGGTCATTGCCATCCGATCCTGTAGTTCCGGGGTGAAGCGTTCCTGTCCACTGAGGCCCATGCGCGTCATCAGGTCATCGAGCGTGTCATCAATGATCTGATAGCGCCCAACAGGCGAGCCACCGCGCTCAGCAACCAAACGCTGTTGCAGCGCCTGGACCTCATTCAACGTCAGCGCGCTCAGGTTCAACGCCGACTGATCGGCATCGCGATAGAGCGCATTGTAGTTTCCCAGTGACTCGGGTCCAACGACCAGATCGAGGATCTGGCCAGCGGTCCCACCGGTGACGGCATGATGGATCAGTCCCTGGCTAGTCGAGCCGGATTCCAGGTTTTTTTTTCCGATGCATCGACGACAGACTGCGCCCGGTTGTAGGCGATGATGCCGGTCAGCTTGCTGTTGTCGAGGCTGTGCGCGGCGCCAGTGAGCTGACCGGCAATCGCCTGGCCGAGTCCTGGTCCATGCTCATCGATCAGCCGGTCGAGCTGCGCCTCATGCGAGGGTGTTGTGATCTCCAGACCGCTGAAGGCGGTATGGCCCATCCAGGCCCAATCGACCCGGCTGCGGTAGAACGCCTCCTGGGCCTCCGTCAGCGCCTGCGGTGGCAGCGTCTGCAGCTGATAATCGGCCAGGGTGCCAATCGCATCGCCGTAGCGCTCGCGGGCCTGAGCCACGGCCCCCTGCCAGCTCTCCCCGCTCTGCAGACCACTGAGCAGGCCGTTGAAGGCTTCGATCGCGCGATCGCCTTTGATCATGCCGCGTCGCAACAGGTTCTCGATGCCGCCGGCGATGGCATCGGTGCTCGCCTCCGCGGGCGAGCTGTACGTCTTCGATTCAGTGATGATCTGTCGCTCCCAGTGGGCCGTGCGCGCTGCCGCGACCCGCTGTGCCTGTCCTTGTTCGACGTCCGCGAAACGGGCCTGCGCTCCAATATGGAAGGCCTCAACGGACGCCGCGCCGGTGGCTGGATGGATAGCCGCTCCAACCCCATCGCCCAGCCCAACCGCCGCCGCACGCGGATCAAACAGGCCCGCGCCCATCACCTGATCGCGCGTCGATCCAAAGGCCGCAGCGCCTCCGAACCCACCAACTCCTCCAGCAGGCTCGGGATCAGCTCCGGTGCCACCCGGCCCTTGGAAGGCTTCTCCCAGAATCCCAAACGCGGCTTCGCGCGCCTGCAAGCGCTCACCGGCGCTGAGTGCCCGTTCCGGTTGCGCATAGCCGGCCAGCAGATGCATCGCCGCCGCGGCACGCGCCTGCTCGGGGTTGGCGAACACACCCATGGCGTTGTACCAGCTCGCGACCCGTTCGTGATCGCCGGTCAGACCAAGACGATCGATCGCCCCATAGGCCTGCTGGGCCAACGCAGGCTGACTGGCCAGGCGTTGGCCCACCTCGGCCGCGCGATAGCTGCCGGAGGCCGCGGCCGACTGCGACAGTCGCTCGGCGCGCTGATGGGCGCGGCTGTCCTGGACCAGATCGGAGGCGCTCTCTTGTAGCTGGGCACTGTCCTGGCGGCTAAGGCCTTCGGTGAACACACTGCGGTTGCCCTGCTGAGCATCCTGCCTGACGGACTCAGCGAGGCTCGACTGGAAACCTGTATCCGACGTCACCCGTTGTGTGAGTTCATCGGAGAGTTGCTGTGCCATCTGCTCCGACACCTGATATTGGTTCTGTAGGCGGCCTTTGAGCTCAGCGCCGATCTGGCGTGACGACTGCCCCTGACCTTTGAGTCCGAGTCCCGTCGCCAACAGCCCTGTCATCTGATCGGCAGACAGCCCCGTCTCCGAAGACTTCCGCGCTAGACTACTGCCCTCGCTGTAGAGCGTGCGATCCGTGGCACTGGTACTGGCCGAATACTCAAAGCCCAACGCCCGCTGCTCGAACGATTCACCGCTCTGCGAGGCCGAGCGCGTCGCCGTCTGCCCCAGGCTCTGCATGAACTGCTGCGACGACTGCATCAGCGCCTGCTCGGTGCGCGCCGCCTCACGATTGGCCTGCGTGCCCATATCGAAACGCGGCAGCACGTTTTCTGCGCCCAGCGCCGTGGTCCCGGCATAAGGCGTACTTTGAAACCCAGCACTGATCGCCAAGGCCGGCGCTGTGGTCATCACCGGCGGAGCCAGGTTGCCTTCGGCAATATGGTCACTACCCTGCAGCCGCCCAGCCAGATGGGTCGCCGTGATCGCACTGCCATAGATCAGCATCAACGCAATCGCCGGGGTCGCCGCCGCCAGCATGCCGCCGGTGGCCAGATAATCCTGCAGGATCTGATCGAGCTGCATCAGCCCGTAGAAGGAGAACGGGTCCAGATTCGCCGTGTTGGCCAAGGCATCCAGATCCCGCCCTGCCGCCATCAGCAGATACAGGTTGGTGATCGCCAGCACCGGCAGCCAGAGCTGGGTCCAAAGCGCGAACAGCAGCCACTTGCCGGCCAGACTGATACCAAAAGGACCAAGCGCAATGGCAAAGCCCATGAGCGGAGCCACGGCATAGATGAAGCCCTCGAAGAAGGTCAGCATCGGACGCAAGATGTTCAGGAACAGCGCCTGCTCGGCGGCCCACTGTGCATTGCGCTGAGCAATCGCCTGCTGCACCGTCGTCGCTGCTGACCACTGCAGGCGGTTCTCATGAGTGAGTACGATGCCCTTCTCCAGCCAGCCGAGCGCGGCTGACATCAGCATCAACTGTTGCGCATCGCGTCCGGCCCCGGCCAGGGCATCGAGCGCGTTGTTCAGCTTGGCGTTGACATCGGTGAGGCTCGCCACCCCGAAGCGCGCTTGCAGGGTCTCCTTCAGCGCCGGGATGAACTGATTGGGCAGCAAGGTCTCGATCCGCCGCCAGGCCTGATCGCAGGGCAGCGTCACCGCCCGACCCGCCTCGATGAACACGGTGGTGAAGGCCACATTGCTACTGGCCAGCGCCGTATTCAGATCCGGCGCCTTCATCACCTGATCCAGGGTCCGGCGCTGGGTGTCGACATCCGCCAGCACACAGTCGGCGACATAGCTGACCAAGGTCCGCTCGACGTCCGACCCCGGCACCGGCTCATTGGCCGCGCCCAGCGTCGCTCTGGACAGGGTCGCCTTGCGCACGCTGGTCAGGGTCTGCAGCGCATCGGCGAAGCCATGCTCGGTCATCGCCGGAGTGGCAAAGGCCTGCTCCATCAGCCGTGTGACGCCATAGCCAACGTTGGACAACGCCGAGCCGACTGCGGCTGGACCAATCGGCACGTTGTCCACCACACGGACTGCGCCACTATAACCATCCTCGATAGTCACCGAGACCGAGGTCCCAAAGGCCAACAGATAGACCAACAGCGCGATGAAGAAGCGCCCGATCTGGAGCGTTTGCTGCACCATCCCCTGGAATAGGCCAATGATCACACCGACCGCCAGACCGACGGCGATCAGCTGCCGGAAATCGCCGGTCCCGGTCAGCGCAGCGACGGCATTGAGGATCTGGGTCAGGAAGGCGGCATCGCCGATGGAGTAGATCTCGAACATGGCGTGCCTCCTAATTTTCCGGGGTCAGCCGACCGCCTCGGGCCTGCTCGACGCTGAGGTAGGGGTGCCTTGGCCGAGCGCAGCAGGTCGGTGTAATAGGCCAGTTGCTCGTGGGCCGAGCCATATTGGGCACTGACGACCTCGACCTCAGTGCGCAGCTCCGAGCGAGCCTCCGCGATCTGCTCGCGGAGCAACCGGGCATAGGCGTTGTCGGTCATCGTCGTCGAGACGCTGACCGCGCGCGCCATGTCATGCAGCATCAGCTGAACGAGCTCCAAGGCGATCACCGGCGCCGCCTGCTCGGCGAACAGCACGGCCGTGCCCTCATCGGTCCTGGCCAGATTGGCCACGGCCCCACCCAAGCCATTCGGCGCCTGCTGCATGAAGGCGCGCTCATCGGTAGAGAAGTCATCGGTGCCGAGGCGGAACTTAGCGATCAGACCGGGGCTGCCGGCATCGCCGATCAGCAGGTTCCGCACCCGGCTGATCATCCCTTCCAGGCTGAGTGTCTGGATGGTCGGCGCCAAACAACCATCGGCATCGCGGCTGGGTGCGCAGCGGTAGACGCGGACCTCTGATGTGTCCGTTGTTCCGTGTAGCAGATCACGCAGCGTCAACACCGAAGGCAACGGCGTGATGCGGTTGTTACTGCCCTGCCCGTCCGGACTGGCTTCCAACGGACCGACGATGACACTGCCGGTGACCGACATCAGGGCCTCAAGCAAGGCGTCATCGCCACTACCGAACCAGCTGGCGACGCCTTCGGTCTTCAAGGCCCGCCAGACCAGGTTGCCCTGCAACACGGTGCGCGCGTACTCAGGATCCGCCCGCTGGACCTGGGCAATGGGGTCCTCCCCTGTCACGCTGGACCAGCTTTCGAAGACATCGCCCAGTCCTCGGACCAGCGAGGCCTCGGAGTGCTTGATCTTGTGCTGGGTATCGAAGGCATCGACCACATCGTTGACCATACCCTGCCCCAACTGACAGGAGTTGGCGAACAGGCTGTTCAGGGCCTGGATCTTCTTCTGCAGCGAGTCCATGACCTGGCCGCAGTTCTGGCACATCGAATCCAGGGCCAGCTTGAAGGCATAGGTCGCGGCATTCGAGGCAATGGAGCGGAACAGCTGCGTCAGCTGATCGCGGGAGATGAACGAGAAGCTGCCGGCGAACAGATCGATGCCACCACAGCCGGCCTCGAAGCTCGGCGGCACGACATTGACCAGGTTGGTGTTCATCAGTCGGTTGCGGGCGACCACCGAGCCACCGGAGAGCACCCCGCGGCGCTGGCCCAGATGGGCGGTCGGATCGGTGACGTTGACCAGGCTGTTGAACAGCGTATCCAGTTCGTCGGCGAGGTCAGCCTTGGCCGGGATCGGGACGCTCAGGATCAGGGTGGTGAGCAACGAGGAGACGAGAAGCGGAGCAGCGCGCATCAGGGGGTTCCAGGAGTCGGAGTCAGCGGCGGAAGCGATGGCAGGACGGCGCGCGAGCGCAACCGCTCGAGCAGCTGATCAGGGTCGTCGGTCCGTTCAGCATCCTGGAGCGGCGTGCCGTCGAGACGCAGGTCGGTGACGCGGGCGCGGGTGCGTTCACGCCAGTGCTCAGGAATCCAACCGGCCTCGGTGGCGGCATTGACCAGGCGTTCCTGCAGCTCAGCGAGCGAGAGCACGCCTTGGGCGATCGGGACCACGCCAGCGGGGGGCCGGACAAGAAATAGCGCTGGTGTTGAGACGACACCGAGGGTCTTGGCTTGGCCGGCATCGGTGGCAAAGCTCGGGAAGAAGCCGCCTGGCAGTGGACGTCCATCCAGTGCAATCGCCCGCACCGCCAGCCCATAGCGCGTGGTCAACAGGTCGAGCAGCGGCGCCTGGGCTTCGCAGTAGGGACAGTCGGCACGGTAGAAGAACCAGAGGCCAGCCTGCTCGGCGATCAGCTTGAGCGCAGCGTCTCGAGCGGCCCCGGCCTCGCGGTTGGCCAGGTTGGCGGCGAAGGTGGCAAGCGGTCGGCGGGTGGTCTCATCGAGCAGGGGATCGGACCAGACCGCGCGTTGGGTCGCCTCGGCGAAGCGCTCGGCTTTGTCGAGCACCATGCGTTGCAGGTAGAGATACAGAGCGACGTTGGTCGGCGAAGGGTCGTCGATGGCCTGGTCGCGGTAGCGCTCCAGGTTCTCGCGCAGCCAGGCGGCGGAGAGGGGTGCCGGGCCGCTGGGGCCTGGCTCTTCAGGTGGTGATGGCTGGGCCAGCGGTGGCGGTGGCTCAGGGGTCGGTGCCGGCTCTGGTTGCGGTTCCGGTTCCGGCTCAGGAATCTCAAGCTCAGGCGGCTCCTCGGCATACCAGAACCAGCCTTCGGCACTGCGCTCGTAGAAGCGCGCGACCTCAAAGGCTGAGGCCGGCGGCGAGGACGCAACAAGCCCGATGGCGAGCCCAAGCGCCAACGCCAGGGTCAATCCTGCCCCAACCCGGGAGTGGTCCCCCAGGACTGGGCACGGCGCGCAATGGAAGCGGAATCCGATCATGGCTCCATGATCCGATCCAACCAGGATTTCGGCGACAGCGAAAGGGTGGCGTTTTCACCCCTCTTTCCTGACCCGCCCCCGCACAAGCCCAAATGATGCCGTTTTTCCGCATCTTTCCCTGCTGCGCCGACAGAGCGCGGCCCAGAGAATGGCGCTGCGGCTCTGCAGCTAACGCGTCAGCACACCTGAGCGGTGATCTGAGTCGCACGCGTCTTCACTGCCAGCGATTGTGCCTGCACTGCAACAGAGCACGACAGCGGATGGATTTTCGGTCTGTGGCGGCTTCAGCCACGACCTGACGAGATCGACGACGCCATGAGTCTCGCCCCTCTGGGGTCTGCAAACGCGTCCACTGAGTCGCCCGTCGCCGCCGAGGTGACGGTCACCTATCCACCGCGCGAGGCCGCGCCTCGACACGCCGGCGCGGCCTCCCAGCTTCTAGGAGAGCCCCGATGCCCGCGCATCCCTCCCCATCCCGCGCACGCCATCCACTAATGCGCTTCCAACGCCGCCTCGTCCGGCGGCTGAAGGTGCTGTTCTGGCAACTGCGCGATCGTCTGCAGCCACCGGCCATCGAGCCCTGGCCAGACGATGACCAGGCCTACGCCGAGTACGAGGCGCCAAGCTATCAACGTCGGCGCCGACGCGAGCAGGCCTGATCAACCCAACCCGGCAGGCGGCACGACCGTCGCCCTGCCATTCATCACCAGGAGCGCAACCCATGCTCAACAAAGTCCAATTGATCGGTCACCTTGGCCGTGATCCCGAACAACGCCAGACCAAGGATGGCAACGCCGTCACCACGCTGTCGCTGGCCACCAGCGAGCGCTGGAAAGATCAGACCGGCCAGCGCCAGGAGCGCACCGAAAGGCACCGCATCGTGCTGTTCAACCGCAGCGCGGAGGTCGCCGGCCAGTACCTGACCAAGGGCTCGCGGGTGTATCTCGAAGGTCGTCTGCAGACCCGCCAATGGCAGGATCAGGCTGGCCAGGAGCGCACCACCACCGAGATCATCGCCGAGCGGATGACGATGCTCGGTAACAAAGGCGCTGCCAATAGCGCCACGTCCGGTTCAGCAACGAGCGATTCCACGCCGTTCGACGATGAGCTTCCGTTCTGAACGCCGCTCAGCATCGGTCTGGGCGCGCTGCGAGCTGCGGGCGATGGCCCGCGCCCTGCGCAAGCGTGCGCGGATGCTGCGCCGCTGCCGTCTGCGCGGCCTGGATCTGAATGGGCGCCATGCCGAGCGCCTGGAGCAGCGCGCGCAGCGCCTTGAGCGTCTGACCCGCTGAGCCAACACCGCGACCCTACTCACCCACGCCGGGCATCGGTCCCCTGCGGGGCCGGTCCTGGCCTGTCGCATCCTGGAGGACCCTGATGACATCGACGCAAACACCGATGACCAAGGCCGATCAACCGCGCATCCCGATGCCGGCGCTCGATCCCGCCTTGAACCTCAGCCCCAGCACCTGGAAGGTGCTGACCGAGTCGATCTTCCCCTCGGCCAAGACCGCCGACGGGATTCTCCTCGCCGTGCACTACTGCGCGGCACGCAACCTGGACGTCATGAAACGCCCGGTGCATGTGGTGCCGATGTACTCCAAGGCGCAGGGCCGGGAGATCGAGACGGTCTGGCCCGGCATCGCCGAGCTGCAGACCACGGCGGCGCGCACCGGCCAGTGGGCCGGGATCGATCCACCGCGCTTCGGTCCCTTGTGCGAGCGCACCTTCAGCGGCCGCATCAAACGCAACGGCACCTGGCAGGATCTGGAGAGCCGCGTCACCTTCCCCGAGTGGTGTGAGGTGACCGTCTATCGCATCGTCGCCGGTCAGCGCTGTGCCTTCACCGAGCCAGTGTTCTGGCTCGAGACCTATGCGCGCTATGGCGGGGCTTTCTCCGAGCTGCCGGCTGATATGTGGCTGAAGCGCCCGCGCGGCCAGCTGATGAAATGCGCCAAGGCCGCCTCGCTGCGCGCGGCCTTCCCGGAAGAAGCGACCTACACCGCCGAGGAGATGGAGGGCAAGGTGATCGAAAGCGATACGCCCTTGCCGATGGCGGGCGCTGCACAGGAGATCGGGTCGACGACGTCTCAATCGAGGCCAACGGAGGTGAACACCAATGACACCGCTACCGCGGAGTCCGAGACGTCCGCGCAAGCTTCACCCACGCCAGAGACGGCCGCCGTTGCAGAGACGCTGGCCAGCGATGCCGAGCCCGACGCAACGATGAAACAGCGCATCGACAAGGTCATTGTACGCGCGGCCGAGAACGCCGCCTGGACCCAGGCCGAGCAGTACCTGCGCGATCGCTGCAGTGGCTCCGATCTGGCCTATGCCCTGCAGACGCTGGCGGTGGCCCAAGCCCAGCCGCAACCGCAGACCGACAGGCTGTCCCAAGCCGACGCCGACCAACGCCAGGCCGCCTGAACCGGCCTGCTGTCATTCCCCTTGCCGGGAGCACCTCCCGGTCGGGATCGGTGCGCCCGGCTCACCGAGGACCCCCGATGAAGATCATCGATATCGCCCAACGCACACCTGCCTGGCTAAAGTGGCGCGGCCAGGGCATCACCGCCTCCGAGGCGGCGATCATTCTCGATCGCTCACCCTACAAGACGCGCTGGCGGCTCTGGGCCGAGCGCACCGGACTCGCCCGTGCGGCGGATCTGTCGCGCAACCCGCAGGTGCAGCGTGGCAACCAGCTCGAGGATGCCGCCCGCCAGTGGTTCGAGCACGCCTATGACACCCTGCTGATGCCCTTGTGTGCAGAAGCCAATGAAGAGCCGATCCTGCGTGCGTCCTTCGATGGCATCAACGATGCCGGCGAGCCGGTGGAGCTGAAGGTACCGAGCGCGAAGACCTATCGTGCCGTTTGCGCGCAGGGCCGCGAGTCGGAGGCCTATCGGCTCTACCTGCCGCAGGTGCAGCATCAGCTCTATGTCGCCGGCGCTGAGAAAGGCTACCTGGTGTTCCATCAGGATGCGCAGACCAACACCGTGTTCGAGATCGCCCGCGATGCCGAGCTGATCGAGACCCTGGTCGACCAAGCGCTGGCCTTTTGGGCACTGATCCAGCAACGCCAGGAGCCGGCCAAGGACCCCGTGCGGGATCTGTACCTGCCGGCGCATGAGCAGGTGGAGGACTGGAATGCGCTCGCCGGTCGTTATCGCGACGCCTGGCGTGAAGCCCGTACCCATGAGGCCGAGGTCAAACGCTGCAAGGCCGAGCTGGATCAGCTGCAAACCGATCTGGTCGCAATGATGGGCGAGGCCCTGATCGCCGAATCGGCCGGTCTGCGCATCACCCGTTTCTGCGCCAACGGCAGCGTCGATTATCCAGCACTGGTGGAGGCCCTGTTGCCGCAGCTGCCGAGCGAGACGCTCGAGCAGTACCGGCGCAAGCCGAGTGAGCGCGTGCGCGTCACGGTTCAGGAGGACCCGGCCAAGGCGGCGATCGACTTCGATGCCGAGGCGGTTGCGCAGGCGGCGAAACAGGCCGCGGCGAAGGACTTCTACTTCTGAGTCGCGACCGCTGACACCCGACCTCTGAGATCGCCTCGCGCTGACTGTTCCATCGGCCAGTGCAAGACCCTTCAAACTCCAGACCGCCCTGCCCAAGGGCAGGCGGTCTGCCCCAGGATCTGGCAGCCGTTCAGGTCCTGCGGCAGACCGCTGTGCTTTGCCGTGCGCTTGTCGGAGCGCCTCACAAGTCCCGACCGATTCACCCAGCTGTCATCTGGCAGCCTTGATCCACCCCGAGGGGAGCCTGACTCCCCGCCGGGGATGTCGGTCTCTCCTCACCCAGGAGAGACCCCCATGTCCACCACCCAACGCTTCGATGTCGCCACTACCTTCGCCATCCAGGCCCCACGCGGACTGGAGATCGAAGGCTTCGCCGATGAAGACCATCCGCAGATCCCGACCCGGCAGCCCTATGTGTTTCGTCAGGGTCTGAACGCGGTGCTCGCCTTTCTGCGGGCGCCAGAGGGCGATGCGCTGTTGCTGAGCGGCCCGACCGGCTGCGGCAAGACCTCGCTGATCCGTCAGATCGCCGCCCGGCTCAACTGGCCGGTGCAGGAGGTGACCTGTCATGGGCGGATGGAGTTGAGTGACCTGCTCGGCAGCTTTCAGCTGAGCAACGCCAGTACGCGGTTCGTGTACGGTCCGCTGGCCCTGGCCGCGCGCGAGGGTCATCTGCTGATCCTGAACGAGCTCGATCTCATGGACCCGGCCGAGTTGGCCGGGCTCAATGACATCGTCGAGGGGGCACCGCTGGTCATCGCTCAGAATGGCGGTGAGCTGATCCGCCCGCATCGGCTGTTTCGCATCATCGCGACCGGCAACAGTGTCGGCGCCGGTGATCAAACCGGGCTCTATCAGGGCGTGCTGCGTCAGAACCTGGCATTCCTGGACCGGTTTCGCGTGTTGCGGGTGAGCTATCCGGAGCCCGACGTCGAGCAGACGTTGCTCGCTGAGCTGGTCCCGTCCTTACCAAGAGAGATCGCTGACAAGCTGGTCGTCGTCGCCAATGAGGTGCGGCGGCTGTTCATGGGCGAGAGCCTCGATCCCGTGAACAGCAACCCGAGCGATCGCGCCGGGCAGAGCGAGCTGACCCTGACCCTCTCGACCCGCGCCCTGGTGCGCTGGGCGCGACTGACGGTGACCTTCAAGGGGGCGCCGAATCCGCTGGCTTATGCGCTGGATCAGGCCCTGACCGCCCGTGCGATGGCTGAGGAGCGTGAGGCGATCCATCGCATCGCCGCCGATGTGCTCGGCGTACTCTGGAGCGGGGCGCAATGAGCGACCCGGACCCGACGCCCTGGCAGCTGTTTCGCTATCGACATGCGCACGGGGGCTCGAAGGACTGGGCCTATCGGCGCCGCGCGGACGGCGACCTCGATGTCTGCTGGGGGCGCACCGATCAGGTGAGCCAGCTGCGCCGTTATCCGGCCACTGAGGGACTGTCGATCCTGCGGCGAGCCGCTGAGAAGCAGTCCAAGGGTTATGTGCTGCTGGGCCGTGCGTTGCTGAAGGATCAGCGCCTTGAGCTGTTCCCGGCTCGTGTGCCGGAGCATCCAGCGCCTGCGCCGCCCCCGCCTCCCCCACAAGCCTTGCCAACCGCACAGGCCGTTGATCTGTCGCGGATCGCGGTTGACGAAGACGACTTTTGGTTCTGAGCGTCGTCCTCTTTCCATCATTGTCGCGCGGTCGTCCTCGAGACACCGCGCGAGGAGCAGACCTATGAATACACCGTCCATCCCGGCGCCCGCACCTGAGGTGCTGCGCCTGACCGATCAGACGACGCTATTTCTGATCGACTATCACATCTGGTCCGGGCGCAAGAAGCTGCGCCCGGAAGACCTGCGCATGGGCCAGGATCGCCCGCCCGATGAGCTGATCTCCCTGGGCAGCAAGAAGGTCTGCGACCCGCAGGCGCTGCGCGTCTTTCACCGCAAACGCCGTCAGGTCGAGCGCGAATTGCTGGCTGTCGGCACGCGCTTTCTGGGCGGCTATCTGGTGCCGAACAGCCATGCCGCAGCCGTGTTGGTCGAGGCCAACCGGCTGACCGGCGAGGCGCGCGATGCCGCCGAGGCCTTTCTGGCCGATTATGACCGCCATATCGATGCCTGGTGTGCGGCCTATCCCCGCTGGGAGCCGGCCATCCGCAAGGCCATCGATCCAGTCGAGGTGGTGCGTGCGCAGCTGCGCTTTCGGGTGCAGGCGTTGCGTATCGAGACCTCGCTGGCGGTGGCGGAGGATACCCTGGCTGAAGACCTCGAGGCGGTGGGTGAGACCATCTTCTCGGAGGTCGAGCGCATGGCCCGGCATCTGGAAGCGTCGTTCCTGGGCAAGGATGAGTTGTCACAGCGCGTGCTCGGCACCTTCCGCCGGATCGCTGACAAGCTCGATGCGTTGAGCTTTGCCGATTATCGCATCGATCCGGTGGTGCGCTCGCTGCGTGCCTGGCTGGCGCGTCTGCCGGCGACCGGATCGATCACCGGTGGGCTGTTCCTGGAAGGCTGGGCGCTGATGCGGCTGGTCGGCGATGCGGAGGCGATGGCGCGCCATGGAGCGGGTCTGCTCGCCTTGGCGGAGTTGATGCCGCAGAAGGCGTCAGGCGTGGCGCTGGCCGTTCGCCCTGAGGAGACTGTCGATGCCGATGAGACGGCTGGCAGCGCCGATGCCGATGCCGACAGTGATGCCGTTTCAGGGATGGATGCGCAGACGGATTCAGACGCACTCGCACCCCTGAGCACCGAGACGCAAACCATGCCTTCCGAGGAACCATCGACGCGCGCGGAGCCAATCGCGGACTTCGACGCGTTGTTCAATGACGATCCGGTCGACGGCCAAGACGTGGCCCCGGAGGTCGACTCCACGAGCCCGTCCCAAACGCCGGCCCCATCGATGACACCCGAGCCCATCAGCGCTCAGGACTTCTGGTTCTGAGCCTTCACCCAAGCCGTCACCCGTTCCAACCGGAGCCTTGACGTCCTTCGTCCATCACCCCTGCGGGGCAGCCGGCCCCAAGGGGGCGGCTGTCCCCGATTGAATCGTTTCGGAGACACCTGATGATCACACCCACCACCACCCTCCACCGGGCCATGCCAATCGTCGCGGCGGCGCTGGGACGCAAGTTCGGCGTCGCTGTCCGCGTCGGCGGCCATGAGGCCCTGACCGATGGCCAGACCATCGTCGTGCCGGCCCTGCCCAGCGATTCGGCGTTGTTACCGGTCGCTTGGGGCTATCTGGCGCATGAGGCGGCGCATCTGCGCTATACCGACTTCACCGTCTATCGGCGTGCGGCTCAGGACGGCGATGCCCTGAGTGGGCAGATCCTGAATATCCTCGAGGATGTGCGCATCGAGCGCGCGCTGGCCGGCCCTTATCCCGGCACCCGTGAGACACTGCAGGCAGTCTGTGCACATCTGCTGGACGCCGGTGCGATGACAGCGCCGCCCTTGGATGCGCATCCGGCGCGGATCCTGAGCAGCTATCGTGTAGTTCCGGCAATCATGCGTGCCAGTTGCTGAACCCTCTGCAAGGATGAACGCTGCGGCAGCCGTCGGCCGATCAATCGAACGAATGATCCCGCAAGCAATTTCTGCGGGACACGGCGCCTCAT
>NZ_NHSH01000029.1 GCF_016653315.1 Halochromatium roseum | reverse complement strand
CAAGGCCTCGTGCGCCTGGCCGATGCTGAGCTCGATGACATCGATGTCGGGTGTCGGCCCCGTCGATGCGCGATTCACCGGCTCGCAGGCGGTGCAGAGGCCCATCAGCAAGACGATGATCAGGCGCAAGGACATGCGATTGTGCTGATAGCTTGGGGTCATAACAGCTCACAGGGCTCTCTTGCAGTGGCGTCAGACCTGAGAAGCGGCCTCACTCAGGGACATCGCATCGTCGCGCAGAATCGCGTCGACCTCGGCCTCGATGACTGGCAGAGTTAGCACAGCATAGAGCGGAAACCGCTCGGCGAGCAGCGGGACGTACTGCGCCTGCTCTTTGCTGACCAGGACGATGACCCGTGCGTCAGGTGCCTGCTTACTCAGGCTGGCGAGGAACACATCAAGGTTGCAGACATTGGCACCAGCGTAGTTGTTGCCGAAACCGTAGAAGAATTCCGCCACCACCCAGTCCGGCGCGCTGCGCTTGAGCGCCTGCAGGGCCTTGCGCTGGGATGGGAGCTTGATCTGGGTGATCCCCAAGCGCTGGTAGAGCGCGTCGAGCCGGGGATGACTGGGAGATTCGATGATCGAGAACAGGGTCGTCATGGGGATCGAACGCGTACTCTGGACAAGCCGCTGGATGGGACTGAACAGTTAGGCAGAAGCCGGCCGATCGCTAAATTGGCCCCGCTCTTTCCACAGCATCAAGCTGCACCCCTTTGGAGTGACAACGCTACTCCTCCTCAAACTCCGCCGACCCAAACTTCAACACACTGCAGTTCTCCTTGATCGTGCGCTGCAGGCTCTCATCGAAGCCGGCTGCGCTGTTGGCCTGGATCTCGACCGAGATACTCACCTTGACGCCCACGCGCGCGGTGAACTGCTCCACCACCTCATCGACGATCTGCGCGAAGTCCAGCTTCGCCTTCACCGGATCGAGTTCGATGGTGCTGTAGAACTGGGTCTTTACGGCACCTCCGGGGTTGGTCCCTTCACCCCCACCGCCTGTTCCGGTGCCACCGGTTCCACCCGCACCGCCGCCACCCGTGCCGCCGGAGCCATCGGTGCCGCTCGAACCGCCTGATCCTCCGATCCCAGTACCCCCACTGCCGCCGGTTCCGCCCTCCGTGCCATCGTGGCCGCCATCAGAGTCCGTGCCTTTGTTGCGCTCCAGCTGGTCCCGGTACGCGACCGCCGCCTCGCGCTGAATCAGCAGGGCATCCCCGGTCTGATCCAGCTCCACCAGCCCCTTCTGGCCGAACATGAAGCCGAGATAGCGCTCCCCCTCCTTGCCGGCCGCGAAGCCGAAGAAGTCCTCAGTGGCGACGCCCTTGGCAATCGCGTCCTTGAAGACATCGGCGTTGATCAGCCGTGGCAGGTAGAGGTAATGGCAGCAGTCCTGGTAGACCTTGAGTGCGCTGACCTCGGTGACGCCGTCCTTGAAGTACCAGCTGTCCAGCAGCCGCTTGAGGTGGATCGGGCTCCATTCGGTGACCAGCCAGTCTTCTTCCTTTAAGCGCTTCTCGATCTCGGCGATCAGGTTGGGCGCGCTGGTCGGCAGGTTCACCGCGTCCCAGCTCAGCTGCGGACGACCCTTGATGAACTCCTCGACCGGGCAGAGCAGCCATTTGTAGGTCTCGCGTACCAGCTGCTTGAGGGTCTTCTCGGCCTCGTCGGCGTTCTTCTTGGCGAGTTTGGCCTGATAGAGGTCCAGGTTGAGCTTGCCCTCGTCGATGTCGGCCAGGATGCCTTGCCAGGCGATCAGGGCGCGGCCGGCCTCGTTGAGCCGGTTCACGGCGTCGAAGTCCGGGGCCAGGAACAGCAGCCGGTTACGCTTCTGCCGGGGTTGATCGCCGCGCTGGGTCAGGACCTCAAGCGCGGCGGCTTGCGCAAGCTGGCCATCGGCGCGGCTATACCCGGCCTTGGGTGGCAGCACCACCAACCGCGGCCCTCGGCCGAAGTCGTCCGGGATGTCGATCGAGGGGGTGAAGACATGGATGCCGGCAAAGCCGTGCTTGGAGCCGAACACCGCGCGCACCTTGTCGCGCAGGAGCGGCAGCAGCTCATCCTTGTCGCTGATGCGCTGCATCCGGCTCTCCATCTCGCGGCGGAGATTGGGCTTGGTGTCGAGCCAGAAGCGGTCCTGATCCGCATAGAGATAATGCAGCCGGTCGCGCAGGCGCTTGAGCACGTCCTCGTAGACCCCGAGCATGGTGTGGGTCTTGCCGCCACCGAAGGCGGTCTGCAGCTGGATCACCGGGTCGCCGCCTTGGCCGGCCAGGCGCTGGGCGACCGAGATCAGCAGCAGGCGCATGCCCTCGGTGATGTAGGTGCGGGCGAAGAAGGCCTCGGCGTCCTGATATTCGGGCGGCGCGCTGCCGTTGGCGACCTGGGAGATGTCAGCGGCGAACTCGGCCTGTTTGAAGGTACCGTGCAGGACGTCCTTGTGCGGGCGGGCGATCTCGCGCCAGGGTTTGAGGCTCATCGGTCAGATCCGGCAAGGTGTTGAATCCCGCTCATCAGGATGTTGAAGCTATGGGACCGATTGGTCGACGGGTTCAGCTCGCGACCAATCGCGCGCGATCCGGCGACCTTCTGGTAGGTGGGTGCAATGCGCTTCAGTTCCTGAGCCGCATTGGGCAGGCGATCCGGGTCGCGATACCTCGCCCTACGATCCTGCTTGACCAGGTTCCGCGGACCAATGGCGCGACCCACCGCTGCCAGATCGCCGAGATAAAAGCTCTCGAGCTCGCGACAGGCAATCCGCACCAGAGTACTGGGCTGCCCCGCCGCGCGGCATATCGCGACCAGGCTCGACTTGATCGCCTTGCAGTCGCCGGAGTCCTGGTCGCGCATCACGATGAACTGACTCTCGGGATGTCGCCAAGCCCGTAAGCGAATGGGCAGTCGCTTTTCCAGATCCTGCTTGCCTTCAAAGACCACGAATTGTGTCGTGCATTGCGCTGGCAGAACCTTGGGCAAGACCCCCTGCAACAGTTCTTTCGCCGACGGCTCTACAAGAAAGAACACCAAATGTGTCATTGCGGTCCAGTACCCCGAAAGAATCCCTCCTTCCAGAGGTAGCCCATCTGATCCCCTTCGGCGATGAAGGCGGAAATCTGCGCATCATCGCGTGCACGCAGGATCTTGGTCGATCCCTGCTCCCTGACCAGCCAGTAGACTTCATCGAGTTGTATCGCGTTGAGAAAATCAGGCGAATGGGTCGAGACCAAGACCTGTCCACCCTGCTCAGCATAGGCGCGAAATTCCTCGGCAAGCTCCCAGAGCAAGGTCGGGTAGAGCTGGTTTTCCGGCTCCTCCACACAAAGCAGCGGATGTGGATCGGGGTCATACAGCAAGACCAGATAGGCGAACAGCTTGATCGTCCCATCGCTCACATAGCGGTCGATAAAGGGGTCGGTAAATTGCTGATCCTGAAAACGCAGTATCAAGCGACCATCTTGCGTCAAAACCGGCTCGACATCGCTGATACCGGGCACGCGATGCTGCATGGCCGCCACGATCTTGGCAAAGCGATCCGGGTCGTTCTCAAAGAGATTGCGCGCGACGAGCTGCAGGTTGTCGCCTGTCACTGACAGATGATTCGATTCACCAATCGCGTCTTTACTGCCTCTGGCAAGATTGATATGGAAATCGGAGACATGCCAATTTTCGAGTAATTGGCGCAAGGCATTCGCCGCCTTGAAGCGCGCAAACTGGCCAAGCCCCTTGATGGCAAGTGCATCGGGAGCAACGGACTGCGCTTCACGTTCCAGCGTATCATCCTGTTTGTCGAAATCCTCCTCGTTCGTCACCGCGGAGCCCACACCATTGGCAAAATCAATGAAATGGAACGGCGAGCCATAGCGTCCGCGCTTATACCTTAGAATCTCGCGTCTGACCACTGGCTTGCGATCATTGAGTCCGATCCGGAGTAAGTAGGTCACCAGGCGCTCTACCCCTGCAATCTCCATCCGAAAACACAGCTCGATCTCGATCGATTCATCAAGATTGACATTACGACTCATGACCTCCTGAAAACCACCACGCGCTTGTAACGCCTGGCGAACATTGAATGTCAGACAATCCTTGATAAAGCCAAAGACATCGAACAGTGTCGACTTCCCGGAGCCGTTTGCCCCGACAATCACGCAAAAACGTGGAAGATTGTCGATGCGTGCATCGCGGAAATTCTTGAAGTTTTTGAGCCGGATCGACTCGATTTTCATCATCACTCCGATCTGATTTGCTGGCCGCGCAAGCCGGTCTCGCGCCAGGGTTTGAGGCTCATCGGTCACCCAGTCGTTCGTGTGCCCACTGCGAAAGCAGTTCGCCCTCGGAGAGCTGGAGTCGACGGGCGACCTCAGCCGTTGAGGGAGGAGTCTCCGCCTGCTCAGTGGCAGGCTCGGACATCTCGATCAGATAGATCGCTTCTAATCTGGCATTGGGCAGCAAACGGGGATGCTCGATGAGGCGTCCCTCGGCATCGGTATGTAACACCATCTTCTCTGCATGCATGGTTATAGCTCCAACCCAATCTGCTCGCCACGATGCCCAACCTCGTGCGAGGCGGCGACGATGGCACTCCAGGAGGCGATCAGCTCGTTGTAGGCGCGGGCCAGGGAGGAAGAAAAGAGTTGAGAGGAGTGAGGAGTGAGTTTTACTGGCGGTGTTTGCGGCGTAGTGTTGTCAGGATTCGGCTGGTTTCGTCCAGTAGGCCCCTGAGAATCCGGGTTTCTTGCTCCGGGAACCAACCGATCTGCTCGCAAAGTGTCAGCAGCGTCTCCGTCTCGGCGAGTGATCCCTGAGCAATCGCCAAAAACTGCATCTTTTCTCGGTCCGACTCCCGCGTCCAACCCTCGGCAACGTTCGCCGGAATCGACACCACCGCCCGTGTGATCTGCGAACGCATGCCGTAGGTCTCCTCCCTCGGCAACCTCGGCACCAGACGATACACTTCCCTTGCCGCCAACATCGCCTTCTGCCAAACAATCGCCTCCCGATAATGCATCACACTCACTCCTCACTCCTCTCAACTCACTCCTCTCTTCCTGCCCCAGCCGTTGCGCCTCCAGCGGCAGCGCACCGCCACCGGCGAAGGGATCATGGAAGGCGGGGAGCTTGTCCGGATTGAACAGCTCGGCGGCCTGCGGATGGTCGCGGTTCAGGTGGCAGGTCTCGCGCCAGCTCTCGCGGATGGCCGCGCGGGCGCGCTCGAGCACCTCTTCGTTGTGGGTGTTCTCCCACTTGACCAGGTCGCGGATGATCGCGAATAGCTGCTCGCGCTTGATCTCGGCCTCTTGCTTGTTGACGCCGTACTTGAAGCCCTCGCCCTGCTGGTAGCCGGGGTCGTTGACCATCTGCGCGAAGATCACCGCCCGCGCCGCCGCCAGCGGTCGCCGTGCCCACCACAGGTGCAGGGTGCTCGGGTGCCCGTGTCGGATCGACTTCTCGCGCGCCGCCGCGGCGTTGATGTCGTCCAGTGGTAGGGCGACCTCGATGAGCTTCTTGGGGGATTTGATGGCAACGGTCATGCGGTAGCCCTGGCGGAGAGCCGGTCAGTCGAACAGCCATTGCTGGCGAACGTGATTGAAATTGATCACTTCCAGCCGGAGTTGCGAGGCGTATTGATACAGCGCCAGGTCTCGGGTCAACAACACGAGCGGCTGCCGTTCGATGGCCAAGCAGAGCGCTGCATCGGTGATCCCCAACCGGTAGTAGACGGGGGATTCGACGACCGCGGTCGAGGACAGGCCGATCTCCGGTGCCGACTGTGCGAAGCGTGCCAGGTAGCCAAGCGCGTTGGCGCGCCGTGCGTCATCCAGCCAATCGAGCAGATTCGAGGTCTCGGTCATGATATGTGGCGTGGTGCCGACCCAGCCGAACTGCTGAATCAGCAAATCGAGCCCCAAGACATCATCATCGATGTACTCCCGGGTCCGCTTGAAGCGTTCGACCTCACCGACGCCAAGCGCGCCAATGATCATCACCGTCAGCAGATTGGCGTCGATCAGGAGCCCTTTCGTGGGTGAGGCGTAATGATGCCGGCTCAATCTCATCGCATCGTCATCGACACCAGATGCCCGTCCTCCGCGTCGATGTTGAACTGCTTGTATTCTCGCTGAATCTCTTCCTCGATGGTCGGGAACAGACTGGGGCCGTTGGTCTTGCGCTTGATCTTGTGTGGTGAGTCAAAGCCGAGGGTGACTTGCCATCGATGGCTCGATTCATCGAACTCGATCTCCTCGAGTGCCAGGTTGGGTAGCGTCTCGGACTCGAAAAGATCGAGTGCGAATTGCCGCGCAGCACGCACGGCTGCCTTCATGTCGATGGTGATGGCTTTGGCTTCTTGGCTCATGGGGCTAGCTCGCATAGGGGTTCGGATCTTGCCGCTGGTCCTGATCGTCTGTGTTCAGGTGAGACAGCTCGAGCGAGCAGCTCATCCAAACTGTAGTTGACACTCGCCACCCCAAAGTCCGGCTCGCTGCTGAACGGGTTGCGCAGATAGAACGGCCCTTCATGGTCGTCGCCGTCGACGATCACGATCGCCAGCAGGAACTGCTCGGCCTGGTTCAGCCCATAGAGGATCTCGTTGCGGCTGACGGTGATGGTCGGTTGCCCCTTGGCGCGCCCCTTGACCTCGATGTGCCTGTCCGGTGGCAGTGAGCCATCGGGGTTCGGTGGCGGACGGGCGGTGAGGTCCCAGCCGCACTGCTCCGCACTCACATCCTTGACCTGATGCCCGAGCGCGATCTCGGCGGCGGTCACCGCCTGCATCGCCATCCGCTCGATATGGGCGCGGGCCTGGGCATCGGCGGTGAAGGTCGTCTCGCCCTTGCGCGCGGCGAGCAAGCCTTGCGGGATGACCAGTGCGCCGCCCAGCACCACCGGGGTGCTGGAGGCGACCGCCTTCATCGCCTTCAGCTCGGCGGTGCGCTGTTCGAGCCGGGCGGTCAGCTCCTCGGCGGTGCGCTTGGCGTTCTCTGGTTGCATCCTCGGCTGCTTGCCGGCTTTAACATCGTCGCTGAGCTTCAGGTAGCGGTCGGACCAGTAGTTGATCTCCTTCACCAGGCGTTGCTGCACGGCGGCGAGGGTCTTGTCCGCCTGACGCTCGCGGCGCGCCTTGACCTCAGCGGTGTGCGCTGGCACCAGGTGTTGGGACGCATGCGCCAGGGCCAGCGCCTCCAGGTTGGCGGTGAGCCAGGGGGCCTGCAGCAGGTCCTGGGTCAGCGCGGCGTCGTCCTCGCTGATCGGCACCAGGTCCAGGTGCGGTGCCCAGCCGGCGTTGATGGCGGTGCCCTGCGCGTCGATCTGCACGAACTGCAGCCGGCGTGAGACCAGGCGCTGTTGGCCCTGAGCGTCGGCGGTACGCTCGCGCACGCTGTGATCGAGCATGAACAGGACCTTGGGCTCGAGGCTGTCGTCGGTCGGGTCGACCAGTACCGCGCCCTGCTTGAGCTTGGGCCGGTTGGCCTGCAAGATCAGGTCGGTGGTGGCGTGCATCAGCGGATGCGCCGGGTGGATCAGGTCCGCCAGCGGCTTGCCGGACGGGCGTACCTGCTGTTTCTCGAAGCAGATGCGCTCGTAGCGCTTGAGCACCGGGGTGCGGGTCTCGCCGATCACCCGGTCGCGCTCGCGGATCACCGCCGGGACGTGCTTGACCTCAAAGCGGCCGGCCTCGCGCGGGCGCAGCTCGCCACCGAGGGTGCGGAAGGCTTCGCTGAAGAAGGCGCGGATGAAGTACGGCTGCAGCTTGCGCGCCTCGGCCTTCTCCATCTCCTCCTTGACCGCATACAGGGCCTCCAGGCCCATGTGCTGCTCGACCAGGGCGTTGCGACGCAGGATGTCCTTGAGGTGCTCGGCATCAAGCGCGCCCTCGATCACCTGATCCATGCGCGCCTTGACCTCCGGGTCTTCGCCGTAGCGAATGGCCTGAACCAGCAGGTCCTTGAGCGAGACGTTGTCGAAGGCCTCGCCGAGCACGTCGAAGACCTTGCCGCCGAGGGCGGCGCGCTCGGTCTCGATCTTGTCGAACAGCTTCTGAAACACCTCGCCCTCGCGGGTCTCGTTGGCGACGATGTTCCACAGGTGGCAGACCTCGGTCTGGCCGATGCGGTGGATGCGCCCGAAGCGCTGTTCGAGCCGGTTGGGGTTCCAGGGCAGGTCGTAGTTGACCATCAGGTTGGCGTTCTGCAGGTTGACGCCTTCGCCGGCGGCATCCGTCGCAATGAGCACCACCACCTCGGGCAGGTTGCGGAACTCCTCTTGGATCTTGCGCCGGTCGTCGCGGTGGGTGCCGCCGTAGATGATGCGCACCGCCTCGGGCTGGCCGAGTAGCCCTTGGATGCGGGCGCGCAGGTAGTTCAGGGTGTCCTTGTGCTCGGTGAAGATGATCAGCTTGCGGCGGTGACCGCTGGCGGTGAACATCTCCGGCTGGTCTTGGAGCAGGCTGGAGAGCTGCTCCCACTTCTTGTCGTTGCCGGATTCAACCAGGCGATGGGCCTGCTGCTCGAGGTCCTTCAGGCTCAGGATCTCGGCCTCCAGCTCGGGGATGGTCTCGGCGGCGGTGGCCTGATCGACGACCTGCTCGGCGTAGGCCTCGTAGTCCTTGGCGCTGAGTTCGTCTTCGAGGTCGTCGGGGAGGTCGAGGAGTGAGTTGAGAGGAGTGAGGAGTGAGTGGGGGGAGGGGGCGAGGAGTGAGTTGAGAGGAGTGAGGAGTGAGAGGGAGGGGTCGAGGAGTGAGTGGGGTGTCGGCGAGGGGTGGACTCGTTCCTGACTGCTCTGCACTCTTTTCTCTCCCATCGCGTTTAGTCCAAGCGTTTCCTCGCCTAGCCGGGCCTCCAGGCGCTTGCGGCGGCGCTTGAGGGATTGGTAGATAGCTTCGGGGCTGGAGGCGAGGCGGCGCTGCAGTTGGGTCAGTGCGAAGCCGACGGTGTTGCGCTTGTTGCCAGTGAGCTGATCGGCGCGGTTCATCTCCTCGCGCACGTAGGTGGTGACCTGCTCGTAGAGCGCGGCCTCCAGCGGTGAGAGGTCGTAGTTGGCGGTGTAGGCGCGGCGTTCCGGGAACAGCGGGGTGCCGTCGAACTTGAGCAGCTCTTCCTTGACCATGCGGCGCATCATGTCGGCGACATCGACCTTGTGCGCGCCCTCGCGGAACTTGCCGTAGAAGCGGTCGCCGTCCAAGAGCGAGAGCCAGATCTGGAAGTCCTCTTCCTTGCCGTTGTGCGGCGTGGCGGTCATCAGCAGGTAGTGCCGGGCGATGCCGCTTAACAGCTTGCCGAGCTTGAAGCGCTTGGTCTCGTTGACCTTGTTGCCGAAGTAGGTGGCGGAGAGCTTGTGCGCCTCGTCGACGATGATGAGGTCCCAGGCGGTGGTGGCGAGCTTCTCGCGGTAGTCGTCGTTGCGGGCGAGCTGATCGAGCCGGGCGATGAGCTGGTCTTGCTCCTCGAAGACGTTGCCGGCGGCGCTCTGCTCCTGCTTTTCACGGCTGAAGAGTTCGAAGCGGAGACCGAACTTCTCCAGCAGCTCGTCCTGCCACTGCTCGGTGAGTCCACCGGGGGAGACGATGAGGATGCGCCGGGCATCGGCGCGCATCAGCAGCTCGCGGATCAAGAGCCCCGCCATCACCGTCTTGCCCGCGCCGGGATCATCGGCCAGGACGAAGCGCAGCGGCTGCTTCGGCAGCATGGTCTCGTAGACGGCGGCGATCTGGTGCGGCAGCGGCTCGACGTTGGAGGTATGCACCGCCATCGTCGGGTCGAACAGCGCCGCCTGACTGATGCGATAGGCCTCGAGCCCGAGCTTGAAGCCCACGCCATCGGCATCGAAGGCCCAGTGACGACCAGCCTGCGCCAGTTCCAGGCGCGCCTCGTCGCTGCGAAACAGCAGCTGCTCGCCGAGCTTGCCCTGGCTGTCTTTGTAGTAGACGGTGAGCGCGCTATCGCCGACGGGCTCGACGGTGACGATGCGCACGATCTCCTCGGGCAGGATGCCGCGGACCTGGGTGTCCTTCTTCAGGTCTTCGAGCTTGAGCATGGGTCAGTGGTCGCTAGCGGCGGCAACGCCTTGCGGTGGTCGGGCGAGTTTGTCCGCGTCAAAGCGACCTGTCGCGAGGTGTAAGCCTCTCATCCCGTTCTCCGTGCGTCGACGCGGCGATATTCCCGCCATGCGCGTCGTCTGCGATCGATGGGGTTGATGCTAGGACAGGGGGCGGCGTGGGGAATTGACGTAGCGCAACGGATGCGCGCCCGGACTGCCTGACCCGAGCACCGGCGCGCGACATGACGCCGCGCGACATGGCGACCATTATCCGTAGGGTTCGGGAAGCGGGCAAAGAGCGCACGGCTGGGGTGCTCCTTAGCTACCTTCGCGCCGCCTATGCGATGGCGATTCGCGCGCCGTACGACAGCGCAGCCAATGCGACGATGGCCACCTTTGCGGTGGAGATGAACCCGGTCGATGCCATTCCGACGATTCCGGTTCGCGCCGGCCATCGCACCCTGAGTGCGGCCGAACTTCGTAACTATCTCACCGCGCTGAGCGATGAACTGCCTGATCTCGCCTTGCGACTTGCCGTACTTGCGGGTGGACAGCGCATGTCGCAGCTGCTCAGAACGCGGGTGGCTGACTACAATGAGGATACCCAGACGCTGCGACTCTGGGACACCAAGGGCAAACGTCGCGAGCCGCGAGAACACCTGATCCCGCTCGCACCAAAAGGCGCGGCCTTGGTGGCTCGGTTGATCGAACGCGCACAGCAGAAGGTTGAACAAGCGGGGTCCAGCGCATCCGACCGACCGCGACCGCCAAGTCTTTCGCTCTGGGTGTCGACAGGTGGCGCGACGATGGCGGAAACCACGCCCGGCAAGCGGCTTGTCGAGATCACTGCTGCCATGAAGACCGAGCCGTTTAACCTCCGCGATATCAGGCGTACCATCGAGACCATGCTCGCCAGCATGGGGATCAGTCGTGAGACGCGCGCGCAACTGCTCAGTCATGGCCTGAGTGGCGTGCAATCTGTCCACTATGATCGGCACAGCTACATCAACGAAAAGCGCGCCGCATTGCAGGCATGGGAAGCGCACTTGGCGTCGATTAAGGCGATCAGCTAACGCAACATCCCTGCTGAGCAGCGGGAAACCGCAGAGCAACGAGGCTGTGTTTTCTCCAAGCGCATGCGGGGTTATGGCCCCTTGATCAGCGCCCTACTCCGTCCGACCAGCGCCTTTTCAGCCCACAGCGAGCCATCGGTTAACCTTAGCGCCCTCGAATGACGATCGAACAATGATGACCATGAGCCAAAACGAGCTGTTAGGACGGATTACCGTCCGTCCAGAGGTGTTCGGCGGAAAGCCCATCATCCGCGACCTGCGCATCTCCGTCGAGTTGATCTTGAGCCTGCTCGCTCAAGGCGAATCCTCGGAGGCGATTCTGGATGACTATCCAGACCTCGAGCAGGCCGACATCAACGCCTGCCTCGCCTATGCGCACAGCATGATCGCCCATGAGCGGATCGATCGCATCGCGTTCTCGGGATGAGGTTTCTCGTCGACCGTTGCGCGGGGCGGCGGCTCGCGCACTGGCTGCGCGAGCAAGGCCATGACGTCCGCGAAGCCACTGAGTAAGTGTCCATTAACTACTTCCCGATTTGTTTGGCCTGATTGTGTAGTTCAGGTTGGGGCAGAGCCGTCGTCGCCGGATGTTCAGTGTCGCCATTTCTCGTGTACTGACCTTGATGCCTTTGGCA
>NZ_NHSH01000028.1 GCF_016653315.1 Halochromatium roseum | reverse complement strand
ATGTCATGGTTCGCTGACGTCGCTGTGTGAAAGTGGTGGTGGTATTCTTCAATGTGAAACGCCAGATTTTCTTTCAGCGAGCGTAGGGGATTTTGCCGCGCAAGGCTTTTGGTTGTGACCATGAGATATCCAGAATCTATTTTTCACGAGCCGCCGGGAAAATGATAACTATATCATATGCATAGAGCAAGATAACAAAGTAGTATTATGAAGATCCCTGGTAGCCGCCTAGCGTACTCGTTGAGTCAAGGGTTTCGTGATCTGTTTGGTAAGCGTGTCGTTGGTGATCTGACTTACTCAGAAGGAGCAATCAAGACCGGCGACAATGATCGATTCCTTCGCTATTGGTGGGAGGTTACCTCCATTGCAGTCGGTCCGGATCGACAGTGGCGACTCCATCCCAAGGGCGGCGGCTTTCGCATGTGGTCCGGTAATGTTGAATGGGTTGTTGATTGGACTGCCGATGCTCGTGCGCACTACAAACAGGACAGTATCGCGAGAACTCTTCCTCAGAGGTGTTGGGATCTCCCTGGTATTAGTTGGACTGAAGTGTCGAGTGGCGAAACCTCATTTCGGAAGCTGAAAGAAGAGGAGGTCGCCAACAACACGGCACTGTGTTTGTTCGCCAAAAATCAAGATGATTTGCATAGGATTCTGGCGTACCTAAATACCAAGGTTGCTCGGCACGTTTTAGGAGTCGTGAGCCCAACTCTTCACTATTTAGTAGGGGATGTTCAGGGAGTACCCTTCCCAGCCGAACTTGATCGTATCCCCAGCGTCCTCACGGCACGCTCGAAGGATTGCGTAGCTATAGCCGAAGCCGATTGGGACGCCTACGAGCGCTCCTGGCATTTCCAATCCCTCCCGATCCTCGCGGCATCCTCCGATCTCAGTCCAACCCTAGAATTCGATTACACTGCATGGATCACCCAGAACCGCACCACGGTCACCGAGATGAAACGCCTCGAAGAGGAGAACAACCGCCTCTTCATCGACGCCTACAGTCTGCAAGACGAACTCACGCCCGAGGTCCCCATCGACCAGATCACCCTGACGGTGAACCCCGCCTATCGCTACGGCAAGAAGCTCTCGGACAACGACTGGTCTGTCGAGCACGGCTTTCCCGAAGACCTCGAAACCCGCTTCCGCGAAGACACCATGCAAGAACTGGTGTCCTACGCCATCGGCTGCATCATGGGCCGCTACAGCCTCGACGAACCCGGCCTGATCTACGCCCACAGCGGCAACCAGGGCTTCGATCCCAACCGCTATCGCCGCTTCCCCGCTGACAAAGATGGCATCCTGCCGATCACCGACACCGACTGGTTCGAGGACGACGCCGCGAATCGCGTGGTCGAGTTCATCTCGGTGGCCTGGGACAAGCGGCATCTCGAAGAAAACCTCAACTTCCTCGCCGTCAACCTCAGCCCGAAGAGGGGCGAATCGAGCCGCGACACCATACGCCGCCACCTGGCCGACAAGTTCTTCCAGGACCACCTGCAGACCTACAAGAAGCGGCCCATTTACTGGTGTTTTTCGAGCGGCAAGCAGAAGGCCTTCCAGTGCCTGGTCTACCTGCACCGCTACAACGACGGCACCTTGGCGCGGATGCGCATGGAGTACGTCGTGCCGCTGCAGAGCAAGATGGCCGCGCGCATCGACAGCCTCGCCGACGACATCGAGGCCGCCAGCAGCGGGGCGCAGGCCAAGCGCCTGCAGAAGGAACGCGACAAGCTCGCCAAACAGCTCGACGAGCTGCGCCACTTCGACGAGCAACTGCGCCACTACGCCGACCAGCGCATCGCGCTCGACCTCGACGACGGCGTCAAGGTCAACTACGGCAAGTTCGGCAACCTGCTCGCCGAGGTGAAGGCGGTGACGGGGACGAAGTGATTAGTGGTTAGTGGCTAGTGGCTAGTGGTTAGAGAAGAGCGCCCAGACGACGGAGCGACCTCACCGAGCAGGCACAGGCATCGGCGATGGCTCACGTCTGGGACAACCCAACCGATGACGAGGTCTGGAATGACCTTTAGCCCCGGCGATACGGGGACCGGCCCATTTCTGCCCAAAACGCGCCCGGAGAATCTTCAATGAACGCAGTACTGCAGCTTCCCGATGACCTCGACATCAGCCCGTCCGATCTGGCTCTGACGCTCGCGGCTCGGTTGTATGAACAGGGCCGATTGTCGGCGGGACAGGCCGCGCAGTTGGCGGGACTCTCGAAACGAGGGTTTATCGAACTGCTGGGCCGCCAGGACGTCGCGCTCTTCAACTACCCGTCGGAAGACTTGGCCAGGGATGTCGAGCGTGCCTGAAACCCTCTGCAATACCAGCCCCCTTATCGCATTGGATAACATCGGCTTGCTGTCATTGCTGGAAGGCGTCTATGGCCACATTCTGGTCGCCGAAGAGGTACGCGATGAGTTCGGCTCCGCGCTTCCTGATTGGATCGAGGTCGCACGAGTTCAGGATCGAAATCTGATCCGCGCACTGCGGCTGTCCATCGACCTGGGGGAATCGGCGACTCTGGCGCTTGCCATGGAGCGCGGGGATGCACGGGTCATTCTGGACGACCTGAAAGGGCGGAAGGTGGCCCAGCGACTCGGCGTGCCCTATACCGGACTCGTCGGCGTTGCGATCAAGGGCAAACGCACGGGCGTGATCGAGTCCGTGGGCAGTGTGCTGGAGCGTCTGAAACAGGCGGGCTTTCGCCTCTCGACAGCGATGGAGCACGAGGCGTTACGGTTAGCCGGGGAGGCCGGAGCATGAGCTGTCGAGACCAATGCATGCGCAGCGCATCGCTAGCGGTCGGTCCGGTTAGCGATAGCGTAACCCGACTATCAACGGCTTACGGATGCCCATCGTCGGGTGACGCTGTGCTAACCCGACGGCTTCGCCACCAAATCAAAGAGCATAACGCCATGCAACCGATTCGCATCATCTACGACGACACGCCAGATTCGATTCCAGTGCCCGAGGCGCTTCGCCACAAAAAGACGGAGATCATTCTGTGGCCCCTTGACGACAAGGGATCAGCTGTAGAGCCAAGCGCCGAAGCCGGGAGACACGAACGCAAGCCAGGCAGTGCGCGTGGCAAGTTCACCATCCTTGCCGACGACGATGAGCATCTGGACGATTTCAAGGACTACATGCCGTGAGGCTCTTGCCTGTGCTCCCTAGCCGCACCGCGGCGCTGACAAACATGCCCTTCCACCATCGCGATCCGTTCGACCGGCTCCTGATTGCTCAGGCGCTGACCGAGTCGACTCCATTGGCCAGTGTCGACGACAACTTCGATGCTTATGCCGTGACGCGACTCTGGTAACGGACGCCTGACGCATGGACACCCGACGCATCGCCGACGCGCTGAACGAGCGCTTCCACCAGGACGGCCATCGGCTGGTCTTCTGGCACGACCCCGAAAGCGAGTTCGAGGAGACGGTCGGGGATCTAGACCTGAACGGTGTGTCGGTCCTGCGCCTGG
The DNA here is from genome assembly GCF_016653315.1 of Halochromatium roseum. Lineage (GTDB taxonomy): Bacteria > Pseudomonadota > Gammaproteobacteria > Chromatiales > Chromatiaceae > Lamprobacter > Lamprobacter roseus. The sequence continues at coordinate 8,029 of NZ_NHSH01000028.1, read as the reverse complement.
ACGAGCACCCGCCCCTTGAGGTCAAGGCCCGCCTGGAACTGGAGGACCCAACCGGCCGCTACCTGCTCTACGCCCCGTTTGAGCCGCCAGCACCGGACGACGACTGGCTGCTCGACATCCGCCTCTACAGCGGCCGTTTCAGCGCCGATCGCGCCTCGATGCTGCTCGCCGACCTGGGGCTCGCGCAACAGTCGCTGCGGCAGCACCTGGCCGAGCGCGCCAGATTCTTCGCCAGCCGCGAACGGCTGGAGCGGCTGAAGAGGCTGATCAGCGCCGATGACGGTGCCGCCGACATCGACCGCAAGATCCTGGCGGTGCTGGTGAAGGCCGATCATCCCGAGCTCTTCACGCTGCTGATCACGCTGCTGGACGCAATCCCCGATGGCCAACTCGACGCTGAGCCGGCGGTCTGGCCAGACCTGACCAAGTACGGTGTCGAGGACGCCTTCTGGGATCTGATCGACGCACACTTCGGCTGGCGCGACGAGGCCCCGACGCTCAAGGGCCTGCTGATCCGGCTGCTGGTCTCCGACCTGGCCAATGGCCTCGGCAGCGCGTTGCCCGCCGGCCTCCAGCACCTGGTGCTGCCCAAGCGCGGGGTCGCCAACGCCGTGGTCTGCCTGGCGCAGTGGCGCGACAGCAGCGCCCGCGGTCCGTCCTACGAGCGCCTCTCTGCCGCCGTGGCTGAGACGATCAAGCTCGATCAGCAGCTCAGCGGCCTGGGGCTGGACGCCCTGCAAGAGGCCAAGACCTTTCTGCGGGTCGAGCAGGCCATCGCCGGGCGTTTGCGTGATCGGGTGCTGGAGACGGCAGATCGCATCGACGCCGAGGCCATCCGCAAGGTTGCCTCAAGCCGACAGGACGGCTACTGGGCCTCGGCCAAGCTGGCCGATAGCGAGGCAGCCCCGCGCAAGACCCTGCATGCGGTCTACCAGGCACTGGCGACCGCCGCCGACCTGTTCGCGCTGCACAACGCCGAGAAGATCATCCCGGAGCCGACCGACGCCCCAGCCCTGTTCCGCGCCTACACCGAGCGGCTGTATCGCTTCGACCAGCTCTACCGGCACTGCTGCGAGTGCGCCGACGCCGCCGAGGCGCGCGGCTGGGACATCCTGAAGGCGCTGCGCGAGCGAGTGGAGCAGACCTACGGCCAGGGCTTCCTCGCCGAGCTGGCGCTGCGCTGGAACAAGCACCTGGCCGGCGGCCTGCTGGCGCACTGGCGGCTGCCAGAGGTCCCAAGCCAACAGGACTTCTTCGCCCGCGAGGTGGCCCCGCAGCTCGCGAAAGGACCTGAACGACGGGTGTTTGTGATCATCAGCGATGCGTTGCGCTACGAGGCCGCGCAGGAGCTGACCGCGCAGTTGAACGGCCGCTATCGCTTCGATGCCAGGCTCGGGGTACAGCTCGGGGTGCTGCCGTCCTACACCGGGCTGGGGATGGCCGCACTGCTGCCGCACGCGCAATTGAGCTACGACGCCAAAGGCGCGTTGCGCGTCGATGGCCTGCCCTGCGCCGCGCTGGAGCAGCGGGCCAAGGTGCTCGGCACGGTCGACGGCATCGCCGCCAAGGCGGAGACCTTGATGGCGATGAAGAAGGACGAGGGGCGCGCCTTCATCAAGCCGTATCGGGTGGTCTATCTCTACCACGACCGCATCGATGCGATCAGCGACAAGCCGGCGACCGAGGCCGAGACCTTCCACGCCGTGCGCCAGGCCATCGACGAGCTGGCCGACCTGACCGCGAAGATCGTCAACAGCTTGAACGGCAACCAGATCCTGATCACGGCCGATCACGGCTTCCTGTTCCAGGAGCGCCCGCTCGGCGTGACCGACAAGAGCACGCTGGGCGAAGAGCCGGCAGGGACGGTCAAGGCGAAGAAGCGCTATCTACTGGGGTACGACCTACCCGAGAGTGACCAGACCTTTCGCGGCTCCACGGCGGTGACCGCCGGCTGCATGGCCGACGCCAAGGCCCAGGGTGCCATGCAGTTCTGGATACCCAAGGGCACCAATCGCTTCCACTTCGTCGGCGGCGCGCGCTTCGTGCACGGTGGGGCGATGCCGCAGGAGGTCGCGGTACCGGTGATCCGAGTGCAGCATCTGAAGAGCACTGACAAGGCGGCCAAGACCAAGACCCGGACCGTCGGCGTCAGCGTGCTCGGCAACAACTTCAAGGTCACCACCAACCGCCACCGCTTCCAGCTCATTCAGAACGAACCGGTCGGCGAGCGAGTCAAGCCGGTCACGCTCAAGATCGCGCTCTACGACGGCGACGAGCCGGTGACCAACGTCGAGACCCTGACCTTCGACAGTACCTCCACCGACATGAACCACTGGCGCAAGACCGTCAGCCTGACCCTGGAGGGCCGCGCCTTCGACAGCAAGCGAGTCTATCAGCTCCTGCTGCGCGACGCCGAGACTGGAGTGGAAGAGGCGCGGTTTGATGTGACGATTGATTTGGCCTTTGGTAACGATTTTTGAGGGAAGAAGTGGTTAGTGGTTAGTGGTTAGTGGTTAGTGGTTAGTGGGTGGTGAGATGGTCAAGAGTTATCAGGAATTGGTTGTTTGGGAGAAATCGATGGAGTTGGTGGAGCGGGTTTATAGGATGACGAAGGTATTCCCCGCGGAGGAGATGTACGGGCTCAGTAGTCAATTGCGACGCGCTGCGGTGTCGGTGCCGTCGAATATCGCCGAGGGCCAAGCCCGAAGGTCGAAGGCTGAATTTCTGCGTTTCTTGTCGATTGCCCAAGGCTCGCGTGCCGAGGTCGAAACACAAACACTCATCGCCGAGCGTCTCGGCTACGTTTCCAAACAGCAGATCAGCGAGATCGTTCTCCTGCTCGAAGAAATCGCCAAAATGCTCCACACCCTCAGAGCAAAGCTAACAACTAACCACTAACCACTAACCACTAACCACTAACCACTAACCACTAACCACTAACCACTAACCACTAACCACTAACAACTAACAACTAACCACTAACCACTTCCTAATGCTAGACCAGCTCCTCAACGAGCACTTCCCCGGCAAGGTCGTCCGCAAGGACCTCACCAAACGCATCAAGGAAGGCGCGAACGTCCCGGTCTACGTGCTCGAGTATCTGCTCGGCATGTACTGCGCCTCTGACGACGAGGCGACCATCCACGACGGGCTGGCGACGGTGAAGACCATCCTGGCCGAGAACTACGTGCGCCCGGATGAGGCGGAGAAGATCAAGTCGAAGGTCAAGGAGCGCGGCAGTTTCAAGGTGATCGACAAGGTGACGGTGCGCCTGAACGAGCGCCGCGATCTGTATGAGGCGCTGCTGTCGAACCTGGGCGTCAAGGACGCCGAGATCAGCGGCCGGTTCGTCAAGGACTTCGAGAAGCTGCTGGTGGGTGGCATCTGGTGCATCGTCACCCTGCACTATTTCCACGAGGAGGGCGCGAAAGGCTCGCCGTTCAGCATCGGCGACCTGAAGCCGATCCAGATGCCGAATCTGGACCTTGATCAGTTGTTCGCGGGTCGGCGAGGTTTTGACGAGGCACAGTGGATCGACGTGCTCTGCCGCTCCACCGGCATGGAGCCGGCGAATCTGGAGGAGCGCACCAAGTGGCATCTGCTGGCGCGGATGATCCCGTTCGTCGAGAACAACTACAACGCCTGCGAGCTGGGGCCGCGCGGCACCGGCAAGAGCCACATCTACAAGGAGATCAGCCCGAACAGCATCCTGATCTCGGGTGGTCAGACGACCGTGGCCAACCTGTTCTACAACATGGCGCGGCGGACTATTGGTCTGGTGGGGCTCTGGGATCTGGTGGCCTTCGACGAGGTGGCCGGCATCGCCTTCAAGGACAAGGACGGGGTGCAGATTATGAAGGACTACATGGCCTCGGGCTCCTTTGCCCGTGGGCGTGAGTCGGTGCAGGCCTCGGCCAGCATGATGTTCGTCGGCAACATCAATCAGCCGGTCGATACCCTGGTCAAGACCAGCCATCTGCTCGCGCCCTTTCCGGAGTCGATGATCGACTCCGCCTTCTTCGACCGCTTCCACGCCTACATCCCGGGCTGGGAGGTGCCGAAGATGAGCCCGGAGTTCTTTACCAACCGCTATGGGCTGATCACGGATTATCTCGCCGAGTTCATGCGCGAGATGCGCAAGCGCAACTTCTCCGACGCCATCGACCGCTGGTTCCGGCTTGGCCGTGATCTCAATCAGCGCGACACGATCGCGGTGCGGCGCACGGTCTCAGGCTTGCTGAAGCTCCTGTATCCGGCCGGCGACTTCGACAAGGACGCGGTGCGTCGGGCGCTGATCTATGCACTGGAGCTGCGCCGCCGGGTCAAGGAGCAGTTGAAAAAGATCGGCGGCATGGAGTTCTTCGAGGTGCATTTCTCCTTCATCGATCAGGAGACGCTGGAGGAGACCTTCGTCAGCGTGCCGGAGCAAGGCGGCGACAGCCTTATCCCAGAGGGACCGCTGAAACCGGGCGTGCTGCATACCATTGGCACGGGCAGCAGCGGGCACTTAGGGCTGTACCGGCTGGAGACCCAGACCACCGCCGGCAATGGCAAGTTCACCTCATCGGGGCTTGGCACGCACAGCGCGCCGAAGGAGGCGGCCAAGATCGCGTTTGATTACTTTAAGGCCAATGTGACGCGGGTCAGCGGTCTGGTGAAGTCGGGCGATCACGACTATCACCTGCACTGCGTGGAGCTGCACAACACCGGGCCGACCAAGACGATGACCCTGGCGAGCTTCGTCGCCCTCTGCTCCGGTGTGCTGCGCAAACCGCTGCAGGGGCAGCTGGTGATCCTGGGTGATATGAGCCTGGGCGGCAACATCGTGCCGGTCGAGAACCTGGCCGAATGCCTGCAGCTGGCCTTCGATGCCGGGGCCAAGCGCCTGCTGCTACCGATGGCCAGCGTCGGCGATATTCCGACCGTGCCCGGCGAGCTGTTCGCCAAGTTCCAGACGGCGTTCTATGCCGATCCGGTGGATGCGGCGTTCAAGGCGGTGGGGGTGGAGTAGGCATTGAGGTTGTCAGGGGATCGGGAGCGATGATGCTGCAAGTCGCAGGACCATCGATCCGAGGGATGTCATCCCGACGCCCGCCACGTGGATCAGGCTACCAACTCAGCTTGAGCCTGCAGCACATCCAGCCAGTCCAAACTCTTCCGTCGAGCCGGAATCCTCCCCTCTGGCAGTTCGACCTCGACCCGCAGCCCAAGCCGCTCCAACCGAGCGGCGAGCCGCCTTGCAGCTGCCAATCCAGCACCGGAGCGATCCCGATCCGCCCAGACGGTGACCTGTTCGATACCGGCCGGAGGCTGCCAAGCTGCCAGCAGCGACGTGCTGCCCGTGGCCCAGACGCTCATGCCGGTCATGCTCTGCACCGCGAGCGCCGTCTCAATCCCCTCGGCGACACCGAGATGGGAAGCCACTGGAGCAAGGCGGATCGCGCTGCCCTTGAGCGACCGCGCGCGTGGGTACGCCATCAGCTTCCTCGGTGCCGCCACTGGGGCCTTGTCGCCATCATCCGTGAGGTAGGTGCGATGCAGGGTGACCAAGTCACCGCTCGCGGTTGTGACGCGAGCGATCAGCGCGGGATGGCTCCCGCTGTGGCGGCCGTTGTCCCAGTACGGCAGCCTTGGATGGAAGCGAGCTGTGTTTTCGTACAATTGGTGGTGATCCAGGGACCGACGGGCCACATTGATGGTCTCACCAGCCGCGCACCGGCTTCATTCTTTATTTCGCGGCCCTGGCCGAGGAGGATGACCGCACCGATGCGGTAGGCGTCGCGGATATCGCGCATCTTGCGGGATGCCGCGGGCAGTTCGGCGAGTTCCTCACTGCTAAGTCGGTAGTGTAGTCGTTCAGACACCCACCATTGGAGCCGGCAACGCCGGAGCCGTCCGGCCGGCGCGTCGCTCCGTGATGACAGCGCTCAGATAGGGCCAAGGCAGATGCCCACATTTGCGGCAGGTTTCGATCACGCTGGCCAGCAAGGTGAAGGTGCGTGATCCGGCCTCGTTGCGCGTTCCCATCATGATGCGCCGGGCAATGACCCAGTGGCGCAGGGCTTGCTCGGCGGCATTATTGGTGATCGGCCAGTGGGGATTCTCCAAGACGCGGAAGATCGCCTCCCAGTCGTTCAGCAGCTCCACGGCCAAGGCATTGGTCTTGGCATGGCGGTGCCCAAGCCGACGCCGACAGGCGCCCTGCAGTGAGTCAAGCAACGGGGCATAGCGGGTTGGTAACTCGCCTGGCGGACCGTCTCGAGCGGCATGGATCGCGTTAATCAGGGTGTCGAAGGTGTCTTGCACCTGTCGCCCAAAGGCTTGGGCCTCTTGATCGAGGCTGTCGATCAACCCTTGCGCCTTGCGCGTGAGGTGCGCCCAGCAGCGCAGTCGTTGCGGGAAGTGGCGGTAGGCTGTCCAGCCATCGCTCATCAGCCAGCCAGAGAAGTCCGGTAGAAGGCGGTCGAGGAGCTCGCGTCCGCGCTTGGCGACCGCGAACAGGGTGACCGTGGCGCGGGTGTTGACCCAGAGCCAGAGCAACTCGGCACCTTGCGGCCAGGAGGTCTCATCGGCGTGCAGCAGGTCGCTGGCCACGATGGCCTCGATGAGCTCCTGTTCGAGCGGCTCACTGGCGGCGGCGGCTTCGTGCAGGGTGGCTTTGATCGTGCCGACGCTCAGACGGATGCCGAGCCAGTCATGTAGAAACTCGCGGATACGCCGATACGAGAGGCGAAAGCGCAGATGCAGCGCGACCACCAGGGTCGCCAAACCGGGGCCAACCAGCCGCCATTCGCTCAAGGCGACGGGCTCAAGGCGCGCGTCGTTGACCTCGCCTTGGCCGGGCTGCGCGCGGGTCTGATGGCCGCAGTCGCAGTGGCTGTCATAGAACTGATGATCGACAATGTGCAGATGCAGACCGGGGTGTTCGGCATCGCCCCACAGCAGATCGATCGTTTGGAACCCGGCGTAGGCGACACTGGGGGCATCGGCGCCCAGCGCCGCGGCGCACACGGCGCAGGTCTCGGCGCGATGGGCGATCGTCTCATGGGCTTTGAACACTTGCGTGCGTCCGAAGCCGGGCGCGCCGGGTTGTTTGCCGGGCTTGCGTTTGGGTGGCTCGGCTTGGCGGGCCTTGTCCTTCGCCGCCGGGGGCGGCGTTGGCTCGGGCTCCTCCTCCGGGGACGCATCGCTGTCAGCCGGCTGATCGGGGGCCTCACCGAGCAGGGGCGTCTCCTCGTCGTCGCTTGAGTCGGTGTCGCGTGCTGAGAGCCGATCCCAGGGGGCTTGGCTGCTGGGCGGTCGTGAGCTGTTGGTCGGATTTTGTCCCAGCCGTTCGCGCGCTTCCTTGAGATCCTCAAGCAGGCGCAGCGAGAGACCACGCAGCGGTTCCACCTCCAGGCGCTGAAGGGCGTCCGCGTCAAGCTGGCTGAGGCTGTGATCGCTCAGGTGCATCGCTCAGGGATGGCGGTTTCATGGAGGGGCGTCGTTGCGGGTATCCTTCTCCGATCGAAGGGCTCCGTCAAGGGTGTCTCTGAACGATTACCCACGCCAAACTGGCATTGGTCTAATTGCTCAGGAGCCGTGCCTTCTGGCGCTATGGTAAACAGCGGTCTGCCCCTGTCACCCAAACCAACCGACTGGTATAAGAAGTCCCTGACGCCGTGCATCGTTCCGAGGGCAAGTATGCGCCTGCGTTCTCAGTCGGTTAGATGGCGACGGGGATGGCACTCCTTGCGAGAGCCTGTGTCGCTAAAGCCGTTCCCCTGTTACGTCAGGGTAGGTTCACAACCTAGTACGCATACCACCAGCGCAAACTCCGACTGCGATACGCTGGGTCACTGCTCCGAATTTCATACGCAAAGGTGCTCATTCGGTGATTCGCTCTCCGTTGATAGCGCCCTTGCGGGCGAGCAACTGGAGTCCGGGTTGGGCAGTCTCAACCGGAGGCGCTCAGTCCGCGCTTGCAGGATCGCCTTCACCTGTCGATACGGCGTGAACCGCTCGATGTCCGGATCGGTTAACCGTGCCA
>NZ_NHSH01000027.1 GCF_016653315.1 Halochromatium roseum | reverse complement strand
CAACAGACAGTCACGAGCCAGTTGCCGTTGATGCACTGCAGCGCTCACCCCAGCCGTTGGCGGCAGCGTCGGTGGCGTAGCGGACCTCCAGCTCGGTGATGGAGGGTTGGGTGTAGGGGATGCGGGGTTTCATGTAAGCGCTGATCAGGCAGCGTCGAGGTGCCCAAGTGGGAGCTTGTTTACGGACAGTGTCGCCAAGTCTGTTCGCCGGCTGGCGTGCTGGATGTCGATACCCACAAGGACACCCGCAGCATCGTAATCCAGCACCACGCCTTCAGAGACTTCGTCAGCATCCGCTGATGCGCGTTCGCTGAGATGGATGTAAAGGGAATCGGTTGCTGCATCGTAGTTGATCTTCATGGCTTAAACCTCCGATCCGGAAACGCGTTATGGATCGTGCGTCCATCGTCCAGTGTCACCACACGGAGGTAACGCCCCAGCACCTCGACCCAAATCCAGTGCCTGATACGTCCATCATCCGCCTGTACTTCTTTACGGATGGGATCGCGGACGGCTGCCTCGCACCAGTCGCGCTGGATGTATGGACGCTTGACCAGGACATTGTCCCGAAAATAATCCGTGATGGGTAGCTCTGACATCGAGGATTGGATGGGGTGTCAGCACGCCTAGTGGACCCTAAGCGCTGGCACCGCAGTAACAAAGCGCATGCCACCCTCGGCGAGTTCGGCCAGCTGCGCCTTGACCTCCTCGGCAATGTTCCACGGCAGGATCAGCACCTCATCCGGCGGCTCATCGCGCAGCGCTGCGGGCGGGCGGATCGGGATGTAGCTGCCGGGCAGATACTTGCCCTGCTTGGCCGGGGCGGCATCACAAACATAGGGTAGCAGGTCAGGCTTGATACCGGCGTAGTTGATCAGGGTGTTGCCTTTGGCGGCGGCGCCATAGGCCGCGATGCGACGGCCGGCGCGTTGTTGCTCGATCAGGTACGCGAGCAGGTCGTTCTTGATGCGATCGGCGCGTGGTTGGAAGGCTTGGTAGGTGGCAAGATCGAGCAGGCCTTGGGTCTGTTCGGTGGCGAGCAGGTCAGCGACCGCGGCCGTGGCTGGGCGCGGGTCGTCGGCGTGGATGGCATAAACCCGTAGGCTGCCACCCTGGGTCGGAAGTTGTTCGACATCCCAGAGGCGCAGGTCCTGGGCTTGCAGGATGCGTTGCACCGCGTGCAGCGAGAGGTAGGAGAAATGCTCGTGATAGACGGTGTCGAACAGGTTATGCGTGATCAGGTACAGCAGGTGCGGGAACTCGAGGGTGACGGTACCGCCGGGCTTGAGCGCGGCCTTGAGGCCAGCGCTGAAGTCATTGATGTCCGGTACGTGGGCGTAGACGTTATTGCCGATGATGAGGTCCGCTTGGCGGCCTTGGGCGGCGAGTTCGCGGGCAAGTTGGGTGCCGAAGAACTGGCGCAGGATCGGGATGCCCTGGGCCTTGGCAGCAGTGGCGGTGGCGGCGGTGGGCTCGATGCCGAGACAGGGGATGCCGGCTTGGACGAAGTTGCGCAGCAGATAGCCATCGTTGGCGGCGACTTCGATGACCAGGCTGTCGGCGTTGAGGCCGAGGCGCTGGCTAATCATGGCGCTGTAGTCGGCGGCGTGCTGGAGCCAACTGCTGGAGGTGGAGGAGAAGTCGGCGTAGTCGCTGGTGAAGAGGGCGTCGGCGGCGACGACGTCTTGGGTTTGGACCAGCCAGCAGTGGTCGCAGACATAGAGCTTGAGCGGATAGGTGATCTCTGGACGACGCAGGTCGTCTTCGCTGAGGTAAGCGTTAGATGGTGGCGCGTAGCCGAGGTCGAGGAAGACGTGGCGCAGCGGGGTTTGGCAATGGCGGCAGTTCATGGGTTGGCCTCAGTGTGAACCCACGGCCTCTGCCGACACCTCTGGCAAATGCGGATGCCGACGCGCCTCTGGTAATGGATGGCCCAGTGCCTTGAGTGTTTCCAGATAGGAATGGAGGGCATCGTAGCCTTCGCGGAGGGCCGCTTCTGGCGTTGGCCCGTCGGCCATGCAGCCTGGATAGTCCGGAAACTCAATGAGGTCGCCTTCGCCCTCGTCAGGCGCGAGCGGGCGCAGTGTGCAGCGCGGTAAGAGACTGTTCATGATTCGCCTCCCTCCAGGGCATCAACCAAGGCGACAAAGGCGCTTGATGTCGATCGGGGCAATAGGTTTGTGTGCAGGGATGGTTACTGGCACGCAGCCGCGGGTGCTGGAGGTGACATGACTGGTTCCCGGTTGTCGATAATCGATGCCGAACCCGTTCGCGACGGTCTTGACCTCTTGAATGCGCCAATCGCGGGGATTTTTGCGCGTGCGATTCAATAGCCACCTGACGTTTGACATCACACTGCAACGTTCTTCTCTGCGTCGATTGCTGGCAAGGCTTGATCGCGCGCAGAGCGGTCGCTGCCTCGCCGTTGAGCGCTTCAGTCAAGCACTTGAAGGGCACTGCTGAACCCGCCGCGCCCCAGCGTCGGTCACCACAGCCGCGGCCAGCGCCGCCACGGATGCGCGCCGCCTTTGACCTCAACACCAGGTTGAAACACAGCTCGAGCGATGAGGAGCGCGCTGAGCCTGGCCGTCGAAACCGCCTACGACCTGCGCCTGACTGAGCGGCGACGAGATCGCTGACATGACCTCGATCACTGCGATTCGCGCGCGCATCGACAGCAAGATCAGCTAACATCCCACAATCAGCTCAGGCGTGGAGGCTAGAACGCGGCGACCCACACCACTCGCTAACGGATCGTCGTCCCCGTTAAAGAGCAAGGCAAGGCAGGCTGCTCCGTGGGGATCTGCATTGAATCGGGAGACCAAGATGTCAACACGCGCCTGGTACGATTACTACATCATCGACCCCGAATCGGGCACGATGACCTTGGCCATGCGCTTCTACAAGTGGGGCGACGGCACGCCGGAGAATGCGATTGCCGAGTATCGGTTGTTCAGAGAACGCTTGCAGCAACTCGGCGGGCAATTGCCAGTGGCGTGGCTCGATCGTCTGTTGCGTGACCAGCTCGGCGACCTGCATGCGACACTGCCGCCACAGTTTGCCACCGCTGCGTTCTTGTTCCTGCTGCAACGCGCCTCGGATGAGGAGCAGCGTCAGTTTTGGCATCGGTACAAGCCACCCGAGGAGCGGCCGGATTTTCATCTCCGCTTCGCGCTCGACGAGGCGCTGACGGCAAAGCCTTTCGAGATCCCGCCACAGACGGACCCGCTGTTGGAGCGAGTCCGGCGCTTCCTTGCCACGGCCCATTATCTGCGCCCATGGCGAGACTATGGGCTGCGACTCGACCTCTTGGATTGGCTGCAATACCTCACCCAGCCCACACGCAGCGCCGACATGGGTGCCATCGCCGGCGACTGGGAGCCAGCCTGGGATATTAACTATCGCTTCCGGTTCTTTTTCTGGATTGATTCGCAGCGGCCCTTGCGGATCGGGCAGATGGCGATCGAGCTGTGCCGGCGCGATGGCACCGATCTGTTATCGGTGACCGATGCAAACGCAGATGAGTGGGAATGCGAACAGCGAGATGCGCTGCACGAGATCGTCCGCGCCTCCGACATCAACATCACATCCCTGGCGCCGCTCCAGCACGACTATGCGACCACGCCAGACCGCTTCTGGCCGTTCCGCGAGCAACCGAACCCGGAAGAGACAACGCGTCGCGCGCGACTCGAGGCGCTCCGACCGAGCCGCAACATCCTGATGGTCCAGGTCAAGAAACGTTTCGGCCCCGCCGTCGCCGCTGAGACGCGGTCGATCTTGGAGCAGATCGACGACTTCGACCTGCTGCTAGAACTGACCGGGCCGGTCCTTGAGGCTTCGGACAGCGCGGCCTGGCTTCGCGCGCTGCGGCACGTTTGCGACCCCTGATCGCGAGACGCCTCGCCGCAGGATCGCTTGCCCTCGAACGCCTTCCATCGCCCGACAGCGTCCCAGTTTTTTCGCCAGCCGCAAGACAGGCGTTAGCTTAAGCATAGTGTCGCTGGCAGAAGTCGGCTAGGCGTTGATGCCAGTCCATGAGTGTCGGCGTTGCTTGGGCGAGCTCGCTGAAAAACTGCGATAGACGCCGTGGATTTTCTTCGTACTCATGATTGATTGCATTGCGCAACTCGCGCAGTTCTTTCCATGCCTGAGCAGAGTCGATGATCGAGAGCTTTTCCATGTAGAGCAGCACGCTGGTGAATGGCTCTGTTTTCTGTTCTTCTTCGATCGCGACCGCGCGCATGGTCTTGCCAAGATGCTCTTGGAACTCGCTGAAGCGGACGCGGAAGGCCGCGAGCGTTTCATGGTGTTTGGGCGTCAGCGTCTTCCAGTCGTTGATGGGCATCAAGACGCTGACCTGTTCCAGCGAATACGTCAGATAGCCGCGCATCCGCTCCAAGTGCTCAAGCTTCTTGTCGATGAGTTGGAGATGTTCGGTCATAACCGATGGCCGTTGCTTTTAGCGATGCCTGCGATGGGAGACTGTTCATCGAAGCCGCGCACAATGAGATCGACCGGCATGTCAAGGGTTTCCTCGAGTTCGATTTTGCATCGCAACTCGTTGCGCAGTGGCTGCTGTTCGGTCTCCACGAACAGATCGATGTCGCCGCCTTTCTTTGCGTCATCGAGTCTGGAGCCGAACAGCCAGATTCGGGACGCTGGCCCCAAATGCTGTTGCACGCTGCGGACGATGTGCTGAGTTTGTTGCTCGCTCAGACGCATGTTGAGTGCATCACAGGTAGAGGTTGGCGGGAATCTTGCGGCCGGAGGCCGCGTGAGCGGGGTGGACCCGGGTTGGTGGTGCTCGCCGCGGCTGCCGGCGTCGCGGTGATCCTGATCGGCGCGGTGGGCGCGATTGGCATGGCGCGTTGGCGTCTCTGCCTCGATGTCAATCAGCGCTTGCAGGCCGTGATCGGCGACGCTGCGGGCGAACAGCGGATCGGGATTGAGCGCGAGCACCCTGCCCTGGCCTTGACCTTGGCCGTGCAGCGCTTGCGCGAAGCTCAGCGCGTAGAGGCCGTAGCCGGTGTCGGCATCGAGCAGGCGCTGGCCGGGCTGGGCGAGTTGGCGGCAGAAGGCGTGTTCCGGCTCGGGCCAGTCTTCCAGCTCCAGCAGGGTCAGGGTGACCGGGTTGTCGAGATCGGCCGGGACGTTGACCTTGAGGCCGGTCTTGAGGCTGAGGGTCCAGTGGGGTTGCACGGTTGGCTTAGGCGTTCTGTTTGGTGTTTCTTCCATTTGATTACGCGAGTGCGGACGATTCCCGCAGTGCTGAAGCGATCTCACGGTATCGGCATTCCGAAATCACTTCTTCAATCATTGGGAGACCCACCTTTTTTATCCAGCGTAACAACCTTTTCTTTCCAGGGATTTCGGTCTCCGCGGCTGCCTGCTCGGCAATTCCATGTAGCCCAGCAACAGGATCACCCTCGGCCAGCGCATAGGCGCCAAGATCAGAGAGAAAAACCAGCCTTGACATCATCAGTGACCAACTTGCCAATTCAACCTGGCGCTCGAGACTGCCTGCAGTTTGATAGCGGAAATCACTCGGCTCGGGCTCCGGTGGCTGCCGCTCCTGTAGGCGACGTTTTGTCCACCACAACAGATGCAGTCCGCTCGTCCAGTGCCCACCGCGCTGGATGCATCGGCGTGAATAGGCTCGGCCAAGCGTCAGCATCGCAAGCTCTGCGCGAAAGCTGCCGAGGGCGCGCAGTTGCGCGAGCGATTCGATCTTCGTGCCATATTCGCCGTAGTCAGCAACGGCCTCGCCAACTCTGTCATGGCGGATAAAGGTCGCCGACGCTTCGATGTAGTCCGATGCTAGAACGGGTTCTTGATCAGAGAGTTTTTGGACTTGATGCGAGCAGGTGTATACCTGTTGATGCCGCTCGCTGAACGCCTGAGCGGACTCCAACAACAGGTCTTTACGCAGGTGTTTAGCGCAGGTTGTTTCCTCGGGCCGAAGGAGCACAACGCGCTGCTCAGTACAAAACCCCATCGACAGCCCAACAGACCCATGCTGTAGGGGGTTATGCCAACAATTGGCACATGCAGCGAGTACCTGAAGATGCATGGCAGTGGCTAAGTGGAACGAAAGATCCGATCGACCCGTTCGCGCAGTGATTGCGCGGTCGCGTCTGCCGCCGCCGTGAAGTCTGCCAGATGTTCCTGCCACTCCTCAACATATTGCCGCGCACGCATGACTTCGTAAGCGCTAGGCCATGCGGCGTCACCTTTCCCATGTCCGCGTAACAGCTGGAGAAGCTCTTTTCTAGGGCGATGAGCAACCCCAAGCGTCGGCCATTGCTTGGGGTAGGCGATGTAGATGCTGCCTTCAGATGCCGCGAAATGACTTGCCATGTTGCGATCTTCTGATGCAGAGAGATACGGGGTCTCGCGGCCATGGCCTTCTAGGTAAAGAACGTGCCGAACAATGGAGCGGTTCGCCTGAGGACAAGGCAGGCTGACGCCTTGCCTTTGATCGCCTCGGTATAGGGGATCTCGGCTCAGTTTCCAGTATGTCTTAGGCATTGTGCTCTGGAAGTAATCGCAAGGTGTTCATCGTAAGCGGCGGCGGTGTCGTCGGCTTCGCGCAGTGGGCTGTGCATGGTCGGGACGGGACGCGGTTGCTGGTCACTGGGGCGCGGCATCAGGCGGGCCGGATCAGCCGCCCTTGTTCGCGCAGCCAGGCGGCGCGGGTGGCGTTGCAGGCAAACAGTGTAGCCGGTTTCTCCAGCGCTGCTTGTGCGCTGGGTTCGGTTTTGCTGTCGGCATTGGGGTTGGCATCGACATCGGTGGCGGCCTCGGTGTTGCCGTTGGCATCCGCCTGTGTGTGCCGCTCGGGGCTTGCGTTGCTGGGGCCATTGGCGTCGGCATCGAGCAGGCGCAGGCCGGGCTGGGCGAGTTGGCGGCAGAAGGCGTGTTCCGGCTCGGGCCAGTCTTCCAGCTCGAGCAGGGTCAGGGTGACCGGGTTGTCCAGGTCGGCCGGGACGTTGACCTTGAGGCCAGTCTTGAGGTTGAGGGTCCAGTGGGGCTGCACGGTTAGCTCGGGGCTTGCCTTCAGGATGTTGGGTGATCACACGAGAGGTCTGACAAAGCGTCACAACGCCCATCGATCTAAGCGCTTTCGTTCTGCCGCGGACAGGACGCTGCTCCATTCGGCGTTGTTGATCTGATGCAGCGTCAATGTCCGACTCACTTGAAACCGCTCTTCCAGATAGGCTGCGGCCAGCAGCACCTCTGACTGCGCCCGACAGACGCGTTCGACCTGTTCGCGCGGCAGCAGGAACTCAGCGGCGAAGGCATTGGCGCGTTGCTCAGGCCAACGCGGGACCTGACCACCCAATACCTCGGCAACGGGCAACGCATGCGCACGATCGGCCAGCAGATGGCCGATCTCATGTGCCAGCGTTGAGCGTCGGCCATTGGCTGTTGACGCGCGTGAGCGGTGGTTCGTATTGAGCAACACGGCAGGCCCGTGGCGATCTCCCCAGACGGCGACAGCGTCGATGCCTGCCGTGATATCGATCTCACTGAGGTGTAAGCCCCACTGTCGCAGTATTTGGTCAGGAAACGCAGGTTGGTCGCTCGCAATGCCCAGCCGCTGGCGCAGCCATTGGGCCAATTGGTAGCCCTGCTCGTAGGCCGGTGCTTGCCTCTGCACGAGCTGGGTCGCTTGCTTGGCAAGATCATCCAGGTTTGGCGTGGCCATACAGGGTATCGCGCGGATGGCTTGTAGCAGGCAGTGCTGCTGCTCGGCGCCGACAGACGCGCCCGCCATCCGGGCCGCCATCAGCAATTCGCCGGGGTGTTCATGGGCTTGAGCGCCGGGTTGCACTTCGAACCAGTCGTCTAGGGGTTGATCGTTCGCCGCATCACTGGCCCTGGCCAGCCGGCGGAGTTCACCGATGTCGAGACCGGTGGTGATCGGGAGGAAGTGTTCAGCGATACGCTGTTCGCGCTCAGACCAGCATTGCCGCGCGTAGCGGGCGCGGGGTTCCGTGCTGGTTGCAAGCAGTCGATCCAGGTGGCGACCGATGGCGGCTAGGTCGGTCATCGCTTGGGTGTGAGGGAGATAGTGCGGTCGTTCCAATGCGGGTGACCAGAGCTGTGCATCCCTGCCTTCGCGTAACAGCCAGAGTGGCCGCAGCGTTAAGCCTCGAAACAGCAACGAGAGGTCGTGACGTTGCCGGAAGTCGAAGAGTTGATCTTCCTCTGCCTCAGCCTGACCAATGGCCAGATCGCGCCAGCGTGCGTCGGCCTCTTGCATCATGGTGCCAGGGTGCAGCGGGGCGATATCGATGGGGTAGCCTTGCTCGAGCATGAGCCAGGGCCAGATGCGGGCGAGGCCATGAAGGAAATCGACCAACGGCCAAGGCTGTGACGCGGCGAGCGGAGTCGCTCTGTCCGATGCGGCTGGCCCCCAGACCGGCAGACCAGCCACGGCGAGGCTGAATTGGGCTTCGGCGAGGCCGCGGGCCGCCTTGGCATCGTCTGCCGGCAGTATCCACATCTCAATGCCGGTGTCACTGCCTAGCTGTATTGCTTGAGCCATGCTTTGAACGCTCCGCCAAAACCGTCGGCTACCGCGCGTTGCTCGAGCTGACGCAGAATCCTGGGAGGCTTCGTCTTTCGCCCAGCGGTGTTTGGGACGTCTCTCTCCGGGATCATAGCACCACTCTGACTGTGGCTTTTGGGGCTCCAGTGATGAGGTGGGCTGAGTCATTTTACGACGACGTTAGCGGACTGTGACGTCATCCATCTTGCTCGGGTGCGCGGCGAGCCAGGTCTCGAGGTCGACAGCGACCTTCCTCCAGCCAAACCGGCTGGTTCTTCGCGACGATCTCGCGATAAGCGCGGGTCTGTTCGAGTGGGGTCATTTCACCGAACATGATGAGGATCTCCTCTAAAGTCTGGTCCTTAAAGCGCGCGAGCAGCCAGGATTGGAAGACGTCGAGACACTGGCGGCTCGCTTGTGCCGAGGAGGAGGTCGATCTGTTTGTCGGTGTGCATCAAGAGGACAACGGGTTGATCACCTGCTCGAGCGGCATCCGCGGCCGCTCAGGAAACGCACTCAGCGGCTGTTGCGAGCGCGCTGCGGCGATGTCTCGTGCGTCGGTGTAGCAGGCCTCATAGATGTCGTTGAGGTAGACCCTTAAGCTCGGGCTGTCGTCCAGTTCATCACGGATCTGTTTGCGTAAGCTGGCCACTTCGGCTCGCCAGTGGTTGCCGCTGCGGGGGGCTTCCTCCGCCCAATACTCGAGCTTGAGGAGATGGGCGAGCAGTTGCCGCAACAGATTTTTGAGCTTGCGCTTCTCTCGGCGACTCAAATCGTCGATCTCCTCGAGCAGGTGCGTCAGGTCAACGCTCGCAAAGTCACGGCGCGCGAGTTTGCCGCGTGTCGCTTGCAGCCAGAGAAAGTAATCGTTGTCGTAGGCGGCGGTGGTGTCGTTGGTTTCACGCAGTTGGCTGTGCATGGTCGGGACGGGAAGCGGTTGCTGGTCACTGGGGCGCGGCATCAGACGGGCCGGATCAGCCGCCCTTGTTCGCGCAGCCAGGCGGCGCGGGTGGCATTGCAGGCAAACAGTGTAGCCGGTTTCTCCAACGCTGCTTGTGCGCTGGGTTCGGTTTTGCTGTCGGCATTGGGGTTGGCATCGACATCGGTGGCGGCCTCGGTGTTGCCGTTGACATCCGCCTGTGTGTGCCGCTCGGGGCTTGCGTTGCTGGGGCCATCGGTGTCGGCATCGAGCAGGCGCAAACCGGGCTGGGCGAGTTGGCGGCAGAAGGCGTGTTCCGGCTCGGGCCAGTCTTCCAGCTCGAGCAGGGTGAGGGTGACCGGGTTGTCGAGGTCGGCTGGGATGTTGACCTTGAGGCCGGTCTTGAGGTTGAGGGTCCAGTGGGGTTGCACGGTTGGCTTAAGCGTTCTGTTGCGGAGTGGGGCTGGGGTGCGCGGCGAGCCAGGTCTCGAGGTCGGCTTCAGTGCTGAAGTCGAGCAGCGCTTCGATGAGATCTTCGAGCGGGTCGACCGGGAGGGCTTGTATGTGGGCCTGTTGCGCCTTGGTGAGGCTGCCGAGGCGACGGCGTAGGAGGCGGAGCGCCACCCGTTCAGCTTCGCGCCGGCGGCCTTCTTCGCGACCTTCTTCGCGGCCTTCCGCGCGACCTTCCGCGCGACCTTCCTCCAGCCAAATCGGCTGGTTCTTCGCGACGATCTCGCGATAGGCGCGGGTCTGTTCGAGTGGGGTCATTTCGCCGAGCATACTGAGGATCTCCTCTAAGGTCTGGTCCTTAAAGCGTGCCAGTAGCCAGGACTGGAAGACGTCGAGGCAGTGGCTGCGCGCGGATTCGGGCAGTGGGGCTTGTTGGATTTGACCATAGGCGAGCGGTGGTTGTTCGCGCAAGCGTTCGCGGTCTTCGACCAGATAGGCAGAGAGGGCAGAAAGGTGGCGAGCAGCGGGTGCTCGGGTTGGGTCTGGCGCAGTTGTTCGAGCACCTCGATGAGATAGACGCGGCGGATAGGGCACTGCGGGTCGCGGGCGATTGTGCTGTGCCAGGGCTCGGTCTGGGGGTCGTGCTCGGGACTGAGGAACAGCAGCAGGCCGCACACCGGTTGTTCAAGGCGTCGTTCGCCGAGCAGGCCCATGTCGACCAGCAGGCGGTGGTAGATGGTAGGGTCTTGCTGGGCTTGGACTTCGATCGCCCAGATGGCTTGCTTGAGGTCTGCCGGAAGCACGACGCCGTCGATGCACCGCTCCAGGGCCTTGACGTCGATGGCCTCAAAAGCATAGGGGCCATCGGTGCGGAGGCCGTTGGTGAGCAGGCAGAGAAACTCGGGATCGGCGCCGAGGAGGAGGTAGATCTGTTTGTCGGTGTGCATGGGCTCAGATGCGTTGCCTCTCAGCTCCTTCAGCCATTGCGCTGATACCAGGCTGGTGGGCTATATGTTTGGTCCCGGCAGATACCGCATCGCGGTGATGACCAGACCGATGTCGGTCGCGATGAAGCGTTCGTCCATGCGCTCGCGCAGTTCGATCTCGTACACCGCTGGCGGCTTGCCGAGCGATTGCTCGGCGAGCCATTCGCCCAGATGCGCTTTGATGAATTGGATGTCTTCTTGTGCCAGGGCCATGTTGGGGTCTCTCGGCAGCGGTCGGCTCAGTTCAGCTCAGCGCATGTCAGATCAGATCGGTTTAGCCCAGCGCGGGTCAGGCTTCAACCTGAGCGGCCATTTTGACAGATCGGGCACGCCTGTTGTTGCTCGAATGAGCATAGCTCACTGCGCTATGCTCAAACGCCACTCAACGCGCCTGATCATGCCCACCAGCGCTCTCAACTCCATCAGCGCGCCCGACGCCCATGCCACACCGCTCAGCACAGACGCCCTCCCCGCCCAAGCCCCCGCGCTGCCAGCTCGCGCTGGTGGTCATCGCCCGCAACGAGGCGGTGACACTGCGCGCCTGTCTGGAGAGCGCGCGGGGCCTGGTCGAGTCGATCATCCTGCTCGATACCGGCTCGAGCGATGACACGGTCGTGATCGCTCAGGCCTGTGGCGCGCAGGTGCATCACTTTGCCTGGTGCGATGATTTCGCCGCCGCGCGCAATGCGGCCTTGGCGCACTCGCCTGCGGCTTGGAATCTGATCCTGGATGCCGATGAGCGCCTGGCGGAGGATGCCGCTGGGGCAGAAGCCTTGATCGAAGCCACGCGCGGGCCGGCGACCCGCATCGGCCTGCTGCCGGTGATCAGTGCCTTTGATCTCGAGGATCAGGTGGCGCATAGCACCTCGTGGCTGC
>NZ_NHSH01000026.1 GCF_016653315.1 Halochromatium roseum | reverse complement strand
CAGGTTCATCGCGCCGCCTCGCCAATCAACATTGCCCGGCAGTTTGAACCAGACGCGCGGAAATGTCCAGATCCGAGGGTAAGTGCTTCTAAGGTGCGTCAGTTAGGCGTAGAACGGTTTCGCCCTGCCGCTCAAGCCTCTTTCACCACTCGCGCCGCTCCAATCCGCAAGCGTTCGAACGAGAGCAGGGCGCCGATCAGGAACCCGCATTCCACCGCAAAGGCGCCGCCATAGGCGAGCAGTGCCGCCTCGCCGGTGACGCGATTGAGCCCATCGACCAGCCCGGCGCCGAGCAGGTTGGCCAGCGCGCGGCCCAGCTGAAAACCCAAGCCCCACACCCCCAGCAAGAGCCCGGCGCTTTGCGCACTGGTGAAGTCCACTGTCTGCGCCAATAGACTGGCGGCGGCCAGTCCGGTGCTCAGTCCAAGCCCGAGCACGCACAGCTGCAGCAACAGCGGCTCCTGCAGCACACCGGCCAGCACCACACCAGCGAAGAGTGGCAGCAACAGCCCGATGCCCAGCCGGTAGAGCCGTGCCAGTCCGAGCCAGGGGATCAGCACCAGCCCGGAGACCAGGATCGCCGCCAGCGCCCCGATGCCCCAGAACATCGTGAGCTGCGTGGTCGCGGCCACGTCCATCCCCAACACCAGCCCAGCATAGGGCTCCATCAGCACATCCTGCATCTGGGTGCCGAGCAGCGTTAGCGCGATCACTGCCAGGAACAGCCGCGCCTGTGGATCGGCCCAGACCAGTTGGCGAAAGCGCGGCCAGAAGGCGCCCGCGCGGGCCTGCTCGGCCGCCTCGCGCAGCCGTTCGCTGCGCGGCTCCTGGCCGATGCTGGCGAGCACCGAGAGCAGCATGGCCAGCAGTGACAGGACCAGCACCACCAGCACCAGGCGTTCGGTACTGTAGGGACGCAACGCCAGCCCGAGCAGCCCGGCGCCGAGCACCATCCCGAGCAGTTTGACGACCTCATAGAGGTTCACCGCCCGCGAGCGCGCGACTCCGGCCTCGAAGCGATCGGTCAGCAGCGCCTGAAAGGTATTACCAGTGAGATTGCGCCCGATGCCATAGAGCAGCAGCCCGAACAGGATCAGCGCTGCGGTCGGACTGAACAGCGGCGGGGTGTGCACGACCAAGGCTACCGACAGTGCCACCCCGATGCCGGCCAGCAGCGCACCGACGATCAGATACGGCTCGCGGCGCCGACCCCAGAGCGGATAGGCATCGGACAGATGCCCAAGCCAGATGCGCACCGGGGAGATCAACAAGGGGATGGCCAGGAATAACCCGGCCAGGATCACCGGTAGGCCAAGCTCGACCACCATCACGCGGTTGATGACGCTGCCGGCGAGGATCGACAGCAGGGTCAGACTCAGCGGCAGTCCGGCGAGGCGAATCAGTGCCAGTGGGCGGTTGAGGGCGTCGCTCACTGCACGGCCAGCACCGCCGTCGCCAGTGCCTTCTGGATCTCGGTCACGTTATCCGCACCGCGCAAGGTCTTTGAGACCGGCTCGCTGGCCCCCGAGACCCAGACCTTCAGCTCCGCATCCAGATCGAAATGGCCCGCAGTCTCGACCGAGAAGCGGGTGATCGCCTTGTAGGGGATCGACAGGTACTCGACCTTCTTACCGGTCAGCCCCTGCTTGTCGATCAGCAGCAGGCGCGCGTTGGTGAAGATGAACTGATCGCGGATGACCTTGAAGGCGACCTCGATGGTCTCCTCAGCGGCGAGGATCGGCTCGAGTTCATCTGCGAGTTGGGCGGGATCGATGGTGGAGGCGTTGCCGAGTAGGCCACTCAAGAGTCCCATAGGTTGTCTCCAGTGTTCATGTTGTCGCGTCACCGCTGACGCTCGCTCAGGTATGTGACTTCATGTTACTCCCACGCGTCTCCTCGCTCCGCATCATGCCGTTATCATCCCCAGCGCAGAGCGCCATGCCCCGAGCTGGCGTGATCCCTGAGTAGGCGTGGCAGGTTGCAGCCGCCCATCGCACTGGCTGCCGATCACCTAACAGCCATGGCGATGCGATACCCCCGGCAGCTGAATGCCGCGAGATTGGGTTAACGCGAACCCGAACCCGCTTTGCGCAGCATCCAGCAGCCGATCAAGGCACCGGCTGGAATGGTCAGCAAGCCAAAGAGCGCAAGGCTAAACAGGCTGAAGACGACCGCTCCGATGATCCCCTGCAGCGGGTTCATTGGCAGTTCGCCCGCAGAGGTTCCAGCGGCGAGCCAGGGGTCATCGACCCAGGCATCCAGGATGAACAGCCACCAGCAGAGCAGGTGTGAGAGCAGCCCGGCGAGCGCGCCCGTGAACAGACCCGTTCGGCA
Organism: Halochromatium roseum; assembly: GCF_016653315.1. Classification (GTDB taxonomy): domain Bacteria; phylum Pseudomonadota; class Gammaproteobacteria; order Chromatiales; family Chromatiaceae; genus Lamprobacter; species Lamprobacter roseus. Next base: position 5,854 of record NZ_NHSH01000026.1, on the reverse strand, counting down.
GCGTCTTGCCTGCCGACGTTCGACCAACCAGCGCCAAAGCCCGAAGCCAGTGACAAAAGCGGCCGTGCTCGAGTAAACAGGAAAGGACTCCCAGCCGTCGCCGATCGCTGACCAGGCCACGTAGCTGCCCACGACAAGCCCCACCAGGGCAAAGCGTGCGGCAAACTGCAGACTGCTGGAGACGGGTTTGATCATAGGCTATCATCGGCGTTGGATTATCATAGAACCATGCAAATCAGAATGCACCATGATCAAAATGCATGGATACATCCCACGCCTCGCCGAGCAGGCGCTGCAACGCGGACTCTCGCGAGCCCCCGCGTTGGCCCTGCTCGGGCCGCGTCAATGCGGCAAGTCGACCCTGGCCCGCCAATGGTTGGGCGATGCGCCCGATCTACCTCGATGAGATCCACTGGTTGCCAGCGGGCTTCTCTGCTGTGCGCTCCGAGATCGACCGTGACCGCAGACCCGGGCGCTTTACAGGGCTGTTGGCGTTCTGGATTAACGGCAGCATGAAAACCAACACTCACCGCCGCAACCCCTGCCAAGCCAGCAGCGAGGCCAGCACGACCATCCCGGCGAGCAGCAACGCGACCCGCTCCATGCTCCAGCCCCCATCCAGCAACAGACCCACCGACACCGGTGCCACCGCAGTGGAGAAGATCATCGCCGACTGCGCCAAGGCGCGGATCGCACCCAGGTGGGTGCTGCCATAGAGCTCAACCCAGATCACGCCCATCAGGCTGTTGGCCAGCCCCATCCCGAGTCCGGCCAAGCCAAGATAGAGTGGCGCCAACCAAGGCCCATCAGCGAGCGCCAGCGCCAGCAGGGCCAACAACAAGGGCGTCAGATGCCAGGGCAGCAGCCGACGTGCACCGAGGCGATCGATCAAGGGACCGCTGAACGACAGCGACACCAGATGCGCCGCGGCAAAGGCGGGAAAGCTCGCCGCCAGCCAGGCCAGGGTCCAGCCCTTGGACTCGGCCAGTGGCACCTGATGGAAGAACACCGCCGTGGCGATGAACGGCGCGCCCATCAGCGCCGGTAGGATCAGATAGAAGCGTCGATCGCGCAGCACCTGCGCGCGGGTCCAGGGCGCGGGCTCATCGGATGAGTCGACCTCGAGGCTGGGACGCCCCGGGAAATGACGCCCGAGCAGCGCGAGCAAGACCCCGGTCAGCAGGACCAACAGCCCCGCAATCAGCCACCAGGTGGTGCGCCAGCCGAGCGCTGCGGCGAGGGCAACCACCAGGATTGGGGCGATGGCCTCCGCGACCGGAAAGCCGGCCGCCACCAGACTGACCGCCTTGCCGCGATGCTGACGAAAAGTGCGTGCCACCGCCGTCTGGGCGGTGTGCGTCATCAACCCCTGACCGAAGAAGCGCAGCAGGAAGAAGCCCAGCACCAGACCGGGCACCCCGACGCTGAGTGCGAGTGCGACACTGCCGAGTGCCGCACCCAGCACCACGCCGGCGATCATCAAAGGCAGTGCCACCCGATCGACCAGATGTCCGGCCGCGATCAGCAGTAGGGCACTCAGCAAGGTGGCAGCGGAATAGGCCAGCCCGAGCCCCCCATGCGAGAGGCCAAAGGTCGCGCGCCATTCGCCGCCAAACAGCGACAGCACAAAGGTTTGGCCGACGGCGGAGAAGGCGACCAGCAGGAAGCCAACGCTGAGGAAGCGCCAGTGACGCAGTAGGGGATGCAAGGCTGGCCTCCAGGGCGAGCTGGGTTGAGAAACGCGTGGCCGTCAGCTTGAGCAGGGGAAACCGCCCTTCAAGGACTGGACTGTCGACCTAGCCCAAGGTGGAGTAGCAACGCCCGATGATGCTCAACGACGAACGACGCCTGCGACCTCAGCGATCGCGGCCGCTGCGCCATCGAGTTCGAATGCTGTCTCAGCGAACCTGCCATCGGCATCGAGATAACCCAAGCTGAGCCTGTCCGCGCAGGCTTGCAGCGCAGCGATGGGACTTGTTGGTGCGTCCAGCCCATCGGCATGCTCGAGCACGAACGAGACGTAATGCGCGCCGGCATGATAGAGCGAGGAGGGCGGCTCACCGCTGCGCTGCGCCAGCTGGTGCGTCACTGCCTCGCGCGAACGGCGCTGCCCTCCATCGCCCCACCACCAAGCCAGGCTCGCCGACGAATCCAGCGCTGGGGCCTTCGCGGACGGCAGAAAGGTCACCCAGACCCGCGACTCATTGCTCGCGGCATGGAGCTTCAACTGATCGCCCTGCGCGTTCTTCACCACCGCGATTCTCACACGAATGTCATGGCGCGCATCGTAGAAGTCGCTCAGCGTCCAGGGCTGCTGCGCCCAGGCGGCCGCGCAGAGCGTCACGCCGAAAACGATCAATGCCAAGCGCCAGGATGCTCGCATAGGCGGCATGGTCGTACCTCATGGTGTTGGGGCGGTGAATGGCATCCAGCCCTGCAGCACGCGACAGGCGAACGGCATCGAGACCAAAGACCGAATCCGACAGACTGTGGCAGCCGGCGCCGAGGCTCCAGGAGACTGGTCAATCGCTGCCCGACCCAAGCCGCATGCATCATTGCTGAGCCCCGGCGTTGAACCCCGCCGCATCGGCGGCAGGGAACACCTGATGAGACTGACAACGCGCTCGGCCAACAACAGGACACCCCAATGACCGCCAACCTTCGCCTCACCATCCTCTTCGACAATCGGCCGAGCCCTGCCGGACTGACCGCGCTCTGGGGCTTCGCCGCGCTGATCGAGACCGGCGAGCGAGCCCTTTTGTTCGACACCGGCAGCAACGGGCGCGTGCTGCTGAAGAACATGGCCGCCCTCGGCCTCTCGATGGCTTCTGTCGATCAGCTGTTCCTGTCCCATCCGCACTGGGATCACATGGGTGGGCTGGATTCGGTGCTTGAGGCCAACCCGGCGCTCAGCGTCGTGCTGCACGAGGGCTTCTCCACACACCTGATCCAGGATCTGCACGGTCTCTGCCGCGAGGTCCTCGTCGTCGGCGCCGAGCCGCAGATCCTGGCACCTGGCCTGTTCTCCACCGGTCTGCTCGACAGCCAGCCGCCGGAACAGGCGCTGATCCTCAACCTGTGCGGCGTCACCCTGGCCATCAGTGGCTGCGCCCATCCGGGTATGGAGCAGATCGTCGAGCGCGGCCGGGTGCTGCTCGGCGAGCCGATCCGCTGGGCGATCGGTGGCTTTCATCTGATGTACGCAAATGATGCTGAGATCGCCAGGTCCGTGCAGGCCTTGCAGGTGCTCGGGGTGACCGATGTCTTGCCGACTCATTGCACCGGCGATGCGGCAATCGTCGCGTTTGAGCAGGCCTATGGTGAGCACTGCGTGAGCGGTGGGGTGGGGCGTCGATTGAAGCTTTGATCGGCGCCCTCGCGGCTCAGGATTGCTGCAAGCTGGGCTCTTTGCGAGCGTGTTGGCAAGCGATCTGCCGCCTGCTGCGAGCAGACCGCAATGCTGGTCATGTACTGACCATTCCAGCCGCAGCGATTGATTTGGCGGATGCTTTTGGACCTGTCACCAGGACTGCGCACAGGGTTATCCACAACGGCTGTGGAGCAATCGCTGTCGGATAATGAGCGATCAATCGGGGCAGGAGGTCGCGGTTCTGCAGTCAGGCCTCGACCTGCGGACCGTTGACTGAGCCATCTGCGTCAGCCCGAAGATCTTAAGTTTGAGGATCAGTCTCAGAGGCTTCGCGCGGAGCAACCGTCACAGCATTACCCTCATCATCGTCCTGCGAGGACGCTTCATCCTCACCCTACTCGTCGACATCGACCAACGAGCCCGTCGCCAACGTCAACGCGTTTACCGCGTCATCGGCCGCCAGCAGCTCGGCATCTTTACCCGCACGCCGTGCCGACTCGCGCGCGCGGCGCTCCAGATCAATGATCGAGCGTCCAAGCCCATAGACCAGGCGACGCAGGCTGTGGGTTGCATCCTTGCGTTGCTTGTTGCTCAGGAGGCCGGCGAACCAGAGCCCATCGAGGAGCATCAGGATCTTGTCCAACAACAGCACCAGGCGAACATAATGGGCCAGCTGCGGCGAGGAGAGCTGCAACGTGACCTCACGAGGATTTGTATAGCGCGGCACTGGCACGCCGCCTTCCTCGTCGGCGAGTGCCTTCAGCCTTGCATGCTCGTCCTGCAGCGTTTGGGCGACCGCCTCGATGCGCTCGGAGACCAGCGCCTCGATCTGGTCCATGTCGGACTCTTCACCGATGATGCGCAGCACCACCGAGATCGCATACAGCGCCTTGACCACGAGCACGAACGAATGGCCGCGCTGCAGCACGTACTGGGCATTCTGGCTGTGGATGGTCAAGGTCTGGTCGAGGACTGGTTTCGAGAAGCGGCGTTTCTGAGCAGTTAAGGCAGTGGCCATGCGCGGTCTCCGGGGCAGTGGAAATCCCAGAGGGTAGGGCGAGTTCGGGATTGCCGCAGCAAGGAAAGCTCAGCCCGTTGCGGATGATTTGACGCGACCCAAGCATTCTCAATCCCAGGTCAGGAAAGCTCGCCTAAGCGCTGAGGATTGGCTGTCGCCCGGCGTGAACAGGCTGGCTAGAGTGCGCTCAGTGATTGACCTGAACTGAGGGCGCCTGATGATTCGGAAACAGCGCGAGCATCGATTGACTTGGGTGGCGGTTGATGATGGTTTTGAAGCCATTGTTGCGGTCGCCCGAGGACAAGTCCTCTCCTCGGCACCGCTTCTGTGCAGTATCGGGCTCACCGCATCGCTCGCAGCTTGGGTGCCCATTGCCGCAGCAGAGCGGGTTGTCGATGACATCGCCTTTGAACGCCCACTGCGGGCGAACGAACTGCTGCGCACTTGGCATCGACAGGCGCGCCGACCCTCCCAAACGGAAGCGGTCGCAGGAACGACCGCATCAGCCCCGACGTTGATGATCCGTACCCTGACCAGCGAACCGGAGCGCTGCCGCATTCGCACGCCGAAGCTCACAGGACGGCTCGCCGAGCGCCGGGCACGTTATGCGGGGTTGATCGAGGCCGCCGCTGAGCGGCATCGTCTGGACCCCGAACTGATCCATGCCGTGATTCGTGCTGAGTCGGCCTATGATCCGCGCGCACGGTCTCCGGCGGGGGCCTGCGGTCTGATGCAGTTGATGCCAGTGACGGCGCAGCGGTTTGGTGTGCGTGATGTCTGGAACCCAGCGCAGAACATCGAGGGCGGTGTTGACTTTCTGCGCGTGCTGATCGATCGTTTTGAGGGCGATCTGAAGCTCGTGCTCGCGGCCTACAATGCCGGTGAGGGTGCGGTCGCCAAGTATGGCAACCGCATTCCTCCGTATCGGGAGACGCAGCAGTATGTGCGGCGGGTGTTGGGATATCTTGGGCGGGGTGCTATGGGTTAGAGAGCCAGGCGGATGCGATACGCTGTGTTGATGGCCCATCGGGCCTCTGGCTGTTAGCGTAGTGCAAAGTGATTGCAACAAACGGCTTGCCGTCTGAGTGTGATGAGAGGTTGATGGTCATGATGAAAGACGCCGTGACTTTGGATGAAGCCATCGATGTGGTGTTGCACCTACCGTCGGATCAGCAGGAGATGCTGATCGACATTCTGCGTCATCGCCAGATCGATGGTAGAAGGGAAGAAATCGCGGAAGATGCGCAACAGATGAAGGCCTTGTTGTATCGAGGACAGCTTGAACCTCAGTCGGCGAGAGAGGTGATTGCAGACCTCCATGAAGGATTGGAAAACGACCAATAGACTTGTGACTAAATAATATTTTTTTATTTTTCAGTAACCTGACGAGCATTCTTTCAGTAAGCTTTTTCAAAACAACAGCTTAACCTTGAAAAGTTATAATTCGACCCTATTAATAATTGAAT
>NZ_NHSH01000025.1 GCF_016653315.1 Halochromatium roseum | reverse complement strand
TTCGCCCAAGTCGCCGATCCTGACACGCTCGCCAATCATTTCGGACTCGCAACGACAGCGGTTGACGCGCAACCGCGCTACAACGTCGCGCCGACCCAAGCAGTGCTGGCAGTCCGACTGACCGAGGACCAGCCGCATCGCGAGTGCGTGAACCTGCGCTGGGGCTTGGTCCCGTTCTGGTCCAAGGGCCCAGATAATCGCTACAGCATGATCAACGCCCGCGCCGAGACGGTGGCGAGCAAGCCGGCCTATCGCGCCGCATTCGCGCAGCGTCGCTGCCTGATCCCGGCCGATGCCTTCTATGAATGGCAGGCGGGGAAGGATGGCAAGCAGCCGTATGCGATCCGCCGCAAGGATCGAGCGCCGTTTGCGATGGCTGGACTCTTTGAGCATTGGCAAGGCGATGACGGGTCGGTGATCGATTCTCCCGTCCTGTTGGGCATTGCAGGACCAGGTCGCGCCGGGATTGGTGGAGCCAATAGAGCACTTCGAGCGAGGTTGTCGTCTGCAGACCGACCAGCGCCTGATCCCAGGGCTGGAACACCTCGATCTGACACTCGGGGCCGTTCAGGTTACCTTGGCGCGGACAGTCTTCGCGCCGCTGCGCTCGGCTGGGGAGGCGGAGGTCGGCGCACCGGTGCCGCTCCTCAATGCTTTCCTCGACCGCGAGCTGACACGGCTGGCATCCGTGGCACCACCTCTGGCGCGGCCCGTTGATGAGACGGCGCTGGATCAGTTGCTGTTGGACACCCTGGTTGGGGCAGGCTAGCGCGTTCGCGCACGGACACCCATGAGGACGCATCTTCAGTCTGCGCCGAGCCAGCAGAGGTGTTCGGCCCACAGCTATACAGGGCCGGGGCTCAGGCTGGGCTTGTGCCGATCGAGCGTCTGCGCGACGTTGCCAATCATTGCTGACTCGACGCCTGCCAACACCGGTTCAGGCGTCGCCACCAAGAGGACCTGAGCCTTGTCGATGCCCTGCCCTTGCGGTTCCGGACACACCCTTGCCGACTGTTGCGAGCCGTTCCTGGCTGGCACCACAATGCCAGCAACCGCCGAGGCGTTGATGCGCTCGCGCTATACCGCCTTCACTCAAGCTTGGCAGTGCGGGCCTTAGGCCTCGGCATCAACCGCAACAACGGCATCACCGACGCGCAGCAGCCCGCCCTGGATCACCCGCACGCAAAAGTCCACCATGACCACGCATGGCATTGTAGCCGCCCGGTCCCAAGACCTACTTCATGCGTGAGCAGGGATGCGCAAAGCCGGTGCCCTCCAGCACCACCTCGCCGATCTGAAAGCGCTGTCCCTTGAGCGCAGCCAGGTTGATCCCGGACACCAGCAGTCTTCGAGCGCATCGATGCCATGCCGATGCGTCGTCGAGAGATGGAAGTTGCAGAATGAGCGGTACCCTGATGACACGGCCAGGATCGGCCTCGTCCTGGAACGGACCGGCGAATCGCCCCATGTTTCAGGCGATCGTGCCCCAATCCATCTAACCGTTTGCATCGCCCCAGCGCTTGATCATGCTACAGCCAACCCGTTCACCGCTGCACCGCGTCATCGGTCAACAGTCCCCGAGTGTCCTCGGGCTTGGACTCGCCGCGCTGGGTCGTCCCGGTTACATCAACCTCGGCCATGGCGAGGATACCGGCACCGACCGCAGCATCGAGGCGATGCGCGAACGCGCCTTCGCGGTGCTCGATGCCGCCTGGCGTGCTGGGATCGGCTATTTCGACACCGCCCGCTCCTATGGTCGCGGCGAGGCCTTCCTTGGCGACTGGTTGGGCTCGCGCGAGGTGCCGGCCGATTCCGTGACCATCGCCTCGAAGTGGGGCTATACCTACACCGCCGATTGGCAGATCGAGGCTGAGCAGCATGAGGTCAAGGACCATTCGCTCGCGGTGCTGCAGCGACAGTGGCTGGAGACCCAGAGCAATTTGGGTGGCTATCTGGACCTGTACCAGATCCATTCCGCCACCCTGGACAGTGGGGTGCTCGATGATCGGGCCGTGCACGCCGAGCTTGCGCGACTGAAGGGCTCAGGTACGCGCATTGGGCTGACCTTGAGCGGCCCTCAACAGGCGGTAACGCTGGAGAAAGCGCTGACCCTGCAGGTCGATGGCGTGCGCCTGTTCGATGCCGTGCAGGCGACCTGGAACCTGCTCGAGCCATCATCCGGGGCGGCGTTGGACGCGGCACATCGAGCAGGGCTGACCGTCATCATCAAAGAAGCGCTAGCCAATGGGCGCCTGACCGCGCGCAATCAGGCGGCAACCTTCCAGGCCCGGCGGCAGCGGCTCGAGACCCTCGCCGGTCGGTTCAATGCCTCAGTCGACGCCGTGGCGCTGGCCGCAGCCCTCACCCGACCCTGGGCTTCGGTCGTGCTGAGCGGGGCGGCGACCGAGGCGCAGCTGCAGTCGAATCTGAACGCTGCGGCCATCGCTTGGGATGATGAGGCTGAGGCGTTGATCGGGGCGCTCGCCGAGGAGCCAACGCTGTACTGGCAGACGCGGGCTGAGCTGGTCTGGAACTGAATCTCAATGCTACAGGACTACTAGGCTTCCGCCTGCTCGGCCGCACGCCGTTTTTGCGCGCGGCGATACGACCAAAGACACTCGAGGTCATGTGGCAGCGATTGGGCGCGGAATTGACCCGCTCACCGAACGGACAGCGATGACTGACCACGCGGACGCTTGTTTCGTCGACCTCCTCAACCGAGAAGGCTGCGCCGCACGATCTGCTCCTCGCCGCGGAGGTGGGTTGCGTTAGAATCGCGACCTTCTCCTGTGACCGGAGTCGACTGCGTTGATCGAGATCGAATACATCGTCAAAGACAAGCACGGGACAGAACGATTGCGGACCGCGGATAAGAAAGCTGCCGATGCCTATGACAAGGCGCTCGAGATCGCCGACCGACTCGCGCAACTGCTGCGCGATGATCAGATCCTGCCCGCGCTGCCGGATGCGGACCTTGAGGAGTTGACCATCTATCTGGCGCGCAACGCCCGCAACGTTGAGCGGGTGCTCAAGGGTAAGGAGCCTGAGCCCACACCGCCGTCGGGTGAGCGCAAGGACCACTCAGCACCGACCGCGGAGAAGCCCGCAAAGGATGCCGAGAGCAACGTCACCGAGCTGAAGCGGGCGCCGTAGGCGTTGTGCTTGGAAACGACCCTCTCGTGCCTGCATCAGTGGCCTGCATTGAACCCGTCTGACCACAGGGGGCGCTGACCTTGACCAGGGTGAAACCCTTTCCCTTGGCGATTGATGCCCCGGACGGCAAGGTCATCGCCCTCACCGCGGAGATGCTGGCCAAGGCGTCTGCACTGGCGCGACAGAGCCCACGCGGGCGGATCATCCAGCGGCTGCACAAGCAGGATGACGCGCCGCTGCACCGGATGGTCAATGCCATGCAGCCGGGTAGCTATGCGCGACCGCATCGTCACAGCAACCCGCCCAAGGCGGAAGCGTTCATCGTGCTGAGCGGGGCCGTGCGCTTCGTGGCGTTCGACGATCGCGGAGACATCCTCCAGTGCCTGGACATGCGACCCGGGAGCGCGACCTTTGGTGTGGATATCGAGCCCGGCGTCTGGCACACGCTGATCGTGCTGGAGCCCGACACCATCCTCTTCGAGGTCAAGAATGGCCCTTACGCGCCGGGCTCGGATAAGGATTTCGCGGAGTGGTCTCCGGCGGAAGGTACCCTCGAGTCGGCCCGGTTTCTTGATGAGCTGATCAAGCAAACGGGCGGAATGCCCTCAGAGCCAGGTCGGTGAACGACTGACTTGGCTGAGCGAGCACAACCAACGCTGTCACGCAGGAATGGATGATGCCGGCTGTGCTGACGGGCAGCATTCGCGAGCAAGGCGAGCCAACCGGACTACCGGATCGCCAGACAGGATAACCAACCTCACGGGGGTTCTCACAGATGGCGGTCTTTGCACGCTCATGGTCGCTTTTTCGCAGCGCGCTGGCCGTGCTCGGCGCTGAAAAGGGCTTCATTCTTTATCCGCTGCTGGCGGGACTCGGAATCTTGATCTTTTCGGCACTGATTCTTGGCGGTGGCGCTTGGCTGGTGCTAAGCCATCCAGAGCTGGAACAGCTGTTATCGCAGCTGGAACAGCCAAGCCAAGACGGCGATGCGCCCTGGTGGGCCTATGCGGCCGGCGCCCTGCTGCTGTGGCTGTTTCTGTTGGTCACCAGCTTCATCAGCCACTTCTTCCTGACCGCCTTAGTGGGCGGCACGCTGGAGCGGCTACGTGGTGGCAACCCGACCTTTCGCGACGGCTTGGCGTTGGCGCGCCAACGTGCGGGCGTCATCCTCGGCTATTCCGCGATCACCGCGACGGTGGGTCTGGTGCTCTCATTCCTGCGCGGACGTGACCAGCAGCCTGGCATCGGCGTCTTGCTCGCCAGCCTGGGTGGCTTCGCCTGGGGTGTGGCGACCTTTCTGGTGATTCCGGTCTTGGCGGCGAAGGACATCGGCCCGATCGCGGCGATCAAGGAGAGCGTCGGGCTGCTCAAGCGCACCTGGGGCGAGCAGCTCAGTGTCAATGTTGGCCTTGGGCTTATCATCGGCTTGCCGATGCTGTTGCTGATTGCCGGCACCTTCACCGGCGGCGTCTGGGCGGCAGCCACCGAGCAGCCGGTCTTGCTCATCATCACGCTCGCCACCGGCGTGACCCTGATCGCGTTGTTGTCACTGATGAGCGCCACCCTCAATGCCATGATCCGCGGCGCCGTCTACGTCTATGCCGAGACCGGCGAGGTTCCCGGGCCTTTTGATGGCGATCTGGTTCGGCAGGCCATGCGGTCTCGCACCTGAGCCAATCGGCTGCGGACTGAAGCAGCTGTCGCCCAGAGCCAGCTGGTCTTGGTTTGGGTGTCAGGATCGGCAATCGCCCCTTGATCGTTCGCCCTCCAGCCAAGCGGCCGATGTACTCGAGATTCGGCAAATGCCCCAGCAAGGGACCAGCTTGGAGGCGATGAGTGTGTTGATCGATGCCGCGGCGACGCGCCTGTGTGCCGGGCGCGGCGGCAAGGCGCCGGTGGCGGCGATCGAGCAGGCCTTGGCGGCGCAGCGCTCGCGGATTCTGCTGCATGGTGAGTGGTTGGCGCCGGTGCTGCAGTTCCGCGCGCGAGGTGGCGCAACGGGCACTGGAGGCGCTGCGCCAGGATCTGCGCCATGAGCAGACCAATCCCGACCTGCTGTTGCTGACCGGGGGTGGCGCGGTCGCTGTTTGGTCTCGAAGCGCCGTTGGCACCCTGGCTGGCAACCGCCGACACGGAGGCTGTTGAGCGTCTCGCGCGACTGCCGGGGACGGTGTTTCAGCCGCGCTTGCCGGCGGAGCCGCAGCGCTTGCTCGCGGCCTGCGCGCGATCGTCGGTGGATGCGGCGTTGCCGGCGCTGCATCTGCTGCTCCATCAGCTCGGTGACCCTGAGGCCGATACCGATCACGATCAGAATCAGGATCGGAATCACAAAAACGGCTCGGCGTTGTCCTGATGTCGGCTCAGCCGATGCTCGAGCGGCATGCCCGTATGCAGGTGGCGCTGGCCTTGATCGTGCGGCGTGCGCGCCTGTCGACCTACCAATACACCGGATCGTTGAGTGCCTCGACACAGCGCGAGGGTCCTTTGAGCGGGGTCACCGCCCGGTCTGACAACGACTGCGCTAGCCAGCCTTCGGGCTGCTGCAGCTTGAAGGGGGCTGGTGCATCCGCCTCACTGATCGGCTTGAAGCCGACCTTGGCATAGTAGCCGGGATCGCCGTAGGTCATCACGATGTCGACGCCGGCGCTGCGCAGCGCGGCTAAGCCATGGTTCAGCAGGCGTTGCCCGATGCCCTTGCCTTGCTGATCGGTCGCCACGGCGACCGGGGCGAGCACGAAGACGGTCCGCTGATCCTGCTCGTAGGTCAGCCTTGAGAAGAGGATGCCGCCGATGATGGCGCCGTCTTTCTCAGCCGTGAAGACGAAGCGATCTGGCTCCGCCGTGTTGGCGAGCAGATTGTGCACTAGATCGCCGATCAGCGCGCCTTCTTCCGCGCCCTCGGAGGCGGTGAAGGTGGCGCGGAACAGCTCGATGATCATGTCTTCTCGGCCTTGAGTGTCGGTGGAAAGCTGCATACTGACGTCTCGGTTGAATGTTGAATAGAGAAATGGACGCTGTCACCATTGCGCTATGGTCGTCGCATGACCCCATCGACGGTTCGTCTCGGTGAGGCCGGCAGTCGCTTTTTCGCATATCCCAGGCGGATCAGCAGCAGCGGTTGTTCGCCGGCGTTTAAGCCCAGGTGAGCCGCAAGCCGCCTGCGAAGTAGCGCTCGATGAAGGACGGGGCCGGGTCTCGGATCTCGAGGGTCCTCGACCGCGAGCAGGACACCCCTGACGGCAAGACTGGAGGTCACGATGGACGCTTTCACCTTACGGCTGCTCGACCAAGCGCTGTTCCTGCTGCACGCGGCCCTGGTGCTGTTCATCCTCACCGGCTGGATGTGGCCAGGCACCCGGCGCCTGCACCTGCTCGTGGTCGGGCTCACGCTCGGCGCTTGGGTCGGGCTCGGCGCCTGGTATGGCTGGGGCTACTGCCCGCTGACCGACTGGCATTGGCAGGTCAAAGCCGCCCTCGGCGAGACCGCATTGCCCGCGTCCTACATCAAGTACACCGTCGACGCGCTGACCGGGACGTCCTGGAATCCGATGCTCATCGACGCCTGGGTCGTCGGCTTGGCGCTGACGGCGCTGGTCGTGTCAGCGGTGTTGAACTGGCGCGACTGGCGGCGGCAGCGTGACCGGGGCTGCGAAACAACGACAGGGTGTCACGATCGAGACAAGTAGGACTGAGCGGCGCTTGCAAGCACGGCCACGCGCGGCTCGCGCTCATAGCGTCGGGACGAAGCCGAGAACGGCCTCTGTTGCCTGATCCAGATTCTGCTCCCAGGTGCGGCCGGATTGCCGGCGCGGCTTGAAGCTGTGGTCCCCGTCCTCGATCCAGGCCAGTCGAATCGACGGCGCGAGCGCATAGCCGGCGCCGAACCCATTGTTCCCGTGGTGAGCGTCACCGTGGCGCCACGACCGCCTCAGGCTGAAGGCGACCAAATCGGGGCGGCGGACGACGGTGTTGGGTCGCTTGCTCATAGGCGTAGGCATATTGGAACAGCTTGTGCTCATCGAACGGCCGCGCCAGCAGTTGCAGGCCCAACGGTAGGCCGCTCTCGGTGAAGCCCATCGGCACCGTGATGGCCGGTTGCCCGGTATGGGACGCAAGGACTGGGCTGTTGTTGCCGTGCGGGCTCTCGCTGTCGCCAAGCAAGCGCGGCGGATGGCTCCAACTGGGGTAGATGATCGCGTCGATCTGGTGTTCATCCATCGCGGCGAGGACGGCCTCGAGCAAGGCCTTGCGTCGCGGGTCGCCCTGGACGTCAACACAGGGCGGCTGCTGTGAACGAGGGTCTGCGCTGACCTCCATGGCCCACTGCATCGCTCCGGCGCTCTGGGGCAAGAATTGGTTGCTCGCCACCACCTCGTCCAGGGAGCGGATGGGGGCCTCTGGTCCCAAGGTTTGTAAATAACGGTTCAGATCGTAGCGGAAGCGGCTGCAGAAACCCGTGGCATCGGTCAAGCGCTCGAGATCGGGAATTCGGAACGGATCGAGGATGACAGCGCCGGCTTGGCGCAGATCTTCAATCGACTGGTCGAAGCGCGCCACGACCTCGGGGTCGGCGATGTCTGTCTCCGCAGCCGCATCCGCGTCTGTGTCTGTTCCGACCAGAGCGCGCAGGACGCCCAGTCGAGCGCCCTGCAAGCCATCGCGCTTGAGATACCGCCGATAATCCGGCTTGACCCGGCCGATGGCGACCTGGGTAAGCGGGTCCGCCGGATCATGGCCGGCCAGCACCGAGTAGACGATCGCGGTGTCGGTCACGGTTCGCATCAGCGGTCCGCCGACATCGCGGTTCGCCAGCAGCGGCACGATGCCGTCGCGGCTGGTGGCACCGAGGGTCGAGCGGAGGCCGACCAGGGCCAGATGCGAGGCCGGTCCGCGGATCGAGTTGCCGGTATCGGTACCCATGCCGATGAGGCCGAGATTGGCGGCGATCGCCGAGGCGGTACCACCGCTGGAGCCCGCCGGCACGCGATCGAGGGCGTAGGCGTTGCGGGTCTCGCCATGGGTGGAGCTGATGGTTTGGTAGGGGCTGAAGGCCCACTCGCCCATGTTGGACTTGGCCAGGATGATGGCGTCCTCGGCGCGCAGGCGTTGCACCATGAAGGCGTCATCGGGCGGTACTGAGCCCTTCAGGGCCAAGGAGCCGGCCTCGGTGGGCATGTCGGCGGTATCAAAGTTGTCCTTGAGGATGACCGGAATGCAGTGCAGGCGGCGCAGGCGGCCGGTCTCGGCAGACTGGCGGTCGAGCTGCCGCGCTCGCGCTAAGGCGTTGGGGTTGATGGCGATGATGGCATTGAGTCGGTTGGCCGGGGTCGGCGACCTGCTTGCGCTCGGACTCGGGGCTGCGTCGGCCTTGGTGGGTGGGTCGTAGGTCTCGATGCGCCGGAGGTAGCGCCGGGTGAGTTGTTCACAGCTGATCCGCCCGCTGCGCAAGGCCTCGTGCGCCTGGCCGATGCTGAGCTCGATGACATCGATGTCGGGTGTCGGCCCCGTCGATGCGCGATTCACCGGCTCGCAGGCGGTGCAGAGGCCCATCAGCAAGACGATGATCAGGCGC
>NZ_NHSH01000024.1 GCF_016653315.1 Halochromatium roseum | reverse complement strand
CCGGTGGTCGGGAGTCCAGTCGGTCAAAACATCAGGCGGGCCGGATCAACCGCCCTTGTTCGCGCAGCATCGAGGTCTCGCCTGGGGAATCCGTGCGCATCCTGCGCGAGCTTCAGGAATTGACCCAAAAGGAGCTTGCCACGCGCGCTGGGCTGCCGCTGGCGGCGTTAGTCGAGATCGAATCCGACCGCACCGCCCCCGACATCGAGCAGGCCAAGTCCCTCGCTCGTGTGCTCAAGTGTCATCCCGGTGCCCTGGTCTTTCTAGGAGGGTGACGTCCCTCGTTTTTCTCAGCTTGAGGGCAGTGTGCAGGGGCGTGGTCGCTTTATGGTCGCGCATCACCTGGCGGTGCTCCATGAGCAGATGGGGCGCGTGGAGCAGGCGCGAAAGTATCAGTAGCTGTCGCGGGCGTTGCGCGAGGGGCAAGGGCAGCGCTGATCCCGGCGCTAATGAAACACCGCCTCCGGCGTCTCAGCGGTAAGAATACGATCGGACCACTCCAGTAGGGTCTCGGCATCGGCCTCTTGGATCTGCTGGCGCAGCCGGACATCGGTGGGGCCGAATTTGCGCTCCATCTGGCGCAGCAGCATCTCGGCCTTACCCTGCTCGCGGCCCTGCTCGATGCCCTGCTCGCGGCCTTGCTCAATATACCGATCAATAAACGTCTGCATGATGGGGTCTCCCGGTGCGGTCTGTTCCAACAAGCGGCGGGCGTCACTCTCTTCCACCCGTTGTGTCCCTTGGACATAATATCGCAGCAGCGATTCCAGAATCTGCAGCGCGGTGTCGCGGTCGGCGATCTGGTCGATCAAGGCGATCAGCCGCTCCAGATGCTCGAGCGGCTGGTCACTGAAGATCCAGCGCATCGCCAACTCCACCACATCGCCTTTGATCTCCACATCGCTGCGTGGTGAGAGATCGTGCAGCGCATAGCGGAACTGCGGCACGTAGGGTTTAAGCGCCTCTGGTAGCGGTCGGATCAGCGCGTGGAAGTCGCTCGGCATCCGCCAGACGCTCTGACCATGATAGAGCACCAGCGGATAGACCGGCGGCAAGGTCTTGGCCTCGGGATGCTGCTTGCGGTAGGCATCGCCTTGCAGCGCGATGTAGCGCAGCAGTTGCAGCAAGACCCAGTAGTCGGGATGACTCTTGTGCTCAAACAGGATGTAGACGTGGAGTGCGAGGGTCGCTGCAGCATCTTCTAGATCAACTGCAGCGGCCGGATTAGCCTGCTCAGGTACGGCTGGATCGGCCTCATCGGGCACGGTTGGATCAGCCTCATCAGGCATACGCCATCTCAGCCGATAGACCAGATCAGAATAGGACGCACGCAATTCCCTGGAGACCTAGCTGTCTTTGCTGATCTCCAGACTGTCAAGATCCACCACTTCAAGCAGCTCAGCCGGCAGGTGCTGGCGCAGAAAGTCCTGCGCGATCTCGCGCCGAGTGAAGCTCTCTCGGAAGTAGACGTCGTGGGGATTGTTGATCTCGTCCATGGGGGTGGACTTTACCCGGATTGCAGCCTGACCGCGAGCCGCCTGCTGCTCGCAGCATTGAGGGGTAAGTCCCTGATTCTCCCTCTTCGCGAGCTTGCGCCGGTTGCGCATTGACCCGCGCCAACGTCGTGCAGCCCTCCCGTGCAGCTCGCTATACTGATGACTCCAGTCCCGCCGCGCCTCAGCGTCGGTCACCAACGCCCCTGCCAGAGCAACCACTGATGAGCGCCGCCTTTGATCTCTACACCAAGTTGAAACACACCTCGAGCGATGAGGAGCGCGCTGAGGTGATTGCGCAGGCCTTTGATGCGCTCGAAGCCCGTTTCCCTCAGCTCAATGATCTCGCGACCCAGGGCCATGTCCGCGAAGGCGAGCTGCGCTTGCAGAAGGAAATTAAGGAGGTTGAAGCGCGGCTGCAAAAGGACATCAAGGAACTCGAGGCGCGCCTACAGAAGGACATCAAGGGCGTTGAGCTCCAGATCAAGGAGGTCGACGCACGTTTACAGGAGCGAATCAGCCAGCTCGAAGTGAGCCTGCACCAGGCACTGGCCGCGCAGACCCGTTGGCTCATCGGTGGCCTCGCCATCCTCGGCGTCGTGCTGAAGCTCGCGGATGTGCTGATCGGACCTTGAGGACGCTCGACGTCGCTGGGGCTTGAGCGCTCGGCGTTGGCGCGCCATCAGGGCCGCAACCGCAGGCTGTTGTTGGCGCGGCTCAGTGAAACACCGCCTCCGGCGACTCAGCGGTAAGAATACGATCTGACCACTCCAGCAGCGTCTCGGCATCGGCCTCTTGGATCTGTTGGCGCAGTTGGACATCGGCGGGGCCGAATTTGCGCTCCATCTGGCGCAGTAGCAGCTTGGCTTCACCTTTTCGCTCGCCCTGCTCGATGCCATGCTGCCATGCTCGCTCCATTCAGCTTATATCGCAATGTTAAGATCAACGCTCTGGCCATCGCCAAACAGGGCGACACCGGCCGCACCCGAGTGCAGGATAAAGACCCATGGCACAACCGCTCTTCATCTTGGGTGCTGGCAAGATCACCCATGCGGCCAGCGATGACTTCGCGAACGCCACCCGCCGGTACCGTTGTCTCGCCCCAGACACCGAACGGCATCGGCCCAACGTGAACCAATGTTCTAGGCTCTCGGCCTGCTTCGAGCTCGAATCCAGCAGCCAACCCTGATGACGTGAGCAGATGAAGATCACGTTCAATCCGCATAAAAACGCACGCAATCGTCAAAAACAGGGGATAGACCTTGCCGAAATCGAGGCGGTTTTCTACGATCCTTATGCCATCACCATTGAAGATCTCGATCACGACGAGGAACGATTCGTGACGATCGGGCAAGACCACCTCGGCCGGGTGGTCATTGTGGCATACCACTATCGGGGCAACCACGAACTGCGTGTGATATCCGCGCGCGCGGCGCAACGCCATGAACGACAGCACGACGAACGGGAGGCCCACCATGCGCGAACACGATGATTTCTCTCATGGCCAACAGGGATCGGTGATCAACGCTGACGGCAAGACCCGCGTCACACTCTACCTGGACGACGACCTACTCGCCGTCTTCGGCGAACGCGCCGCCGCACAAGGCCTGGGCTACCAGACTCTGATCAACGAGACGCTGCGCGCCAGCCTGTCATCGGAAACCGCTCCGCTGACCGAAGCTAAGCTGCGCCAGGTGTTACATGAAATGCTCCCAGCCGCCTGATCAGCCGCCTTCTGCGATGGACTCCGCGACGAGATCTGGCGCATCGATACGGCGAAGTCGTCGAACAGCCTGCGCATCAGGATCAACGCGTGGTGCGCAGCGAGCGCCTCGTACGTCGTTTGCAAGAGCAAGCACGTCAAACGCTGACCAGCCTTCGTCATGTCACCCCCTGAACCCTCCGCTGCAACCCCAGCCTCCCCGAGACTGACCCTGGTCGTCATCGCCCGTGATGAAGCAGCCCAGAACGGCACTTGTCTCGAGAGCGCACGCGCGCTGGTCGATGCGATGATCGTGCTCGATACCGGCTCGCGGGATAAAACGGTGGCCATCGCCAAGGCTGCCGGGGCCAAGGTCTACCCGTTCGAGTGGGGCGATGACTTTGCCGCCGCCCGCAACGCGGCACTGGCCCAGTCGCGCACACCCTGGAACCTGATCCTGGATGCCGATGAGCGCCTGGCCGAGGGCGCTGAGCGGCTGCGCGCGGAGGTGGCCAAGCCGGCGGACTTCATCGGCGTGCTGCCGGTGGTCAGCGACTTCGATCTCGCCGGGCAGGTCGAGACCAGTACGGCTTGGATACCGAGACTGTTGCCTGCAGGGGTGCGCTACCAAGGCCGGGTGCATGAGCAGCCGGTGTCTGAGTGGCCGAGTGTGCGGCTGCCGGTGCTGATCCATCACTCGGGCTATCGGCGCTCGGCACTGGCGCGCAAACAGGGCCGCAACCGCAGGCTGCTGTTGGCGATGCTCGCAGAGCGCCCGGAAGATGCCTATCTGCGCGATCAACTGGGTAAGGACTGCGAGGTCTATGAAGACTTCGAGGAAGCAGCCCGCCAGTATCAGCGGGCGCTGCAGGCGAGCGCCTTGCTGCCGCGCCAGCCAGCCTATCGGCATGATCTGGTGGTGCGGGCGCTGTTTGCGCTCAAGCGTGCCGGCGCCTTGGAGCAGGCTATCGCGCTCGCTGAGCAGGAGATGCCGCACTGGCCGCAGTCACCCGACTTCTTCTTTGCGCTGAGTGATCTGTTGCTGGATTGGGCGATTCGCCATCCCGAGCAGGCCGCGCAGGAGATCCTACCGGTGGTGGAGCAAGCCCGGCTGAAGAGCCTGGAGATCGGCGAGCAGCCGAGCTTGGAGGGCAGCGTCCGGGGGCGTGGGAGCTTTCTTGCCGCGCATAACCTGGCGGTTTTGAACAAGCAGCTTGGGCGACTGGATGAGGCTGAGGACTATCGCGGCCGGGCTCAAACGTTGCGCAGCCAGCCAAAAAACGACAAGATCAAGGTCTAGAGAGGACTTTTGAATGGCATCAACCCAAGTCCGCCCCGAAAGCCTCCTCTTTTCGAGCAACGTTACTTCAGGAACATACCATGTCACTCAATCTTTTACTGACAACCGAAGAGAAAGCGTTACTGGATCAGGTCAGCCGTCAGTCCAAGCGTAGCCAAGATGACCTGATCCATCGAAGCATCCGTGAATATTGCAAGCGCCAATTGAAACAAACGGCACCCTCATCCTACGAGCTAGGACGGGATCTTTTCGGCGCTGGGCAGCTTGCCGACGCGCCTACCGATCCCGTTAAACGCCAAATCTGGGAGCGATTGCATGCCAAGCACCGGCGCCTGGATTGATACCGGATTTCTTGTTGCGCTGTTCGCCTGCGATGACCCGCATCATCCATCAGCCGTTTCATTCTTGGAAAGCAACCAGCGCTTAACATTGCATTCAATCTGGCCTGTCGTCACCGAAGCCGGTTTCTTCCTCGACACTGCCGGCAAGATTGCGCTTCTGACTTGGCTGGAGCGTTATGGCGTCATACTCCATGAACTCAGCACTCTTGAGCTGCCACAGATCTGCACAACGCTCGAGAAGTACCAAGATCTAGCGCCTGATTTTACCGATGCAGCCTTGGTCACACTGGCGGGAATCACTGGCATTCACAAGATCATTACCGTTGATCTCCGCGATTTCTCGGCGTATCGCCTTCCAGATGGTCGCTCCTTCGAGCGGTTGTGGCTTTGACCAAATGAAACATCGCCTCCGGGATCTCAGCGGTGAGGACGCGCTCGGATCACTCCTGCAGCGACCCGGCATCGGCCTCTTAGTTCTGTTGGGCAAGCAGGTCAAACACTAATAAGCCTCCGTCATGTCGCCACCTGAACAGTCCGCCGCAACCCCAGCCTCCCCAAGACTGACCCTGGTCGTCATCGCCCGCAACGAGGCGGCACTGATCGGCGGCTGCCTGGACAATGCGCGCGCGGTGGCCGATGCGATGATCGCACTCGATACCGGCTCGAGTGATGAGACGGCGGCGATCGCCACCGCCGCCGGGGCCAAGGTCTACCCATTCGCCTGGAGCGATGACTTTGCCGCGGCGCGCAACGCGGCACTGGCCCATTCGCACACACCCTGGAACCTGATCCTCGATGCCGATGAGCGCCTGGCCGAGGGCGCTGAGCGGCTGCGCGCGGCAGTGGCCAAGCCGGCGGACTTCATCGGCGTGCTGCCGGTGATCAGCGGCTTTGATCTCGCCGGGCAGGTCGAGACCAGTACCGCCTGGATACCGAGACTGTTGCCTGCTGGGGTGCGCTATCAAGGCCGGGTGCATGAGCAGCCGATCTCTGAGTGGCCGCGGGTACGGCTGCCGGTGGTGATCCATCACTCGGGCTATCGGCGCGCGGCGTTGGCGCGCAAACAGGGCCGCAACCGCAGGCTGTTGTTGGCGCTGCTCAGTGAAACACCGCCTCCGGGGTCTCAGCGGTAAGGATGCGATCTGACCACTCCAGCAGTGTCTCGGCATCGGCCTCTTGGATCTGCTGGCGCAGTTGGTCGTCGGTGGGGCCGAATTTGCGCTCCATTAATACTACTTTGTTAGATTAATTCCGAGCCCCTAGCTCAACCAGTATCATTCGCGCTATCAGGATCGTTTCCTTTGTAATATCGCTCAATATCTTTACGTCGTTTTTGATGCCGGATGTCCATCTGTGC
>NZ_NHSH01000023.1 GCF_016653315.1 Halochromatium roseum | reverse complement strand
TGGCGATGCTCAGTGAAACACCGCCCCCGGGGTTTCTGCGGTCAGGATGCGATCGGACCACTCCAGCAGTGTCTCGGCATCGGCCTCTTGGATCTGCTGACGTAGCCGGGCATCGGTGGGGCCGAATTTGCGCTCCATCTGGCGCAGCAGCATCTCGGCCTTGCCCTGCTCGCGGCCCTGCGCGATGCCCTGCTCTCGGCCCTGTTCAATATACCGATCAATAAAGGTCTGCATGATGGGATCTCCCGGTGCGGTCTGTTCCAACAAGCGGCGGGCGTCATGCTCCTCCACCCGTTGTGTCCCTTGGACATCGTATCGCAGCAGCGATTCCAGACTCTGTAGCGCAGTGTCGCGATCGGCGACCTGGTTGATCAAGGCGATCAACCGCTGCAGATGCTCCAGCGGCTGGTCGCTGAAGATCCAGCGTAGCGCCAACTGGACCAGACGGGTCAGCACATCGCCTTTGATCTCGGCGTCGCTGCGCGGTGAGAGATCCTGCGGCGCATAGCGGAATTGTGGCACATCGGGCTTGAGCGCCTCCGGTAGCGGCCGGATCAGGGCGTGGAAGTCGCTCGGCATGCGCCAGCGGTTCTTGCCGTGATAGAGCACCAGCGGGTAGACCGGCGGCAGGGTCTTGGCCTCGGGATGCTGCTTGCGATAGGCCCCCTCACCCAATGCCGTCAACTTTAGCTTTAAGCCCATGAAAAGGTTAAACTAACGGCAGTCATTCTGGTCTTGGAGAACCGTCATGAAAAAGCGCCCGCTCAGCACGATCACCCCCGCGGAAGCCGAGAAGGTCTCGGTCATTTCAATCAGTTTATAGCCGTATAAAAGAAACTTTGTCTTGCGCAGCGACGATCGAGCGCTTCCGCCTGCAGCCGAACGCCTTTACACGGCAGCGTGAGCTGCCCTTCGCTCGGCTGGTCACGTTCATGCTGAATCTGCGCAAAGGCAGCACCGAGCAGGAGTTGGCCGGGTTGTGCTCGGTGCTTGATAACGAGGCGGTCGCAGGCAACGTGCCCACGCGCGCGGCCTTCAGCAAGGCGCGCAAAGGGCTTTCGGAGAAGCTCTTCGGTCACCTGAACCGCTTGGCGATCGAGACCTTCTGCAGCGGCTGGTCGACCCCGAGGTGGCACGGCTTCCGGCTGCGAGCAGTGGATGGCACCACCTTCCGCCTGCCGACCGGGGAGGCGTTGGAACGTGCCTTCGGTGCCCAGGCGAACGGTCCCACCTTGGCACGCGGCTCGATCCTCTACGACATCGGCCATGACCTGGTGCTCGACGCGCAGGTGGCAGCCACGTGCGTCGGCGAGCACGAGTTGGCCATCGAGCATCTTGCCCACGCCGAACCGGGTGACCTGCTGATCTACGATCGTGGCTATCCGGCCTTCTGGTTCTTCGCCTTGCATCTGAGTTTGGGAGTCGACTTCTGCATGCGCCTCTCGCGCAGCAGCTTTGCCCCGGCTCAGGCCTTCTTTGACAGCCAACTGCGCGCCCAGATCGTGACGCTGACCCCGTCGGCTGAGCAGCGCCGGGCCTGTCGCGATCAGCGGGTCCCGGCCGAGCCGATTCGGGTGCGCCTGGTCCGTGTCACCCTCAGCGGTGGTGAGACGGAGGTCCTGGCGACCTCGGTGCTGGAAGAGGAGCGCCTGCCGGCGCGCCTGTTCGGCGCCCTGTATCACAAGCGCTGGAGCGCGGAGGAGCACATCAAACGGCAAAAGCGCTGGGCCGAGGTCGAGAACCTGTCCGGGCGCTCCCCGCTTGCGGTGCGCCAGGACATCCAGGCCAAGATCTTGGCGATGAATCTCGCCGCCATGCTGCGCAACGTCGCACAGTTGCTGGCCGAGCGGCGCTATGCCCATCGCCAGTTCCGCTACCAGGTGCGCGCCTGCAGCACGCTCTCGGCGATGAAAGACAACCTCGTTCGCCTTCTGCTGGGTGATGGCGCGCAGCAGCGCAGACTCCTGGATCGCTTGGTCCTGCACCTGGCGTCGGCGGTTGAGGCCGTGCGGCCGAACCGCAGCTTTCCGCGCCAGAACCCCGGTAAGCTCAAGCCCGGATTCCATCCGGCGTATAAGCGGGCGGCTTAAGTTGACGGCATTGCCCCCTCACCCCTCCCCAAAATGCACCTCAAACTCCGACCGGGCCAGTTCCAGATCCGGATGTCGGCCAATATCCAGCCAATACTCGATAATCGGATAGGTCAGCAGGCGCTTCTGCTCCGCCAACAGCGCGGTCATCAGATCGGTCATATCCGTCCGTTGGCCCTTGGGGATGCGCTGTCGTAGCTCAGGGTTCAGCAGATAGATGCCGGCATTCACGTAATGCCGATACACCGGCTTCTCGACGATGCCCTGGATGTGATCGTCCTCTTGTAGCAAGACCCCGTAGGGCACCGAGATGTCATAGCGCACCGCGCCAACGGTGAAATCGCTCTCCTCCTCGCGATGAAAATCCAGGATCTTGCGGAAGTCGACCTTGGTCAGCAAATCACCATTGGTGACAAAGAACGGCTGCTCCAGCGTCTCGCGCAACAGGCCAAGCGCGCCCGCGGTGCCAAGCGGCTGCTGCTCGAGTAGATAGTCGATCGCCACCCCAGAGGCCGAGCCATCGCCAAAATGCGCCTCGCCGTGCATTATCTAGGTATCTAGGTGCGGTCCCCCACTTCGCTGAAAGCCAAGAGCTGACGCTCGGCCTTGATCCCCTCGCCCTGCGCGACTGGCTCAGCACCACCGCTGAGCGCACAGGCGCGGTCTGGCGGTGGCGCCATCCTGACCGACGATGAGCGTCTCGCGAACCAGGCGAAGCACCTGACCACCACCGCCAAACGCCCGCACCGCTGGGAGTACATCCACGACGAAATCGGCTGTAACTATCGCATGCCCAATCTCAACGCCGCGCTTGGCTGTGCGCAGTTGGAACAGTTGCCGCAGTTTCTCGCCTCCAAGCGGCGCCTGGCCCTGCGCTATCGAGACGCCTTCGCCAGCCTGCCAGAGGTACGGCTGCTGCAGGAACCGCCCGGCTGCGAGAGCAACGATTGGTTACAGACGCTGATCTTGGACGAGGCGGTCGCCGATCAACGCGATGCGATTCTGGAGGCGACCAACGATGCTGGACTGATGACCCGTCCGGCCTGGACGCTGATGCACCAGTTGCCGCCCTATCAGCACTGCCCGCGCGCACCCTTACCGGTGGCGGAATCGCTGGCACGGCGGATCATCAATCTACCGAGTAGCGCGGGGTTGGCATAAGATGACACTCGAAGAACTCGAAGTCAATCTAAGGCAGAAGTATCGCTATGCGGTGTTGCTTGCCGAGCATCAACGCTATGCGAACGCCATCTACCTGGGTGGTTACTGCCTAGAGCTGGGTTTGAAATATGCCATCGCCAAACATCTGCGCTGGGACAGCTACCGCACCGATGGCGATCTGCGCGTGCTGAAATCGCATAAACTACCCTTCTTACTGCAGTTCACTGGCCAAGAAACGGCCATCAAGAACGCTGAAGATTGGCAGATCGCGAGCAAATGGACCGAGGCCATTCGCTACCAAGACCCTCGCGCGGTTCAGAGCGAAGAGTTCACTAGACTTGTGACTAAATAATATTTTTTTATTTTTCAGTAACCTGACGAGCATTCTTTCAGTAAGCTTTTTCAAAACAACAGCTTAACCTTGAAAAGTTATAATTCGACCCTATTAATAATTGAATGG
>NZ_NHSH01000022.1 GCF_016653315.1 Halochromatium roseum | reverse complement strand
AAACGCCTGGCACGGAAAACCATCTGTTTTTCCAAACTCGACGTCATGCACGATACTGTTATTGGGCTTTTTATCAATCGATATGAGTTCGGGCTTGCCGTGTGAGAAACACATGTAGAGCACTACCGTCCAATTCAGTGACCGACCAACTGGTGCAGGTGGGTTAAAGTCTCCTCAAGGTTAAATTGACGAGCTTGTTCTGCTAGTTTCTGAATGCTGTACCCTGATTCTGCATTCATCGTTGCCTTGATCGCCCAAAGCTCCTGTAAGAGAGGATCGTTGCAGCCAAGGCGCGCAGTATTGTGGGTGGCAGAAACCGGGGTGTGCGTCATATCAGTCGCGAATGTCATGGCAGGGTCTCCAGAAGCTCTTCGGGGGTCGCTAAAATCGGCGGCGGATAACCCAGTTGCTGTATCGCCATTTGCAAGCGAAACTTTGCAACGGGGCCAACCAGATGCGCAAAGTTCCAGGTGGCAACAAAATCGACCTGGGAAAGGGTTGCCAATGCAATATGCAGAGCATCTTCCTGCTCAGTAGGCGGTACGGCACCCGTTGAAACAAGCCTTTCGGCAAGTGCTTCGCACTTTGCATCAATCGGCAAGAGGGGCAGCGGCTGGCAAATAGCAAGCCGCCTCATGGCGGCCTCAGGATCACCGGCAGCAACCTCCTTGAGTACCAGTTGCGATGAAAACGCAGCAAACTTCTCACTGCGGCTTTCCCACCATTCGCGCGTCGCCTCCTGCCGCGCAGCGACAATCAGGTCGCGGCTCGGGCGAGCCGTCAGGTAGCTGATAACAGAGGTTTCGACATAAATGCGCGGCATTGGTATCGACTGTGTAGTCGTTCAGACACCCGCCATTGGAGCCGGCAACGCTGGAGCCGTGCGGCCAGCACGTCGCTCCGTGATGACGGCGGCCAGATAGGGCCAAGGCAGATGCCCGCGTTTGCGGCAGGTTTCGATCACGCTGGCCAGCAAGGTGAAGGTGCGTGATCCGGCCTCGTTGCGCGTTCCCATCATGATGCGGCGGGCAATGACCCAGTGGCGCAGGGCTTGCTCGGCGGCATTATGCCGCATCCTCGGTTATGCCGCATGGCGCGCCGCGTCTGGCATGGCTGGCGCCTTTTCGGCTTTACCTGTTCGGCATAATGCCGTCGGCTCTCAGGTCTGGCAACACCGCCAGATCTGTGGAGAGACGCTATGTCCGAGCAGCACTTTGCCTCTGGGCCTTCTTGCTGTGAGCCCGATCTTGATCACCATCTTGAGGCGTTCCTTTCCGGCCTCACCCAAGCCGGATATGCCGAGAACACCCGGCGCGGCAAGGCGCGCCGGATTGTGCCGTTTATACAATGGACCCACACGTCGGGGATTCGCCTGTGTGAGGTTGACGACCTCGATGCCTGTATCGATGCCTTCTTGGCGAGTCCCGGTCGTCGTCTTTACAAGCATCGCAGCGCATTGCAGGCGTTCCTAGCCTATCTGCGTGAGGCGAAGGTTCTGCCGCCACGCCCGATGGAACGATCGACGGCGGACGCGCTGCGCCACAGCTACCTTGAGCATCTGCAGTCCCAGCAAGGACTCAGCGCTCACTCGATCGCGGCTTACGCGGTCAGTGTGCGCGGTTTTATCGAAGCCATGCACCTGCCCGAAGAGGCCGCAGACCTGGATGCGCGCGCGATCCAGCGCTACCTGCTCACGCTCAGCCCGGAGCATGCCGTTGCCACCGTGAAAGTGTATGCCGCCGGGCTGCGCTCGTTTCTGCGTTTCTGCCTTCTGAAAGGTCTCATCAGCCGCGATCTTTCAACCGCTTTGCCCTGCATCGGACGCTGCCAGCCCAAGCCCATGCCGCCGATCCTGAGCGATGAGGATATCGAGCGCGTGCTGGCGACGGTTGATCGCTCGTCTCTGCGCGGCTGTCGGGAGTTTGCCGTCTTGCAACTCTTGGCGCGTTTGGGCTTACGCGCGAGTGAGGTCCTCGCGCTGCGCTTGGAGGATGTGCACTGGGAGCAAGGCGAACTTCTGGTGCGTGGCAAAGGTGCCCAGTTCGATCGCCTGCCATTGCTCCAAGACGTCGGCGAAGCGATCGTGCAGTACCTGCGTGTCGCCCGAGGCCACAGTGACTCGCGCCAGCTCTTTTTGAGCCGCCAGGCGCCGCGGATCGGTTTGCAGGATCCCTCGACGGTCAGCGCGATCGCCCATCGCGCGCTTGAGCGTGCCGGGCTGCTGCCCAGAGGTCGTGTCGGTGCACACATCTTTCGCTATAGCCTGGCCACACGGATGCTGCGCCACGGCGCCTCCTTGAGCGAGATCGCTGAAGTCTTACGCCACCGCTGCATCGCGACCACCCAAGGGTATGCCAACGTCGATCTTGAGCGACTGCGTGACGTCGCCCAAGCCTGGCCGGGCAAGCAGGAGGTGGTCCAATGACCGATCTGCACACCGCTCTTGGTGAGTATCTGTCGATACGTCGAGCGCTGGGGACGCAATTGAAGTGGCCCGAATCGGTGTTGCGCCAGTTTGTCGATTTCCTCATCGCAGAGCAGACCGATGTGGTGACAATCGCCTTGGCCCTAAGCTGGGCCTGCCTGCCGGGCGGATTGCAACCGGCGACCTATGCGCGTCGCCTTGGTATCGTGCGCGGGTTTGCCAGCTGGCTGCGGGCCAGCGATCCGCGCACCGAGATTCCACCACGGCATCTCCTGCCGACACCACACCGGCGGCCAACACCTTACATCTACCGCCCTGAGGAGGTCTCGGCCTTGATGGGCGCCGCGCGCCAACTCAACGGTGGCCTGTTGCAAGGTGCCACCTTCGAGACCCTGATCGGATTGCTCGCCGCCACTGGACTGCGTCCTGGCGAGGCACTCAAGCTCTCTGTGGATGACGTTGATCTGCACGCGCAGGTGCTGATGATTCAAGGGTCGAAAGGCGGCAAATCGCGGCTGGTTCCGATCACGCCATCGACGACAGCGGGCTTAGCGCAGTATGCCGAGCAACGTGATCGTCTCCTGCCGCAGCGCAAGACCTCCGCCTTTCTGCTCACGCCCCAGGGGACATCTGTCCCCAGTGATCGGGCGCGCAAGACCTTTGCGCGGCTGTGCCAGCCACTGGGCTTGCGTCCCCGTCAGCCTGGGCGCAGCGGACGGGGTCCTCGGCTGCAAGATTTCAGGCACACCTTCGCCACCCGTCAGCTGATCGCCTGGTACCGCAATGGAGAGGATGTGAACCGGCTCATGCCGCAGTTGACGACCTACCTCGGGCATGCGAGCCCGCACGAAACCTATTGGTATCTGCAAGCGGTTCCCGAACTGCTCGCGCTGGCCTCCGAGCGTTTGCTGGCTCACCAGGGAGGTGAGCGGTCATGAGTGCAACGCCACTGCCGGCGCTCATTCAGCGCTTCTTCATCGGGCGGTTACAAACGCAGCTTGGGGCGAGCCGGCATACCATCGCTGGCTACCGCGATACCTTTCGCTTGTTATTGGGCTATGTGTCGCAACACCGCCAACAGCTCCCTTCGCAGTTAACACTCGAGGATCTGGATGCCGCGCTCCTGTGCGCCTTCCTCGATCATCTGGAGCACCAACGCGGCAACGGCATCAGGACGCGCAACTGTCGATTGGCTGCCCTGCATGCGTTTTTTCACTTCGTCTCCTATGAGGCGCCACACTGTTTGCTGCAATGCCAGCAGGTGCTGGCCATCCCGACCAAGCGCTACGCGAAGTGCACGGTCGCGTTTCTCAACGAGCAGGAAACGGGCGCACTTGTGGCGGCACCGGACTTGTCGACCTGGATCGGGCGACGAGATCGCGCGTTGCTGCTGCTGGCCGTTCAGACGGGGCTACGTAGCCAGGAGCTGCGTGCCTTGTGCGCGCGTGATGTCGAACTCAACGCCAGTGCCTTTGTCCGCTGTCTAGGAAAGGGGCGCAAGCAACGCAACACGCCGTTGCGTACCGATGTCGTGGTGATCCTGCGCGATTGGCTGGCTGAGCAATCCCCACTCGCCGACCAACCCGTCTTTCCCAGTCTTCGTGGTCACTGTCTGAGCGCTGACGCCTTGCAGCACATCGTCCATCGGCACGTCTGTTCAGCGAGCACCACATGCGCGTCGTTACGGGACCGTCGGATCACGCCCCATACGCTGCGCCATACGGCAGCTATGGCGCTGTTGCAGCATGGGGTCGACCTCGCGGTGATCGCCTTGTGGCTTGGACACGAGTCGATCGAGACGACACATCAGTACCTGCACGCAGATATGAAGATCAAGGAACGCGCTCTTCACTGTACTGCCCCGACTGATGTTCCACCAACTCGGTTTCAGCCCGACGATAGCTTGCTCGCCTTCCTGAAGGGACTGTGATTATGCCGACTCAAAATGCGCCACGAATCAGAGACCCAACCATATCCGTTGAACCGACGCACTGCCATGCGGCATAACCGAGGATGCGGCATAATGGCGAGGAGCAGTGGATTCCGGTGCGCCTGCTCTTTGTCCGGGGCGTCAACCAAGACGCCGACAGCCCGGCTGGGGCGAAATCCTGGGCGCTGTTCCTGAGCACCGACCGCCGCCTCTCCCCGGCGACGATTTTGGAAACCTATGCCTTGCGCTGGAGCATTGAGGTGTACTTCAAGGAGGCCAAGCAGTCTCTGGGCTTGCTCTGGGAGCAAACCGAGACCTTTGCCTCGCATCTGGCCTCGATCCACTTAACCGCCGTGCGCTATTGCCTGTTGGCGTTCGGGCAGATCCAAGGCGCTGGCACCCGCGTCTGCGAAGTCCGCACGGCCGTCGGCGCGCAGCTCAGTGAGCTGGATTTCGCCAAGCGCCTGTGGGGCTTTTTCCGCGCCTTGATCGCTGAGGCCGTCGATGGACTCCAGGAGACGCTCGGGCCGGCCGGTGCGCTGGTGATGAGCGCCATCGACGAGCGGGTGCAAAGCTTCTTTGTCCAGGCACTGCAACTCGATGAGTTTACCCTTCGGTTGGAGGGCGTGGAGACCGGTTCTATCGAGGCTTGAACCGGCCAGCATGGCTTTTTTGAACTCCGAAACGTGAGT
>NZ_NHSH01000021.1 GCF_016653315.1 Halochromatium roseum | reverse complement strand
TAGGCAGTTCAATTTGAGCCCAGAACCCCCTCGGCAATCCATGCAGAATCGCTGATCAGCGCACAGGGCAAACGACCGGCTTGAACAAGCGCCCGATACGCTTGACAATCCCCTGATCGACGCGGATGCCCCACGGCGGCGGCCTGGGGCGCGGATGTGAGGTTCAACGCCGATGGACGATCTGAAGACCCCCGTTGCGCGCTTGGCGCGCCTGTTTCGCGACGCCCGCGACAAGTGGAAAGCCAAAGCCCTGGAGCGGCAGAAGCGGCTGCGTGCGGCGCAGGTGCGCATTCGCGACTTAGAGCAGAGCCGCGCCTACTGGAAAGGGCGGGCGTTGGCGGCTGAAGAGCAGGACGCAAAGTCCGACGCGGCGGCGAAGACGCCGGTAGAAGACGAGGACGACATCCCGCCCCAGTGGGGCACGCCGGTGGCCCACCATCATCATGCGCTTGAGGTCATGCAGCTGAGTTTACAGCTGTTTTTGCATGCCAGCCTGGGCTGTCGCGGGGTCAGTGGGGTTCTGCAGCAGTTCGCCGCGTTTCTGCCCTTGAGCGTTCCCGCCTACACGACCGTCTTGAACTGGAGCTATCGCCTCGGTCTGGCGGTCTTGCAGCGCCCCTTGCCGCAGCACGACGACTGGATCTTCATCCTCGATCAGACGATCGCCTTGGGCGAATACAAGTGCCTAGTCGTCTTGGGCATTCCCGCCAGTCGCTTGAGCCAGTGCGGTTTTTCTCCCAGCCACCACGACATGACGGTTCTGGCGGTTGAGATCACCGCGCACAGTACCGGCCTGTGGGTCGAGGCGGTCTTGCAGCGGGTGGCCGCGCGCACCGGCAACCCGGTGCAGATCGTCTCCGATCATGGCAGCGATGTGCGCAAAGGCATCGCCCTGTTTTGCCAGCAGGCGCCGAGCGTGGTGGCCACCTATGACATCTCTCACGCCGTGGCCACACAGCTGAAAGCCCACTGGCGCGATGATCCGCACTGGCAGGCCTTCTCCAAGCAGGCGGGCACGACCTTGAGCGCCTACCAGCAAACCGACCTGGCGTTTCTGTTGCCGCCCCGCCAGCGCACCAAGGCGCGCTACATGGCCGTTGAGGCCCAGATCGACTGGGCGCAACGCCTGCTCGCCTATCACGATCGCGGCGACTTCAGCGCCATTGGACGGCCCTGCGTGTTCAGCGCCCAGGCCTGGGTTCACCTGCGCCAGACCCGGGGCCTGAGCGTTGTGAACCCCTTGCGCGCGCTGATCGGACATCGCTATGACAGCCGCCAGGCCTTGTGCGCGGCGCTGCGCGCGCAAGCGCCGAGCGCAGGTGATGACCTTGATGACGCCTTCTGGCGCCTGGCCGACCGCAGTTATGCCCGCTTTCTCGAGGCCTTCGAGTGGATCTTCGCCTATCGCGAGGTCGTCCCGCTCTGGGTGCAGACCATCGGCGTCTCTAAAACCGTTCAGACGACCCTGAAAACGCAAGGGCTCTCCTCGGCGACGCCGGCCAGGCTGAAGGCCAAGTTGGCCGCTCCAGCATCGCTCCCGGCTTCGGTCGCTGCGTTCCAGACCCAACTGCTCGCCCAGGTCCACGAGCAAGCCGCCAAGCTGCCCGACGGGGCGATCTGGCTTGCCTCCTCCGACATCATCGAATCGGTCTTTGGCCACTACAAAACCTTCACCACCCGAGGGCCGCTGAAGGAGGTCGGCCGGCTGGTGTTGATGATTCCAGCCTTCCTCACCGCCTTAACCCCTCAGGTCATTCGCGAGGCGATGACCTCGGTGCGCACCCTCGACGTCGAACAGTGGGTCGAGACACATCTGGGGGACTCGATGCTCAAGCGTCGCAGGCAGGCTCTAAAGCCGACATAAAAACTGCATGAAGATAGTGAGGCTGCTGGAGGGCAAATTGAACTACCTAGGCGGTGGGTGTCTTCAAATTTTGAAGAGACCGCCAGCGTAACTCTCTGGAATCACCGCCGCCTCTGGGAAGTCTTCGGGCATCGGCAAAAAGAAGTGGACTTCATTCCGCAATCAGGGCTTTACATGCTGGCG
Organism: Halochromatium roseum; assembly: GCF_016653315.1. GTDB lineage: Bacteria > Pseudomonadota > Gammaproteobacteria > Chromatiales > Chromatiaceae > Lamprobacter > Lamprobacter roseus. Next base: position 11,978 of record NZ_NHSH01000021.1, on the reverse strand, counting down.
GAACCAAAGGCTGCGGCATTGATGGCGACAATCCGAACCGCTCGGCGATCAGGACCAGCTTCCGACGCAAAGGGAAAGAAAACAGCAAGGGAAATTCCCAAGCTGTGTCCCAACCGCTCGGCGATCAGGACCAGCTTCCGACCGCTCGACGCCAGCGAGCCATATCGATCAGCGGCTTGCAAAGGGGCTTGCAGAGAATCGCGCGACTGAGCGAGCGCTATCCCGTGTGAGCAAAACGCAAAATTGCGCTTTGCAAGTCTGCTCCGTGCGCGCGAGCACTATCCTCAGCAGGGTCAGTGGTCTCCGCAAATCTGCGGAGTGAGATTCTGTTACCGGTTGACATCCTCGCCCTAAAGAGACGGGGCTTTTCGCGGCCTGAGCGCTCGAATCGACCGGATTGGCGGTCTGCGCTACATCGTCACGAGCCGCCAGGATTGGCGGCTCCGCTGAAACCAACAAACTGCATGACGATTGCCTACCGATCGCATCGCGTTTTGACGAACAGCCGCAGACATTTTGCCGGTTGACAGCGACGATCCGCAGCATTGGTGCCGCATTGGTGCGAACTGATAGGCCGACAGGCGGTAGGAAAGGGGATCGTGGCGGCCTGGGGCTTGGTGGTCGATGGCAGGATAGGCTTAATGTAGGACACAAAGCCTGTAGGGTTATTTCCAGGCCAGTTGGAATCTCTTTTGTTGCCTGTCGGAAGCCAGGGCGGCGCTTTTATGTTGGCTTGCAGATTGCAGGCGGTAGGGTTGCCGGGTCTGCTCCGAGCGCCAAGTTGCGGCTGTCGGCTCTTGTCCAACCGATTCGCGCCGAGCCATTGCGCATAATGTCCATTGTGTAAAGTCGTGCAATCGTGATTATGCGATGAATAACAGACGCTTAGCTAAAATCGTGGTGATTATTGGTTGTCTGCGCTTGTCCAGATATGCGCCAAGTGACTGATTATGCCGTTTCCGAGCCGATGTTGACGGGTGTCGTTTCAGCTTTGTCCATGTTGACGATGTAGGGCGGGCGCTGGCAGCGCTGAGCGCGTGAATGCCGGAGCAGACCGGGCCGTAGGGGTGCCAGCGCCCAATGACTTTTAGGGGGAGACGCTCTACGCGGCTTCAGCGTCGAGCGTATCGGCCTCGTGCCTAAAAAAACGCTGGATATTGGCTTGCTCAGCCTCCAGCGCGGCCTTGCGAGCGCTCAGCTCCGCGTCATCGTGGTCAGGGACCAAGCGCTCGATCTCGTCTTGTGAGATGCCCGCAGATCGCAGCGTTGCACGCCGCTCAGCCACAGCCAGTTTGCCGCGTTTTTGTGCGCTGTCGATCGATTGCAACTCGGTATTGATCTCATTCATTCGGCGGAAGGCGATCTGAGTCTGCCCGGCTTTCGAGCGCTGTGCCGCGTTCAGTTCTGCGACTTGCGTCTTAGCGGTTCGATCGATCGCTGCCGCCATCGTCTGCATTTCATGCGCGAACTTGGTTAATGCCGTGCCGCTGTCAGCGCCCGGAAACTGCTCCCAAGCGTAGGCTGCCAGGGCCAGCGGATGATGCCGAGATAAGCGGTGCAGCTCGCCAAGCGCTTTGGTCAGGTCGGACATGACGCGGTGCAGATCGCCGGATTTGCGAATGCGCTGATTCATGTGCGCGGCTTCGGATAGGTCAAAGGTCAGCATGGGGATTGGTCTCTGTGGTGGTGTGGGTGTCGGTGGTCTGTAGCTGCCGCTCGATGCGGCTCAATCGCTCTAGCACCAGCATCAGCGCGGCGTGGGTCGCCTCGGCCTGAGCGGTGGAGAGCGAGACTAAGCGACCGGTGGTGCCTTGGATGAGGCTATGCAGATTGGCTGTTTCAGCGTTCAATGCGTTGGTGCTCCTATTCGCCGTCCAGCATTGATGTCGTCTTGGATTCGCTGCTGTTCGGTCTCGGCCTTGCGAATTGCTGATTCATAGAGCGCATCCAGCTCGGCATCCGTGGGGAAATTGACCGACTCAGTGCCGATCTGCGAGTGCCGAACCAGGCTCAGAAGTTCGCCAGCGGTCTCAGGTGCCAGGTTGCCCTCCGAGACTGCCGTCAGCAGCCGGTCAGCGACCTCTTGAGCCGCGCCCTTGAGATCAATCTGAATCGGCGCAGCTTCACTCTTGAGCTTGGGAACAAGCCGATCGAGTAGCCAGAACAGGGCGTCTTGATTGCCCTCCTTCGCGCTTTTAATGAGCTGTTTCACCAGCGCATCGCCGTGCTTGGCGATCTCGCGGCGAATGACGGCGCTGGGTGAGTTGCCAGCGCCGAACGGCTTTCCGTTGGGGTTGCCTGAGCGCCCTTTCAGGAAGCGCCCTTTGGTGTCTCGGGTGGTCATTGATCCTGATCCTGATCAGATTGCGGTTTCACGGCTTCCAGTATCGGGCGGCTTTCAGGTCGCTTACAGGTGATTTTCCGGCTTTTGCAGGTGATTTTCAGGTGATAGCAGGCTCAATTCATACGAGCCAATCGCCGGGTCTCGGCTTCCACTTCAGGAACCATCCGCCCGAACACCTCTAGCTGCCCTCGGACGACGGCGAGCGCTGCATCCATGCCACCAGCGCCCTTTATCACCAGATTGATGCGTGCTTTCCGGTCCATCGCTGCAATCCGCACAGCGTTGGCGTCGATCTGCTCAAGCATCCGCACCAGGTCGGCGTGTTTCTCTGCATCAGTCATCAGAAGAAGGCCCCCTTAACGGCATCAGTCGCCAGGCCCACGGCAGCGCTTGCCAGGCTAGCTCCACCAGGCGCAGCGCCCGTTGATGCTGCCCAGTCGTGCTTGTCGTAGCCTCGCAGCGTTGCGAACGTCACGGGTATCTGCATCTGCACGAATCGACCATGCTCATCAGACGGCGCATTGAGCGGGATACCGACCGTCTCAATCACCATCGGCGCAAATCGCCGGCCCTTGTAGCCGATTGACACCATCGCAGGCGCCATGGATGGCAAGAGCTTTTCGACCGCTGTTTGAGCCGTCAAATCCTTGGTCTTCATAATGTCGATGATCGCTGTTAGCAGCGTGCCTTCCTCTGCCAGTTCGGGCAGCGCCCAGCTCATCAGTTTGTTTAGCGGTGCTTCGACTTCGGACTGAGGATCAGACCAGGCGCGCAGCAGGATGGTGGTCTGAAGGCGAGCCGGTGGCATGGATGAGAACACTTGCGTCGAATTGAGCTTCGTCACGCCACTTCGCCCGCGCGCCAGACCGGCAAGATCACCGAGCGCATTTTCAACGCCCGAATCAGGCAAGGTCTTTTCGATCAGCGGTTGCAAATCGCCGGATTGAAGCAGCGCCATGAATGTGGGGGCTTTGGTGTCGGGACCGCTGCCGTCGAACGGCGATTGCCACGCAAGCTGAAACTCAAGATTGGCATCATCGACAAACAGGCATTGAATCGGACTCTCGGTGAGGTTCGGGGCTCCGTGATGGTCGCAAGGACTGATGCTGGCGATCAGGTTGGGATTCAGACCGTCCCAAACGGAGCCAGCGCCCGCGCCTCCGGTGATTGAGCCCAGCAGGCCGGACGTCAGGGATGATAGCGTTGACTGAGCAGCGCCGGTGGCGCCGGTGGCGATTTCACTAAACAGGCTCATGTTGATTGCCTCGGTTTGGGTTGCTGAGCATCAAGACGCTCGCGCTCGGCATCCAGGCGCTCGCGTGTCTTTCGCATGACGTCACGAACCAGGATTTCATAGGGATGATTTCTGCGCTCGGCTTGGCGGCGGATGATCTCGTCGGCCTCTTCAAGAATGTCAGATTGCGATTTCATTTGTTGCATCCAGTGGCCCTAATTCGGCTTCAAGCACTTCGACTTCTGCGCGTCGGGTCTCGTCATCGTCCGACGCGAGCGCTCGTGAAATGCGGTGGTTGTACTCATCAAAGCGCTGATAGAGCGCCTCTATGTCGGCACTGGTGAATGGCGATGTTTCGCCGTCCATGCTTCGGGTGCGGGTGAGCATGACAGCATAGGTGTAATCGCGCCCAATCTCTCTGAGCGCGATTTTGAGCTTCGATTCCAGGGTTTGATCGAGCCTCGGCGCTTCGGGTTCGGGCTCGTTTTTTCGCTTTGCTCGCGGCATGTCACTGCTAGGCGGCGCGGGATTTGCGCTGTGAGGGATCGGACTCATCGGCTCTGCCGCCGTGCTTGCGGCTGCCCTTGATGCTCCTGCCGATGATGGCGGGATCGGGCTCATTGACGCGGATACCCGCCAGGCGATAGACGGCGAATCGCTGTTGCTCGGGTACGTTGTGCCGCAGTCGAAGCAATCGGCCCTCGGTGGTGTCTCGCAGCTCTGCGACGTAGCGCAGTAGATCGGCATCGGCTAGGGCGCTGCGGGTCTCTGGTAGCGGCAGCGGTCCCTCGTAGCCGTCGCATCGTCGCCAGTGCCGGGGATAGTCCACGAAGCGGCGGTAGAGCGTGCAGCGGTCGTGCAGCGGCAGCAGGTGGTGACAATTGCAGCAGCGAACGCGGGTATTCATCAATGCAACCTCCTGTGCAGCAGGGAGGCCCTGACGTAGCTGTACGCGAACGCTCGAAAAGCTAATTCGTCGCGCTGTAGCTCTGCGATGCGTTCCTCCAGCCAGCGTAGGCGGCGCCAGTGACGGCGGTCCGTTGTGGCTGCATCGGCGCTGGCAAGATGGCCGTAGAGTTCCCAGCGCAGCGCTGGCAGATCGGGAATCTCGATCTCGTTGACGGCGGTCATGCTGCCGCCCCCCGCTGCTCGAGCAGCCAGCGCGTCACATCGTTGGCGATGGCTGATCCGCCGTGCCGGTCTGGATGACAAAGCCGGATCAGTTTCGGGATCAGCTCGGGCGGTATTGAACGCAGCGGCGCGAGCGATCGGGTCTTGAGATCAGCGTTTTCGGCGCGCAGTTCGTGCAGCTCATCAATCAAGCGGTCGTAGCTGTGGAAGGCGACCTCTCGCTTTTGCCAGCACGAATAGCAGAGGTTGGCGTTACTGAACTTGGGCACGAACCAATCGCCGCAGTGAGTGCATTGCTTCATGCTGCGGCCCTCCAATTGCCCTCTGAATCGTCCAAGATCGCCATCAAGCGATCGATCAAAGCGTCGGGATCAGTACCCGGATCGTCTTTGACGGCGGCTCTCAGCGCCCCGTCACACTTCGGACTAAGCGCGCTTGTATCCGAAGTGTGACGGCCGAACGCGGCAAGATAGGCCTCGGCCCCGGCCTCCAGCGCTGTCAGTACGTCCCATCCGGGGGTGGTGATCTCGCCGGTATCGTCGTTGTAGCGCTCGCTGAACTCGATCTGATACAGCCTGCCATCGGCGCGGGTTTGGCCAAACTTGGCGAGCGATAGGCCGAACTTGCGTAGCGCCCGCGAGACCCAAGTCGTTGGAGTCTTGGGCTCGGTGCGGAATCGGCAGACACCCGCGCGCTCAAGTGCGGCGGCTTCGTCCGTACCTTTCAGCGCGGTCCAGACATCCATCGCCCGCGCAGCCGTCAGCACGCCCGCGCTCGATCCGTCCTCGGGATCGATACCCAAGCGCTCGAACAGCGCCCGGCACCCTGCCGCTGTCGCCGCGTCATAGGCCCGCAGCGCCCGCGCTAATCCGTTCTCAGCCTGAGCGTTGTCCCTGTCGCGCGTCGCACCCTGACGCAGCAAAACGAAGCGCGAAAGCTGTCGGCTGATCCGCCCGCGCTGGTATAGATCGATCTCGCGGCGGGTGACGGTGCCGAACGTGCCCATGATCTCGAAGCGCGCGATGGTCGCGGCTTCGATCTGGTTGACGCTGTAGCGCTCCTTGAGCGTGAGATATTGCCCTGCATCAATATCGGGTGACGCGAGAATCAGCGCGGCGGCCTGATCGTTGGCGATCCGAACGCCCTGCTCCAGCGCGACCTTGGCGGTGGCCCGCTCGGCCGATGTCGCCCGTTCGCCGCGCTTCATGGTCCATCCTCGCGCGGCGAGCGTGACCCAAAGCGCTTGGCCGTAGTGCGAGCTTGCCCGAGCTTGCATCGCTTCATAGCGAACGGATGCCGCGTCGAAAGCGCTGTGGTCGCCGGGCGCTATCCCGGTTTCAGCTTCATTGAGCGCGGCCGCTTGATCGTGCATCGCCCGCAGCGCGGCCCGGTTGGCGGCGGCTTCGCCTCGGGTGCCCGCACCGACGATGCCGATCAGCCAATACGCGGCGGCGCGATCTCGTAACAACATCTGATTGAACGCGGCGGGTGAAACGGTGCCGCAGTACAGCGCGATGTGACAATCGAACCCGTTGCGCTGGAGCGAAACGCCAGACTCGACCACTGGCGTGTACAGCAGCACATCGATGCTCGCGGCGTTGGCGTTGATGTCCCGCAGCAGCTCGCGCACATCCTCCCGCCCGGATGTTGCGGTCGCCGTGCGCGAGTGAATCCCAAGGACGCGCTTACCGGGTAGCACCGAGCGCAGATAGGCGGTGATCGCTTCAACCTGCCGCGCGGAATCACAGGGCACCAAGACCCGCTTGCCAGCACTGGCTTGCGTGATGATTTCAGCCACCGCCCGCGCCTCGTTGGTCAGCTCGCCCACAAGCGCCCGCTCGGTCTCTGGCACGGCAACAACCCGGATCGGTCGCCCGGTCAGCTCGCGTAGCGTTGCAAGGTCGGTGTCGGAAAGGTCGGCATCGGCCAGGACCGCAACCCCCGCCCGATTGAGCATCGCGGCCAAGCGTTCGCGGACGGCGGGTGCATCGCTGCCCATCGTCGAGCCGCGAGCGTGAATGTCCCGCAGCACTGCGGCGGCTTCATCGATCAGCACGGCATCAGCATGATCGATCCAAGCGCTGAATCGCGGGTTGGTGATCGAATTCACGCAGATCGATAGCCCGTCTGCCGATCGGTCGAGTGCCCGATAGTCGGTCAGCCCCAATACCTGAGCGTTGGCGCCCGTCAGACTGACTCGATTGGTGATCGATACAACGAGCTGCCCGGCGGCTTCACAAGCCCGCACAAGCGGCGCTAGAAGGTCTCGCGTCTTGCCTGAGGCGTGCGGGGATTTAACGGCGATGATGCCGCCGTCGCGCGCGGCTTCTTCAGCGATCCGCTGGAAGTCGGCAACGGTGATGGGCTCGGCGCCCGTCAGCGTGATCGGCGCTCTGGCGTCGCGCGCGCCCGCGTCGATGCGCCGATTGATCGCGCTCAGCACATTGATGCGATCTGCGAACGGCGCCGCTGTACAGATCGCGTCAGCCAATGCGGTAGCGGTCAGTTGCCACGGGCAGCGCCATGCGTGCTTGGCCCCGAGCTTTGCCGCAACGGCGGTGGTCGTGCCCGGCTTCAGCTCGGCCAGGTCATCGAGCAGCGATGGTCCGAAATGATTCGGCCCGGCATCCTCATCTGCCGTCGTGCCCTGGGGCTTGCCGTCGGTGACAATGCGATAGGTCCGCCCTCCGTGAGCGTGCGAGAACAGCGTCAGTGATCCGTCAGGATTGGCGAAGAAGACTGCCACGCGGCGATCAGCCCTGTAATCCGGCTCGAGGGGATCAGCGAAGCGTGTATTGTGATAGCTCGCCGGATTGGCGATCAGCTCGCTCACCCGCACTTCACGGCCATGTTCGCCCAGCAGCCGATCAGCCGGTGTCAGTTCGCCGGTCTCGATTCGCCGCTCGATCCGCGCCCGTGCATCGCCCTCGCTGATCCCGTCGCGCTTGGCCGTGCGCTTGGCTTCCGCTTCGACATAAGCGCCCTTGATCGCCGCGCGCTCAGGTGAGTGCTTGGCTGCGTTGACGGCTTCCGCCTTGGCCTGATCCGCCCGCGCGGCGGTCGCATCATCGATCGTCAGTGCATCGGCGTGTAAGAGCCCATCGCCGTTGCCACGGCTGATAAACGGCTCGGGGACGGCCCGGCCTAACCCGTCGAGCAAGATCGGCGCGGCGGCGAAGTCGAAGCGCTCCGGCTGGTAAACGGTGAAGTCGAGCAGCCCACGCTCGAGCAGTTGCCCGACCCGCCCGATCTCGATCCGCCCATGCCCTGCCGCCCACATCGCCTTCCTGATCGTCTCTGCCGCCTCGGGGATGCGTGCAGCATCATCGATGATCACATAGCAGCGTTGGCCGTTTAGCCCCGTGTCGATCTGATCATCCAGGCTGTAGATGCCGCTCGAACTCGACGCGCGCCAGAGGATGTCCGCAGACGCAAGCGCTGGATGCAGCGCGCGCAAGGTGGCGATGGCCTCGGATGGGGTTAGCGTGCAGCCGTCGAGGTCGCACATCAGAACGCCCGGCTCGCCCTGGGCGAACTCGAAACATTGGCGCGCCCGCGCGACAGCGCCGGGGCTGCGGCTCAGTTTCGCCGCGATCGTCAGCGGCGCGGTGTCGGTGGTGGCGTTGTGCACCCCAAACGCCACCGCTTCGTTGGTGTCGAGACTGTCGAGTAGCGCAGCGAGTCCGGGTAACCCGTCAACGGTCACGCGCGCGGCGGTGCCCTGGGTGACGTTGCCCGCCCCCAGCTTGACGAGGCTGCCGTCATCATCGCGGCGGAACAGCTTGCTCGTCCGTCCGCTCGCGGCGGTGATGCGGGTTAGGCGGATGGGGGTGTGGTCGCTCGGAAGTGGTGACTGAGCGCCCACGTTTGCGCTATAATCCATCTCGAATGCCTTATTTGCTGTAGCGCGCTTTCAGTCGCCAAACCTCGGCGCGCGGATTGATACGAGCCCCGGTTTCTCTAGAGATACCGGGGTTTTTTGTTGGCCCTTCCCTCTGGCCAGCGGCGGTGTTCTTTCTGCCGCCGAGCTTGGCGGCGGTCTTGCGACTTCCTGCTCATGCCGCTTTCTCTCGAAACCAGCGCTCGAGGGCATCCTGGTCGTACCGGATGATCTTTTTGCTCATTAGGTAATGCGGTGGTGCGGTTCCGGCCTCGCGCCAGCGCGCCATCGTTTTTTGGCTGACGCCAATCATTCGGCAGGCATGGCACTCGGGGATCAACCGGCTCGGCATCTGGTGGTTTTCTGCTTGCATCTGCGGCTCCTGTTGCTGCGATCGTGCTAACAGCCTGACACGCAAAATCGGCTTTTTTTGTCGCGTTTTCCGAGTTCAAATCGGCTTGTCAGGTGTAAAGCGCAGTTCATATCGAGAAACCCGATAGAAGCGCGCGCAGCTCTGCATCGCAGTTGACTGTCACGACAGAACCGGATCAACGCGGGGTAGGCGTTTTGAGCAGGCGAGCGAAGGCGAAGACGCGCAGGGCGTCGATGGGATGAGGGCGGGGACGATGGCGAACATCGGTCAACCTCTCCGGGTTGCCGACTGCTACAGATGCGGGTAGGGCTTGGAACAGGTGCGCGCGACCGCTACACTTGAACCATGCCGAACCTGACTGATACAGCAGTCATGGTGAAGCCCTGCCGGCGTTGGTAGCGCTAACAGGGCCGGGCACTAGAGCCGCCCGCGTTGGCGGCTTTCGTGTGTTTGGGGTTCCGATTTCATGCCGAACCAGCGCCCGCGTCAAGCCCAAGCTGCTCAGCCCAGATCGAAACCTGCCGGATCACGCTTTTCTTGTTTGGCCGCTTGCCAGTCATCTTCTCGATCTCATCAGCGATCTGCGGGCCTGTCTTACCGGCTCGCCGCAGTTCAACAGCCGCCCGCCGAACATCATCAGGATATTGAAACTCGCCGTCTCCCTTTGGCCGTCTGGCTGCCGGTCTAGCACTCGGTCTAGACGCCGATTCCAGCTTGTCTAGACGTGTCTCAATCGCTGCTAGACGCTCGCTCAAGGCGTTGCTGGGCTGAGTGGTAGATTCGTCTAGCTGCGGGTCTAGACGGGCATCAGGCGAGCGTTCAAGGGCTGTCAGCGCCCGCAGCATCGTTGCTGTGATGGTCTCTCGCTCAAGACGTAGCGCTTCGATGCGCTGGCGAGTGCCAGGGGGGAATCTGAAAGCAAGCTGCTCGCGGTTGTCGGTCATGGTCGGGCCTGTCTAGACGTTGGTTTTGGTCAGTCTAGACGATGGCGGTAGACGAATCTAGACGATTGTCTAGACTTGGCGCGTCCATGCGCGCGTTGACTCAGGCTCAGTCCGTGCCTATCTTGAAGAGAGCGCCGAGACCCCCGGAATTGTTATTCGGGCTCAGTTTCGGCGCTCTTCCTCTCTCAGCCGCCTATCTGCCGAGCATCGCCAGCGGCCCTAGACGCCGCGCGGGATCGCTCCACCAGTGCCACCATGCGATCTGCAATGTCCGTATGGCCCCTGTGCCGCAGCTCATCAGCGAGCCCAGCGATGAACAGGCGGCAAGGATCGAGCAGCCCGGTATCGACGCGCTCGGCTTCGAGCAGCTCCAGCTCGAGGATGAATGCAAGCGGGATGTTGTCGTTCATGCGCCGGCCTCCTTCGCTGGCTGGGCCGGACGATCGATCGCGTTGACGATCTCAACAAGCTGCTTGCTCATGTACAGACAGCCAGCGAACAATCCGTCTTTCTGCTCGCGATCTGCACTCATGTCGATTGCATCCAGCGTTGCTCGCAGCCCGAGCGCGATAAGCTCTAAATCGGTGTGCTGCTCAGGTGTCATGGCTTGGCCCTCTCGCTCGCGCATGCGCAAGCGATGTCTTGCAGCGGCGCGATCAGCTCGGCAGTCGTTGCGATCAGATCACCGAGACATGTGACGTCGAGCGGTGACAGCTCTTTTGCGGTTTCGATGTCCGCGAGCAGCTTGCCAAGCGTCGCAAGTCCGAGGCTGATCGAGGTCACGGCATACTCGGGATCACGGGTGACATGCGCGATGTTCACACCAGCGCGGTCGCAGAGACTCGGTAGCGCCCGCAGAATGTCGGCCAGGGTGCCCCAGCTTCGGTTTTCGTCGATGCCCAGCTCGGCGCGGATGTCATCAATTCGTGGGTCACGCATGGGTTGCCTCCTTGCTGTTGGTGGTCACGCTGCGCAGCGCTTCGAGCAGCCGGACCAAATCTGCGTCGGCCAGCTTGCGGATGCTGCGGACGATATGACGCTCGATCTCGCGCGGGCGGTGGGTGTTAGCATGGTCTTGCATTGATGCCTCCTTATCAGGCATTGATGTACCGGCCTTGAGCGCGTACCAGGCGCTCAGGGCCACCAGTCAGCCAGACTTGGCTTGCTTCTTCATCTCTTTCTCATACGTCGAAGTCAGACCGGCAGCGTAGCGCCTAACGCGCTCACGGTCGCGCTCGGGAACCCAGACTGTGACTTGCGACATTCCATGCTGCTGTCGCTTTGCCCGGTAACGTGCGCGTCGGTCGTCGGTTTGTGTGTTCATGCGCTCAATATAGACTGTCGCTTGCGACAGTGCAAGGTGCGGTTGCCACCACTTTTCAAGCGACGGTGGCAAAGAACGAGGAAGGCGTGGTGGCAGAGAGTGCCACCGTGGTGGCAGGGCCTTGTTGCTGGGCATGTTGCGCTGGAACATGCATATCAGCCTTAGCAGCTTCGAGCCAATCGAAGAAGGCTGATTTATCCTCTGGTGTGGCTTGCTTGGGTGTGATGCTGCGGTTGGTTTCGGTGGTGAAGGATTTCCACCAGTTGTAGAGGTTCTGGCGCGTCTGTCCAGATTGCTCCGCCATGTCAACCAACCACTTGCTGTCAAGCTTTGACAACGCTTCTTCATTTGACAGCAACGCGAGCTTTTGACAAAGCCGCCCCACCTCAGCAGCAAACGCCTTGCCCATTCCAGATTTCTCTGCCAGTTCCAGCAGCCATTTCTGTTCCATAGTGGAATCTGCGTCGCTGCTGGAATCGACGTACAACCGTGGAATCAACCGCCCCACCTCAGCCGCAAACGCCTTGCGTTCGGCGCCGGTCAGGGCATTGCGCGCCCTCGGCGCCAAGGCCGCGGTCGCGCACCGAGCGCGCGCGTGGAGCAGCCGGTATGGGCGGTGGGTAGGCAGTTCAATTTGAGCCCAGAACCCCCTCGGCAATCCATGCAGAATCGCTGATCAGCGCACAGGGCAAACGACCGGCTTGAACAAGCGCCCGATACGCTTGACAATCCCCTGATCGACGCGGAT
>NZ_NHSH01000020.1 GCF_016653315.1 Halochromatium roseum | reverse complement strand
CAAGGCCTCGTGCGCCTGGCCGATGCTGAGCTCGATGACATCGATGTCGGGTGTCGGCCCCGTCGATGCGCGATTCACCGGCTCGCAGGCGGTGCAGAGGCCCATCAGCAAGACGATGATCAGGCGCCAGGACATGCGATTGTGCTGATAGCTTTGGGTCATCGCGGCTCACAGGGCTCTCTTGCAGTGGCGTCAGACCTGAGAAGCGGCCTCACTCACGGACATCGCAGCGTCGCGCAGAATCGCGTCGACCTCGGCCTCGATGACTGGCAGAGTTAGCACAGCAGAGAGCGGAAACCGCTCGGCGAGCAGCGGGACATACTGGGCCTGCTCTTTGCTGACCAGGACGATGATCCGCGCTTCGGGCGCCTGCTTGTTCAGGCTGGCAAGGAACACATCGAGATTGCAGACATTGGCACCGGCATAGTTGTTACCGAAACCGTAGAAGAATTCCGCCACCACCCAGTCTGGCGCACTGCGCTTGAGCGCCTGCAGGGCCTTGCGCTGCGAGGTAAGCTTGATCTGGGTGATCCCCAAGCGCTGGTAGAGCGCCTCGAGCCGGGGATGGCTGGGGGGATTCAATGATGGAGAACAGGGTCGTCATGGAAGTCGAACACGTACTCTGGACCAACCGCTGGATGGGATGCAGCCTATCAGGCCCGGCCGGCGCGGTCCTCTTCAGCACTAAGGTTCGCCGATGCGCCGCTGCCATGCCTGCGGGCGAACCGCCATGGATGTCGTCCAGGTTCCCGGGCGAGCAGGCGTCCCGATCAACGCCGCTCTGGGATTGACATCACTCCGCATCCGACAGCGTTTGCGCAAGAGACCTCACTATGGGACATCTGCTGAACGACAAATCGGCCCTGGTGCCGCTGATCGACCGCCTCAACCGCTACCCGGTAGGCCTGGTCGACAGTCCGCGCCTGCGCCAGATCCTCGCGCTGCTGTTTGATCCGCGTGAGGCCGAGGTGGCGGCGCGCTTTCCGCTGACCGAGGCCACCCGGGCTGAGCTGGTCGAGCGCACCGGTCTGCCGGCGGCGGAGCTGGATGGGATTCTAGAGTCGATGGCCAACAAGGGGCTGGTGATGGATCTACCGGTGGGGCATGAGACCTACTATCTGTTGGTGCCGGGGCTGATCGGCTTCATGGAGTTCAGCTTCATGCGCGATCGCGGCGATCTGCCCCAGGCGGAGTTGGCGCGGCTGATGTCGGCGTATCTGCGCGAACAGGGCAAGGACGGACAGGCCGGTGCATCACAGGTTGCCCTGTCTACATCAGCGCTATCACGTGTTTATCGATGAGGTAGACCTGACCGTCGCTCTCCTCGCAGCGCAGGGGCTCGAGTCGCTCGCCGGAGCAGAGCACGCTCAAGGATTCGCCTGAGGTCGGATCGAAGACGATGCCATGCATGGAACAGCGCAGATGCCCTTGCTGTTCATCGAAAACGGCGTCGTGCACGCAGTCCAGACGCCGCACCATGTGCACGCATTGATTCAGATAGGCGTAGACTTGGCCGGCGTAGCGCAGCACGATCGCGGTCTGCGGGTGCTTCTTGAACAGCAAGGGGATGATGCGATGCTGGCGCTCCGCCAGTTCAGTGCTGTCACAGACCAGCAGCTTGCGTCGCTCGCGCGCTATCGTGTTGAGGGTCGATGCCGTGTTCATCGCTCAGTCACCTGGCTCACTCGGCCCTGCTTTGCCTGTGCGGCGCCATGATGCCGGAGCCAAGCCCTGCCGTTCTGTGTTGCTCTGTTCTGCTCGACAGCCTGCTGCGTAGCGACCTCCTGCTGCGGCTCCATGTCCAGATCCAGCTCCAGCGCGTCGGCGAGCACTTGCGCCAGATGGCGAGGGCGTTGCGTCGTATGGGCACGAATCTGCTGCCGACAGGAGAAGCCATTGGCGATGACGGGCGCGCTCGGATTGGCACGCAGTTGCGGCAGCAAGTGAAGCTCGGCCATCTGTCGGGACAGCTCGGCGTGCTCCTGTTCCAGGCCGAAGGTGCCGGCCATGCCGCAGCAGCCGGCGTCGATCATCTCCGGCGTCAGTCCTGGTACCCACTTCAACACCTTGCGCATCGACTTCATCGCGCCTACCGCCTTCTGGTGACAATGGCCGTGCACCAACGTAGTGCTGCTGTCGTGCGCTTGCGCATCGGTGAAGGGAAGCTTGAGGCGCTTGGCTATGAGCTCTTTGGCCAGGAACTCCTCCAGCAACAGGCTGCGCTCGGCTACAACCCGCGCCGCGTCACCAAGGCCAAGCGCGAGGTGGTCGTCGCGCAGGCTCAACAGGCAGGAGGGCTCGAGTCCGATGATCCAACGCCCGGCGCGGGCGTGGGGCAGCAGCGCGCTCAGCAGGCGCCTGGCCTCATCGGCGACCTGTTCCACCAGACCCTGGGCCAGATAGGTGCGCCCGCAGCACAGTGGGCGTTTCGGGTTCGGGTCCGATTCGGCAGGCTCGGCGATGTGGACGCGGTAGCCGGCGGCCCTGAGCACGCGCAGCGCCGCGCGCGGGATCTCGGGCTCGAAATGGCGGCCGAAGCAGTCGACCAGGAGCACGACCTCCGGTAGCGACGGTGTGGAAGCCTCGGTCAGTGCCGATGCGGGTGCGGCGGCGGGTTCAGGGTCGGGCTCAAAGGGCGCTCGAGTGGGCTCCGGCAAGGGGACCTCGGCGGTGATGCCGAGCAACCGCTGACCTAGCTGCGCCAGCCAAGGTTGGCGGTTGCGCATCCCGATCAGCCAGCGCACGGCAGGTCGATAGCGCGACAGCCAGTGAGGTAGCGCGGCGAAGAGGCGGGCACGCCAGCGCAGACCGTCGCGCCGCACCCGCTGCGCCAGGTATTCGCTCTTGATCAACGCCATGTCGACGTTGCTCTCGCACTCGCGCTTGCAGCCCTTGCAGGCGACGCAAAGATCCATCGCGCGGGCAAGAGTTGGATCGGCGAGGGCTGCATCGAGCAGGCTGGCCTCGCTTTGGGTCGCATCAGCCGAGTGTGCATCGGCCGCTACGGTATTGAGGGAGGCCTTCAATAGCCGCACTCGCCCACCGGTGGAGAGGGCCGGATCGCCGGTGACGCGAAAGCTCGGACACATGACACCCTTGCGGGTCTCGGCCTCGCACTGGCGGCTGTTGATACAGACCGCGACGGCCTTGGCGAAGTCGCCACCGTGCCTCGGGATGTCCGCATAGGCGTCGCCCATGCCAGCATCCTGGTAGGCGGACCAGTCCAGCGCTGTCTTCATGAGATGACCAACTCCGACCGAATGGATGGGCAGCGCACAGCGATTTCCAGAGCGGGACTAGGCAGGTACCGGCGCTTCGCAGACCTCGAGCAACAGCGGGAGGACCTCGTCGAGCCAGGCGTCGATGCGTGCGTCGGTCAGCAGCGACTGCAGGTGCTGATCCAACGCCAGGCCGACGAAGCGTCCATCGACGACGGCCCGCGAACACTTGAACTCGAAGCCGCCGGTGTCGATGCCGCCCAGCATCTGGGCACCCGCCTTGGAGAACCGGCTGTGCAGGTCCATCATGGCGTCGCAGAAGTGGGTCGGATAGTTCTCCTGATCACCGAGCCCGAACAGGGCAATACGGATGCCACTGAAGTCCTTGCCGTCGAGCTGTGGCAGGAGCTCCAGCCAGGCGGCCTCGTCGGTGTCGTTGGCCTTGCCGGGGAGCACGCCTTCGCCATCGGTGGGTATGCCGAGGATCAGCGCCTGGAAGGCCAACAGGTCATCAGCGCTGGCGCGATTGACGTTCAGCGGTTTGGCGACCACGCCCTCTCCGTGGCGCGCCTTGATCGCTTTTGCGATCTTCTTCGCGATCAGTCGGGTGGTGCTGGAGTCCGTTCCGAAGAAGATGCCGATCTGACGCATACTGCCCCCGTCGAGTGCGTGTCGCTCCGCTGGGAGCCTTGGTGAGTGTCTTGATCATCCGCCCGTCGATTTGAGCAAATGCAGCAAGACCCGCGCCAATCAAC
>NZ_NHSH01000019.1 GCF_016653315.1 Halochromatium roseum | reverse complement strand
TTTTGGTCGCTGCTGCGCTCCTGGCTGCGTCCGCATCGTGGCCTCTCACAGGAAAACTCCCTCTGTACCTCGGGTTCTTCGAATTCGTGCACAACGTCAGACAACGGGGACGAGCCTTGCTGGGGGCGCTCCTCGAGACGTTATTACAGCCGGAAGCATGTCCTCAAAACCCACAATGAGCCTTTGATCATTGCTCATTCTGATTTGCATGGATTCATGAGCGCCCAATGACGATGACATCGTATGATCAAACCGGTCTCCAGCAGCCTGCACTTTGCCGCATGCTTTGCCTTGGTGGGGCTTGTCGTGGGCGGCTACGTCGCCTGGTCAGCGATCGGCGACGGCTGGGAGTCCTTCCCGGTTTACTCGAGTACGGCCGCGTTTGTCACTGGCTTCGGGCTTTGGCGCTGGCTGGTCGAACGTCGGCAGGCAAGGCGCTGCCGAACGGGTCTGTTCACGGGCGCGCTCGCCGGGCTGCTCTCACATCTGCTCTGCTGGTGGCTGTTCATCCTGGGTGCCTGGGTCGATGACCCCTGGCTCACCGCCGGGGCCTCTGCGGGCGAACCGCCAATGAACCCGCTGCAGGGGATCATCGGAGCGATCGTCTTCAGCCTGTTTAGCCTTGCACTCTTTGGCTGGCTGACCATTCCAGCCGGTGCCTTGATCGGCTGCTGGATGCTGCGCACCGCAGGCTCGCGCTCAGGGATCGGCAGCGAGCGCGATACGCGGCAGTGACCTGATGCTCCTTGATCCTGCTCAGGGATCACGCCAGATCAGGGCTTGGCTCGTTCTGCCTGGGGATGGTCAGCGCATGATGCGGGGTGAGGAGACGGTAGCTATTAACATAACAGGCACATGCCTGAGCGAGCGTCAGCTGTAACGCGACAACACGAACAATGGAGAAACCCCATAGGACTCTTGAGCGGCCTACTCGGCAACGCCTCCACCATTGATCCTGCCCAACTCGCCGATGAGCTCAAGCCGATCCTCGCTGCCGATGAGACCATCGAGGTCGCCTTCAAGGTCATCCGCGATCAGTTCATCTTCACCAATGCGCGCTTGCTGTTGATCGACAAGCAGGGGCTGACCGGTAAGAAGGTCGAGTATCTGTCGATCCCCTACAAGGCGATCACCCGCTTCTCGGTCGAGACCGCCGGGCATTTCGATCTGGATGCGGAGCTGAAGGTCTGGGTCTCGGGTGCCAGTGAGCCAGTCTCAAAGACCTTGCGCGGAGCGGATAACGTCACCGAGATCCAGAAGGCGCTGGCCACTGCGGTGCTCTCGGCGCGGTGAGCGAGGCTCCTCAATCGATCTCACCCTGCGCGAGCGCACCCAGCGTCTCGTCCATGAGCGCGTTGACCGCGTCCAAGGATTCCGTCACGGCAAGGGGGACCTCATCGCCTTGCTGAAGGATGTTGCGCACGAGCACCAGGCTCCGCTGCATCTGTTGCAGGTCGCGAACGGCTTCCCAGCTCATGGCCTCGTCGATGTGAAACAGCGCGCGCTCCCAGCCTTCAAACCCTGGGTGTGCCGCCACCTCAGCGCGCAGGCACTGCCAGGCGCCCTGTAGATCGGACAGGATGGTTTTCTCGTAGGCTGTCGGTTCAGTGGAAAATCCCATTGCTTCTCCGCCGTATACTGGAAACGCGTTTTACCCAGCCACGATAATGACAGCATCCCACCCGCTCCAGAGGCATCTCCTACATGATCTTCAAGCAGCTGTTCGAGTCTGATTCCTCCACCTATACCTATTTGATCGGCTGTGAGCAAAGCCGTCAGGCGATCCTGATCGATCCGGTCATCGATACCGTCGAGCGGGATCTGCAGGTGCTCAAGGACCTTGGGCTGACGCTGATGGCAACACTGGAGACCCATGTGCATGCCGATCATCTCACCGGCGCGCGGCGGCTGAAACAGCGCTCGGGCTGCCAGACCGCCTATCCGAAGATGCTCGACCTGCCCTGTGCTGATCTCGGCGTGCAGGAGGGTGAGGTCTTCACGGTCGGCTCGGTGAGCCTACATCCATTGTTCACACCCGGCCACACCGATCATCACCATGCCTACCTGATCGATACCCCGGTGCAGAAGCTGCTGTTCACCGGTGATGCGCTCCTGATCGAGGCCTGCGGGCGCACCGACTTTCAATCCGGTGATGCCGCGACGCTCTACCACAGTATCCACAACAAGCTGTTCTCGCTCCCGGACGAGACCCTGGTCTATCCCGGCCATGATTACGAGCAGCGCTGCGTCTCGAGCATCGCCCAGGAGAAGGCGCGCAATCCGCGGCTCGGCCAAGGCCGCTCGAAAGACGACTTCGTCGCGCTGATGGATGGGCTCGGCCTGCCCTATCCGCGCAAGATCGACTTTGCGGTGCCGGGCAATGAGGACTGCGGCGCCTGCCCGACCAACGTGCCGGAGCAGTTCCGCGGTCCCTGCTCGGCTAGTGATCAGGGGTGAGTCGAGCGAACGCCCTCAAAGCACCGCTGCAAGCCTGGCTCGCCGAACGCCGACACGCGCGCAGCGACAGTGCTGAGCACCACCCTCGGCTGCACTATGCCTGGGATGCGGACGCCGCCGTTCTGCTCGTCGACTACTCGCCACTGCTCGGCATGGAGTGCCTGCATGCGGTCAGCCACTGGGCCTCGGGCTTCGCCACCCTGCGTTATGCCGAGGGGTTGTTTGAAGCCGCCTGCATCCGCGATCTCTGGCTGCCGTTTCAACGCGACCATGAGGATGCTGCGTTTCGGCACTGGTTTGCGACCCTGCCCGAGGAGCTGGCCCAGGCATTGGAGCGACTGCCGGCTCGGCGCTATGCCTTGGCGGCGCTCGCGCAGCGCTCGGAGGCGGTGCGGGATCTGATCCTGTCCAACGTCAGGCTCTGCTTCCTGCTGCATCACTGGGTGGAGATACAGGGCTGGTCCGAGCAGCAGCTGATCGCGCTTGCGGGCCGCAAGCAGACCGAGATCCTCAGCGCCTTGGGGCTGCCGCCTTATCGCCGTGTGCTCAGGCTCATCGCGAAGCTGCGCATCGGTGAGTTCGACGCCTATGAGGTCGACCGGTTGCTGCGGGTGCTGCGTGAGGAGGCGACCTGCAACGCCCTGGTGCATGAGCCTGAGTTGAGCCTTCGGCTGGTGAAGATCCTTGAGGACTATCCCTGGGTCGCCGGTCGCCCGCTGCAGCGGTTGCTCTGCGAGGCCTCGAACCGCACCCTGCGCGATTGGATCAACGACAGCCTGCGCATGGGCGGCGAGGCGGCGCTGCGTGAGCTGCGCCGCTGCGATCGGCCGTCGAGGGTGCGGCGGCTGCATGAGCGCTTGATCGTCAAGCAGATCGAGCAGGACGGCAACCACCGCCGACGCTTCGATGCCAGCGGCCACCTGCTCGCGTTTCCACCGGCCCCGTTCGCCGATACCGCGTCGATTCAGGCGATCACGACGCCGGATGCGCTGCAGTTGGAGACTCAGCTGATGCGTCATTGCGTGGCCTCGTACACCGATCGGGTCTACGACGGTCAGTATGCGGTCTACAAGGTGTTAGAGCCGGAACGGCTGACCTTGGGACTGCGTTTGCGCCATGGCGGTGTCGCCCTGGATCAATTGAAGGGCGTCAGCAACCGAGCGCCGAGTCCGGAGGCGCAAGCGGCCGTGGAGCACTGGCTGCATGAGCAGCTGAAGGTCGCTCGGTCCTGATGCCAAGGCTCAGGATGAGGAGTCGGGCAAACTCGTGCAACCGCAGAGGCTGAGCAACGCCTGCGCAATGGCTCGGCGATTGATACAGCGCTGATCCCCAGAGACTCAGCCTGTGATCAACCGCTCCAGCGCCTCGGCATCGAGTTGCCGCAGCCCGATCAGGGCGCCAATCGCGTTGCCGAGCTCGCGATCCCCGCTCATCAGCAGCAGCGCCGAGAGCGCGGCGACAAAGGCCTGCGCACGTGCCGCCTCGGTCGGCTCGCCCTGGGCATCGGCGAGCGCCTTGCGGATGAGCTGAAGGTCGATCACCTCGAGCGTCTCAAGCGGCCCGTCCAGCGCCGCCTGGTCCGCTGAGTCTTGTGCCTTTGTCATACCCTCACCTCCTGAAGCCTGAGGTCGCTCAAAGACTCGGCCGCATCTGTCCGGCGTGGATCGGTTGCGGCGCGGCGTTTTATGATCTCGGTCTGCAGGGCTTGCCCAAAGCTCGCCTTGACCTCCAACCAGTCGCGTGGCCTGATCGTGATCGGCGCCGGCTCCGGAAAGTCCTTGAACCAGGGTCCATAGGAGGGTCCAAGCACCTGCTCGCGCTCGGCCGCCAGCACGGCCAGATCGGCCTGTTTGACCGCGGCTGGCTCGGGATAGGCCAGACCGAAGACCTCGGCAACCACAGCGCTGATGCGTGCCTCAACGGCCTTATACTCCGGCATCACCTGCTTGAGCGGGCTGACCATATCGCCGATATAGGCCTCGGCGGCATCGTGCAGCAGGCCCTCGAGCCGCAACTCGGCCGGCAGCAGCTCAGCGACATGCAGCGAATGCTGGGCGACGCTGTAGGGGAACAGGGCCGCTCCATTGAAGCGGTTCATCAATGAGAGCGAATGGATGATGTCGTCCAGGCGAACCATCGCCGGCTGCGGATCACGCAGATCAAAGGCGATGCCGGAGTAGGTGTGGATATGAACAGGATGCATGCCGGTCATGGTTGGCTGGAGTGGCAGTGGTTCAACCCAGCACCCGCAGCCGATCGATCAGCTGCAGCTGCGTGCCCCGATCCTGTACCAACGCCTCCCAGGTCGGATAAGGCTCTGGCGGCTGATAACCGACCGCCCGCGCGTCATAAGCGCCTTCGATCCCGGTGATGGCGCGCATCAGATCGCTCGCGGCAGCCTTGACCCCATCATCGGTCATGCGTGCGCCGCCCCAATAATCGTTGCCAGGCCAAGAGACCTGGTCCCAGGCG
>NZ_NHSH01000018.1 GCF_016653315.1 Halochromatium roseum | reverse complement strand
CGCCTGGGACCAGGTCTCTTGGCCTGGCAACGATTATTGGGGCGGCGCACGCATGACCGATGATGGGGTCAAGGCTGCCGCGAGCGATCTGATGCGCGCCATCACCGGGATCGAAGGCGCTTATGACACGCGGGCGAGTGGGTATCAGCCGCCAGCGCCCTATCCGACCTGGGAGGCTCTGGTGCAGGATCAGAACACGCAGCTGCAGTTGGTCGATCGGCTGCAGATCCTCGGCTGATCGGGTGCGTGCGTGTTCAGTCATGTAGGCCCGCCGCTTCGACTCAGTGGCGCTGGCCTTTCATAGAGACACGCCCGGCGCGCTGAGGAGGCATTGTATGCGCACGACAAAAGAGATCAACGAGCCGCTCGAGGTGATCGATCTGCAGCGCATCTGCAAAGCCTTGGCAGACAGAGACGATCAGGCCATGCTCTCAGTCCGTTCAGCCGCGTCTTGTGGCCGCTGACACCCCGACCACCAGCAACCCTCTCACCACCCGAGGAACGCCGCATGTCCGCTCAGACCACCTACCTGATCCCCAAGCGCAGCCGTCCGACCTGGTTCCCGGCCCTCGAGCCCCTGGATCTGGAGACCGAGGTGGCGGTTGAACTACCGTTGCTCGGCTACGTCAGCGCTGGCCGACCGGTGGAGACGCCCGAAGACAACCAGACGGTCAAGGTCCCGAGCCATCTCGCGCGCAAGGCCAGCTATGCCCTGCGGGTGCGCGGGCATTCGATGATCGATGATCAGATTCAGGATGGCGACATCATCCTCGTCGAGCAGCGCCAAACGGCGGAGAACGGCGAGACTATCGTCGCGCTCATCAACAACGAGCGCGTCACGCTGAAGCGTTTCTATGTCGAGACCGATGGCATCCGCCTGCAACCGGCCAACCCGGAGATGGCGCCGATCTACCTCAAACACGAAGAGCTGGAGATCTTAGGGATCGTCACCGGCGTGATGCGCATGACCGAGTGAGGGCCTGAGACCAGCCGGTCAGGTGCTTTTCTAAGCACTGGCGCGGTCCGCAGCAGCTTGGCTGGATTCGACCGCAAGCGACGGCAGGACCCAGGTCGGACGAATGGCCGTGGCCGCTCTGCCGGATGCAGGCGCCAACCCGGTACCGACCAGGACCGCATCGATGCCCGCGGCCCGCGCGCCAACGATATCAGTGGCGAGTTGATCGCCGAGCATCACCAAGCGCGTCACGCCGAGCTGGCGACGGGCGATCTCAAACAGCGCCGGTGCGGGTTTGCCGAGGCGCACGAAGCCGATGCCCTGATCGGGCCACCGCTCGCGGATAATGGCCTCGAGCATCGCTGCCAAGGCCCCGGCTGTGAGACCGACCCGCCCCGGCGCCACCGGATAGATCAGGTCGGGATTACAAAGCAACAGCCGCAACGGCAGACCGGCATCGAGGCGATGCACCAGGAGGCTCGCGGCCAGGTCCATGTGCTCGGGCCAGCGCAGATCCTGCTGATCGGCGATGATGAGCGCCTCGGCGTCGAGCGCCTCCTCGAACGGCACCGGGATGATGCCTGCACGCTCGGCATAGCGATGCGCGCCGGCTGGACCTAGGACCAAGGCCCGTATCCCGCGCAGATCGCCACTCACCGCAGGCTCGGCCAAGAGCGAGCCCGAGGTCAGGATGCGCTCGGCCGGGATCGACAACCCAAGGGCCGCGAAGGTCTCACTGAGCTCCTCGGGTAGACGACTGGCGGCATTGGTGAGCACTCGCCAGGGACAGCCGGCATGCTCAAGCTCCTCGAGCAAGGCAACTGCACCGGGCAGGGCGCGCTCGCGATCGACCAGCACACCGTAGGCATCGAGCAGGAACCCTTCGTAGCGGGCGCGCAGGGAGGGCAGGTCAATCAGGGGTGCAAGGTCTGTCATCGGCGTCTCGCCTGGAGTGATCCCGTATCATCGTCGAGCCGTCCACAGGCGATCGATCACCACCATCGCTGCTTGACAGCCTGGCGACGGCACCGGCACTGACAACAAGCGGCTCTTCTCGCGCACCCTCATGACCGACATTGATCCTGTTCACATCCACACCTACTCCGGCATCGCCTTCGACCTGCGTGATCCGCGGCCGGCGATGGTTCGCCTGGATGACATCGTCCATTCGCTCTCGTTGATGAACCGCTTCAACGGTGCCGCCCTGTTCCCCTACAGCGTTGCCCAGCACTCGCTGCACGTCGCTGAACTGCTACCGCTTGAGCTGCGGCTCGAAGGCCTGCTGCACGATGCCGCCGAGGCCTACATCGGCGATATGGTCAGCCCGCTCAAGCAGGTGATGCCTGAGTATAAGGCCGTTGAGGCACGCATCAGCGCCGTGGTCGCCGAGGTCTTCGGTCTGGTCTATCCCGAGCCCGCCGCCGTCAAACAGGCCGATCTGGCCGTGCTGGCGGCCGAGCGA
Source organism: Halochromatium roseum (assembly GCF_016653315.1). GTDB lineage: Bacteria > Pseudomonadota > Gammaproteobacteria > Chromatiales > Chromatiaceae > Lamprobacter > Lamprobacter roseus. Next base: position 3,131 of record NZ_NHSH01000018.1, on the reverse strand, counting down.
GAGCAGGTGCTTGGACCCTCCTATGGACCCTGGTTCAAGGACTTTCCGGAGCCGGCGCCGATCACGATCAGGCCGCGCGACTGGCTGGAGATCAAGGCGAGCTTTGGGCAAGCCCTGCAGACCGAGATCATAAAACGCCGCGCCGCAATCGATCCACGCCGGCCTGATGCTGCGGCCGAATCTTTGGGCGACCTCAGGCTTCAGGAGGCGAGGGCATGATAAAGACACAAGACACGGCGGACCAGGCGGCGCTGGACGGGCCAGTTGAGACGCTCGAGGTGATCGATCTGCAGCTCATCTGCAAGGCGCTCACCGAGGCCCAAGGCGAGCCGACCGAGGCCGCGCGCGCCCAAGCGTTCGTGGCCTCGCTCTCGGCACTGCTGCTGATGTCGGGCGAGCGCGAGCTCGGCAACGCGATCGGCGCCCTGATCGGGCTGCGGCAGTTCGATGCCGAGGCGCTGGAGCGGTTGATCACGGGCTGAGTCTTCGGGAGCAGCGCTGCATCGATCGCTGAGCCATTGCGCAGGCGTTGCTCAGCCTCCAGGGTGCGCGAGGTGCCCGACGCGTCATCCTGAGCCTTGGCCTCAGGACCGAGCGACCTTCAGCTGCTCATGCAGCCAGTACTCCACGGCCGCTTGCGCCTTCGGACTCGGCGCTCGGTTGGCGACGCCCCTCAATTGATCCAGGGCGACACCGCCATGGCGCAAACACAGCCCCAAGGTCAGCCGTTCCGGCTCCAACACCTTGTAGATCGCATACTGGCCATCGTAGACCCGATCGGTGTAGGAGGCCACGCAATGGCGCATCAACTGGGTCTCCAACTGCAGCGCATCCGGCGTCGTGATCGCCTGAATGGACGCGGTATCGGCGAATGGGGCCGGCGGAAAGGCGAGCATCTGGCCGCTGGCGTCGAAGCGTCTGCGGTGGTTGCCGTCCTGCTCGATCTGCTCGACGATCAACCGTTCATGCAGCCGCCGCACCTGCGACGGCCGATCGCAGCGGCGCAGCTCACGCAACGCCGCCTCGCCGCCCATGCGCAGGCTGTCGTTGATCCATTCGCGCAGCGTTCGGTTCGAGGCCTCGCAGAGCAACCGCTGCAACGGGCGACCGGCAACCCAGGGATAGTCCTCAAGGATCTTCACCAGTCGAAGGCTCAACTCAGGCTCATGCACCAGGGCATTGCAGGTCGCCTCCTGACGCAGCACCCGCAACAGCCGGTCAACCTCATAGGCGTCGAACTCACCGATGCGCAGCTTGGCGATCAGCCTGAGCACACGGCGATAGGGTGGCAGCCCCAAGGCGCTGAGGATCTGGGTCTGCTTGCGGCCCGCGATCTCGATCAGCTGATGCTCGGACCAGCCCTGTGTCTCCGCCCAGTGATGCAGCAGGAAGCAGAGCCTGACGTTCGATAGGATCAGATCGTGCATGGCCTGCGAGCGCTGCGCGAGCGCCGCTAAGGCATAGCGGCGAGCCGGCAGCCTCTCCAAGACCTCGGCCAGCTCCTCGGGCAGGGTCGCAAACCAGTGCCGAAACGCGCGATCTTCATGGTCGCGTTGAAACGGCAGCCACAGGTCGCGGATGCAGGCGGCTTCAAACAGCCCCTCGGCATAGCGCAGGGTGGCGAAGCCCGAAGCCCAGTGACTGACCGCATGCAGGCACTCAATGCCGAGCAGTGGCGAGTAGTCGACGAACAGAACGGCCGCGTCCGCATCCCAGGCATAGTGCAGCCGAGGGTGGCGTTCAGCACTGTCGCTGCGCGCGTGTCGGCGTTCGGCGAGCCAGGCTTGCAGCGGTGCTTTGAGGACGTTCGGTCGACTCACCCCTGATCGCTGGCCGAGCAGGGACCGCGGAACTGTTCCGGCACATTGGTGGGGCAGGCGCCGCAGTCCTCATTGCCCGGTACCGCAAAGTCGATCTTGCGCGGATAGGGCAGGCCGAGCCCGTCCATCAGCGCGACGAAGTCCTCTTTCGAGCGGCCCTGTCCGAGCCGCAGATTGCGCGCCTTCTCCTGGGCGATGCTCGAGACGCAGCGCTGCTCGTAATCATGGCCGGGATAGACCAGGGTCTCGTCCGGAAGCGAGAACAGCTTGTTGTGGATGCTGTGGTAGAGCGTTGCGGCATCGCCGGATTGAAAGTCGGTGCGACCGCAGGCCTCGATCAGCAGCGCATCGCCGGTGAACAGCAGCTTCTGCACCGGGGTATCGATCAAGTAGGCATGGTGATGATCGGTATGGCCGGGGGTGAACAACGGATGCAGGCTCACCGAGCCGACCACGAAGGCCTCACCCTCCTGCACCCCGAGATCGGCACAGGGTAGGTCGAGCATCTTCGGATAGGCGGTTTGGCAGCCTGAGCGCTGTTTCAGCCGCCGTGCGCCGGTGAGATGATCGGCATGCACATGGGTTTCCAGTGTTGCCATCAGGGTCAGCCCGAGGTCCTTGAGCACCTGCAGATCACGCTCGACGGTATCGATGACCGGATCGATCAGGATCGCCTGACGGCTTTGCTCACAGGCGATCAGATAGGTATAGGTGGAGGAATCAGACTCGAACAGCTGCTTGAAGATCATGTAGGAGATGCCTCTGGAGCGGGTGGGATGCTGTCATTATCGTGGCTGGGTAAGACGCGTTTCCAGTATAAGGCGGAGAAGCCATGGGATTTTCCACTGAACCGACAGCCTACGAGAAAACCATCCTGTCCGATCTGCAGGGCGCCTGGCAGTGCCTGCGCGATGGCGTGGCTGCACACCCAGGGTTTGAAGGCTGGGAGCGCGCGCTGTTTCACATCGACGAGGCCATGAGCTGGGAGGCCGTTCGCGACCTGCAACAGATGCAGCGGAGCCTGGTACTCGTGCGCAACATCCTTCAGCAAGGCGATGAGGTCCCCCTTGCCGTGACGGAATCCTTGGACGCGGTCAACGCGCTCATGGACGAGACGCTTGAGGCGCGCTCGCAGGGTGAGATCGGTTGACCTGACCAATGTCCAGCCCTGAGCCCGCTCAAGCCACGGCAAATCCGTTCTAGCCAACGGGAGCTGTTTGGGCAGCACGGGGGTTGGAGTTCGCTGTCATACCCAGGTAGTCGAAGACACGGCGGACCTTGCGGGCAAGCTTATCAATGGTTGCCGAGACG
>NZ_NHSH01000017.1 GCF_016653315.1 Halochromatium roseum | reverse complement strand
CGCCAGGGTGTCATGATCGGGGTGCTGATTGCAGGCGATGAAGCGAAAGGCCACCGAATCAAACGTGGCCAACTCGATCTTGCGACTGGAGTAACAGCCCGTGGCGTAGCCGTAGATCAACAGCGAGCGCATCATCGCTGGGTGATAGGGCAAGCTCCCGCGTCCGGCGTACGCTTGGATCAGGGGGCTCAGATCGAGTGCTTCCACCACCTCGACGATGTAGCGCGCCAGATGACCCGCGGGCAGCCAGTCCTGTAACGACAGGGGCAACGCTAACGGGCGGTCGCGATCGATCGAGCGGAGGTTGGGCATCGGCGTTGGTCCTGAAACGGGACGACAGTCTACCAAGTCGGCAAGCGGGCGGTAGCTATGAAAGTCCGACAGGCTGCTAGGATGGCGAGAACGATCAAGACGATACTGAGCCTGTTTTTGAAAGGCGGTGTAGACTGCTAGATCGGCCGAACACAACCTGAGTCAGAGTGGAGATGAATGATGCTGCGTCAGACCTTGCTGATCCCCGGTGTGCTTGTCGTACTCCTGTATTCCCTGTCCGCGGCCGCTCAGCTCGGTCCAGAGACCGCGCAAACGCGTGCGGTCAGTTTTTCCGGCGGCGGTTGGAGTACCCACACCGCCTCCTCCGGCTGGCTCGCGGGCTTGGTGGCGGCAGGTCAGCAAGGGCTGGTGCCAACGCCAGACCTCCACGCCATTTTTGCCAATCAGGATTTGCTTGCCGGGAATTCCGGCGGTAGCTGGTTCCTGACCATGCTGGCTTATTCAGGGCAATTTGTCGATGCCCTCGATGCCGCGCCAGATGTTGATGATTGGTTTGGGGATCAGGGCTATATGGGCTCTCAGGTCAGGCGGTTTGAGGCGTTGTCGCCGCGGGCGAGAGACAATCTGATTCAATTGCTGCAAGCACAGTGTCCAGAGACGATACCAAGCTGGCATTGTCAAGACCTCTCGATAATGATCGTTGATGTCATCTTCGAAGACCTGATCTATGAGGTTGAAGATGGCAACTGGGCCTCCGGTCTGGTCTTTCTCGCGAGTCTGTGGGACGGTGATCTGAATCAAGGCCCAACCTGGAGAGAGGCACTCAATATCGTCCTGGATTGGGCTGGGTTGTCGCTGGATTTCAATCGTCGATTTCAGCACCGCGGCCGTGGACCCGCGCTCGATGATCAAGATATCGTCGTTGCCGGGGCCATGGGCACCTCCATGGAGGTGCTGAATGACGCCGGTAGTGCGAGTTGGTTAGATCCGTACACGAACACCGTCTCCGTCGATCCGGGGGCCGCTGAACAGCCCCCGATTGAAGGGCCGATTCCCATCCTCTTCGTCGATCCAGGTGATCTTGTCGAAGCCCCAAGTCCCCTTGCCGCGAATCTCTTGCCATCCGGTCCAAAAACGCTCCGTTACTGGAGTGATATCGCCGGTACGGGCATGACGACCGAACTGCCGGCTGAGATCGATCTCTATAACGTCCGAATCTTTGACGTCGCGTTGGTTTCGTCAGCGGCCGCCGCGGGGCTGGCCTCTGAAACACTGACGTTCGAGATTGCCAAACAACTGATCAGCAGAGCCATCGCAAGGTTGAATGCAACACCGGAGGGCGTTGATGCTCAGGGGGTTGGTACCAGCCTATTTGCTGGACTTTCAACCTTCATGAAACGGGCGGCGATCGGTGCAACCCTTGATCAGGATAACCGGCTCTCGATTGGCGACATCGATCCGCAAGCCGATCTTTGGCAATTGACGGAACAACGTGCCCTCCGGCTCTACGATGGTGGCTATGTCGACAACCTGGCCGCGGCTTATGCGCTCAAGCAGATCCAGTTTGCTCATAATCCGGATGATTTTGTCCTGACGCTGTTCGCGAACACCAGTAGCATGGGTGATGAGGAGTCAACGGCCGCGATGCTTGCGCAGATTGGTGATACGCGGGGCGCGGTATTGCCACTGCCGTCTGACCTCCTCAATCTTTTTGGTCAGCCTGATTATCTCCACCCAGGCAACACGGCCCCGCTAGCGATGTTTGGTATTGAGCTGAAGACCAGTTCGCCCGCGGTCTTCGATGCGCGCGCTTGGAAGGATACCGCGCCAAGCTGGGTCTATCAGACCAGTGAGGATTTTCGTCTGAGCTATTATCGGCTCGATGTCGAAACCATTGATAACCCGCATTTTGAGATCAATGGTGGGCATCCGGGTGTTCTGCATGTCTTCATCAACCAGGACGCCAAGTCCAGCGCCGCGCCTTTTTCCGTTGATGTGATTGATGAATATCGCCATCTCTTCGCAACCACGCGTCAGGCGGTGCTCGAACAAGGCTATCAATACCTTGCTGAGGCGCTGGATCTCGGTGCGGATAACCTGCTCCAAATCCCAACAGCGGACGTCCAGCAACTCCAGCTCATGTATCTGGCCTACTATGGACGCCCGGCGGACCCGGCTGGTCTCGATTATTGGATGGCGGCCCTCATGCAGGCCAATGGCGTTTGGGAGGACGAGCTGCTGAACGCCTTTATTGACTCAGCTGAGTACCGCGAACGCTTTTCCGGTCTTAGTGAGGAGCAGCTCATTACTGAGCTGTTCATGCAGCTTTTCAATCGCCCGGTCGACGCCGCGGGTCTTGCGTTTTATATGGATTTATTGAATGGCAGTAATGTCTCTGGTCTGAATCCCGAGCTTCGCCAATCCACCTTCGCGCGGATCGCGCTGGATATCGCGAATGGTGCGCAGCCGGGCACGGACGATCAACTTACGCTGGCGAATAAAACGATGGTGGCTGGCTATTTCTCCGATGCCTTTCGCCGCACTGGCCACGCCTATGGTGAGGCTGAGATTGCTGGGGCCGTGGATATCCTCAGTGCCGTTGAGCTTGGAACTGAAACCGTTATGAACGCGGAAGCCAGGATCGATGTCTTCGTCAACTGATAGGAGACCCTCACCGATGACCTCCGCGCGCGGCAAGAGCGCGGGACTCAAACGGCTAATGATGTGGTGCAATGGGTTAGATTGGCGCCATCTGAAACTCGCGTTAGTCGGTGTTTTGCTCATCTTGGTGATGGGGCTGTTTCAGCCCCTGGGTTCGACGCTGGCGGCGGATACCCAAGATCACCCATTGCCCGCGGCGATCGCGGCCGAGCTGAATCCGCTGCGCCCGCCTGATACCTCCAGCCCGAGGGCGACCATTGCCAGCCTGATCTTGAACCTGGACCGCGTCTATCTGATTGGCAAGGACCCCGAGCAGTCGGGTCGGGAGACGCTGCAGCCCCTGCGCCGCGCGGTGCGCACCTTGGACCTCAGCGAGGTTCCGCGGGCCTTTGCCGAGGGGGTTGGGGCCGAGGTCGCGCTCTTGCTGAAAGAGGTCATCGACCGCGTTGGGCTGCCGCCCTACGCCAGTATTCCGGATGCCGAGCAGGTCGAGCGCGAGGACTTGACCCAATGGCGGATCCCCAATACCGAGATCCTGCTGCAACAGGTCCAAGAAGGGCCACGCGCGGGGGCCTGGCTGTTCAGCGCGGATACCGTCGACCGGGCGGAGGACTTCTTTGCCAGTGTTGAGGATCTGCCTTATCGACCGCAGGGCTCGACGCCAGGGATCTATCGCGCCTATACGCTGACGCCTGGGACCGGGATCGATTTCACCTGGGCCGACAGTCACGCACTGCCGCCTTGGCTCGCTGAAGAATGGCTTGGGCAGGCGGTCTGGCAATGGCTCGCCGCCGCCGCAGCTGTCATCGGTGCGATCGCCATCGCGCTCTTGGCCTACCGACTCGCGCGTCGCGCCGAGCGCCGCGCTCAAGCCAAGCTCGGCCGCGAGACCCGCTGGCGCACCATGATCGCATTGATGCTCGCGCTGTTGCTAGCGGTAAGCGTCCATGCGCTGATCGATTGGCAGATCAATTTCACCGGGTCGATGCTGCAAAGCATCGCGCGGGTCTTCGTCGTCATCGAGTATTCACTGTTGGCTTGGCTGGTCGCGGTTGTCTTCAGCCGTATTCCAGAGGTTATCATTCGCTCGCGTCGCCTGCGCTCGCGCGGTATCGATAGCCAGCTACTGCGTCTTGGCTTCAAGCTCCTGATCGTCATCGCCATTGCCGCGATGGTGATCGATGCCGCCGACCGCATCGGTCTACCCGCCTATTCGGTGCTGACCGGTCTTGGCGTTGGCAGCTTGGCGATCGCACTGGCCGCCCGCGAGACCCTGGCCAACCTGCTCGGCTCGATCGCGATCATGCTCGATCGGCCATTCGCAATCGGCGACTGGATCAAACTCAACGGCGTCGAAGGCACGGTCGAGGACATCGGCTTCCGCAGCACCCGCATCCGCACCTTCTATGACTCCCAGCTCTCGGTGCCGAATTCATCCACCATGGCAGCGACCATCGACAACATGGGCCGGCGCACCTATCGGCGCGTCTATACCACCCTAGCGATCCGCTACGACACGCCGCCGGAGCGCATCGAGGCCTTCGTTGAGGGCATCAAGGCCGTGATCATGGCCACGCCCAGCACGCGCAAGGATTATTTCCACGTGGTGCTCAACGATTTCGCGCCGAGCAGCCTCGACATCATGCTCTACTTCTTCCTGCAGGTCCCGGACTGGTCGGCCGAATTGGTCGAGCGCCAGCGCGTGCTGCTCGAGATCGTCCGTCTTGCCGAACGGCTCGAGGTCAAGTTTGCGTTCCCGACCCAGACTGTCGAGATCGAGCGTCTGCCGGAACTGTCACAGCCTCTCACGAGCGTTTCGCCGTGATGACCACGGCTTGACGGATCAATCGTCGCCAACCGTTCGCTCCACACCCAAGAGGTGCTGACATGCCTGCAACCGCCAAGGCCCTAGCCACTACTGAGGATCTTCGGTCGGATCTTCGGCCCACCGAGGAGGATCTGATGAACGCCGACGGGCGCTGGGTCTCCGAGGTCGAGTACTGGGCCCATTACTACGAATTTGCGGATGTGCACTACGAGTGGAACAACGGCCGCCTGGAGGAGAAGCCAGTGTCGGACAACCTGACCTACTGGATCTACAGCTGGCTCCGCGCGCTGCTCGACGAGTTCCTCAAGTGGCAGCCGATTGCCAAGTGCACGGCGCTTGAGCATGGCTTTCGCCTGGCGCTCTCCGATCGCGTCGTCATTCGCAAACCAGACCTTGCCGTCGTGCGTAACGACAATCCGGTTCCCTTAGGCGATCTCGACCGCTCCTATCGCGGCATCTTCGACCTCTGCATCGAGGCCCTGTCCGACAGCAACCGCGCCGCGCGCGAGCGCGATGAGGTGGAGAAGCGTCGCGACTATGCGCAAGCGGGCGTGCGTGAGTATTACATCGTCCATCATGATCCGGAGGGTCTGACCTTTCTGTCGCGGGGTGGCGACGGCGGCTTCGAGTCCATACTCGGCGCTGACGGCATTGTCCGCTCCCGAACCCTGCCCGGCTTTCAATTCCACATTCGCGACCTGCTCGGGCGCACCCC
>NZ_NHSH01000016.1 GCF_016653315.1 Halochromatium roseum | reverse complement strand
TCATCAGCATCGGTCTGCTCAAAGACAGCCAGATCCCCCAAGCCACCGGCCTGAGCCTGGCCCAGATCGAAGCGCTACGGTCTCAGCCTCCGTCTTGACACAATGCGTGGCCCAATCCGCTAAACTCAGCCCATGGCGACCACCGAGACCAACACCGACAACACCCCGGCTGCAACGGGCGCAACCAAGAACGACCAAGACAGCCCCAAGCGCGACCAAGACAGCCCCTGGAAAGAAGCCCTCGAACGCTTCTTCCCCGAGTTCCTCGCGCTGCTGTTTCCGGCCATCCACGCCGAGATCGACTGGAACACCCCCTACCGCTCGCTCGACAACGAACTGCAGCAGATCACTGGCGACGCCGACAGCGGCCGACGCTACGCCGACAAACTCATCGACGTGCGCACCCGAGAAGGCCATGACCTCTGGGTACTGGTCCACACGGAAGTGCAGGGCGCGGCCCAGACCGAGTTCGCCAAGCGCATGTTCCAGTACAACTATCGGATTCGTGATCGCTACGACCGCCCCGTGGTCAGCCTCGCCGTACTCAGCGACACCAACCGCCAGTTTCGACCCGAGCGCTACGAAGACGGGCGTTGGGGCTGCGACATCATCTTCCGCTTCCCAACGGTCAAACTGCTCGACTACACCGAACCCGAGCGCTGGGCGGAACTCGAAGCGAGCGACAACGTCTTTGCCCTCGTGATCATGGCGCAGATCCGCGCCAAGGTCACCGACGATGCCGAAACGCTCAAAGGCTGGAAATTCCGCCTCATCCGCATGCTCTATGAGCGCGGCTACGAGCGCCCCTTGATCCTACAGCTATTCCGCCTCATCGACTGGATGATCCGCCTACCCGAGGGCCTTGAAGCGGACTTCCGCCAAGAACTCTATGCCTACGAGGAGCAACAACGCATGCCATACATCACCACAGTTGAACAAGCCGGGATTGATAAAGGCGTCATCATCGGCGAACAGCGCGGCGTCATCATCGGCGAAGCCAAAACACTCCTCCGCCTACTCACCCGCAAATTTGGCCCCGACTGTGCCGAGCGCTACCGCGACCGCGTCGAAGCCGCGGACATTGAGCAACTCGACGCCTGGCTTGACAACATCCTCACCGCCGAGAGCCCCGAAACCCTCTTCCACTAAGACGCGCAGCCAAGCGCCGAGTCTCCCAGGAGCCCCCCAACCCCTCAAGCCTGAAGATTCACCAAGTCACCGCGCGCGGCCTGGGTCATCTCCATGATCTTCTCGGCCATGCGCAGCACCTCCTCCGGCGGGATCTGGCGGAGCACATCGCCCGACTCGCTATCGACAATGCGCGTGATCAAGCGCTCGCCCGGCGGCTCGCTCATCTCGAACTGCACCCCATACTGGTTCATCACCTCGTTTACCCGCTGCAGCGGCTCCTCCAGATCAGTGCGCCCCGGGGCCTGATTGCTCTGCGCTTGCGCCAGCGTGCTGCCGACGCTGGGCAACGCCTGCTGCAGCAAGCCCTCCAAGCGCTGGCGCGGGTTGAGCTGGTTGACCGGGGCGGTGTTCGGGGCGGTTTGGCTGATATCGGTCATGGCGCTGGACAGGGGAGTGGGCTCCTTGTCAGACGGTTAGCAGAATCGCAAGCTGAGTCGAAGCGCGGCCCGATCGCCGCGAAGGCGAGGGCGACACTGCGTGCCCCGAGACGATCAAGCCTTGAGTTCGAGTTTGAGCCCCGCGCTCGCGACCCTGCGCCTGCTGACCAGCCGGGCTAAACCGTGGTCCGCCCCGGGTTTCGCGTCCGGTGCTTCGCCCTGTTTTCATCCAAGCGTTCAACCCGCTAGACTGTTTCAATGACCCCCAAGCATCCCAACAGCCCAGACAAAGCCCGCTTACGCGAATGGCACCGGGCCTTTGGCATCGCGCTGGTGGAGGTGTTCGCCGACGTTCCCTGGCGCGTCGAACTCGAACAAGAACTCGCACTGACCAGTCAAGCACTCGACGTCGCGATCATTGAAGCCGCAGAAGCCGGCTGCAAAGCCCCGCTACCCGACCCGCTCCCCGATGGGCTCGAGAATCTGCGCGCCATCAACCTGCTGAGCTACAAATCCCGCCATGAAACCCTGGGTGTCTGGTCGCTGGATGAACTGATCGGGTATTACGTCCTCTACCGCAAAGTCAACCTCACCGCCGAGCAGGCCCGCCATCCGCGCGACGCCTTCGGCCTCTATGCCGTCGCCACACGCTATCCCAAAGGGCTCGCGCGCCACCACGGCCTGCAAGCCACTGCCTGGAAAGGCGTCTACGACCTGCCCTGGGGCGGGCATCGGGTGCGGGTCATCGTCCTCAACCGGATCAGCAAACATCCGCGCAACGCCCCCTGGGAACTCTTCGCCAGCGAGCAGGATCGCATGCGCCAAGGGCTCGAACACTACCGCCACCGCCTGCGCGAGCCCAACCAAAACGGCCGCTGGACACTGCTCGAACGACTGCACCTCATCTTCCAACGCGAGGCACCCGAGATGGCCTACACCCTGCAAGACTTCATCCGCGAGACCCATGAACTGGTGATCGAAGACGCGCTCAAGCGCGACCCCGACGCGATTCTCAAGCGCCTAGACCCCGAGCAGCGCCTCAAAGGCCTCGACCCCGAGCAGCGCCTCAAGGGACTCGACCCCGAGCAGCGCCTCAAGGGGCTCGACCCCGCCATCATTGAAGCCTGGCTGGCGAAACAGCGCCGGGATCACTGAGCGCGGAAAACCGGACCCGCCCCCTGTTTTTCCTCCGGGTTTCCCCACCGAGTGACCGACTCACCAAGCCCGCGGCGCAAAGTCCATCGCGTTCTGAATCGCCGCCGAGTCACCGGTTGCGCGGATGCTGAACAGCCCGCGCTTGGTGAGCATCGCCTCCGCGCCCGCGTCCGCACTGAGCCAGGCCATCGCCCCAAAAATGCGATTGTTCGCGTAACGCGGCAGCCATTCCTTGAAGTGATCCAGCTTGCGCAGGAAGGCCTTGACGTCCTTCGGGCGCAGCGTCGTCTTCACCTCAACCACCACCAGCTCCGCGCCAGTGTGGGCGAGGATGTCGAACTCATAATTCCCACCATCGGCGCGCTGACCTTTGAGGCGCGTCGTCGTATCGGTGATTGCGATGCCGCGCGCCCTGAGCAGATTCACCAGATCGCCCTCCACCAGCGATTCCATCAGCTTGCCCCACTGGCTCGTGAACAGCGATTTCAGCTCGGCAATCTCGCGGCTGGTCTCCTTGATCTGCAGATCGGTTGCTTTCCGTGACTCGGTAAGTTCGCGGTTCAGCTCGGCAATTTCGCGGTTCCGCTCGGCAATCTCGCGGCTGGTTGCTTTAATCTGCAGATCGGTTGCCTTCTGTGCCTCGGCAAGCTCGCGGAACAGCGTCAAAATCTCATCATAGGTCGTTGCCATCTTGAGGCGCCCTCGGGTCTCAGGTCTGGCAGACAGTATAGCGATCCGAGCGCCCGCTCAGCGGCATCATCCAAGTCGAGATCGCCTCAGGCGATCGCGCCTCCCTGCAAGCCGCCGTCGATCGGCTGGCGCGCCTGATCCGGGCCGACCCCAACAAGGCCCGCCTCGATCGGCTCATCACCCGCTGGCTCAAGCGTCATCTCCAGCGGCTTGGTGCACAGATCGACCTTACCCAGATCAACTCACTCGTCGCCCCGCAACTCATCAGCATCGGTCTGCTCAAAGACAGCCAGATCCCCCAAGCCACCGGCCTGAGCCTGGCCCAGATCGAAGCGCTACGGTCTCAGCCTCCGTCTTGACACAATGCGTGGCCCAATCCGCTAAACTC
>NZ_NHSH01000015.1 GCF_016653315.1 Halochromatium roseum | reverse complement strand
AGCTACGACCCCGCCACCGACACTCATTACATCACTGGCAACCAGGTCAGCATCGGTCCCGGCGCCCAGCCGGTGCGCAACCAACGCACCTTCGAGGTCCGTGTCGGTATCCGTGTCCGTATCGGTATCCGTGTCGGTATCCGTGTCGGTGTCCGTATCAGTATCAGAATCTACAAAATCAACCGGCTCACCAAAGTCTTCGCCAGCACCAAATGGCTCGACAACGGGAAACTCGACGGGATCCGCCTCAAAATCGGGATCGTCGGTGGGAGTGGGAAATTCAACGCCTCCCTCAGGGAGGGGTGCATCAACCGGCGGAACAGGATCCTGTTCTCCGGAAGAAGTGGTAGGGTCTTCCAACGGGGGTTCGCTGGTTCTGACCTCAACTGAGGATACCTGAGGACCGGTTCCGAGTACGCCGAGATCCTCGTCAGTGGGAATGAGGTTGTCACGGGTGCCAACGAGAACGTTTTCGTTCCCATCCCCTCCTTCCGAGCCGGGTGGGGACGTCAGTTCCTCGGGATTGTCAGGATCATAGCCGGCAACATCCTGAAGCGCTGTCAATTCGTCGAACACAACCTGTTGGTCGTTGTCGGTTGTGTTTTCTGGCGCCTCGTCAGGCTGTGTGTTGTTCGGCTCGGCCATGGATATCACCAACCCTTGTCGTTTTATTCCTCACTGCTCAAGGATAGGGCCCCGTGTCGATACCGGCTAGCTAGCCAAAGGTTATAAAACCGCGCGGAACGCGCTAGCCATCAGGCGCTAGCGTTCCCTGAAGGCACGCGATAGGCCGTCGACGACCGGCTTGGCTAGGTATCCAAGCAAGGTCTTCTTTCCAGTGATAATTTCCGCATCAACGGCCATGCCAACCCGTAGCGGATAGGCGCCGGGATTATTGCCAACATAAGGCTCATCAAGCGAGACCCAGCCCAGAAAATAGGCGCCACCATCGTCGGCGACGATGCTGGAGGCAGCAATCCGCCTGAGATTTCCCTTGGCGAAGCCATAACGAGCGTAGTCGTAAGCACTCACGCGGAGGTTGACCGGTTGGCCAGGTTCAACATAACCAATATCACGCGGCTGGATACGGACTTCCGCCTCTAGCGAAGCGCTGTCAGGAACGATTTGCATCAAGATCTCGCCCGGCTGTATCACTTGCCCAATCGTCTGAACTCTCAGATCGAGCACGTATCCGGTAATGGGTGAAACCACCTCAAGCCGATTAACCCGAGCGTCAAGTCGCTGAAGTGTCTCTTGAACCTCGGCAATTTCAGCGCGAATGTTGCCAAGCTCGTTTGCCGCATCGCGCTCGAGCTGATTACGCGTATCAATTAGTCGCATTTCCGTTTCAGCGAGCTCCTCGCTGACTAAGTCGATTTCTTCCGTCAGACGCAAGACTTCACCCTCCGCCGTCACTTGAGCTCGCCGGGTTTCTAACACCGTGGTGCGATCGACGAGCTTTCGCTGACCGAGTTTTTCGCGCATCGCAAAGAGCTCTCCGGTCAAGGCTTGATGCTCTTTGGCGGTGGTAAGGGCGTCATTAAGCTGACCGATCCGGCGCTCACGCTGATCGATCTGCCGCTCAAGAATCTCAAGCGTCGAGTCGCGAGTCGCTGTCTGGCTTAGAAAAATGGCACGTTGATCAGCAACCAGACCCGGATAGGTTTCTGCGTACTCTGAAAAGTTAGGCTGCCGGTCTTCGATGAAGGCCTGCAGACGCTCAGCTCTGAGACGCAGTGCGACGAGCCGTGCGCGCATCTGCAGTTGATCGGCTTCAGCCTGCGCGCCGTCGATGGTGAGCAGCAGATCACCCTCGTTGACCAGTTGCCGCTCTTCAACCTCGATGGAATCGACGATGCCGCCGTCGAGATGTTGCACGGTCTTGATCTTGCCTGCTGGAATGATCAAGCCTGGAGCGATAGCCACCTCGCTTAGCTGGGTCACGCCCGCCCACAACAAGAACGCCACCACCACAGCGGAGATGATGTAGAGCACCGGCCGGAAGAACTCAGGAACCAACTCCTCTTCGATCCGCACCGTTTCCGATAGCAGCCGGCGCTGCCGGCCAGACAGCTGAGCCTTCAGAGGAGGCTGATCAGCATTCGGTTGTTCTGTACCGTTCTTCATGAGCGCTTACCTGCCTTGCGACCCGCTTGCGGCGTTTGATAGGGCCCGACCGATTCGACGCGTGCATTGCGCATCGAGACAACGACATCCGCCAGCCTGAGATGCCCCGGCCGCACGGTCACGACGACCAGTGTGGCGCGCCCGCGCAACCAGTTCAGGCAGCGCATGAGCGCCGCCTCCCCCTTGTTATCCGTTCCCGTCCCAGGTTCGTCCATCAAGACGATGGGCGCCGGTTTCAGCATGACACGCGCAAGCGATAGACGCTGCCGAAACCCGCCTGGCAACTCATTGAGCCGACCACCGGAGATCCGGGTATCAAGCCCGTCCGCGAAGGTATCGGAAAGAATTCCAGCCATCCCAGCCGCCCAAATGACTTCCTCCTTGGTCGCGGCGGGATGGGCAAGCATCAGATTTTGCGCGATCGTACCGTAAAAAATGTCGCAATTTTGGGGCATATAGCTGATCCGACTGCGCAGATCCGCTGCCGTCAACTGACGGATATCGACGTCATCCAATAGAACACTGCCGGCCTGAGGCGCATACAGGCCAAGCAACAATTTCAGCAAGGTCGATTTTCCCGAACCGCTCGCGCCGGTGATGGCGACGAACTGCTTAGGCGCAATCCGAAAATTAACCCCAAGCAGAGACGGATCAACATCATTGGAATAACGGAAAGACACGCGGGACACATCAAAGGCACCAGGGCTCTCCGGCCGCAATGACTGCCTGACACCACGCGCATCTTCGGTAGTAAGGCGCATCAGAGCGTCGAGTTGTTTAACGTTCTCCTTGATGCGCGTCGCTGCATTGGCCGACACAAATAGATTCTGCATCGGGCTGGTGATCCGCCAGACTAGGATCTGCGTCGCGATCAGGGTACCGTTGGTAATCTGACCACGAATCGCCAACCACGCCGAGATCACTAAGGCGCTGAGTCCAGTTAAATTAGCGATGATCTGACCCGTCATACGGACATACTGGTTGAGACGATTCTCCTCACTTCCCGCAAACACCGATCCAGCACTTAAGTTGCGTAGGCGCTTGAACCAGATGCCCTGTGATCCGGTTTGACGAATGGCTCGCATCGACGCAAGCATTTCATCGAGAAACTCGTTTCGCGACGCCACTTGCTTGGATGATGTGCTCAATAGCAAACGACTTCTCGTGATAGCGACCCACGCCGCTAATACGAACGCTGAAACAGACACCAGCAACAAGACGCTCATCCAGGGATTGATGAGGATCAGCGCCAGCACCAAAATGGCCGTTGCCGGCAGGTCAAACGTCAGCAGCGCCAGCGGCCCGACGAAATACTCGCGCAACCGAACCAACCCTCGAATCCGTCGGACCTGTCTGGCAACCGGCACCTTATCGAGCGCTGCCGCAGGCAGCCCTAGCAACTGCTGGGTCAGGTTGATGCCAAGTAGATAATCGGCCCGCCCAGCGATGAACGCGAGCAAGCGTCCTCGTGACAGGCTCAGTATCCAGCCGAGCAAGACGGCGATGAGTGCGCCAACGACCATGCTGATGGCAACCGAAAAATCACCGACCGGGATGACGAAATCCCAGGTGGCACGCACGAATAACGGTGGCGCCAGGCTCAGCACCGTCGATAACAGGGTGACCACCAAAATGATGCGACGATGGCGCTTGAAGCGGTCGGCAATGCGACCAATCCACTGCCCGTTACCCTCGTCGCGGGCATCGTCGGCTTCCGCCACAAAGGCATAATACTCGCCACGCTGCGCCAGGGATTGAACGCTGGTCTCAACGCCCGTTGCGCCATCAAGGACTCTCAGCAGGCCGTCAGCGTCGCGGCCCAGCACTAGGCAGCTGTGCTCATCCTCGGGCAGCAACAGACAGGGCAGCAAACGGTCGTCCGGTACCCCCCGCAAGCGACCGATCGCCGCCGGCCGATAACCCAAATGAACTAGCGTTGAAAAAAAACCAGAGAGATCAATCTGTTTGTCGAAGTGTGGCAGCGCTTCCGCCAACTCGCGCAAGCGACCATGCCAGCCCAGCGCCTCAAGCAGCGGCAAGAGACAGCGCGATAGGTCGGTCTGCTCAGTGAAGCGCTGCTGCATGATCACTGCGGGATCAGAGGCAGACGCGGGCCTGAGCGCCTGCTCCTCGCGCAGCTCGGGCAATGGCAGCTCAGGCGGCGCACCTTCAACGAGGGCGCCATCGGCGAAGTGATAAATCTGATCAGCCAGCATCAAATAGGAAGGTCGGTGTGTCACCATCACAATGGTGCGCTGCTGGCGGTTGGCTTCCAGATACCGGCGCACCGTTTGGTCAGTGTCCATATCGAGGAACACATTCGCCTCATCGAACAGAATCACATCCGGCTCATGCACGAGCGCCCGCACAACACCAATCAGCTGACGGGTGCCACCAGACAGGATTTCATTGCCGAGCTCGCCCAAACGGGTCTCATAGCCAAACTTCATGCCAGCGACAAAGTGATCCAGCCCGAGTTCGCGCGCGAGCGAAAGCGCGCGAGCATTGAGCGTCTCGTCGAACATGGTGAGATTTTCGAGGATGGTTCCGGCAATCACCTGGGCCGATTGCGGCAGCAAACCGATACGCGTGTGTACCGAACTGGACGCAAACTGCGACAGCGGCTGGCCATCGACGAGCACCTCGCCGCCATCTGGCTGCTCAGCACTGCACAGCAGATTCAGCAAAGCGGTCTTTCCGGTACCGCTGTCACTCTGGATAGCGATGCAGGCGCCCTTGGGTAAGCGCAGGTTAAGATGCTCAAACAACGGCTTATCGCGATATTGAAGCCGAACATCGCGCAGTTCGAGGCCCTCGGTGATGGGCGGCAGCGAGGGTTTATTGGTGTCATCGATGATCGGCAACGCGAGCAAGGCCTCTAAGCGCTCGCTGGCTTGCTGGAAGGCGTTGATCTGAGTCCGCACACTCAGAGCGCGCCGCAATGGCCGCATCAGCCGCATCGACAGGATCAGGCAGGCGGCCAATCCGCCAGGCGTCATCACGCCTCGCATGACAAACCAGGAGCCGAAAAAGATGATGCCAACGACCATCAGTTGGGAAAAATAATGGCCAACGCGATCAACCCGGCTATCGATATCGGCGCTGAGTTCGCTGACCTCAGAGGTGGCGCGCTGCAACCGCTCGTACCGTCGCAACATCAGGTTTTCCATCATCATTGCCTTGACGGAATGAATCCCGGAAAAGACCTCGAACAAAAAGCCGGAGCGGCGATCCTCCTGCCCAACCTGGCCCGCACTCAACAAGCTGCCGTCGCGTGCGTAGCGCGCCATGATGAGGACGATGATCAGAATGATCGCCAGCGGATAGACAACCAGGACGCCACCAATCAGCCCGATCAAGATCAGGAACAGCGCGACAAAGGGCAGATCCAATAAGCCAAGCACCGCCTCCCCAGAATGAAACCGAGCAACCCGGCTCGCGTTGCGGAGCTTTTCCGCATAGGCGCTCGGCTCTTCATGCTCATAATCTCTGAGTGGAACCTGAAACAGATGCTGGGTCATCTGCATCGTCAACTGATGTTCCTGGCGTGCGCTCAACCAATTAGTAATCACGCCATTAGCGAGCCGCAGTGCCTGCTCTAGTAGAAGCGCAAGGACCAGCCCAATCGCCAAGAAGGTCAGCGTCGAGAGTGCCTGATTGAGGATGACGCGATCGAGGATCTGCAGGATGGCCAACGGCAGAGCGAGCGCCAGCAGGTTCGACAAAAAGGCGCTCACCGCAAGCCCGAGCAGCACCTGACGAAACTCAGGATTTCGCAGCAACTGCGTGATCGCCCCGACCGGCTTGTTTGGAGCCGGCTTGATTGGAGTCGACCTTTCTTGAGTCGTCTTTTCTGTCCTGTCTGTTGTCATGAGCATTGTCGTATCGATGCCTCAGCGTTAGACAAGAATCCCCGCAACCCCTTGCTGAACCAGGGCATTCGCGAAACCAACCCGGCGCCTCCCGGCCAACCCGCAGGATGCAGGCGTTGTGTCCAGATCCAGCGGT
Organism: Halochromatium roseum; assembly: GCF_016653315.1. Lineage (GTDB taxonomy): Bacteria > Pseudomonadota > Gammaproteobacteria > Chromatiales > Chromatiaceae > Lamprobacter > Lamprobacter roseus. Next base: position 19,727 of record NZ_NHSH01000015.1, on the reverse strand, counting down.
TCGTTGGCTTCCGACAACTGCAGTAAGCCGGCACCCACAGCTGCGTGCACCTGACCCTCGATCTCCTGTCGGGGCATCGCCGTCAGCGCTTGAAGGCGCTCGAACGTGCATGGCGCACGCGCCTCATTCAGCACCTGTAACAGGCGCCAATCCAATTGATAACGTTTGAGTTCACTGGCGACAGCGAGCAACACGGGAAGGCTCATGGGCTGCTGTAGATCGGCAGACCACTCCAAGGCGAACAGCGGCACGCCTTGCGTGGATTCGAGCAGCGCCTGCGCATCCGCATCATTCGGCGGTCGCGGCCGCCGGCCTGAGTCTGCGGCACCGGCCATCACGCTGGACAAGCACTGCTCCAGACCCGCGGCATCGAGTCCAGGCAGCGCAACCGCCTCAAGCGCATCGGAGAAAGACGCACGCGCGGTCAGCACGACCCCATAACCAGCGCCCCGCAAGAGCAGGACTTCAGCCAACAGCACCTCTCGGCTCGCAGGCATCAGCAGGTCCACATCGTCGATCACCAACAACCGCTGCCCCGCCTCCGCAGCCGCGCCATCAGCGCCGACCGCGGCCTTTACCGACGTCGGAGTGCCGGTATCGGCATCGTAGAGCGCGCCAGCCCGCGCCTCGGGGAACGTCCGCAAGTAATGCGCCATGCCGCCCTGGGTTCTCGCCCATGCCACGAGCGACCGGCACAGGTGGGATTTTCCGATCCCCTGACGCCCCAGCAACTGGATACAGACCCCGGACGGCCCCGCACCCGGCACTGAGGTCAACCGCTGCCACTGGGAGGGATACAACGGTTGCTCAGCCTTGAGGGTGAAATCCAAACTCAGAAGCCGCTCAACGCTCGCTAGTCTGAGTGGACTCTCGACGGCCGTTGGCTCAATGCCGTGAAAGACCTGAAGAAGACGGAGAAATTTGTCACCAAGCCCGAGTGTTCCTGGCCGGCACTGACCCAGTCGGCGACGCGTGACGGCAATCACCGGGGTTGCGACCGTATCGCCCGTCCAACGCCCACGCGCATCGATACTGATCACCGCCATCCCGCAATCGAGGGCAGCGGTGAGGACAGCCGGGTCCAACCCCCCCTGCTCCTCGAGCCGATCCCGCAGATTGCGCAGCAACAGCAATGCCCTGATCGCATCCCAAACCGAGGGTGAGCGCATCCCAAACAGCAGGATGCCACCCTGCTCACCACGCGCCAGCGGGAAGGCACGGGCATCAACGGCCACTTCTTTCAATAGGATACTGAATGCCTGCCGTGACAACGGCTCTAACGCGGGCGGGATTGCGAAGGCGAGCACAATGCAGGGGCGGCGGATCAACAGCACCTCCCCGACGCCTTCTGTATCAACGAGATCAGCAAAATCAGCCGTGGCTGAAACGGCCTCTGAGGAAGGCTCCTCGGCGAGCAGATCCTTGCCCTGAGCGACTGCCATACTGCGGTTTTGCACATTCATGCGCTTAAACAGCGCCGCGATATGCTGTTTAACCGTGCCGAGACTGATCTCAAGCTCGTTGGCGATTTCCTTATTGGCCTTACCCTTGCACAGCAAGCTCAAAATCTGTCGCTGACGTGGCGTCAGTTTGAGCTGGCGAGGCGACCCCTTCATTTCGTATTCTGATCCGGTACCCTTCCATCTCCGGCAGGCGGGTAAGGAACGGAGGGATCGGGCCAGGGAAAACGTCCGACAATGACCGCAGTGGCATCATAGGCGTCGACCGAGCAGCGCGTTTGCGCCCGTCGCAGGTTCAAACACCATGCTTCCGCCTGCTGCTTCTGCGAAAACGGCTCAACCGCAAGCCGGTACCAAGTGGCCGCCTCGTCCTCGGGGGGCAGCGTCGGGATCGGATTGAGCGCGAGCAATGCATGCCCATTGACCTGAGCAGGGAAGCGCGTCTGCAGATCGCGCCAGGTCGCCTCGACACCTTCACGGGTATGGATTCCCGACAGACTCACCAACCACGCTTGCTCATCCTGATCATCCTTAGCCCCCAGACCAGGGATTGAAAAGCCTCGCTTTTTCCGTGACGGCTTATTCCTGTACCAACCATCGCTCGGCGGCCACCGATAGGTGATCGTCAGCGGCGGCAGATCGCTCGCCAGCGCACTGGCTAGATCAAGACGCGGGCGATGGCCATCGCCCGGCAAAGGCGCGCGTAGCGGTGCTCCACCACCCAGCGCGGAGAATAAGTCGACATAGCCCTGATAGTGATCGCCATTGAAGCGATGTAAGTCGTCGAGATTGCGATGATAGGTCCTTGCCGTATCAAGCCAGGTCAAATAATCAAGCACCCCACCAAGGTAGGCCTCTTGACTGTTTGACCAAGCACGCTGCGCGGCATTGGTCGCTTCTTGCTGAAGATCTAATCGCTGTTGGGTCTGATCAATCGACGAGAGCGCACCTTCCACTTCGATACTGGCGCCATAAATCACTCTGACATAGGTTTCCAGCAGTTCCTCATAGACCGCACGCGAATAGTCGATTTCACGCTGTCGCCGCCCCGCGTCGAACACCGTTGCCGATAAATTGGCGACAAACCGCATAAAGAGGGTATGCGGCATGAAGACTTCTTCGAGAAACTCACTGCCGAAACCAAACTCGCCAGTAAGATCCAGCGGAGGCATCACACGCGCCCGCGCCACATCGATATTGGCGTCAGCCGATAGCAGCCCCGCCTCGATAGCCCTGACATCAGGCCGTTGCAAGAGCAGCGCAGCCGGCACGCCCGGCTTGACACCTGGCTTTTCCAACGACCTCAGTCCGTAGCCTGGCAAGCTGACACTGTCCGGCAACCCGCCAAGCAGCGCCACGAGCCGGTTCTTGACCCGGATCTGCTCCAAGGCAATGGCGGGCATGTCGGCCTGCACACTTTTGACCGCTGTACGCTGCTGATCGACATCGATCAGGGTCGCATCACCCGATTCCAGCCGCTCCAGCATGCCATTGAGCATGTTGTCGAGCACCTTCTCGGTCTCGACAGCCACCTGCATGCGATCGTTCAGCGTTAGATAATCGACGTAGGTTCTGACCACATCACTGGTCAGCTGCCGCATGCGCTCATCGTAATCAAAGACCGCGCGCCAAAGCTCATAGTCCGCAGCCTCAGCCAGGGACTTGAGTTCACCCCAGAGATCAACCCGCCAATCGCCGCGCAGGCCAACCTGGTAGGTTTCACCGACCTCCATGTCCTCGCCGCGCGCGCGCGCGCCGATGCCTCCATCGGGTGCTTCGAGTTCATACCGTGCCGGCGCTTGTACCTCAGGCAGGCGCCCCCCTTCAGCCTGAGAAGCCCGCGCCAGCGCCTGCATGACGCGCTGCGAAGCAATGCGAAGATCAGGATCATTGGCGATGGCGCGATCAACCAGCCGATTCAGATCCTCGTTATCGAACAACCGCCACCAAAAGGCGAGCGCTGCCTCCTCGGGATTCGGGTCCCATATCGTACGATCGCCGCGTAGCGCATTAGAGAATTGATCCGACACCGGGATCTGCGGGGTATCGTAACGCGATCTGTTGATGACGCAACCAGACAATAGCGCCAGCACAAGCACCAACAGGGTTGCCGTCAAAGCCCAACGGAGACCTCGCCAAACCCCACCGAGAGACAGGCAGACAGGGGTTATAGACAGCAATCGTCGCATCGCAAACCCACAAAAATCCTTGCCTATAGCACCTGTCTAGCGTTCACGGTCTCTCAAGCACAGTAGCCAGGACTGACCAACGCTGGTCGATCAATTCGGATCGGCCAAGGTTGACTAGTTGACTGACTCATCACGCCTGTTACCTTGAATCTCACACGACTCATATCCTGGGGTGGCACAGCGCCATGAACCGCGCCATGAACCTCAGTGTAGACCATGAACTCAAACAAAACCGCAGTCCGAACTCCAAAAGTTGCATCTACCCTCGCCCGGCCCGCTTGCGCTCATGCTCCTTCAGGAAACGCTTGCGGATACGGATCGCAGTCGGGGTGATCTCGACGAGTTCGTCGTCTTCGATAAACTCCAACGCCTGCTCCAGGCTGAAACGCACTGGCGGGGTCAGCAGGATATTCTCATCCGAGCCGGCAGCACGAATGTTGGTCAGCTGCTTGGCCTTGAGCGGATTGACGACCAAATCGTTATCGCGCGAATGGATGCCGACGATCTGCCCCTCGTAGACCTCATCACCCGGCGCCGCCAACATCCGACCGCGCTCTTGTAAATTAAACAGCGCATAGCCGAGCACCTTGCCCTGGGCATTGGAGATCATCGCGCCATTGCGGCGCTTGGCGATGCCGCCCGAGTGCGCTGGACCATAATGATCAAAGACATGGTATTTGAGCCCGGTGCCCGAGGTCAGCGACATAAACTCGGTCTGGAAGCCGATCAGCCCGCGTGAAGGCACCTCGTAATCGAGCCGCACCCGGCCCTTGCCGTCCGGCACCATATCCTTAAGTTCGGCGCGACGCTCACCGAGCGCCTGCATGATCGAGCCCTGGCTGTTCTCATCGACATCCACGGTCAGCTGCTCATAAGGCTCGCAGATCTGTCCGTCGATCTCGCGGAAGATCACCTCCGGGCGCGAGACCGCCAGCTCATAGCCCTCACGACGCATGTTCTCGAGCAGGATCGACAGGTGCAGCTCACCGCGGCCGGAGACACGGAACTTCTCTGGATCATTGCCCTCCTCCACCCGCAGCGCGACGTTGTGGATCAGCTCGCGCTCGAGCCGGTCCTTGAGCTGACGCGAGGTCAGGTACTTGCCTTCCTTGCCAGCGAATGGCGAGGTATTGACCTGGAAGGTCATCGACACCGTCGGCTCATCCACGGTTAGCGACGGCAGCGCCTCGACCGCGTTCGGATCACAGAGCGTATCGGAAACATTCGGCGCATCGATGCCGGTCAGCGCGACGATATCGCCGGCATGGGCGCTCGGCACTTCAAAGCGCTCCAAGCCCAGATAGCCATAGACCAGGCCGACTTTGGCCTTATGGGTACGGCCATCGCGCTTGATCACCATGATCTGCTGATTCGGCTTCACGACACCACGACGGATGCGCCCCACCGCGATGGCGCCAACGAAGCTCGAATAGTCCAGCGTCGAGACCTGCATCTGAAAGGGCGCGTCAGGAATCACCTCCGGCGGTGGGCAGTGCTCAACGATGGCCTCGAACAGCGGCGTCATGTCGCCCTCGTGCACATCTTCATCGAGGCCCGCATAGCCATTGATCGCCGAGGCATAGATGATCGGGAAATCCAGCTGCTCGTCGGTCGCGCCAAGCCGATCGAAGAGATCAAACACCTGATCGACCACCCAGCTCGGACGCGCGCCGGGCCGATCGATCTTGTTGACGACAACGATTGGCCGCAGCCCATGCTGGAACGCCTTACTGGTGACGAATCGCGTCTGCGGCATCGGCCCCTCCTGGGCATCGACCAACAGCAGCACCGAGTCGACCATCGACAGCACGCGCTCGACCTCACCGCCGAAATCGGCATGGCCGGGGGTGTCGACGATGTTGATGCGGTAATCGTTCCAATCGATCGCGGTGTTCTTCGACAGGATGGTGATACCGCGCTCACGCTCGAGATCGTTGGAGTCCATGACCCGCTCGACCGGGCCGAAGCGATCGCCGAGCGTGCCCGATTGGGACAGCAGCTCATCGACGAGGGTAGTTTTGCCATGATCGACGTGGGCGATGATGGCGATATTGCGCAATTGCTCGGTCACGGGACAGATAGCTCCAAGGCCAACGGCAACAGGGTGCCAATGACCAGACATCAAGGATCAATGAGAGAGGGGAACGGTGCTCGGGGGGACGCCGAGAGAAGGAGGGCACACCGCCGCCGTAAGAGCGCATTATGCACCGAAAAGGCATCAGCCGGGACGCCGTGAACAGTCTATTAGCGTCCAGTAACCAGCGCATCAGATCTCTTCATTCTCGGGTGTTTGCGCATCCCAGCGGCGGTCGCCGCGACCACCAGGCCGCCAGCAATGAGCCAGAGAGGTTATGCCAGACTGAGAATAAGGCGCCCGGCAGCGCGGCCGCGGCAGAGAAATACTGGACCGCCAAGGCCACCGCCAGCCCCGAGTTCTGCATGCCAACCTCGATCGCTAGCGTGCGCGCGGTTCGCTCGTCGCGCGTCGCCAGCCAGCCAAAGCCATAGCCCGCAGCCAGCCCGATGCCGTTGTGCAGCACCACCGCCAGCACGATCAACCAACCCATGGTCGCGAGATTGGCCTGATTCAGCCCGACGACGATGGCAATAATGGCGACAATCGCCACCACGGACAGCAGCGGAAACAACAGCTGCAAGCGCGCGAAACCCGACCAGCGCCGTCCGAACAGGCTGTTGATCAGCACCCCGAGAGCCACCGGCAAGAGCACGACCTTAACGATCGAGAACAGCATGGCGGCGACCGGCACCGGCACCCGCTCGCCAACATAGAGCCAGGTCAGCAAGGGCGTTGCGACGATGGCCAGCAGTGTCGAGACCGTGGTCAAGGTGATCGAGAGGGCCAAGTCACCACGCGCCAAATAGCAGACCAGGTTCGAGGCGGTACCGCCTGGACTCGCGCCGACCAGCACCAGCCCGGCCAGCAAGGCCGGCGGCAAGCCAAGCGCGAGGGCCACCGCCCAAGCCGCAAACGGCATCACCAGATACTGCAGCACAAGCCCCAATCCAACACGCCCCGGGCGGCGCAGCACCGCGCCGAAACTCCGCCAGGTCAAGGTCATGCCCATGCCGAACATCACGATGCCAAGCAGCGGCACGATCAGCGGTTTGCCCGCGGCAAAGAACTCCGGCTGCCAAAACGCGAGCAGCGAGAAGAGCAGCGCCCAGAGCGGAAAGAGGGTCGTGATCCATGTCATGCAGTTAAGCCCCGTCAATCGACAGCAACACCCCGTCCTTCACAATGGCTCAGCACCGCGCTGGTGGCGCCATCAAACGCCGAGCACGGAGCAGGTCGCGCTCAAACCTCACGATAGATCCGCGCCCCTTCTTCCAAGAACTCGCGCGCCTTCTCTTTCATCCCCTCCTCCAGCGCCACCTCGGCATCCTCAAGCTGGCGCGCCTTGGCATAGTCGCGCACATCCTGAGTAATCTTCATCGAGCAGAAGTGCGGGCCGCACATCGAGCAGAAGTGCGCGACCTTGTGCGATTGATGCGGCAGGGTCTGATCGTGGAATTCGCGCGCGCGATCGGGATCGAGCGAGAGGTTGAACTGGTCATCCCAGCGAAACTCAAACCGCGCCTTCGAGAGCGCATTGTCCTGGAGCTGCGCGCCAGGCAGACCCTTGGCGAGGTCCGCGCCATGGGCGGCGATCTTGTAGGTGACGATGCCTTCGCGCACGTCCTGTTTATCCGGCAAGCCGAGATGCTCTTTCGGCGTCACGTAGCAGAGCATGGCGGTGCCGTACCAGCCGATGTTGGCGGCGCCGATGCCGGAGGTGATGTGGTCATAGGCCGGTGCAATGTCAGTGATCAGCGGGCCGAGGGTGTAGAACGGCGCCTCGAAGCAGTCTTTCAGCTCCTTGGTCACGTTCTCCTCGATCATCTGCATGGGAACGTGCCCCGGCCCTTCGATCATCACCTGCACGTCCTGCTCCCAGGCAAACTTGGTCAGCTCGCCGAGGGTCTCCAATTCAGCGAACTGGGCCTTGTCATTGGCGTCGGCGAGGCTGCCTGGGCGGAGTCCATCGCCCAGGCTGAAGGCGACGTCGTAGGCCTTCATGATCTCGCAGATCTCAGTGAAATGGGTATAGAGGAAATTCTCCTGATGATGTGCCAGGCACCATTTGGCCAGGATCGAGCCGCCGCGCGAGACGATACCGGTGAGGCGATCGGCGGTCAGCGGGATGTAGCGCAGCAGCACGCCGGCATGGATGGTGAAGTAGTCGACGCCCTGCTCCGCCTGCTCAATCAAGGTGTCACGGAACAGCTCCCAGGTCAGCTCCTCGGGCTTGCCCTCGACCTTCTCCAGCGCCTGATAGATGGGCACGGTGCCGATTGGCATCGGTGCATTGCGCAAGATCCATTCGCGCGTCTCGTGGATATTCTTGCCGGTCGAGAGGTCCATCAGGGTATCGCCGCCCCAGCGTGCGGACCAGACCATCTTCTCGACCTCCTCCTCGATGCTCGAGGTGGTCGCCGAGTTGCCGATATTGGTGTTGATCTTGACCCGGAAGTTGCGGCCGATGATCATCGGCTCGAGCTCGGGATGATTGATGTTGGCCGGGATGATGGCGCGGCCGGCAGCAATCTCAGCGCGGACGAATTCGGGCGTGATCTGCTCCGGCAGCTTGGCGCCGAACGACTGGCCCGGGTGCTGGCGCAGCAGCTTCGCGTAGCGCGGATCAGCGCGCAGCTCATCAAGCCGCAGGTTCTCGCGGATGGCCACGTATTCCATCTCGGGCGTGATCAGACCCTGGCGCGCGTAGTGCATCTGACTGACGTTGCAGCCCGGCTTCGCCCGCCGCGGCGTGCGGATGTGCTCAAAGCGCAGAGAGGCCAAGGCTGGGTCCTGCTGGCGGCGACGACCGAAGCCGGAGCTGGGGCCATCGAGCAACTCGGTATCGCCGCGCTCTTCGATCCAAGCGCTGCGCACCTCCGGCAGGCCGGCCATCAGATCGATCCGCGCCGCCGGGTCCGAGTAAGGCCCGGAGGTATCATAGACATAGATCGGCGGATTCTCCTCGCGGCCGTCGCTGGTCAGGGTCGGCGTCTGCTCGACCTCACGCATCGGCACGCGCAGGTCGGGCCGAGAGCCCGTCACATAGCACTTGCGCGAGGCGGGAAACGGGCGGGTGACCTCATCGGACAAGCGGGCGGTAGTCTCGATGAAGGCTTCTGGGATAGCGCTCATAACGGCTCCTTAGGAACGATGGCGAACCAGCGTGCGAGGAACCGACACGAGCCGGCAGTTCAACCGCGGCTCGACCTGGCTTCCCTCCGCCGGTACGAACCGGATCAGGTGATTAGGGGACTCTCTCAGCCCAGGCATGCGGGCACCCCCAGCAGGACGCCGACAGACGCTATAGAAAGCGGCCAGGGATTTCAAGCGAGGAAACCCGGCGAATCCTGATGCAGCAATCTTGTGACTGCGATAGGGTTGGCTGCCTACCTCCCATCAACACATCCATCAATACATCAAGGAGCAACCCTATGAACACTCGATTGATCCTCCCCGCTTTTGCAGCGCTGTTGCTCACGCTCGGCGGTTGTGGCGACGGCGGCAACAGCGACGAAGGCATGGCTGAGCCCACGGGCGAGAGCTCAACTGAACCCGCGGGCGAAGGCAGCAGCGCGAACATGGACGCGGTCAGGGAGAAGGCACAGGCCGCCATGGATAGCGCTGCTGAGGCCGGCAGCCAAGCCATGGACGCCCTCTCTGAGGCCGCCGGCATGGCTAGGGATCAGGCCGAGATGCTGAGCGCACAGGCTGACACCGAAGCGCAGGACATGGTCGGACAGGTCAAGACCTACCTCGAGAAGAACAACCTAACCTCAGCCGAAGATCTGATGACCAAGCTCATCGAACTGAAGGACTCGCTGCCCGAGTCGGTTCGTGAGCAGATCGACGCGCTTGAAGCGAGGCTCGACAGGCTTCAGGGGCAGGAGCAGGAGCAAGGACAGGAATAACGCCGGGCGGGGCGGGGCGGGATCGAATCAGCCCCACTCAAGCTCAGCGAAGCCCATCTTAGGCGGCCCGCTCGGCGCGGCCGCCTCACCGAAGCCATGGCCGCAACCTTTGCCTTCTGCTGATCAGCAATTTTCCGCTTGCAGCGCGGGGCGGACCAATCCTGTGCGTTAGGCCCGTAGACATCGGATCCGCAGTCTAACCCCGACGCTCACTTCGATGTCCACGGAGACGCCGCTCGATCCCATCGCGGACATCGCGCAGCGACAGCCGCCGCACCGGGCGTCGGCTCGCCACCCGCGCCGCATCAGCCGCATCAAGCCGCGTTTTGACCACACTGGCCAGGTATTCACCCAGCTCCGGGCGCTTCGCAATCAGCTCACGCACCGCATCAAGGTCGATCCGGATCAGGGTCACATCGGTATTGGCGATGAACTCGAGAAAGTTCGGCTGCGTGGTGAGCATCTCCGAGATGCCAAAATGCTTGCCCGGCCCGAGCGTCTCCACCACCTTCGGCGAGCCATCCGGCAGTCGGATTGCACTGTCGACTAGGCCACCAATGATCACGTAGAAGGCATCGCTAGCCCCACCCTCGGCCAAGATCTGGTCGCCGACATCGAAATACCGATACTCGCTGCGCGCGGCCAGCTGATTCAGCTCGTCGTCATTCAGCACCCCGGCGACATCAAGACTGCGCAAGGCCAAGGCCACCGTTGGCGGCTCGGCGCGATTGGTGTGCGCACGGCGCGTGCGCATCTCGGTCACCTCGGGCGAGACCTCGATGCCTGCCTCTTGCAGACCCAGATGGATCTCGCGATAGAGCTCTTCGCGTGCTCGGAACATCGACGGATAGTTCTTCAGATGCACCCAGACCATATAGCTATAAGGCACCTTCGAGGCATCGGAAAGACGCACGACCGGATTTGGAAACTTCAGCACGCTATCGCAGCGCATCGCCGCATCCAAGAGCAGGGCGCAGGCGAAGCGCGGCGAGACCTCGGCCGGGATGCTGACGAAATACCAGGGCGCATAGAGATGGTGGTCGCTGTAATAATTCTTCAGCGACGCACTCGCCATGCGGCCATTCGGGATCACGACCGTGGCGTTATCCCAGCCCCTGAGCCGGGTTGCTCGCCAATTCAGGTCAACGACCTGGCCGACCAGCTTCTCTTCCGGCAGCTCAAGCCAATCGCCGATCCGGAACGGCCGCTCGATCCCAAGCGAGACCCCGGCGAACAGATCACCGAGGGTGCGCTGCAAGGCCAGGCCGATCACGCCCGCGGCGACACCGGTCGAGACCCAGACACCAGTAAAGGAATAGCCCTGCTGCCACATGAACAACCCGACCGCCACCAGCATCACGGTGACATAGAGCAAGGCCTCAATCAGCTTCGGGATATGCTCGTTGCGATTCTTCCGCCGCCGACGCTGCTTGGCAACGACCGTGACCACGCGACCCATCGCCCAAGCGGCGGTCAGGTAGACGAAGAAGTCGGTCCACCAGTCGACCGGATCAATCAAGCTCGGCAGCTCCAAGGCTCGCAGCGCATAGCGCAACAGCCCGCTGGTGATGATCACCCACAGCGGCAACAGGATCACATCCAGCAGTGCCGTCGTGAGCGGCAGATGCTCTGCCAGCGGCCGCTTGCCGACCACCAAGGAGCCGATCTTCCAGATGAAGGCCAGCACCAGCAAGCCGACTAACAGCTCCCAGTAGCTGTCGGTCAGACCGTCGATGAGCTGTTGCAGCGCCGTCATCGGGTCAGCATGCACGATGGCAGTTGTCGCATCCAATCCCCTTGCATCCTATCCCCTTGCATCTAATCCCCTAGTTTGCTGTTGTTGTTTGTTTGTCTTTCGACCAGACCTCGCGGAATCAGCGACAATGCTAACGAAGCCCTGGCGGGCATCCTAGCCGTTCAGCACCCTAATCATCTTTAATAGCATCACTGCTTGCCCTAAGAGCCTGACCGCATGTTCACCGAACACCCTGCCCTGATCGACCGTTTCGGCCGCCACGTGACCTATGTCCGCCTCTCGGTCACCGACCGCTGCGATCTGAGGTGTGTCTACTGCATGGCCGAGGACATGACCTTCCTGCCCCGAGCGCAGGTATTGACGCTGGAAGAGATCGCCCGACTCGGCCGCTGCTTCACCGAGCTTGGCGTCACCAAACTCCGCGTCACCGGCGGTGAGCCGCTGGTCCGGCGCGATGTGATCACGCTGTTCGAGGCACTGGGACCCTTGCCCGGCCTCAAAGACCTCACCCTCACCACCAACGGCACCCAGCTTCCACGCTTTGCCGATCGGCTCAAGGCCGCCGGTGTCACCCGTATCAATATCAGTCTGGATTCGCTGCAACCCGAGCGGTTCCGCGCCATTACCCGCAAAGGCGACCTCACGCAGGTGCTCGCCGGTATCGAAGCAGCGCGCGCGGCCGGGTTTGCGCGCATCAAACTCAACAGCGTCATCCTCAAGCATCGCAATCATGACGAGGTCGTCGACCTGGTGAGCTTCGCGCTTGAGCGCGGACTCGATATCGCCTTCATCGAAGAGATGCCCCTCGGCGAGATCGGCGAGCACGACCGGGCCGAGGCCTTCTATCCGAGCGAGCAGATTCGTGCTGACCTCGCCAAGCACATCGAGTTGATTCCGACCACTGAACAGACCGGCGGCCCCTCGCGCTACTGGCGCGTCGCCGGCTCCGAGACCCGCGTCGGTTTCATCTCACCACATAGCCACAACTTCTGTGGTAGCTGCAACCGCGTGCGTGTCACCGCTGAGGGACGACTGCTGCTCTGCCTCGGGCAAGAACACTCGATGGATCTCCGCCGCGTGCTCCGCGCCAACCCGCTCGATGATGCGGCGGTCAAGCGCGCCATCATCAAGTCCATGGCCATCAAGCCCGAAGGCCACGACTTCAATCTCGAGGCCAAGCCGGTGATCTTTCGGCACATGAATGCGACCGGCGGTTAACAGCCCATCGCAAACGCGGCTCATCCCGCACCACCAGCTGTGCTGAGCAGCCGTCCATTTTCTACTCCCTGATGCTTGCCAGACACTGGTGTTCACATCGGGAAGCCGTTGGTAGACGCCTTCTTAGCGCGCATTCGCTAGCCTGATACCCCGGCCGACTCCGGTCGCGCGGGCACGGCGGCCATTCTAAAGCCTTGGCGCAACAGCTCAGCCTTAGCGCGCAAGGTCAGATCCGTAGCAAAGCGAAATTGTTGGCGCGCGTCGATCGGATAGGCGCGCAGCCGGTAGCGGGTGCCCCATGGCTGCTCTGCGGCGACGACCGCGATCGGCTCACCGAGCGCGAGGTACGGACTGGTGAGTGCGACATCGAAGAGCAGTTCGCGAACCCGAGCGCCATCGTGGATGGGGTGCAGATAGAAGTCCGCGGTGCACTGCAATTGCGGGCTGCCATTGTTGGCGTTCGAGATCGGCTCGGTCCAGAGCTTGGCGTGTGGGATACTGACCAGGTTGTCGTCCGGCGTCACCAGATTGACCGCGCGCATGCCGACATAGGTCACCTCGCCATAGGTATCGCCGATCTGTACCCAGTCGCCATTACGATAGGGCGCTTCGCCAACCGCGACGATGCCGGCGACCAGGCTGCTGGCGTAGTCCTTGAGCGCGAAGCCGAGCGCCAATCCAAGCGAGCCAAAGATCGCGACCATGTTCTGCAACGAGGGTTCGATCAGGGTCGGCACCGCCAGTAGGAAGGCGCCGATGACGATGATCAGGCGTAACAGTGGCACCAAGGCCAGTAAGTAATGCCGGGACTTACCATGCAGCCGGTTAGCGAGCCAGGGTAGCGCCTTCTGCACCAGCAGGATCAGCGCGACAGCGCCAACCAGGATCAGCGTCAGCTCAAGCAGAGCGCCGGTATCGAGCCGACGGAAGAGCGCGTTGATCGTTTCAGTATCCATGGGTGTTGGCTCGGGTATTAGCCCAGGTATTGGCCCAGGTATTGGCTCAGCGCATTAAACAGCGTCGACTAAGAAACGGCGCCCGGCGAGAAAGCTACGCACGGCGGCATAGGCGAACACCGTCACACGCCAACAACCGTCGGGCTCAGACTGGATCACCTCCGCGGCAGCGAGCTGCAGCAGCAGCGAGTGCGTCTGGAAGCGCGCATGCGGTAACAATCCCTCAACGACCTTGGTCGGCAGCCCATCGTGAAGCAGCAGCGCGTGTAGGATCAGCGCCTCGGCCTCATCCAGACCGCTCGGCAGCTCAAGCTCGACCGCCGGAGCCACCCAGATGGTTTCGACCTTGGGCTTATCGCCGGCCTTGTCACCGCCCCTGTCGCCGGTTTCATCGCCGGCTTTGTCGCCGACTGTATCACCCGCTTTGTCGCTAGCTTTATCGACTGCCTTACCGTCTGTCTTACCGCCTGCCTTGTCAGTCGCCTTGCCGCCTGCCTCCTCGCCCGACTCCTCGCTCGCCTTGGCATCAGACTCATCATCGGCCTCGGCCTCGACGGCCTCCGGCTTGTCTGGCTCTGAGCGCAGTCGCGAGCGCCAGAGCCGCAATGCTACCCCAGGGTTGCCGCGAGATTGTGCTGCCAGATAGCGCAGCTCACTGGTGACCCCGATCTCGTCATCATCGTTCACCGCCAACAACAGCGTGCCGCTCTGTGCATGACGGAAGCGGCGCGGGCCGTGCGCAACCGGCAATCCAGTCGGCAAGCTCGTCGGCAAGCTCGTCGGCAAACCCGTCGGCAAGTTCGTCGGCGAACCAGCCGCCAGCTCGGCCGACCCTCCAGCCGCCAGCTGGCCGAGCCAGTTCGCCAGCCGTTCGCCATCGAGCGCCTGTAGCGTCAAGGCGCGCACAGCCTGCGTCGGCACCACATAGCGCAGATAGGCCCAAGCCCAGCTGTCGCAGCCGACCAGGCCGAAACCGAGCTTGCCACTGAGCAGGCGATCGAACAGCGCGCGCACCAAGCCGAGCCCAGCCGGATGGCGTAGCCAGCAGCGCTCGAGCCGTGGCAACACCCATGGGGTGTCATCAGTCGGCAAATCCGCGAGCCAACCCGAATTATCGCCGGCGACGATCGCATAGCTCGGGCTCGAGATGCAGGCGACAGCTTGCTGCGCCGCCCAGGTTTCGAGCAGGTCGGCATAGCCGGCAGCAGGCGGGCTGATGATGAACCAAGCCGGATCGAGCTTGGAGCGTTGCTCAAGGGCCTCTTGCAACAATTGCGCGGCGGGGCGCCAATCGATCGGGCTGGTGATCGCGTCCAGACGCTCGGGCTCGAGTCTGTGCAGCTCGTCCTCGCTCTTCACCGGCCCCTGCCGGGCTGGCTGGCGGCGGCCGAACAGCCGCTTCAGCGACGACAGCCCGCGCCGTGCACTGGTCGCGGTCGGCGCCGAGGGCAACCGATAATCGGACAGCGCAACCAGCTCCCATATTAGACCTGGCTGCTCTGTCTCAGAATCGCTAGAAGCCATGGCTCAATCTGAACCTCGTGATCTCAGCCTCGTGATCTCAGCATTGGCCTCCTGATGACAGCTGTTCGCGTCTCTTCGAAGCCGGCGACGGCACGGTCGAAAACCGAGCAGCCTGTCCTATAATGCGAGTGGTCGACCACCGTAAGGCACGCGCCGCGAGCAAGACAGGACAGCCGCGACGAACGCTGCCCAGGTTGCACCATGCGCGATCATAAGCCTCGGCGCGGGCGCGATCATAACCCTCGGCGCGGCTTTGCTCCCCTTCCCCCAATGACAACAACCATCAGAGGTCTACTGCGATGTCCCTCCCCTTCAACTTTCGCCTCCAGGCCGGGGCGCTCTGCCTCGCCGCCTGCTATCTCGTCGGTGCCAGCACCCTCACGCTCGCAGCCGATGCGCCTGACACCAAGCCCGACGACAGCCGGGCGCTCGCCAACGTCGAGACCGGCAAGATCGCCTGGGACATCAACGTAGGCAACCCGGAAAAGCTGAGCCTTTACCTTAAGGTCATGGACGAGACCTATGAGGATCTCAAGCGCCAAGGCGTCGAACCTGAGATGGTGTTCACCTTCCGCGGGCCATCGCTGCAGCTGATATCCACCCATCACGCCGAGATCCCCTTGGATCAAGAACGCCACTACGAGGCCGTCGCCGAGCTGATCAAGACCCTGCAGGCAAAGCCGAATGTGCACATGGAGGCCTGCTCAGTCGCCGCCCGGCTCTTCAAGATCGACCCCGGCACGCTGCTTCCAGGTATCGACTTTGTCGGCAACACCTTCGTCTCCCAGATTGGCTATCAGTCTAAGGGCTACGCGATGATCCCGATCTTATAAGGCGATGGCCCGCAGTGCATGGAGCCCTTCATGCACTGCTCAAACTCGGGCTACAGCGGCGGCAGCCCCAGCCACTCCTGAAAGGCGCCAAGTATCATATTGGCAGCGATCGCGCTGAGTATGACGCCCATCACACGCCGCAACACATTGGCACCACCCTGGCCAATCACCTGCATGATCGGACTGGCTGCCAACAGGATGAGCAAGAACAGCAACAAAGTCGATCCAAGCACAGCCGTGGTGATCAGCTGATCGATCACAGCGTGCTCACGATTATCAGTCAGCAAAACCACGGTCAACATCGCCCCTGGCCCTGCGATCGACGGGATCGCAAGTGGATACACGGCCAATGAGTTGATACTGCTGCTGGAATCTGTATGGGACGCCGCCGAAGGCCCGGTACCGGGCGCATGGGCGCCAAGGCTCATCTCGATCCCATACAGAAGCAGCAACAAGCCTCCAGCGACCTGAAAGGCCCGCAGCGGAATGCCCATTTGGATCAGCAATAGCTCGCCGACAACGACAAAAAACACCAGCACGGCGAAGGCGTACAGGATCGCGAGCGCCGCAGCTTTGCGGCGTTGACCAGCCTCGAGACCCGCGGTCACCGCGAGAAACACCGCCAGCATCCCGAACGGCTCCAGCACCACAAACAGGGTGACGAATTCAAAGACCAGTTTTTCCGTCATCGCTTATCCGCTCATCCGCTTATCCGCTTATCGAACAGACTCAAGCTGATCGCGCAACCGCTGGCCCGACCATGCGAGGCTGCATCAAAGAGGATTCGAGCGGCGTTTGCAACCAGTCACGCGCTGCTGCGAAACGTCGAGACCTGACCCGGTCGGCCCATCGATGCTGCTCAAGCACGGTTGGTTATCGCGCCGATCATTGATATCCGTCAATTTACCGGGGTTCTGAACCGGCCCACTGGCCATTCATGAGACGGATCAAGGTTTACAAGCCCCTGCTCGCACAGCATGACCTCAGAGACCAACGCTGACGACAGCCTCACCTCGCTGAGGATGCCGCCCAGCACGGGCCTCGAACCGCCGCCCACTCCAGCGCCAGAACCTGCGAGGGGCGCGCCATCCAGCTGCTCATGACCGCCAGTCATGATCGCCAGACAAGATCGAGGAGAGTGCACCATGTCGAGAACACGCTCAGGCCCGCGCGCCGGCCTGTTCGGCTACCTGCTAGTCGCCGTCTTTGGCCTACTCGTCGCCGCCAACGCCCAAGCCATCCGCCCCGCTGGCCAGCCCGGTGTCGACTGGGGTGATCCCAAAGGTCAAGAATGTGTCGACTGCCACATGGGCGAGAATCCGGGCCTGTACTGGGAGTGGAACCATAGCCAGCACGGCCAGAACGGCGTCACCTGCCTCGACTGCCACCAAGCCGAAGAAGGGGATGTCGACGCCTGGCGCCACGAGGAAACCTACGTCTCGATCGTCGTCACGCCCAAGGACTGCTCCAAGTGCCACGAGAAGGAATTCGAGGAGATGGACGGCTCGCATCACGCCAAGGCCGGTCAGATACTCGGCTCGCTCGACAACCTGCTCGGCGAGGTGGTCGGCGGCCCGGCCGCAGTCAACGCCGGCTGCAAGCAATGCCATGGCGGTGAGCTCGAATTCATCACCGAGGGCAAAGACAAAGGTCGCCCGCTGGCCGGCAGTTGGCCCAACACCGGCATCGGCCGCATCAATCCCGACGGCAGTCTCGGCTCCTGCACCGCCTGCCACGGCCGCCACCGCTTCAGCAAGGCCCAGGCGCGCACGCCGGATACCTGCGGCAAGTGCCATGTCGGCCCCGACCATCCGCAGATCGAGGTCTACAACGAGTCCAAGCACGGCATCATCTACCGCGCCAAGGTCGACGAGATGAATCTCGAGTCGGACAAGTGGGTCGCCGGCATCGACTACAGCGCCGCTCCCACCTGCTCGACCTGCCACATGAGTGCATCGCCGCACGAGGCCTCGACCCATAACGTCGGCGAGCGCATCTCCTGGACCCTGCGGCCGCCGATCTCGACCAAAATCAACCTGGTCAAGCTCGAGAATGGCGAGGAATTCGACGTACCCGAGGGCCAACCGATCCCCGCCGTTGGCGACGCCGCTAAAGACTCCACCGTGGTCGAGGTGCTGACCTGGAAGGATCGTCGCGGCAAGATGGAAGACATCTGCTACGCCTGTCACGAGAAGAGCGTCATCGACGGCCACTACGAGCAGTTCGACAACGTGGTCTATCTCTACAACGACAAGTTCGCCAAACCGATCGCCGCCGCCATGGCCGACCTGAAGGAGAAGGGCTACATCACCCCGGCCCCGTTCGATGACAAGATCGAATGGACCTGGTGGGAGATCTGGCATCACGAGGGCCGTCGCGCGCGGCATGGCGCCTCGATGAGCGGCCCCGACTACACCTGGTGGCACGGCATGTACGAGGTCGCCCAGCACACCTACTTCAAGTGGATTCCAGAACTGAAGGACGTGGTGATCAAGAAAGACGGCAACGATGAATACGCCGTCGCGTTACTGGAAGAGCACTTCAAGCCAATCGAGGGTCACGACTGGTACTTCAATGGCATGAACAAGGAGCAGTTGGAGACCGTGCGCAAGGGCTTTGAGGCGCGTTACGGCAAGGGGGCGCTGAAGTAGCCACCCTCCAGCCGCTGCTGGCCCTCAGGGATCACAGGCTCAGAGGCCAGCACTGACAGCGGCCAGCACCTGCTGGCCGAAACCGATACGCTCCCCTGCGCTTGATCGCTTGACCACTGGGTCGGCGCAGTAGAGCGACTCACCGTCCAAGACAGCCGCTCCAAAGACTGCCCTCAAATAACGCCATGCACAACGCACTGCGACTGATCACTACCGGTACCGTCCTCACGCTGGCCATCGCCTTGGCTACGGAACAAGGCATCGCTGAATTGACCCCAGCGAGCGCAGCAAGCTCAACCAGACCAACCAGCCCAACCAGCATAGTAAGCCCTGACGGCCCGGTCGCCAGTCCAGGCAGCTCCGCCAGTCCAGGCAGCTCCGCCAGTCCAGGCAGCTCCGCCAGTCCTGCTAGCCCCGCCAACCCAGCCAACAGCGTTAGCGCCCTGATCAAGCAGGCCGAAGCACAGCTCGAGCGCGGCGAAACCCAGACCGCCATCGCCACCCTGAACCAGGCGATCGCCGCCGACCCCTCTTCAAGCCTCGCCTACACCCGTCTCGGCGGCGCCTACCTGCTCAGCCAGGACTACAGCAGCGCCATCGATCAATTCCAACGAGCCATCAGCAGCGACAATCAGAACGCCGGCGCCTTCATCGGCCTCGGCATGGCCTACTTGCATCTGAAACAGGCCGGTCCCGCCAAGGCCGCCCTCACCGAAGCCAAGCGCCTCAAGCCCAGCCAGAGCGCCGACATCGACGCCCTCCTCGCCCGCATCGAGCAAACGGCGTCGGCACCCTAATGCACATGGCGCGGCGCCACCTCGGAAAAGGATCGCGTGAGATTCAGGTTATGCCGAGTCCCGCCAGATAGATATCCGGCACTTTGAAACGCTCCACCTGATCTTCCGTTCCTTCATAAACGGACAGCACACCCACCTCGCGTGCAAGCTTGACCAACTCACCTAAATCGCCGATGTCCCGCGCATTCACGGGCGACGAGCGCAGCGCGCGCAAGCGCTCGAATAACCTCTCTAGCAGCCTGTCGGACTTAACGAACAGAATCGCCTTCTGATCCCCTTCAGGGTCGAAAAATGACGCTATTTTGGCAAAAAACGCTGTTTTTCTCGGTATTTTCCTTATGCTAGGCGCAGCACGGCC
>NZ_NHSH01000014.1 GCF_016653315.1 Halochromatium roseum | reverse complement strand
TCACCCAGAAGACCTCCTTTGCCGCCCTCAACCAGACCTTGAAGCGGCTACATCGCCACCAGAGCGAGCTGCTACTGGTCTTGTTGCGCCCCGATATCCCGCTGCACACCAACGGCAGTGAGAACGATATCCGCGGTTACGTCAAATGGCGCAAGATCAGCGGCGGAACCCGCAGTGACCTCGGGCGACGATGCCGCGATACCTTCGCCAGCCTGAAGAAGACCTGCCGCAAGTTGGGCCTCTCTTTTTGGGAGTATCTCAACGATCGCATTGAGCAGACCGGCACGATTCCGCCGTTGCCGGACATCGTCCGTGAGCGGGCGGCGGCCGCGGGCGTGCCGTGACTTATTGAGAAGTTACAAGATGATCACCACGGCGAACATGACGCTGATAAAGCTCATCCATTGGATGCGCCCGGACAGGGCCATGAGGCCAGCGGCGATGACGGCGGCGATGGCGATCGCGCGCAGGAAGGTGTTGTTGAGGATGCCGAGGATGGCGTCGCCAAAGTTGTCGAGCACGTTGGCTGAGGCGATCTCCGGGGCGAGTGTCAGGGCGGCCAATAGGCTCAGGGCCGCAATGCTGCGGGTCGTTGGGTCGGTGGCGTTTGCGTGGGTCACGCGGGGCTCTCCTTCAGTTGAGGACGTCAAAGAAAGCGCCGAACGGGTCGGCAGGGGTTAGCGATGGCGTGCGCCTGGGGTGAGGCGCCGGGATGCGGCGTTATCCGCCGCCGAAGCCGTCGGGCACGGCTTCAAAACGCCAGGGTTTGGCGCTGGTTCTCGGTGGCTCTTGAGCCAGTACGGGATCAGGATCAGACTCAGGCTGATCAGTGATTGGAGCGTTGGCCAACAAGGACTGGGCGAGATTGACGCTGACCACGACCGGCTCGTCGAGCGTATAGCCGTCGACCGGTACCGCCTCAATCTGGTATCGACGATCGGGTTGTGGTTTGGCTAGCCAGGCCTTGACGCGACTGACATAGCCGTTGCGGATGCCTCGCTCGGAATCGCCGCTGTTGTAGCGACTGATGGCAGCATCGACGGTGAACGGGGCACGGGCGTAGGCATCGATGAGGACGCGCTCGCCAGCGGCGAGGTTGGTGCAGGGATCGAAGACGCTCTCGGGCGTGAGTCCAAGCCAGCTCCAGTTCTCGCTGTTGATCTGGGCCAGGCCAGCATCGATGCGATGGCCAGCGGCGATCAGGCGCTGCGCGGTGGCAGTGGCCTCGTCACGAGTCGTCGGAAAGATGGCTCGATGAGTCTTGCCATCATGGATGGCGTAGGGATGGCCTCTGCTCTCCTCGAGCACGATCGCCTTCATCATGGTGGGAGCCACCATGGGCGCGCAGACCGCAATCAGTGTCATCAGATCCATATCTTCGCCATGTCAGATTGATGTCATCTTGCCGAGACCATGCTGTCTCGGTGGGGCAAAAATCTAACAGGCATATCAGCGGATACGAATATCCTTGCGCGCCTTTTGAATACCAAAGCACGCCAATCTGCTACAGCAAGGTATTGGATCTAAGTGCGTGTCGCAGCCCGATCCTCGCTAGGGCTGCGGCCGGTCCATTTCTTGTAGGCGCGCGAGAAGGCGGGAGGGTTTGCGAAGCCGGTCAGATAGGTGATGGTCTGCAGGTCGTAGGCGCCGCTCTGGATGTATTGCTCGGCTAGCTGTTTGCGCACCCTGTCGAGTTCGGTTTGAAAGGTGGTGCCCTCTTCTTGGAGCTTGCGCTGCAGGGTTCTGGGCGACACGGCCAGCAGGCGGGCGACCTCCTGTGCGCTGGGCGTGCCTTCCGGCAGGTTGTCGACAATGGCATCGTGCACGCGACCGATGATCGAGTTGTCAATCAGGCGACGTTCGAGATCCTGCAGAATCCGATCGTTGGCCCGCGCAAGGTCACGGTTCTTGGCCGGAAGTGGCCGGCGAGCCATCTCGACTGTCACCAAGAACCCGGAAATGTCCGCATCGAAACGGACAGGGCAGCCGAAGAAGTCTTCATATCCGCAGGGCTGCCAGGGATGCGCGAGTTGCACCTCTTGAGGGCTGAAGTCCTTGCCGTAGACATCGCGGCAGAGGCGCAAGCTGATCGAAAGGCGAATGTCGTGGGCTGCCGGAAAATTCGGCGCGTAGGCGGGAAACTTTTGGGTAAACCTGATGCTGTTGGCGATGATCTCGCTGTGCATCGAGGCGTCTTGGATCACGATCCGGAAGTAACGCTCAACGCGCCGAAACGCGCTTTCCAGTGTGGATGAGGCGAGGTAGGCATAGCCAAGGGCGTGATAATCCGTGGCGCGCCACAGATCGCCGGCGGCCAGACCCCAACAGGGATCTTTGATCTGCTCGTTGGCCTGTCGCCACAGTGCTCGGACGCGGTCTATCGGGTAACGTGCCTGCGCATCATTGAGCTTATGCGGATCAAGACCAGCGTCGATGAACAGGGCATCCGCTGCGAGCCCGTGATGCTCGAGTAGACGATGAAAACCGCGGACCGCGGTTGCGAGCATGGTTGACATAGTTACCTGTGACTGACTGCTGCTCAGATGTCCATGTGCATCTGGGCCTTTTCCTCGAACCTAAACTCCAGCCTGACGACGGACTTGCCGTTTTTGATGCCTCGCCAGCTGATGTCGAGCGATGTTTTGGCCTGCAGGTCGTCAACCGCCGGTTGGATCACACGCGCCTTCAAGTTGGAGAAGCGGTCGTACTTTTCCTCGATGCCGAAGCGTTGCTTAAACTCTTCGACCGTGATCACAAACACACCAGTATCAACATACTGGGCGAGCATCTCGAACAGGCGAATCGCATAAGCGCTGCGCAGTCTTGCGATCTCTTCCAGCCGGTAGCTGGTGAAGCGCCGATGCAGCATGGTCAAGTAGGGGGCGATCTCTGGAGAGAAGCCAAGCCTGACCTTGCCCTCCCCTTTTCGATACTCCGCCATGTAAACCCAGCGCAAGCGCTTGCGGACCTTGCCATCGATGCGGCGGATGTCACGCTCGTACAACTTGGTGACCGCCTCCTCCATCTCCGTGTAGGCGTTCCTGGAATCAGTGCCGAACAGCTCCGCGAACTCATCCACCTCTAGCATAAAGACGGCGTCTCGTGGCATCGGTTTGCGGCCGTCAAGCTTCGCCGCGCATGCGAGGATGATGCGTTGTTCGTTGAGCGTCAGGTTGTAGGAGGCCTCGATCAGGGCGTTGGCCTTGGTAACGATGGAGCTGCCGTCAGCTCTCACCGCGATCGAGCGTTGCTGGTCCATGGGGCTTCCTGCTACTTAATGCCGATACTGTAGCGTATTCCTAAACTGCTTCAGAGCGCAACTGGTGTAGTCGAAGCAGAACAGCACTTAGACAACCATATTTCTGTAGCAGAACCGGGGCTTGATCTGCCCTTGATGCAAGCTTGATTCGCGCACCATAAATCTGTAGCAGAAGCATACGGACCATATTTCTGTAGCAGAACAGGACCGCTCTGTCCGAAACCATAAATCTGTAGCAGATCGACGCTCGAGATCGAGTCTACGGATTCCGCCATCCCGTCTGTGGAAAAGGTCGGCATAACCTGTGGATCGCACCATATTTCTGTAGCAAATGACCATAAAACTGTAGGCATGTAACCGTAAAAGTGTAGCAGTTGACCATAAAAGTGTAGCACGAGGCACTTGCAAGCTATTGTTTTAAAAATCGATTTCGGCCTCTTACAAACAAGAAAAAACAAGATATAAACAAGAAAAAAAAGAGGGAGGCCCGGCTGTGGATAACCTGGCTTGAAGCGCAAAAATCGCGCTTCCAAAGCCTGATGCAAAGCCTCCAATCAGATCAGACGTCAGTTGTGCTGGAGAGGCAGAAAGGCAGTAGGAAAAAGAAATGGACGATGCTCCAACCTGCCTTTGGCGCTAAAGGGTACCCATCTGGCGCTGTGCGGTATCTTGGTAGAGCCTCGTCCATGGTATCTCTGAGCCTTTTGCAGAGATCACCCAATGGTCAAGCCACATCGCATCGTTATCGGATCGGATACCGGGGTCTTTTGGAAAGACGGTATCACTTGGACAGGCGATCCTTCCGAAGCCGCAGTCTTCGATCAACCAAGGGCTGCCTGGCAACAGGCGGTTCACATCCAGTCCGATCAGGCCGATAGTCTCGGAGCTGCTTCAGTCGAGCTTCACCTTCGAGATCCAGATGAGCCTCACCTGAGTAAGCAAGCGGTTTCGCTTACCGCTCATAACACTCGGCTTGAGCTGCGGCGCCAGTGGCAAGCGAACTTCGATGAGCCGTTGCCGCCGGATCTCCCGTCCCCGCTTCCGGGTGACGAGGTCTATCGGGTTGAAGACTATCTTTCGGATGTGGATTGGGATCGGCTGAGATCAGATCATGGATCTGCAGAGAAGATGTATGCAGCGCTCGACGCCGGTTTCCATTCAACGCTGAAAGATGTTGCTGAATCGGATAGGGAGCCAGTGATCAAGATGCTCAGAGATCTGGTGCCGCGAGATGTCGCATCGGTGATCGCTTCGAGCTGGGCACACACTCCCTTTGATGAGCCAGCACCTGTCTCTCCAGGCTCGCCAGAAGCCGCTGCAGATGAAGGTAACGAGATATCAAGGGATCGTGCTCGTGAAGCAACCTCTGTCAGGCTTTCTGCTTTTGACCAGTTGTCGACGCCCTACTCTGAGGCCTCTTCGACAGCTGCGTCGACTGCGAAGACTTCTCAGGATCAGCTTCCGGCCTTCGTCATGCGTCACTTCGTGCGCGCCGGTGACGGATTCTTTTATCGCCAGACTCCAGACAAGCTTGCATTTGAGACGCGCGGCGAGACCTTCCGCGCCCACGACAGCTCGGTGAGCGTGGCTACTGCAATGGTGGAGATGGCCGAGGCTCGCGGTTGGTCTGCGTTGAAGGTGAAAGGGACGAAGGATTTTCGTCGACTCGTCTGGGCTGCGGCGGCAAGACGCGGGATCGCAGTGGATGGCTATTCGCCAAGTGCTGGTGAGCGTGCAATGCTCGAACAAGAACAAGTGGCCTCTCGTCCTCCTCGACGAGATGTCTCCGATGCTCGTGCCGATGGTCGTCAACGAAATCGTCCTGCTGACTCACTTGCCGGCACTCTCGTCGATTACGGTCCTGCTCCCTACCAGAACCAACCAGAGAACTCCCCGAGCTACTTTGTTGCGCTCCGAGGTGAATCCGGCAAGGTCACGACCCAATGGGGGTTGGATCTTGAGCGAGCGATTGATGACGCCAAGGCTGAGATCGGCGACCAGGTTCAGCTTGGGCGTTCTGGGAAACAGCGCGTTCAGGTCCAGAGGCCGATCCGAGACCAGCAAGGCAAGGTCGTCGACCAAGTGCTCAGCGAGACCGAGAGGAACACCTGGTCAGTTAGTGTGCTATCGCGATCAGATAGAACGAACGAGGCTCAAGACGGACAACGCAGAGAAGCGGGAGATGATCCGATCGCGAACAAGGTGATCGAGTTGTTTACCGCCGAGCGCCTCGGGAAACTTCCGCCGGAAGAACAGGCCCGTTTCCGAGAGCTGTATGAGCAGGCTCGGACGCGATTAGCGTCTCAGGATAACCCTCGCTCCGCCGTGGATATGGGGAGCCGGTCGGATCGGAATGTCATCTCGCGCGATCGACAGCGAGAGCGGGCTTCGCAGGGGCGCTGAGGCTTATTCATAGTGCTTCGATGTCGGGTGAAAACTAAGCCCGACATGTCACGAGCGGCTGCCGCGAACCACTCAGTTTTTCGCATGCGAAAATTTTCTACGGGTATGCCTTGGCACTAGTTGTCTTGTCCCTGTGGCCAATCGAGTCTGTTGGGGGTGGTTGGCGAACAGATGCTATTCTGCTGCCTTGCAAATCTTTCAGATCAAAGCTGATGGATACAATCGAATTTCAGGCCGTCGCCCATGACGGTATTCTCGATATTCCGACCGAGCATCGTCATATTTTGGATGGTAGGACGGTGCGCGTCGTTCTAGTCGATGTCGAACCCCAGGCTGCCGACCAGCCCGAGACGATCTTTGCGCGACTGCGACGGGTGAAGACTCAGGGGCCGAAAGACCTCTCGACACATCATGATACCTACGTCCTCGGCGAACGGGATGCCTGAGACCGTTTTTATCGATACCGGCTACATCCTTGCGCTGGTCAACGAAAACGATCAACAGCATGCCGAGGCGCTTGCGCTCTCACAGCGGTTTGATGGGCATCCGGTCGTTGTCACCGATGCCGTGCTGCTAGAGATCGGCAATGCCCCGCCAATATCCACCGCGAATCCATGCCAACCACGAAAGCTAGCTAGCATGGATTACCAAGGCAACTTGAACCTTCGATGAGGTCGCGCAAGGTAGCATCCTGGCAAATTGGAAGTTTCGTTTTCGATTTGCAAGGACCTGTGCTGTCTCTTGGTCCGTACTTTTTTCACATGCGAAATTCACTGGATTTTGCGTCTCCCAAGGGCCGGGCTCTAGACGCCCCGGTCTCCTGACCGGGTCGCCCGGAGCCACGTCACCCGTTCCCGACGGGTGCCGCGTCTCCGCCCATGCGGGTAACGATCCCTGACGCCTGCGCGCTCCGCTTGCTAAGAGCTGCTTCCGGCCTGAGCGCTATCCCGTCAAAGCCGCGTCTATCGGCCATCATCCAACGGGCGTGGACCGGGTCAAGGACTACTCGTTCCTGCGTTCCTCCTTGACCCGGTCCTCAATACGCCCGTTGGCCTAGATGCCCGACGCGGCTCCGACGGGATGGGAAAGATGGGCCGACCTATGGCCTATGGCATAGGGGATCGGTGCGCTGCGCGCGGCCTTTCGATACGAGAGACGTTCCCTCTCTCGTGCTCTCTCCCAACGCTCACCAACAAGATAGGTTGCTGAATAAGCTAAATATTTTACGCAAAATGGTTGCAGTGCTGTATGTGTAGATGTATAATTTACCCATCGTAACAACAACGCCATGGAGCCTTTGCCATGAATCAGCAGGTCGTTTCTTTTCCCGCTAACGCATCGATCAATCGTTTCGCAGACATTCGCCCTACTGATCTGTCGCCAGACGAGAAGGAATCGGTGATCGAACTGGCATTGACTATCCTGGCCCGCAAGCACCGCCGCGGCAGCGCTCTTACTAGCCCAGAGGCAACCCGGTCCTATCTCCGCTTAGAGCTGGGTGAGCGTCATCATGAACTGTTTGGTGTTCTGTTCCTTGATAACCGGCATCGCATCATTGCCAAGGAAGAGTTGTTCTACGGCACGGTCGATGGTGCTTCTGTCCATCCACGGGTCGTGGTCGCTCGTGCATTAGAGTTGGGCGCTGCAGCAGTTGTCTTCTTCCATAATCATCCCTCGGGCGTTGCCGAGCCAAGTCAGTCAGACCTTCGGATCACTAAGCGACTAAAAGAGGTTCTCGACATGGTTGATGTCCGAGTTTTGGATCATCTTGTGGTCTCGACTGAAGAGTCAGTCTCGATGGCCGAGCGCGGCCTGATCTGAGCCTCTGTCGGGGCGGCGACTCACGCCGCCGTCCCGACTTCACTTTTTCGCATGCGAAAAACTCGCGATGCATCCTTCGCTGTGGCAATGGTTGTTACAGCACGACCTAGAGAGGTTCACCATGTTCGACGATGCAGACCTGATTCACTGCTACACGCGTGCCGAGGCACTCGAGGACGGTTCGCTGATCGATGTGAGCGAGACTGCGACAGAGGTAGGTTTTCGGGTTCCTGTGGCACTAACCCAGAGCGTTTGGATCGATTGCGTTGCCTGGGCACAGGAAGATAACGATCGCGTCATCTATCAGGACCAGTCCGGTCGACTTTGGGATGTGCTATGGATGGCGATCAACGCGGCGCGTCGGAAGACCGAAGCGAGCCGCGTCGACTTCATGCTCATGCGCGTTCCGAGGCACAGCCGAGGCGGAGAGCCGGTCCCTGTAAAGCTTGTACTCGACATTAGTCCGGGGGACCAGGGTGAGGCCGTTATCACTATCGGGTTTGCCGAGGATTTCTAGCCTTTCTGGCACATGCGTTCAGGACCGAGGTTGGCGAACGCATGTGTTGGCCATGCTGTATGCTTTACGGTTAACCTATCCCGAGTGTTCACGGAGGTGTTCATGGCAGAAAAGGCCCCGATGGCCCGTATGCAGCTACTGTTGCCACCAGAGCTTAAGGCCGAGATCGAGCAGTTTGCGGAAGAGCAGGGTCTCTCCGCCAATGAGGCAATCCGCCTTCTTTCTCGACGAGGATTGAGCGCATCCGGCAAGACTGCTCCCGTTGATGTCTTGCTCGAAGAGCTGGGTTATCGCATTCGGGACCTAGAGCAACGCCTTGCGAAAGCCGAAGGCTTGAGCGCTTGAAACCAGGTTTTTTCGCATGCGAAAAATTGTTCCGATGTACATCGAGCTGTATCATTGAGGCAGCTTCCTGCCCTTGTGGCACGACCTAGAGAGGTAAACATGCAGATCGTAGCGATCGCGAATCAAAAAGGGGGCGTTGGTAAGTCTACGCTCGCCGTTCACCTGGCCTGGCTGGCCCTAGAGCAAGCGCGTCCTGTGTTGCTTGTGGACCTGGATGGACAGGCCAACAGCAGCCGAACCTTCGCCGATGAGTTCACCGGTCTGCTGGCCTCGACGCTTTTCACCGAGAAGCCCGGTAGCATAACCGGCTCCCCGCAGGCTATCTCCGAGCAGCTGTCGCTGATCCCGGCCGACATGGCAATCAACGATGTCGAGGGCCTGGAGCTCGAGAGCATCGAGCGTCCTGCTGTCCATCTCCGAGCGCTTACGCTGGCACCCGAGACCCTCGTCATCATCGATACGCCGCCCACCCTTGGTCGGCGTCTACTGTCGGCACTGATCGCCGCCGATGCCGTGGTGAGCCCGGTTGCCCTCAATGGCTACTCGATCCAGGGCATCACCGACTTGCAGAAGACCATCCAGACTGTGATCCGACGCTTCAATCCGCGTCTTAAGAACATCGGGCTCCTTGCCAATATGGTGAACAGCCGTTCCGCCACGCATACCCGGATGCTCGCCGAGCTGCGCGAGGCACTGGGTGACAAACTGTTGCCGGTCACGCTTGGCCATAGGGTGGCGATTTCGGATGCGATCGACAACGGTCGGCCCGTTTGGCAGCACAGTAGGGGCGAGAGTGCACAACGAGCCGCTCAAGAAATGCGCGGTGTGTGCACCGCTATCCTGGAGAAGCTGCCATGAGCCTAAAAGGAATCTCGAGCCTTGCCGAACTGATGGACACTCCAGCAGATGCCGGTGCCCAAGAGATCGAGCTTGCGCTGATCGATCCCGATCCAAACCAGCCGCGCACGAGCTTCGATGAGCAGCGCCTGGAGACCCTAGCCGCATCGGTGAAGGCCCAAGGCGTTATCGAGCCGCTGATTGTCTCGCTACATCCCGAGACCGATGGCCGCTACATGCTGATCGCCGGTGAGCGCCGTTGGCGCGCAGCTGGTAAGGCGGGCTTGCAGCTGGTCCCCGTGGTCATCCGCGAGCTGAACGATGCTCAGCGCCTAGCGGTTCAGCTGATCGAGAATATTGACCGCGAAGAGCTGTCCGTTATGGAGGAGTCCATGGCGGTTGTGCGATTGCTCAACCTTGGCCGCAAGCCAAAAGAGGTTGCCGAGATGCTCGGCAAGACCGCGGCTTGGGTTTCGTTGCGCAAGAAGATCGCCACTCACCAGAAGAGTCTCGAGCCATTCGTGGCTAAGGGGAGAACGGGAGACGCTGAGACTTTGGCGATGCTGGTGGACCTAGAGAAGGTCGACCAGCAGGCGTTCAAGCGGATGCTTAAACAGGATCAGGTTGGTCGCGCCATGGTGCGTGAGGCATTGGCTCGTGCAAAGGCTCGTGAAGACGAAACTGAGCATCCTGAAACGCCATCGTTGCCGGAGTCCACTGATCTCACCGCGCCGAATGAAGAGGGTGAGCATGCGAACACCGAGGAACAGGATGACGGCTCGACAACTCAAGCTCAGTCACCTGCTGCAGCCAGCGGCACTGATCATGCTGCGACAGACGGCGAGGGCGAGGGCGATGTCGATCCCTATGCGGAGATCGCGCTTGCTCTAGAGGCTCGACTTGGTCTGCCTGTAGCCGTAGAGGTGCCGGAGTCTGGTAAGCATGGAGAGCTGCGGATCAGCTTTGCAGACCTGCTCGAGCTTGATGCTATCCGAAAGACGCTCATCTGAGCGCGCGGCCCGGCTCCAATGCCGGGCTGTACCAGGGAGACCAGACGCCATGATATTTCAAAGCGCCAACATCGATGTGCAATCGGCGGAGCCACTCTCTTGGCGGCAATGCTGCGCCTGGGTGTGCCAAGGCCTTGAGTTGGGTTGTCAGGGCAGGGGAGACCGATACGCATGACCGGTATTCCGAGATGTCCCGAATGTCATGGCCCCATGCACCTGGACAGTTCGGCTTATGGTCGTGCTTGGGTGTGTGATCGCAGGGCCGATGTTAGTGGCGGGTGCCAGGGTACCGTTCATCTCTGTGGAGATGATGAGCTAACGGAGCTTCAGCTTGCGGAGCTGATCGCGCAGCAGTCGCTAGACAATGCCCCGGAAACCTCCCGAAAGACGCATCTGAGTTATCGCGAGGTCATCGATGCCTTGGCGACGATCGCTATGAACGGCTATCTCTCAGATCAGCAGCGCGGAGTGCTGCAGAAGGCTCTCGGCATCGTCGAACGATTGGACGATGCAGCCGAGCTGTCGAAGAATCCGGCAGGCCTTCAGAAGAAGGCTGCTGATGAGGCGATGGAGCAACGCTTCCAGCAAGCCATGGGGCTGCTTGGGCCAAGTCTTGCGCCCGACCCAATGCGCTTGGAGGCCTCTGCCATCGACCTACTCGCTTTGGCGCTGTTTGGTGCCGAGGCTTGTTCTCTCGGACCCGAGATTCTGACCGAGCACAGCATCGAGACGTTGGATAACGACCTGCGGCGCCGTTCCTCTGAGGGCGATTCTCTCTTGGATGTGCTATTTGCTGATCTCGTCGCTCTGCATCAGCGCTTGAGGGAGTCGGTCGCTCGCGCTTGGAGTGCTCGTTTTGAGTCTATCGAGGACCTGCATGGCGGATTCATCGAGGCCCTTCCCGGTCTACGCGAGCGCATCCTGACAACCTCGCCGGCTTATCTTCAGCAAGCCCGCCGTCTGATCGACGAGGACACCTCAGATAACGTCGTGCCGTTGGCGCCACGCCGAACCCAATGACTCCGATCCCCAACGAAACGCGCCGGCGGGTGATCTCTGCATTCCGCTTCCACAGCCAGCGTTCTCCAGCGGAATCCGCAGTGCTGTTGACCACCTTTGCAATCCAGAAAGGACTCTCAGACCCGCGTCGGCCACCCCCCGGTTCTGCCCTTGAGCAATGGGCCACCGCTGCCAAAGCCCCGCTTTGGGCCGTCCAAGCTGCCGCGTTTTGGCTCGACGCCAATGCCGAGGTCACTGACTCAGAAGAGCAGGCCGCGGTTGCAGCGGTTCTCGATCAGGCCGGCCGGGCGGGATAACCAGGGCAGGGCAGAGGCATGTCTTTTTCGCATGCGAAAAAATCGGCGAGAGATTACGGCCCCGAATTTCGAGACGAGATCGATCGCTTCAAGATCGAGATCAACCTGACCGAATATGCTGCGAGTCAGGGGTACCAGATCGAGCAGCGAGCAAGCTCCCGCAGCTCGGTTGTCATGCGTGATGCCGATGCTGACAAGGTGATCATTGCCAGGGGCGAGGACCAGCATTGGGTCTACTTTTCGGTCCGTGATGACAGGGACAACGGATCGATCATCGATTTCATCCAGCATCGACGGCGGTGCAGTCTTGGGGATGTTCGCCGCGAGCTGCGGCCTTGGATCGGCGGGGCGGTTCCGCGGATCGAGCCCGAGCGATATGTCAGGGAGATTGTTCCTGTGTCGCGAGATCGAGTGGGCGTGCTTCGCGCACTAGCGGGTATGAAGCCCATCGTGGAGCATCGCTATCTGGAAGAAGATCGGGCAATTCCACGCGCGCTGCTTGCGCATCCGCGCTTCGCCGGCAAGGTCCTCGTCGATGCACGCGACAACGTGATTTTTCCCCATGTCGATCAGGATGGCCCCTGCGGTTATGAGATGAAGAACCGCGGCTTCACAGGCTTTGCTCCTGGAGGCGAGAAGGGGCTTTGGGTGTCGGCGGTACAGCGCACCGACACCGCTTTGGTGATCGTTGAGAGTGGCATCGACGCTCTAAGCTACGCCGCGTTGCATCCTGACGAGCATGCGCGTTATGCGAGCTTCGGGGGAGCCCTAAATGCTCATCAGCCACTGCTGCTGCAGGCTGCCATCAAGCGATTGATGGTGGATGCCACAGTGTGGGTTGCGACTGATAATGATAATGATGGCGAGAAGTTTTCTTCACTTATCGAGCGTTTGGTTGCCGATACTGCAAGGGAAGATTTGGTGGTCAGGCGTGCCCTGCCCGTTGATGTCAAGGATTGGAATGAGGCTCTGTTGCGTTCTTCCTCACATATCGCTCGAACGACTTAAGCCTGATCTGGTTTGACGGGCAGAGGTGCTGATCGATACGCTTTTGATCTACCGCAATGGCAAGTAACGGACTTGACCTTCCCATTCGCCGTCTTCGCTGCAGGTTGCCAAGAGCAGGATGTCATCGATTGCTGAGCGTAGCGCAACCGATCGGCTGACCTCGAAGACACCCGGCATGGGCTTTCCCGCACGTACCCGCTCGTAAGCGAACGCCGTGATGGTTGTGACGTCATGGGTTAAAAGAACGCGCTGGTATTTTGCTGCCCATTCCAGCACTGTCGGGTCATCCGCTCCAGAAATACCAACGTCCTGGACCCGGACCAAATCGATATCAGGCTTGCGCCGGTGCAACCCACGAACGATGTTGTTGTTGAAGTTCTCGTCGGCTAGCAAGAGGATCACACTGAATCCTGCCGTGTCTGGCGGGCGATCAAGCGTTCGCGTATTCCAATGGGGTTGAAGAGTCGCTCGTTTGCTTGCCGTACTTCAGCCGCACGTCGCTCTTGAGTCAGCAGATATTGATCCACTTCGGCAGTATGGGTTAGGTAGTAGGCGATGACGGCGTAAACCTCTCCGAGGGACAGTGCTGGATATTGCTCGGCGATCTCCTCTGCAGTGGCTCCATCTAGGAAAGCGCTGATGACAGTCTCCAGTGTCACTCGTGAGTTGCCCACACGAAAGCTGCCGTCAGCGTCCGCTGCGATTGGTGGGGCTTCAGCTGCGACGACCATCGTCATTTTATGTCTCCGATTGCGTTGAAGGTCTTCAACGTTCTATGCGATCAGACTCAGCGACGCAACAGCCGCGAGCGTCATGGTCGCGCCGATACCGAGCAACACCCCCGCGGCGATCCAGATCCAGGTGACGACCTGTAGCGGTCCGCTTGGAACAGCGATCCGTGTTGCCGACGGGTTTGTTTGCAAGCGCGGTTCAGCACCATCCATCTGTGCTCGCAGCGATGAGACTGTCTGCATCACGACTCGCTGTAATGCGGTGTTCTGCCCTTCGACCAGGGTCTCCATGTCGGCCTTCCAGGTTTCGTGAAGCGCCTTCTGCGCATCGAGAAACGATGCTCGATCCTGCAGCGACACCTGCTCGATCCATGTCTTTTGGTCCTCGGCAAACTGCTCAATCTGTCGGATGGACTCGCTGGCTGCGCCCCTGATCGCATCGGTCGTTGGTGCGACGACCTCCTCGAGATACCGCCGCAAAACGACCTGATTCAGCAACACCACCGCCAAGATCGGATCATCACGCGAGATCGCCACCCCGTGAGAGCGGGCGACCTCCGCGATCATGTCGCCGATCAGATCGTCAGGCGGGTTCACGCCGAAGCGCGAGCCAAGCATTCGCCCTCGTCGCCATCGAGAGGGAGTGCATCGAGCTGCGCCCACAACTCATCACGGATGCGTTTGATGCGTGTGCGCGGCATCAGATCGAATCGCTCGATGGCTTCGGCGAAGGTCAGGCGCTGGCGGAGCATCTCCTCGATATCCTTGCCAAACGTGGCCTTGGTCCGAGCAGGCAGCAGGACGGTACCAAGAATGCGCTCCTGCGCTTGGTGCAGGAAGGAGGCCTCCGCGATCGGTTGGCCGTTGATCTCCAGCGGGCCGAAATGCTCGTTCAGCCACAGGATGAGCGGCACCTCGGTGGAGACCAACAGAGCCATGGTTCCCTTGACCGTCTCATCGGCATCTGGGCCGCCGGCGATCACCGTCTGTACCACCACCCGATGGCCGAGTTCTTGGAGGAGAGCGAAGACCCCGTTTTCTACCTCATAAGCCATCAGCGTCTCAAAACCGTTACTGCCAACGTCGACGATCACCTGGCCATCAGGCGGCGACTCGGCCACGATTCCAACCAGCGTGTCCAATGCCCGCGGGTCGATGACATGGTTTTGCGACAACTTCAGATGTGTCGCCTTTAGGGGTGCGTACTGCAGCAACGTTGGATTCAGGGTATCGGTGTCGATGCAGGCGACCGACCGTTCCTGTTCCAGCATCCACTGGGCGAATGCCGTGGTCAGATAGCTCTTACCAACTCCACCCTTGCCTTGCAGGGTGAGATACAAGGTTGCCATGGAAGATCTTCGCTCCGTTCAGGACAGTCAAATTAGGGAAGAGTGCGTGCTACCGGCTTCTCGCTGACAAGCGTTCGCGCGTCACGATTCCTGGTCTGCATCGGGTTTCTTCTTGGTTACAAAGGTGACCTGAGGACGCTCCGTCGGGTCCCACTCGAAGGTCTTTGGTCGTGGCGGGATCGCCAGCGGATTGCGTTTCTTGCCTTGGGACCCCTCACCACCGTCCTGAGCAGATCTATCCGTCGCTTCTGCTGACGAATCAATCCGGGTTCTTCTTTTCCTACCGCCTTCCTCGTCTCGATCCCGCTTCAGCCGCGCGCGATGCAGCGTGCTGCGGAACGTCGTCATCGGCATCTCAATGCCGCACTCGCGCAAGGTCTCCAAGACTTGCGCATAGCTCGCCCCGGCCTCCAAGGCTCGTTCGATCTTCGGCAGTAAGCGGCGGATCTGTGTCGCTAACGGTGGTGCGGCGAGCTTGGTTGCCAACCGATCGAGCGCCGCCTCTGCTGCCTCAAGCGAGGTGGTCTCTTCGGGTGGAACCGTCTTGTTGTCAGGCATGGGGCATCGGTGTCTACAGACTGTGGTTAAGGCGTAGAAGAAAAGCAAGTCAGCAGAATACTAAGCGCAAAGAAAAAGGATGACAAGAGGAAAATAAAGTAGGAAACTGCAAACTATATGGATAACAAAGAAGCCAAAAGACCAACTATGAGCAAATGCTAAGCAGTCTTCAAGAAACTTAGAGAAGCTTCACGAAACTCGAGAGGGGGAGTGCTTAAGGCAGGATAGGCAAAATGTGGTACATCTTTGCCGCCGCGCCCGCCCACAGCCTCCGTCCCCCTCTCAACGACGCGCCCAACCCGTGCACCTGCCGCCTGCAGGCAGCTCGAAGAGAGACCGATGGAGAGCAACAACACCCGCAGCACCCCGCTCGCCGCGAGGGTCCACAGGCAGTGGCCCTCTCGGGTTTCCCGAATCGGGCGCGACGGCGCGCGAGCATCCCATGGCTAACTCTGCCGTTCTCCGCTTTCGTATCCCACCGAGATTGCGTCGGCTGATCGATGCACACCGTGGTCAAGACACCGTCTCCGCTTGGCTACGCACGGCCGCGAGCCAACGCCTGGAGCAAGCGCACGGCATCGATCTGCCGTTGCGCCATCTTCTCGACGAACACGATCCGCAGCTGCGCGGACTTGGGATCAACCTCAATCAGCTCGCCCATGCAGCCAACGAGGGACGCCCTGTGGTGGTGCCTCAACAGTTGCTCGATGAGATCGACAGCCGAATCCGCGAGAGCCGGCTGCTGCTGTCAGATCTGAAGACACGCTTGCCGGACTGAGCATGCGCAATGCAGTCGTTGAACAGGTTGGAGCTTCACCACCACTCGAGTGGACGCCATGAGTGCGGTCTCCAACCAGCTCCAAGATGACTGGCGCTTTGTCTTCGCCAAAACCGGTCGGGCGAAAGTGGGCCTAGAACAACAGCCACCCTCGGCTAGCGTCTTGCGCCAAACGCTCCTGAGCGCGGTTCGGCGAAAGCCCCAGGTCATGGTCAAGATCACGAGCTTCTCGTCGTCGGCAAAGCAGCTTGGTGCGCATCTGGATTACATCTCCAGGAACGGCGACAACGAGGTCTTCGATCATCAGGGCGTCGGCTTTTCCAGTATCGGTGATCGGGTCGGGCTGTCGACACAGGAGGCGATGCATGCCTACGGACGCGCCATCGCCAGCGTTGTGCCGAAGCAGAACGGGGAGGGTGCTCGGCGAGCGCGCGGCCGACCACGCAAGCGCGTCAGTATGAACCTCATGCTCTCCATGCCCGCGGGCACCGACACTGGCGCCTTCGAGCTGGCGGTCCGAGACTTCTTGAACGACCAGTTCCAGGCCCACGATCGACTGTTCACCTTCCACGACGACCGCGACCACTACCACGCCCATGTGGTCATCGGGCTGCAGGGCACGGACGGTCGCTGGCTGAACCCGCGCAAGCACGACCTTTTGGCCTGGCGTGAGCGCTTCGCCTCAAGCCTCGAGCGCCACGGCATCCCTGCCGAGGCCCTGCCTGCCTATAGCCGCGGCAAAGGCAAGGACGGTTATCGCCGCGATCTCCACGAGCTAAGCCGTCGTGGTACCCGCGAAGGCCCCAGTCCCTCTCCGAGTTACGAGGCGGAAACCGAAGCACGCGCGATCCGTCGACGCGCCGAAGCCTGGACCCGCATCGCTGATCACTATGCAGCCCATCAAGATCACGAGGCGGCGAACGCGATTCGCGATTACGTCGCCGACCATTACGACTACCAGCCAGAGCCCGGCGCTCGTCAAGCGCCGGGTCAAGGCCCGACACCAAAGCCCCCCACCAAGCGCCGCAACCACGTCCGAGATCAAGGCCGCGAGCGCTGATCCCATCCACACCAGGAGCCACCATGACCAGAACCACCGATCAAGACCTACTGTCGCTCAACATCCCAGGAACCCGCATCGAGCTCGATGCACGGACCGCCGAGGAGCTGGGGGCCTTTGAAGAGCAGGCGCTGACCGAGGCCGATGCGCTGGCATCCGCCGATATCCCATCTGAGCATCTGCCAGAGCAGTCGCTCGACCCCGAAGGGGAGGGCGCCTGATGGCCCGTTCACCCAAGAGTCGTCGCCAGACCGAAGACAAGCCACGCATCCCCTACCACGAGCAGGTCGCCAATACGCTGATCAGACAGCTCGAGGAAGGCACCGCCCCTTGGCAAAAGCCTTGGGCGCCTGGCTCCTTGTCGCTACCGCATAACCCGGTCAGCGGCACCCGCTACCGAGGCGGCAACGCCCTCTGGCTGCAGATGCACGGACGGGATGATCCGCGTTGGATGACCTACAAACAGGCGCAAAGCGTTGGCGCCCAGGTCGGACGCGGTGAGAAGGGGACCTTGGTGCAGTACTACAAATTCCACGACCAGGTACTCATCAAAGATGATGCCGGCAAGCCGTTACTGGATGCCGAGGGCAACAAGCGCTATCGCAACATCGAGCTGGAGCGACCCAAGGTCTTCAGTGCGGTCGTCTTTAATGCCGAGCAGATCGAGGGGCTGCCGGCCCTGCAGACGACAGCACCCAATTGGGATCGTCATGAGCGTGCCGAGGCCCTGCTGAAGACCGCCGGTGTCGAGATCCGCCACGACCAAGTCGATCGCGCCTTCTACCGACCCGCCACCGACAAGATCCATTTGCCCCCGAAAGACAGCTTCTCGAGCGCGGATCGTTACTACATCACCGCCACCCACGAGACCGCCCACGCGACCGGTCATCCCAGCCGCTTGAACCGAGACATTGCCCATCCCTTCGGCAGCGAGGGCTACGCCAAGGAAGAGCTACGCGCCGAGATCGCCTCTCTGATGATCGGCGAGCGCATCGGCATCGGTCATGATCCCGGCCAGCATGCCGCCTACGTCGAGCACTGGATCAAGGTGCTCAAGGACGACCCGAAAGAGATCCTCCGCGCCGCGCGGGATGCCGACAAGATCAGCGACTACCTGCTCGCCCACGAGAAGGATCGCTTGCCAGCCAATATCGAGAAGCTCCCGCCCGTCGAGCGCACCGCTGCGCGGGAGATTCCAGCCAGCATGCCAGCGCCCAAGCGCGCCGCAGAGCCACGCCGGGCTCAAGCTGGCCATGAGCGTTGATCGTCGCTACAGCTTGTCCATCACTTCGGGAAGTCATTGCCACCACGCTCCATGGCCAAGAAACTGACCCAACATCCGGATCAAATGTCCTTCAACTTCGACGACTGGCTCGCAAGCCCGACGCCGTCTCTGTTTGCACCGAAGGAGGCCTCTCTGTCGCCACGCTACGCGCTTGCGCAGCGCCTGCGCGAGCGACTTGCTCAGGGTGATCCGCTGACCTCGCATCAATTGGCCGCAGAGGCAACCGAGGCCTTCGGCGGCACCCAGGCAGAAGGCAAATGGCTGTCGAAAGACGCCTACGACGCGCTTGAGGTGGCGGTCAACCTCTACCTCAGGGAGACCGAATCCGCAGCCTGGACCGTCTTGAGCCAGACGCAGGCGAGTCAGAAGGCACGCGACCTCACGAGCCTCGTGCAACGCTTGCCAACGCAGACACGTCGTGACGAGGAGATGGACGAATTCCAACAGTTCTCGACGCCACCGGCCTTGGCGTTCGTGGCCAACTGGACGGCCAACATCCGCGCCGAGGACCGGATGCTGGACTCATCGGCTGGGACCGGCGACCTGGTGATCTGGCCTCAACTCGCCGGCGCCGATCTGCTGCTCAATGAGCTATCCGAGCGTCGCCTCGAGCTGCTCAAGGAGCTGTTCCCAGAAGCCACTTTGACCGGGGAGAATGCCGAGCAGCTGCACAACATCTTGCCGCGCTCCTTGGTGCCGACGGTGGTGGTCATGAATCCGCCGTTCTCGGCCACTGCCGGTCGCATCCAAGGCCAGCGCAAGAGCGCCAACGGCGCGAGACATCTCGAGCAGGCCCTGGAGCGACTCGCCGAGAACGGGCGCCTTGTGGCCATCGTCGGTGATGGCATGGGGCTGGATCGTCCGGCCTTCCGCGACTGGTGGGAACAGATCCAGAGCCGCTATAACGTGCGCGCGAACATCGGCATCTCCGGTCGCGAGTACGCCAAGTACGGCACAACCTTCGATAATCGTCTCGTTGTCATCGACAAAGACGGGCCAACCCGTGCACCGGTGCTGGCGGCCTCGGTCGAGTCGGTGTCCGACCTACCGCCACTGCTGGAGGCTATCCGCCATGATCGGCCACGACTACGCGCTGCTGAACAGCCAACCCTTGAATCAACGCGCGGCGACCATCCTGTCTCAGGGCCAGCTGCCCTGGAGCCCAGATCAGGAGATCGCAGCCCTGGCCCTGCTGCGACAAGGACTCCAGAAGGGCGCGCTGGAGACGCCGACGATCGAGGAGCCGATGCTCCTGATGGCGCGCCTGGAGGCCAACCCCGAGGAAGCGATGCGGCTCCTGACGGAGTCCGCTCCGGAGGAGAGCTACGAGATCGAGCTCGATCCCGATCCGGATCAGGCCGCAGCGCAGCTCCTGGAGGAGATCGTGGCGTCACTGAGAGCCCAGTCAGCAACGCCTCCCCTGTAGCCATTCAGGCCGATGCGGATCGCGGCGAAGAACCCAAAGCGGAGCTGACTGAATCCGTCTTTACCGCTTACCGACCACAGCGCCTGATGATCCCGGGCGCCCACGAGCACCCAGGACGACTCGTCCAAAGCGCTGCCATGGGCGCGGTTGATCCGCCAGCGCCGACCTACAACCCACAGCTGCCCACGCAGGTGATCGACGAAGGCCGACTCTCCCTGGCCCAGCTCGAGGCCGTGGTCTATGCAGGGCAAGCGCACAGCGAGCGGTTGCCCAACGGGTCGAGAAAGGGCTTCTTCATCGGTGATGGCACCGGGGTCGGCAAGGGCCGAGAGATCTCCGGGGTGATCCTGGACAACTGGGTGCAGGGTCGAGAGAAGGCCGTTTGGGTCTCCTTCAACCGCGGGCTGATCGAGGATGCGCGAAGGGATTTTGCCGGTGTCGGCGGTGATCCGGACCTCTTATTCTTCCAAGGAGACACCAAGGCCAGCGCGACCATCGCGCGCGAGAAGGGCATCCTCTTCACCACCTACAGTACCCTGCGCGGTGGCGAGAAGCGCCAGAGCACGGACAACCAAGACGGCCGGGCAGGGCAGACACGGCTGCAACAGCTGACGGACTGGCTGGGTCCGGACTTCGATGGCGTGATCGCCTTCGACGAAGCCCATAGCATGGGCAACGCCATCGCGGTGAAGGGCGCGCGCGGCGAGCGCAAGCCGTCCCAGCAGGCCATCGCCGGGATCAATCTGCAGAAGGAGGTACCGGATGCACGCGTCCTGTACGTCTCGGCGACCGGCGCGACCGAGGTCTCGAACCTGACCTATGCCGAGCGCCTTGGGCTTTGGGGAGAAGACACCCCCTTTGCCGACGCTAAGGCATTCATCGGCGAGGTCTCCTCAGGCGGCATCGCCGCGATGGAGCTGACCGCTCGCGACCTCAAGGCGTTAGGCGTCTACACCGCCCGCTCGCTCTCCTACGAAGACGTTAGCTATGAACGCTTGGAGTATCCACTCTCTGAGTTTGAGCGTGAGGTCTACGACGAGCTGGCCGGTGCCTGGCAGGTTGTCTTGTCCAATGTCGATGAGGCCTTAGAGCTGACCGGAGGCGGGCACAGCCCGCAGGCCAAGAGCGCTGCGCTGTCGCAGTTCTGGGGCGCGCATCAGCGGTTCTTCAACCAGGTGCTGACCGCCTTGCAGACGCCGGCCGTCATCGATCACATGCGCTCGCAGATCGATGCCGGAAACGTCGCGGTGGTGCAGATCGTCAACACCAACGAGGCAGCCCAGGAACGCATCGCCGCTGCCGCCACCGCACAGGGTACCGCCCTCGAAGAGCTGGATTTCACGCCTCGGCAGCAGCTGATGGACTACGTGCGCAACGGCTTCCCAGTCGTCGCCCACGAGCAGGTCA
Source organism: Halochromatium roseum (assembly GCF_016653315.1). Taxonomy (GTDB): domain Bacteria; phylum Pseudomonadota; class Gammaproteobacteria; order Chromatiales; family Chromatiaceae; genus Lamprobacter; species Lamprobacter roseus. The sequence continues at coordinate 2,787 of NZ_NHSH01000014.1, read as the reverse complement.
AGGACGCTAACGGCAATGTGCACTGGCAGCCGGTCACGGATAGCGAGGGCAACCCCGTCTTCGACCAGCGCGCCATCGCTATGCGTGACGCACTGTTGGAGACGCTGAACCAGATCCGCGTGCCAGAGAACCCCTTGGACTCGATCATCAACGCCTTCGGTGCTGATCAGGTCGCCGAGATCACCGGTCGGGGCCGGCGCTTCGTGCAGACGCGAGACGAGGAGGGAAACCTTCGCGTCGTCGAAGAACGCCGCGGCAAGAATGCCTCCAGGGTCGATGCCGAGGCCTTCCAGGCCGACAAGAAATCGGTCCTCGTCTTCTCCGGGGCGGGCGGCACCGGCTACTCGTTTCATGCCGACAACACCGCTCAGAACCGCCGCCGACGCATCCACTACATCCTGCAACCCGGATGGAGCGCCCCGGCCGCGGTCCAGGGCTTTGGACGTACCCATCGCACCAATCAGGCCTCAGCACCGCATTACGTGCTGCCGACCACCGACCTGGCGGCCCAGAAACGCTTCGTTTCCAGCATCGCCCGTCGCCTCGATCAGCTCGGCGCTCTGACCCGAGGGCAACGGCAGACGACCTCCCAAGGGCTGTTCACGGCCGCCGACAACCTCGAGAGTGTCTACGCCCAAGCGGCACTGACGAACCTGTTCCAGGATCTGCATAACGGCCGCACGCCACTGTCGTTTAAAGAGGTGACCGCGCAGATGGGACTCTCGCTGGTCGATGATAACGGCGCCTTGGTCCAGGGCAAGATCCCCAATGTTCCGCAGTTCCTGAACCGATTGCTGTCGCTGAAGACCGACAAGCAGAACCAGGTCTTTGGCTTGTTCGAGAACCGCTTAGTCGAAGCGGTCGAATACGCCAAACAGCAGGGTATCTACGACGAGGGCCTGCAGACATTGCGCGCACAGAGCATCGTCAAGACGCGCGATGACCTTGTCTATACCCACAAGACCGGCGCCGTGACCCGCTACGTCGAACTCGATGTGACCAACGCCATCGAGTATCTGCCGTGGGACCGAATCAAGGCGATGGCGGACAGGCGCGACGCGACCGACGACAGCGTGAGCGGCTGGTACGTCTCGTCCTATGGAAAGCACAAGGGGCAGGTGTTCTACATGGCCGACCGTGGCACCCGGATCAACAGCGAGGGGCTCGAGACCCATCGCGGCGTGCTCTACGGCATTCGCAAAGGGGCGCATCGCTATATCGACAATGCGCAGGAGATCGCCCGCGGCACCTCAGTGCGCACCGTTGGTGGCATTGCGCGCGTCGTGCAGCTTGCCCAGCGCATCTCGCTCGAGCAGGCCGAGCGTCGGTGGCAACAGGAGTTGGCCGCGGCACCGGCGACAGAGACGCGATCCAAGGGCATGCTCGTCGGCGCCATCCTGCCGATCTGGGACCGAGTGACCGGTAGCGAGACCATCTACCGCCTGCAGACCGATGCGGGCGAGCAGCTGCTTGGTCGTTTGCTTGAAGGCCGGACCGCCCAGCAGACCCTGAGAAACCTCGGCATCGGCGACACCAGTCTCTCGAAGCTGTACTCACGCGCGCTGTTTGCGGCAGTGCAGGGCGGCCAAAAGGCGGTGCTCTCTAACGGTTGGGAGATCGTTCGTTCCAAGGTGAATTTCGAGCAGCGTCTCGAGGTTCGACGTGGAGCGTCATTTTCGGCCGCCGAGATCGGCATCCTCAAGGAGCAGGGCGCCTTCGTCGAACGCATCAATTGGACCCAGCGCGTGTTTCTTCCCGTCGGCGACGAGGGCTTACCGGTCTTCGTGTCACTGACCGCCCTAATGGAGCCACCCATGATCGGGTTAATGGAGCCACTCAGAAGTGGCTCACAGGGGTCTCGAACGGGGGCTATTGTTTGGCGGTTTTAGCCGGTTGTGCAAGGGGTGAATTCGGGCCTTCAGGGAGCGGTTTCGGGGCGCGATAACTGGCCCCATCGAGGACCAGGCGGTAGGCGTTATGGCGCAGCCGATCCAGGGTTGCGGCGCCCAGCAAGCGATTCGGGAAGGCATCGCCCCACTCGCTGAAGTCCAGGTTGCTGGTGACGATGGTCGCGCGTTGCTCGTAGCGCTCGCTGATCAGGTCATGCAGATCCTCATCCTGCGGCGAGCGCAGCGGTTTCAGTCCAAAATCGTCGATGATCAGCAACGCCACCCGTGAGAGCGCCTGAAAACGCCGTTGAAAAGTCCCGGTCGCACGCGCCTCGTTCAGCGCGCCAAGCAGCTGGGTTTGGGTCATGAAGCGCACATCCTGCCCCTGGCACGCCGCGATCTGGCCCAAGGCCTGGGCCAGATGGCTCTTCCCCGTCCCGCTCGGGCCGGCGATCAGCACCGAGGCTGGCTCCGTGATGAACTGCCCGGTCGCCAGTTCCTGGATCAAGGCCCGATTGATGCCGGGATTAAAGGCAAAGTCAAACTGCTCCAGGGTCTTGTGCGAACGGAAGTTGGCCCGGCGCAGGCGTTGGCTCAGGCGTTTCTGCTCGCGGCGGGCGAGTTCATCCTGGATCAACAAGGCGAGGAAGTCGGTATAGGCCAAGTGCTCCTCGATGGCTTGGCGGTTACGCGCCGGCAGGGCCTCAAGGAGACCAGAGAGGCGCAGTTGTTTCAGCATGGGAGCGAGTTCAGGCATCGGATTCATCGGCGGTGTCCTGTTCATCAGTGCGAGAGCAGCTCAGCGGCATCGCGCAGGAAACGCGCGCCACCGGTGTAGCTCTCCGCCAGGGTGTCGAAGGCCGCGACGGCATCGGGCTGTTGATCCAACCCCTTCTCG
>NZ_NHSH01000013.1 GCF_016653315.1 Halochromatium roseum | reverse complement strand
GGATGGTGGTGCCGGTGATGCCGGCGCGCTTCCAGGCGAGGATGCGCTCGCGGTGGGGCTCGACCTGGGAGCTTGGTCCGGGATTGGCCTGACGTTGGCCCAAGACCTCGGCCAGCGCCGTGTCATCGGGCAGGGGGGTGCTCGGCCTCGAGCCAGCCGTGCGCGCTGGCGACGCGCCTGAGCTTGGCGGCTTTGCCGCGTCCCATCAGGCGCGCCGCGGCGATCTGGCGGTCTGAATCGCCCTGGCGCATCCGCACCAGGACTTGTCGATACTCGTACATCTCGAAACTCCGATTACTCATTGCTACCTCCGCGTCAAAACGCTTGACGGTAGCAAGGGTTGGACGAAGTTCGAGAACCCCACTCACCACTTCCTAGGCCTCTTCGCCTGACAACCAGCTGGCTCCTTGGTCTCGATCCTGCGCTGGCTCCTTTATCCCGGTCCGTGGGTGGCTCCATTATCTCGGTCAGAAGGTGGCTCCTTTATCCCGATCCTCGAGTGGCTCCATATGCGCGATCATTGACACGAGGATCAGGCTCCGCTGCATCTGTTGCAGGTCGCGAACGGCCTCCCAGCTCATGGCCTCGTCGATGTGAAACAGCGCACGCTCCCAGCCTTCGAACCCTGGGTGTGCAGCCAATCATCGCGCAGGCACTGCCAGGCGCCCTGCAGATCGGACAGGATGGTTTTCTCGTAAGCCGTCGGTTCAGTGGAAAATCCCATTGCGTCTCGGCCCGATGCAAGAAATCTGGGCCAACCCCGATGATTGCATGCGTTTTGCGGACAGCGTGGATTGATGGGCAACGGAGAGGGAATCGGAGCGCCGAATGAGCAATCCTTAAGCCGCTCACTCCGCCCAATGCGCCGCCGCCACAACAAGAGCGCGCCCCAGGCCAGCGCGCCGAGGATGATCAGGCTGCCGAGGGTATGACTGACCTGCGCCAGGCCCTGGTCCCAAGCCAGTCGCTCCGTCTCTCCGAGGATACACTCCCCGTCTTGAAAGCCGAAGGGCGCGGCGCGGCCACTGTGACCACCGAGCAGGGCGGGTTGCCCGCCGTGTCCGCCTCAATGAGCGCACGAGCAGTCCGCAGACTGCCAACCTGCCGGCGACCCTGCATCCCAGCAACCAGGCTATCATGACGCACAAGATCGACTTTGCCGTGCCGGGGAATGAGGACTGCGGTGCCTGCCCGACCAACGTGCCGGAACAATTCCGGGTCCCTGCTCGGCCATTGATCAGGGGTGAGTAGACCGATAGGCGTCGTGCGCTGGATGTGCTACCTGTCCTCGGCGCTGATCTGCTCCGGACGCCATCGCCGCCAGCAACGCACTGCCGAGGACTGACATCGGCCGCCCTTTGACACGCATGCGACCGCTCGCACCATCGACGAACGCCCTCAAAGCACCGCTACAAGCCTGGCTCGCCGAACGCCGACACGCGCGCAGCGACAGTCCTGAGCACCACCCTCGGCTGCACTATGCCTGGGATGCGGACGCCGCCGTTCTGCTCGTCGACTACTCGCCTCTGCTCGGCATTGAGTGCCTGCATGCGGTCAGCCACTGGACCTCGGGCTTTGCCACCCTGCGCTATGCCGAGGGGCTGTTTGAACCCGCCTGCATCCGCGATCTATGGCTGCCGTTTCAACGCGACCATGAGGACGCTGCGTTTCGGCACTGGTTTGCGACCCTGCCCGAGGAGCTGGCCGAGGCCTTGGAGCGGCTGCCGGCTCGGCGCTATGCCTTGGCCGTGCTCCCCCAACGCTCGGAGGCGGTGCGGGATCTGATCCTGTCGAACGCCACGCTCTGCTTCCTGCTGCATCACTGGGCGGAGACACAGGGCTGGTCTGAGCATCAGCTGATCGAGCTCGCGGGCCGCAAGCAGACCGAGATCCTCAGCGCCTTGGGACTGCCGCCCTATCGCCGCGTGCTCAGGCTGATCGCCAAGCTGCGCATCGGCGAGTTCGACGCCTATGAGGTTGCCCGGCTGTTGCGGGTGCTGCGTCAGGAGGCGACCTGCAACGCCCTGGTGCATGAGCCTGAGTTGAGCTGCCGGTTGGTGAAGATCCTCGAGGACTATCCCTGGGTTGCCGGTCGCCCGTTGCAGCGGTTGCTCTGTGAGGCCTCGAACCGAACGCTGCGCGAATGGATCAACGACAGTCTGCGCATGGGCGGTGAGGCGGCACTCCGTGAGCTGCGCCGCTGCGATCGGCCGTCACAGGTGCGGCGGCTGCACGAGCGCTTGATCGTCGAGCAGATCGAGCAGGACGGCAACCACCGCAGACGTTTCGACGCCAGCGGCCACATCCTCGCGTTTCCACCGGCCCCCTTCGCCGACACCGCGTCCATTCAGGCGATCACGACGCCGGATGCGCTGCAGCTGGAGACCCAATCGATGCGCCATTGCGTGGCCTCCTACACCGATCGGGTCTACGATGGCCAGTATGCGGTCTACAAGGTGTTGGAGCCGGAACGGCTGACCTTGGGGCTGCGTTTGCGCGACGGTGGTGGTGTGTTATTGGATCAGCTGAAGGGCTTTGCCAACCAAGCGCCATGCCCGCAAGCGCAGGCGGCGGTGGAGCAGTGGCTGCATGAGCAATTGAAGGCGGGGCGGTCTTGATGCGAGGCGCAGGACGTCGCTCGAAGGATCTTATGGTCGATGCGCGGAATCGTCCGCGCTGGCGATGTCCATTTCGTTCGCCGCCACAGCAGCGGCAACACAGACTCGGAGACGTGAGACGCATCAGGCTTGACGATCGGTCGCAATCGGCCAGCAGGGGACGCCAATGATCGTCATGCTACGATTGCGAGTCACTCAGACATGCTCGGTTGGAGTATCTCTGCAAACATGACGTGAACGAGCGATGAAAAGAAAAGCACAATCCAAAAAGGCCACGAGTACCGGTAGAGGTCCACTCGCGAGAAAAGTGATCGCCTCAGCTCGGCGACATCTCCAGCAGAAGGTGACAAACATCGCCGATTGGAGAGAAGCCAGATTAAGATCTGAAGACTATCAAAGGACAGTGATCTCGAAAGACAAACTGACGGATTACGATCCACTGCATGGCTTGTACATCTATGCTCAGAATCAACTGTCCATCCTTATTGAGCAGATCGCTGAACTGCCGATGGTAGACAAATTGGCAGATGCCTATGCCGAAGCGCTGGAAGGGTATATGCCGTCTAGCCCGCCGATGAGTCCGCTCACCGTCTCGTATTTCACCTGCTGGGGATCTTTTGATTTATGTTCTTCCGGTGCGAAGACAGAAACCTTGGCTACGATCGCGACGGATTTTGCGATATTCCAACATGTTGATGATGGGTTGACAAGCCTGTTTGAGACGATGCAAGCGTCAAGGATGGGAATCTATCGGCATGAAGGTGCATCCGGTCGGTTTGTATTCTTGCGTGAATTGATAACGAATCGCGAGGTAAAAGCGTTATCGGCGAGCGGCTATGTGGGCAACCTGGGGGAAATCTGGTTCGTGCGTCTACTGCCACCACCCTTTGAAAACTCAATATTTGATTATTCGCTCGTTTTCACGACGCCGTATGTCTTGGGCAAGCTAGGTCCAGGGCGGGCGTTTCTGTCTTCTGTTGAAGATGACTGGCTGGCCTTCTTCAAGAGAAACCTACCCAAGATCCATCAAGACACTGAGGAATTGGCTTATGATCACTTGATGAAATTCGGCTTGAGCCGTAACTATTGGAATGAATATATTTTTCTATCGTATCGAAATCATCGGAATAACGTGATTTTCCTGGAAGGGTTTCCAGATGTAGCGGCGAGTTTGCCGCATTCAAAAGAAGGTCGGGATGCTTTGGGGGTATAGCGTAGACAGGCCGCCCGGAGCAGGCGGACATCGCTCCGGGCGCTATTGTGTTGTTCTCGACCAAAGACGCTTGGCTCTTGGAGACAACACTCAGGCTGTCAAGCAGCGATGATGGTGATCGATCGCTTGTGGACGGCTCGACGATGATACGGGATCACTCCAGGCGAGACGCCGATGACAGCACTTGCACCCCTGATTGACCTGCCCCCGCAAGAGGTCACCCGATCGGATGCGCAGATCGCGCACAGAGAAGACGTCGAGGTTGTTCATCAAGGGGACCCTGATCAATGGGTGCTCACAAAACGGAGCACAGACGGAGAAGCCCGATTGACTGATCAACCGGTCGATCTTGGCGTATCCTCTGCGCGCTGATCCTCGAGGAGGCGTATCGCCTGCCTTTGATCTTGGCTGCAAACGCGGCCGTTGCGAGGAGCCCCAACAGCGACAGAACGTCGATCACGCTCAACGGTGCCGAACGCCAGCAGTGGCCAGCGTTCGAAATGCCATCCAGCTGCGCTGCAGGCTCATTCGGCGATGATCCCTTTCGCCTGCAAGCTCGCGCGGGACAGCGCCTGACGCAAGGGCAGCTCGGACTCATCGCGGATGTCCATGTTCAGGACGAAGATCCAGGTTGCATCGGCTGTCTCGACATAGCCAATGTACCAACCGATCTGAGGTGTCGCGCGCGCGGCCCAACCGGTCTTGGCGAAGAGGCGATAGTCCCTGCCCTCCTCGGCCAACATGATCGCGCGCACGCCGGCGTAGGTCTCTGGGCGATAGGGCAGCCGGCGCTCGATGACCTGGCGCAGGAAGCGCACCTGCTCCTGGGCGCTGATGGTCAGGCTGCCGTCGAGCCAGAATTCGGTTGTGACAAAGGGCTCATCGAGCCGGCCATAGTCGGCCTGCGCCAGATGGACGCGATAGCGCTCCGCGCCGATACGCTCGGCCAGGCGCTGATAGCACCAGACGCCGGAGAAGGCAAAGGCGCTTTTGAGGGTTTGATCCTGGTTCCAGGCCGGATAGGGATGCGAGCGGCCGTCCCAGGGCATGACCTCGTCGATCCCGCTGATCGCGCCCTCTTCCAAGGCGATCAGCGTGTTGAAGACCTTGAAGGTGGAGGCGACCGGCAGGCGTTGCTCGGCCCGCGCTGCGTTGTGCACGATGACCGCTTGGCCATCGAGACGGGCGAGGACGACGGTGCCTTGCACGCCCGCCTCGGCCAACAACGCGGCGATCTCGGCGTCCTCGGCCTGGACGGGGGTGACGGGGATCAGCATGGCCAGCAGCAGCCAGCGCGGCCGCACTCGGAGCGTCGGTCTTGTGCTGTCGGATGGTCATGTTGGCTGACGGGTCATGATGGCAGTGGTCCTCGAGCGTTGAGGGTTGACGCGTCGCGGGAAGGCGCGGCTCAGGAGAGCCCGATCCAGCTCAGCAGCGGTGGCAACAAGAGCGCCGTGGTCAAGGCCGAGAGCGCCATCGCCAGTCCAGCGAAGGCGCCCATGGGTGGCGCAGCGCGAGCGCACGCAGCCGATGGCATTGGCGATAGAGCGGGATGGCGAGGGCGACCGTGGCCGGACCGAGCAGGAAATGCACGAACTAGGCGCCATCGAAGTAGGTCCGGTAGGGGGTGTCGGTGAGCCAGAGCAGACCGATCAGCAGCGCGATGGCGACCATCACCGGGTTGAGCAACGGCGTGCTCCCGGCTAGGCGATAGAGGCGCAGCGCGATCAGGTAGCAGGTCAGGGTCGCGGTCAGCCACAGCAGCGGCGAGGCGGCCAGATAGACCCAGATCTCGTTCAGACGACCTTCAACCATCGCTCGGTCTCCGCCGCCAAGCCATGAGGCGCCGCATGCCGGCCATCGTCAGCGCAGTGACCACCAGGGTGATCAGGGTGCCGAGGATCAGGGCCAGCGCGAGCGCTTGCCAGTGCTCGCGTACCCGCTCCCAGTGCAGCATGACGCCGACACCGGCGGGCACGAACAGCAGCGACAGATGGGCGAGCAGGCTGTCGGCGGTGCGACCGACCTCCTCGGCAACGCCACCGCGCAGGAACAGCCAGCCCAGTAGCAGGAGCATGCCGAGCACCGGTCCGGGAATAGGCAACGTGGCCAGTTGGACCAAGGTCTCGCCGAGCAGTTGGCAGAGCAGGATCAGCAGCAGCGCTTCAAGCATGGGCGATGTCGCCGCTGCCTTGTCGAGCCGGGCTGTCTGTTCATGGACATCTCCTCATGCCGAAGTTGCCGGTTTCGGCTTCTTCTCGAACACCTGCAGATTCGGCTCCTCCAGGAGGATCGCTGGCCCCTGATCGGTCGGCACCTGGGCACCGAGCTTGCCGCTCAGCGCGGCGACCCATTGCGGCCAGTCGCTGTTGGCCTTGGTCAGCTTCTTCCAGGTCTTCGGGCGCAGCGTGGCAACCACCAGCGCGTTGTCGGTCTGGATGCCAATCTTCATGCCGTCTTTGATCTGTACCGCCTTGGGCAGCTGGTTGAATTTCAGGGTGAGCTCGAGGCGACCGGGCACGATAGCGTCCTCCGTCAGTGGGGCGTCTTTGGGGAGTTTGGGGGCAGGCGGAGTCGGTGGCTTTGACGACGGCGACTTGGGCGGTTTGATCTCACCGCGCAGCTGTGCTGCGGCTCGCTCCGACTCGCGCGCATTGACCTCACCGGCGACTGTTCCGTCGAGGTCGATGCGGGGTGCGCCTTCACACATCGCTTCCAGATAGGCTGGCTGGCTGCAGTAATAGGCGAGCGCTTGTTTGAGCATGCGGCTCAGCACCCATTGGGCCGTTGCCCGCTGGTCTTTGCTGGTGCCTTCGGTCAGGATCAACTCAGCCGCCAGCGGCTTGAGCAGGTCCTTGTGGATCTTGAGCTTCAGCGGACGTGGGTTGGCAAGATCGAAGCAGGCCGGGAAGCGTTAGAGCAAATCCCGGGGTTCAATGCCTTCAGGCAACGCCTGCTGCCTCGACTGGTCCGGCTCGGCGGTGGTTTGTGTCGGTTCAGGGCTGGTCATGCCGGGAAACATCGCCTCGCGATCGGTGAACGGCCGCACGGATGCTCTCTCATCCTGTCACCGCCTCGAGCCAGTACAGACGTCGCCTTCGGGTACAGCATCCAGCCACGTGCGTAACTGCGCCGTGCGTTCCCGCGTCAGGCGCTCCATTGCCGAGGCGTAGCAGGTCGGATACATCGAGCCATAGCTGATGGAGGGGTCGCCATCTGCCGTAGGCGGATAACGTGCCTGCAACTCCGCATCACGAAACCGGATCCAGGCAAATTGGGCAGCCTTGAGCTTTTCCAAAAAGTGGGGTTGATCGCGATACTGGCGGCGAATCTGCTGATAGACGCGGTTCAGCGCTGCATCGGCCTGCTGGAAGCTGGCATCGGCCTGTTGGTTGATGTCGAGCTGGGTGGTTGGTGGTGCGGCTTGCGCAGAGGATAGCAGCCCCGCGCCCTGCAACCCGGCGGGGATGGCGACGACCGCGATGGCGGCCAAGCCATTGCCAATCCGATTCTTCAACTTGATGGTTTTCATGGGCGACATTCGTCTCTGACGGCAACAGACGTGTCTTCATTCAGCACTCGCTCGCGCACGTATGACAACGATTGAAGTAGCGACTGACTTTAGACTTGTGACCAAATAATAATCGTTTTCTCATTGAAAAACATAGTTATTTTTGAGGTTGGCCAACCCTGCAACGACCAAGATCACCTGATCAGCCATGCGAGTAGCACGATTTCTGAACGTGTT
>NZ_NHSH01000012.1 GCF_016653315.1 Halochromatium roseum | reverse complement strand
TGAGATCGGCGTAAAGCGTCCAGATCTGATCGCGCACGCTTTGCTGATCGGCGCGCTGCTGCGCATTGAGCGGGATGAGCTTGTGGATCAGCCGCTCGGCATGCACCCAGCACAGGGCATGCAGCAGGATGGCAAACTGCCCGGCCCCGTCGCTGACGATGACCAGTTCGCGCGAGAGGCCATTGGCTAAGAGCCCTGCCAGCAAGGCGCCTTCGGTGGCGATGCGCTGGTGGCGCTCCTTGGTGATGCCCAACGCGCTGAGATGCGCGCCCCAGGCGCTGGCGGTGGTGAACTCACGGATCGGGGAGGCCATCAGTGCCTCACGCTTGGCCTGGGGAAGACCCTGCTCGTGCCAATAGGTCAGGGCCTCGGCGGTGCCGCTGTAGCGCGGATCACCGGCTTGCAGCAGGGTCAGGAAGTTGACCCGGCTCTTGCTGTCGGTGCTGCTGAACCAGGCAAAGAGGTCGTTGCCAATCTGCGTGACATAGCCATTGCGGCCCTGATGGCGGGCGCCGGAGTCATCGACCGTGATGCAAGCGCTCACCGCGAGGCCGACCTTGAGCAGGTCATCCTTCTCGGCAAAGAAGGCCTCGTTGTGTCCGCTGAGCAGGGCGTCGATTTGCCCCACCGGGAATTCCGGTGACAGTATACCGAATATACTGCGCTGATCCGCACGAGCCCCGCTGATCGCCTTGCGGCCGTTGTGGTCGAGCGCGTTGGTCTTCGTCTATCCTGCCGAGCATGAATACCGACCACCCGATCGATCTGTTTCCGCGCGGTGGCCCCGAAGCGTTTCGAGTGCTCACTGGCGGCCTGCGGCTGGAAGGCGCCTACACGGTCTGCTCGCTGACCCTCAAAAGCCTCGAGCGCCGCATCGATGGCTTGGTCGCGCCCGACGGACATGCAGGCCCTGCCTATGTGGTCGAGTTTCAGGCCCAGCCCGTGCCCAAGTCCCCAAAAGCTAGAAAAGCTAGGGTCAGGTCTTGTATTCCAGCAAACAGCAGCACAGGCTTGCCTTTCCCCATGACCTCCGAACCCACCAACACTGCGGAGACAGCCGACAAAGCGCGCTTGCGCGAGTGGCACCGCGCCTTTGGCATCGCGCTGGTGGATGTGTTTGCCGGCGCTGGATGTCTGGTCGCTGGATGAGCTGATCGGCTACTACGTGCTCTACCGCAAGGTGAATCTAAACGCCGAGGACGACCGACGTGCGGGTCCTCGCCGCCGTGATCACCTGGGCGAACCCACTGTCACCGCAACAACTCGGTGAGGTCGATCTGGTGGCCTGGCATGAAGAGCGGCACCAACTTGACAAGCTACGCGATGGACGCCGACTGCAGCGGCACTTCCGCCAGCATCCCGAAACCTATCTGGCTGCGCTTGAGGAGCGCCTGCTCAAGCTCGATTTGCCGCCATAGTTTTTTTCTGCGGTGGTCTCAGCAGCTAGCGCCGCCGCCCCACTAATCAAATGGGGCAGGTTCGGTTTTTTCGTGTGATTCTGCAAAACTAAACTGCCCTCCTTGTCATATGACCAAGAGCAGACGCAATGCCATCCGCCACACATATCCAAAGTGAGATCGATCGGCGTGCAAAGCACCTCTGCCGGCAACGAGTCCTTCCCGTCGACTACTACCGCATCAGAAAACGCCTCGCGGTACCGCTGCCGATCCTCGCACCCCTAACGGCTTCCTATCCCGTTCGCAACTTCACCGCTCGCTATCCCTGGAATGTCTGGCTGCTGTGGGCCTTGGAGGATCGCATCGAGACCCTCGGCGCGGCGGTCACTTTCCTGGACTCGGCGGCGGTGGGCACAGCGGTCGTGGCGGATCTGGCGGCACTCGCGGCCTGGCCAGGCTATCGCGAAACTAACCGAGCGCTGGCCTTCGCGCATGCGGTGCGCATCCTCTGGGTGGCCGTCACCCAGTGGGACTGGCTCGATGCGGGTCTGCAAACGCGCTTGCACGCCGCGCTGGAGCGGGCGGTGGCGGATGCCCTGCCGTTGTCGGATCGCCTGTACGCACCCCCGAGCGGAGACGCACCAATCCAGCTGAACGCCGCACTGGTGCTACGCAGCGGTCATGCGCCCGAGAATCTGGCCCTGGCCATGGGCCTGAGTCGCTCACCGATGAGCCATGTGCAGTGCGATAACGGCAGCCTGGTGCTCGGCACGGCCGGGCGCTGGTGGTTGGATGATCCCGGCTACCAACAGTATCTGCGCACCGCTGAGCGGACCTTTACGTTGGGGCCGAGCGCGCACAACGCGCCGGTGATCAACGCAGAGGCGCAACGGCACAAACGCCCGACGCTGCTCACGGCCATGCGCCTGAGCGACGCGCCCGACGTGCAGTTTGCCCTGGTCGACCTGACCGCCTGTTATCCGCCCGAGGCCGGTGTCACCCAAGTCTGGCGGGCGGTCTGGTTGATCGGCCGCACGCAGCTGTTGGTCTGCGATCAGGTGCAGGGCGCGACACCTGTGCCAGTCGCCTACCACTGGCACGGCCATCCTGAGCTGTATTGGTGCATTCAGCAAGGTGAGGCGCTGTGGTGGCTATTCTCGTTTGCCGAGACGCGCCCGCCGCTGGCCAAGCTGTGAAGGTACATGCGATCAATGGGGAACCGTTGTGGCGTTGCCGGCGTTTGGATTTGTAGTCATATCTGGACTACAATCGAGACTTGCTGATGACGGAGACTAAGCCATGCCGAACACTGAAACCTATGTGCGCGCCCGCATCGATGTCGCCACCAAGGAGCGCGCGACCGCTGCGCTCGATGCCATGGGCTTGTCCGTGTCCGATGCCATTCGGCTCTTGATGCTCCGTGTCGCCGAGGATCGCTGCTTGCCGTTCGAGGTTAAGGCACCGAGCGCGAGCAGTCGCCAGGCATTGGCGGAGATCGAGGCTGGGAAGGTCGAGCGCTTCGACAGCGTTGACGCGCTAATGGCTGATCTGCATGCGGGCGATTGATCGCCCCAGCTCATTTAAGCGCGATTACAAGCGCGAAGCGAAAGGCCAGCACCGCGCGACGCTTGATGCGGATCTGATGCCGGTGCTCAACGCGTTGGTTGTCGACCAGCCGCTGAAGGCGCGTTACCGCGATCATGATTTGACTGGCGATTGGTCCGGCTATCGTGAATGTCACATCAAGCCGGATTTGCTGCTGATCTACCGCAGGGAGGGCGATGACAGGCTCATCTTGGCCCGACTTGGATCGCACAGCGAGCTGTTCGGGTGATCGGTCTCGTTCGATCCGCGCTCATAAAATCAAACCGGTCAGGTTCGGCTTTTTTCTGCTTCCCGAGGCTCCGTGCGCGAGCAAGCGCATCTGGACAAAATCAAAGCAATTAAAAGGAGCCAGTGCGGCCTGGCAAGGCCGCGTGTTCTAGCGGGTGAGAGTCCCGCCTGGGTAGTCGTGAGCCGCGAGCCCAGTATCAAGCCTTGCGGCGCGAAGGGTAACTGACGTGTCGATGCGTAGGCATGGTAGGCATGAAAGCAGGCGAGGTGCAAAGGTAGCGGGTGAAGCCGCCCCTGAAGGTGTAGAGCCCCGAAAATTTTCTTGGAGAGTGCCGACGGGTTTGGCCCCCCGGCAGGCAACAGTGCATGTCACGTCATGGTCAGTGGCATGGATGCTCCCCGGGGTCCGAGGCCGGATCGAGCCTGACATTGAGAACGCGTGGTAACCAGGGAGATCCAGCAGCCGGTCTGCAGGGAGGTGGGCACCGATGAACAAGCCTAATCAGCGAGGACATCGGCGGTGGTTGTTGGAAGTCGGAGCCACTCATACGAGCGATGACGCCCGGTAATGCGGGTCGAGCAAAGGAGTGGCAGTTTGGGATATTGCATCGGTAAAACACGCCCCTACACCGAGAGGACTCTGTGCGTGAAAACGAGAGCCGAAGCGATTCACACCAATGTAACCGTTCACGGGGCTGAAACCTGCTATCGCCGCACGTCCAGCAGCTTAAGCCCACGCTATGAAATCTGGACTCCCGTGCTCAGGAGCGCAACCCAGACGCATTGCGTGTTGCTGATGAACCCTGATCGGATGTCTCGTCGAGCGGTTGGCGTCCGCCACCGAGTCACGGAGCCTTCAGTCCCGATGCGTCCACACCCGTCGAGCCAGAGGCGCCGGCCAGTGACGGCGATGCACGCAGGATGACGGAGGTCTAACGAGAACGCCCGTGCGCGAGCAGATCAACGCCCGAGGAATTGCTCAAGGCGGTGCCGGCAACAGCGAAGGCGCAGGCCGGTCATAGAAGAACGCCTCGACGGCCTCGAGGATAAAGGCAAACGCCGAGCGCCCTTGTAGCGCACAGGTCGCGATCACCGTCCACAACCGCTCGCTCGCCCGGCGCCCGTTGGCACCGCGCGTGCCTTGAGTGACATGGCGGTCGATGACCACGAAGCGGATGGCCTGCTCCGCGACATTGTTCGTTGGGTCCATGCCGGGCGTGGTGATGAACGCAAAATACGCCTCCGCATGCTTGCGGAAGCGCTCGGCCATGTTCTGCGCCTCGCCTCGGCGTTCTTTGCCCTTGGCATCGATCAGGCTTGGCGCTGCATCACGGCCGATGCGAATGATCTGCGCCTTCGCCTGCTCAAGCGCCGTACCAAACGCCTCCTCCGAGAGCGTCTCGTGCTGATGGATGACGTGAAATAGCGCCTTGAGCGCGCCGAGCAGCCGCTTGCCGTAGAGTTGGATCGGCAGATCAGGCAAGGTCGTGAGGAACTTCACATCGCGGATCAGATGTGCGAGGCAGAACTGCACGCTGATCCCGACGTCCTTCATGAACTTACGATAGGCGGAGAAATAGTCACAGCCCAAGGTGCCCTCGAACTCCTCACCCAAGACCTCGATCAAGACCTGCGAGCCGCGCGACTTGTCGATGCGAAACAGCACATAGAGCTCGGCCTTGAAGACCCAGGTCCAGAACCGCTCGCCGTTGTCCTT
This sequence comes from Halochromatium roseum, assembly GCF_016653315.1. Classification (GTDB taxonomy): domain Bacteria; phylum Pseudomonadota; class Gammaproteobacteria; order Chromatiales; family Chromatiaceae; genus Lamprobacter; species Lamprobacter roseus. Next base: position 232 of record NZ_NHSH01000012.1, on the reverse strand, counting down.
GTGCCCGGTTTCATCGACATTTCACAGGGATTTCTGAAGAGGATTTTGATAAATTGCTGATTGAGTTCACTCGCGCTCTCGATCAAGATAGGCGAAAAAATTACCAAAAAATCGAGCAAGCCGTCAAAGACGTCCGGGTGGTGGACGTTTAGGTGTTTTATCTACTCCTGAGCTAAAACTTTTCTTTGTTTTGTTTTACTTAAAGAACTACCCAACCTTCGATATTCTTGGT
>NZ_NHSH01000011.1 GCF_016653315.1 Halochromatium roseum | reverse complement strand
GCACAGATGGACATCCGGCATCAAAAACGACGTAAAGATATTGAGCGATATTACAAAGGAAACGATCCTGATAGCGCGAATGATACTGGTTGAGCTAGGGGCTCGGAATTAATCTAACAAAGTAGTATTAGGCGGCATCAGTATTGGTCTGCGCTCCTTCAAGATGGCTTGTCTGATGTTTCTGTTTTTTAGCATCCAGACGAGTGTCATGGCACAGGAGGAACCTACCAGAGAAGAGATTCGAGTCGTTCAGCAACTACTCTTGGATGATGGCTATATTATTGACTCAGTTGATGGACTGCTGGGTGCGCAGACCATCAGAACAATTCGGCAGTTCCAGCGTGAAAATGATCTTGATGTTAGTCCATATATCGATGTATCAGCGATTGAGGATATTAAAGGGTTCTTTCAGGGGCGTTCAGGTGGGGAGGTGAATTCGACTGATGAGTTGGATTCGACGAGTAAATCAGGCGAATCAGGCGAGTCGAGCGAATCAGACGGGTCAGGCGGATCAGGCAAACCAAGCGAATCAGACGAATCAGACGAATCAGACGAATCAGACGAATCAGGTGTATCAGGTGAGTTGGGCGAGTCAAGCGAACCAAGCGAGTCAGCTCAAACAACGCAATCAGCTCAAACAACGCAAAAAATATTCTCTTTGCCATTACAAGTTGCTAGCCTTGAGTCAGGATATCATGAGCTCAGCAATGAAGAGCTATTAAAACAAGCTACGGAAATCTACCGTCAAGAGGAAAACCGCTTTAATGCCAAGCGGCGGCTATTACAACAGCTGAGGACTTTATATCGACAGGCTGAGCAAGCTAACAAAATCTATCTGCAATCGATTGAACAGCAACCGGTCGTTATCCTGGAAGATGCGGTAGCGTCCGATACGGAGGCCCCAGGAGCCACAGGATTGGCAATGGCTGTACAAGGCCCGCAAATCCAAGAACAGCTTAGCATCGCCGACGCTGAGCAGCAGCTTGAGGGTTATCAGAACCAAGTTAAGGATATCAGTCGACAGATCGAGATCCTTGAGCAGGTCATGGCGCAAAATGAGGTGACTCAACAAGCCGCAGAGGCGTTCTCTCTTGCGTTGCGAAGACTCCACGTCATCGTGCTAGAGATCGATCTACGAGTCGCGGATGGAACCTTCAAGGAGGAAGTCCCGCCATTCTTAACAGAAAGCCTGCTCAGTCAGCAGTCACAACGACTCGAAGCACTGCGTGAGCGTCTCGTTGCGTCTCAGAAGGCGAATCGCGAGCAATTACAGATCCTCCAGACCCATCTTGAGCGTATCCAGCAATCTGTTGCCGAGGCGGAAACGGCGCTGACAGCGATGCGCGAACAACAAGAACAGCTCAGTGAAGCGCAACGTTTTGAAGAAGCGTATCGCGATAAGACTGATCAGGCTGTGAGCCAAGAGCTCGCCGAGCTAGAGAACGAGCGGATCTCCTTGCAAGGTGGAGTGCGACTCTCGCTGCTTGGTCTGCAAAGGGGGCTCGCGCAACTGGATGGAATTGAGGAGGCGCTTGAGCCTCTACCCAGTGATGCAATGGCCTCACTCGACAGCGGATTATCGGCTTCTGAGACGCAAGAGTCTATTGATGCCTTGAAGGCATTGATTACAGGTTACGAGTCTCGGCTTGTCGAGCTGAACGGCTATGAAGAAAGACTGGCCGAGATTGCCGAGCTGACTGAGGTTGTCAAAGCGGAAACAGGCATCTTGCAGGAGCATCTTAAAAAGATGCGTCTCTTGGCTGAACTGCTTGGGACAAGAGGCGCGGCACTTGGGAAAGACGTTGATCTAGATCGCATTGCACAATATAACGCATCAATACAAGAGAGTGTGCAGGAGATCGATGCAATTAGCCAAGGCGTTACTGAGCAGTCGGCTGCATTGGAAACACGGTTGGAGGAGATTCGGTTAGCGCATGTCAAGGCAAACCAACGTCTTGCAGATTTAGAGCAAACATTGGCATCGGCAAGACAGGCGCAGGAATGGCAACAAGAGCTGACCGAGCTCGACGGTGAAGGCTTGATCGCTCGTTTTGTCAGTGATGCTGAAACCTTGGTGGCGCAACGCCAAACGCTCGACGAGCAGCGGCAGGTGATCGGTGAATTGTCGGAGCAAGCGGCAGCGCTGCGCAAGACGATTGATACGTTCACGGACCCCTTAGTCAAGATGTCAGATGCCTCTGTGCAGCAGGAAAAACAGAGAATCCAAGAGACGCTCTACGACCTCTCGGGCTTGGAGTCGCCAGCAACATCTGGTGCACCATTGGCGACGGTTCAGCCCAACGCTGAAGCATCGGCAGCGGCAGATGAGACCAAGGCGGATTCCGAGGAATCGGAACAGAAGCAGGTAACAGAGCAAGAGGTAGTCGATGTTCAGCAGCCTGGCAGCGGGGGGTTATCGGCTGACGTTGCCGGCCTTAAGGCGTTCCAAAACCTCCTCTCCACGCGACAGCAGAACGGGCAGGCGCGCCAAGAAGACCGCACGCAGCTCATCGAAGTGCTTAATGCACTCGAAAAAGCACAAGCGGAGTTTATTGATGCTCTGTCTGAGATTCATCGACTTTCGCTGCAACAATATGCCACGGCCGTTGAGCTCAAGAAACAGCTCGGGCGTGGCGATTTAGCTCCGGAGCAAGCGCCTGAGGGGTTGATCGGTGCGCTTGCCAAGGCGCCTATCGAGGCATTGGAGGCAGAGCTGAAGGAGCTCATCAATCGTCGGTCTCATGTTCGTCTTCGCCTTTCCCGTTTGGCAGCAGAGGACCCAGCTCAGACCGAGCGAGATGAGCTGGCCGAGACGCTGCAGTCGCTCGTTGGACAAAGGCTTGATCTCTTGGCCGATATTCAGCGCCTTGAGGATGAGCGCACAACAGATCAAGAGCAGTTGACTGAGGGCGAGCGCCAAAGACTTGAACAGCAGGCTGAGAATCGCATGCGTGCGGGGAGCGGTTTCTTGGAATCAGCGCTGGGCTTTCTGCCATCGGAGCGAGCAGAAGAGTTGACAGAGCTGATGCGTAGCCATTACCAGGAGCTGGTGATGGTGGAATCTAAGCAAGCCTTGTTGGCTACTGAGCAAGAGAAGGTGGCCTATTTACTCCAGCTGGTGCGAGATGATCAGCAAACCGTTAGCGACTATCTGCCCATGCTACGGGCTCAGTTGAAGGCATTAGAACGGGAGCAAGAGGGTGCCTGGGTGCGGTTACGCGCGCAGTTTCAGCCCGATGAGGCGGAAAAGTTATTGGCTGATTATGCTGAACGCACCGGCCAACAGCTAGAGCTTGCGCCCGCTATCTTGGAGCAGGATCGGGCTGAGTTTGTCGAAGAAGCGAGCAATCAGCTGCTATCGCATCATGCGCAAATGCTGGCCTTGCAGCAATGGATTGCACTGTTTGAGCAGAGGCAAGTGGATACGCTTGTGCGCGAAATCGCGCTGTATCAGGAGCGAGAAGGTGAGATTAGTGCGTTGGATTTAGCATTACAGCGCCAGGTCAAGCGGCTCTTGGGACATACGGATGAGGAATTGGCTGCGCTGGCTGAGAGTCAGCGTCCCAGTACCCAGCTCGAAAAGGCCTATTTTCTTGAAGGTGAGCTTGGGGTTGAGCATGAGCAGCGCACTCAGGCGCGGCTCCGCGCCCTGTTAAAGGTGGTTGTAGAGATCCTAGTGATCATCGGGTTCGCCTGGCTATTGATTGCTGGGGTCAAGCGTCTCGTCGACCGCAAGGTTCGTGATTTGGAGATGTCGGGTGCGCCTGAAAGTACGCACACGTTGTTTGCACTCTCCTTTGGCTTTGCTGCCTTTCGCATTCTGGTGTTGGTTCTTGCCTTTATGCTGGTACTGAGTAGTCTTGGCTTCAATATCGGCGTCATTTTGGCAGGTCTTGGTATTGGTGGATTCGCGATTGCAATTGCCGCGAAAGAGACCTTGTCTAATCTGATTGGCGGGATTACGTTGTTTGTTGAGCGCCCATTCCGCATTGGTGACATTATTCAGATTAGTAATGACATCAAACTCGGTGAGACTGAGTTTGGTCGAGTTGAGAGTGTCTCATGGCGAACGACGCGAATTGCTAACGTAATGAACTATAACATTACGATGCCCAACAGCCGAGTCGCGGAGTCTGCGATCATCAATTACACGCATCAGATGCCACTACGCGACTTTACTCATGTCTATGTGTCGCCAGCCTATGATGTTCGCAAGGTGCTACTCTTGATTACTGCCGCTGTGGATGAGTGTCAGTTGATTCGGCAGGATATGCAAAAGCAGATATTGGCCGTGGGTACGGAAGTGGCCGGCGAGATAGTGTTGACAAAATACGAAGTGCGTTGGTATACGGATGTGACCTATATTGCTCGTGCTCGTGTATTAACCGAGTTCTGGGACCGTATTTCTCAGAAGTTCTCTGCATCTGGTGTACCGCTGGAATATATTGCGCGTCGCTCGACGGTCGAACCGAAGTCGGACTCGAGCAATCGGGATGTCCCCAATGCGCTCTTGGAGAGAGAGCGCTGACATCGTGAGCCAAGTCGACTGTATGTCGCTCTAATGGCTATTCTCCAATGGATCTTGTTGTATCCGCTGCGCGGACGCAAACGATTGGTGATGATGGCAGGGCAAGGATGGGGTGGCTTTCAGCGGTGTGATGCTAGAGAGGCTGACGCCGAAACAGCGCCATCTGGCTAGCACCGCCACAAGCCGGATGCACGCCACCGATGTCCCGGTGGCGCAGCCCATAGCCATGCCGTTGTGCAACACCGCGCGTCCAGTGCTGGAACCGCGGGCGGTCCCATTCGAAACGATGGTCGGGATGGCGAAAGCGGTTCGGTGGCACCTCAAGTAGTGGGTTGTACTCGGCATTCGGGGTGGTGATGATCACCGTTTGCGGGCGCATCCGGGCAAAGATTGCTTGCTCCACTTGGGCGAGATCCCGGGGGTCGATGTGCTCGATGGTCTCGATCAGGAGGACGCAGTCGAAGCCGAGGAGGCCCGCGTCGGGCTCGGTCAGCGAGCCGTGCCGCAGCTCGATCCTGTGACCTTGGCGTTCGCTGCCTCGCGTCCTGGGTGACTCGGTGCTGATCGAATCGAGCCGCAGCCGCGCCTGCTCAAGACAGCGGGCATCCAGGTCGAGCCCTAGGATGTGCTCAAGTCTCGGCTCCTGCGCGAGTCGCACGAGCAGTTCCCCCTCGCCACAGCCAAGGTCGAGCAGACGACGGGCGCCGCTTGCTCGCACGGCGTCGATGACGGCCTCGAGGCGCTCTTCGTGCAGTACTGTGATGGCTTCTTGATTCCAGTGCATCAATGTCAACGATGGGGTTCAATGAAGGTTCACTATGCCCTTCGAGGCTAGAATGTTGTCAACAAGATGTTGTCAACAGGATGAACAGCAGATGGCGCACGCCTGCTTGAGTCCCGTTTATCGTTTATCTTGGGGCTGGATTGCTTGAGGCTGGACCGAGAGACTTGGCGAAGCGACTGTTAGCCAAGACACGCATCCTTTACCGAGGCGCGGATCAGTGATGAAGCACTTTACCAATATCCTCTATGTCTTGGATCAGGAGGCCGAGCAACCTTGCGGTCTGGAGCGTGCCGTCGCGTTAGCGCGTGGCAATCAGGCCCGGCTCAAGGTGGTATCAGTGATCGAGTCGCTGCCGGCTGGAACACCATTGGAGGGTCTGGATCTCACCACCGATGATCTGCAAGCGGCGAGCCTTGCTGAGAGTGAGCGTTGCCTAAACGCGCTGGTCGAGCCGCTGCGAGAAACGGTCGCGATCGAGACCAAGGTGCTGACCGGGAAGCTCTTTCGCGAGGTAATTTGGGAGGTGTTGCGACACAACCATGACCTGGTGATGAAGTGCGTTGGTTACAAGCCGCCGATGGCCGCGCTGTTCGGCAGTGAGGATCTGCATCTACTGCGCAAATGTCCCTGCCCGCTCTGGCTGGGACGTCCGCAGGACGCGTTGAATTACCGCCGCGTGTTAGCGGCGGTCGATGTGGCGCCGCTTGGGCCTAACAAGGAACAAGCGCAGCAGCAGGCGCTGAATGCGACCATCCTGGATTTCGCGGCCGCGCTGGCGACCTCGGAGTTTGCCGAACTGCACGTCGCGCACGTTTGGACCGCGCTCGGCGAGCCGATCTTGCGTGGAGGCATGATCGCCACACCCGCCGAGACCAAGATCGATGCCTACATCGAGGCCGAGCGTCGCCGCCATAGCCAGGCCCTGGAACGGGCGCTCGCGGATCTGGAGGTGCGAGCTGGGACCGAGACCATGCAGTGGCTCAATCCCGTGCGGCATCTGCCTAAGGGTTCTCCGCGCGAAGAGCTGCCCGCGCTGGCGACGCGCATCGATGCCGACATCCTGGTGCTGGGGACGCTGGGGCGTACGGGGGTTTCCGGACTCTTGATCGGCAATACCGCGGAGGCGGTGCTCCAACGGATCGACTGCGCGGTGTTGGCGGTGAAGCCTGAGGGTTTCGTCAGCCCGGTCGCCGCCTAGCGGCCTTCAGCGGTGCGTTTGCGCTGGATGTCGATGATGTTATCAGCGGCGAAATCCACCGCATCGCGGAACGGGTAGAGGATGATCGGCGCACCGGCACGCCAGAGCTGGGCGCCGCGGGCCTCGTCGCGTGCGACCACGGCGATCTCGCCGTTGAAGCGGCGCTCCGCCAAGGCCTGCAGCAGCATCCGATTCGAGTCGATATCCGGCAGGGTGCTGATCACCCATTGCAAGCCATCCAGCGGCAAGGTGTCGAGAAAGGCGGGGTCATGGCCGTCGCCAAAGCAGACCGGGAGTTCGTCTTGCGTGAGATGGCGCACCAGATCAGGGTCACAATCAACCCCGAGCACGCGCATGTCCGCAGCGCTCAAACGCTTCGCCAAGCGCAGCCCATAGCGGCCGAGGCCAAGGACCAACACCTGTGGGCGCAGATCCGCTGAAACCTGCGCCTCGGCGGCGATCTCGCGGAAGGGCGTGCGCCGCTCGAAGACGCCGAGCAGCGGCGCCAGCAACCGATACAACGGCTGCGAATACAGGATCATATAGGTCGACAGGGTGATGGTGACGATGCCGACCAGGGTGGTCACCCCAAGCGCCTGGACGCCGATGTGGCCGAGTCCAATGCCCATGGCGATGAAGACGATCGAGAACTCGCTGATCTGCGCCACCGTCAGGCCGGCCAGGAAACCGGTGCGCTTGCGGTAGCCCATCACGCCCATGATGGTCATGACGATCAACGGATTGCCGATGAGCACGAAGAGCGAGAGCAGGATGGCCGGCAAGATCTCGGCACCCAGGGTTGAGAAATCGAGCTCGGCGCCCAGGTCGACGAAGAAGAAGAGCAAGAGGAAATCACGGATACCGCTCAGGCGTGCGCTGATCGCCTCGCGGTAGACGGTGGAGGCGAGCGAGAATCCGGCCAGGAAGGCACCGGCCTCCTTGGAGAAGCCGACCCATTCGCCGAGCGCCGCCAGCCCGGTGCCCCAGGCGATGGCGAAGATCAGCAGCAGCTCCTGCGAGCGCGCCATGCTGCGCAGCAGCGGCGGGATCAGATAACGCATGAGCAGGAACATCAGCAGCGCCGCGCCGAGGATGCGGGCGGCGAGCGAGACGGCGATCTCCCAGACCGGTGCGTCGCCACCGGCGCCGAGCGCGCTCATCGCCATCATCGCAACCACCACGGCGATGTCCTGCACGATCAGGAAGCCGATCGCGATGCGCCCGTGCAAGGCATCCAGCTCCCCCTTGTCGGAGAGCAGCTTGACGATGATGATGGTGCTCGAGAAGGTCAGGGCGACGGCGATATAGAGCGCCTCGACCACGCCTTTACCGAGCGCCAGGATGAGCACGAAGCCAAAGACGATGGTGAAGGCGAGCTGGCCCAGGCCGGTCGCCAGCGCCACCTTACCGATGTCGCGCACGCGCGTCAGATCGAGCTTGAGCCCAACGACGAACAGCAGCACCGAGACGCCGATCTGTGCCAGCACGCTGACCTGATCGTGCGATTTCACCAGCTCGAACCCAGCCGGCCCAACCGCGATACCGACGATGATGTAGGCGATCAAGACCGGCTGGCGCAGTCGCACCGCGAGCGCGCCGGCTGCCGCCGCGAGGACCAGTAGCAGCGCTAGCTCGGTGAACGGATCGAAGGCCGGTAGGCTAATGGGCAGGCTAATCGGCAGGCTAATGGGCAGGCTAATGGGCAGGCTAATGGGCAGGCTAATGGGTAGGCTGAGTGGCATGGATTCGCACATCTTGAGGGCCAATTCATACACTAGCACGTGCAGTGATCGGGATGGCAGCGAGGGCGGTGATCCGGGCACCGGTTCAAGTAAGGGGCAGGGCGGAGCCGGCGGGCTTTGAAATCGTCAGGTTCTGATGCTGCCGGAGCCAAGCCTCGGTTACACTAACCGGTTTTGCGACGCGCCAACCCAGGCAGCTAGAGATCATGTCCCAGCTGGAAGAACAGCTCCACCGCCGGCGTACCTTTGCGATCATCTCGCATCCCGATGCCGGTAAGACCACCCTGACCGAGAAACTGCTGCTGTTCGGCGGCGCCATTCAGCTCGCCGGCACCGTCAAGGGCCGCAAGGCGGCGCGCCATGCGACCTCCGATTGGATGGAACTCGAGAAGCAGCGTGGCATCTCGGTGACCTCCTCGGTGATGCAGTTTCCGTATCATGAGTCGATCGTCAACCTGCTCGATACCCCGGGCCATGGCGACTTCTCCGAGGACACCTATCGCACCCTGACCGCGGTCGACTCGGCGCTGATGGTGATCGATGTCGCCAAGGGCGTTGAGGAACGGACCATCAAGCTGATGGACGTCTGCCGGCTGCGCAGCACCCCGATCCTCACCTTCGTCAACAAGCTCGATCGCGAGGGGCGCGATGCGATCGAGGTCTTGGACGAGATCGAGCAGGTGCTGCAGATCCAATGCGCGCCGGTGACCTGGCCGATCGGCATGGGCAAGCGCTTCAAGGGGGTCTACGACCTGCGCCATGATCGCACCCATCTGTTCAGTGCCACCCATGGCGGCAAGATCCAGACCGGCGAGGTGATCGACGGGCTCGATAACCCGCGTATGAATGATCTGCTCGGCGATCAAGCTGATGAGCTGCGCGAGGAGCTGGAGCTGGTGCAAGGCGCGAGCCATCCGCTGGATCTGGATGACTATCTGGCTGGCAAGCAGACGCCGGTGTTCTTCGGCTCGGCGATCAACAACTTTGGCGTCAAGGAGCTGCTTGATGCCTTTGTCGAGTACGCCCCAGCACCGTTGCCACGTCCAACGCGTGAGCGGCTGGTTGCGCCAAGCGAGCCGAAATTTACCGGCTTCGTCTTTAAGATCCAGGCCAACATGGACCCGGCGCATCGCGACCGCGTCGCCTTCCTGCGCGTCTGCTCGGGCAGCTACAAGAAAGGCATGAAGATGCGCCATGTGCGCATCGGTAAGTCGGTGCAGGTCGCCAATGCCATCACCTTCCAGGCCGATGAGCGGCGGCAGGTCGAGGAGGCCTGGCCGGGTGACATCATCGGTCTGCACAACCATGGCACCATCCAGATCGGCGATACCTTCAGCGAGGGCGAGGATCTCAAGTACGAGGGCGTGCCCTATTTTGCCCCGGAGCTGTTCCGGCGCGTGGTGCTCAAAGACCCACTGAAGACCAAGGCGCTGCAGAAGGGCGTGCTGCAGCTATGCGAGGAGGGTGCGACCCAGGTCTTTCGACCGCTGAAGAACAACGACATCATCCTCGGCGCCGTCGGTGTGCTGCAGTTCGAGGTCGCCGCCTATCGGCTCAAGGGTGAATACGGGGTCGAGGCGGTGGTTGAGGCGATCAGCGTCAATACCGCTCGCTGGGTCGAGTGCGATGACCCGAAGATGCTGGCGCGCTTCCAAGAGAAGGCCTACGAGAACCTGGCCTTGGATGGCGATGATCAGCTGGTGTATCTGGCGCCGACGCGGGTCAATCTGGATCTGACTCAAGAGCGTTGGCCGGAGATCCGCTTCCTGGCGACGCGCGAGTTATGAGGTTTGCCCAAGTGTGAGGTTTGCCCAAGGCGTTACAAGGCGTTAGGCGCTTTCCGGCACAGAGAGACACAGATCCTTGCGGTTGCTATCCATCCAGCCTGACTGAGGTCCAGCGATGACCGAGCATGCGAGGCAAGTTGATCCCGGGTTGAGGGTGCTTGCGCCAGGTCTGTTTGGGCCCGTCCCGTTATTGCCCGAGCAGGCGTTGGCAACACCTGCGTTGGATCTGGTGCTCAAGCGTGGTCGGCTTCAGCGCACGTCTCAGTCCGATCCTGATCCACGGGCCTCAGCCCAAGCCCGGAACCAAAGCCAGAACCAGAACCAGAGCCACAGCCAGTCCGAGCCAGCCAGCCCGACCCAGCATCTGCTGCAGCTCTTCGGTGCGGCCTCGAGCGCGCCCTATGCGCGTGCCGTGGATGATCCGCGCTGGGATCGGCAGGGTGTGGTGCTGCAGGCCGATCCGGTGCATCTGCGCGCGGATCGCGATCAGCTGCGGTTGTTCGACGCCCGTCATCTGGGGATCAGCCAGGCCGAGGCCGATGCGCTGGTGGCGGAGGTCAACGCGCATCTTGCCGAGGATGGCTTGCGGCTGCTGGCGCCGGTGGCCTCGCGTTGGTATCTGCAACTGCCTGAACCGCCGCGGCTGGAGACCCATCCGCTGGAGAGGGTGATCGGCCGCCACATCGATGGCTTCTTGCCGACTGGCCCGGATGCGCGACGCTGGGCGGCGCTGATGAGCGAGCTGCAGATGTTGCTGTTTCAGTCACCGGTGAATGCGGCGCGGCAGCAGCGTGGGCAACCGGCGGTGAACGCGCTCTGGATCTCGGGCGCTGGACGCTGGCAGCCACTGGCGATGGACTCTGGGGGGCCGCAAGCCTGGTCGCGACTCTGTGCCGATCAGGCGTTGGCGCGGGGCTTGGCGGCGGCCGCCGGGCTCGAGGTCTTGCCGGCCGCGGCGCCCGCCGATCAGCCGGGCACCTTGCTGGTCGCGGATGACATGGCGGACGGCTTGCTGGATGCCGATGTCGACGCTTGGTTGACCGCGGTGGCGCGCTTGGAGGCCCGTTTACAGGCGGCGATCAACGCGCTGCGGGGGCGGCGGCTGGCCGCGATTGAGCTGGATCTCTGCGATGGCCGCTGCTGGCGGGTGTCCCTTGCCGGGCTGCGTCAGTTCTGGCGTCGTGGTCCCTCGTTAAGGCAGCGCGTCATTGTGCATCCTACTGTGCAATCAGGGTTTTCCTGATCTTTTCCGACCTTGCGACCTGGTCTTTTCTGGTCTATGTTTAGAATGAAGGAAGGGGAAAAGGAGTCTGATGAGTCGGGATCGCAAAGGGTAGGAGTGAGGTAAGGAAGCAGCAAGGGCGCGGCAAAGAAGGAGGCTGACCATGAACACGAAAGAGAAAGCACTGAAGAGAGAAGAGCGACAAGAGGCCCAAGCACTGCAAGCACGGGAGAACCGTTGGTTCGAGGAGATGGATCATCTGTTTGATCGCATGATGCACCGCGGTGTGCTGCAGCCGTTTCGGAGTCTGTGGCCGGATTGGGCGCCATTCCAGCCGGATCTTGATATTCGTGTCCCGCGTGTGGACATGATCGATCGAGACGATGAGCTGCTCATCCGCGCGGAGGTGCCGGGTATCGACAAGGAGGCGCTCCAGCTTGATCTGGCGGGTGATCTACTGACCATCCATGGTGAGCGTCACCATGAGGAGACGCGGGACGGTGACCATGTCTACCGCTCCGAGATCGTCCACGGGGCCTTTAGTCGGACCATGCGGTTGCCGACAGGGCTCGATACCGAGGCCATTGAGGCCAGCTTCAAGAACGGCATCCTTGAGGTCCATCTGCCGAAGTTAGAGCAGACCAAGCGGCAGAAGATTGAGGTCAAATGACCTCAATGAGCGGTCCAGTGATCCGCACGGCGATCGTCAGATCGTCAGTCGGCCCGGCAAGCGTTTGAGCCAAGCCTTGATTGACGATCTGGATTGACGATCTACCTGTGTCGAACTTGAGTCGAACTCAACTCAAGCCGACCTCAAACGCACCAACCTCGAACAGTCGACCCGGAACCTGAGCGTCCCGGGATCGGATCGTTTCCAATGCGGCCTGTTCGATCAACTGACGGTTGGTCGCTCAGCCGCCCCGCCCCTTGGCCCCTTGGCCCCTTGGTCGTCGATGCGTCGATGTCTAGCTCAGAGTCGATGCTCTAGCTCCGTCGATGCTCTAGCTCCGGCGCCAGACCAAGGTACGATTGTTGACTGGCATGGCGATATCGGCCTCCAGTGAAAGACCGGCGGCAGCGGCAAAGTGCTCGAGGTCGCGGCGGTCGCGTACACCGCTGAGGGGGTCGCGCAGGCGCAGTGAGCGGTCGAAGTAGGCATTGCTCTCGCTATTGTGCTGGCCATCGAGGCTGAAGGGGCCGTAGAGTATGAATAGGCCTTGGCGCGGCAGCAGTGCGCCAACGCCGGTAAACATCCGCTCAACCTGTGCCAGTGACATGATGTGCGCGGTATTGGCGCTGTAAATCGCGTCATAGTCAGTGCCGCTGAACGCGTCGATCCAGTCGGCATCGACGTCGAGTTCTAGCGGGGTAGGTAGGTTTGGCAGTCCTGCCTCCTCGATCCACAGCCTGATTCCGGGCAAGTGATAGGCCACATCGGTGCATTGCCAGCGCAACTGCGGCAAGGCAGTGGCGAAGTGGACGCCGTGCTGACCGGTGCCGCTGCCAATCTCGAGGACCGAGCTTGCTGATGCCAACCTGGGTGCGATGACCTCAAGGATCGGCTGCTTGTTCTCTTCGCTGGAAGGAGAGAAGGGTTTGTTCATCATGCCTGAGGTCGCTCGTTCGATTTGCCGATGGGTCAAGATCGTCGATGGGTCAAGAGCGTCGTGGCTGCCGTTGTGTCGGTGATTTAAGGCTCGAGGGTTGCTTTCGCAACGGGCATCCTGAGTTGGGCATCCTGAGTTGGCGCTGATCCCGGTGGCGCGGATCAGCTATGATGGGCGTCTGCTGGCCGTTCACTGATTCCAGCCTGATCACCTTCCAGCCTGATCACCTCTATTAGAGTCCTGATAAACCTCCGTTACCTCCGTGATGAGACATCGATGCGTGCAACGCTCCTGAGCCCTGTGCTGATCAGCATCGCGCTGCTGGCGGCCTGTGCCACTGGTGACTTGCGCGATGAGGGCAGCAATGCGCTCAAGGCGCCGGGCGCGATGCGCGCTGACCGCGCGACTGTCTCGGAGAACGGAGCGACTGTCCCTGCGGGCCGACTGGGCGCCGGCTCGACGGGCGGAACGACCGCCTCAGTGACCTTCGAGACGGGCGCCCCTGAGGGCCAGCGAGGATCAGGCGAGCCGCCGATCTTGCCGAACTCAGGCTACCTATTTGATCAGGATATGCTCGATAAGGATCGATTCGATAAGGGCGTGCTCTACGCAATGGCCTATCTTCCCTCATCGAGCGGCGTCGAGACCGAGCGCGCCAACAGCCTGGCGCAGCTCTATGCGGATGCCCGCCCCGGCTATGATCTCTATACCTTTGTCCTCGGTGGTCCGGTTGGGCCTCAGCCGGGTGCCGAAGCAGCGGCCTACGATGAGCTGCTGCGCGTGATTGAGACCTATGTGCTTGGAAACCCTGCTGAGTCGGGCGCGGCGCGCGGGCAGCATGGCTTCTTGATCCAGGTCGATCCTTTGCTCGATAGTCAGTTCGATGCTGGGCTGTCTTCTGATGCGGGGTCAGAGGCTGAACAAGCTTCCGACGCGGGATCATCCGGTGCCTCGCTGGCGGAGCGCGCGCGGCCTGGGCTCTCGCTGCAGATGCAGGTGGCGTTGGCTCGGCAACTGCGGGTGTTTGGTCATGTCGAGTTGGCGGACAGGCTTGAGTATTCGAGCGGCCCGTTCCTGGTCTCCAGCCTGCGACCGGCGTTGATCCCGATGTCAGAGCAGGTGCCGTTGCTGATCGTCGATCTCCACAAGCTTGGGCCTGAGTACATGGTCTCACTAATCGACGCTTATGATCGACCCATCCCCGGCGAGCTGCGTGGTCGTCCGGAGAGCCTGTCGGCGATTGGACGCCGCGTGCAGGGCATGTTTCCCAATCAGCGCCTCGATAAGGGGGCTGAGCCACCGCCTTCGGGAACCTGGATTTGGCTGATCGGTGAGCCCGGCCTGAGCCTTGCGTCGGCGGCTGCGATTTTTTGAGGAGGTATGATCTTGGGCGGACGACTGAGCGGTTTATTTCGATTCATGATCGGCATCCTGCTGCTGCAGTCAGCCACGGCATTGCTGACCTATACGGCACTGATGACTGATCTCGAGCAGACGGTCTATCTCTTTGCGGGGCTGGCGGCATTGCTTGGCTTTCTGGTTGCGCTTTGGTTTGATTCCGTGGTTGGTAGCGTGCGCGAGCAGACGCTCGCGCAGCAGCATAAGCGGCACACCCGCGAGCGCGAGAAGCTGCGCATGCAGGCCGAGCGCGAGAAGGCCAAGCTGGTGGCGCGCAAGAGCAAGGATTCGGGTGGCGCCAAGCTGCGCACCGGGGTTGCGGTGGGTGGCGTGGTCGGGGTCGGCGTGGCGATGATGTTCGCCCAGTTCCTGACGCTTGGGCTGCTCACGATCGCCACCGCCGGTGGCGCAGCGGCCGGTTATGGCCTCCGCGTTCGCCAGGAGAAGCGCCTGCGCATCCAGAATGGGACCCTGAACAGCGAGCGGCTGATCGCTTCCTCCGCCGAAGAACCCCCGGCGCTGGAGGCGCAGACGTCAGGGGCGGTCCGGCGGCGGAAGAAGCTCAAGAACGCGACTGGCTGACTCGTCAGGGCAGCTCAGGATCCTTAGGGCCTGGGTTGGTGCCACGGGATGGACTGCCTACTCATAAGCATAAGCATAAGCATAAGAACGAATCATCGAGACGGGGTGATCCCCAATGACCTTCCATGCTGATGACCTCCCATGCTTACGGATCAAAGATCAGGTACGTTCTCGCGTAGCTCCTGAAGCCAGATCCTTGCTTCGGCATCGCTAGGCGCCCGCCAGTCGCCCCGCGGCGAGAGCGAACCACCGGAGCCGACCTTGGGGCCGTTCGGCATGCAGCTGCGCTTGAATTGACTGGTCTGGAAGAAGCGGAACAGAAACACTTCAAGCCAGTGCTTGATCTCGGCGAGGTCGTATTGGTGGCGGCCTGCCTCGGGCAGGTTCTCGGGCCACTGGCCTTGGGTCTTGTCGTGCCAGGCATGCCAGGCGAGAAAGGCGACCTTGCTCGGGCGCAGGCCGTAGCGGCTGATCCAATAGGTGTTGAAATCCTGCAGTTCGTAGGGGCCGATCTTGGCCTCGGTGCTCTGTAGGCCGCTGGCTGTGGATATCCCGGTTGCCGCATGCGCATCGGCCGTTGCCGCATGCGCATCAGCGCTTGCCATCTTGGCATCGGCCGGCACCAGCTCGGGCGAGATCTCGGTGTCGAGGATCGCTTGCAGCAAGGCGTTGGTGTGGGCGTCGAACTGGTCGCTAGCGATGACCCAGCGGATCAGGTACTGGATCAGGGTCTTGGGCACCGACGCATTGACGTTGTAATGCGACATCTGGTCGCCGACGCCGTAGGTGGACCAGCCAAGCGCGATCTCGGAGAGGTCGCCGGTGCCGAGTACCAGCGCGTTGTGGTGGTTGGCGAGTCGAAACAGGTGCGAGGTCCGCTCACCAGCTTGCACGTTCTCGAAGGTGACGTCATAGACCGGCTCGCCCTCGGCGAAGGGATGGCGCAGATCGGCGAGCATCTGCCGACAGGACGGCCGGATGTCGATCTCCTCGGCGGTTGTGCCGAGCGCCTGCATCAGCGCGTGGGCGTTGGCGCGGGTCTCTTGACTGGTGGCGAAGCCGGGCAGGGTGTAGGCGAGGATATTGCCGCGTGGCAGTTCAAGCCGGTCCATGGTGCGCGCGGCGACCAACAGGGCTTGGGTTGAATCCAGCCCGCCGGAGATGCCGATCACGATGCGCTGGATTCCGGTGGCGCGCAGGCGCTGGGCGAGACCATGGACCTGGATGTTGTAGGCCTCGTAGCACTGCGCGTCGCGCTCGGCGCTCTCGGCCGGCACATAGGGGAAGCGCGCGATCGACCGCTGCAAGCCGAGATCGCCGCTTGGCAACTCGGGGCTGAAGCGCACCCGGCGCATCGGTTGCAGGCGCTCACGCTCGGCGCGGATACTGTCGCTGAAGCTGGTCGCGCGCAGGCGCTCCTGTTGCAGGCGCTCCAGATCGATGTCGGCCGTGATCATCTGCTCGGCATGCGGGAAGCGCGCGGACTCGGCCAGCAGCCGATCCTGCTCGAAGATCAGGGCATGGCCGTCCCAGGCCAGATCGGTGGTCGACTCGCCAGGACCCGCGGCCGAGTAGAGATAGGCGGCGATGCATTTGCCGGATTGCGCGGCGCAGAGGTCATTGCGGTAGCGTGCCTTGCCGATGGTGATATTGCTCGCGGACAGATTCAGCAGGACCGTCGCGCCGGCCATGGCGGCGTAGGTGCTGGGCGGGATCGGTGCCCAGAGGTCCTCGCAGAGTTCCATGTGGAGAACCAGGCCGGGCAGGGTGCTGGCCTCGAACAGCAGGTCAGTACCGATTGGGACGAGTTGGTCGAGCAGTTCGGTCTCAGGCCTGAGCAGGGTATCGGCGGCGGCAAACTGGCGCTTCTCGTAGAACTCGCGATAGCTCGGTAGATAGGACTTCGGCGTCACCCCAAGGATGCGGCCTGCATGGATGGCGACCGCGCAATTGAACAGGCGCCCATCGATGCGCAGCGGCAGCCCAACCGCGATCAGCGGTCGCAGCGCGCGGCTGGCCTCGACCACCTGAGCAAGTGCCGCAAGGGCGGCATCGAGCAGGGTGTGCTGATGGAAGAGGTCGTCGTTGCTGTAGGCGGTGAGCCCAAGCTCCGGAAACAGGGCGATGAGCGCGCCGGCCTCGTGGGCGCGACGGGCGAGGGCGATGGTCGCCTCGGCATTGGCGGGCGGGTTGCTGATCCGCACCTCGGGGACGCAGACGGCGGCCCTGACCAGGCCTTGCTGATAGAGGTTGAAGAAATCGCTCAATGGGTTATGTTCCTAGCGAGCAGTCTGAAGATCGGCCTCCAATCAGCTTAAAGACGAACCGACCGGGTGCGGCCTCCGCATCATGTTAATCTGACGGTGCCATATCGCGGAGACGATACAAGAAAAAGACATCTCGCGCAGAGACGCAAAGGCGCATAGAAGAAGTGAAGAAGTCAAGAAGTGAAGAAGTGAAGGGCAAGAGAGGCGCACTGGGAACATCGAGCAAGCGCTTTCTTCCTTTGCGCCACTGCGTCTCTGCGCGAGCCTCTTCTTGCTACGTCGCAACATCACGCGACCTCATGTCGAGGCCGCGCCCAACCGACCTCTCTACCGCCATAGGCTCGCAGCATGATCCATCGCACGCTGACCTTCATCCTCTCGACACTGTTGATCGGGCTCCTCACCGCCTGCGCGAGCCAACCCCAGGCTGTGGGCACCGCCAGCGATCGCAGCGGCCCGACGCTCTATGGCCAGCTCGGCGTCTCCATCGACCACGCCTCGGTCAAGTAGCGTCCGCAAGCGCTGCAACGGTAGTGGCGTCTCACCAGCTCACGCCGGCGCAGCCGGGGAGCTCCGCCACAGCAGGCGCTCAAACCCAAGCGCGACCACGGCATGGGTGTGCAGACGCAGGCGCTTGCCATAGGCCTGCTCCAGACCTTGGCGGTGGCGGGCCAGCTGGGCCTCGGCCGCATCCAGGCAGGCGGCGACCTTGGGCTGGGCCATGAGCGCCTCGCGCGACTGCGCGCGCAGGGTCTCCGCGGTCTCGCCGAGTTCCTGAAGGCTCAGGTATTTGAACTCGAACAGGTGATCGAGCAGCGCAAAGCGGCGCATCTCCTCGCGCACGATCAGCGAGAGATCGGCATGGCCGCGCGCGATGGCGGTCTCGGAGTCCATGACATAGAAGATGTCGGCGAACAGGGCGATGAGAAAGACGGTCTTGACGGTCAGCTCGTTGGACCAGCGGTAATCGCGGTTGTCGAACACGCGCAGGTGGTTGGCTTGCAGTAACTCGACCAAGGGGGCGAGTTCGCCCTTCGCGTACAGGGCCTTGGCGGCCTGAGTGAGGCTTTCGCGCTCGGGGTAGTTGGGAAACAGCTGATCACGGAATTTCTCGACATAGAGCTTGCGGATGACCAGGTTTGGAATACCCAGCACCAGTTCACCGAAGGGGGTCTGGTCCCTGAGCGTCAGCGCCCCGAGAAAATACAGTAGCGAGCCGAGATAAGGCGCATCCCGAGGCGCGCGACGCAGGTCTTCGACCCCAAAGCGGTGCGCCAGGCTGGCGATCACCGGCGGATGCTCGGGATCAAGCGCGGCACCGATGAGTTCCTGCCCATGCGGCTGGCGGGCGACGAAGTCGATGCGGTTGCGATCCATGGCCAGGTTGCTATCGAGCATCTCGCGCGGCGGTGCGCCGGTGGTGGCTAGGGCCTTGAAGAAGTACAGCGCCAGGGTGGGATTATAGAGACCCGGGCCGGGCTCGTAGCCGAATCGGTAGCCGTTGTACCAGACCCGCATGGTCTCGAGCATACGCGCTGACCAATCCCGGTCGCGTTGCTGCTCGGCGGCGAGCTGGCCGAGCACGGCCGCAATCTCGGCTTCGCTGAAGCCGCATAAATCCACGAAGCGCGCATCCAAGCTGATGTTTTCTGAGACGTTGTAGCCGCTGGAGATGTCCGCCAGCACCACCGGCGAAACCCCGGTGATGAAGACCCGATCGATACCTTGGCCCGACGCCAGGGATTTGACCGCCTTGAAGAGCGTTTTGAGCAGGCCTTCGCCGGAGACCAGGGCGTCATAATCCGCTCGGCGCCCGTGCATCAGCTCATTGGCGAAGTTGTCGTACTCGTCGATCAGCAGATAGAGATCATGGCCGCTCGCACGCGCGACATTGACAACTGATGCCAGAGCGACCAGGCCATTGTCTTCACGCAACCCAAACTCTGAGGAACCGAAATCGGTTCTGCCAAGCTGGGTGCGGTAATGCAGCAAAAAGCCTTTGGCTTGGCTATTGAGGTGATCATGCAGCGCCTGGCGAATCTCGGCCAGGTTGCCGCTGGCATCGACCATGGAAAAGTCCCAGCGCAGCACGAAGTACTGGTTGCGCCGCGCGGTGGGGTTCTGGCCGATGGCCAGCGGCCCAAACAGCGCGTCGAATTCCGCCGCCCGGGCGAGGTCGTAGTAGTTCTCCAGCGTGGTCAGCCAGGCGGTCTTACCGAAACGGCGCGGTCGCAGAAACAGCAGCTGCTTGCCCGCTTCCTCCAGCGTGCGGATACGGTCGGTGCGATCGGCGTAGTAGTAGCCTTCGCGGCGAATGGCGTGGAAATCGGCGGTGCCGTAGGGGAATTTCATGGTCGATCTGCGAGCCGTGGCATGAGCAGTCGCCGTGCTGAGGCCGGCGTCAGGGGCGGTTTCCGCATGATATCGCCATTCGCCCCGACTTCTTAAAGGCTGAGTCTGTAAATCCTGATGATCTAAGCGTCTTTTGTCCGCTAATCAGGTGGAACCACTATATCGACCCGCGTCTGGTCCTGATGGGGCGCATGAAACAGACCGCCTTTCGTTGAATACCAACCTCGCGGTGCGAGGCGCGGTCGACGCAGCGGATGGCCTTTGTCTTGGACCCGCATCGATCCGCGTCGACCCGCCAGGCTCGTTAGTCGCCGGTATACGGCTCCTTCAGCGTCACCAACTCCTCGGCGCTGACCGGATGGATGGCGACGGTATTGTCGAAGTCTTCCTTGGTCGCGCCCATCTTCACCGCCACCGCGAAGCCTTGCAGCATCTCGTCGACACCATCGCCGACCATGTGGATGCCGACCACCTGCTCCTTCTCGCCGAGGCAGACCAGCTTCATCGCGGTGCGTGGCTCGCGCTTGTTGAGCGCGTACTTCATCGGCGTGAAGGTGGTCTGGTAGATGGTCACTTGCTCGCCGGTCTCGCGCGCCTTGGCCTCGGTCATGCCGACCGAGCCGACCGGCGGATGCGCGAACACCACGGTCGGGATGTTCTCGTAGTCCAGATGCCGCTCGGGCTGATTGTTGAACAGCCGATCAGCGAGTCGACGCCCGGCGGCGATGGCGACTGGGGTCAGCGGCGCGCGACCGGTGATGTCGCCGAGCGCATAGACGCCGGGGACATTGGTGTTCTGATAGGCATCGGTCGGGATGATCCCGTTTGGGAGATGCTCGATCTCGGTCGCCTCGAGGTTGAGTCCGGCGGTGTTGGCGCGGCGGCCCACCGCCCAGAGCGCGGTGTCGAAGCCGGTCAGCGCGTTGCCGTCGCGGTCGATGATCGCGATGCCATCCTCGCGCTGCTCGAGCGAGCCGACCGCGAACGGTAGGTTGAGCTTGATCCCCTCGTGCTCGAGGTTGTGCTTCACGGTCTCGCTGATCAGCGGGTCGAAGGTCTCGAGCACCTTGGGCTCGAGCGCGACGATGGTGACCTCGGAGCCGAGCGAGTTGAGGATGCCGGCGAGCTCGACGCCGATGTAGCCGCCGCCGATCACGCAGACCCGCTTTGGCGCCTGATCGAGCTTGAAGAAGCCATCGGAGGTGATGCCCAGCTCATGACCCGGCACCGGCGGCACGATCGGCTGGCCGCCGGTGGCGATGGCGATGTGTTCGGCGGTGTAGTGCTCGCCGTTGACCTCGATGGTCTTGTTGTCGACGAAGCGCGCGGTGCCCTGCAGCAGGGTGATGCCGAGCTTGTCGACATAGCCGTTCCAATAGTTGCGGATGCCGTCGATCATGCCCTCGCGGCCCTTGACCAGGGTCGGCCAGTCGATCGAGCGGATCTCGGCGTTGACGCCCAGCTCGGGCGCGTCGCGCACCGCTTGGGCGATCTCGGAGGCATACCACATCAGCTTCTTCGGCACGCAGCCGACGTTGACGCAGGTGCCGCCGAGCTGGCTGGATTCGACGATGGCGGTGCGCTTGCCATAGGCCGCGGCCTTTTCGGCCACCGCGAGGCCGCCGCTGCCGCCGCCGATGGCGATGAGATCGAAATGCTTGTCCATGGGGTTCTCCTAGAGATCGAGGTGAAACAGGGTGATCGAGTCCGATGGCGGGTTAGCCTGCCGTTAAGCAAGTCCAAACCATGCCAAATCGAGCCGAGTCTGTTGGTATCTAAGAGGATCTTGAACCTAACGGCCATGCGATCGGCCAATCCTCCGGCTGCCTGGCTCAAGGCGCGGCTCAGGATCGGGGGTTGATCGGAGAGCGCAGCCATTAGATAGGTCGGCAGCGATGAGGGCCATGCGTCGCCCTCGGCGCTAGCAATGGGGCCACTGATTGGCTGCCGGCAAAACCGGCAGGCCGATCAGTGGGGAACAGATCCCTCTGCAAGCGATTGATCCTTGGTCAGGCGATGACTTGCGATCGCGTGGGCGCGCACTGACTTGAGTCCCGAGCGCTGCCTGTTACGCTTTAGCGAGTCTCGCTGAGCGCAACCTTATCGGCTCGCTATTACCGGCTCGCCATCCACTTCTCGAGGTCGTCAGAACCACCGATCTTGGTGCCGTTGATGAAGATCTGCGGCACTGAGGTCGCGGCGGCGACGGCACGCAGGGTTTCTTCGGTGTAGTCCTTGTTCAGTACCAGCTCCTCAAACTGCATGCCAGCATCGCTGAGCATAGCCTTGGCCTTGGCGCAGAATGGGCAGCCGGGACGGGTGAAGACGGTGATGTCCGACGGCTTGGCGGCGTTCGGCGCGATGTACTCGAGCATGGTGTCGGCGTCGGAGACGTGGAAGGGGTCGCCCGGCTCCTCCGGCTCGATGAACATCTTCTCGATGGTGCCGTCCTTGACCAGCATCGAGTAGCGCCAAGAGCGCTTGCCGAAGCCGAGGTCGTCCTTGTCGACCAGTAGGCCCATGCCATCGGTGAACTCACCGTTACCATCGGGGATGAAGGTCAGGTTTTCCGCGTTTTCGTCATCCTTCCAGGCGTTCATGACGAAGCCGTCGTTGACCGACATGCAGATGATGTCGTCGACGCCCGCGGCCTTCAGCGCCGGTGCCAGCTGGTTGAAGCGCGGCACATGAGTCGAGGAGCAGGTCGGGGTGAAGGCGCCGGGCAGCGAGAAGACGACAACGGTCTTGCCTTTGAACAGATCATCGGTGGTGATGTCCTTCCAGTCGTGATCGGTGCGGGTACGGAAGGTGACATTTGGGACTTTCTGGCCGGTGCGGTCTTGCAGCATCAGGGATACTCCGTGCGTGGTTGAGTGGAACGAGGAAAAAGGGTCCGAGCGGAGCTGTCGTCTCGCTCAGTCCACAGAATGGGGTAAAAACCGCGAGCATCAAAATGGATTGTTTGGATCATGGCAATCGGTTTAACCGATCGTTGACAAGTGTCGCGGGCAGAAATGGCTATGACGACTGTGTTTTATGCTCGATGAGCATTGATCAGCCTCATCCTAGGCGATCGGCTCAATCTTGAGCAATTGATGCATTGAGGGGTGATCAAACAAGAAGATGGCCCTGTCGGTTTCCCGAGCAGGGCCATGCTGGACTGAATCCTCAGGGCTATGGAGCTTATCACCTGCTTTGCCGTTGCAGCGCGCTGAACGGTTAAAGTAGGGCGCCAGAATTGGCACCACACCAAGTCAGATGAGCCCTAGTCCTGACGTTGAGCGTCTGGACGCCCGTGAGCGGCATCCGGGGTGGGACAGGCTCAAGCGCGCGGCTGGGCTGGCATCACCACCGCAGCGCTTTCACCATCCTTCTTCTTGCCGCCGCAGCTTTTGCCGTCGCCAGCGACAGCGGTGCCGGCGCCGAGGACCAGGGTCAGGCCAAAGACCAGAGCGGTAGCCAGGGTTGCAGTACGCAGCTTCATGTCGATGTGCTCCTCGCGACAGGCGCGATTGATGTTAATCATGGCGGGATGCAAAAAAGACATCTCCGACGAATCGGAGTATGGGACCGCTGCTGCCGCACCACAACCCCTGGTTTTACCTGAATCTCACGCGATGCCTGTTCTAGGATGACGTTCTCGGGTGACGCCGCGCCATCTGCGCTAGGTCATCACGTCCGGCTCAGTGCGGCCGGTGCGCGCCTCAATCTGAGCCAGCTCGCGGGCGATCAGGATCAGTGGCGCGAGCGCCTCTTGTACAGGGCGATCATGGCCAGCGCTATCGGCCTCATATTGCTCGATATAGACGCGAAGCGTGGCGCCCTGGGTGCCGGTGCCAGAAAGTCGCAGTACGATGCGTGAGCCGCACTCGAAGCCGATGCGGATGCCCTGCTGCTCAGCGACGCTGCCATCGACCGGATCGGTGTAGGCGAAATCATCGGCGAAGGCGACCTTGAACGCGCCGAGCTGTTGCCCAGGCAGGCTCGGCAGCAGGATGCGCAGATGGTTGACCAGGCCCTCGGCGGCCTCGCTGTCGATACCTTCGTAGTCGTGGCGAGTGTAGTAGTTGCGTCCGAATCGGCGCCAGTGATCGCGGACGATCTCACCGACCGATTGGCGCTTGACGGCGAGCAGGTTGAGCCAGAACAGCACCGCCCAGAGGCCGTCTTTCTCGCGCACATGATCGGAGCCAGTGCCGAAGCTCTCCTCGCCGCAGAGCGTGATCTTGCCGGCGTCGAGCAGGTTGCCGAAGAATTTCCAGCCGGTCGGGGTCTCGAAGCAGTTGACGCCGATCGCCTCGGCAACGCGATCCGCAGCCTGGCTAGTGGGCATCGAGCGCGCGACCCCAGCGATGCCGCGCTTGTAGCCGGGCGCGATCTGGGCGTTGGCGGCGAGCACCGCGAGGCTATCGCTGGGGGTGACGAAGAAGTCCCGCCCGAGCACCATGTTACGGTCGCCATCACCATCGGAGGCGGCGCCAAAATCCAAGCCGTCCGGCCCTTGCGTGAGCGCGACGAGTGCCTGCGCGTGGGCCAGATTCGGGTCCGGATGACCGCCGCCGAAGTCTTCGAGCGGGACGCCGTTCATCACTGTGCCTGGCTCGGCGCCGAGTCGATGCTCCAAGATCTCGATCGCATAAGGGCCGGTGACCGCGTGCATGGCGTCGAAGCGCATACGGAAGTGGCCGGAGTTGAAGAGTTGTTGAATGGCTTCAAAGTCAAACAGGCTGGACATGAGTTCAGCGTAATCGGCGACCGGGTCGATCACCTGAACGATCATCGCGCCGAGTCTCGACTCGCCGACCTGATCTAGATCAACCGGGTCGGCATCGATGATTCGGTACTGATCGATGCTTCGGGTGCGCTCGTAGATGGCATTGGTGACCGACTCCGGCGCAGGGCCGCCGGCATCGATGTTGAACTTGATGCCAAAATCCTCGTCCGGTCCGCCGGGATTATGGCTGGCCGAGAGGATGATGCCGCCCTGGGTTTGGTACTTGCGGATGATGCAAGATGCCGCCGGTGTCGATAGGATGCCGCCCTGACCGACCAAGACGCGCGCCACGCCATTGGCCGCTGCCATGCGCAGGATGATCTGGATGGCCTCGCGGTTGTAGAAGCGACCGTCGCCGCCGAGCGCCAGGATGCCGCCGTTGAGCTTGGTTTGGGTATCGAAGATGGCTTGGACGAAATTTTCCAAGTAATGCGGCTGTTGGAAGGTCGTGACCTTCTTGCGCAGCCCCGAGGTGCCTGGCTTTTGACCATCGAACGGCGTGGTGCTAATGACAGGTGCTTGCATCGACATAACCCTTGATTTTGAGTTGGTTTGCCTCTACCACAGCGGCGCCGGCGAGGCTTGGCAAGCACAATTGTAACCAGTGCGGCCGGTCCGCGACTGATCAAATTACAGAAGCGTCGGGCGCTAGCAGCCCGGTCTTCGATGATTCTCAACCCTACGACGACAGGTGATCGACACCCATGACCGTTGATGCGCATAAGGAAACCCTCGAGTTCAAGGCCGAGGTGAGCCAAGTCCTCGACCTGGTGATCCGCTCGCTGTACTCGAACAAGGAGATCTTCCTCCGCGAGCTGATCTCCAACGCCTCCGACGCCGCCGAGAAGCTGCGTTTCGAGTCGCTGACCGACGAGGCCCTGCTCGAAGATGACCCCGAGCTTCGGGTCCGGGTCAGTGTCGATAAAGAGGCGGGCACCATTACCGTCTCCGATAACGGTATCGGCCTCAGTCGCCAAGAGGTTGTGGATACCATTGGTAGCATCGCCAGCTCCGGCACCCGCCGTTATCTTGAAGCGATGTCTGAGGGCCAGACCACCGACAACGCCCTGATTGGGCAGTTCGGCGTTGGTTTTTACTCGGCCTATATCGTTGCCGACAAGGTGACCCTGGTCTCACGCCGCGCCGGCCTGACGGCTGAGCATGGCGTGCGCTGGGAGTCCGACGGCCGCGGTAGCTTCACGCTCGAAACCATCGAGAAGCCAAGCCGCGGTACCGATGTGATCTTGCATCTGAAAGAGGACGAGAAAGAGTTCCTCGACGCCTGGCGTGTGCGCAGCGTGATCAGCAAGTTTTCCGATCATATCGCGATGCCGATCGAGATGGCCAAGGAAGACTACGGCAGTGAGGACGACGAGAAGAAGGACCAGGACACCGAGCCGGAGCTGGAGCAGGTCAACCGCGGCACCGCGCTCTGGATGCGCAACAAGTCCGAGCTGTCGGATGAGGATTACAAGGAGTTCTACAAGCATATCTCGCACGATTTCGATGAGCCGCTGGCCTGGGCGCACAATCGGGTCGAGGGCACCAACGAGTACACCACGCTGCTGTTCCTACCCAAGCGCGCGCCATGGGATATGTGGGACCGCGAGCAGAAGCACGGCGTCAAGCTCTATGTGCGCCGCGTCTTCATCATGGACGAGGCCGACAAGCTGATGCCGCACTGGCTGCGCTTCGTCAAGGGCATCGTCGATTCCGACGATCTGCCGCTCAATGTCTCGCGTGAGATCCTGCAGCACAACCGCAAGATCGACACCATCCGCGGTGCCAACACCAAGCGTATCCTCAGTCTGCTCGAGACTATGGCCAAGGATGAGCCAGAGAAGTACCAGACGTTCTGGAAGGAGTTCGGCAAGGTGCTCAAGGAAGGGCCAGCGGAGGACTTCGCCAATCGCGAGCGCATCGGTGGGCTGCTGCGCTTTGCCAGTACCCATAACGATAACGACGAGCAGACGGTCTCGCTCGATGACTATATCGAGCGCATGAAGGACGGCCAGAAGGACATCTACTACATCACCGCCGACAGCCCGGCGGCGGCGCGCCACAGCCCGCACTTGGAGGTGTTCCGCAAGAAGGGCGTCGAGGTGCTGCTGCTGTCCGATCGGGTCGACGAGTGGCTGGTCAACAACCTGCACGAGTACAAGGAGAAGCATCTGCAGTCGGTGACCAAGGGCAAGCTCGATCTTGGCGACCTGGCGGATAAGGAAGAGCAAGAGAAGGCGGAGAAGGCCGAGAAGGAGCACGAAGACCTGCTCAAGCGGCTCAAGGACTCGCTCGGCGATCGGGTCGAGGCAGTGCGCGTGTCGACCCGACTGGTCGATTCGCCGGCCTGTATCGTGGTTGGCGAGCACGACATGAGTGCGAACCTGGCGCGCGTGCTAAAGGCGGTCGGCCAGGATGCGCCGAGCATGAAGCCGACGCTGGAGATCAACCTCGAGCATCCGATGGTGCGCCGCCTAGAGTCGGAATCTGATCAGGGCCGCTTCGATGATCTCGGCATGATCATACTCGATCAGGCTATCCTCTCCGAAGGGGGGCAGCTCGATGATCCGTCGGCGTTCGTCGGGCGTCTCAACAAGCTGATGTTGAACATGTTCATGAGTGGTGCCTAATCCTAATGGCTGATGCCCTGGTGACCCTTGGCTGGCGCGAATGGGTCGGCCTGCCCGAACTCGGGCTGCCGCTGATCAAGGCCAAGGTGGACACCGGGGCGCGCACCTCGGCGTTGCATGCGTTCCAGGTCGAGCGCTTCACCCAGGGCGGTGCCGATTGGGTGCGGTTTTCGGTGCACCCGCTCCAGGGTCGGGATGATTTCGTGGTCCGCTGCGCCGCGCCGCTGCTCGATCGGCGTTGTGTCACTGATTCCGGTGGCCATCGCGAGGAGCGTGCGGTGGTGGCCTCGATGCTTGAGGTTGGTGGCCAACGCTGGCCAGTCGAACTGACCCTTACCGATCGCG
This sequence comes from Halochromatium roseum, assembly GCF_016653315.1. Taxonomy (GTDB): domain Bacteria; phylum Pseudomonadota; class Gammaproteobacteria; order Chromatiales; family Chromatiaceae; genus Lamprobacter; species Lamprobacter roseus. The sequence continues at coordinate 30,393 of NZ_NHSH01000011.1, read as the reverse complement.
ATAGCATGCGATTTCGCATGTTGGTGGGCCGTACCGCCCTCAGCGGTCGGGCACTGGTCGATGTGCAGCACTCCTATCTGACGGGAAGGCATGCCAATGCCGCCGCTGTTTACCGCGGCGGTTTGTCTCACGATGCTGCTGAGGCCGTGCGCGATGATCCGTAGCTACAAGGTCGCCTTCGTCGCACTCTTCGTCGGTCTGTTGGCGTTGACGGTGTTTGCGGTCTCCGTGAACACCTATCGGCACGCGACCCGGGTTTCACTCGATCTCTCGGCCGACATCTTGTCCGAAATGTCCGCCAAAGTGGTTGCCGAGACCTCGGCGCGGTTCGAGGCAGCGCGGGATCTGGTCGAGATCAATGCGCTGTTGGTTGGCGAGCGCGGTCTCGAGGATGACCAAGGGCTATTCCGTCTGTTCGGGCGCCAGCTGGCGTTGTTGCCACAGATCGAATCCCTCTATGTCGCTGGCCCGAACGGCGACTTCATCCAGGCGCGCAGCTCGCCACAATGGATGACGCGGCTGATACGACGCGAGGCAGCGCCGGGCGAGGACGCAAGTCAGGCGACCGAGCGCCTCGTCTATCGCGACGCGCAGTTTGCGCCGATCGCTCGGATCAACGGCGATGCGACTTATGATCCGCGCCAACGCGATTGGTATCGCCAGGCCGTTGCTGCCGAGCGGCTGCAATGGTCGCCGGTCTATCGATTTGCTGGTACCGGCGAGCGCGGCCTCACGGCCGCGGTCGCAGTGCGCGAGCCCAATGGCTCGCTGATCGGCGTGGTTGGCGTTGATATCTCGCTAAATAGCTTGTCGCAGTTTCTCAGCGGACAGCGGATCGCGCGCGGCGGCATCGCCCTGATCGTTGACGCCGATCGGCAACTGATCGCCTTTCCAGAGAGCATCGAGCTGCGCCAGGGCGCCGTTGCCGCGCGTGCGAATGCCGATGCGACTACTGTGGATACGGCTTCGACTGGCGTTACACCGACTGCTGACGCGGGGCTGCCACGGGTCGATGACCTCGGCGTGCCCTGGCTGGTCGACGCCTATCGGCAAGACGCAGCGTCGCAACAGCGCTCGGCCATCAATCGGGCCGAGTACAGTCTGTCGCGCACCGATGGCCGGCGCTATCTGGCGCAACGCCAGGCGTTTCCGCCAGGGGTAGGTGACGACTGGGAGCTGATGTTGGTGGCCCCCGAGATCACCTTGCTCGAGTCCGCGCGGCGTCTGTTCAGCGAAGCCGCCGCCATCTCCCTGATCTTGCTCCTGGCGGCGGCGATCGCGGTCTCCTTTCTCGCCCTGCGGCTGTTTCAGCCACTCAAGCGCTTGGTGCTGAACACCGAGCTGATTCGCGAGTTCCGTTTCGCCGATGTCAAGCGGGTGCCCTCGCGCTTCGCCGAGATCAAGGCCATGGACGAGGCGTTGTGGAAGATGAGTCAGGGCCTGCGCTCGCTAGAGAAGTTCGTGCCCATCGATGTCGGCCGGCGGCTGATCCAATCCGGCAAGCGTGCCGAGCCCGAGGCCGAGGTGCGCGAGCTGACGTTGCTGTTTACTGGCGCCTCGGACCTAGCGAGCCTGTGCGAGGCGCTGCCACCGGCGCGCATCACCGAACTGCTCGGACGCCAACTCGATATCTTCACCAACACCATCCTACGTCACAAGGGCACCATCGATAACTTTCTCGGCGAGAGCGTTCTCGCTTTCTGGGGCGCTCCCGTGGTGCTCGAGGATAGCGTCGATCGCGCCTGCCGCGCCGTGCTCGCCTGCCGCGATGCCGAGACCGCGCTGCATGCCGACTGGGCCAAGTCGCTTGCGCCGGGCGAGCCGGCACCGCCGCTGAATCTGTTCTCGGTGCATCATGGCCGCGCCATCGTCGGTGCCATTGGCTCGCGCCAGCGCATGAGCTGGACCGCGATTGGCGACAACGTCGCGCTGGGCTGGGATCTGCATCAGCTCAATCGCCGCTATGGCACACGGATCATCATCAGCGGTGAGGCGCGCGAGCATGTCGCCGAGCGCTACTGGACACGGCGCCTCGACGTGCTGCCGCTGAACAGTGGCGCGCGCAAACTGGAGGTCTTCGAACTCATCGATCGGCGTGATCGGATGCTGCCGCCGGAACGGCTCGAGGCCATCGCCCGCTATGAGGCGGGTCTTGAGGCCTTGCTCGAGGCCGACTGGGAGCGCGCCGAGGCGATCTTCCAGCCGCTCGCCGATCGCGATCCGACCGACTTTGCGGTGGCCCTGATGCTATCGCGCTGCGGCACACGCGACGCCTGCTTCTGGCCTGGGCTGGCCGGCCCGGGTGATGACATGCTGAGCGGCCCCTTCGTCTCCCGACCCGTCGCCTCGCCCGGGCTGAGCCTCGACAGCGAAGACCAGTCACAACGATTTGGTCTGCGCAAGGACCGTTAGCGATGGAATTGAGAGACGAACAAGCGCTTGATCAGGCGATGGATGGCTTTGCTGGTCTGATGCGTCGGATCGATGCGCGTCAGAGCCGGATCGAGGCGCGGGTGGCGTTGCTCTATCAACTGCTGTTTGGTGCGGTGATCGTCTTGGTTGCGTCCTTGTCGTTCTTGACCATCATCCTCTCGCGCCAGATCCCGGATGCGACCGCCGCGGTGACTGGATTGAATGAGCATTTTGCCCGTGTCGCGGACAATATGGATCGTATTGAGCATTCCATGCGGGTCATCGACGCCGGCATGCAGAGCCTGCCGACGGTGATCGCTCAGGTCGATACCATGCATGGCGGCGTCGCCTTCATGTCTCAGGATGTGACCCAGATCGCCCAGTCAATCGCAACCATTGATGACAGCGTTGGCACCATGTCGACGAATCTGGGCGATATGCGCCAATCATTCCAGCTGATGGAGGATACCGTGGGACGCATGGGACGCGATGTGAATCATCTGTCGCAGCCGATGCGGATGTTCAATTGGATGAACCCGTTTCGATGAGCGACGCAGCATGAGTTCGCCTTTAAGCGCTGAGTTGGTCCGAGAGACCCATAATGATCGAGCGTGATCGTATCGAAGCCCTGACCGAGCTGATGTCTGAACTCGAGCAGGATCTGGACCGCAGCGATCGTCTGACCGGGCGTCGGCACCGCGGCGTCGAGCTCTGGGTGCGGCTCGTGATTGGCTTGGTCGCCGCGCTCGCGCTCTCCAACCTCTACTTCGTCAATGATCTGACCGACGAGGTGCGCCTGGTGATCACGCGCATGCAAGAGATGAACAGCCTCTTCACTCGGGTTTCGGTGCGCATGGACCAGATCAGCGTTGAGATCGATGCGATCGAGCGCAATGTGCTGCTACTGCCGGTGGTTGCCGAGCAGATGCGCGAGATGTCCGCGCATGTGATGGCCATGGAGCAATCGGTCTCATTCATGGACCGCGCGGCGGCAGGGCTCGGTGACTCGGTCGCCATCATGGATGGTAATCTGCGCGACATCAGCCTGCGCTTTCATGGACTGAATCGAAGCGTTGGCGCCATGGGGGTCGATGTCAATCAGATGTCACGACCGCTGCCATAGCGACTACTCGTAGCGATTACTCAAACAGAGGGATACTCAGCGCAAAGATGGTTGCAACCGGTTCGAGTTGGCTCTCGTGCATGACCATCAGGGTGTTCTCGGTCTTGTGCTGCGGACCCGGAGGAATGACGATCGCGAACTCGCCTTCCTCTAGGTGGAATTCATGGATCTCGCGCAGTCCTTCCTCGGTCATGCAATGGCTCGAGCGATAGGCGTCGTCCTCTCCGTAGACAAGGCGGTTGTACATCTTGAACAGGGTGTAGAGGCTGAGCCCCTTCGGAAAACTCGGCCATCGCGCTGGGATCAGACGCGTTTCTTCGTCAATCACTTGGCCTTTTGCGTTAGCTGCCGCGATGGCCTGATCGAGTGGCTCAGCCAATAGTGAGGCGGCATTGGTCGGTAGCGGCTCTTGCTGTGCCCTTGCTCGCTGAAAGGTCTCGTTGACCTGCTGAAAGTCATCGAAGGTATGCAGCGGATAATCGATGTACTGAAGCTCATCTGGCGAAAAGCTGCCGTTTTCCCAGCCATGAATAACGCGGAGGATCAGGTGCCGCCGCCGCATGGGTCGAACGACGAGCAGATGCAGCATGATGTGGATATGCAGCAGGCGTTCGACAGCCTCATTAGAGAAGGCGTCGTAAGGCGAGGCGAAGATCTCATGCAGCCGGCCGGGCACATGCTCCCTTGCTTCTTGATGGGTCATGATGGTGTCCAAGATGCGTTCCTTAGTTGTCGCCTTTTTGCAGTATTCGGCCGAGGTCGTCAAGGAGTTCGATCGCGCTTTGAGCGCTCATCTGGTAGGGGTTGAACTCGGCCCCAATCGAATATTGGGCGATGATCTTTCGTGTCGTTTCGGTCCAGGGCAGGTAGGCCATGTCCCAGTCCGCGAACTGACGTTTGCTGACCTCGCTGTAAGCGACGATCTGAACATTGTGATGACGTTTGTCGCAACAGATCCGACTATAGAGCCTATTGACGACCTCGCGTGAGCCTTCGAGGCATTGCAGGAAAAAGTTGGAATTGAAGAGCAAGACCCCGGTGATCGAGTCCTTGACATTATTGCGGCGCGAGACCTCGAGGATGTCGCCGAGTTCCTCACTGCCAATATTCTTGATGATTTCGCTGCAATAAGTAATGCGGGTCAAGTGCATCGCGATGCTCTCCGGAAACTGTGTCGGCCGCTGTTCAAGCCCTGCCAAGGCTGTGCTGGAAACGATTGCCGCTGTCGAGCTGTGGTCTCGAAGGCGAGGAGCCTTGGCGCAGGCGTTGAAGGCCGTTGCTGAGGTTGTCTCCAAGCACTAAGAGACAGGGGGTGAGGGCTAAGGTTAGCAGAGTCGCGAAGCTAAGTCCGCCGACGATGGCGCTCGCGAGCTGTGTCCACCACTGTGTCGAAGGTGCGCCGAAACTGATACTGCGTCCAACCAGGTCGACGTTCATCGACATGACCATCGGCATCAGTCCGAGCACCGTGGTGAATGCCGTGAGAAAGACCGGCCGCAATCGTCGGCGAGCCGTCTCCAGCGCGGCGGCGACGGCGTAGGCGACCGTCGGCCCCTGCCGCGAGACGCCGATCGGCCAGCTCGGTGACGACGATCGCGCCGTCCACGAGCATGCCAACCACCAGGATGAGGCTGAATCATCACCTGCAGGCTGGCAGGCCAGTGCTCGCGCTCCTGTGCGACGATCTCGCGCACCGCGGCGATGGTCTCGATGATGTTGGCGCCGACGCCTTTCTTGATCTCAAGCGTGACGGCCGGCTGTCCGCCGACGCGCGCGAAGCCCTCCGGGTCTTTGAACCCGCGGCGCACGCTGGCGACATCACCGAAGGTGACGACCCGATCGGCGGCGGTCTTGACCGGCATCGAGAGCATGGGGTAGTGCTCTACCGAGGAGCGCTGTCGCCGCTGACGCGGTGCGTAGTTTACTGTAAACAAGGACTCCATCGTCCGGGGTGGCGACGCGCCACGGACGTTAGAGGTTCGGTTCGGGTTCGCGCTTTTGCTGGGCCTCTCTGTTGCGGAATGCCCTGTTTGCGCTTGGCCGCTAGGCCGCTAGGCCGCAATGCGCTCGACAATGGCGTCGACGTCGGAGAATGAAAACGGTTTTTCTAGGACGGCCGCAACATCAAGAAGTTTGAGTCGATCGGTCTCTCTCTCATGCAGTTCCGCGAAGCCGGTGATGACGATGACGTGGCAATTGTGATGTTTTCGGCGCAGACGTTCGAGCAGATCAACGCCGTCGATCTCGGGCAATACCATATCGATCACCAGCAGATCATAGCCATCACGGTCACAGAAGATCTCCGCGAGGTGGCCATCGAAGGCAGCGACGACCTCATGGCCGCGCGCAATCAGATGATCGGCGAGAATGGTCGCGAGCAACCGATTGTCGTCCACAACGAGGATTCTCATGACGAAGACTCCAATGATAACAAACGTTTGCTGCAGTCGGGACAGATGCCGTGGGTAATCCGTGGCATGGCATCCGCGGCGAATAGATGCAGTTGCTTCACGGCCTGTTCCACCTCAACCCAGGCCTGCTCGGCCAGAACCGCCTTGCACCAGCTGCACATCGACAATACCTGCGGTGTCGTCTGCCGGCTTCGGTGAGCCGCCACCAGCGGCATGTAGGGCCTTGGCGCAGCGCGCAGCAACCGGCTCGCGAATTCGACCTCGTCGCTATCGGCGAGATAGCGCATCTGCATCTGCATCCAGCGGCGGCAGTCCGGCGAGTCGCAGCGGTAGCCAAATTGCAATACCTCGCCTGTTGCGCGTGCGCGTTCGATCAGGAGCCGGTAGATGTGGCGCGTCTCCTCGTCAACGATGACTGAGAACAACGGCCGGCCCAGTTCTGCAGCTGCGGTCGTTTCACGACCGTTCTCGGCGGCGAACGCGAGCCACTCTGCGCTGACGAAGCTGATGCGCAGCCCAGCATCGACGCGATGCACAGACGTGATGCACATAGGTTGTGTTTGCGGGGTTGGTAGACATAGAACGATCCGCCATCTCATCAAAGCCTAGCAGATCCCCCGGATATTAAACGGTCATTGCCCGCATTTTTTGTATTGACGAGGGCGCTGCGTCGGTGGCTGCTGGCGATGTCGAGTTGTTGCTTTCGCCGTGTCAGTTGCGCCCCAGCTCCGACCTCGTTAGTTTGTGGCGGGCACGCGATCAATCGAAGACACCAGAACTCTCCAGAACTCTCCAGAACACACCAGAGGATATCGACCATGCAGAAGACACTGTTCGAGATGATGCTTGGCGCCGCGTTGAGCTTAGGCGCTGCATTACCTGGCACGCTACTAGCGCAGCAGGCCGCTGAGCCAGCGGTGGCGGGCATGGTGGGGGCGCAGCTGACCGGAAAGGTCATGGTGGTCAATCCCGAGACGCGGCTGATGACATTGAAGGATGCCGATGGCGCCTATCACGTCTTGCATGTACCGCCGGAGGTGACCCGTATCGATCAGATCAAGATCGGTGATGAGGTGACGATCACGGAGATCTCGACGGCGTTGATCGAACTCGTCCCTGCCGCTGAGGCCGGAACGATCGGCAGCGAGCGGAGCACGGATGTCGATCGTCAGCCCGGCAAGAAGCCGAGCGGCAGCATCACTGATACGCTGACCGTCTTCGGCAAGGTGGTAGGGATAGATAAGGCCAAGGGAACCGTCACTATCGAGGGGCCGAATCAGACGCGCACGCTCGATGTCGATGATCCGAGCCTGCTTGAGGAGGTGTCAGTTGGCGATGGCGTGATTGCACATTTCCAGAACGTGATCATCGGCGAGGTCAAGTAGCAGTCGGATCTCAGGGTAAAAGAGTCTTGGAGGCAGCGCCTCTGGCTCAAGGTGGTATCGGCTGCCGGGGGTCAGGTGCGTCGAGCGATGACAGCATCAACAACGACTGATCTGCGGCTGGTTGCTGGGCGCAACTGCTGGCGGGTAGAGACTGCGCGGCGGGTCGGTCTCTGTGTCGATGGCGAGTGCTATTTCGGCATGCTGCGCCAGAGTCTGATCGCAGCGCGTCGGTTCATCGCCATCACGGCTTGGGATCTTCACAGTCAGCTCGAGCTGGTGCGTCCTGATCCGCAAGACGGCTGGCCAACCGCGTTTGGGGATCTGCTGCTGCGTTTGCTCGAGGTTCGCCCCGAGCTGGAAATCTTCATCCTGCTCTGGGACTACGCGCCGATCTATGCGCTCGAGCGTGAGCCGCTGTTCTTTGGGGAGGTGCCCTGGCACAAGGATGCGGACAAGCGCCATCCGCGTCTGCACTTCATCCTCGACGACGTGCATCCGTTGATGGCGAGCCAACATCAAAAGCTGGTGCTGATCGACGGCGCCTTGGCCTGGTGTGGTGGCTTCGATATCAGCAAATGGCGTTGGGATACCGAGGCCCATCGTGCCGATGAGCCGCGCCGGCGCGATCCCAGCGGTGATCCTTACCCACCGTTCCACGATCTGCAGCTGCTGGTCGACGGCGATGCGGCAAGCGCGCTCTTGCAGCTTTTTGCTGAGCGTTGGGAGCGGGCGGGGGGTGAGGTTCCGCAGGTGCTGCATTCGGGCACAAAGGCGGCAACAGCCAATGTTGGGGCGGCTGATGTCGAGGCTTCTAATGGCGGCACGGGTGGTGATGGCTGTGCGTGTGATGATGGCGGCACGGGTGATGATGGCGCCGCCGATGACGCCTGGCCGGCGGAGCTTGAGCCGTTCTTGCATGAGCAGGCGGTTGGCATTGCACGCACCCTGCCGCTGTTTGACGGGCGTGCCGAGGTTCGCGAGTCCGAGCAGCTCTACTTGGACATGATCGCCGCGGCTCGAGACCTGATCTATATCGAGAATCAGTACCTCACCTCGCGATCGGTCGCCGAGGCACTGGAGCGCTGCTTGGCGCAGCCGGAAGGTCCGCTGATCCTGATCATTCTGCCGCGCGAGACCGGCCATTGGCTCGAGCAGCATACGATGGACCTGATTCGCGCGCGTATCCTCGAGAGACTGCGCGCCGCAGATCGGCATGGCCGGTTGCATTGTTACTATCCGGACCTGCCTGGGCTTGGCGACAAGTGCCTCATGGTGCACGCGAAGCTGATGATCATCGACGACCGCGTGCTGCGGATTGGGTCGTCAAATCTCAGCAACCGCTCAATGGGGCTCGATAGCGAGTGCGACCTCTGCCTGATTGGCGACACCGAGGCCGCACGCACAGAGATCCAGCGTCTGCGTCGGCGCCTGCTCGCGATGTTCCTATCGCTTGACCCTGAGACCCTTGCGGCTGTGGAGGCCGAATGCCGGCGCTCGGTCACCAACGGCAAGGGTTCGGCGGCGATGGGCCTCGCTGGAGCGCTCGCCCAGTTGGTCGACGGCGGTGAGGCTGGCGTCAACGCGGCAGCGGCAGCGGAAGAGCAAGCGGAAGAGCAAGCGGAAGCGGAAGCGGAAGCTGATGGGTCGCAGCGCGATGCCCTCGCCAGCCAGAGCGGTATTGGCGCCGACCGCCGGCCTGATCGCGGCGCTGATCGCGCTGATGGAGAGACTGAGGGCTCGTCTCGAAACCAGACCCGCCCAGATTTGCGATTGCGTCGCCTCGAACCGAGCATCGATCCCGAATGGGATCGGCAAGTCCCTGACGAGCGACTGATCGATCCGGACCGCCCGCTGGCTCCAGACTGGGTTGGCGATGTCGTCGTCGGTGAGGAGCACCAGCCGCATGCTCGCTGGCGCGCGCTGCTCGGCGTTGGCCTGTTGCTTGCATTTCTGGTCCTCGCGGCGCTGTGGCGCTGGACGCCGGTGGGCGACTGGCTAGAGCCACAGCAACTGGCCGAGGCGGCTCGGGCGCTGACTCACTCGCTGTGGGGTGTACCGGTCGCGCTTAGCCTCTTTGTGGTCGCAAGCGTGGCGGCGGTTCCGGTGACGCTGTTGATCCTGGTTACCACCTTGGTGTTCGATCCATTGCCCGGCGCCTTGATTGCGCTTGGAGGCTCGGTGCTCGCGGCTGTTGCTGGCTATCAGATCGGCCATTTCACCGGCGCTGGCACGGCTGAGAAGCGTCTCGGCGGACGGCTTAGCGACCTGCGCCAGCGTTTGGCGAAGCGCGGCATCTTTACGGTCGTGGTGCTGCGAATCGTGCCCGTGGCGCCCTTCGCCATCCTCAATCTGATCGCTGGGGCGATTCAGGTTCGGTTCCGCGATTATCTGATCGGTACCCTAGTCGGCATGGCGCCAGCGGTGATGGCGATGGCGCTGTTCTCTCAGGGCCTGCTCCAGCTCTTGGGGCGTGCCGATATGCGCTCGCTGGCGCTCTTACTCGGCGGCATCCTCATGGGCGTTGCGCTGTTCTGGCTCGGGCGGCATCTGTTACGCAAGTCGGACTAACGGCGTGCACAGGGGCCTAACGGTTGCTAGCTACAATATTCATCGCGCGGTTGGGTCGGATCGCCGCAAGGACCCAGTGCGCATCGCTGAGACCATTGCCGAGCTCGATGCTGACCTGATCGCCTTGCAGGAGGTCGAGACGCCCATTCGCGATGCGCCGCTGGTCTTTTTGCAGCACCTAGCAGCGTTGGGATATGAGGCGCGGCTTGGCCATACCCTGCAGCGCGGGACTCATCACTACGGCAATCTACTGCTGAGCCGCTTGCCGGTACTTAGCCACCATCGACTGGATATCAGCCAGCCAGGGCGAGAGCCGCGCGGTCTCATCGAGGTCAGCGTCGCTTTAGAGCCTCTGCGCCTGCAGTCAGACGCGGGCAGACCCGCAGAGGCTGCTCCGCCGGTCCTGCGCTGTCTTGCGACCCATCTTGGCCTGAGCGCATCCGAGCGCCGGCATCAGGTCGCCGCCATCCTGGCAACTCTGCGCGATGCGTGCCCCGCAGCCCGCGATCTCACGGTGCTGATGGGGGATTTCAATGAGTGGCGACGCAAAAGCCCCCGCCTTACGCCGATTGACCGCATGCTGAAGCCAGCAGTGTTGCCGGCGAGCTTTCCGGCGCGTTGGCCGCTACTGGCGTTGGACCGGCTCTGGCATGGGCCCGGACTTGAACTGATCGAGGGATCTGTGGTGAGTACGTCGGCCACCCGGGCCGCCTCGGACCATCTGCCGCTTCGGGCTCGGCTGCGCTTGCGCAACCGAACTGATCCGGTGTGCGAATCTGTAGTCTGTTGAGAGGATCTCTCTCGCCCGCGCTCCGTGCCGAGTGGCTGCTGGCCTTTAGGTTGGTGCCGTTAGAGCGGCGGGGTCGCGCGGCTTGAGGTCGATGGTCTGGGTGGGGAACGCGAACTCGATGCCTGCTGCGTTGAAGCGCTCGATGAGCTGCAGATTGAACCAGGTGGCATGCTCTAGGTAGGCCCAGTAATCCGGCGGCGAGAACCAATAGAGCACCAGGATGTTGAGGGAGTCGGCGTTGAGGTCGCTGAAATAGACCCTTGGCGGTAGGTTCTCGTCATCCTCGTGGATGCGCTGATTCGATGGTCGCCCCAACGCGTCTTCGCTGCGATCGCCATCTTCTTCCAGCGACAGCAACTGCTGAATGATCTCGATGGCGCGCTCGATCTTCTCCGGCGGGGTGTCGTAGGTCAGGGTGACGTTCAGCAGACGCTTGATATTCGGGCGCGCCGCCACGTTCTCGATACTGGAGATGCAGACTTCGTCGTTGGGCAGACTCACCAAGTGACCGTCGAGCGTCCGCAGCCGCGTCGAGCGCAGACCGATCTCTTCGATCATGCCCTGGTGATCGCCGATGACGACCCGATCGCCGACACGAAACGGCTTGTCCGCAAACAGTATGACGCCACCGAGTAGGTTCCCCAGCGTCGGCTTTGCCGCAAGCGCAAAGGCGAGTCCGCTCACGCCCAAGCCGGCTAGCAATGGGATCAGCGAGACGCCTAGGGCTTGCAGCCCCTCAACCCAGACCCAGATCGCCAGTGCATAGGCGATTAGCCGACAGGTGAGACGCACCATGCTGGCATCGAGCCCGGCCGGGCTGATCGAAGGCGAGCGAATCATCACGGCCGCGACAAGATTGGCGCCGACCAGCAGCGCCCAAGTTGCCGTGGCATAAAACCAGACCCACAGCACATCGTCGATCAGGTCCAATGGAAGCAGGCGCAGCCGGACATCGATCGCGATGACTTGAATCCATAACGGGATAAACAGCAGCAACAGCAGTGGCAGGATGAGCCGGACCAGGCTGAAGGTGATCTCATTGGGGTCATCCCAGCGATCCGTAAAGATCCGGCTAAAACGATAGACCAGCAGTGCCGAGAACAGGCTGATGAGGACGATGACCGCGGTTGCCAGGTATTTCCATAGTGGCTGGCCAAAGAGTGCTTGGCGCAAGAACCCTGGCATGGCGTCCGTGATCTGAGTAGAGATCAGTGGTCCGGAATAGGCGAGATAGTGGTCGAGGAGGGGCGTTTCGCCCGCGGCCGGCGGAAACTGGCTCAGCGCGGCTTGGTACAGGGCCTCGGTGTTTCTGACCGTGTCATCGGAAATGATCCAATCACCCACTCGTGGCCCGTCCTGAATCCGCTGTAGCGCGATGGTCGACCCTGGTACGCGCCAGTAGTTGAGCTTCTGCTGGGCGACCTCGGTCTGGTCTGGGATCTGATCGTTGGGCGGTAAAGGAATTCGGGCGATGACCTCGGAGAGCTGCGAGAGGAGGGCGTTGGTGCGCGCGAAGCGCTCGCTCTCGGGCAGGATCGATCCGTCGATCAGCTGCGCCATCTGTGTGTAAAGGTCGATCAGTTGCTGCTCTTGCGCGCTGTCGATGTCGCCTTCGCGGCTGCCATGGGCAAAGACGTCGCGGATCTCGGTCGCAAGCTGCGTGAAGACCGCGAGCAACTGCTGAGGGCTACGGCTGTCTCTGACAAACAGCAGGCCAGGAGCGTGCTTCGCGGTCGATAGCGCGTTATCGAGTTGTTGCTGCAGGCCGTTTTGGGCGGCGCCGATAGAGGTTGCCGATAACAGCCCGATCAGGATCAGCCAACGGGCGCATGCCAGCCCGACAGATTGTCTGAGGCGCTTGCCAGGGACGTTCATGACGGGTGGCGACGCCCTCGTTGGGGCTAGCCCAGCAGGCTGTTGCCGAGCAGTGGCGCGATCACCAGGCTGACGATGGCCATGACGTTGATGAGGATGTTCATCGACGGGCCTGAGGTGTCCTTGAACGGATCGCCGACGGTATCGCCGACCACGGTCGCCTTGTGCGTATCCGAGCCCTTGCCGCCGTGATTACCCTTCTCGACGAACTTCTTGGCGTTATCCCAGGCGCCGCCGGCGTTGGCCATGGTCAGCGCCAGGAGCACGCAGCCGAGCAGGGCGCCGCCGAGCATGCCGCCGAGCGCGGCTGGTCCGAGGATGAAGCCCACCACCCAGGGTGCGGCGATGGCGACCACGCCGGGCAGCACCATCTTCTTCAGCGCGGCCGTGGTGGCAATGTCCACACAGCGGGCCGTGTCTGGCTCGGCGGTACCTTCCAGCAGGCCGGTGATCTCGCGGAACTGGCGGCGGATCTCGTTGATCATGGCGAAGGCGGCGTCGCCAACCGCGGTCATGGTCATGGCGGCGATCGAGAACGGCAGGATGCCGCCGACGAACAGGCCGATGATCACCATCGGGTCGCTCAGCAGGAGCTCAAAATCCGGCACATGCAGCGATACGCTTTCGATATAGGCGGTGATGATGGCCAGCGCGGCCAGTGCCGCAGCGCCGATGGCGAAGCCCTTGCCGATGGCTGCGGTGGTGTTACCAAGCTCGTCGAGGGAGTCGGTAATACGCCGGGTCTCGACCCCGAGTCCGGCCATCTCGGCGATGCCGCCGGCATTGTCGGCGACCGGGCCATAGGCATCGATGGCCATGGTGATGCCGACCGTGGCGAGCATGCCAACGGCGGCGATACCGACGCCGTAGAGACCGGCCAGTTGGTTCGAGACGAAGATGATGACGCTGATGGTGAGCAACGGCACGATGACCGAGCGCATGCCGACGGCGAAACCGGTAATGATGACGGTGGCGGCGCCCGTTTCACCGGCTAGCGCGATGCTGGCGACGGGTTTCGACGAGGTGTAGTACTCGGTGACCAAGCCAATCACGATGCCACCGAGCGCGCCGATGAGCACGGCACCCCAGACCGCACCATTGACGCCGGTGCCGATGATGACGAGATAGGCGACCAACATGAACAGCAGGCTCGCGCCGATGGTGCCGATGCGCAGCGCGCGCTCGGGCGACTGGCTGGAAAAACGCTTCACCAGCCAGATGCCGGCGATGGAGCAGAGCAGGCCGACCGACGACAGCGCCAGCGGCAGGAACATCAGCGCCTCACGTTCCCCAATCGGATCGATGAGATCGGCCGCCAGGGTCGAGGCGATGGCGATGGTGGCGATCATGGCGCCGCAATAGGACTCGAAGATGTCCGAGCCCATGCCGGCGACGTCGCCGACGTTGTCGCCGACATTGTCAGCAATCACGCCAGGGTTGCGCGGGTCGTCTTCCGGAATCCCCGCCTCGATCTTACCCACCAGATCGGCGCCGACATCAGCGCTCTTGGTGAAGATGCCGCCGCCGACGCGGGAAAACAGCGCCACACTCGATGCACCCATGCCGAAGCCATGGATGGCGTGGGCGGTCTCAGGGTCACCGCCAAAGAGCAGGTAGAGCGTACCGAGACCGAGTAGGCCCAGCGAGGCCACTGCAAGGCCCATGATCGATCCGCCAAAGAAGGCGACGGTGAGGGCCTCGGCGGCGCCCTTCGAGTGCGCGGCGACGGTGGTGCGTACATTGGCCTTGGTCGCGGTGTTCATGCCGATGTAGCCAGCCAGCGCCGAGGTCAGTGCGCCAACCAAGAAGGCCAGCGCCGTCTTCCAGCCGAGGAAGACGTATAGCACCACCAGGAGTACGGTGGCGAAGACGCCGAGCACGGTATATTCCCGGCGCATGAAGACCATGGCGCCGAGGTGAATGGCATCGCCGATGGCGGCGACTTTTGATTCGCCCTTCGGATAGGCCATCACGGTTCGAAAGATCAGGTGCGCCGTCCAGAGTCCGACGATGCCAAAAACAATGGGTATAAGCGCATTCAGGCTCATGGCTAGATGGTTCTCCCTCTCGCTCGAAGTCAGTGTTGTTATCTAGTGTTGCTCTAGTGTTGCTCTCTAGGGCAACGTGGGCTGGCTCAGCCTGTTGCACTGAGCAGTCCATGCGTCGGGTCGCCTTGCATGTGCAATGACGCCGCGATACAGCCCCTTACATAGCGCGCCAGAAGCGATAGTTGGTCGCCTCGATCTCCGCCCGAGAGGGCATTGGAAAGAAGCGGGTCGACTCCTGAGAGGCGAACATGAAACCGTGGCGAATGAGCTTGTAAGGGATGGTCTCGAAGGCGCTGTCGAGCCGAAGGCCCTTGCTCTGCTTATCGGGGTCGGAGCGTAGTCCCATGATCGCCGCTCGCAGGTTCGATGGATGCAGGCCAGGGATTGGCGGATGCATGGTCGGGCGCTCCTCGAACTCTTCGAGGAAGTGCTCGATATCGAGCTCGATCTGGGTGTAGAACTGTTTCGGCGCGCCCTTGGGAAAGGTGGGGTCGGTGATGTACTTGCCGAACGCTGGGAAGTCGAGGCGTGACATCACCAGCATGCGCAGCGGCGCGATCTCGGCGTAGATGCGTAGGAAGCCTTCTTCGTGCGTCTTGTCATAGGGTGCGCTGTCGAGCGCTAAGGTGTAGCCCTCCGGCGTGCTGAGAAACACCCGTTTGATGGCGTCCAAGTCGATATGCTCGAGGACGCGATATGTCGAGAGAAAGATGGTCGCCTTGGGCTTGCCATCGGGATGCGGCTTGAGTGCCGCGAGGCCCTCGTCGATCTTGAAATAGGGATGCCGATACTGGATGTCGATCTCGGCGAAGACGACCTTGCCCGCGTAGTAGCGCACAGAGCCGGCGGTGTAATGCCTGGCGAAGGCTTCAGGGTCGAGTTGGGAGGCGACTAGAGCCGGGTTTGGGGCCAGGATCTGATAGAGGTGACTGTCGTATTGCATGCTCGATTCCCCTGGTTGGGCGATGCCGGCCCACTGAACGCTGAACGCTGCGTGGTCGGCGCCGATGAGACCTGTTCGATTGGGCCATCAGTGCGATCAGGAATGCGCCTCTGGATGGGACTTTATGCTGCGTGGCATCGCGATGTGGCGAAGCCATGCGCCGGCTTGGTTTCCCCTAGGTCGCGGCGGGAAAGCGCGGGATTATGCAGGATTTCCCCGTCCAGTGTTCTCGCGCCACTTGATCCGCGTCATAGCGCTGCCGCTTCTTTACCGCCGAGTTTCCGCCAGCACTGCTCGGAGGTAAAGAGCCCCAGACACGAAAAAGGCCGGCAGCGCCTGCGCGCTGCCGGCCTTTCAATAACCGGCCAGCCGCGAAGTGGCGGCCGGCCGAGCCTTAGGCGAAGAGGGGCCTAGAAATCATCGTCCTTGTGATGCGATTGCAAGAGCGGTGGGTGGCTGGTCAACGACTGACCTTCATTGCTCGAGGCGACCGTCGTATTGGTGGAGCGTACGCCATCGACCAAGAAGCGCAGGTCGTCGACGATCCGCTTCAGCTGTGCGGCCTGGTTGGCCAATTCCTCACTGGCGGCGGCGGATTCTTCGGCATTCGAGGCGCTGATCTGGGTGACCTTGTCCATCTGCGAGACGGCGAGGTTGATCTGCTCAACACCGCGTGCCTGTTCATCACTGGCCGTCGCTACCTCGCTCATCAGCTTCGTGACCTGGGTGCTTGCGGTCACAGTCTCTTCAAACAGCGAGACCATCTCCTCGGCCACGGCCTTACCCAAGTACTTCTCTAGCTCGGCGGACACCTCTTTGATGCGGACGGTGTTCTCTTGCGCTGACTTCATCAGCTCATTGGTGTTCTTGACCTCATCGGCACTGCGCTGAGCCAGTTTGCGAACCTCGTCGGCGACGACGGCGAAGCCTTTGCCTTGCTCGCCAGCGCGGGCGGCTTCGACCGCGGCGTTGAGCGCCAACAGGTTGGTCTGGAAGGCGATGCCATCGATGGTGCCAACCACCTTTGCCGTGCTGTTGGTGCTTTCCTCGATCGCTTTGATCGCCGTGTCAAGCTTCTGCAGGCGGGTTCTGACCTCATCAGCCGTGGCTCGAGCCGCCTTCACGCCTTGATCAGCCTTATCGTTTGCTGTGCGGCTGAGGGCATCCGCCTCGCGTGCATGCTCAGCATTCTGGCGCGTGCCTGCCGCCATCTCTTCAACACTAGAGCTGGTTTCCTCGAGGCTACTGGCCTGCTCGCCGGCGCCCTCGGCCATCTGCTGGCTGCTGATGTTGACGTGACCGCTGACGGTGGCGACCTGATCGCTGCCCTCTTGCAGACCCTTCACAACGCGGTTGATCGGGCCAACGATTGAGCGGGTGATGAGCCAGGCGAGGACGATGCCGATGATCAAGGCAACGATCAAACCGATGATCACCACCAGGCTGCTGAGGGTCAGGCTCTGCATGGTCTCATTGGCAATCCGCTGAGTCGCGGCAAGCCCGGCATCGGCAGTAGCGATGGTCGCAGCGATCAATTCGTTGCCTGCGATCGTGCGCTGAGTCGCCAACTGATCGTCGGCCTGGGTGTTGCTGACTAGGCTTTCTAAGGTCTTGCCATAGCCCGTTGCCGCAGCCCGGGTATTCTCAATGTCGGCGAGGAGCGTGCTGTCCGTGGTCGTTGCCTTCAGCTGGTCCAGCAGCTCTTGGATCTTCGGTAGATTGTTGCTGAGTGCTTGTTCGATCAGGCTTAGGTCGTTGAGCGCCTGCCCCTTGAATGCGCTGACCCGGGTCTCATTGCCCTGATTGATGATGTCAGTGGCGGTCGAGATCGCGCGATGGCGGCCGTTCATATCCGCCTTCAGGGTCTCGATCTGGCTATCGAGAAAGGCTGATGAGGTTGAGGCAAAGATCTCGGCTGCCCGGTCCATGTCGTTCCGCAGTCTCGCCAGCTGTTGCTCGCTCGCCGAGAAGCCCCTGTCGGATTCGCGGCCGAACGCCACGATGCCTTCCTGGTAGTTGGCCGCACTCTCGGCGATCGCATCGAGTTGTTCGATATTGTCTTGAGCTCGCGTGATCGGTCTGAGTGTGTCAATGATTGCTGGGATCTGCTGCAGGCTTTTGATCGCATCCTGCCTTGATGCCGTTTCTCCAGTGGCCTGTGCCCTAAAGTTTGCAACACGGGCATTGGCGCCGAGTTTGACCACTCGAGTGATCGCCTCGACCTTGGTCGTGCGTTCTTCGAGTGCTTGGTCGAACTGTTGATTTTGTGCGTCGAGGAAATTGGTTGCGGCTTGCATGAAGGCCGCTGCGTTGGTGTCGAGCTGCTGCCGGTTCCCCGCCAAGGCCGCCTGCATCTCTTGCGTCTGCTCCATCAGCTCGAAGTAGCGGTTGCGCGCCTGCTGGGCGGTATCGAGCTGGCCGCCGAGTGCGGTTAGATGCATCGCTTTCTTGTTGAGTTCGCGCGCATCCTTGAGTGCCTCGTCAAGGAGTCCAGCCTCGGTTTGCGATTCGCGCCAGAAGGTCTCGTTTCCGTCGGAAAAACTGTATCCGCGCATGGCGTACATGAGCCGATTTGCGGCTCCGCGCAGCCGAGTGGCGACGTCGACTTCAGGCACATACTCCTCGGCCAACATAGCCGACTGGCTCTTGACGTTCAGCATGTTGACGGTTGCGATGCCGCCAAGCACCGCGGTAATCGCGATCAGCGCCGCGAATCCCAAAATGATCTTGCTGCTAAGCTTTAGGTTTTGAAACATATTCGTTCTAGCGTCTTTTAAGTCGAGGGACGTCTGATCTGTTCCAGGCAGAGCAACGACAACTTGTTTATTTGAGAGCGATGTTGCGGTGGGCGAGGAGCACCCCGGCCAATTTCTGGAACCTGTTGGCTGGGGCTTCGTCTACTGACACTTGTCCGCAGGCAACTATAGCTTACAACGCGCACGGCTATAAGGGTTTGGCAGAAGTTCCCCTAGGGTTTTCCCTTCGATGAGTCATGACTGTGTGGTCTGTCGCAATTTGGGCGATGATCTTGGCGCGTTCGATGCGTTGGTCGCCTGAACCGGCCCGGGTTTGGATCTTACACGTCTGAGGAGACTGGCTTGACACCCCTCTACTTACTGCTGGTTGCCGCGACCCTGATCATCGTCGCGCTGTTGATCTCCGCATTGCGCTTACGCGGCATGCGTCTGCGCGGAGAGCCGTTCGAACGACGACCGCTGTTGTCGGTGGATGAGCTGCGCTGTTACCAGATGATCTCGGAAGCGGCTGGGGATGCCTATTGCGTTTGCCCCAAGGTTGCGGCCTTGGCGCTGTTGCGGCCTCTGCCACGCATCGGGCGGGGACAGCGGCGGTTAGCGCACGGGCTCTTGGCCGAGGGCTGGGCGGATCTGCTGCTTTGCACGGCCGCTGACCTCTACCCGTTGGCTGTGGTTCGGTTGCTGCCGGCCAAGTCAGATCGCGCGCAGCGCCGGATTGTCGTGCGCTTGCGAGCGGCCTTCGCGGCCGCTGGCATGCCCGTCATCGAGCTGACGGTGGGCGATTTGCCGTCCGTGGAGCGCTTGCGTGGGCTGGTTGCGGAGGCGATCGCGATGGCGGATGTACGCCTGGTCGCGCGCGCCGAGCCGACCAGCGGTGATGATGATGAGGATGCGCTCCTATCCGATCTCGCCGCGGCCATGCGTGATCCAGATGGTCGCGTTAGCCGCTGATGCCCGATCTGGGATCGAGCCAGAGGCGACCTTCGCACAGTTCGAGCCGATAGGTGCGGATCGGCTCATCGGCCGGCTCATCCTCGGGCGCCCCGGTTTCGAGGCTGAAGCGGCTGCCGTGTAGCGAGCATTTGATCCGGTTGCCATCCAAGCAGCCATAGGAGAGCGGATAGTCCTCGTGGCTGCAGTTGTCTTCGACGGCATAGAAGCGATCATCGACCCGCGCGATGATATATGGCTTCTGCGCCACTTCGACGCGGATGAACTTGCCCGGCAGGATCTCTTCGGCCTTGGCGACCTCGACGAAAGGTGATTCCATCAGTGTCAATCTCCTAAGTTAACGCAGGCGCCGAGCGGCTGCGCCTGAGTCGAGCGCGGCGCGGATGCGATCGGCGCCGGCGGCGATGGTCTGCTCGCGTCCCAGATGCCAGAGCACCAGGGCGCCGGAAAACACTAGGCTGTCGTAGGTCGGGCCGCGCTGGCCCTCCAGCGCCGCCATGCCGGCTTGCGCGGCCGCCTTCGCGGTGGCAGGGACATCGACAGCCACCGCGATATCGTCATTCGGGCGGCTTGCCGTGGGGAGATCATCGGGCAGCGGCACCGCACGCACATTTTGCTCGATGCCGATCTCGGCCGGGTTGATATCGAACGATTGCTCCTCGCCAAACTGCTGATAGTTGAAGCAGACGCCGTTCTGCCGCAGCGAGGGCACAATACCGCCCTCGACGCCGCGCACCAGGAGCGCGGAGTCGAACCCGGCGTGGCGGGCGAGTAGGGCGTAGATGCGCGGATAGGGCTTGTGCACATAGCCGGTGACCAGGTGGGTCTTGCTGCGCCCATGGATCGGCCGCGCCAGCACCTCGACTGTGGTTATGGCTTGGCGCTTAACGATGGTGCTGCGCAAGGGCACCAGGTCATGCAGCTTCGGCGCAAAGGCGCGTTGGTCGATATAGGTCCAGCCGACCGCCGGGTCCGAGACGCGGGCAGCGGCCTCGGCCGGGCTGAGATCAACGGGCAGGCCGGCTGCTTCGAGCACGTGGCGATGGGTGACACCGAACTTGGGGCCAACCGCATCAACGCCGTGCGAGACCGCCGCCACGCCGCATTCGGCCAAGAGTGGCGCGAGGAAGGGGGAAGACGGCAGACAGCGATTATAGCCGTCATAAGGATCAGCGAGGTCGACTACCTCGTCGACCTCAGCGACCACATGATCAGTCGCATCGCGCACGGCATCCAGGATGCCACGCTGCTCATCATCGGTCTCGCGCTTCATCCGTAGCGCAATCAGGAAGATGCCAGCCTGGACCGGATCGACAGCGCTGTCCAGGATCGCGTTCATACCAAGGCGAGCCTCGTCGAGCGAGATGTCCTTCGACAACTCCGGGCCAGTAGCAATGCGTTGCAGGATGGAGCGCATCGAGCGTTGGGTTTCGTTCATGGGATCAGGGCATCTCGTGGCAGGCTGTAAGGTTAGACGGAGGATTGGTTAAAGGATGGGCGCTAGCAGATGGCATGCGCGAACCCCGCAAAGCTCGGGGTGAGTGGGGCTGGGTTCAAGTTAATGTACCTGGTCTGCCGCCGCTGACTCTGTGTCAGTGCGAACGGAGACTTCCCTGGAGGTGCTGCGTCTCTTGTACTAACATAGTATGCCGTTTGCACCACAAAGAGGCTGTCTCATGTCCACCGCGTCACCCACTCGCACCGCGCGACTTGGGCTACGTGCGACCCCGCAACAGGAAACTGTCTTGCGTCGCGCAGCCGAGGTCGCGCACAAGTCGCTGACGGATTTCATTCTCGACGCCGCTTACCAGGCCGCCGAGCAAACCTTACTCGATCAGCGCTTATTCATGGTGTCAGGCCATCATTACCAAGCGCTCCTTGAGATGCTCGATCGACCCGAATCCGATAACGCCGGTTTGGCCGACCTGTTCTCGCGGCCCTCGGTCTGGACTGATCGATGAAGCTATCGCCACCGCGGCCACTCGATGCACGCGACCAGTTGGAATCTTTCGACTGCGGTCAGCCAGCACTCAGGGACTGGCTGCTACGCCACGCGCGCCAGGCTCAAGGCAGCGGTTCGGCGAGAACCTTTATTGTCTGCGATGGCGAGCGCGTGGCCGGGTACTACAGCCTGACCGTTGGCCAAATCGATACCCTGGATGCCCCAGAGCGGATTCGTCGCGGCATGGGCCAATACCCAATCCCTTTGATCATCTTGGCAAGGTTAGCCGTCGATGTCGCGTACCAAGGGCGAGGTCTGGGTATCAGCCTGTTGCAGGATGCCATCCGCCGAACCATCGCAATGGCTCAACAGGCCGGTATCCGGGCCCTACTGACGCATCCAATCGATGCCAACGCAGAGGCGTTCTATCGCCGCTTTGGCTTTGAGCCGACGCGCGTGAACGAGCGGCAGTTGATCCTGCTGCTTAAGGATGCAAAGCGCTATGCCGGTCCGCTCAAGCAACCGGATGATCGGTGACGGCGCCATCTGACATCAATCACGCCAGCGTTTCAACAGGTCAGCGTAAGCATCGATGCGTCGATCGCGCAGGAAGGGCCAGATGCGGCGCACCTGCTCGGTACGGGCTAGATCGATCTCGGCGATCAGCAGCTGTTCATCGTCTGTAGGAGCTTGCGCCAGGATCTCGCCTTGTGGGCCACAGATGAAGGAGTTGCCCCAGAATTGGATGCCGGTGCTGGTCCTGGTGCCCGTGCCGGTGCCAGTTTCAGTGCTAGTGCCGGTCGCCGTCGTTTTTGGTCTTGGTTCTGGTTCTGGTTCTGGTTCTGATTCTGATTCCCTCTCCGCCGCGGGACTCGGCTCGAAGCCGACACGATTACAAGCCAATAGGGGCAGACCATTGGCGATCGCATGGCCGCGCTGAACGGTCATCCAGGCATCGAGCTGGCGCGCCTGCTCCGCCGCGTCATCTTGCGGATCCCAGCCGATCGCGGTTGGATACAGCAGCAATTCAGCACCAGCCAGCGCCATCAGCCGTGCCGCCTCCGGGAACCACTGATCCCAGCAGACCAGTACACCGAGTCGGCCAGCGGCGGTCTCGATTGGCTCGAAGCCGAGGTCGCCGGGCGTAAAGTAAAACTTCTCGTAGAAACCCGGATCATCCGGGATGTGCATCTTGCGATAGACACCGGCCAGGCTGCCATCCGCGTCCAAGACCACTGCGGTGTTGTGATAAACGCCGGGTCCGCGCCGCTCGAACACCGAACCGACGATGACCATGCGGTGCTGAGCGGCCAGGCTGCCGAGCCAATCGGTGGTTGGACCCGGGATGGGCTCGGCCCGATCGAACTGCGCGCTATCCTCGGTTTGGCAAAAGTAGGAGCCGTTATGCAGCTCCGGCAGCAGAACGAGCCGGCAGCCGTTTGCCTTGGCGCGCTCAAGCTGTCCTTGGCAGCTCTCCGGGTTGCAGGGGGCGGCGAGCCGAGCGCTCGCTTGGACGAGAGCGATTTTAAGCATGTGAGGGTGCAATGCGGGTTGCGGTGCTGCTAAGGCCAAAGCTTGAGCACGCCGATGACGGCGCCACCGACGCCGATCGTGATGCCAAAGGACCAACGCATGAAGCTGTCCATACGCTGTTGCAGGTTGCGGATATCATGCTGGACGTTCTCGAAGCGTTTATCGACCTGTTCGAAGCGCTTGTCAACTTGTCCGAGGCGCTGATCCATGTTGGCTTGCATGGCCTCGAAGCGTTTATCCATCAGCGTGAAGCCTTCGCGCATCAGCTCGCGCTAGTGTTTCAGCTCTTCCTCGACGCGGACCATGCGTTCGCGCAGCTTGATCTCGTACAACGCTGGTGGCTTGCCGAGGCTCTGTTCGGTCAGCCAGTCGCCGATGTGTACTTTGATGAACTCGATATCTTCTTGGGCTAGTGCCATGAATCTCGCCTACTGATGGTCGATGACGGAACCCTTGTGAGATGAGGCAGTTACGACGAGCCAGGGAAGGCTGTTAAGCAGGAGATCCGCGGAACATTTTCTCTCGGTAACCACGCATCAAGATGCCGTTAAGACTGTTTGTAGCAGACTCTCCGCATCACGAGCAGTCGACTAGCGGTATTGCTAAGCAGTTCAAAGTTAGCACATCCGGCGTCCGCTACCATCAGGTACTGAAGGGTGCATCAATCAAAGCAGATCATCGCAAAGAGACTCCGCTAAGAAAAACAAACAAAACAGCGTGTTGAGTCCTTAGGAAAAGAGGATGCAGTATCTCAGCCGTTGAACATCAAGTTGAGTGTGACTTGAATCGAAGATCCGATACGAGGCTCCGATCATCACTTTGTTGACTGCGGACCAACACGGGAAACATGGTCTAAGCTTTTGTATTTCTAGAATAAACTGTAATCAGCATTATGCTGTATCGGTCTTGGGTCGACTCAAAGATTACCATCCGCTTTGCTATACTTTAGCGGTGATGGGGCGAAAAAACGAGTTTCTATATGTCCGAATATATTGATCTATGAAAAACAAGCATAGTGGAACCGCGGCACCGATGCCTTCATGTCAATTTGGCTTTACCTTGATCGAGATGATGATGACAATTGCGATTGCGGCAATTCTTTTCGCCATTTCCGCTCCGTCCTTTCAAGGTATGATTGAACGTGCCCGCGTCAAATCGTTAGCAGAAGCAATATATTCGCATCTACAATTCGCGAAAGGGGAAGCGCTTAAGGGCATGCAGGGTCCGGGGGGAGATGTTCAGGTAACGTTTAAGAAAGATGCGAATCCACAATGCTTTGGAATGGTTCGCGATACTGATGCATGCGACTGCACGAATGTGAATACTCCAGACTGTATCATTGGCGGTTCAGAAAGGTTGGTAACGCTCACGAATGCTGAGTTTCCTGGTGCGTTAATAGTGGGCACAGGCGATGAGACGATTGAGTTCGATAGTATTCGCGGAACAGCAAATAACACAACAATAGAAGTGCAAAGTACAAGCACGGCTACGCTCAAGCTGGCGATTGTCGTCAGTGTTCTTGGTCGGATCAAGATCTGTATTCCATCTGGTGGCGATGATATCACTGGTTATGAGGGATGCTGACTGTACTTTATAGGTTTAAAATATTGCTATGAGTGCCTTCCGAAGAAAAGAACAAGGCTTTGGCTTAGTCGAGTTGATGGTGGGTTCAGCCGTTGGCCTCGTTGTAATAGCGGGGGCTGTAGCTCTTGTAGTCTCTATTCTTAAAAGCAACAACGATACGATCAAAGCGTCGCGTCTTAATCAGGATCTTAGTGCAATAATGTCAATCATGGTCAACGAAATTCGAAGAGCAGGTTATCGTTATAACTGTAGCGGAAATCGAGTTGACTTTGCTTCTTTAGACACTACGAGCACATGCGTTCACTATGTATATGTAAATACAGGTGGGTGTAATGGTTATGATGATGATGGTGATGGAATAATTGATGTAGACGAAAGTGACCCAGAGCAACTGCACTATGGCTTCAGGTTGCACGACGACGGCGACAAGATATCAATGCGAAAAAAGCCAACAACAGAGTTACCATTCACCTGTGCTGGGCCATTTACTTGTGCTGGGCCAGCATATGAGTGCTATCGTTGGGAGTCTGTTAACGATGTAGAAGAAGTGATCATTACGGATTTCTCGGTATCTGAAAATTCGCATTGCTTAGATAGTGATGGAGCAACTATTTCATGTGCTTCAACTATTCCAGCCCCTGTTGTTCGTGTGCGCCAGTTGGATTTATCCTTGAGTGGTCGTTTAGCGAGTGATGATTCAGTGAGTTCGACGATTCAGGAAACTGTACGAATACGTAATAATGAGGTATTTTAATCATCGCAACGACCCGTGTTATGGCTAATCGTAAGGCTCACGCTGGATTCTGGACCGCAAGCCAGGATGGCAGCCTAAGTAGCGTTTTCAACGAATTAAAAATTTCCATTTATAAGGCCCGGCTACCTGGCTTCTAGAGGTTAGTCAGAAACATATAAAGAGCGAGAGATAAATTGCTGAGTTTGAATGCCTCTCTATAGATTCAGATTTAGAGGTGCTTGTGAATCAGTTGACAAAAAACATCTTGGCAAACAGACAATGAGTGACCAGCGCGGAGCCGTAGCGCTCGTGGTCGGATTGATGCTGTTGTTCCTAGGAACAGCAGGAACCTTCTATGTGTCAAAAAGTTCAATAATTGATCAGCGCATATCCGCTAACGCTATACGAGCAAAAGCAGCGTTTGAATCAGCAGAGGCTGGCTTGAACTTTGCAACGGCATTTATGGATGTTGATAAACGCGATTTGAATGGTAATGGCACCGACGATCGAGTGGATATGTTGACAGGCTTGGTGATTAGTGGAAACGACGACATGGACGATGATGGAGGGCGTGAGTTTGATGACTGTGACACTGATGGAGATGGCGACTGTGACGGATATGATGCTGGTACTGGCGATGGATATCTACTGCAAGCTGTTTGGGATTCAAATAATCAAGTTTACAGTTGGAGCCTCCCAACTAATGCGGGTTCATGCGATTTAGATGTCAGTGGTGATAATGTTCGGAACTGTCTCTTGATCCAGATGGCCGATAATTACAGAGTTGTCGTTAGTTCAACTGGATATTCGGATGATAGGTTGGCATTAAAAACCATTGTTCAAGAATTCCGCCGTATTGCTCCCTCACCAGGTAATTTGAACGCCAGCCATGCCTTAATTACCTATGCGGGTGTTGCGGTTGCTGGGTCTATGAGTGTCATCAACGTCTTTTCAAACGCAACCATTTGGTCAGGAGGTGAGGTGTCGAGCTTTGGTGGCACGAATAGCGGAACCTTTGTTCATCCTGATCCTGATGGGCCGACAGCCTATACTGATGCGACGACCGGAGATTTAGTACCGTTTTTTGATAGGAATGGGAATAATACATACGAAACAGCGACGTCCGATGAGCTACTGCTTGATTACACAGCAAATGCGAACTCAAGCACATATTCGGGAAGCGATATTACTAAATCGTCTGGAGTATTTGAAAACGAGGTGATGCTTGGTGCTGACATTATTGATGATAGTGAAGCGCTGAGATGTGATAAGACCGCAGATCCTGATTGTTTCTTCAATAACTTCATTGCTGGACCACCGGATTTTGCAAAATCAGCCGCGGACTATGTGACGACCGACGATCGATTAGTCGATCCTGAAGGCAATTTTGGAATACCTGGGAGCTATATTTGGGTTGATGCGCGCAACAGTGATAACTCTTTGAGTGATTTCGGCTTCAAGAATGAAACATACGGTACACCGGAAGAGCCGATCATACTGGTGATCGATGGCAATTTTGATCCGCAGGGTTCTTGGCGCATGTATGGCGTACTCTATGTGCGCGGCGATGTAGTTGGCGGTGGAACAGGTGGAGGGCTTCTCATCGGCTCGGCTATCGTAGAAGGCGACATCGGTGTCGATAACTCCGGTGGTATGGATGTCATCTATGATCCGAATGTTATTGGTCGTTCAGGCGGTGGAGACTCGCGAATTTCATCCGTTCCAATAGCCGGCACTTGGAGGGATTGGCAGTGATCAACTTGAACTTTTTCGGAGAGCGAGTGCGCGGCTTTGCCCTATTGGATGCGCTAGTCACCATGGCGATTTTGGCGCTTGGGATGACGGCTTTGGCGACCCTGAATGGGCGCCTAGTCTCAGGCGGAAATATTGCTAAGAATCGGGCGCAGGCGGTGGCGATTGCGCAGAAGAAGATCGAAGAACTTAGGGCTAACGTGCTTAATGATTCAGGAGGGGTAGCCACCAATAATTTCTCAACGCTTGCCAGCGGCTCTGATAGTTGTTCAGATAATCCTAGTCCATATCCATGTGGTAGTGCGGGATTTCAGCGGCAATGGATATTAAGTGACCATACGGCGATTCCTAATTCCAAGAATATACAGGTCAGTGTGACATGGACGGATGCAGAGAATCAGCCGCAATCGGTCTTCCTCTCGAGTCTCGTGACCTGGGATAATCCGCTAATGCAAGCTGGGGCCGTCGATGATGATGATTTTATCAATATGGGAGGATTTCCTGATCCGACCGGTGGTGGGTCGCTGCAATTAAGTAACCCATTGGATGTCATCGGGGAGAATCCTACTATCGCTAAGGATAATCAGGATTTCAACTTGAGAGTCGTGCAGTATCAGGGCGGCGTTGCTGTTTATGATCCTACGATCACCAACGAAGATCAGGTCTGGTTGACCACTGACCCCGGCGTTATTGAAATCACTGGTAACGTTAAATTGTCTACCGATGATGATGTTCCAGATTCCGCGCCACATAATTTTACCAATGAAACGATGTATGGTGTCTTACGCGCGATTGCTGCTGACGCGGGTATTTGCCGAGAAGTTGAGAATAAAAATAATACAGATGATGACGATTCAGACAATTATCTAGATTTTCTCTGCTACGTTGGTAGCAACTGGTATGGCCGTATCGGAATTATGGCGATTGATGCCGATGGAAAGATGGTGAATATCGAATACTACGGATCTGGAGTTGGAAATGCTGATCGTCTTTGTCCCCATACCTATCGCTACGGAAGCAAATGTGATGTAACAGGTGAATACATTTTAATGGTATCGGGTGGGCAAAATACTTATTGTGGTGGATCGCCATTGAACCCCGACTTTGTTCCAGTGACAACAGTGGTCATCAATAGTTTGAGTGGGGAGCCCATGCTCTATGGAACACTGACAGGGCAGAATTTTGTGATCCAGGATTCGAATATTCCCTGCTTTGGAAACCTAGCTATATATGGAAGTATTACCTTGACTGGCGGCGATAGTGCTCGTGGTATTATTATGAATGTTGTAGAGGTAACTCCATCGGGTGCGACATCAGGCTGTAGTGTGTTTGAAGACGCTGATCAGACAACTGGAACCTACCACTGTTCCGTACCGACGGGTTGGACGGGGACGGTGACATTCACAGCGGAAAATTGTAGTGGTGCACCGATTGATAAGGAGTATACGGCCTTATCCGCTAACGTCAATGAGAATGTATCGATCTCAGGTTGCATTGGCGATACGTTATTGATTAAAGGTATGATTGCTAATCTTGAGCTTGCTATGGATCCGGTCTTAGTCTTTGTTGATACGAATGATAACGTGATTGATGGCGTGGTGTGCGATCTGGTTGGCAACCGGGAAGGCGACTCGGTTAACGACCCTGATGCAAATTATCGTTGTGATAATATTCCCGGCAATTCAGCAGGCAAGATTGTGGTAAGCGCCGAAAATTGCTCTGAGATATCTTCTAGCTCAGCGACTTACAGTGGTGATACGGTGAATGTCGACATCGGCGGTTGGACGACGAGTAGTTGTCAGCCGGTTGAGTATGTTGTTAATGGTTTCATGAACAAGCCGGGCAATGCGAAATGGGAGGCAGGTACTGGTGGCGACAAAGTGGCCGTCTCCGGTTTGGTCGTTCACTTTAGGCTTGAGGGTGATGCAACATCCTCAACATGCGACACTATCTCTGGACTTAGTAATCAGGTCGACAGCTATGGATATAGCTGCAGCTTCGAGAGTTATCCGAATACCGGTGTTGTAATGTCCGTGGATGCCTGTGGTCCGAGTGCTGGCGATCTCTGTATGATCGTTCAGTCAACTACAGATACATTTGTTCTTGGGAATACGAATCCCATACCTGGTATTAACTTTAATTTAACCCCTGATTAGCAGGGTAATTGGCCCAGAAAAATGACTCGTGACGATTGATGAGTTCATCCCCTGAGTCGGATCGCTTACACATACGGAAAATCCGCGTGGCACAGGTGGTGTTCTAATAAATAGGCCTAAGCCGTGCGCTTGGTCGCGCTAACATTAAACACCGTCTACCGAGTCCCTTGATTGAATCACAACGGTTCTATGGCTTAGCGCAGCACTCGCGGCAAGAGGTCAATGACTATCTCGACGCGGCAAGGCTGGCACCCATGCGCTCAGTTCCGGATTGATGGTCAGCCCACCAGCAGGCGATATTTTGCAAATTGGCCTGTGTCTTGCCAGGGTTAACCTATCATGATCAGCCTCGAACAACGCATTCACCGCTCACGCCTGGTACTGGATGCCCTGTGCCAGGCGATGAGGCGCGAGGCGGGTACCCTATTTTCGTGCGAGTCCTTGATGATCAGCAGCCCTAGCGCCGCTGTTTATCAACCGAGTGTTGAAGCGGTCTGAATGATGAGAAAAATTAAAGGTGGCTCCGGAGGTTTTACGCTGATCGAGTTGATGATCGCTGTGGCGATCGTGGGGATTCTCGCTGCTATCGCTTATCCTTCGTACCTCGATTATGTACGCAAGAGTCGGCGTTCGGACGCGTTGTCAGCCCTGTCGTCAACGCAGCTGGCGCAGGAAAAGTGGCGTGCCAACAACATCGCTTATGGCACCGTCGCTGAGATAAGGGGCCTTTCCAATCTGAAAGACGGGAACGCGTCATCGGATGACGATTGTCCGACAGGAAAGGTTTGTTCGCCGGATGACTTTTACGCAATGAGTGTACAGCGCACTATAACGACACCTCGAGACTCTTGTGGCTTAGATACGAATGCGCCAAGCGGTACGGCTTATGCGATCAAGGCAACGGGTCAAAACGGCCAACAAAACGATACCGGCTGTGCGGCGATTTGCGTCGATCAGACAGGAACCTTCTATCCAGCGAACTGCGTGAGCCGTTAGTGTTTTCCGCTAGTCTGAGGTGATCTGATGGGTAATTTGACAGCGAGGGCGCAAGAGAACGATGCGTTGCTCTGGGCCGAACAGCAGGCAGCTCTTGTTCGCTCAGGACGATTTGGCGAGCTTGATTATGAGGGTATTCTGGAGGAACTGGAGAATATGGGAAGGGAGCAGAGGGTCGCCTTGCAATCGTTGTTTCGGCAAATCCTCATTCACTTGCTCAAGCTCGACTACTCACCGGCGGGTAGTGCTCTACATGTGTTTCTCACACGGCAAGCCCGAACTCATATCGATTGATAAAAAGCCCAATAACAGTATCGTGCATGACGTCGAGTTTGGAAAAACAGATGGTTTTCCGTGCCAGGCGTTTAATACGTGTTCTGAGCGTAAGATGCTTGCGTTCAATTTTTTGTGTATTGGCCTTACCAGTCACTTGCT
>NZ_NHSH01000010.1 GCF_016653315.1 Halochromatium roseum | reverse complement strand
CCAACACGTTCAGAAATCGTGCTACTCGCATGGCTGATCAGGTGATCTTGGTCGTTGCAGGGTTGGCCAACCTCAAAAATAACTATGTTTTTCAATGAGAAAACGATTATTATTTGGTCACAAGTCTTTTGTGCCAGCCTTCCTTGAGCACCAACTTTGCAGCATTTTCTGTCAGGTTAGCTCCGTCCAAGTGATCTGGTACGATCCCTGTCTTTCCAATTGTTCCAGCGATACTTATATAAACGTCCCGACTGCTAATTGTATAGCGGAGGATCGTTTCTCTAATCTCTTCGGAGATAAACCCAAGGCCTAATGCGGAAACTGTACCTTCCTCAGTAAAGTCACGCACTGTGATATAAGGGTAAGGGGTCTTTTCTGCTTTCGGCTTGAATCCTTTAGGGAGCCTTTTGCCGCCCTTCACATCGGCAAGTTTGTTGATCGGAATAATACCGAAGCGACTAATGTATTCTTCGATTTTAATATCCAGATATCTTAATAGTAGTTGCCGAGATTCCTCTAAATTCGCTTCCACATTCGCACGGGCGCGATCCAGTCCCTCGAACGCCTCGTCCAGAATGGCGATGATTTGCTTTTGTTCTTCGAGTGGGGGGAGGGGGATTGAGATGGATTTTAGGTTTGTGGCTGAAAGTTCTTTGAATGTCGTGCCGGCTCCTAGATCGTTAAGAGTCTTCTTTATCGCATCGAGAAAGTGATAAAGATAGAGGTAATACAATGATTCACGAGGAACAATGCCTCGACAGCCTTGGTTAAAAGCCATCGGTGTTGAATTGATAGCAAGGTGTCCAATAGGAGCGCGGGTTGACAAAATTACAGACTTTTCTGGAACTAGCCGCGCAGATGAATTGGCCAGGCCTTCCTTTGAAATGGTCCTAGGTGTCTCGGATACTGTTCGGCCTAACATCTGCCCCATGTCCTTCGGTGTAAGCCATTGGATATCCCCATTCCAATAGGATTGGACCTTTGACTTAGGAGTTCCTCCGTTGACAACGTCAGCAACCTCACCGAGCGTCTTTGTTTTCCACCCCGCCTTCATAACAACCCCCTGATCTTCTGCAAGATCGCCGCCGTTTCGGCATCCCTTGCCAGCATCGTATCAATGATCTCCTCAGGCGAGCGCAGCGGTGCCGTTTCCGGTGCGTTCGGGTTCTTCACCGACAGATCGAAGGTGGTCTCATCGAGATCATCCCGGCTCAGGGTCCAGCTCTTGGGGCTATCGGCGCGATCGCGTTGCAGGTTGACGAATTCGACCAGGTCGTCATCGTTGAGCGGGTTGGTCTTGCCCAAATTGCGACCAGGATCGAGCTGGTAGAACCAGATGTCACGGGTTGGTGCGCCCTTCTCGAAGAACAGCACCACGGTCTTGACGCCGGCGCCCTGGAAGGTGCCTTGCGGGCAGTCGAGCACGGTGTGCAGCTTGCAGCTGTCCAGCAGCTCTTTGCGCAGCGCGACGCTGGCGTTGTCGGTGTTGCTGAGGAAGGTATTTTTGATCACCACGGCCGCGCGACCGCCGGCCTTGAGCTTGCGCATGAAGTGCTGCAAGAACAGGTAGGCGGTCTCGCCGGTCTTGATCGGGAAATTCTGCTGCACCTCGCGCCGCTCGCCGCCACCAAAGGGCGGATTGGCGAGGATGAGGTCATGGCGGTCGCGCTCTTGGATGTCCATCAGGTTCTCGTTGAGCGAGTTGGTGTGGACGATGTTCGGCGCCTCGATGCCGTGCAGCACCATGTTCATGATGCCGATGACGTAGGCCAGCGATTTCTTCTCCTGACCGAAGAATGTGCGTGTCTGCAGGGTCTCGTACTCGGAGGCGCTGAGCTTGTCGTGGCGCAGGTGGTTGTAGGCTTCGCAGAGGAAGCCGGCGGAGCCGACCGCGCCATCGTAGATGGTCTCGCCGATCCGGGGTGCGGTCACTTGCACCATGGCGCGGATCAGCGGGCGCGGGGTGTAATACTCGCCGCCATTGCGCCCGGCATTGCCCATGCGGCGGATGCGCGTCTCGTACAGCTCCGAGAGTTCGTAGCGCTGTGCCTGGGTGTTGAATGAGAGCCCGTCGACGATCTCCAGCACGTCGCGCAGGATGTAGCCGGAGCGGAACTTGTTGCGCAGCTCGGTGAAGACCTCGCCGATCTTGTATTCGATGGTCCGGGCGCTGAGTGCCGACCGCCGGAACGAGCCCAGGTAGGGGAATAGCTTGTCGTCGATGAAATCGATCAGGTCGTCGCCGATCAGGGCCGCGTTGTGGTCGAAGGCGCCGTCTTTCTTGGGCGCCGCCCAGCGGTCCCAGCGAAAGCCGCTGCCGATGATCGGTCGGTAGGTCTCACCGTTGAGTTCGGCGCGGTCTTGGCGCTCGGTCTCGAGGTCGTGCAGGTACTTGAGGAATAGCACCCAGGAGATCTGCTCGACATAGTCCAGCTCGTTGCTGATGCCTTCCTCGGCGCGTAGGTCGCGCTCGATGCCGTTGAATGCGTTTTCGTACATCGAAGGGGTCTTCCGTTGATCGAGAAAAGACCTGCATAGGGCGCCACCAAGGGTCAGAGCGCAAGCGCAAACAAGGCTATCGCCGCACGACCTTGGAGGTTTCGGGGGAGAAATGGTGCCCGGAGCCGGACTCGAACCGGCACGGCTTGCGCCGAGGGATTTTAAGTCCCTTGTGTCTACCAATTTCACCATCCGGGCGGTTTGGAGGTGCGCTGCTGACCGCAGGGGCTCAGCGCTGGATGGTCGGCGGGTATTATGACGTTTTGAGGCCATTTCGGCGAGTGTCATCGGAAGCGGGTGCTTGTTGCGTCTGCGAAGGTTTTTGAACCGCTGGGGTCGGGCTTTTAGGATCGGGCTCTGAGGATTGGGCTTTGAGCGCAGCCGCGATCGACCCCATGTCCGATGATTGGGTTAGATACTGAGCGAGCAACGGAGATTCGCGCTATGCGCAGCCCCTTTCTTCAGCGTCTTGCGGACCTGCCAGACGTGTTGCCAATCTTTCCACTGAGCGGGGCGGTGGTGCTGCCAGGGGTGCAGCTGCCGCTGAACATCTTCGAGCCGCGCTACCTCGCGCTGGTGCAGGCGGCGCTGGCGAGCGATCATCTTGTCGGCATGGTGCAGCCGCGCGGGCCGGCTGAGGATGAACAGCTCGATATCCATCGGGTCGGCTGCGCTGGGCGCATCACCTCTTACAGTGAGACCAACGATGGTCGGATCATCCTGGTGCTGACAGGGCTGTGCCGGTTCAAGGTCGTGCAAGAGCTGCCGATGCAGGACGGTTTTCGGCGGATCAAGCCGGATTGGCAGGTGTTCGCGCTCGACCTGGAGGACGATGAGGCAGGCCTGGCTGAGCGGGATCGGTTCATGGGCTCACTGAGAGCATTCTGCGATCGGCGCAGCGTGGAAATCCCTTGGGACGACGTGAGCAACATGGCCGACACCGACCTGGTCAATCTCCTCTGCACGCACCTGCCACTGGACGCGGAGGACAAGCAGGCGTTGCTCGAGACGGTTCCGTTGGGGGAGCGGGCGACCTTGATGCGGGGACTGATGGATATGTCGGCGCACGCCTCCGGGCTTGGAACCGAGCATCGCCATTAGCCAGTCGGAGGGTGATCGGCCCTTGAAATTTGCTCCAACGAAAGGCACTAGCAGGGCATCGTCTGATACGACTCGAGGAATCTAGAGATGGCAGTCACTTTGACCGACGCGGCCGCGAGCCACGTCAACAAGATGCTTCAACAGCGTGGCCATGGCGTCGGGCTGCGCATCGGAACACGCAAGAGCGGTTGCACAGGCTTCGCGTACGTTGTCGACTACGCTGACGACTGCGGTGACAGCGACCATATTTTTGAAAGTCACGGTGTGAAGGTCGTCGTCGACGAGGCTAGCCTGCCGCGGCTGGAAGGGATGGAGGTCGACTTCGTCAAGTCGAGCCTGCTCAACGAGGGCTTCGAGTTTCGTAACCCGAATGTCAAGGACGAGTGCGGCTGCGGCGAGTCGTTTAGCGTCTGATCGCAACCTCTGATCGCAACCACGGAAGCTAGGCTCATGGCCGACGAATCGATCCAAGACATCATCGATACCTTTGACTTGCTAGGCGACTGGGACCAGCGCTACCAGTATCTGGTTGAGATCGGCGAGCGGCTCCCAGCGATGGAGCCGGCCGACAAGATCGATGCCAACCGGGTGATGGAGTGCATGAGCACGGTGCATGTGGTTGCAAAGCCCGAGAGCGGCGCGATCCGCTTCGATGGTGATTGCGACACAGCGATCATCAAAGGCGTGGTCGCGTTGTTGGTCGGGCTGTTCTCAGGCAAGACCGCGGCCGAGATCGAGGCCCTCGATGTCGATGCCCTGTTCGAAGGGCTGCAACTCGAAGAGCATCTGAGCCCAAATCGACACGTCGGCGTCTATGCGATCGTGAACAAGATGAAGGGGCAGGCCGCGCGTGCGGCCTAATGCCTGTTAAAGGTCGCTCCACATCCGCACAAGGTTGGAATAGCTGCGGTCGACCAAGGCCGTGTGGTCCGCGGTCGGCGCCTCTTTTAGCAAGACTTCACGCGCCTGGTTGAGTTCGAAAAGCAGCTCCCGTTGAGCGGGATCGCGCACGTAGCTTTGTATCCAGGTGAGCGCCACCAGACGCTCTCCGCGCGTGACCTCAGCGACCTGATGCAGGCTCGAGGAGGGATAGATCACGGCATCGCCGGCGGGCAGCTTCACGCGTCGGTCGCCAAACGGCGTGCGCATCACCAAGTCGCCGCCATCGTAGGTGTCTGGCGCGTTGAGGAACAGCGTCATCGAGACATCGCTGCGAAAGCGCGGCCCAGTGCTGCCCATGATCGGATCATCGACATGGTCGCCATAGGTCATGCCGGGGCGATAGCGGGCGAAGATCGGGTCGGCGACACGATGCGGCAGGGCGCCGAAGCGGAAGCGCTCGTTGTGGCCGAGGCTGGCCATGAGGATGCGCACCAGTAACTTCATACGCTCTGGTTCTTGGCGCATCTCCTCGTTGTGCTTGACCCGCGAGGCGGCGAAGCCGGCACTGAGCTTGCCATCGACGAATTCGGCGTCAGCGAGGAGCTCTTGGATCTTCTGGACCTGAGCGGGATTCAATAGGCCGGGAATGGTGAGCAGCATAAGACAAGCTTACAAGCAGTTGTCGAAAGGAGACCCTGAAACAGACGCTTGATATTCAGGGGACGGTGACGTGCCGGATGGTGACGCGCCATAAAGGTGGTCGGCGCCGACATGGCCACTGAGTTCGGTATAGAATCGGTCGCCTGATCGCGATCACGCAGAGACGTTGGAGGGCCGGATGATCCTCAAGGCCATCATTGATGAGCAAGTTTACACCCTGAACGTGCCCGATCCCGTGATCGAGCGCGGCGATGAGTTTTTTGACCAGCTAGACCGAGATATGGACCAGGGCTGGCAGATGAGCCGCGAGTGGGTCGAGGCGCCGGATCGGCTGCAACGCTGCCAGATCATCGCCGACAAGCTCCTGACCGCGCTCGAGAAAGAGAACGAAAAGCTGGGCATGCTGATGGCTGGCTATATCCTCAGCAGGTTGCCCCAGGTCGAGAGCGTCGAGCTTGATCTCCAGGGTGAGATACAGAACAACCAGTTCCGGTTCAGTGAAGCACCCGGGCTGAGTGATGCAGACGCTAGGCAGACGACCCCGCATGAGAAGCCGGCAAGCTCCACAGCAGGCAATGCGACTGCCGAAACTGGGGCTGCGTCTGGGACTGGTGCGGCGTCAGCCGCCCATTCAGGCCTGCCATCCGGACTGAACAAGATGCAGGCGATGGCACAGGCCGGGCAGGATGTGACTCAAGTCTTCAAGGTCGGCAAGGCGTATCGGTTTTCCGTCATGGATCACGCTAGCGGTAACTGGCAAGACTCCCCGCTCATTGCCACCGAGGCTGAGGCCGAGCGGCTCCGCCAACAAGCCTTCAAGGCGCGCTACGAGGCCTTACAACAACGCTGATCGGAGTGGCGTCGGCCGGCATGGACGGAATCATCCAGCTCGGTTGGCAAGGATGGCTCAGCCTTGGGCTGGTCGTGCTCTCGTTCGTTCTTTTTCTCCGCACGCGCATGGCCCCCGATGTGATCACATCGGGGGCGCTCACTGTTTTACTGGTGACTGGCGTGTTAACGCCGAGCGAGGCCCTCGCCGGTTTTGCCAACCCGGGCATGCTCACCGTTGCCGTTCTCTACATGGTGGTGTCCGGCCTCAAGGAGACCGGGGCAGTGGGTTGGATCGGCCAGACGCTGCTCGGCCGCCCCAAGGGCGAAAACAATGCGCGGTTACGCCTGATGCTGCCGGCTGCGGGGCTCAGCGCCTTTCTCAACAATACCGCCGTGGTCGCGATCTTCATCCCGGCGGTTGCCGACTGGGCGCGTCGACATCGGTTGTCGCTCTCCGGACTGCTGATCCCGCTCAGCTTCGCCAGCATCGTCGGTGGCACCTGTACCCTGATCGGCACTAGCACCAATCTGGTCGTGAATGGCCTCTACAGCAGTCAAGTCGAGGGGCCTGGCTTCGGGCTGTTCGAGCTTGCCTGGATCGGGCTGCCATTAGTGTTTGCGACCTTGGCATTCATCCTCCTCAGTGCGCGTTGGTTGTTGCCAAAACGGGCGACGGCCACCGAACGTTTCGAGGACGTCCGCCGCTTTACCACCGAGATGTTGGTCAACGCGGATAGCCCGCTGGCCGGCAAGAGTATCGAGGCCGCCGGACTGCGCCAGCTGCCAGGCCTGTTCCTCGCCGAGATCGAGCGCGATGGGCAGATCATGCCGGCCGTCTCGCCGCAGGTGCTGCTTGCGGCGGGCGATCGACTGGTGTTTGCTGGCATCCTCGATTCGGTGGTCGAATTGCACCGCATCCGTGGTCTGATGCCGGCGACGAAACAGGTCTATAAGCTCGGTGGACCCCGCCAGGACCGCTGCTTCGTCGAGGCCGTCATCTCGAATAAGTGTCCGCTGGTGGGCTCCAGTGTGCGCAAGGGCCACTTTCGCGGCTACTACAATGCGGTCATCTTGGCGCTGTCGCGTAACGGCGAGCGGGTGGAGCGGAAGATTGGCGACATCATCCTCGAGGCCGGCGATACATTGCTGCTCGAGACGCGTCCCGATTTCCTGCTACAGCAGCGCAATTCCAAAGACTTCCTCGTCGTGAGTCAGTTTGGTGATGAACACCCGCTCAGCCACGATCGGGCGCCGATCGCGATTGCTATCGTGGTCGCGATGGTTGCCGTCGTCACCCTTGAGCTGCTCAGCATGCTGGAGGCTGCGCTGCTGGCTGCCGGGGCGATGATCCTGACCCGCTGCACACCCGATCGAGTCGCTCGGCGCGCACCAGACTGGCAGGTGCTGATCGTGATCGCGACCTCGTTTGGTATCGGTGCCGCGCTGGAGAAGACGGGCGCCGCCGCACTGCTGGCGGGATCGCTGATCGAGTTTGCCGGCGGTGTCCCCTGGCTCGCCCTGGGGCTGCTGTTTGTTGCGGCAGCATTGCTGACCGCGCTGGCAACCAACAATGTCGCGGCGGTCTTGCTGTTCCCTGTTGCGATCGATAGTGCGCGGCTGATGGAGGTGAGTGCGGTCCCGTTCCTGGTGACCTTGATGGTGGGCGCCTCAGCGAGCTTCGCCACGCCGATCGGCTATCAGACCAACCTGATGGTGTTCAACGTTGGCGGCTATCGCTTCGCTGATTTCATGCGAATCGGCATCCCCCTCACGGCGCTGATCGGCCTGATCACGGTCGCCCTAGTGCCGTTGATCTGGCCATTTTGATCTTCCTCATGCTCGGGTGTCTATTTGTATTGACACTTTTTGAATTTTTTTGTGTCAATCAGACTACACACAATCTGAAAAGGGTTTACACTTAGGCGGAGCTTGTCACTTCCGGCGGTCCCGCGTCGCGATAGCGGTGTCGGTTTTAGCGCGACGTCGTGTTGAGGTCTACCCTGTACCTCGACGGTTGTGACTGTCGGTCCCCTTCACTACAGGTCCAGTTGGAGGACTCGTCGTGCCTGAAGCTACTGCCGTTCCCAGTGCAACGCCTGCCAAGCCCAAACCCAAACCCAAGGTCAAGCGCAAGCGTTATCAATCCCCCCTGCTGCTTTCGCTGTTGCCGCAGATCGTCTTATTTGTCAGCGCGGTCGTCTTGTTTTGGCTGAGCCAGAACGATATGGCAGGTACCATCGAGTACTGGGAATACTTCGGCGCGGTCATCGCGGTGATCTCCTTGATCTCGGGTTGGAGTCAGTCTTATCTCTCGAACGAGGTCCGGGCCTGGTACCTGATTAAGCAGGTGATCCATTGGGGGGCTCTGTTCACCCTTCTGTATGTCGCCAATAACCAAGGGTTACGTGGGGCGATTGATGCCCAGCAGTACACCACGATCGTGATCTACCTGATCGCCTTCACAACATTGCTGGCTGCGATTCACCTCGACTTCAAGCTGTTCTTCTTCAGCCTGTTCCTGGTGTTCTGCGCCTATCTCCTCGCCGTACCGGCCGATAACGCCGTGCTGCTCTACATCGGCGAAACCTTCGGCATCGACGGTGCGCAGAGCAAGACGCTATCGATCAGTATTGGTGTTGCGGTGGCGGGCTTTATCGCG
This sequence comes from Halochromatium roseum, assembly GCF_016653315.1. Classification (GTDB taxonomy): domain Bacteria; phylum Pseudomonadota; class Gammaproteobacteria; order Chromatiales; family Chromatiaceae; genus Lamprobacter; species Lamprobacter roseus. The sequence goes on along the minus strand of NZ_NHSH01000010.1, from coordinate 103,602 downwards.
AGCACCTTTGTGCTGCTCTCGATGCGTGGTGCTCTGCTCACGAAACGCATCGGCGCTAAGCGTAAGGAAGCGGAAGCGGCTTAGGCGATTGCTAGAAACGCTTGTACCGAATGGCGTGGGGCTCTTCGTCTGCCATCAAGAAGCGTCGCCGGGAGCATAGCTCGGCTATGTGACCGGCGGCGTTGCAGGCGTTATCGCGGCACCACGCCCTGATGCCCTGGCTGACGTTATACTGATCGCTTATTTGTCGCCATTGAATGGCGCATCGATCAGGAACGCGCTGATGATCTCTCTATCTTGTCGGCTTTGGGTACAGCAATCGCGTCATCTTCTCGCATGGCGGCGGGTGATGCCCGTTGGTTGGGCGCTCGGTACTGGCCGCAGACTCAGCATGATGAGCGCTGTGCGACTGGGGTTGGGACTGCTTTCGTTAGTGGCCCTCGAGACTAGCCTGGCTGCTGAGACACCCTGGTCTCAGGTGCAGACCACCGCCACGGGCCGCGTCGAAGCGATCGGCGGACCCTCAAACGGATGCCTTCGCGGTGCTCTCGCGCTACCACCAAGCGGCGAAGGCTTCGTCAGTATCCGTCGCCATCGAAATCGCTACTACGGGCACGTCAAGACGATCGGCTTGATTGAAGTGTTGGGGGCAGCGGTTTCGGAGCACACCGGTGGTCGCCTGATCATGATCGGTGACCTCGCCCAGCCCCGGGGTGGGCGGATGGCGTCCTCGCATGTCAGTCATCAGAACGGGCTGGACGTTGATATCTGGCTCACCCTGGCTGATTCGCCTCGCCAAGCCTGGCAAGACACCCCCGAAGTCCGTGATCCGCCAAGCCTGCTTGGCAAACATGGTCTTCAGCCCAATTCGGCCTGGGGAGCGGATCAGGAGTTCTTGATCAAGCGCGCGGCCGAACATCCAGACGTCGACCGTATCCTCGTCAATCCAGGCATCAAGCGCGCGCTCTGCCGCAGCGACCCCGATGCGCCTTGGCTGCGTAAACTGCGACCCTGGTGGGGGCACGATGCACACATGCATGTGCGGCTGAAATGCCCAGCAGATAGCCCGAACTGCCAAGGGCAGGCGCCCATCGCTCGGGGAAGCGGCTGCGGCTCCGAACTTGCCTGGTGGTTCAGTCCGCAGTCTCGGTCGCCGCGCGGCGGATCATCGGCCAAACCGAAGCCGCGCCCAGAGCCGCCAGCCGCTTGTCTAAGTCTGCTGAAATCCCCTTGAGTCAAAGGACCGACGGCGGCGGTATCAAGATGGCCCTTTCAACAGGCGCTGGAGCGCTGCCTCCATATCGGTCTCGCTGACGGGTAGTGGCAGCGTCGCAAAGAGCGGAAAGCGCTCAAGCAGCAGGTCGAGTTTGTGCCGGTGGTCGGGCTGATAGATAGCGATGACACGCACCTGCGGGTGACGCTGCAGCCGTGCCATCAGGGTCTCGAGATTGCTAGTGCGATCACGAAAATCCGATTGGAAATTGTACTCGGCAACGATGACGTCCGGGAGCTGGCGTTTGAGGGCGGCTTGTGCCTTGCGTTGCGAGCTGACCAGCTCGGTGTCGAAGCCAAGCCGACGATAGAGCGGGTTGAAGTTGGGATAGCCGCCCAGCTCAATGATCGCGAGGAGGCGCGGCGCTGTGATCGGGGCGTTGGTCGACATCGTGTCGGAATTGAGGCCTCAGGCAAAGACGACCCAGGTCGTGGCAATGTATTTGAGCCCTGCCCGTAACTCCGCTGCCCGATGCTCATGGGTCCAGAACGGGGGAAATAACACGAGCTTTCCACGCTCTGGTCGCACGCTGAGCTGTTGAAACAGAAAGTCGGTCTCGCCGCCTGGGCCGGGCACATCATTGAGATACCAGAGGGCCACGAGCTGGCGTTGACTGAGTTCGTGGCTGCCACCGTCGATATGCCAATGATAGTACTCGCCGGCGCGATAGCGCTGGACCTGATAGCCGATGTCCTTGAATGGCCCTTTGAAGTAGGGAAAGGCCTCGCGCAGCTCCAGCATGGCGGCGCCGAGCGAGCGAAAGAACATTCGATCGACGTCTTTCCAGTCGTCCTTATTGCTGACAACTAGATCGGTTGTCTTCTTCACCGAGGCGTCTTCTTCCCGCAACTGGCCGACGCGACCGGCATACTGTTGCGCTGGATTGGCTTCGAAGCGGGCGATGACCTCGTCGCAGAAGGCGGGCGGCAGCGCCGCTGGACGCTCGAAGATGAAGCTACCTGGCTTGAGTTCGCGCAGGCTGTTCAGAGCCGCGGCACCAACCGCCAGTGGTGCAGAGGTTGTCATCGGCGTATCAGCACTTGCATCAGTACTCATGGGCGGTCATCCACCACCTTGCCTTCTTTCTCTACTGGCATCAGATCGGCTCGGCTTAAGCCCAACCAAACGGCGGCGGCGGTAGCGATATAGATGGTCGAGTAGGTACCTACCAAGACGCCGATGATCAACGCCAGTGAGAAGCCAGCGATGGCGGCGCCGCCGAGGAAGTAGAGCGCCAGTAGCACCAGCAGCGTGGTTCCGGAGGTGATGATGGTGCGCGACAGGGTCTGATTGACCGAGCGATTGCTGATCTCGATCACCGTGCCCTTACGCATCTTGCGGAAGTTTTCGCGAATGCGGTCGAAGATGACGATGGTGTCGTTGAGCGAGTAGCCGATGACGGCGAGCACCGCCGCGAGCACCGTCAGATCGAAGGGGATGTAGAAGATCGAGAACAGGCCGATGGTGAACAGCACATCGTGCATCAGAGCGGCGACCGCGCCCACCGCCAGTCGCCACTCAAATCGCAGCGCGACATAGACCAGGATACCAATCAGCGCGAACAGCACCGCCAAACCACCCTGCTCGCGCAGCTCCTCGCCGACTTGTGGCCCGACGAATTCAACCCGCCGCAGCTCGATCGCGGTCTCGGCATTTGCGCTGAGCAGCCGGAACACGCGATCGCTCAGCTCAGCACTGGCCTCTTCACCTTCTTGTGGGGCAATGCGGATCAGGATGTCGCGGTTCGAGCCGAAGTATTGGACAGTTGCGTCGACGATGCCTGCTTCGGCCAACGTCGTGGTGATGGCGGCGACTTCGACTGGCTGCTCATAGCCGAGCTCGATCACGGTACCGCCGGTGAAATCGAGGCCAAAGTTGAAGCCGCGTAACAGGATCGATAACAGGCAGATAACCATCAGCGCCCCGGAGACGATCGCTGCAATGCGTCGTTTACCGAGAAAGTCGATGTTGGACTCTTTGAGGATTTGGGCGTGCGCCATAGGGGTGCTCCTGGTGAGATGATCAGTTAGATCGCGAGCCGCTTCACGCGACGCCCGCCGTAGATCAGGTTGATCAACGCCCGAGATCCGAGAATGGCGGTGAACATCGAGGTGAGGATGCCGATGAACAGGGTGACCGCGAAGCCCTTGACCGGCCCGGTACCGAAGCTGAACAGGACGATAGCCGCGATCAAGGTGGTCACATTAGCATCGACGATGGTGGACAGCGCCTTGTCATAACCGGCGTGGATGCTCGCCTGCGGCGTGCTGCCGTTGCGGATCTCCTCGCGGATGCGCTCGAAGATCAGCACATTGGCGTCGACGGCCATGCCCACGGTCAAGACGATACCGGCGATACCGGGCATGGTGAGCGTTGCCTGCAGCAGCGAGAGCACGGCGATGATCAGCACCAGGTTGACCACCAGCACCACATCGGCCACCAGCCCGAAGACGCGGTAGTACAAGGCCATGAAGATGACGACCAGGGAGAGTCCGATGAGCACCGAGCGGAAGCCCTGATCGATATTGTCCTGGCCGAGGCTTGGGCCGATGGTGCGCTCCTCGACGATCTCGATCGGTGCCGCTAGCGCGCCAGCGCGCAGCAACAAGGCGAGGGTATGCGCTTCTTCGGAGCTGTCGAGGCCGGTGGTCTGGAAGCGTCGGCCAAAGGGCTCGAGGATGTTGGCAACGCTGATCACCTCCTCGCTGCGAACCCGTTCTTTCACCGGCTCGCCATCGACGATGCGCGTGACCGTGCGGGATTCGATGAACACCACGGCCATCGGCTTGCCGACGTTCTCGGTGGTCACCCGGCGCATCTGGCGAGCACCCTGGCCGTCGAGACTGACGCTCACCATTGGCGAGCCGCTTTGTTGGTCGAAGCCAGCCGCGGCGCTGGTGATCTGGTCGCCGGTGACGATGACTCGGCGTTTGAGCAGGATCGGCTGGCCGTTGCGCTCGTAGTAGAGCGCGGCACCGACCGGTACCCGACCATCAAGCGCATCCTGTACGTTGTGCTCGGTGTCGACCAAGCGGTATTCGAGGGTAGCTGTCGCCCCTAGCAGATCCTTAAGGCGGGCTGGGTCTTGAGCGCCGGGCAGCTGGACGATGATGCGACGCTCACCCTGGCGCTGGATGATCGGCTCGGCGACGCCCAGCGCGTTGACGCGGTTGCGCAGCGTGGTGATGTTTTGTTGGAGCGCGAAGCCTTTGATCTCTGCTTGCTTGGCCGGTGGCAGGATGGCGTAGACGTAGTAATCGCCGCCTTCGCTACCCGTCGTCACCTCTAGATCTTGAAACTCTCGCCGGATCAGCTTGGCCGCCTCATCCCGGACTGGCTCCTCGCGGAAGCGGACCGCGATGCGGCCGTTCTCGTGGCCAACCGTCAGATAGCGGATGCGATCGTTGCGCAACAGGGTACGGATGTCACCGGTGAAGCGTTCGAGCGCCTGTGTCACCGCCGCATCCATATCGACATCGATCAACACATGGATACCACCGCGAAGATCAAGGCCGAGGAACATCGGCTGCAACCCGAGTGCTTCAACCCAGCCAGGGAGATCCGGAGATTGTGTCAGCGCATGCTGATAGCGGTCGCCCAGGGTCCGCTCGAGGGTTGCTTGACCGCGCAGTTGGTCACTCGGCTTCTCGAAACGGATCAGGGCTCGGCCAGCTTCGCGCGCTTCGATCGCCTTCACCGGCACGCCGGCGTTCTCCATTGCCGCCGCGATCTCAGCCCGAGTCGCAGCACTGACCTCACCCGTTTCCGCCTTGATCTCGATTGCCGGGTCCTGCGAAAACAGGTTTGGCAATGCCAAGATCAGGCCGAAGAGGATGACAGCCAGGATCAGCAAATTCTTCCAAAGTGGATACTGATTCATGGGGTGTGTCTTTCAGTGGCGGAAATTTGCGGCGAACAGCACGATCAGAGCGCGGTCAAGCCGTGAACGAGCGCATGGTTATGGAAGATGGTCACGCGCGTTGAAGCTGCGGTTAAGCGGGAGCGGCATCCGGTTGCCTGAAGCACTGGCTCAGGGCAAGCAAAGTCCGCTGTGTCAAGCGGCGTCGGCGGGCGTGACTGAGGAGCCGTTGCCCCCCAGTGCGACGATTCGCTCAAAGATCTTTCAACGATCCCTTCGGCAGCACCGCCTCGATCGCTTGGCGGCGGATCTTGATGATCACGTTATCGGCCACTTCGACCTGCGCAAAATTGTCGCCGAGGTCGGTGATACGCCCGGCGACGCCACCCATGGTGACGACCTCATCGCCTTTGCCCAGCCCTTCAACCAGGCGCTTGTGTTCCTTTTGACGTTTGATCTGTGGCCGAATCATCAAGAAATACAAGATGATGATGAGGCCAATCGGGAACAGCAGCCCCAGCAACGGGTCGCCAGCGGGAGCGCCTTCGGCCTGGGCCAGCGCGTCAGAGATGAAAAAGCTCATCAGAGGGTTCCTCTTAGGCCGCGCTATGCGCGCGATTCAGCAGTGATCTAGCCCGCTATTATGGCATATCCTCATGCGCAGAGAACTGGGCCGCGAAGGCCGCGAATGCGCCTGCGGCGATGGCCTCGCGCAGCGCGCGCATCAGGTCCTGATAGAAGGCGAGATTGTGGATGGTGTTCAGACGAGCACCTAGGATCTCGTTGCAACGCTCCAGATGATGCAGATAGGCGCGGCTGTAGTGCTGGCAGGTGTAGCAGCCACAGCGCGGATCAAGCGGACGTTCGTCATTTTTGTAGCGAGCGTTGCGAATTCGCAAAACACCACCGCGCACGAAGAGGTGGCCGTTGCGGGCGTTGCGGGTTGGCATCACGCAATCGAAGAGATCGATCCCGCGTGCGACGGCCTCGACGATGTCAGCGGGCTTGCCGACACCCATGAGGTAGCGAGGATGCTCAGCCGGCAGCTCGGTCGCGAGATGATCAAGCACCCGCAGCCGATCTTCGCGCGGCTCGCCGACTGAGAGTCCACCAACTGCGTAGCCATCGAAACCGATCTCGACCAGGCCGGTTAGCGAGGCCGAGCGCAGTGCCGGCGACATGCCACCCTGGACAATGCCGAAGAGCGCGGCTGGATTGCCCGAATGCGCCTGCTTGCAGCGCTTGGCCCAACGCAGTGAAAGCTCCATCGAGGCACGCACCTGTTCGTCACTGGCCGGATAGGGCGTGCACTCGTCGAAGATCATGACGATATCGGAGCCAAGCGCCCGCTGCACCGCCATGGACTCTTCAGGGCCCAGGAACACGGGGCTGCCGTCGATCGGCGAGCGGAAATGGACGCCTTGCTCGCTGATCTTGCGCAGCTCGCCGAGGCTGAAGACCTGGAAGCCACCCGAATCGGTCAGGATGGGGCCATCCCAGTGCATGAACCGATGCAGACCGCCAAACGGTTCGATGATCTCGGTCCCGGGCCGCAGCATCAGATGGAAGGTGTTGCCGAGGATGATCTCGGCGCCGATCTCACGCAGCTCCTCCGGTGTCATGCCCTTGACCGTGCCGTAGGTACCAACGGGCATGAAGGCTGGGGTCTCGATGCTGCCGCGTGGCAGGGTGAGGCGAGCGCGCCGGGCTAAGCCATCGCTCGCCAAGCGCTCAAATACTAGGCTCATCACTCGGTCTCCCCGAGGCCAAGCCAGGCCTCGGCCGCGGTCAGTTCCGCCACCTCCAATAGCGGCGGCTGAAGCTCAGTGGGCCAGGCGCGCCCGGTCCGATTCACCCAGATGGCAGCAAGCCCCACGGCCCGGGCCGCCTCGACATCGAGCGCGGGATCATCGCCGATGTGCAGGGTTTGCTCAGGCCTGGCATCAGCCCAGCGCATCGCTAACTCGAAGAGCGCTGGGTCTGGCTTAGCGGCACCGGCATCGGCCGCGGTGAGACAGTGGTTGAAGGTATCGCGAAGCGGGGTGTGCTGGATCTGCGCATTGCCATTCGTGACCGCGACTAACGGGCAGTGGCGGCGCAGCCGAGCCAAGACTGCAGCGACGTCCGGATAGGGTTCAACCTGATTGCGTGCCACACGGAAGGCGCGCATCGCGCCATCTGCCAACGCATTGGCGTGCTGCTCGGAATAGCCGAGCTCGCTCAGCAGGCTCAGCAACGACACATGCCGCAGCGCGGTCACGTCATGAGCGATGTCCGGGCGGGTTTGCATCAGGACACGGCGATTAGCGCGCAGACTCTCAAGATCGTGGCGCTGCGCTAGGCGAGGGGCTTGGGCGGCGAGCCAGGCGTAGTGCGCGGTTTCCGCGGCTTGGATGACTGGCGCACAGGGCCAAACCGTATCGTCAAGGTCAACGGTGATTAAGCGAAGATGATGCCAAGCAGACATGCGAGCGTTCAGGATTCTGTTGTGGGCCTGTTGCTGCAACCGACGTCGAGAGCCTGGCGATATAGGCTGGCGATGCAGCGTAGAGCATTTCGAGTTAATGAGCGCGCTCCGCGAGCGACGGCGCGCTCATTGTGCGTCAAGGTCAGGTAACAAGAACAGCGGCGATCAGAGCAAGGATACGCTTGGCTTGAGCCGCGGCGCCCAAACCTCGGGCAGAGATCGCGTGCGCTCGCCGCGGCATCTTCGTCTAACTCCGACTGTTCGAGGCTATGCAAATGTTCATGTTTCGCAAAAAGACCGAGCTGCCAACCGCAAGCGAGGCCCTCCGCGGCCGCGACACGCCGATGCCAATCAACAACCGGCATGCCGTGCTCGGTCATCCACTGCAGCCACCCTTCCCTGAGACCCTGCAGCAGGTGCTCTTTGGCATGGGTTGTTTTTGGGGCGCGGAAAAGGCCTATTGGAGCCTGCCAGGGGTCTACAGCACCGCCGTCGGCTACGCTGGCGGCCGGACGCCGAACCCGACCTACGATGAGGTTTGTTCCGGCTACACCGGCCATAACGAGGTGGTGTTGGTCGTTTACGACCCGACACAAATCGCGTTTGAGCAGTTGCTTCGGACCTTCTGGGAGGGCCATGACCCAACCCAAGGGATGCGCCAGGGCAATGATGTCGGCACCCAATATCGCTCCGGAATCTACCCGTTCGACCAGTCGCAACTTGAAGCGGCGCGGCAAAGCTTGAACCACTACCAGCAGGCGCTAACAGAAGCCGGCCGGCACCTGACCATTACCACCGAGATCCAAATGGCGCCAAGCTTCTATTACGCGGAAGACTATCACCAGCAATATCTGGCGAAAAACCCAGGCGGATACTGTGGGCATGGCGGCTGCGGTGTGCGCTATCCAGAGCCGGCGACCGGTGTGGCCGGGTGAGGTTAGCATGCGTGGCACCGAATGGAGCCGACATGTTACGGACATCTTGCAGACATGTTTCAAACATGTAGCATCAATGCGAACTGGTTCCCGTTTCTGCCTCAAAGTATGACTAGACTGAGACTCAGGTGGTAGCGATGCAGCGCTCGGCCTTGACAATAGGATTAGTATTTAAGAAACTAGCGATGCACTGGAGGTTCGCAGTCCTCTGGTGCACTCCTCCATCCTCCTTTGGTGGTAATCTTTAGAGCGCGGCACTTGCCGCGCTTTTTTTTGCCGATTACAAAGGTTTTGCACACTGTTTTGCACAGTTCTACCGCAAGTCAGCGCTACGCACGCGTCAGAAACATCGCATCCCCGTAGCTAAAGAACCGATACCGTTGAGAAACAGCGTGGCTGTAGGCCGCCATGACCGCCTCATGGCCGGCAAACGCCGACACCAGCATCAAGAGCGTCGAGCCGGGAAGATGGAAGTTGGTGATCATCGCGTCGACCACGCGGAACTGATAGGGTGGGCGGATGAACAAGCGGCTTTCACCGCGATAAGGACGCAGGCCAAGCGGGCCTTTCCCTGACACAAGATGATCCGGCGTTACCGCATCGGCGCGTTGATCTTGACTGTCAGCGCTGTCCGCGCCGCTTGCCGCGGCCGCAGTCTCGAGGCTGCGGACCGAGGTCGTGCCAACAGCGATGATCCGACCGCCGGCAGCTCGCGTTGCCGCGATCTGCGCGACGGCCTTCTCATTGACCTCGAGCCATTCGGCATGCATCCGGTGCCGGTCTAGATCCTCCTCGCGTACCGGTTGAAAGGTGCCTGCGCCGACGTGCAGAGTAATCTGTGCGGTCTTGATCCCTGCTGCAGCCAGTCGGTCGAGCATCGGCTGGTCGAAATGCAAGCCAGCAGTCGGCGCGGCAACGGCCCCTTCACGCGCCGCATAGACGGTCTGATAGCGCTCGATATCAGCCGCATCATCAGCGCGCCGAATATAGGGCGGCAGTGGCATGTGCCCATGGCGCTGCATCAGCTTCGGCAAGGCTGTATCGAGTGCGCGAAGTCGAAACAGGTCGTCTTCGCGCTCAAGGATCAGCAGCCGTTCGCCATCAGCTAACTGCAGCTCAGCACCGGGCCGGGGCGTCTTACTCGCGCGCAAGTGGGCGAAGGCCTCGCGATCGTCGACCATGCGCTCAATCAGCACCTCAACCTGGCCGCCGGTGGATTTACGTGCGAAGAGTCTCGCCGGGATCACCCGGGTGTCGTTGAACACGAGCAGATCGCCCGCCCGCAACAGGCTCGGGAGATCAAGAAAACGAAGGTCGGTCTGCCGACCGGTTGCGCCATCGAGGGCGAGTAAGCGGCTAGCGCTGCGCTCGGCAAGGGGTCGTTGAGCGATCAACTCATCGGGCAAATCGAAGTGGAAATCGGAGCGGCGCATCATATTGATCGGCAAACCTGCTACTGTGACTATTCTCTTCGGGGAAAGAAGCGCTATAATTATAGGTTCGCTGCCGGGGTGGCGGAATTGGTAGACGCAGTGGACTCAAAATCCACCGGTGGTAACACCTTACGAGTTCGAGTCTCGTCCCCGGTACCAAACACTCGACGGTGAAGCCATCGCTTCATCTTCTTGGTGGTCAACGCGCAAAGAGCGCTACCCTGAAACAAGCGCCGCCCCTCGACGCGTCCAGATCTCAGCGGCGTCCCGTCTGCCCATGAGCTAGTGACCACTCCATGCGCCTAGGAATCGATCGTCTTCTCGCCGACGGCAACCTGCGGCGGCCCCTTGTCGGACGGCGCATCGCCTTGCTCGGCCATCCCGCTTCAGTCAACCATGTCGGGCGCCATAGCCTGGACGCACTGATGTCGCTGAGCGGCCTGCAGATCACCGCCGCCTTTGGGCCTCAGCATGGCATGCGTGGCGACAAGCAGGACAACATGATCGAGTCCGATGATTATGTCGACCCGATCCACCAAATTCCGGTGTTCAGCCTCTACGGGCAGGTGCGTTATCCCAGCGACGCGATGCTCGATCATTTCGATGTCCTGCTGGTCGATCTCCAGGACATTGGCACGCGCATCTACACCTATGTGACCACGCTCGCCTATGTCCTCGAGGCCTGTGCCAAGCACGGCAAGACGGTCTGGGTGCTCGACCGCCCTAATCCCGCGGGTCGACCGGTCGAGGGCAGTCTGCTCGAGGACGACTGGCACAGCTTTGTCGGCATCGCCCCATTGCCAATGCGCCATGGGCTCAGTTTCGGCGAGCTCGCTCGCTGGCTCATCGCCAACAAACGGCTCGAGCTTGAGTGCGAGGTGATCGCGATGGACGGCTACCAGCCCGACGCCGCGCCCGGATACGGTTGGCCGCGCGACGAGCTGCCCTGGGTCAATCCGAGTCCCAATGCCTCTAGCCTCAACATGGCCCGCTGCTTCCCTGGCACGGTCCTGCTCGAGGGAACCCATCTCTCTGAGGGGCGCGGCACCACAACACCCTTGGAGGTGGTCGGGGCGCCTGAGTTGGATATCTGTCGGCTGATGCAACGCATGGAGACCTTCGCCTCAGACTGGATGCAAGGCGTCCTGCTTCGGTGCTGCGCCTTCGAGCCCTGTTTCCACAAACACCAAGGCCAGCTCTGCCGCGGCCTGCAGATCCACACCGACAACATCCACTACGATCACCAGCGCTTCCGCCCGTACCGCCTCATCGCACTCTTCCTCAAGGCCCTGCGCCTAGAGTATCCAGACTACCCCATCTGGCGCGACTTCCCTTACGAATACGAGACCGAGCGCCTTGCCATCGACCTTCTCAGCGGCGGCACCAGGTTACGCGAATGGGTTGACGATGCCACCACTGAACCCGCTGACCTCGACGAACCGCTCGCCAACGATGAGCAAGAGTGGCTCGAACAGCGCGTGCCCTTCCTGATCTACTAAGTGGCTGTCCATTGCCCATGGCGCGGCGCCACAGCGGACTATGAATCGTCCAAGATTCACGTCGACGTTATCCCGATCCGCTGCGAGGAGCGATCCTGTCGCGGCCTCAGCCTCAGTCGCGCTCTGGTGAGATCTGGCGAGATCTGGCTGAACACCAAGTCATGTCGGCCATATATACAACCAGATGATGGTGACTCATTCCAAAAAACGGCCCGCACGGCTTGACGCGATGACCTCACCGCGGTCTAATAAGGGGCTTCGCCGAGCCTTCCCCGGCCCGGCCTGCCCTTCGAGCCCAGGTAGCTCAGTTGGTAGAGCAGGGGACTGAAAATCCCCGTGTCGGCAGTTCGATTCTGTCCCTGGGCACCAATCTCGGGATCGGCTAGTGCAACTCCCCAGTCTGATTCTGAGATTCTCTCTAGGCCATTAATCTATGGCTACAGCAATCGTTGGAGTTCGTCTCCCGATCTCTAGCTCGATCCCATCGTTTGATTAGATACCGTTTGGCGCATCGATCTGCAGCGCTTCCTGGTTATCGTTCTCGCCTGTAGCATAGTGTCTCTTGCTCTCAAGAACGACCACCATTGCCCTTGAAAAGACCTTCGTCCCTATGGGCTTACCCGGAGAAAACGCTGATGCTGACACTGACACTTAAGAATCCCGTTCGTCTTTTTCTGATCTCCACGATGCTCGCTGGCGTGACTTCTGGGCCAGTATTCGCAGATCAAATCATCGAGCAGATCAATCAGAGCCTGGAGCTTTATCAGAACAAAGAATACGGCGCTGCGATCACCGAACTTGAGTTTGCGATCAGCGACTTGAAGAAGTTGATCTCAGAGGACATCGCGGCAACTTTTCCCGATGCTCCAGCGGGCTGGTCGGCATTACCAGTGGATAGAACATCTGACAGTGGTGGTGGCGGTGCCGCCGCAGCACTGTTCGGCGGTTCGATGGGCACAATCTTGGAGCGGCAATACACCCAAGACGATGGCAACGGCAGCCTAACTGCAACACTGACCATGGATAACCCTATGATTCAGGGCATGGCCTCGCTCTTCAATAATCCTGCCATGCTTGCAGCGCAACCGAACGTCGAGCGCATCCGTATTGGTCGGGAGACCGGAATGTTGAAATGGGAGCCCGAGGCCGCGCGCGCTGAAGCAACCTTGATGCTTGATGGCCGTATCATGATGCAGGTCGTCGGCGAAAACCTCGAATCTGCTGATATCGCCGCCGATATCCTCAAGGCTTGGGATATCAAGACGGTGCGTGAGCAATCTGCCCGTTGACAGGCCGCCGCAGCACCGGCCCACTGCCAGCTCTCAGCGAGTACGGCAGCAGCGAGGATGAGAAGCTCGAACAGGGTTTGCCTAGACCCTGTTCCGGGATTGATTGCTAGCACTGCGTCGGCGGCCCAGTCCGCCGCCGCCTAGTTCCCAACAGGCACCCCACCTACATCAGGTCAGCCAGGCGCAACCGCTCTACGGGCTCACCCTTAATCAAGTGTGACTGCAGGATTTCTTCGAGGTCTTCCTTGTCCACGTAGGTGTACCAAACATTGTCTGGGTAGACGACCGCCACCGGCCCCTCACTGCAACGGTCAAGACAGCCGGCGGTGTTGATCCGAACCCCACCCTGACCCGCGATCCCTAGCTCCTTGGTGCGTTTCTTCAAGAAGTCGCGCGACGCTTGCGCGTTACACTGAGCGCAGCACTGGCTGCCATCGGCGCGCTCATTGATACACATGAACAGATGATGCTTGTAATAGGACACTATCAACGACTCCAATTCGATCAAAGGAAGACGCGAGCGGCGCTCGTGCCGAGGTTAGAGCGTGCGGCTAACGCGCCAAAATCGCAACGTACCTGCCGGCGACATCATGGGCACCCATGAGCGCGTCTGCCCAGCTTGAGCCAGTCCAATGGCCAACAGGTGCCGTCGCGCCAGAGATCGCCGACCTGCTGACCCTGGCTGACCAGTGCGTTAAGTGCGGCTATTGCCTGCCGCATTGTCCGACCTTCAAACTCGCGCATGACGAAGGTGAGTCGCCACGCGGGCGTATCGCGCTGATTCAAGGTTGGCTTAGCGGCGCGATCGAGGATGGGCCGCGAGTACAGTTTCATCTCGACCAATGCCTAGAATGCCGCGCCTGCGAGCCAAGTTGCCCGTCGCTCGTGCGCTATGGAACGCTGATGGACGGCGCCCGTGCGGTGCGCGAGCAACGCCGCTCAATCTGGCAACGCAGGCTGAGGCGAGTCAGGCTTGCGCTGCTGACACGACCGCTTGGGCTGCGTCTCGTCGCCGTGCTGGGTATCGGCTATCAGTGGCTGCGGCTGCCGCAGGGGTTGATCGGGCGCGCCTCGATCTACTGGCCAGCCCTTCAGATTCTGCACCCGTTGGCGCGCGCATTGCGCTGGCCACGGAAGCATATCCCATTGGGCATGAGCGTTGATCGCGGCGCGCAAGGCTCGATCTCGGGTTCGATCTCTGGCTCAGTCAGCTCATTCTCTAGGTCGAGCTTCAGCCGACTGTCCAGTTTGGCATCAAGACAGGCGCGCACCGTCCGCTCGTCCGAAGGGGAAACCGGCTCAGCCCCGGCACTCTTTCGTGGTTGTGTCGCGCGGCTGACTGATCAACCGCTTGAGTCCACAGCCCTGCGCTTGCTAACCCGTCTTGGCTACCCACCCTTCGTGCCGGACGAACAGGGCTGTTGCGGTGCCATCCATCGTCATAACGGTTATCCCGCCGACGCTGATCAGTTGGCCGCCGTCAATGCCCAGGCCTTCGCTCAGCGGCCAGTGATTGGACTCGCCAGTGCCTGTGTTGCCGAACTGCGAGAACAGGGCCAGATCAACGCCATCGAGGTTTGCCGTTTCCTGCTCGATCATCCTTGGCCGGTCGCGGCCAGACTGCAGCCATTACCGCTAACCGTTGCTGTGCATGAGCCCTGCTCACATCGCAATCAGTTGCGTGATCAGGGTGCCGTCTATGCATTGCTCAGACGCATCCCCGAACTCTGCGTGATCTCATTGCCCGGAAACGACACTTGCTGTGGTGCTGCGGGAACCTATCTCGTCGAACATCCGGAGTATGCGCTGGCCTTGGCCGCGCCTAAGATTGACGCAATCCAAGAGATCAAGCCGGACTACTTAGTCACGACCAACACCGGATGCGCGTTACACCTCGCTGCGCGCTTACGCCGTGCTGGTCTTGCAACCGAGGTCTTGCATCCGATTCAGCTCATCGAGCGGCAGCTCATTCTCTAACCGCTACCCACATACAGACGCCTCTATGAACAACCGAAATTACAGCCCGATCGATCGCGCCCTGATCGGCATGGATCAAACCCTGCGTACCCTGTTTGGCCGCCCGGCCGTAACCGAGCGCGTCAACCCGGGTAAGCAACTGCCTGAGGTGGAGCTCACTGACGAGGAACGTCTGCATATCGGGCGTCTGATGCGCGTCAACCATACCGGCGAGGTCTGCGCCCAGGCACTCTATCAAGGGCAAGCGTTGACCGCTCGTGATCACTCTGTACGCGAACGATTAGAGCGCTCGGCACAGGAGGAGAATGATCATCTGGCCTGGTGCGAAGAGCGTATGCAGGAGCTTGGCGCCCGCAAGAGCCTGCTCAATCCGCTTTGGTATGCTGGATCTTTCGCCATGGGAACCGCTGCAGGGATCGCCGGCGACAAATGGAGCCTAGGCTTTGTCGTCGAGACCGAGCGCCAAGTCGAAGATCATCTCGATGCGCATATCGCCCAGGTCCCGGCCGATGACCATCGGACGCGCGCCGTACTCGATCAGATGAAGCTCGACGAGGCCCACCACGCACAAGTGGCCAAAGGGGCTGGTGGTGCCGAGTTGCCAGAGCCCGTCAAGCTGGCGATGCGAGCCGTCTCCAAGGTGATGACACGCGGCGCCTATTGGATTTAGTAGCTGTCTAACGTCTACTTCCCGATGATGGCCCCACAGTGGTACTCAAATCGGGAAGTCGTTGATGGACATTCTTAGCGGGGCGCCGAGGCTCAGCTCAACAGCTAGGCGACTTCCAGGTCGCGATCTCGCGCGAGAGGTTGCGACCATAAAAGATCTCCATCATCTCACGCCTGACCAAGCGCTCGATGCGGTGCTGCTCCTTCTCTGATAGATCGCAGGCTGTGACACAGAACAGATAGTCGTTCAGATCAAAGTGGTTGACGACCATCTTGGTGTGGAACAGATTCTCCTGATAGACGTTGACGTCAATCATCTGGAATCGATCCTTGGTATCGCGCGAGAGATAGTTTTGGATCGAGCTGATGTTGTGATCGATGAAGTGCTTACGACCGCCAACGTCGCGCGTGAAGCCACGCACGCGGTAATCCATGATGACGATATCCGACTCAAGCGCGTGGATGAGATAGTTCAGTGCCTTCAGCGGTGAGATCAGGCCACAAGTAGAGACGTCGATATCGGCGCGAAAGGTGCTGATCCCGCTATGTGGATTGCTCTCGGGATAGGTGTGCACGGTGATGTGGCTCTTATCGAGATGGCCCACGACGGCATCTGGAAAGGGTCCAGGAGTCGCGGTATTCGAGAGCGTTTCTTCGCGCACTGCCTCTTCGGCGATCAACATGGTGACTGAAGCGCCCTGGGGCTCGTAGTCTTGGCGTGCGATGTTGAGCACGTTGGCACCGATAATGTTGGCGACATCGGTGAGGATGGTCGTCAGCCGCTCGGCGTTGTAAGCCTCGTCAATGTACTCGAGATAGGCGTTGCGCTGCTCAGCCGTGCTGGCGTAGCAGACATCGTAGATATTGAAGCTTAAAGACTTGGTTAGGTTGTTGAATCCTTCCAGCTTTAAGCGCTTTTTTTGCTTCGGCATGTCAGTTCCAGAACCGCGGGCGCGAAAGATTACGCCGGCCTGTGGCAGGTTGCAAGCATGATCGGTACTCGCGAATGGAGACGATTAACCTTCTGGCTCGCGCAGCTCAAAGTCATGTGTGATCGTTGCCATCGCGCCGAGCATGATCGAGGCCGAACAGTACTTGGTCGCACTCAGCTCAACGGCGCGCGCAACGCGTTTCTCACTCAGCGCTCGGCCGGTGACGATAAAGTGCACATGAATGCGCGTAAAGACCTTTGGATCGCTCGTGCTCCGCTCCGCGGTCAGCTCGACGACGCAGTCGGTGACAGCTTGACGTGCCTTGCGCAGGATCAGCAAGACATCGAACTGCGTACAGCCTCCCAGACCAAGCAACAGCATCTCCATTGGCCGCGGTCCGAGATTGCGACCCCCAGCCTCGGCTGGACCGTCCATGACCAACGCATGGCCACTCGACGATTCGCCAAGCATCGCGGTCCCTTCAACCCACTTGACTCGTGCCTTCATTGCTCCTCCAATCGAGATACCGCTCGGCTTCATGATGGCCACGAAGCCTAGCATGAATCGCGCATGGGCCAAGACTTGCTAGACTCTGGCAATCCACCGCCACGTTAGAGTTGAATCGATGCTGAGTAAGCCGCCGCAAGAGCCTGCGTGGCTCAAGCCATTCTTGAGCCACTGCCATACCAAACACTACGACAAGCATATCGATTTCATCCGCCGCGGCGAACCGGCCGAGAGCCTCTACTATCTGATCGATGGGTCCGTCACGGCGCTGATCGAAGACGATGATCGTCATGAGCTGACCTTGGCCTACATCAACAAGGGTGAATTTGTCGGCGAGATGGGGCTGTTCCAATCGTTGACCTCGCGCAGCGTGATCGTTCGCACGCGAGAGCCCTGCACCATTGCCGAGATCAGCTACGTGCGTATGCAACAGTTGCTCGAGCGAGAGCTGAGCGAGCATGCGCTCGGGCTCATGTTCGCAATCGGCGGCCAGCTCGCTCAGCGCCTCAAGCAAACCAGCCGCCAGGTCGGCGACCTCGCCTTTCTCGATGTGACGGGGCGAATTGCCGGCGCCCTGCTCGAGCTGTGCAAACAGCCCGATGCCATGACCCATCCTGACGGCATGCAGATCAGGATTACCCGTCAGGACATCGGCCGTATGGTGGGTTGCTCCCGTGAGATGGCTGGTCGGGTGTTGAAAAGCCTCGAAGAGAAGGGCCACATCAGTGTCGCCGGCAAGACCATCGTGGTCTTCGGTACGCGCTGATAGGTTTGGCTGATAGGTTTGTATCAGTGGCTCCCAGCGAAGAGCGCGGCAAGCATCTGCCCCGGATCATCACTGCGCATCAAGGACTCACCAACCAAGAAGGCATTGACCGCGTTTGCACGCATCAACGCCACATCCTCTTGAGTCTGGATGCCACTCTCGGTGATCAGGAGCCGGTCCGGCGGCACTTGAGGTCTCAGACTCAGGGTGGTTTGTAGGTCGACCTCAAAGCTGCGCAGATCACGGTTGTTGATGCCGAGCAGGCGGCTTGGAACGGCCAGCGCCCGCTCCAACTCTTGTGCGTCATGCACTTCGATCAGCACGTCAAGGCCGAGATCACCCGCTAAGCTGGCTAGCTGGTTGAGGGATGCATCATCAAGACAGGCGGCGATCAGCAGCACGCAATCGGCGCCAAGGGCGCGCGCCTCGAGCAGCTGATACGGATCGATGACGAAGTCTTTTCGGATCACGGGCAATGCACAGGCCGCGCGTGCCGCGATGAGGTGCTGGTCGTCGCCTTGAAAGAAGTCGCGATCGGTCAGCACCGACAGGCAAGTTGCGCCGCCATGCACATAGGAGCGCGCAATCTCAGCGGGATCGAAATCTTCCCGAATCAGACCTTTGCTTGGGCTCGCGCGTTTGATTTCAGCGATCACCGCCGCGGCGCCCGCGGCAACTCGATGGTGCAATGCGTCGGCGAAGCCGCGTGTTGGGCGGGCATCGGCCGCGCGTATTTCGAGTATGCGGCTCGAGACGCGCTGCTTGCGCTCGGCCACCTCTTCTCGCTTACGCGTGACGATGCGCTTGAGGATATCGGGAATCTCGCTCATAGCGTCTTAGCCAAGGCGATCAGGGCATCGAATCGTTGTCGCGCAGCACCGTTGGCGATGACCTCATCAGCACGCTGGACGCCTTCAGGGAAGCTGTCGACGACGTCGGCTGCATAGATGGCAGCGCCCGCATTGAGGACAACGATGTCGCGTGCTGGACCGGGCTGATTGTCGAGCACCGCCGTCAGCAGGCTCAGGCTCTGCGTCGGATCTTCAACCCGAACCGCATCGAGCGAAGTGCGCTCAAGACCAAAATCCTCAGGTGCGACACTATAACGCGTGATCATACCGTCCTTCAGTTCGGCCACATCGGTGCGCTCGGCGACGCTGATCTCGTCAAGTCCATCCCGGGCATGCACGACCAAAACATGTGTTGCCCCCAATCGCTGCAAGACCTCGGCGAGGGGCAGCAGCAGGTCTTGTGAATAGACACCCAGAACCTGATGATGAACGCCTGCTGGATTAGTGAGCGGCCCGAGGATATTGAAGAGGGTGCGGATACCGAGCTCACGGCGTGGACCGATCGCATGTTTCATCGCGCCATGATGTGCCGGTGCAAACATAAAGCCCACGCCGACTTCGCGCACGCAATGTGCCACCTGCTCAGGGCTGAGATCGAGGCGCAGCCCCGCGGCCTCGAGGACATCGGCGGCACCAGATTTCGACGACACCGAGCGATTGCCATGCTTGGCAACATGACAGCCCGCCGCTGCGGCCACGAACATGCTGGTCGTGGACACATTGAAGGTGCTTGAGGCGTCGCCACCGGTGCCGACGATGTCGACCGTATGCTCGAGCGCGCCGAGATCAACGCCGCTGGCCAGCTTTCGCATCACGGCCGCAGCGGCGGCAATCTCGGTGACGGTCTCGCCTTTCAGGCGCAAGGCCACCAACAAGCCGGCCACCTGGGCTGGGGTCGCCTGGCCGGTCATGATGGCATCCATCGCTATGGTCATGGTCTCGCCATCGAGGTCGTGACCATCAACCGCCTGCGCGATTGCGTACTTGATATCCATCGCTGGTTTGCCGTTGGTCATCAGTAGCTCAAGCGCTTCGGTAGTGTCTTTGCTTGCTCGACCCAGCCGTCTACCTGAGCAGCGGTCGGCGGGCGTTGGGCGAGCTGCATGGCTGCGTTGGTCTCGAGCAGTTTGGCGTGCAAGTTCTCGGGATTACGGGTTGCAAGCTCCTTGACTGTGTCGACACCGGCGTTCTCGAGAAGGTCTGAATACACGCCTGACACACCCTTAACCCGCGCCAGATCGGCCCGGTTCGCCAGCTCGAGGATGGTTGAAACATCGCTGCCGCAGCGCTCGGCCAGTTGCTTGCGCTGACTCGGCGTAGCGGCGGCGGCGACGAAGGCATCATTATCGGTCACGCCCTCTGCTGCTAAGATCTCGATCAAGCCCGTCGTCGCACCACGGAGGTCTTTCAAGGGTGTTGTCATTGCTGCTGGGTCTCCTCAGTTACCGTGAAATACCGTGAAACAAGCGCTTCATCAGCCGGGCTGGCGCTGCGCGCGCTCCGCTAACATGAATCACACGCGATTCATTGTCTCGGATGACGCTGCGTCATGAGCGTTAGAGCCGACAGCGGGCTAGGATAAACCATCCGAAGCTCACACGCGGGTTGACAGATTGTTGCCAGACCTCAGCTCGTTCTTGCCTTGGTGGTCTCTTCGGTCGATATCGGCGTCATTTTCCGATGCAGAACTCGCTGAAGATGCGGCCAAGCAGATCATCGGAGCTGAACTCACCAGTGATCTCACCCAGTGCGTATTGAGCAAGCCGCAGATCCTCAGCGACCAGTTCAGGCGCTGGATGCCTGTGTCCACGCTGCTCAGCCCAGGCCTGCTGAGCCTGTTTGAGATGCGTTAACCCCTGCCGCAACGCTTCAACATGACGGCGTCGTGCAGAGAATTCCCCGGCGTCAGCGCCGCGGTAGCCGGCAATGGTCTTGAGATGGGAGCGCAGATCATCGAGGCCAGCGCCGGTTTTGGCTGAGCAGGCGAGTTCGGTATGGCCCTCAGGGGTTATCGACTTGCCGATCGGCCTACCGCTGCGATCGATCTTGTTACGGAGGATGGTCACTGGCACCCCTGGGTCCAATTTAAGCTCGACAAGGTGGGTTTGCAGGGAGCTGTCTGGGCGTTGCGCGTGGTCGTCAATGATCAACAGAAGATGATCCGCCTGCTGAATCTGGCCGCGCGCGCGACGAATCCCTTCTTGCTCGACCGGGTCCGTCGACGGCCGCAGTCCGGCGGTATCCACCAACCGGAGCGGCAGGCCGTCGATCTGGATCTCCGCACGCAGCAGATCGCGCGTGGTGCCAGGTATTTCGGTGACGATGGCTGCCTCGGTACCGGCGAGCGCATTGAGCAAGCTCGATTTGCCGGCATTGGGCGCGCCGGCAATCACCACGAGGAGGCCATCGCGGATCAACTCACCTTGGTGCGAGCTTGCCAGCAAGGTCTCGATGGCAGCAATCAAGGTGGCGAAATCGGTGTCGGAGATCGGTAACGCATCGAGCTCGTCGTCTGGGAAATCGAGGGCAGCTTCAATGAGTGCGCGCAGTCGGGTGAGCTGCTCGACGAGGGTGTTAACGCGCCGTGAGAACACACCTTGGAGGCTCCGCGTCGCGAGCCTGGCCTGGGTCGCGGTACCGGCCTGAATCAGGTCGGCGATTGCCTCGGCCTGCGCAAGATCCAGCTTCCCATTCAGAAATGCGCGCTCGCTGAACTCACCTGGTCGTGCCGGGCGTGCGCCCAAGTCGAGGGCGCGCGCGAGGAGGAGATCGAGCACGATCGGCCCCCCATGGCCCTGCAGCTCAAGCAGATTCTCACCGGTGAACGAGTGGGGCGCGGGGAACCAGAGTGCAACGCCTTGATCGATCGCTTCGCCTTGTGCATCGACGAAGCGACGGAGCGTTGCCTGACGTGGCTGCGGCACGGATCCGATCAGATGCTCGGCGATACGCTCGGCGGCAGGTCCTGAGATACGCAGAATACCGATGGCTCCGACGCCCGGAGCCGTGGCCACCGCCGCGATCGTATCAGGCGCACTGGATGCCGGTGGCTCGGGCGCTAATGACGAGGGCGATCTGTCCGATCCTGGCATCCTGAGCCTTCGCCAACAGTCATTTCGACTTTTTCGAGCCGTGACCCCCACCGTGGCTAGCGGCCTGCTCGACCTTTCGAGTGATGTACCACTGCTGGGAGATCGAGAGTAGGTTATTGGTCACCCAGTACAGCACCAGGCCGGACGGGAAGAAGGCGAAGAACACCGTAAACACGAACGGCAAGGCCATGAAGATCTTTGCCTGCATCGGATCGGGCGGTGGCGGATTGAGCTTCTGCTGCACGAACATGGACACGCCCATGATCAGCGGCAGGATATACAACGGATCAGGCTCGGTGAGATTATCGAGCCAGAGGATGAAGGGGGCGTGACGCAGCTCGACACTCTCGAGCAGTACCCAGTAGAGCGCGATGAAGACCGGGATCTGTACCAAGATTGGCAAACAGCCGCCGAGTGGATTGATCTTCTCCTTCTTGTACAGCTCCATGAACGCCTGGTTCAGCTTCTCCTTATCATCCCCATAGCGATCTTTGAGGGCTTGAATGCGCGGTGTCATCTTGCGCATATTGGCCATCGATTTATAACTGGCCTCAGACAGCTTGTAGAAGGCCGCCTTGATCAGGATGGTCAGGATAATGATCGCCCAACCCCAGTTACCAACCACGGAATGAATGGCGTTGAGTAGCCAGAAGATCGGCTCGGCGAGGATGGTGAGCCAGCCATAGTCGACCGCCAGCTCAAGGCCGGGCGCGATCTCGGCAAGCCGATCCTGCAACTTCGGGCCGGCGAACAGCTGACTCTCAAAGGTATGACTGGCACCGGCAGGGATGGTGATCGCAGGGGAATAGGTGCCGATGATGTAGCGACTACCGCCATCGATGGCCTTGGTGTAAAAGGTTTCTTCAACACCTGTTGGCGGTATCCAGGCCGCCATGAAGTAATGCTGGATCATCGCCACCCAGCCATCGGTGATGGTCAGATCCAGCGGCCGCTTCGCGATGTCGGCGAAGGACTCCTTCTTATACTTGACCTCGGGGCCGTAGTAGACGCCACCGGTATAGGTATGGATAAAGCTCGATTTGCCAGGATCGTAGAGTTCGGTGCGCTGAAGCTGTTCGTAGTCGCGGACCGCAATCGGCGTCTCGGTCCCGTTGATGATCTCTTGACTGGCATGCACCAAGAATCGACCACGCTCGAAGCGATAGCGCTTCACCACTTGAATGCCAGCGTCATTCTGCCAGAACAGCTCGACCAACAGTTCGTTGTCGTCTTCGGTCAGACTGTAGCGCTGCTGGGCTGGGGTGAACACCGCCTCATGGGTCGGCAGATCGTTATCCGCCCCACCAAGTAGCCCAGACTGGACAATAAAGAGGTTTGGGGTGGTCGCTTTTAGCAGCTGAAACGGCTTGCTTGGATCATCCGCATTCTGCTTATAGTCCAGCAGGTATAGCGCCTGAATGGTCCCGCCCCGTGGCGAGATCTCAGCGCGGAGCACATCGGTTTCGACGACAATCGGCCCTGCAGCAAGTGCCGCTCCAGTCGCTTGGTCGGCGGCGAACGCTCCCGGTACTGCATTTACCGTTGGCGCACCGACAGCGGGCGCATTCGGCGCATCGGCTGGCGAGCCAGCATGAGGCGAATCAGCGGCTGAACTGCCCACGAAGGTCTCCGTTTCCGTCGACGCAACGGGTGGCGTACTGTAGTCCTCGACCCAGGCCTGATAGATCAGAAATAGGACGAAAGCGAGAGCCAGGATCAAGATCAGGCGCATGTTTTCCATGAGGGGGGAGTCGACTGCGCTAGCGGTTAGTGGATGAAGGAGGAGCAGACCGCGTGTCTTGTACGGTCGACCTGTTTGCAGGCGGAACCGGATCAACGCCGCCCGGGTGCCAAGGGTGGCATCTGAGCAGGCGCCGAACCCCGAGCCAAAGGCCGCGCAGCACACCGTGCTGCTCAACGGCCTCGATCGCGTATTGCGAGCAAGTTGGGTAGAAGCGGCAGTGATTGCCGAGCAACGGACTCAAGAACAATTGATAGGCCCGAATCGAGCCGCGTACCAGTCGATTAACAATCATCGCCGCTGAAAGCGCTTCCAGTGCTTGGCGAGTGAAGCGTTCAGCGTTGCATTGTCTGCATCGACAGCGGCTCGACGGCAGAGCACAACGAAGTCAGCGAACTCCAGCGAATCTTGGGCATGACGGAAGCTTTCACGAATCACGCGCTTTATCCGATTGCGGGCAACTGCTCGCGGAGCACAGCGTTTGGCAATGGCGAGGCCGAGACGTGCAGTCTGAACCGTTTCACAGCCAGGAGGCGTGCGGCCCAACACCGTGAAGTACAGATCGCTCGAACGGCGTGGCTCAGCAAATACCCAGTCAAAATGTCGCGACTTGCGCAATCGAACCGCAAGCGGGAAACCAAACCCTGACGCTGCTCCACTGGGCACGGCAACATCTGTATCGTCTGTGCTGTTTCGCGGTTGACAGGCCGACAAGACTAGGGCGTCAACCGCGCCCGACCTTTCGCGCGCCGCGCCTGCAACACTTTGCGACCATTACGCGTGGCATTGCGCGCTCGGAAGCCGTGCGTCCGCGCCCGCTTCAAACGACTGGGTTTAAAGGTCTGTTTCACGAAAAAGTCTCCACAGATGTGACCCGCAGCTGAACGCAGCTCGCAGGTCGGACGATGATGGTCAGCCGTTTGCGTCGGCACTCACCAATCGGCAGGCCAGGCAATGCTTAGCGCTGGGTCTGACCGATTGGTCCACAGGTTAAAGGTAGAGGCTGCCGGGGCTACTTGTGCCGCGAGCGCTAGGCAATCCAAGCGGACCCGCAGAGCATGACCGCCCATATTAGAACGAGGGTGGACTCGGGTCAACGTCTTCGCTGAGATCATTGCACAGTCCTGTTCCCAAGTCAGGCTGTGGATAAGTCGTCATCAGGGGTCTAGACTGGCAGGTCGCAGTGGCTGCAATCTCAGCTGCTCAATCTGAAACGTACTAACGAGGGGATCGGCGATGCCGAAGCTCTGGGACCAGTGTACAAGCCTGCTCAGGCAGGATCTCACTGACTCTGAATTCAATACTTGGATCATGCCGTTGCAAGCCAGCGAGGAGGGCGAACGCCTAAGGCTCTTTGCACCCAACCGCTTCGTCAAAGACTGGGTCAAGCAGCACTATGAGACACAAATTGCTTCGCTCTGCCGAGCTGTCAGCGAGGGCCGGGTCACCCAGCTGAGCTTCGAGATCGGGGCCCTGCGTAAGCAGGAGAACGGCACCGCGGCTGTACTGAGCAGCAACGAGGCGGCTAACGATCTCGTCCTGGAGCAGCGGCGCGCGGAAGCCTGCCTCAACCGAGCGTTTAACTTCGACACCTTTGTTGAGGGCAAGTCGAACCAAATCGCCCGTGCTGCGTCGATCCAGATCGGGCAAAACCCCGGCACTGCGTATAACCCGCTCTTCGTCTATGGCGGTGTCGGCTTAGGCAAGACCCATCTGATGCATGCGATCGGTAACGCCATCCTCGAGGCCAATCCGTCGTCTAAAGTGGTCTACGTCCACTCCGAGCGATTCGTCTCGGACATGATTCGGGCGCTGCAGCACAACGAGATCGACAAGTTCAAGCGACTCTATCGTCGTGTCAATGTCCTGCTGATCGACGACGTTCAGTTCTTCGCTGGCAAGGACCGCTCGCAGGAGGAGTTTTTTCATACCTTCAATGCGCTGTTTGAGGCGCAGCAGCAGATCGTCTTGTCGAGCGATCGGTTTCCGAAGGAGGTCAGTGGGCTTGAGGAGCGGCTGCGCTCGCGCTTCGGTTGGGGGCTGACGGTGGCGATCGAGCCACCAGACCTTGAGACCCGGGTCGCGATACTGAATAGCAAAGCCACATTAATCGGAGCTGACCTGCCAGAAGACGTTGCCTTCTTTGTCGCTAAGCGTGTGCGCTCTAACATCCGTGAGCTCGAGGGTGCACTCCGTCGGCTCGCCGCTAACTCTCGATTCCTTGGCGTGCCGGTCACGGTCGAATTCGCAAAAGATGCGTTACGCGACATGCTGGTGGCACAGGACAAACAGGTCTCGATCGAGAATATCCAGAAGGCGGTAGCCGCCCACTACAAGATACGCGTCAGCGATCTCCTGTCATCCAGCCGATCTCGCTCGGTCGCGCGACCAAGGCAGGTCGCGATGACGTTGGCCAAAGAGCTCACTAAACACAGCCTGCCCGAGATCGGCAAGGCGTTCGGCGGACGCGACCACAGCACAGTGATCCATGCAGCCCGCAAAATCGCTGAGCTGCGCTCGGGCGACACCATGATCGAGGAAGACTACAAGATCTTGTTGAGAACCCTGCAGAACTAACTGTGGGCAAGCTGTGTGCTGGTTTTTGAGCCGAGTCTGTCCACAGATCACTCACAGTTAAGCGAGGTTGTCTCCAACCGCTTTAGGATCAGTCATCCGTCTGTTTACAAAAGGCATTTGACTCCTTACAGGGTTATCCACTAAGTCTACTATTACGATAGCTAAGACATTTAAAGACAAGAGTAATAACGCATGAAGATTTCGGTCGATCGATCAGTGTTACTTCCCGCATTGTCGGTTGTGGGCGGCGTTGTTGAGCGTCGGCAAACCTTGCCGATCCTTGGCAATTTGTTACTGAGTGCCGATGATGGACTGTTGCGATTGAAAGGTACCGATCTCGAGATCGAGATCACGAGCACGGCCGTGTGCGAGGTCGAGGAGGCAGGGACAGCGACACTTCCGGCGCGCAAGCTCACTGACATTGCGCGATCGCTGCCCGATGGTACGCAGACACTGATCAAGGTACAGAGTGAACGCGGCTCGGTGGTATCGGGACGCAGTCGATTCACATTGAGCACCTTGCCGGCGGCTGATTTCCCAACCATGGAAGTCCCGGCTCCGGAGGTGATGGTCGAGGTCGATCGTGACCTGCTGCAACGACTGCTGGATAAGACCTCGTTCGCAATGGCGCAGCAGGATGTGCGTTACTACCTCAATGGTGTGCTACTCGAACTGTCGTCGGAGCGCGCAGTTGCCGTTGCTACTGATGGACATCGGCTGGCAAAGGTTGTCGCGGCGCTAGACAACGCTAATCCAGAAGAATCAGGGTTGGCGACGGAGCCGCGGCAGGTCATTGTTCCGGCAAAGACGGTGCTTGAGCTCAAGCGTCTTCTCGGATCGGCTCCAGAGCGAGTGCGGGTTGAGTTATCTGAGCGGGCGCTCAAGGTTGATCTCGGTAAGACCCAGGTCGTCTCGAAATTGGTCGAGGGTCAGTATCCAGACTACAACCGGGTCATTCCTGCAGACCTGGAGCGTGTTGCAAGCATCGATCGGGATCGTTTGCGGGCTGCACTGCAGCGAACAGCCATCCTGTCGAATGAGAAGTACAAGGGCGTGCGCGTGACCTTCGAGACCGGTCGGTTGTTGCTGCAGACTCAGAATCCGGAGAAGGAGCAGGCGGAAGACGAGATTGAGATCGAGTACAGCGGTGAGTCGGTCTCGGTCGGGTTCAACGTCGCTTACGTGCTTGATGTTCTCTCAGCGGTAGACGCCTCGACTGTCGAGGTACGCTTCAAGAATGCTGAGAACAGTGCCGTCTGGCAAGGGGTGGGGGCTGAGGATGAGGTGTTCGTCATCATGCCGATGCGGCTCTAGCATCTGTGGTGGCGAGGCGGGAGCATGAAGGTGATGGTTGTTTAACGCAACGTTAAAACGCATCCGGTTGCAACGGTTTAGGAATCTGCGCGAGGTCGATGTTGATTTTTGCTCGGGTGCTAACTGGATTGTTGGTGCTAATGCGGCTGGGAAGACGGCACTACTCGAGTCGATCTACTGCTTGAGCCGAGGTCGGAGCTTTCGCGGACGCCGATTCGGCAGTTTGATCGAGCGTGGTGAGACATCGGCTCGGATCGAAGGCTGGCTAGAGGGGTCGTTCGGGGACGCAAGAATCAGTTGGGCGAGTACTCGCGGGGAGGTCACGCGAGATCCGGCCCAGGGTATTGAAACTCGGTTGCCGGTCCGTCTGATCTGCGAGTGGACACATGCCCTCGTTGAGGGTGAACCTTCATTGCGACGGCGTTTTATTGACTGGAATCTCATGCTATGGGATCGGTCGGCAGGCGGCTTATTTTCCCGATTTCGGCGAGTGGCGTCGCAACGCAACGCTTGGTTGCGGTCTGGTGCGCGGGGCCAGGCTGTCTGGGATGAACCCTATGCTGTCGTGCTCAGCGCTATTTCACGACGACGGGCGAGGTTCTTCGAGGCCTTAGCGGAAGGATTCCGGGCTCTGAATGCCGAGGAGGATTGGTTCAGGGAGATCGAGGCCCGCTGGGACGGCGCCATCCTGGAACACGACGAACTGCTGTCAAGATTGGCAGCGATGCGCC
Source organism: Halochromatium roseum (assembly GCF_016653315.1). Lineage (GTDB taxonomy): Bacteria > Pseudomonadota > Gammaproteobacteria > Chromatiales > Chromatiaceae > Lamprobacter > Lamprobacter roseus. The sequence goes on along the minus strand of NZ_NHSH01000010.1, from coordinate 75,690 downwards.
CAGCGGATCAGGAACGTGGCTTCACCTATCTAGGGATCTCGCGCGATGACTTTTCCCTGCGGCTCGATGGCAATAAGTGGGTTGGTTCTCGCGGGCAGTCGAAGATCCTTGGCTGCGTCTTGCAACTTGCGGCTGAGCAGTTGGTGTCGGTCGAAAATGGGATGGGTGCATTGTGGCTGGTTGACGATCTCGACGCCGAGTTGGCTCCTGCGTGGAGCCAGCGAGTGGTGAGTCTATTAAGACGACATGGTTCTCAAGCCTTCTACACGGCCTTACCAGGTAAGGAGCTGCTGACCAGTTGTTGCACTGCGGATGACGCGATGTTCCACGTGGAACATGGATGCCTGCTGCGTGCAGCCGACTGATTGACTGGCGGTGAAGATCGCCGCGGTGGAACCCTTGCGGTTATCGGTCTGCTTCAGGCGTTTAGTGGGCTCTGGACGAACTGATGTCCAGAGGGATGTTCCACGTGGAACATTCGCCTGCAGATCGACCCTTCAGCTATGAGCGACCCGCCTGGCCGCGCGCCATGCATGTTCCACGTGGAACATTCGGTTGCAGGTCGGCTCTTCAGCCACGGGGGCTGTTTGGCGGAGCGCCCGTGCATGTTCCACGTGGAACACTTGGCTGATGCCACCGACCGATTGCTCAGCCCAAAACATGCGTCAGCCATGTATAATCAATGGGTTCTAGCCTTTTGCCACAGTGGCGCCATCGCCAGCTGTCGCCAAGCTAGGCTTGACGCCGCCGATCGATGAGTCGAGCCGCAATTGACGCAGGCGCGCTAGCGTCCTCACAGCCTGCCCTTTTCTGAGGCTTCCCGCCCGATGGCGTCGATTGCCTGCCTCATCTGGCTTGGCACATCTTGTCTACCACAACAGATCTCCCCAGCGTATGAGCTACGATTCCTCAAGTATCAAGGTTCTTCGAGGCCTTGACGCTGTCCGCAAGCGGCCCGGAATGTACATCGGCGATACCGATGATGGGACAGGGCTCCACCACATGGTCTTCGAGGTCGTCGACAATGCGATCGACGAAGCGCTTGCTGGCCATTGCACCGAAATCCTGGTCACCGTGCACGCTGATGGCGCTGTCTCGGTCATCGACAATGGCCGCGGCATCCCTGTCGACATCCATCCTGAGGAGAATCGTTCCGCCGCCGAGGTGATCATGACCGTGCTCCATGCGGGCGGTAAGTTCGACGATAACTCTTACAAGGTATCGGGTGGTCTACACGGGGTCGGCGTCTCGGTCGTCAATGCCCTCTCGGAGTATTTGCGCCTGCGTATCCGGCGCGACGGCATGGCCTATGAACAAGAGTTCAAGCTTGGCGTGCCCTCCTACCCACTGCGGGAATGCGGCCCCTCCGATGCCACTGGTACCGAGGTCTACTTCAAGCCATCGCCAAGTATTTTCACCGATCTCGAGTTTCACTTCGAAATACTCGCCAAACGCTTGCGAGAGCTATCCTTCCTGAACTCCGGAGTGCGCATTCGGCTGAAAGACGAGCGTACCGACCGCGAAAATGTCTTCGAGTATCAAGGCGGTATTCGCGCCTTCGTCGAACATCTCAACCAGAACAAATCTCCAATCCATCCAAGCGTCTTCTATTTCACTGCCGAGCGCAGTGAGATCGTCACCGAGGTCGCCTTGCAATGGAACGATGCCTACCAAGAAAGCATCTTCTGCTATACCAATAACATCCCGCAGCGGGATGGTGGTACACACCTCGCGGGGTTTCGTGCAGGGCTCACCCGGACGCTCAACCAGTACATCGAACGGCAGCAACTCGACAAAAATCAGAAGACCCGACCCGTCGGTGACGATGCACGCGAGGGATTAACCGCGGTTGTCTCCGTCAAGGTGCCTGATCCCAAGTTCTCCTCTCAAACCAAGGACAAGCTGGTTTCTTCGGATGTCAAGCCGGTGGTCGAGGCATTGCTGAGCCAGTACTTGGACATGTTTCTCGAAGAGAATCCGTCCGAAGCAAAGATCATCGCCAATAAGATGCTGGATGCGGCGCGGGCGCGAGAGGCTGCTCGCAAGGCCCGTGACATGACGCGTCGAAAGGGCGTGCTCGACATTGCCGGTCTACCTGGAAAATTGGCGGACTGTCAGGAGAAGGACCCCTCGCGCTCCGAACTCTTTATCGTCGAGGGTGATTCAGCTGGCGGCTCAGCAAAGCAGGGTCGAGACCGCGCCTTCCAAGCGATCCTGCCGCTGAAGGGCAAGATCCTCAATGTCGAAAAGGCCCGTTTTGACAAGATGCTGTCCTCGGCAGAGGTTGGGACCTTGATCACGGCACTCGGCTGTGGCATCGGTCGCGAGGAATATAATCCTGACAAGCTCCGTTACCATCGCATCATCATCATGACCGATGCCGATGTCGACGGCGCCCATATCCGAACGCTCCTGCTGACCTTCTTCTATCGCCAGATGCCAGAGCTGATCGATCGCGGCTACGTTTATATCGCTCAGCCACCGCTGTACAAGGTCAAGCGCGGAAAGCAGGAAGACTATCTGCTCGATGATGCGGAAATGAGCGCATCGCTGCTTCGAGCCGCGATCGATAACGCCGCGCTCTATGTTGAGCCAGAGGCCCCGCCGATCAGCGATATCGGGTTTGAAGCCTTGATGAGCGATTATCAGGTCTTCCGCGCGATGCTCCTGAGAATGGCGACGCGCTACGATCTCAATTTCCTGACGGAACTTCTGAGCATGCCTCGCCTCACCGTGGATGTCCGCACCGATGCCGAACGCCTTGCCGCCTGGGCAGACCAGCTAGAGCAGTTACTTCGAGCGCAAGCGGGCCCAGCCATCGACTATCGCATCAGGCTGAGCCAATCGGATAGCGAAAAGCCGATTGGCCTTTCGATCATTCGCCTCGTGCATGGTATTCCAGAGACCCGAGAAGTGGCCCTCGACTTCTTCGATTCTGCAGACTACCGCCGCATCGCAACGCTCGCGGAGAAGCTCGAAGGTCTACTGAAGCCTGGAGCGCGCGTGGTGCGTGGTGAGCGTTACCGCGAAGTGAGCACGTTCGGGGAGGCCTTTGATTGGCTGCTTGCTGAAGGGCGGCGCGGCTACCACATTCAGCGCTACAAGGGTCTTGGAGAGATGAACCCGGCTCAGTTATGGGAGACCACCATGGACCCGGATTGCCGTCGCCTCCTGCGCGTGACCATCGAAGATGCGGTGAGCGCGGATCAAATCTTCACCACCCTGATGGGTGAGCATGTCGAACCGCGGCGAGAATTCATCGAGCTGCATGCGCTCGATGCCGCCAATATCGACGTCTAGTCGGACGCAGGCATACAGTCCGTCTTCTGGACCAGCGCTGTTACGGCAGCGCTGATCCAGTCTTCAGCCAAGGCATTGATGGCGCTTGCGCTCAATCCCTTGGTCTCGATCGGCGGTCCGATCACCACATCGATGATTCCAGGGCGCTTGCGCAATTGGTTGCGGCCCCAGAAACAGCCCGCGTTGTGCGCGATTGGCACCACCGGCACGCCGGTGCGGGCAGCCAACAGTGCGCCACCGATCCCAAAACGCTTTAGCTTTCCTGGTGTAACACGTGTGCCTTCAGGAAAGATCACAATCGAGTGACCGAGTGCTAGCCGTTCTGCGCCAACCGTAAGCAGCTGTCTCATCGCCCGACGGCCCGCCGAGCGATCAATCGCGATTGGCCGAAAGAGCGCGAGCGCCCAGCCAAAAAACGGGACCAGTAACAGCTCGCGTTTCGTCACCCAGGTTTGTGGGGTCGGTAACAAAGGGCCGAGGGCAATGGTTTCCCAGGCCGACTGATGATTACTGAAAATAATCTGTCCCTGGCCATGGCAAGCTTGCAGGTGTTCCAACCCGGTTACGCGATAGCCAAGCCCACACAGCCTCCGCAGGGCCCAGAGCACAGCATGTTCCCATTGCAGAACCAGGCGCTGCAGATGCTGTCTTGGCAGAAGTGGAAACAGAATCAGCAGCAGCGTGCTGTAGATGACCGCGCTGAGCCAGAGAAAGGCGGCAAAACTGAGGGCTCGAGCAGTGTCCAGCGCAGAGGTTTGCCACCCAGACATTGGCAAGCCAGCCATGAGCCATTAACTGCGCTGGAGGAGCGCATCAACCGCGGCGGCTAGATCATCGAACACCGGCACTTCAGCCAGCGCCGGCGGGAGCAGTTGCTCCGTTTTCTCGCCATTGCCGGTGCGCACCAGGATTGGCTGCGCCCCCACACCGAGTGCGGCCTCGAGATCCCGGCGCGAATCGCCGATCATCGGCGTGCCGCTGAGCGGAAAGCCGGTTCGACGACGGATCTCACGCAAGAGTCCCGGCAACGGCTTGCGGCATTCGCAACCATTGCTGGGTCCGTGGTGACAAAAGGCGATGACTTCGACGCGGCCGCCAACGGCACTCAAGCGCGTGCGCAGCGCCTGATGGATGGCGTTGATGTCGTCCAAATCACAGAGTCCGCGCGCGACGGCCGACTGATTGGTGGCGACCGCAACGCTGATGCCGGCGTTGTTGAGTCGCGCGATTGCCTCTAGGCTGCCGGGGATGGGGTACCACTCGTCTGCAGACTTGATGTAGTCCTCTGAGTCGTAGTTGATCACCCCATCGCGATCCAAGATGACGAGTTTCATAGTGGCGCCTCTTTCGGATCTTGGTGTGGCTCTTGGTGCGGCTTTAGCTCGGCAATCAACAGAGCAGATTAGCCGGACTTTCGCATTATCCTTGCAGCAACGAGATATCAGCGACCCCAAGAAACAACCGCTCGATCCGCTGCAACAGCGCGAGTCGATTGGCCCGGATCTCGGGCGCGTCCGCCATCACCATCACCTGCTCAAAGAAATCGTCAAGCGTTTGGCGCAGACTCGAGAGTTCGGCAAGGGCGGCCTTGTAGTCGTGCTGATCCAACAAGCCAGTCACCTTATCGCTCAGCGTATTGACAGCCATGGCAAGCGACTGCTCGGCAACGTCCTGCAACAACGCCTGCTCGACCTGCTGGCCAATCTCCTCAGCCGACACCTTCCGCAGGATATTGCGCGTCCGCTTATTGGCGGCCGCGAGTGCGCTCGCCTCCGGGCGGCCACGAAAATGCTGGACGGCTTGGATGCGGCGATCGATATCCACGGGCTCGCTGAGGTCGAGCGCCAAGACCGAAGCGATGACGTCGGCATCGGCTGAACGATCGTCGCCAGCGTCAGCGTAGTAGCGCTTCAGGCGCTCGACACAATATCTCAAGACCTCGTCGACGCAGCTGGCCGCATTCAGACTGGCCGGAAAACGAGCCGCTGCCCGTTCGAACAGAACGCGAAGATCCAGTGCCAATGGCGTCTCGATCAAGATGCGCAGCACGCCAATGGCGGCCCGACGCAACCCATAAGGATCTTTGACTCCGGTTGGACGCAGACCGATGGCGAAAATGCCAACCAAGGTGTCGGCGCGGTCCGCGATCGCCAGCGCGCGCGCAAGGTCAGTCTCCGGCAAATGATCGCCAGCGTGCTTAGGCCAGTAATGCTGTTCAATCGCCGCTGCGACGATCGGGGCTTCGCCAGAGTGCTCTGCATAGTAGCGGCCCATCACGCCTTGCAAGCTGCCAAACTCGCCAACCATCTGGGTCACGAGATCGGCCTTGGCCAGCCGCGCGGCGTGGCGGGTTTGGCTGCTATCGCCGCCAATCACCTCAGCAATCCAAGCACTCAGTTCCGCGACACGCTCAGTCTTTTCGAGCAGGGTGCCAAGCTGATGCTGGAAGACGATTCCCTGGAGCGCGTCCACGCGCTCGCCGAGTGGAGTCTTGAGATCCTGCTCCCAGAAGAACTTGGCATCGGCAAACCGCGGCCGAATCACCCGCTCGTTGCCGGCCCGAACCTGATTCGGATCGCGGCTTTGGATGTTGCTGACGGTGATGAAGCAAGGCAACAGGCTTCCAGAGTCATCCACCACCGGGAAATACTTCTGGTTGGCTTGCATGGTCTCGATCAAGACCTCTGAGGGCACCTCGAGGAAGCTTGGATCGAAGCGTCCGAGTATGGCGACTGGCCACTCACAGAGTGCCGTCACCTCATCGAGCACGGACTCATCGATCATCGCCGCCCCACCCGCTTCGGCCGCGAGTGCTTCAACCTGCTCGAGGATGGCGCTGCGTCTAGCTGCCAGGTCGGCTTCGACGTAAGCACCTCGCAGCGCCGTCAGATAGTCAGCGGCGGAGGTCAGACTCAGTGCACCCGGATGATGGAAACGATGCCCGTGCGTGAGACGATCGATCTCGATCCCGAGCACCTGTCCCGGGACGACGGCATCGCCCAGCAGCACGCAGACCCAATGCACCGGGCGCACGAACTCGACATGGCTATCCCCCCAGCGCATCCGTTTCGGGATCGGCAACGCTGCCAATGCCGCGTCGATCAGCTCCGGCAAGAGGGCTGCGGCCGGTTTGCCGATGACCTGCTGCCGATAGCATAGCCAAGCGCCCTTTTCGGTCAGTTCCTGCTCCAGCGTGTCGACAGCAACGCCGCAAGACTGCGCAAATCCCAATGCGGCCTTGGTCGGAGCGCCATCGGCATCGAATGCGGCTTTCAGCGCGGGGCCGCGCCGAGCGACTTGCTCATCGGGTTGCGCGAGTGCGACTTGGCACAGGATCACCGCGAGCCGACGAGGGCTTGCAAACGCCTGCCCGCTACCATGAGTAAGCCGGGCATCGTCTAGGCCCTTCAGCAGGCCATCGCGGAACGCCGTCGAGAGTTTTGCCAGGGCGGCTGGAGGCAATTCCTCGGTGCCAATCTCGACCAAGAGATCAGCGGTATTATTGTGACTGCTCATGCGGCCTCCTCGGCGCCGGCATTGGCGGCTGCCATCGGGAAGCCGAGCGTCTCGCGACTGTGGTAATAGGCCTCAGCCACCGCTCGCGCGAGCGTCCGGACCCGGAGGATAAAGCGTTGACGCTCGGTGACGGAAATGGCACCGCGTGCATCGAGCAGATTGAAGGTATGGGAGGCCTTCAACACCTGCTCGTAGGCCGGCAGCGGCAGGCCAGCCTCGACCAAGACCTTGCTTTGTTGCTCGCAGACGTCGAACAACGCAAACAGCGACGGGATATCAGCGTGCTCGAAGTTGTAAGCGGACTGCTCGCGCTCGTTCTGCAGAAAGACGTCGCCATAGGAGACAGGGCCAGTGGCGGAATCTGTCCAGAGCAGATCGTAGACGCTCTCGACGCCCTGTAAATACATCGCGATGCGCTCGAGCCCGTAAGTGATCTCGCCGGTGACGGGCCGACATTCGAGCCCACCGACCTGCTGGAAATAGGTGAACTGTGTCACCTCCATGCCATTCAGCCAGACCTCCCAGCCCAATCCCCAGGCGCCCAAGGTTGGTGACTCCCAATTGTCTTCGACAAAACGGATATCGTGGATCAGCGGATCGATACCGAGCGCGCGGAGTGAGTCCAGATACAGCGCTTGGATCGCCTCCGGCGAGGGCTTCATGACCACCTGAAACTGATAATAGTGCTGCAAACGATTTGGGTTCTCGCCATAGCGACCATCCGTCGGCCGCCGCGATGGCTGCACATAAGCAGCATTCCATGGCTCTGGGCCGATCGCGCGCAAGAAGGTCCCTGGATGGAAGGTTCCTGCCCCTACCTCCATGTCATAAGGCTGTAGGATCACGCAGCCTTGACGGCTCCAATAGTGCTCGAGTTTGAAGATCAGTTCCTGGAAACTGATCCGATCGTCCGACAGATTGCTCAACGCGGACTCCGGCGTCTGCTAAAACCCCACAGTATAGCGATCTTGCTCCTTTGCCGACCACAGCAAACGCCAGGGTCACAAGCCATCCTCGCCGTTATAATCCGCGCCATTCGACGCCGCACTCGCACAGACGCATCGGGGCTCTCATGGACACCATCGCACGCCAGACGCGCGCAAGGGCGATCAAGCGCACGACCTTGGTTGGCGCGCTCATCAACCTGCTGCTGTCCGCGATCAAGATCGCGGCTGGCTGGTTTGGGCAATCTCACGCGCTGATCGCCGACGGCGTTCACTCCCTGTCTGACCTGTTGTCTGATGTCCTGGTCTGGTTTGCAGGCCACAAAGCGGCGAAAGGACCCGACGCCGAGCATCCCTACGGCCACGGGCGCTTCGAGACGGTCGCGACACTGGTGCTCGGCTTCTTGCTCAGTGCCGTCGCCATCGGTATTGCATGGGACGCCACCGAGCGCCTGTTCCAGCCGGAAGCGTTGTTGCAGCCTGAGCCCATTGCGCTCTACGCGGCAGGCCTGTCGATCCTCGTCAAAGAGGCGCTCTACTGGTATACGCGTGCCTATGGACTGCGCGTGCGCTCGGATCTGCTCATGGCCAACGCCTGGCACCACCGTTCGGATGCGATCTCCTCGATCGTCGTCTTGATCGGTGTCGCCGGAACGCTCGCCGGCCTGCCCTACCTCGATTCGGTGGCCTCGGTGATCGTTGCGGTGATGATCGCAAAGATCGCTTGGGATCTTGGCTCGAATGCGATGCGCGAGTTGGTCGATACCGGTCTCAGCCCCGAGCGGCTGCGCGAGATCAGTCAGATCATCCGCCGCAGCACCGGTGTCCGCGATGTCCACATGCTGCGCACGCGCACCCTGGGCGGCAACGCCTCGGCTGACGTCCACATCCTGGTCGACCCTGATATCAGCGTCTCTGAAGGGCACGCCATCAGTGTGTTGGTACAAGAGCGGCTCATGGAGACCATCGATCGGATGTCTGACGTTACGGTCCACATCGATCCCGAGGACGATGAGACCGCGGCGCCAACCAAGGGCTTGCCGCTGCGCACCGAGGTCATTGAGCGCCTCGACCAGCTTTGGGGGCAGATTCCCGAAGCCTTGATGCGCAAACGCTTAGTCCTCCACTACCTTGAGGGCGCCATCACCGTCGACATCTTTTTCCCCTTGCGAACCTATATCGACGAGCCAACAGCCCGTCAGCTTCGGGATCGACTTCGCCAGGCGTTGCAAGCAGATGCTCGCTTCGCCGAGGTCCGAGTCTACTTTGGTTGAGGGATTGGTTGAGGGTTTGGCTGATGGATCGACTGATCGATGGACCCTCTTTTAGTCTGCCCTGTTTTGGTGCATTATCACGCGATACGTGTTTTATCCTGGTGCGTCATGCGGCTTGCTTCGCCAAAACCTTGCCGCTTGACCGCTCGCAGAGAGCGAGCTGCAGACGATGGCACATAATCTGCATAAAAATATTTGGATAGCAGCGACGCGATCCGAGTATTGCACAACCACGGCTTGTCCGAACTGACAGACCGATGATCGATCGCCTGTGATCCTGGATCGGGCGCTTCGCGTTGACCTAGCATTCGAACCCTATTCTCAATCCCAAGACCTACAGCGGGAGATTTCGCAGATGTCCGCCACTGACGTGTTGAAGACCATCAAAGACGAGGAAGTAAAGTTCGTGGACCTTCGGTTCACCGACACGCGCGGCAAGGAGCAACACGTCTCCCTGCCCGCTCGGGTGATCGATGAGGCCCTATTCCAAGACGGAAAGATGTTCGATGGCTCATCAATCGCCGGCTGGAAAGGTATCGAGGCGTCTGACATGGTCTTGATGCCAGAGGCCGCGACGGCGGTGATGGACCCGTTCACCGATGAGAAGACGATGATCATCCGCTGCGACATCCTTGAGCCCGCGACCATGCAGGGCTACGAGCGTGATCCACGTTCGGTCGCCAAGCGCGCCGAGGCCTACCTCGCATCGACCGGAATCGCCGATACCGCGTTCTTTGGTCCCGAGCCTGAATTCTTTGTCTTCGATGATGTCCGTTGGGGCGTCACCATGGCCGGTTCGTTCTATAAGGTCGATTCCGAAGAGGCCGAGTGGAACTCCGAGCGCGTGTTCGAAGATGGCAACATGGGCCATCGTCCCAGTGTCAAGGGAGGCTACTTTCCGGTACCGCCGGTCGACTCTCTGAACGACCTCCGTGCGGCCATGTGCCTAGCGCTAGAGGAAATGGGCGTTCCGGTCGAGGTCCATCATCACGAGGTCGCTACTGCTGGCCAGTGCGAGATCGGCACCCGGTTCGGGCCTCTGGTTCGTCGTGCCGACATGAACCAGATCACCAAGTATGTGATCCAAAACGTCGCCCATGCCTATGGCAAAACGGCCACCTTCATGCCGAAGCCACTGGTTGGCGACAACGGTACCGGCATGCACGTGCATCAGTCACTCGCCAAAGACGGCGTCAACATCTTCGCCGGAGACAAGTACGCTGGCCTCTCCGATAACGCGCTGTACTACATCGGCGGCATTATCAAGCACGCCCGCGCGTTGAATGCCCTGACCAACGCCTCGACCAACTCCTACAAGCGGCTGGTCCCCGGATTCGAGGCACCGGTGATGCTGGCCTACTCGTCCAAGAACCGTTCAGCATCGATCCGCATCCCACACGATGCCAATCCGAAGGGTCGCCGCATCGAGGTGCGCTTCCCGGATTCAACCGGCAATCCCTATCTGTCGTTTGCCGCCATGATGATGGCTGGACTCGACGGCATCCAAAACAAGATCCACCCGGGCGATCCGATGGACAAGGATCTCTACGATCTGCCGCCAGAGGAAGAGAAATCGATCCCACAGGTCTGCTTCGCGCTCGACCAAGCGCTCGATGCGCTCGACAAGGACCGAGAGTTCCTGACTGCTGGTGGCGTCTTCACCGATGATGTGATTGATGGTTACATTAACCTGAAGATGGGCGAAGTGACTCAGTTGCGGATGAGCACCCACCCGGTCGAATTTGACATGTACTACAGCCTCTGATCTTTGGATACAGCGCAGGATGAAGGGCCGCTCAGCTAAAGAGCGGCCTCCTGCTACCCCTCTCATCGCGCTCTGATTGACAGAGCCACAGCCGCGATGAAGGCCGTTGTAGGCCAAATGCCCAATCAGCGTTGGCATTGCCTGCCATGAGCCCAGCCCCTTCTGTCTGCGTAGGGCGCCAGCCCAGTCCCAGCCCGCCGGCGTGACCAAGCCCTGTTCGAGCCTGGTGCATTCAATTGCACATCCGCAGTGCGTTAGGCACTAGACTAGTGCGCATGCCGGGTGCTGCCTTGATAAGCAGCGTCCATGAGGGCTTGGGCGCCATTCGTATCCGTCTTTTCAGCGCAACTAACATCCTGCACTGATTGATCTTTTTTGCGATTACCCGGCGCCTTCCTGTTAGCCTGGCGCCTAGGCCCCGATCCCGCGTCCATGGCCCTGATCTGGCGCGGTGTTTGCTTATGGCTTAGGGATAGGAGCCAAGCGACCACACAACGACTGATGAACCAAACACCGAGCGGACTGAGCCGGCTTGGCACCATGATCCTCGACAACCTAAGCACGGCCGTGCTGCTGTTCGATCGCGACCTTCGCCTGCGGTATATCAATATCGCTGGGGAAAATCTTCTCGCGGTCAGCGCAAAAACGGTTCTCGGCGAGGCAGCAGGAAATCTCGTCCCCTGCCCCACCGACTCGGTAGAGGGCCGGCTGCGGGAATCCCTCGATACGCGCCAGCCCTTCACGGAGCGCGAGGTCGAGGTCAAGCGCCCGGATCGCCAGATCATTCGCGTCAACTGCACGGTTCTACCGCTGCATCCCGTCGATGAGCCCTACGAGCTGCTGATGGAGATGCAACAGATTGATCGGCAGCTCAGAATCGCGCGTGAGGAGTATCTGATCTCCCAGCACCATGCGACCCAAGCGCTGCTGCGCGGTTTGGCCCACGAGATCAAGAATCCGCTCGGCGGCCTACGAGGCGCTGCTCAACTCCTAGAGCGCGAGCTGCCGAATCCGGAACTCCGCGAATACACCCGAATCATCATCGACGAAGCGGACCGGTTACAGACGCTGCTGAATCGCATGCTAGGGCCGAATAACCTGCCACATCTCAGCTCCCTGAATATCCACCATGTGATCGAGCATGTGCGCGGTCTGCTGAGCGCCGAGTTCCCCTCTGGACCCGAGATTATTCGCGACTACGACCCGAGCATCCCGAACCTAGAAGCCGATGCCGATCGCCTCATCCAGGCCATTCTCAATATCGCACGCAATGCCGCCCACGCCGCCGGCCAGCATGGCCAGGTCAGGCTGCGCACCCGCGTCATGCGGCAGTTCACCGTCGGTAATGTACGCCACCGGCTGGTCTTGGTGATCGAGATCGAAGACGATGGGCCGGGCATCCCCGAGGAGCTCATGGATCGTATCTTCTTTCCAATGGTGTCTGGCCGCGCTGGTGGCACGGGACTTGGGCTCGCGATTGCTCAGGAACTCGTGAATCAGCATCAAGGATTGATCGAATGCGAAAGCCGCCCGGGCTATACCAACTTCCTGGTCTATCTTCCGCTGGAGCCGATCCATGAATAGAGTGCCCCGGATTTGGGTGATCGACGACGACCGTTCGATACGCTGGGTGCTTGAGCGCGCCCTGCGTCAGGCTGAGATGGATGTGACCAGCTTTTCCAACGGCGTCGGCGTCATGGATGCGCTCGAGCGCGAGACGCCCGATGTCATCCTTTCCGACATCCGCATGCCGGGGATCGACGGTCTCGAGCTGCTTGAGCAGATCACAGCGCGCTACCCTCAGATTCCGGTCATCATCATGACCGCGCACTCCGATCTCAACAGCGCTGTTTCGGCCTTCCACGGCGGCGCCTTCGAGTACCTGCCAAAGCCATTCGACATCGATGAGGCGGTGGATCAGGTGCAGCGGGCCTGTCGCAAACACAACGATGGAGCTGCTGAACCACCACCGCTGCCGCATAGTCCGGACATCATCGGCGAGGCAGCGTCGATGCAGGAGGTCTTCCGTGCGATTGGCCGTCTCGCACGCTCCAACATCACCGTGTTGATCAATGGCGAGTCCGGGACGGGTAAGGAACTGGTCGCACATGCGCTGCACCGGCACAGCCCACGCGCGCAGGCGCCGTTCATCGCCCTGAACATGGCTGCGATCCCGCGCGATCTGATGGAGTCTGAGCTCTTTGGCCATGAGCGTGGCGCCTTCACTGGTGCCCAGACGCGCCGTGAAGGCCGCTTTGAGCAGGCCGATGGCGGCACCCTGTTCCTCGACGAGATCGGCGATATGCCCGCTGAGCTGCAGACGAGGCTCCTGCGGGTGCTCGCTGATGGCGAATTCTATCGTGTCGGCGGACTCACCCCCGTCAAGGTCGATGTCCGCATCATCGCCGCAACGCATCAGAACCTACGCGAACTCGTCGCCAAGGGCAGTTTCCGCGAAGATCTGTTCCATCGCCTGAATGTCATCCGCATTCATCTGCCAGCATTGCGCGAACGGCGTGAAGACATTGGCTTATTGATGCGCCACTTTCTCGCCCAAGCCGCCAAAGAGCTCGGCTGCGAGGCTAAGATATTGGCGAATGACGCGCTTGAGCGGCTCGAACGGCTCGAATGGCCAGGCAATGTACGCCAGCTCGAGAACACCGCCCGCTGGCTTACCGTGATGGCCTCGACCAAGCAGATCCATGTCGGCGATCTACCGCCCGACCTCGATGGAATCTCAACAGCGGCGCACAGCGATGACCAGTGGGAAGGCACGCTACGCGCCTGGACCCGGCGTCGCTTGCAGCAGGGTGATCACGGCATCCTTGACTCCGCGATGCCGGCGTTCGAGCGCATTCTGATCGAATGTGCCCTTGAGCATACCGGCGGTCGGCGTCAAGAAGCCGCCAGGCTATTAGGCTGGGGGCGAAATACCCTAACCCGCAAGATCAAGGATCTTGGCATGGATGAAGACGGATCGGATGATACCAGCGAGGACGACGAAGCCAGCCCTGCTGCTAGCTAGCTCGTCGCGAATCCTTTCGGGCGTCCATTCGCTCATCCATCGCGTCGCGCAGCGCGGCCTGGGCCTAAACCAACCGCAGGCGACGCTAGCAATCGCGAGCAAGGCGCCCCACCTCGGTGCAATCGAGGCGGCCAAGCCGTCAATCGCCAGACCCTTAACCGCCAAACCCCAAACACCCTCAGCCACAGGACTTCACCAGTGGACAGTAGCAGTATCCGCCTCCCCGGCTCTGAGCTTGCCGAGATCAGTTTTGCCGATGGCACCCTCAGGGTTGCCTTCGCCCGCGCCTATATCATCAAGACCATGACCGGATCGACCGAGAAGACCCTCTGGTGGCAGGCCGGTGAACTGGTGCTCGACAATGCCGAGCTGCTCGCGCCGCTACCGGAGCCAGAGCCGGGCGAAAGTCTCATCTGCGACGGCGGCGACATCGACGAAAACGTCTATACCTATCGAGATATGATTCCCATCCCGCTCGAGAGTCGTGGCCATTGTCGCTGCGATCTGAAGCTTCGTGATAGTGACGCGCGCATCATCGCTCAGGGCGAGACCGTTCAGCTCTTGATGCAGGCGACGCCGAAATATATCGAGCATATTCGACCCGCAGGCGAGGTCGACTGAATCGAACAGGTCGCATGCTATCGGTCCATTCTATCGGCCAGCAAAAAGCCCCAGGCCGCAAACAAGGCACTGGGGCTTTTAGCTGGCACATCGATCCGGGGTATCAGCCCCGCTGCCCTTTTAGAGCCGGCTTGAGCCAACAATCTCGTGCGCGATGTCGACGACGCGGTTGGCCATGTCCGAATACTCTTGGCGGTAGTCGGCCAACAAGCCATCCTGCGAGGCCCAGTAGTCCTTGCCGCTGACGCCATGCTCATGCTCGTAATCGATGAATTGCTTCTGCATCTCGAGCATCTTGTCGATCAGGTCCTGCTTCTCTTTCTTCAAGGCAGCGATGTCGGTCATGGTGTTCTCCCCCGCAGGGTATCGTTGATCTCTTAGTGCGAACGCCGGATGGAACCGTTGCCGGCAAGGTTCATCGCCTTGTGCGGCAGATCCGGAGAGGTGGGCGGCTCAAAAGAATATGCCGAACGATTAATATACCATGGTCGCTCGATACTCGGTCAAGCAACGCCAGCATGTTCCATGTCATCCTCTATCAGCCTGAGATCCCGCCCAACACCGGCAACGTGATCCGGCTCTGTGCGAATACCGGCTCCAGTCTCCACCTCATCGAGCCCTTGGGCTTCGAACTTGACGACCGTAGGTTGCGCCGCGCTGGCCTCGATTATCGGGAATGGGTCGGTGTGCAGGTGCATGCAAACATGACCGCATGTTTGCATGCACTGGGCCAACCCCGACTCTTCACGCTGAGCACCCATAGTCGTTGCACCTATGCGGATAGCCGCTTCCGGGCCGGTGACGCCTTTCTGTTCGGGCCCGAGACTCGCGGACTCCCGGTGGAGCTGCGCGAGTCCGTCCCACCTGAGCGACGTCTGCGGCTACCGATGCGGCCAAACAACCGCAGCCTCAACCTCTCCAACGCGGTGGCTGTGGTGGTTTATGAAGCCTGGCGTCAGAATGACTTTCGCAGCGACTAGCCCGGTATAGCCCAGACTCAGTTTAATGCTCTCTGTCCGGCGCTCTCAGTCCAGCCCTCTCAGTCCAGCCCTCTCAGTCTAGCCCTCTCAGTCTAGCTCAGAGCGACCCGAGCGCTCGAGCAATCGACGGGTTGCGGCTTCTGGGGTCTGGCCCTCATGGAGCACTGCATAAACCTGCTCGCAGATCGGCATCTCGATCTGATGCGCGCGGGCGATCCGCTGCACGGCCTGTGCGGTGATCATGCCTTCGACCTCTTGACCGATCTCCGCCAAGGCGGACGCTGTGCTTTGGCCGTGGGCCAGAGCCAACCCCAGCCGTCGATTTCGAGACTGATTGTCGGTACAGGTCAGCACCAGATCGCCAAGGCCAGCCAGGCCCATAAAGGTCTCGCGGCGTGCGCCGAGCGCGGTTCCAAGCCGGATCAGTTCGGCCAGCCCGCGGGTGATCAGCGCGGCCCGGGTATTCGCGCCAAAGCCCAAACCGTCGGCGATGCCGGTGGCGATGGCGAGCACATTCTTGGCCGCGCCGCCGACTTGCACACCGATCAGATCATCATGAGTGTAGGCACGAAAACGCTCCGAGTGCACCCAAGCTGCGCACTGCTCGGCAAAGGCCATGCTGGATGCGGCCAGGGTGACCGCCGTTGGCAGGCCCTGTGCGACCTCTGCCGCAAAGCTCGGACCCGAGAGGACGGCGAGTTCACGCTGTCCGGTGCGCTCGAGCACGACCTCGTGCAGTAGCCGCCCACTGGCGAGGTCGAAACCCTTGGTAGCCCAGAGCACCCCGAGGTCGGCCGGCAAGAATGGCGCCGTTGCGCTCAGGACATCAGCGAAGAACTGGCTCGGCACCGCGACCAAGATCCCCGTCGCGCCGTCGAGCGCCTGCACGAGCGAGGTCGTCGGCTCGATCAGATCCGGAAGCGCGATGCCGGGCAGGAAGGTCTTGTTTTCGCGGTCGCGCTGCAGCGCGGCGATCTGTTCGGGGTCATGGCTCCAGAGTGGTGTCTGATGGCCATTCCGAGCCAACAGCACCGCAAGTGCCGTACCCCAAGAACCGGCACCAATGACCGCGATACGCTGCATGAGGGTTCGTAACCGTTAATGGGTCTTCTCGCCAGCGGCTGGCGCTTGTGCCTGGCCTGCGGCCGCTGTAGCCTCGCCCGACGCCGCCTGCTCGGCCTGCTTCTGCGCATAGATTGCGTCGAAGCTGACATGCTGGAGCACCAAGTGCGGGAAGCCGCCTTTGACGACCAGATCAGAGACAGCCTGGCGCGCATAGGGAAATAGCAGGCTGGGGCAGTACACATAGAAGAGCGGGCCGAGCTCTTCTTGCGCGAAACCAGCAACGCTGATGATGCCCGCCTGCTGGACCTCGATCAGATAGGCCGTCTGCTCGCCGACCTTGGTCGTCACGGTTACCGTGAGCACAATCTCGTGCGTGTCTTCGGCGAGTGCAGAGAGCTTGATATCCAGATGCAGCGAGGTCTCAGGCTTCCACTCCTGGCGAAAAATCTCTGGTGCGTTCGGTGCCTCATAGGAGAGGTCTTTGATGTAGATGCTGCGCAACGCAAATTGGCGCTCGCCTTGCGGCTGTGGATTCTCGGCCATGGAAACTCCGGTCGATCTGAACGGTGAACAGGTAATTCGGTGATGAGAAGTGGATGTGAGAATAAAGGTGGTAGAAGCTGATCTAGATGTCGCTGGCGAGCGTCAGCGCTTCTTGCGTGTCAGCGGCAGGTTGGCCGCTTCCCAGGCCATGATGCCGCCCTTGAGGTTGTAGACTTCGTTGAAGCCCGACTTACGCAGCACATGGCAGGCTGCTTGTGATTGCGAGCCGGAGCGGCAGTTGACGATGACTGGGCCATCCTTGTAGCGAGACAATGCCGCGGTCTGCTTCTTGAAGCCGTTCATCGGCACGTTGACAGCATTGATGATGTGTCCTTTCGCGAAGTCCGCGGCAGGGCGAACATCGATGACGGCGGCATCGCGCTGGTTGATCATCGTGGTCGCGGCGCTCGGGTCCACCGACCCCTTCTCGCCAATGATCAGCGTGTAGGTCAGGAGGCCGAGGATGACGCCGAGTGCTGCGAACAACACCCAGTGGTTTCCGATGAATTCGAGAAGCATGGAGAAGATGTCGACTTTGGCAGGGCCGCGAAGCCGCACGAGGCGACACGGCGCAATGAGATCAGCCGATAAGTATAGGGGTCTGTACGTTTGACGTCACGCGCACTAAACAGGAATCTCAGTGAATCACGCAGGATTCATCTGCCAGAGCGGCGCGGCGCCATGCGCGTTAGGGTCCGCGACTGCAAAAGACCTCGCGCATCATGCCGATCAGCCGCAGGGTACGAGCGTCGCCGACACGATAATAGACCCGGTTGGCGTCCTTGCGTGCTGCAAGGATGCCCTTATCACGCAGGATCGCGAGATGCTGCGATATATTGCTCTGAGAGGTGCCGACGTGCTCGACGATGTCTTGCACACTCACCTCCTCGTCACCAAGGGTGCAGAGGATCTTCAGCCGCAACGGATGCGACATCGCCTTCAACGATCGCGAGGCGCGCTCGATATCGGCGTCGTTGGCGAACAGCTCGAGTTCCGAAAATTCTAGCTCGTAACCACTCCCATGCCCCTGTTCGAGCGGCGAACCCGCGTCCTGCTTCTGACCCAACACCTGTTCATCTCCCGCCATGACGTCGGCCCAAATATCAATGCTTCATAAAACGATGATAAACCTTTCCAGGGGTCTGGCAAGTCTTCATCGATCAAAGCATTTTTTTGTTGCCTTGATGATCCGGCCCGTGATCCGGCCCGTGATCCGGTTCGCGATCCGGTTCGCGATCCGGTTCCCCCTTGGTCTTGCCCTGTGCCTTGCTGCGCCTGGAGCGACGGCGGCCGTTGGCGAAGCCGGCTCGCATCAGCAGCCGCTTGAGCAGCCCCTCAAGCAGCCGCCCGAGCCGTTAGACCAGGAGCCAGATGTCGTCCGCCAGCATGAAGCTGAGCTCGAGCAACTGCAGTCCCGCCTTGCCCAGCTACGCGAGAGCATCGCCGATAACCTCGAGTATCGGGACGCGCTGCTGGAGGAGCTGAGGTTGTTCGAGCAGGACATCGATGCGCTCTCTAAGGCCAATCACCAGCTCGGAGCGATGGTGACGGCTCAGCACGAGGCGGTTGCGGCCACGGTTGCGCGTCTGCATGCCGCTCGCGCCGAACTCGGCGTTGCGCGAGCGGATCTGGCGAGCTTCGTGCGGTCTGCCTACGCTATGGGACGTGGCGATCAGGTTCGCTTGTTGCTCGGTCAGGATGATCCGCGTCGAGCCGAACGCATGTTGGGTTATTATCAGGTGATCGGTGCAAAGCGAGCGGCTCGGATCGAGCAGATACGGACACTGGAACGCGCATTACAGCAGCTCAAGCAGCAGGAGCGGGCAGAAACGACACGCCTCGCGCGACTCGCGGCGCGCCAGGATCAGACACGGGCGCGCCTGCAGAGCGCGCTGCAAGCACGGCAGACGATCTTGACCGATCTTGACCAGACCATTGCGGCCGAGCAGAGTCGTGCCTCAGCGCTGGCGACGGATGCAGAGGCGATGCGCGCCCTGATCGAGCGGGTCAAGCGTGATGCTGAGATTGCCGACGTGGTTGGTCTCAGCCAGACTGCTATCAGTGATCTGCGCGGTCAGTTGGCCTGGCCGCTCAATGGAGCGCGCGTCCTGAGGGCCTTTGGCGAGGGGCGCGAGCATGGCGCACTGCATGCCGATGGCGTCTTGTTGGCCGCGACGCAAGGCGCCGAAGTGCGTGCCGTGCATCATGGCCGCATCGCTTACGCAGATTGGCTGCGTGGCTTCGGAATGTTGATCGTGATCGATCACGGTAAAGGCTATATGTCGCTCTATGGGCACAATCAAGCGCTGATGAAGGAGGTCGGCGAATGGGTTGCCGCTGGCGATCTCATCGCTTTGGCTGGCAGCAGCGGTGGAACGGAGATCAACGGTCTCTACTTTGCGATTCGGCATGATGGGCGCGCGATTGACCCTGCCCGCTGGTGTCAGAGCACGCGAGCCACGCGTGGATGATCTGGCCCGCCTAGCTATCCGTCTAGCTATCCGTCTAGCTACCCTCCTAGCTATTCGGAACGGGGCGGGAACGTGCTCGTGAAAATGTCCTCAATAGCTTGACGTGAATCTCGCGCGATTCAGACAGAACACAACCGCCGGGCTGCATGATCGGCCCGCAGGATCCAAACATGACAAAACTCCAGCTAGCCGCACTCAGTCTCCTCTGTTTCAGCCTGTCGCCAAACCTCCTTGCGCAGCCTGCAGCGACGCCTGAGCCAGGGGCCATATCGCCGAGCGAGAACGGCTCTGATGTCGCCGACGAAGCCTCCGGCCCCCCGGGTGCGATTCCAGCAGCAACGCCACCCGCCGTGCAGCCTCCACCGCCCGGCTTTAAGCCGACGGGCACTCGTCCTGAGCCCAGCGTCGAAGAGGTGCAACAGTCGCTCCAAGCGTCTGCATCGGAGCCTGAGGTCGAAGAGCCGGAGGGGCTGCCACTCGATGAGCTACGGGTCTTCGCCGAGGTGTTCGGCCGCATCAAGAGCGACTATGTCGAGCGCGTCGACGACCGTGAACTTCTCTCGAGCGCGATCCGCGGCATGCTCGCCGGCCTCGACCCACATTCGGCCTATCTCGATCCCGATCAATACCAGGATCTCCAGGTTGGAACGACCGGCGAATTTGGCGGGCTCGGTATCGAGGTCGGCATGAAAGATGGTTTCGTCGAGGTCATCGCGCCGATTGACGATACACCGGCTCAGCGGGCTGGCATCCAGGCCGGTGATCTGATTGTGCGCATCGATGATAAGCCGGTGAAGGGCATGAGCCTTGGCGATGCGGTGGAGTTGATGCGCGGCAAGCCCGGCAGCACGATCGAACTCACCCTAACGCGTGACAGCCTCTCCAAGCCACTTAGCGTCAAGCTCGAGCGTGCCGTGATCAAGGTCGCCTCGGTCAAACAGCGCATCCTTGAGCCCGGCTTCGGCTATCTGCGCATCGCTAACTTCCAGGCGCGCACCACTGATGATCTGCTAGAAGCCATTGAGAAGCTCAAGCGCAACAATGGTGGGCCACTCAAAGGTGTCGTCCTCGACCTGCGAAACAACCCGGGTGGCGTGCTCAACACCGCCGTTGGCGTGAGTGACGCCTTCCTTGAACAGGGCCTGATCGTCTACACCGAGGGCCGACTCGACGATGCCAAGCTCGAGTTCCGAGCCGGCCCTGATGATGTCCTCGACGGTGCGCCGCTCGTCGTGCTCGTCAATGGCGGCAGCGCCTCGGCCTCCGAGATCGTCGCCGGCGCCCTGCAAGACCAGCGCCGCGCGCTGATCATGGGTAACGAGACCTTCGGCAAGGGCTCGGTGCAGACCATCATCCCCGTCGATGAGCGCACCGCACTGAAGCTGACGACGGCGCGTTACTACACCCCGGCGGGTCGCTCGATTCAAGCGCTCGGCATCGTGCCGGACATCATCCTCGAACGTGGCAGCTTAACGCTGGCCGCCAAATCCGACTTGGCACCGCTCAAAGAGGCCAACCTCGTGCGCCACCTCGAGGACAACAACGGCGACGACGGCGTTCAGCCGGCCGACGAGGCTCCAGCGGATGCCGCTGACCCGGCTGATCCCGAACAGGCTGATGAGAAGCCCCTCGCGGCCGAGGACTATCAACTCTCCGAGGCCCTGAATGTGCTCAAGGGGCTGGTCATCCTCGGCCAGGCGCCGCGTGCCGCTGAGCGCCCACTCAGCAAAGGCGACACCGATGCAGTGCCTACTGAAGAAGCGGCGATGCCAGCCGGCGGCGATCCGGTGCCCACTGAAAACGCCGTCGACTGAGCAGTGGCTCGAAGCGAACACAAACCAGGAGACGATCGATGCCTCGCGTGCTTGTTCCACTCGCCCCCGGCTGCGAAGAGTTGGAGGCGGTCACCATCATTGATCTGTTGCGTCGAGCGGAGATCGAGGTCGTCAGCGCTGGGCTCGAGCCTGGCCCGGTGACCTGTAGTCGAGGCACGGTGCTGATACCTGATGCCGACCTCGACGATGTGGCCGAGGACGACTTCGAGATGGTCGTGCTGCCCGGCGGTCAACCCGGCGCGACGCATCTTGACCGCGACACCCGGATCCACGATCTGCTAGCCCGCCAAGCGGCGGCGGATCGCTGGACCGCGGCCATCTGCGCAGCCCCCAGCGTGCTCGCCAGCACCGGGCTGCTCGATGGGCGCTCAGCGACCAGCTTTCCCGGCGCCATCGATCCAGAGCGCTATCCGGAGATCCGGTTGCTCGAGCAGCCGGTGGTCATCGACGGCAAGGTCATCACCTCGCGTGGGCCAGGCACGGCGATGGACTTCGCGCTGCAACTGATCGAGCTGCTGTTGGATGCCGAGCGCCGTGCCGCGGTCGAGGCAAAACTCATGCGACCTCGCTGACGGCACCCGCGGATGGTCGAGCCTTTGCCCGTCACGCGCCTGCTCGCGCTGGCCGCCGTGATCGCTAGCGCCTTCGCCGTCAGCGCGGTCTTGACCACGCTGCTCGCGCGCGGGCGTTTCAGGTTTTTGCACGTGCTCGACCACCCCAACGAGCGCTCGCTGCATGCGCGCCCGGTGCCGCGCACTGGCGGACTCGCCCTGCTCGGCGGTCTGTTCTGTGGGCTGGTGCTGGCGCTGCTGTTCTCGCTCATCCCGCTGCTTCCGCCAGTCGGCCTGCAGTCGCTGGAGCTGCTGCAAGCGCCGCTAGATTCCTTGTCGCAACCCCTGCCGTCCCAGACCCCTGCCCCACTGCCCTGGCTCGGCGCCGCGCTCTTATTGGTCGCGGCGGTCTCGTTCTGGGACGACCGCGTCGGACTCTCACGCCGGCTTCGGCTGCTGGTTCACCTGGCTGCCGCGGTCTTGTTGTGGATCGGCGGTCTACGGTGGGATCAGCTTGGGCTGCCGGGGCCGATCATCTCGCTGCCGCTGCTGCTCGCGCTGCCGCTCACCTTGCTCTACGCTGTCTGGATGCTCAACCTCTACAATTTCATGGATGGCATGGATGGTCTGGCCGGTGGCATGGCCAGCATCGGCTTTGCCGGTCTTGCGCTGCTCGGCTTCAACGCTGGCGACCTGACCTTTGCCGCTTTATGCGCCCTGGTTGCTTCGGCCTCCGCCGGTTTTCTCACCGGCAATCTGCCGCCGGCGCGGATCTTTCTGGGCGACGTTGGCTCCTCCAGCCTAGGCCTGCTCGCCGCTGGCTTGACCCTCTGGGGAGCCAGTGCCGGACTCTTCCCGCTCTGGATCGGTTGGCTGATCTTCTCCCCCTTCATCGTTGATGCGACCTGGACCCTGCTGCGCCGTGCCAAGCAGGGCGAGCGCCTCTGGGACGCGCACCGCTCGCACCACTATCAGCGCTTGGTGCTGGCCGGCTGGGGCCATCGCCGCACGCTCGTTTGGGCGCTCGCGTTGATGATAGCCGCCACCGCAAGCGCGATCGCCGCCAATCGCTTGACCAGCTTGGAGCAGTGGCAGCTGATTGGCGGCTGGGCCGTGATCTTTCTCTTGATCCACCTGCGCGTCGGCCTGGCCGAGCGCGTGGCGCGCGGCTAAGGTTCATGGCTCATCTTCATGGCGCGTCGCGAGCCCGGACGATGAAGCGGCTGTTGCATGGTAACAACCGATGGTGACGCGCTGGTACGAGCGGCTGCGCTCGCGCTTCCTAGCCTTTTTGCATGATCTGCTCTGGGTACCCCTGGCCTGGATCGGCGCCTACTGGATGCGCTTCAATCTCGGCGATGTGCCGGTCGAGTTCTGGGATGCCGCCTGGGAACTCTTGCCGCTAGTGATGCTGATCTGTGCGCTGGTCTACTCCTCCTTTGGGTTGTATCGGGGGGTGTGGCGCTTCGCCTCCCTGCCCGATCTGTCGCGCATCGCCCAGGCGGCGGCCGTCAGTACCCTGCTGGTCGTGTTGGCGCTCTTCGTGTTCAGCCGCAAC
Source organism: Halochromatium roseum (assembly GCF_016653315.1). Lineage (GTDB taxonomy): Bacteria > Pseudomonadota > Gammaproteobacteria > Chromatiales > Chromatiaceae > Lamprobacter > Lamprobacter roseus. The sequence continues at coordinate 52,242 of NZ_NHSH01000010.1, read as the reverse complement.
GAGTTCCTGCCGCGCTCGGTGCCGCCGTTGTTCCTGGTGTTTCAATTGATCGGCCTCGCTGGGCCACGGCTGCTCTACCGCCGTCTCAAGGATCACAGTCTTGGTCTGCACCCAGGCGAGCGTGTATTGGTGGTCGGCGCCGATCGGGCCGGCGAGATGCTGGTGCGCGACATGCTTCGCGACCGGGGTCGTCAGTTCAATCCGGTCGCCTTCGTCGATGACAAGCTGCGCCGCCAGGGTGGCGATATCCATGGCGTGCCGGTCAAGGGCCACTCCGCGCAGATCCCGGCCCTGGTCGAGTCACTCGCGATCGACCTGATCATGCTCGCAGAGCCCACCGCCTCCGATGCCGAGATGCAACGGCTGGTCGAGCTCTGCGAGCGCACCGGAAAGCCGTTCCGAACCGTGCCTCAGCTCAAGTCGGTGTTGGCCGGGGACATCACCATCAACCAGCTGCGGCCGGTGTCGATCGCGGATCTGCTCGGGCGCAACCCGGTCCAGCTCGACTGGGCGGCGATCCGCGCTGGCCTCACCGACCGCGTGATCTTGGTCACCGGCGCCGGTGGCTCGATCGGCTCTGAGCTGTGTCGTCAAATCGTCGCCGCGCGGCCGAGCCGCCTCGTGCTGGCCGATAACGGCGAGCTCAATCTCTATCGGCTGGACCTCGAACTGGCGGCCCGCGCGGATGCCCCTGACTTCAGCGTCCATCTGGTCGACGTGACCGATCAAGTGGCGATGCAGCAGCTGTTCGAACGCGAGCGTCCGCAGACCGTCTTCCATGCCGCCGCCTACAAACACGTGCCGATGCTCGAGGCGCAGATCCGTGCCGCGGTGCGCAACAATCTGCTCGGTACTGAGGTCGTCGCCGACTGTGCCGACCGCTTCGGCTGCGAGCGGTTTGTGCTGATCTCGACCGATAAGGCGGTGAATCCAGCCAACGTGATGGGCGCCACCAAGCGTGCCGCCGAAGTCATCTGTCAGGCGCGGGCTCAGCGCTCGAGCACGCGCTTCATCACCGTACGCTTCGGCAACGTGCTCGACTCCGCTGGCAGCGTCGTGCCGCGCTTCCGCGCCCAGATCGAGCAAGGCGGCCCGGTCACCGTGACCCATCCCGAGATCGAGCGTTTCTTCATGACCATCCCCGAGGCCTGCCAGCTGATCATGCAGGCCGCGCTGATCGGCACCGGCGGCGAGATCTTCGTCCTCGACATGGGCGAGCCGGTCAAGATCCGTTATCTAGCCGAACAGATGATTCGGCTCGCGGGGCGTGAGCCAGAGCGAGAGATTCGCATTGAATACACCGGCCTGCGCCCCGGCGAGAAGCTCTACGAGGAACTGTTCTACGAGCGCGAGGATCTGATCGAGACTGAGCACGCAAAGATCCGCGCCGCGCGGCGTGTCGCCGTCGATGGAATATCGGTCGATCAGTGCCTCGAACACATGCACGGCGCGATTGACGCTGGCGATGCAAGCCGGCTCGGCAGCATACTGCGCGGCCTGGTTCCAGAGTGGCAGGCTGCTGACCTACCGTTGGATGCGTTGCGAAGTCCCATACAACCTTTGCAAGCCGCACAATCCAGGGTGGCGAGCGCCTCCTAAACCGTGCTCGAAGACACCCGGAGTTGAGCATGCAAACCGCACTCGCATTAGCACGAGAACCGCAACTGAATCTGGCCGATGAGCTGGAGCTGGCCGCTACAGCGGAAACAGAGTCCGCAACCATTGTGCTCGATACCGAGAATGAGGCGGCCGCAGAGGCTGATCGTGCCGAGCCGGCTATCGACGCCGGCCCAACGCCTGAACAAGCGCTCATCAGCGCCCTGCAGCGGCGTGGCAAATGCACGCCGGGCGATCTGGCGCGCGCGCGCAAGCTCACCGAAGACAGCGGCGACCCGCTGCGGCTCATGCTGGTGCGCCTCGGGCTGGTCTCAGAACGCGATATGGCCGCCGCCTCAGCCGAGGTGCTGGGCCTAGCGCTGATCACCGCCGAGCAGTATCCAGACGAGCCTGTCGCTGAGGAACATCTCAGTCTGCGCTTCTTGAAAGACGCCGGGATCATGCCGCTGTCCGAGACCGAACAGGAGATCACCCTCGCCGTTGCTGACCCCCTGGATGACTTCATCCCCAAGGCCGTCAACATGGCAACTTGCAAGCATGTCAACTTGCAAGTGGGCCTGCCGACCGAGATCCAGGCCGCCCTTGAGCGCGTCTATGAACAGCCCGCCGACGACGAGGCCGAGGCCGAGATCCAGGCCGAACTCGGCAACTTCAGCGAAGAAGACATCGAGCACCTGCGCGACCTGGCCAGCGAGGCGCCCGTCATCCGGTTGGTCAACCAGATCTTGCAGCGCGCGGTCGAGATGCGCGCCTCTGACGTCCACATCGAACCCTTTGCCGACCAGCTCAAGGTGCGCTATCGCGTCGACGGCATCCTCAAGGAAGGCGACTCACCGCCGGTCAGCTCCACCGCCGCGGTGATCTCGCGCATCAAGATCATGGCCAAGCTCAACATCGCTGAGCGCCGGCTACCGCAGGACGGCCGCATCCCGCAGCGTATCCAGGGTAAGGAGCTGGATCTGCGCGTCTCCACCGTCCCGACCATGTTCGGCGAGAGCGTGGTCATGCGCCTGCTCGACAAGGAGAGCGTCAGCTTCGATTTCGACGCCCTTGGTTTCGATGGTCCGCCGCGTGACCGGCTGCTCCAGGTGCTGGACCAGCCCTATGGCATCTTTCTGGTGACCGGACCCACCGGTAGCGGTAAGAGCACCACCCTCTACACCGCGCTGAGCCGGCTCAACACCGAACAGAACAAGATCCTCACCGTCGAGGACCCGGTCGAGTACCAGGTCGCTGGTATCAATCAGATCCCGGTCAAGTCCTCGATCGGCATGACCTTCGCCGGCGCGCTGCGCGCCATCGTCCGCCAAGATCCCGACATCATCATGGTCGGCGAGATGCGCGATCTCGAGACCGCGCGCATCGCCGTGCAGTCGGCGCTGACCGGCCATGTCGTGCTCTCGACCCTGCATACCAACGATGCCGCCAGCGGCGTCACCCGGCTGCTCGATATGGGCGTCGAAGATTATCTGCTCACCAGCACCATCAACGGTATCCTGGCCCAACGGTTGGTGCGCCGGCTTTGCCCCGAGTGCCGACAGCCCTATACCCCAGCGCCCGACCTGGCTGCCAAAATGCTTGAGGGCGATCGAGGACCGGCGAGCACCAGGCTTAGCGCCAGTGCCATGGCTGGCTCCAATATGCCTGTCAATGCTGCAGCTGGCATCAATGCCTGGACCGATGCTGGCACTCATACTGACACCAATGCGGGGATTGACAGCGACGCTGTGGGCAAAGCGTCCAAAAGGCATGCTGGCCTGCGGTCCTGGTTCAGCTGGCGTCGATCGCCTGCTCATCGGGAACGCACAGATGCGCAATCTCAGGGTGCTGGCAACACCGCCCCAGCCAACCTGAAACCAAGCGGCATGCAGCTAGACGGCTTTAAGCCAACGCGCTCCAACAAAGACCAGCCGTTTCAGCTCTACCGCGCGGTGGGTTGCAAGGCCTGCAATCACAGCGGCTACCGCGGCCGTTTGGTCATCGCAGAAGTCCTGCTGATGAGCGACCGCATCCGCCAGGCTGTGCTCGGCCACGCCACCGCAGGGGATATCCATCGCATCGCCGTCGAGGAAGGGATGGCCACCATGTATCGTGACGGTCTACGCAAGGCCTTGGATGGCCGCACGACCATTGAGGAGGTGATCCGTGTCGCCGAGGACAAGTGAGGCCGGGCTGGCGGGCCAGGCCGGCCGGTCTGGCCGCCGCCATCGGCACCTCATTGGCGAAGCGGTAGCCGCTCTTGGAGGTTGGTGGCGCGGGTGGCCTTGACGCCCCGAGCGCGCTAGCCTTGATCGCGAAGTTTCGCCAGTTCCGCCAGCAGTCGGGCATTGTGGGCACGCTCGCGTTCAAGGAGTTGTTCGGCGGTGCTGGCGCGCTGCTCGGCCTGCGCGCGCGCCTGCCGATCGCGCTGCCAGCTCGGCAACACAAAGGGCGCGTAGACCGGGTCTTCGATCATCGTCTCTAGACTCGGCTGGCGGGTCAGATCCGCGAGGCGAAAACGAAACCCCGGCACCACCGCCGAGCGCAGGATGCCATCCTGACAGGGGATGGGTTCATATCGCCCCAAGGCATTGCGCCGGTAGAACAACTGCCAACGCGGGTCATGGTGAATGATGTAGTACTCGGGTATGCCGGCGGCTTGATATTCCTCGCGTTTCTGCTCGGTATCGCGGCGGATCTCAGCGGGGGTGCTATCCGACAGCGCCTCGATGCAGAGATCGAAGATGCCGCGATAAGAGCGGTCGTGCTCGCGCAGCGGCTGGGCATTGCTCTCGAGCACCAGACCGAGGTCGGGCTTGCGAATGACGACCTTGTTCGGCAGGCTCAGGCGACAGCCGAACTCCAGGCAGGTCAGGCGGGCGTTGTGCTGGGTGTCGAGATACAGCCGCAACAGGCCGAGTAGCCATTGGTAGATCCAGGCGGTTAGGGCATCGGACACCGGCTTGACCTCCAGAAGACCGTTGTTCCATTCGTAGCCGTTGTCATGCTCATAGTAGTGCGCCCAGTAGTCGGCCTCGCTGACCGGAGTGCCTTCCGGCGGACCCTGATCGTCCCCGGGTGCGCCGGGTGGCGGGTGGTGTAAGGCGAAGGCGGGTGACGACATGATTCGGACTCCTGCGCAAACGGGCCTGTGTTGCAGTCTAGCCAGGCTCCAGATGCGCGACAAGGCGCGCGAAACCGCGCAACAAGCCGCGCTGTTCGTCATCACAGCTCGAAGCAACCTATAATCCAAGCCATGCCACGCTATTATTACAAGGCGGTGCGCCTCGACGGCGAAGAGGTCGAGGGCGAGCACGAGGCCGCTGATGAGGCGGCGCTGATCCTGCGCCTGCAATCCGAGGGCTTGCTGCCGCTGAAGACCCGCTCGGCGGGCGGCTTCACCGCCCAGCTCGCGCGCCGGCGCCAGCGCAGCCTGCAGGCCAAGGACATCGAGAGCCTGACTCGCCAGCTCGCCACCCTGCTCGAATCCGGCCTCACGCTCGACCGTTCGCTCGGCGTGCTCACCGAGCTGACGCCAGAGGAGCATGTGACCCGGGTGCTCAGCGACCTGCAAGAGCGGGTGCGCGGCGGCGCCACCTTCTCCTCCGCGCTCGAGGCGCAAGGCGGCCAGTTCCCGAAGCTCTATGTCAACATGGTGCGCGCCGGCGAGGCCAGCGGCGCCCTGGACCAGGTGCTCGGCCGGCTGGCCGACTATCTCGAGCGCAGCGCCGAGCTGCGCGGCACCGTCACCTCGGCGCTGGTCTACCCGATGATCCTGCTCGTGGTCGCCGGGCTCTCGGTGATCATGCTGCTGGTGTTCGTGGTGCCGCAGTTCACCGTGCTGTTCGAGGACATGGGCGCCGCGCTGCCGACGCCGACCCGCATCGTCGTCGGCGCCGGCGACCTGTTCCGCGACTACTGGTGGGCGCTGCTAGTCTTGGTCGCACTGATCGCGGTGGTGATGGAGCGCTGGCTACAGAACCCAGACAACCGCCGCGCCTTCGACTACCGGGTGATGCGCCTGCCCCTGTTCGGCGATCTGATCTGGAAGATGGAGACCGCGCGCCTCTGCCACACCCTGAGCACCCTGCTCAAGAACGGCCTACCGCTGCTCAGTGGACTCAATCTGGCCAAGGAGGTCGTCAATAACCGCAAGGTCGGCGACGGGCTCGACGAGGTCGCCGAGGATCTCAAACACGGCCGCGGCCTCGCCGAGCCACTGACCAGCCGCGCCGTGCTGCCGCAGCTTGCGCTGCAGATGATCCGCGTCGGCGAAGAATCCGGTACCCTAGACGCCATGCTCGCCAAGGTCGCCGACATCTTCGACCGCGAGACCCGCACCAGCGTGCAACGCATGCTGACCTTGCTCGAGCCGGCCTTGATCATCGGCCTTGGCGTCATCGTCGCCGGGATCATCATCTCGATCTTGATGGCGATCCTGGGCGCCAATGAGTTGGTGTTTTAGTGAGATTCAGTTCATCCACGCAACCAGAGGCGTTCTCCACCCATGGAAGCTGTCGCCCCGTCTCGCCCGGACAGGCTGCTCAACCGGCAGATTCTTGACCGCCAGCGCCACCGGCTGTGTCGCGCCGATTATCACCGGATGGCTGACGCTGGCATTTTTTCAGAAGACGATCACATTGAACTGATCGCTGGGGAATCGGTCGATAGGCCACCGATTGGCGATGAGCATGCGAGGTTGACGACCCAGCTCAACCATCTCGTCTATCGCAGTGGTGTCAAGGATGCGCTCGTGTCCGTGCAAAGTCCGCTGGTCCTGGATGATCACAGCGAGCCTGAACCGGATCTGATGCTGCTGCGTTTCCGCGCGGACTATTACAAGCACGCCAAGCCGCGCGCGGAGGATGTGCTGCTGTTGATCGAGGTCGCGGATTCCTCGCTGAGTGATGACCGCTCGGTCAAGCGGCCGCTCTACGCCCAGCATGGCATCGCAGAAGTCTGGATCCTGAATCTTCAAGATCGCGTGGTGGAGGTCCATCGCGATCCGGATGGGCAGGACTATCGGGATACCTGGGTGGCGCGCCCCGGAGATCTGCTGCAGTCGCAACAGGTGCCAGATTTCACCCTGTGCGTCTCCGATCTGCTCGCCTAGGTGTTCTAACGATCTCAGAACCAGAAAATCCTCTTACTCTTATGAAGATTGATCTCATGCTCCCGACACAACGCGCACAGTCCCAACGAAAAACCCGCGGCTTCACCCTGGTCGAACTCTTGGTCGTACTCGCCATCCTCGGTCTGCTCGCCGGCCTGGTCGGCCCGCAGGTGATGAAATTCCTCGGCAGCTCCAAGACCAAGACCGCCGCGCTGCAGATCGAAGATCTCGGCGCCACGCTTGATCTCTATCGGCTTGAAGTTGGTCGCTACCCTGGAACCAACGAGGGACTCGAAGCGCTGGTCGCTGATCCGGGCAACACCCCGAACTGGAATGGCCCCTACCTAAAGAAATCTCAGGTGCCGAAAGACCCCTGGGGTAACGACTATCAGTACCGCTCGCCGGGTCAGAACGGCCCTTATGACATCTGGTCGCTGGGTGCCGACGGCCAAGAAGGTGGCGAGGGTGAGAATCAAGACATCAAGAGCTGGGAAAGCGCCTAACGCGCATCGCGCCGCGCCATCCCGGCAGATGAATCGCGTGAGATTCACCCTCGCCACGGGCTTCACCCTAGTTGAGCTTATCGTCGTACTAGCGATCGGCGGTCTCCTCCTCACGCTCACGCCACCGCTGATCACAGCCGCCCTGCCCGGCGTCGAGCTCAAGGCTGGCGCCCGGCGTGTTGCTGGCGCGCTGCGGCAAACCCGTGAGATTGCGATCGCAAATGGTACTGAAGCCATCTGGCTCATCGATACCGAGACGGGCCGCTACCAGATCGAAGGACGCTCAAAGCAAGGCGCTTTACCGGATGGACTCTCGATCGAACTGGTCGCAGCACGAGACGAACTGCGCGATGAACAAGTCGGCGGCATCCGCTTCTTCCCCGATGGCAGCTCAACCGGAGGCCGCTTGATCCTCAAGCGGGATAAGAGCGGCTATCAGGTCGGGGTCAACTGGCTCACGGGTCGTATCCTAGTCGCCGAGTGGGAGGCTGATTGACTCTGCAGATCCAAGAGGAGCATCAAAGGGATCATACAAGTGGTCCGATAACGCAGCCGAGTGCATTGGCGCCGCCTCGCGATCATTCATCGCAGGCCATGCGCAGGCAACAAGGCTTTTCACTGCTCGAGGTCTTGGTCGCCTTCGCGATCCTGGCCCTCAGCATGGGCGTACTGCTGCAGATCTTCTCCAAGGCTCTGACGACCACGGCGATCAGCGAAACCTACAGCCGGGCCGTTGCGCTGGCTGAGGCCAAGCTCAATGCGGTGGGCGTTGACCTGCCCTTGGAAGAAGGCGTGCACAGCGGCGATCCGGAGGACGGCATGGACTGGATCATTTCCATTGAGCCCTACCCCCTGCAGGGCTGGCTTGCCGAGAACCCACCGCTGCAGCCCTATCGGATCACAGCAGTCGCCTCTTGGCCAAGCGCTCGCGGAACGCGGCGCGTCGTTCTGCGCAGCATTCGCCTGGGTGAACTTCGCTGATGCCCTCCTTGCTACGGCACTGGCTCTGGCATGGGCTCTGGCGCTGGTGTGGGCGTGGGCGCTGGCTTGGGCGCTGGCTCTGGCGCAAGCGCAGGCTTCTGCTCTGTCTTCGGCCCCAGCTGCAACGACAGCTCCAGCGGCAACCGCAACCGCAATGCCAACGCGGCTTCACCCTCGTCGAGCTGCTGATTGCGCTCTCACTCATCGGCATCATCACGCTGCTGCTGTTCTCTGGCCTGCGCCTCGGCTCGCGAAGCTGGGAAGCGGTTGACAACGTCTCGGAGCGGGTCGCGGATCTGCGCATTGCGCGCAACCTCATCGAGCGCGCGTTACGACAGACACGCGCGACCACCCTCGTCGTCGATGGCGTCCAAGTCCCAGTCATCGCGGGCGATGCTGAATCCATGGAATGGGTCGCGCCGCTCTCTGCCCATGTCGGCATCCCTGGGCTGTACATCTTGCGGCTGACGCTGGAAGATGCCGGCGACTACCCTCGCCTGGTGCTGACCCGCTGGCTCCTGCATCCTGAGATCCTAGAAGGGACCGGAGAAAGTCCGCCCTGGGAGCCCTTGATGGAGCAGTTCGGCTCGGCCGTTGAGCTTGGTCCGTTCGACCGCGACCTCGCCGCCGGCGCCTATGGGCGAACCGTCTTGCTGCCCCAGGTCGCACGCTTCCAGCTCGCCTATTTTGGCCAGCAGCAAAGCGGACCCGAGCGCGAGTGGTTAGAGGAATGGATCGACCAACCCGAGCCACCTGAACTCATCCGCCTTGACTTGACCACACCCAGCCAGGGTTGGCCGGTCACCCTGATCAGGCTGCCAGGCCCGGAGGTCATCGTTGACCAAGACTGGTAAGCGAAGTTGGTTGCAGCTGCCACAGTTGCAACCGCGACAATTGCAACCACGACAAAGTCTGCAGCCAAAGCCAAAGCGGCAGCCGCAGTTGCAAGCGCAGCGGCAGGCGCGAGCGCAGCCTCGCGGCATCGCGCTGGTACTCGTGATGTGGGTCCTATCGCTGCTCACCGTCATGGCGCTGGCACTGACGCAGATTCAGCGCACCGAGGGCGCACTCACCGCCAACCAGCTCGAGAGTGCGCGCTTCCGAGCCCAGGCCAATGCCGTGCTCAACCTGCTCGCGCTCAATCTGCTGAGCACCCCAGCGACTCCCTTTGAGGATGCAGCCACCTTTGGCGCTGCGGCCTTAAACGCCACAGCGTTCGCCGGAGCCGGAGCCGGAGCCGGAGCCGGAGCCGTAGACGAGACCCATGCCTGGATTCCAGATGGTCAGCCGCGAACGCTTGAATGGGACAATGAGCGTTTTATCGTCACCCTCTCCAATGAAGGCTCCAAGATCAACCTGAATGCGATCAGCCGAGAGCAGCTCGGGCGACTGATCGCGCTGGCACAGGGCGACGAGAACCCAGATGAGCAGCTGCGGGATCAGCTCGCCGACGCCATGCTCGATTGGCGCGATCAGAACGACCTTGCGCTCCTCAACGGCGCAGAGGACCCGGATTACGCCTCGGCCGGCTTGCCCTATGGCGCCGCCGACAGACCCTTTCGCAGCGTCGAGGAGCTTCGTCAGGTGCTCGGCATGCCGGCCGTTATCTACCAACGGCTCGCCCCCTCTCTCACCGTCGAGGAGACTGGCGGCCAGGTCGATCAGGCCTTTGCCGCCGCACCGGTGCTGGCGGTGCTGAACGGCTACCTTCTTGAAGATGCTCAGCGTCTCGTCGAAGAGCGCTCCCAGGGCCTATTTGGCGAAGCCGAAGCCGAAGCCGAAGCCAATGCACCGCAGCGCGCCCCACTCGACCGAGGGGGTCCGCTGTATCATATCCAGGTGACACAGCAACGGCTCAGCGGTCGCGGTCCGACCATGCAAGCACTGATCCGGCTCGAGCCTGGCGGCCAGTCGGCGTTCGAGACCCTTTGGCAACGCTTCGGCATAAGCAGCGCATCGCCTGGACTCGCGGCTGACTGAGTCGTTTCATTCTGCACCTGAGCATCTGACTCAATGGCCCTGACCGATTCGCTCCCAAGCCTAAGGCTGCCCGCGCTGGGCTCCAGCGTTGCCGCTCGAGTCCAGCGTCTGCGGCTCAGAGTGCTGAACTGCCTGCCGAGAGGGCCGCGCCTATGGCTTGCCTCCCGTCACCCTGATCTGGTCATCCTGCCCAACAACGAGAGGTCCGAGGTCTTTCTTGATGTCATGGGTGAGCGACAGCTCATCAGCGCCATCGATCTTCAGTCGCAGGACAGTGCCTTGGCACTCGGTGCCGCCCGCAAACACACTTGGCGCCGCACCCTCTTCGAGCTCCCAGCGGATGTCATGCTGACGCGCCGGCTGCAGTTGCCAGCGCAGGTCCGCGACCATCTCCGCCAGGTGCTGACCTACGAGCTTGATCGCCTTACCCCGTTCAACAGCCAGCAGGTATTCTTCGATGCGCGAGTGTTGGCCGGTCGCCCCCATGGGAACAAGATCGATGTCGAGCTAGCACTCTGCCCGCGAGAGCAGGCGACAGCATGGCTCGAGCATCTAGCCAACAGCCAGCTGCCCGTCTCAACGCTCACCTGGACAGGTGCCTGGCCCGAGGCCAATCTACTCCCACCACAGGCGCGACCGCGGCCGACGTTAGCGCCGTTGTTGCTCAAGTGGCTGCTGCTCCTGCTCGTCCTGAGCTTGATCGCCGCGGTGCTGATCACGCCGTTGTGGCAACGCCATCATCAACAGGAGCGCCTGACACAGGAGCTCAGGCGTGTCAGCGCTCAGGCCGAGCAAGTATCGCAGGTCCGCGAGGCACTGGAGCGGGCACGACTTGGGAGCGTCGCCGTGCTCGAGCGCAAGCGCGAGCATCCCCGCATGGCCGACCTCCTGCTCGAGCTGACCGATCTACTCCCGGACGACACCTGGGTGCAGACCCTCAATTATCGCGACGGCGAGGTCGATATCCGCGGCGAGTCCGGCCAGGCGACGGCGCTGATCAGCCTGCTCGAACGCGGGCCAGGCATCAGCAACGTCACCTTTAGATCGCCGGTCATGCAAGTCGCCGCGAGTGGCAGCGAGCGGTTTCATATCGCCTTCAAGTATCAGCCCCGGTCCGCGCCATGAGCAGCAGCACCGGGAGTAGCAGCACGGGGAGCAACAGCTCTGGGCACAGCCGTACCGCGCGCAGCGGTACTTTGATCAACAGCGCCGTGATGGGCAGGCTCAGTCAGCGCCAGACCTGTATCGCGCTGCTATCGGCGCTGGTCCTGCTGCCGCTTGGACTCGCGCTGCTGATTGCACTGGGCTGGATGTCACAGCTGCAGACCCTAGAGCGCGGCATCCAAGACGACATCGATCGGCTGCAGCGTTACCAGAGGCTGCTCGCCACCCTTCCTGCGCTTCAGGCCGAGCTTGAAGCCGAACAAGCGAATGACGCCTTCAAGGCCTTTTATTTCGATGCCGACACCCCCTCCATCGCCGGCGCACAACTGCAAAGCCAGGTTCAGGACATGGTGCGCAGCGCCGGCGCCCGTCCGGTGAGCACCCAGGTCCTGCCCACTGATGAGGCCGAGGTTCCCCCCCGTGTCCGGGTGCGCATCCAACTCCAAGGCACCACCGATCAGCTCTTCGATGTGCTGTACCGCATCGAATCGGCCCGTCCGTTTTTGCTGATCGACCAACTCTCCATTCGCTCTCAAGCGCGCTCGAGCCAGCCGCAGCGACGCCGACCGATCCGATCAGCGCCTGCACCGGCCAACCAAGATCAACTGACCGTCAGGCTGGATATCTTCGGCTACTTTTTGAGCCCTAGCGGATGAAACGCGTCCTGCTCGTAGCCCCCCTAGTGCTCATTGCGATCCTATCCGTACAATGGATGGATTGGCCTAAACCCTTGCCCCTGCTCAGCGAGGCTGGTACGTCAACCCCTCAGGGGCGCAGCCCAACCACGCAAGCGCATTCAGCCCCAAGCCCCGACTTGAATCTGCTGAAGCCAGAAGAGGATTATGTCTCGGTGATGGAACGCCCGTTGTTTCTGCCGGACCGCCGGCCGCTTCCCGACGAGCCAGCGGATTCATCTGCCGCTGACACATCGGCCGAGGCCACAGACCTTGCACACTTAGATGTGAGTGCAACCCTGATTCTAGCGCCGGACCAGGCCTCGGTGTGGCTGCGAGATCCTAAGCGTCAAGACCTTCTCCGGCTCAGGCTGGGTGACGATTATGAGGGTTGGACGGTCGCCGAGATCACCCCCAACAACATCCGAATGGAACGACAAGGCGCGACAGAAACTTTAGAGTTGTTTAACTATTCGGCACCGGTCTCACCACCAATGCGTCTGCCAACACGGTTCAACCAGCAACCAGACCGACCGTCCAATCGGCGCCAGCGCCAACCGGCTGCTGGCCAACAACCAGGTCCAAAATGATGCGCCACAAGCCTCCGATTCTAAGCCAGCCTTGGGGCCTTGGTGGTTGGCGACAGCAGCGATTCTCGATCGTTACTGCCTGGCTTGCCCGCTCGATGCTCGCAATGCTCACCCTGGCTACTCTGCCAGCACTCCTCAGCTGCCAGTCCACGGTCTGGGACCCAACCGCACAGGTCTCGAGCGCCGAAGGCCACACCAGCGTCAACCAGCGGATGGATGACCCCAGAGGCCCCGTGCGCGTTGCTGGCGGTATCGCCCTCGATGACGAGGTTGCAGCGCGTCCGCCGGATTCGATTCAAAGCGGCACCGGCACCTTCGTCCAACCCGTCGCCGCTCCCCGGCGCTCAGAGCAAGCGGTCAGTGGCCCCGATGTCTCCTTGAACTTCGATAACACCGACATCCGCGAGGTCACCAAGATCATCCTCGGCGATGTGCTCGAGGTCAGCTATACCCTCGATCCAGCCGTGCAAGGCACGGCATCGCTCACCACCGCTCGCCCCCTCAGCCGAGACCTGCTCCTGCCAACCCTAGAGACCCTGCTGCGAATGAATAACGCCGCCCTGGTCGATCGTGGCGGTCGCTATGAGGTCGTGCCGATCAGCAACGCCGTCAAAGGCCGTGTGGTGCCGCAGCTCGGTGGTTCAGAACGCGCCCTGCCCGAGGGCTACAGCGTTCAGGTCATCCCGCTGGAATACGTTGGTGCTGAGGAGATGACCAACATCCTTGAGCCCCTAGCGCCGGAAGGCAGCATCCTGCGCATCGACACCTTGCGCAATCTCATCGTCCTCGCCGGCACTGGCACCGAGATGTCGAGCATGCTCGAGACCATCCAGATGTTCGATGTCGACTGGATGGCCGGCCTCTCGGTCGGCTTCTTCTCGCTCGAATACGCCAAGGTCAGCGATGTCGTCATGCAGCTCGAGACCCTGCTCGCCGACGACTCGGTGAATGCCGCCAAAGGCCTGTTCCGCTTCATCCCGGTCGAGAGTGCCAATGCGCTGCTCGTCGTCTCACCGCAGCAACGCTACCTGGCACGCATCGAAGATTGGATCGAGCGCCTAGATCTGGCCGAGGCCTCGGGCACCTCCGCACAACGGCTTTACGTCTACCGCGTGCGTCATGGCGATGCCGAGAATCTCGCCGACATTCTCACGACGCTCTTCTCGGACAGTGGCAGCAGCGCCAGATCGCAGCGCAGCATCGGCGGCATTGCGCCCGGGCGCGACCAAGGCTCGATTGGTGGCGACGGCACCGGCACCAGCTCAGGCTCCGGCGCCATGGGCTCTGCCACACGCGGTGCCAGCGCCAGTACCCTCACGCTCTCCTCCGAGGTCAGCATCGTCGCCGACATCGTCAACAACTCACTGCTGGTGCGCTCCAGCCCACGCGATTACAAGAAGATCCTCGACGCCCTCAAGCAGCTCGACATCGTCCCGCTGCAGGTCTTAGTGGAAGCAACCATCGTCGAGATCCAGCTCAGTGGCAGCCTGCAGTACGGCGTACAGTGGCGCTTCAAGGGGCCTACCATTGATGGCTACCAAAGCCGCCAAACCTTAGGTCCGGGCGATGCCGCCTTGAAGCCCACAGAGTTTCAGGGCTTCAACTGGTCGGTGGTGCTGAAGCCCAGCACCATCAAAGCCACCCTGACCGCGTTGGCCGAAGACAACCTGGTCAATGTCCTATCTTCGCCAACCGTGATGGTGATGGACAATCAAGAGGCCAAGATCGCGGTGGGCGATGAGGTGCCTGTGCTGACCACCGCCCAGCAGGGCATCTCGAGCACCGATCGCATCCTCAACCAGATCGAATATCGCCAAACCGGAGTCGAGCTGGCGGTCACGCCGCGCGTCACCCCAGGCGGAATGGTGCAGTTACAGATCGACCAAAAGGTCAGCTCGGTGCTCGAGCAGACCGGCCCGCTCGGCTCGCCCTCGTTTCGCAATCGCACCATCACCAGTAATGTTGCCGTGCGCTCGAATCAGGCCGTGGTGCTCGGTGGGCTAATCCAAGACGATACCTCCGATGCCAAGTCTGGCGTGCCTGGTCTCTACCGCGCGCCGATCATCGGGCCGCTGTTCGGCTCGACCAATAAACGCGCGCGACGCACCGAGCTGGTCGTGGTCTTGACCCCCAGAGTGATTGCGGGCGACAACGACATCGACGCGGTCACCCGCGACTTTCGACGGAAGGTGAAGAACCTTGACCCACGCTTTTAACGACCCATTGGCCAGCAAGCCGGGTCCGCTTGACAGTCACAGCCAGCACGCAAGCCCAAGCGCGAGCCCAAGCCTAGGCCTAGGCGCTGATCCAGCTCAGGATCACGCCGCCATCGCGCGCGAGGTCTTTCGCATCGAGGCCGAGGCCATAAACGGACTCGAAGCCAATCTCGATGGTCGTTTCAGCGAGGCCGTGAGCGCCATTCTGGCTGCACCCGGCCGCGTCATCGTCTGCGGCATGGGCAAATCCGGCATCATCGGCAAAAAGATCGCTGCCACCCTGGCCAGCACCGGCACCCCCGCCTTCTTCATGCACCCCGGCGAGGCCTTTCACGGCGATCTTGGCATGGTCACCGCAGAGGATGTATTCCTAGCCCTCTCCAACTCCGGCGAGACTGAGGAGCTGGTTAAGCTGCTGCCCTTCCTGCAAGACAACGGCAACCTCATCATCGCACTCACCGGCAACGACTGCTCCACCCTCGCCAAGCATTGCCAGCTCCATCTCTCGGTGCGCGTCCAACGCGAGGCCTGCCCGCTGCAGCTCGCACCCACCGCCTCCACCACCGCCACCTTGGCGATGGGCGATGCGCTTGCGGTCGCCCTGATGAAGGCGCGCGATTTCCAGGCCCATCATTTCGCGCGCTTTCATCCGGGTGGCAGTCTCGGGCGACGGTTGCTGCAGCGCGTGCGCGATGAGATGCGCAGCGATCAGTTGCCCTTTGTTGCGCCCAGCGCCAGCGCTGATGCGGTCCTGCTTGCGGTCACCCAGGGCCAGCTTGGTATTGCCCTAGTCGCCGAGCCCCCGGCCCAGATCCGCGGCATCATCACCGATGGCGACTTACGCCGAGCGCTCCAGGCCCATCGCGAGGGCTTCTTCGCGCTGAGTGCCAGAGACCTGATGACGCCCGAGCCCATCACCATCGGCGTCGAGAGCAGCATGAGTGCCGCGCTCGAACTCATGGCCCGGCACCACATTACGCTACTCGTGGTTGTCGACGGCGAGGATGTGGTCGGCGTCGTTCAAAAATAAGACCCCATGCCAGTCATCCGGCCAAGAAGCCATTAGCCAATAACCTCATTATCATTACCCGTCGTGCCGTGGTTCACAGGTTTAGTGGTTGGCGCTTGCCAAAACATTGCTCAAGATGGGGTAATCACTGTGGGTGAGGGTTCCTGTCTTAGGAGCCGTTATGCAGTCACGTCTGATAAGGATCCGTCCATGCTTCCTACTGATACCTATTTCCCTTTCCAATGGCATTTGCTCAACCTAGGCCAGTTCGGTGGCCGCCCTGGGGTTGATCTTAACGTCATTCCTGTCTGGGCAGAATATACCGGAGCTGGCGTCGACATCGGTATCTACGATGGCGGCACCCAGGTAGAGCACCCCGACCTGCAGCCCAACTGGGACCCAGCACTGCAGCCGCTCATCGCGGGTCTAGCGGTTGACCCCAGCCCTTACGGCTGGGCTGAATTTGGGGCTAATGCACATGGCACTGCGGTCGCCGGCTTGGCTGCCGCGGCCCGCAACGACATTGGCGTAGTTGGTGTCGCCTATGACGCAAATTTGGGCGTCGGCATCTATGTGCCCTCATCACAAGCCTGGATCGACAGCTTATCTGGCTATATCGCCTTCGAAGAAGCGCTTAATGTACAGCGTGTAGACTACGATGTGACCAACAGCAGTTATGGTCCGATTCAGCCCTTGATGGTCAATCAAGCCGAGCAGCTTGGCATCGAGATCTCGACCCTCAATGGCCGCGATGGGCTCGGCACGGTCAATGTGATCGCAGCCGGTAACGAGCGCTGGCTGGGTCGCACCTCCACCGACGGCGGATTTGAGAGCATGCGACAAAGCGTGGCGGTGGCCGCCGGCTCTGACCAAGGCGACATCACCTGGTATAGCAACCCGGGCGCCTCTTTGTTGGTGACCGCACCGGTGGATCGCCATCCACCGCTCGAGGGGCCTTTAGATGCGAATCAGC
Organism: Halochromatium roseum; assembly: GCF_016653315.1. Classification (GTDB taxonomy): domain Bacteria; phylum Pseudomonadota; class Gammaproteobacteria; order Chromatiales; family Chromatiaceae; genus Lamprobacter; species Lamprobacter roseus. Next base: position 35,443 of record NZ_NHSH01000010.1, on the reverse strand, counting down.
CCTTCCGTTCGGCCACCACCGACCTTCTCGGTCCGGATGGCTATTCGATCGGCAACCCACCTGAGATCGACCTCGACTATACCGATCAGATGGCGGGTACCTCGGCAGCGGCACCGATGGTCACCGGCGTGGTCGCGCTGATGCTGCAGGCCAATCCAGCGCTTGGCTACCGCGACGTGCAAGAGATCCTGGCGCTGAGCGCGCGGGCGAACTGGCAGCGCGGTGACTATGACCTGGATGGTTGGCAGATCAACGGCGCCGACCATTTCAACGGCGGCGGCCTCGCCTTCAATCACGACTATGGCTTTGGCTTCGTCGATGCCCTCGCCGCGGTGCGCCTGTCCGAGACCTGGAGTGAGCAGCGCACCCGATACAACGAAGTCAGTATGCCCGATGCGTTAAGGCTCGACATCGATGACGTGCCTATTCCAGACAACAGCGGCGAGCTACTGAGCTATCGCTTTGAAGTGACCAATCCCTTTGAGGTCGAGTGGATCGAACTCGACGTTGACATCGAGCATCCCTGGTGGGGGGATCTGGTCGTCTCCGTGATCTCTCCTGATGGAACCGAGACTGTGCTGCTCAATCGCCCTGGAGTCTTGCCAGAGGGTCTCCCGCAATCGGTCACGGATTTTCGCATCGAGCACGACGAGACCTTCGACCCCGAGACCAACCTCGGCATGAAAGGTGACGGGGATCTACAGATGTTGTTTGCCTCCACCGCTTCTCGAGGCGAGAGTAGCGTTGGTACCTGGACGGTGCGGGTCGGTGATCTTGGCGACGGCAGTGAGGCGAGCGAAGAGGCCGGCGAACTCGACGGCCTCAGCTTCCAACTCTTCGGCAATCCAGAAGGCGAGACCATCGAGACCTTCTTCTACACCAATCGCTATGCCGAACTAGCCAGCGCCGATTCGCAGCGTCAAGTGCTGGCGACCGAGGGCGAAGCGCGCATCAATGCCGCGGCGGTGAGCACTGATAGCGTTATCTACCTTGAGCCTGGCATTGTCGGCCAGATTGCCAATACGCCATTCATGCTTGCTGCCGACGCGATTGTGACCGAGGTGTTTGGTGGTGATGGGGCTGATGCGCTCTTGGCTGCAGCTTGGGATAGCACGCTATTTGGTGGCCGCGGCCATGATTGGTTGTACGGCAATAGCGGAAACGACCTCCTGCTCGGTGGCCGCGGCAATGACCACCTGACCGGGGGCGCGGGCGCTGATGTCTTTATTTTTCATGACCAAAATGGTCAGGATCGCATCCTGGACTTTGATCCGACAATCGACCGCATTGAAGTCGCCCAATCGATCAATGGCCAAACGCTGACGAGTGTTGAAGCGCTGATCGAGACGGCCTTCAACAATACCTTTGGGGAGGCGGTATTGACTTTTGGTGTTGGTCAAACCCTTACACTTGTGGGTATTTCCGCTGAGCAGCTGACCCCAGAGCCGATCAGCCTGGTCTAAAATCGTGCGGGCAATCGTTGGTGCTCGCCGCGAAGTGCTTCGCGGCGGGTGCGGCTGCTCATATTAAGAGGCATCCTGTTGGCGGCAGGCTGTATCGTGGAGGCGATACGGATAGCAGAATCAATTAAACTGGGGATTCGTCACCGGCACCCGACACGGTGAGCTTGCCCACGAGAACCTAGTAATGGTGTCGCAGGTCCCCAGCCTTAGCATCTCGATCGTTACCTACTTGCCGGTGCTTGATATTCTGAGGAAAACGCTCGAATCGGTTTCCACATCCATCACGGCTGCCCAGGCCCAGGGGCGGCTGGCCAGCGCCACCATCGACCTGATTGACAACGGCACCAAACAGCCCAAACAGTTGCGGAGCCTAGCTGCAGAGAGTGGCGCTCATCTGATCAGCGGCCAGGGCAACGTCGGCTATGGGCGAGGTCACAACCTCTCCCTCTTGGCCTCGAGCGCGCCCTTCCATCTCATACTCAATCCGGACGTGATCCTGGCTCCAGAGGCCATTAGCGCAGCACTGGACTACATGGCTGAACACCAGCATGTTGTCATGCTGGCACCGAGAATGGGCGATGCTCAGGATCAACCCCAACATCTCTGCAAACGCTATCCCAGCGTACTGGCGCTCGCGCTGCGCGGTTTGGCCCCGGGCTGGCTGCAACGGCGCTTCGAGCGACTGCTGAGTGACTACGAGCTGCGCGCCCTGCCGCTCGATACGCCAAGCACTGGCATCCCACTGCTCTCCGGCAGCTTCATGTTCTGTCGACGGGCGCCCATTGCCGCCATCGGCGGCTTCTCAGACCGCTACTTTGTCTACTTCGAGGACTTCGATCTCAGCATCCGTGCCGCAGCCATGGGTCAGCTCGCCTATGTGCCTGCCGTCGAGGCCCAACATTTTGGCGGCAACGCCGCAGGCAAGGGCTTACGCCACATCCTTCTGTTCACCCGCGGCGCCTTCACCTTTTTCAGGCAGCATGGTTGGCGATGGACTTGAGCTCCGCGTCGGTTTCGCGCTTCACCTGCTCATAGGCCTCATCGAGCAAAATCTGTCGGCGGCCTGAATGCTCCACATGGGCGGGCGTGCGATACAGCGATGTGGTCTTTTGCACCAGCTCGAAACGCTCACCTTGCGCATAACGCCGCCAGAGGTTCCAGTCCTCCAGCTGATCGAAGTGCTCACGAAAGCCACCCCGCTCGAGATACAGTCGACGCTCGAACAGGATTGCCTGGATCGGAATGTAATTGCGCCAGGCCAGCTCATCGCGGTCAAATGGCTGCACATGGGCGGCGTGCTGCACATAGGCGTGCTCCTGAATCGTCCGCGTGCTCGGATCAACATCGCCGATCACATCCCAGGCCAGCGCATACGCCGCTGCAAGTCCGGGTTCCGCGAGGAGGCGCGCGGCTAGGGCTTCGACATGGTCCGCGTAGAGCAGATCATCATCGTCCAAGAACAGACACCAACGTCCGCGCGCCGCCTCGAGCCCGAGATTGCCCGCCCGACTGCGACCCTGCTTGGGCTGGCTCAAGTACCGTACCGGCATCGGCGCAAGCGCCGCCAGCGCATCGACCGTTGCGCGACAATGCTCACCACCATCCTCCACCACGATCCATTCCAGGTTCGGCCAGGTCTGCTGTAACACGCTGAGGCCGGCCTGGCGCAGCAGCCAATCGCGGCCTTGGTAGGTGCGGGTGATCACCGAGACCAGCGGACAGGCATCCGCGACAGGCAGCGTCGGCGCCGGTTCAAAGGCGCCGGCCCGGATCATCTCGTAATCCAGACCACGAAACACGCCAACGCCGCGAACGCGACCCGCGCGGTTCTGCCACAAGAGCCTGGGCGTCTGCCACAGCAGACTGCCATAGGCTGCCAGCAGCCGCCGCCGCGCGCCCGGGAAGGGGCCGCGCAGCAGGCTCGCGCCGGCCAGCAGCAGGCTCGCGCTGGCATCGCGTGCGCTGCCATAGCGCAGACGCAAGAACAGGTTGGCCCGCGTGCTGCCGACATATTGCGCCGGTTTCAGCTCGTTGGGCTCCGCATAGGTATGGTGCAGCACCTGCGCCAGCGGGCAGTAACGCAGCAGATAGCCCGCCTCGCGGCAGCGAAACGAGAATTCAACATCCTCGCCATAGAGAAAGATGCGCTCGTCATAACCACCCAGCGCCTGAAACACCGAGCGCCGAACCAAGAGGCAGGCATGCGACGACCAGAGTGTTTCCCAGCTCACCGGATCGTAATGTTTAGGATGTTCGTACGGTGCCTGGCGCAGTTCCCAAGAAGCCACCTCATCGCCATCCGCCAGCGCCATCCGCACCACGCGCGGTAGCGTTTCGGCGCCCAGCTCTAGATCCGGGTTGGTGATCAGCACCCAGTCATCCTCAGCCTGGGCGATGGCATGATTATGCGCCGCGCCAAAACCAGGATTTGGCAGCTGAGAGAGCGTCACACGAGCAAAAGCGGCCTCGTACTCTGCCCTGAAGGCATCCAGCTGCGCCAGCGTGTCATCTTGCGAACCATTATCCACGAGGTGCAGCGAGAGCCGCGCCAGCGGGTAATGCTGCGCGAGTAGGCTATTGAGCAGGCCAGGCAGCCAGCGCCCGCTGTTGAAGGTGACCACTGAGATCGTCACGCCAGGCCATGAGTGCAGCGTGTCGGTGCCACTGTCGAGCGGCCCCTCGCAGACCGCCCGCCAGCCACTGGCCGGCAGCGCCGCACCGCCCAGCCGCCGCTCCAGCATCGCCTGGTGTCCGCTGAGTTCCCCGGTCGAGACTACCCACAGCTGGGTTTGTCGCTCCAGCCAATGGTACAGCCGCGTCGGATGCCGCCGAATCTGCACCGGTAGCCCTTGCGCCCAGCGGCGTAGCCCATGCAGCTGGCGCTGAAGCCGTTGCAGCAGCGCGCGCGGTTGGCGCATCAACCAGAGCCGGATGCGCACCGGCTCACGGACAACTCGCGCAAGATCGCGCAAAGGTGCCGTCACCCGCCAAGAGAGCGAGCCCAGTAAGGCTTGCTTATCCGCGTCAAGCTGGCGCGCCTTTGCTTGCGCAAGCGCTAACGCTGACTGCAGCTGTTCCCGCTCTGACTGCGCCTGCCCCAAGGCCGATTGCGTTTCCTCTAGCCTCTGCTCCACCTGCAATCGGCGCGCAAACAGTTCTCGAGCTTCATGTTGTACCGTTTTTAGGTCGCCGAGCAGCTTGGTCTGCAGCCGCGCCAATTCATCCCGCAAGCTCTGTTCGGTCTGAACCAGCCGCACCTGCTCGGCCCGAAATGCCTCCACCTCCCGCTCGGCCTGCCACACCACGGTCGATAGGCGCTCAGGACTGAGATGCTGTTGAAAGGACCCCAACTCATCACAGCCCACGAACAGAAAGGCCTCTGCCGCGTCAGCCTCCTCCGGCAGCGAGTAGGTCCGGTAGATATTCAGCGCACCCAGCTGCCGACGATAGTTTTGTTGGCTCTGCTGCGAAACAAACACCGCCATCGCCTCAGCCTTGCGCGTAACTACCGCGCTGATATCCACCAGCAGATTGGGCGTGAGCGGCTGACCAACCTCGTAAAAACCCAAGCGTGCCTTGGCCGCCAGCGGCCCCTCGCGGCAGAGCAGAATCGTGGCCTCACAGAGGCGACGATGATCACGGTGCATCTCCCACGGACTGGGTGCCAGCACCAAATCCGGCAGCCAGTCAGGTGCCTGCCGCGCCAGCCAGTCCCTGAGCTGCTGATTCAGTGTCAGCACCGGCAACCATACTAAGCCGCCGTCCTCGTTTTCAACAAAGGTGGGCTCGGGGTAACCCAGCAGGTGCGCGGCCTGGCGCGATTCAGCCTGCCGTTGAGCGGCTAACGCCGCATCCTCGGGCTGAGTCATCACCAGCACCCGGATCTGCGCCCCCCGCTGGGCCAGTAGAGCGAGCAGACCACCACAGCCAAACACCTCATCATCGGCATGCGGCGCTAGCACCCAGACCCGCTCGGCCTCGGGAATTGCGGTGGCCGGTGGTGAAAAAAAACGTTCCATAGCGCCCTGCGTCTTGCCTCTAACCCTTGCCACTATCGGTAATCAGTATCGCCGGCCAGCATCCAGCAGCGTTGCGCGAAGCGCGCCGCCTGCTGATTGTGCTGCGGGCCGGCCAGGTTGACCGCCAGCAGCGGCCTATTGTCGGTGCTGGCTGGCAACTGCGCCAGTACGCTTTGGGTGGCCCAGGTAAACAACTGCCCTTTGCCGAGCTGCCCAGCCCGCGTGCGCAGCGCCTCAATCAGCGCCGGATACTGCTCAGGCGCGCCCAACAGATCCAGCAACTCCAGCGCATCAGCATGCGCTCGATACACCGCCACCGCCGCGCAACGCTGCCGCCAGCAAGGGCCAACCCCCCAGGCCAGATAGGCGCCGCTGGGATGTCGACCATAACGCTGGCTCACCCAAGCCGCATCGCGCACCCCGATCAAATGCCCAGCGCCCAGAGCCGCTGCCTGCGCTTGCCAGAGCCTGTCAGCTTGAGTCCGCAGCGCAGTCAGGCGCAGCGCATGGCCCAGAGGTCGCGCGGGCGATGCCGGCCAGTTCGCCTGATACAGCTGATCCATGCGCGCATACAACCCCAGCAACTCCCCCAGGCGCGTGGCCCGCGGCGACGGGAACCCATAGACGAAGGCATGTGGCCCCTGCGGATGCGTCACCGCCTCGGTGAAGGTACTGGCAATGCGCACAAACAGGCCATTGCGCCCCAGCGCTGCGGCGCGCTCGCGCGGGTCGACCATGATATCGCTCACCTGCAAGGCGCTGAGCGGCTCACCCAGCCCAAGTAAGCGCCTCGACTGGCCGCCGTAATGCGCCAAGGCTTGCGCAGCGCGCTCCGCCAGCAGGCTATGCGTGCTGGGCTCCGGGTACTTCCACTGCCACTCCTCGGCGCTCATCTCACCGCCAAAGGCGCGCTGAAACAGCGCCAACAGCGCCGGGGTATCGGCCGTGCTCGCCCAGCGCAGCGTCCAGCGCGCTGCCGGCTCGCTCATAACCCTGGCTCGGGCTGGCACTGCCACTGATGCGGCAGCCGACAATAGCCCTTCTCAATCCCACGCTGGCTCACGCTGAACGTGACCACTGGGTCCACCCAGCCGTAGCTATGCACGCCCTGCTCGCAGAACACATAGGCGCCTACACCGTAGCGCCCCTTGAGCAAGGGTAACGCCGGAAAGCAGATCCGCGCGCGTCCCCGGCCGCGGGCATCGCGCGCAATGGCCACCCCATCCTCCCAGGTGGCGGCGCTGGTTACGATATGACCATCAGCGGTACTGAGGGTCACCGCGACTGTCGGACAAGGCAGCGCCGGGTCCGACTCGAAAGACACCAGGATTTCCAGCGTCGACTCGCCGCTGTGCGCCTGCAACGGCTCGTCCGCCTGACCATCGATGCGCACCTCACAGCGGCTCAGCCGGGCAAACCCGCTTGGGTGATGCGCCTCGGCAGGGGCTGGAGCAGCGGCCTGTGGTGTCGCCTCAACAGCGATCGGCTGCTCAGTGGATTCCGCTGTTGGCGTCGGCGTCGGCGGGCGCGGTACGGCCTCATCCGCGCGGCTCAGCTCGCCCGGCATCAACCCGGTATCTAGAAACCGCTGATAATGCGCAATCACCTCATCCGGCGCGCCGTCCTCGATCAGCCGCCCGCCCTCCAGCCAGAGCGCGCGCGAGCAGATCGCCTCCACCTGATAGAGCGAGTGCGAGCAGAACAGGATGGTCTTGCCGGCCGTCTTCATCCCCATGATGCGCTCGAACGACTTGCGCGCGAAGGCGCCGTCGCCCACCGAGAGCGCCTCATCCACCACCAGGATGTCCGGGTCCACCGCCGTCGCCACGGCAAAGGCCAGACGCACGAACATACCGCTGGAATAGGTCTTCACCGGCTGGTCGACGAACGCGCCGATATCGGCAAAGGCCAGGATCTCCGGCAGCCGCGCCTCCAGCTGGCGCCGGGTCATGCCCAGGATGGCGCCACTGAGGAAGACGTTCTCGCGACCGCTGAACTCGGGGTTGAAGCCGGCGCCCAGCTCCAGCAATGCCGAGACCCGGCCGCTGACCCGCAGCCTCCCTTCGCTGGGCGGTAGCGTCTGGCAGATTAGCTGCAGCAAGGTGCTCTTGCCGGCCCCGTTGCGCCCGACGATGCCCACCACCTCGCCCTGGCGCACCTCGAGCGCGAGTGGGTGCAGGCCATGGAAGCTACGCTCATGGGCAAACCGGCTCAAGCCCGGCAGCAGGGTGAACAGGCGATCCTGCGGGCGGTTGAACAGCCGATACCGCTTCGCCACGCCTTGTAGCGCAATCACCACCTCAGAGCACATCGGCAAACCCCTTGCGCAAGCGCTGGAACCAGGCCGCCGCCAACAGGCAGGCGAGCAGTCCGCTCAAGGTAAACAGGGCCAGCCTGTGCCAGTCCGGCCAGGCGCCCTCGAACAACAGCTGCCTCACATCCTGTATCACCCGCGCCAGCGGGTTGAGCAGAAACAGCCACTGCCAGCGCTCCGGTAGGGTCTCCAGCGGATAGAACACCCCAGAGAGAAACATCATCAGCGTTGTGAGCATGGCCATCATCTGCCCCACATCGCGCACATAGACACTGAGCGACGAGAGCACCCAGGCCAGGGCCACCAGGAACAGCGTGAACGGCAGCAACACCAGTGGCAAGGCCAGCCAACTGAGCTGCGGCCCCACCAAGACACTGGCGAAGACCAGCAGCAGCAGGCCACCCACCAGCAGTTGGAAGCCTGCCGCCGCCACCGCCGACAGGCCCAGCAGCGGCAGCGGGAACACCACCCGGGTGACCAGATTGGGCTGACCGACGATCAACTGCGGCGCCCGGCTGGCCACCTCGGCAAAGAACGAGAACAACAGCAGCCCGACGAAGACCTGCAACGCAAAATCCACCTGCGCGTCACCCGCCGCCGCCACCGGCCAGCGCAACTGAAACAGCCCGTGGAAGACCAAGGTAAACACCCCCAGCATCAGCAGCGGGCCCAGCAGCGACCAGCCCAGCCCCAGCAGCGAGCCACGATAACGTGTTTGGATATCGCGCTTGGTCAACTGCCAGAGCAGATAGCCCTTTGTGAACACCTCAGCACCTCCTGAGCCCGCGCCAAATCAGGCCCGCTGCGCCCAAATCATGGCCACAACCTTACCCCAACATTAAACTGTTGTCTTTTTACGCCAAAAAACTTGCAAAATCCCTCAGACTCGGGGCATAGTTACGGCTGAGGCATGGGATATTGAGGCATGTAAGGTACACTTCTTGGGTGTCCTTGGCTCGACATTACCAGGAAACGGGTATCTCGCGGGGCCCAGTCCTGCTGACGGCACCCGAAGTTGCTAAAATCAGACATGTCGTTTTAGCCCGTTCGTCTCGACAACGTTGTCCAATTTTCGAGGAGACTCGTCCACATGATTACCGAAGCTCAACAGCAAAACATCATCGCGCTGACCGTTGGCATGTTCAACGCGGCCCCCGGCGCAAACAACCTGACCGATTTCGCCAACAACATCACCGCCAGCGGTGGTGACTTTGTGCAGCTCGCTAACGATCTGGCCGCCACCGCGATCTTCAACGGCATGTACGCCGGTCGCAATACCCTGGCCCAGCAGATCGATACCGCCCTTGGCATGCTGGGTATCGCCTCGGGTACCGATGCCTATGACATCGCGGCCGCCCACTTCACGGCGCGTGCTGAGCAGGGCTGGACTGCGGGTGAGATCCTGCTTGAGGCCTCGGACTATCTGATGAATTCCGAGGAGGTTGATCCGGCATTCACGGATATTGCTGCGGCTTTCCAGAACAAGGTGGCTGTTGCTTCGTACTTCAGTGTTGATAAGCAGCAAAGTGCTGATACGCTGGCGAATCTGCAGCTTGTTGTTTCGAGTGTGACCGCTGATCCGGCGACTGTTGATGCTGCCAAGACGGCGATTGATTCTGGCAGCTTGTCGCCTGACGAAGGTGGCCAAACCTTCGCGTTTACAACCGCGGCCGGCGAAACCCTCACCGGTACGAACGGAAACGATACGTTCACTGGCATTGTTGGAACGACGGATACCACATTCCAGACAGGTGACACCGCCAATGGCATGGGTGGCACAGACACCCTAAATCTCATTGTCAGCTCTAATGTCCCAGATCTACCCGCCGGTGCCGGTACCGATAGCATTGAAATTATCAATCTGGATGTTTCCACTAATCCTGCTGGTGCGACCTTGTTAACGTCAAACGCTTACACAGGTGTCGAGCAACTGTGGCAAGTCGATAACAACAACGGCACCGATGACTTCGCCAATGTCACTGTTGGTGCAGGCGTTACCGCTGGCTTCAGAAGCACTGGGGCAACTGCAACTGCGGCACAGGCCGGCGAAACAGTTACGGCCGCAAGCGGGACGCAGAAGACCATTGCCGCGGCTGTGGATGGTGTTGATGCTGGCTCGACAATCACCCTCGCTGGTGCAGGTCTTGAAACGGCGACGATTTCGGGTAATGTAGCAGGCTCAGCGACCGGGTTGACGGTTACTGGCGTGGCTAATATCACGACACTTAATCTCGGGATTTCGGATAACTCCGTACTCACGCTTAACACTTTCGGTGGAGTGACCGCGGTCAATTCATCGCAGTCCTCGGGAAACTTTTCAGCTGACATAAGCGGATTCGGTGATCTCGAGTCTTATGTAGGCGGTGCAGGTGGTGAAACGATCACCTTTGACCTTGAAGTCGGCAATGATGTGACGGTCAATATGGGTTCTGGCAACGACGTCGCTGTTTTGGTTGGCACAGTTGCTCCGTCGAATAAGGCGAGTTCAATTACCCTGGGTGCCGGAAACGATACCTTAGACATTAATGCAATCGGCAACATTTTCAATGCTGACGAGGCTGCTTTCCAAGCTGGCCTGATCACGGTTGATGACTTCAGCGCTGCGGAAGATGTGCTTGATGTGGCTGGTCTTACAGCTTCGCGGTTGGCGACTAATACAGAGCAGTCGAATATTGATGCCGAAGCCTCTCTGTTTGCGGCAATCGGTGTTGCGGCTGGTATCGCTAATGGTAACGCTTTGGTGTTCGGATACAGCGGCAATACCTATGTACTTGATGACAATGATGGTAGCGCGACGTTCAACACGCTGGACGGTCTTGTCGAATTGACTGGTGTTGCTGTTTCTGATCTGGGCGGTACTAATTTCGTCTCCTAATAGCCCCCGGATAAACTTTCGCTGAGTTCGCTCAGTACATCAAAAGACCCTCAGTCTCGGCTGGGGGTTTTTTTAATTAAGGAGTCCAAAAATGGGAAGACGCTACGAATGGCCGGATCCTAAAGATCGTTCGCCGAATCAACCTCATATACTGCTTGAACGAGAGGCAGTACTTGATTTATATCAGAAAGATACAGGCGACGATGCCAAAAACCTTACGGAGAAGGTAAGGGATTGGTTTGAGGACAATGCCAAAAGGCGTGATTGGGATGATGTTACTTGGGCTGATCAAACCGCAGTCTTAAAGAAAGTTTGGCGCTAAGTGGCTGTCAATTTTCTACTTCTCGATAATCGGCCAATACTGGCTTTCGAAACGCGAAGAAGCTGATGGCCAAAATTTTTAAGGCACCAACTATCCAGCCGCAGGATTCGCGCTTCGGGGGCTTTTCGTGATAGTGAATAAGGGGTCAACAGCGGGCTACCAGACACTGCCGCCCAAGATTAGCATCGCGTGACCGCAGCCTCGGGCGCTATGACAGCTGCGAGTGAGGCTAAGCGGCTTGAGGCGAAAAGGCACCAGTAAATGCTTTAGCGGATTGTTTGGAGGTTTGATGGAGCCGGAAGTCTTGGCAGCCTGGATCGGGTTTGCTGGAACGCTGATCGCCGCTTGGGTCGCTAGCCTGATCGGCAAGCGTTGGCTTGATCAGGAACGACTGAAGGGCCAGCTCAAGGACGCCAAAGAAGATATCCGCTTTCTGTTGGAGGTTGAGCGCATCCAGGCGGAAAAGAGGAATCCCGAACATCCCATGACTGCGCTCCGAGAAGCGCGCAGGATGGCGAAAGAAAGGGGGCTCGCCTGGAGTGGGAAGCACACCAAAAGCAAAGTCGAGAACGTTCGCTGAACCTGACATCACCGCGCTCCCGCCTGTAGCAGCCTCCAACGCACCGATGGCCAAGCTCGAGCACGTCCGCCCGCAGCCACCGGCCTGAGTGTGGCCCAAGTCGAGGCATGCCGTGCGGTGAAGTGATGCTCGGTGACCCGATCAGGCGCTCTCGCTGTTGCTAGACGCAAGCCATGAGTGCAGTTGCACCGCGGTTTGGAGGCCGTATGGGTCCCTTTTCAGGGGAGGTTGCGAGTGAAGAGGCCAAAGGTCGGCATTCACTCGCGCGACCTACTTAGAGACCTAAGAGTCCGACATCATAAACAAATCCTGGACGGCCCTCTTGGGCACCGTACTCCAGAAAATGCGCGGTCGGGTCAAGTGCTGCAGCTGCGACATCCGGATTAGCATCCAGATAAGCGGCTTGATCAAACCAAGGGCTGGTCAAACGAGCCTCATCTTGGCCATACAGGGCATAATGCTGCAGGCCTGATGTGTAAAGACCGTTTATAACCGCCTCAGCGACATCAGGATTGTTTTGCAGATACTGTTGCTCGCTATACAGAGGGTTGGGGTTACGCCCTTCATTGAGCCCAAATTGGCTAAAGTGCATCGCGGCACTTGGTAGGAGTCCGCTTTCAATCGCGGCTGCCACATCGGGATTCTGAGCGAGATAGAAGCTCTCCATCAATGGCAGCGCACCATCGATCATGGTTGCGCTTCCAGGCCGGGTTAAGGTCATCAGCCCATTGGAAAAGGCAAGGATCTCAACATCATTGGCCACCTGGTGGCTACCTGCGGAATCACTCACAATGACCCTATCGGGATTGCTCCGATCGATGGTCGTATTCGCGTCCGCTGCAGCAAAGAGTGCAACATCAATATTGGCGCCCCCTGTCAACGTGTTGTTTCCACCTGCTGGGATGAGGATGTCAGCCGCTTCAGTGCCAGTGAGCTGGTCGTCTCCAGCACCTCCGCGCAGGACGACAAATCCCGGTGTCTCAGGCGGGGTTGATCGGGGTGGACTTGCAACCGGATCATCAACCGGTCCTTCTTCGTCAATGACGGGTTGCGAGGGTCCAGGAGTGGGTGCTGGAGTATTTCCAGCTGGTGCACTCAGTGCGGTTAAATCAATGGTCTGATCATCGAAGACGGCCTCTTCAACATTGATCACAAAATCCGTGTTACTGCCGATCTGGATGAAGCCGTTGGCGAGGACCTTGATAGGGAAATCACTAGAGAGGAAGCCCTCGTAAATCACCTGGTCAAATCCTTCGCCGCCATCGATCTCGTTATCGCCAACGCCACCTTTGATCTTATCATTGCCGCCTTTAGCGTTGATGACATTGTTGCCACCCACCGGATCGATGATGTCGTCGCCATCACCGCCATCGAAAACCTCGTTGTCGGTGCTGCCAGTCAGTTCTTCTCCGTTGTCGCTTGCAGCAGCGACCACCTTAGAGAGGCCAGCACCCCCTGTTGCAGAGCCGGTTAGGTTACTCAGAAACAGGGCTGAGTCTAAAATGTGATCCCCAGTATCGGCAATGGCAATGGTTAGCGTGTTTACGCCGGCTTGCACAGGCGCAATGATGGTGATGTCTTCGGAAACTCCATCGTACTCGATATCGAGAATATTGCCTGCATTATCTCGAAAATTTCCAATCTCCAGATTCTTGTCAATAACGCTGAGCGGTTGATCCGTTTGGTTGTTGAAGAGCGCTACATTTTGGCCATTGATAAAGACAGATGCGATATCAATAAATGAGGAGTTTGAGTACTCGGGGTACTCATCTGAGCCAAAAACGAGGTCGAGACGGATGCCTTTGAGGCCTTCATCGACTGTAAAATCGAATTCTAGGCTATTGGCATCATTCGTTTCTCCCGCACCTGAAAAGGCAGCTTGGGCAACCAAGTCTAGGCGCGGATCGCCCGCTCCGTTGTGGCTGATACTATAACCACCTTCTGTGTTGGTCAGCGGTGGCGTGCCATCGCCTGAGGTGAGCAGGATCCCAGGGCCAATGCCGAGATCAGGGATGCTGCCATTGTAGAACGATGCCTGCCCATCCGCCCCGACATAGGTGACAGTCTGAGTGTCAATGGTGATGCCGCTGTTTTCAGCCAATAGGGCATCGAGCAAGAGTTGTGGCTGCTCGCCATCGAAAGGATCGAAGGCTGCGTTGGCCCCGCCTGTATTACCGCCTGGGGGGGCCATGTTGTCGAAGACTTCAGCCTGCATCTCGAGCTCAAAAAAGCGTTGCAGTGGGCTAACATATCTATCTCCAGCCAAGCCGAACAACGCTACGTCACGTTCTATGTCTGCAGCGGTGGCGCCGTTATCACCATCCCACCAGGCGAGGGAGGCTACCGAAGGGTCGACATCGAGCAAAACTTCTAGGTTGACATGCGGACTGCTTGGTGAATAATCGACCTCAACACCGAGCTGTTCTCCTTGCTGAAGTGGGTCGGCATCGGAAAAGCTGCCTGAGGTTTCATCAACGTGGCCAAATAACCAGGTATAACCATCAACGTCTTCAATAGCGACGAAGCGGTTATCGCCAGTTCCACCGGTTCCGATCCAGGTGCCAGGCAGCGTCGCAGGCCAGTAAATTTCATTGAGTCCCGTCTGAGCATTAAAGTCGATCGCTCCGTGCCAAGCCCCCAGTGCCTCGAAGTAGCCCTGGTCGTAGGCAAATCCGGCCGTCATATGGGCAGCGTCGCTGCTCCAATCGGGATCGACTTGTGCCAGCACCGCTTGGTCGCCATACAGATTCTTTGAGAGTCCCTCTGCAAGGTCGCGCAGTGAGCCCATCAGGGCCGAGCCTTTGATGTCGGTTGCGGCAACAATGTCGGTTGCCCCAGAGTCATTGAGCCACCAGTCGACGACGGCGGGGTTGATATTTTGGAGTCCAGCGCCGGTAATTGACTCGTTGGCCCAAACATCTGAAAAGAAATAATTATCTCCAGATGCATAGGCCCAGTCCTGCGGACTCCACTGGGCCATGATCTGAAGGTGTTCGAGCGGGATATCATGATGGCGGTCAGGCATAGCTTACCTCTTTGGAGGACGATGGGAGAGATGCGGCTCTGCCATGCTGCTGTGCTTTGCTGTGCTGACAAGCGGCAAGTGAAGTAGTGGACAGAGCCTGATGCAGGACTGAGGCCGGATGGCTCAAGCCCGCAGTCAGAGCAAATGTTGATGTAAGGGAGGGGCGGTTGGATCGAGAGGCAAAATAGCCTGAAATCCTAGATATGAATCGCATTCCGTGCTATCTCCACAACATCTGCTCGAACGAGGTAGGAACTTCAGAAGGATCGAGGGTATCTTTCGTATACCTGGACTGAAGATTAACCCGGAATAGACTAGATCTTCAAGAGTCCTCCCACTGGAGGTTCTCAGCGTGCATCCTCCTTAGATGGGAGCGCGGCAGGATGTCCTGCGCGCGCTCATCGCCGCTCGCATCAAAGCCGATGGAGCGGCTTTTGGGTGTGCGCCCTGTTTGGCAGCTTCGCGATACCGCGAGTCTGCATCAACGGCATGCGCGAGACTGAAGGCTCGGGTTGTTACCGACCTCGATGGCGGCTCGAGGAATGAACCAGCGCCCGAAGCCATTGTTGGCCTCTGGCGCATAGACCGTCAGCCCTTCGAACTGGCAGATGCGCTGTTGGGGGGATAGCATTTCATCCTTGTTCGCCGGAAGACGCCAATTCGCGATTTCTAGCACCGGGTTCTCAGGGTCAGACAGATCAGTGCGGGTGCGGCCCGGGAATGCCTCCTCGGCGTCGATGAAGAGTGACTGATTCAGCCCCTGAGGGTCGCCGAGGTCGAGATTGAGCGCGAACGCATTGGCCACGGCGCGTCCGAGATCGGTGTTATCGATCTGGCCGATCGGGGCCATCGGACCGTAGCTCCAGAGCGTGACGTCTTCGCCGGTGTGACCATGGGTCGTCCAGCCAAAGACGGTGTGGTTGGCGCTGACGACCTTGGCGATGGCATAGGCGTAGCCGACCGACTCGGCCTCGCTTTGGATCCAGGCCACATCCTCGTCGCTCAGCGCGATGCCCCAGTATTCCGTGACGGTCGCCTTGATTGCAGCGGCGTCAGGCTCGTCTGGTAACTGGTCCGCGAGATAACCCGAGGTGACCTTCATGCCCCGCAGCGGATCGAGCAGTTGTTCCACTGAGATATCCGTGTAGGCGCTGCTAGTCGACCAGTTACCGATGGTCATGGCGCCGGTATTATGGTCCGGCGCGCCAAGCAGCAGCGTCTCGCCATCCTGCTTGGCGAACTCGAGTGCGACGCGGACGGCGTCATCGAATGCAAGAAAGTCGTGCAGCATGTAGGCGGGGTCCGTAGCATGGCCGCCCCAGTCGACTTGGCTGGCCTCGACCACGAGGAAGAAGCCGTCTGGGTCTTGCGACAACAGCTCGATGGCCTTGGAGGTCATCTCCGCCAGCGAGGGCTCGGTGACCTGCTCACCTTGACTCAAGCGGTAACGCCGATCCAGATCGGGCATCATGTGGCTGCTTGCGAACATACCCCATGCACGGCCGCTGGTGAGCCCTGCGAGCGCCGCTGCAGTCGTTGGCAACTGATAGCCGCGCTGTTCGAGCACTTCGACGAGGTTCTCCCCGTCCGTGCGGTGTCCCCCCTCGCTCTCGGGCAGCAAGTGTCGGCCGCCACCGCCAAAGGCAACGTCTAGGCCTTGATAGACGAGCTGCTCCATGATCTCGTTGTCTTTGCCGCGGTCATCGACATGCACCGCGTAGCTGGCCGGGGTGGCATGGGTGATCCGCGAGGTGGAGACGAGCCCGGTGGCCTTTCCGACTTGCTGTGCGCCCTCGAGGACGGTCGCGAGTGGCCGGTAAGCGAGCCAGTTCCATCCCGCCTCCTCGCCCAGCACCGGGATGCCTTCCGGAAGCTGGTAGGTGCTGAGCGCATCATCGGGGCGCGGGCCGATGCCGAGGAAGCGGACCGTCGTTTTGTAACTGGTCGACTGGGCCGTGCCGGCGGCTGCCGAGCCGGTGATCACCGAGTTGGCCATATCCGTCGACATGGTGCCGGCCCCCATTTCGTCGAGTGCGAGGGGCTGTCCGACGTACCAGCGCGCCACCGTCTGGATAGATGTGTGATTTCCGTCCGGAATCAGGACAATGACATTCTTGACCGGCGTCGCGAAGGTGCTGGAGGCGAACAGCAATTGGCAGGTGATGGTTGAGGCGCATATCGTGCGCCGAATGGCTCGAGGATTTGACAACATAATTGACCTCGTTATTTGGTTCGAGCGATCAGAGGGTTTGGGCATCATTCGATGCGGATTCGCGGTCGCCGTCACCGAATGCAACTGGGGGCTCTCGCGGGCCCGCCGCGCAGTAGACTGGCACAGGATCGTTGCGACTTTTTGTAGGCGAGGTGACGATGTCGTGACATCGCGCCCTGTTGCGCAAACCTGCGCCGTCACGCGCTGCACGGTTGCCAAGGTTTGGATTGATGAGCCATCAGGTCGTGAGCTTCCACGTTCACCGATGCGAGATGGGAAAGGAGCTCAGGGCGCGGATGCAGGCCTCGGCGTTGATGGATGCGGTGGGGTTTGCGCGTGGTTTGGAGGAGGCGCTGATCGGGCTGTATTGGCGGATTGGGGCAGAGGTCTGATCGCGGGCTTTGACCATCCAGCCCCGGAGTGCGCGCTTCGGAGGCTCTTGCGTTCCTTGCTGAGCGGGTGTCTGCGGATACTCCCCTGCGCTACACTCGCCCGATGAGCAGCGCACTGAGCCTCCACCGCACCGATGGCCAAGCACCACGACACCGGCTACAAAGAACTCTTCAGCCACCCCGAGTTCGTCCAGCAGCTGATCGAAGGCTTCGCACCGCCCGAGATCGCCGCCCTGATGGACTTCACCACGCTGAAGAACCACAGCGGGAACTACATTACCCCGCTGTTCGAGGAGCGTTTCGAGGACGTCGTCTGGTCGGTGCAGGTGCACTGGCAAGGCGTCACCGAGCGGTTGTTCCTCTACCTGCTGATCGAATTCCAATCCAGCGTCGATCCGACCATGCCGCTGCGCATGCTCCATTATGTCGCCTGCTTCTATCAGCATCTGCTCAAGACCAAGGTCAACACCCCAGCCCAAGGGCTGCCCCCGATCCCGCCCATCGTGCTCTACAATGGGCTCGAGCGTTGGCATGCCGCCGAAGACATTGACGAACTGGTGCGTCCCACGCCACCGCTGTTCCTGCGCGCCTACCAGCCGCACCTGCGCTATTACCTGATCGACGAAGGCCGCTACACGCCCGAGCAGCTCAGCGCCATCGACAGCCCGCTCAGCGGTGTGTTGGGAACTAATGGGGGAACTAATGGGGCCAGGCTCGACTTATTGCCCGAAGCAAGGTTAAAGCCACCGCCTTTAGGCGGTCAGATGTATTGTCCCAATCGTTAGTAAAAACTATGCACTTTCAGTGCAAGACTTTTAGTCTGCACTTGAGTCAACAGCGGTAGGGGCAACGGCTTTTCCCTCGGTCAGTTTGCTCTTCCAAGGGTACGCCCTCCCGGCGCTCCTGCCACTGTAATGGTCAAAAAATCATCTAACCTTCGAATCGTGGATTTTAGTTGTTTGAGCGGGTGGCGGGATCAAGTGACCCAATGGCTGCTGGAAAATGCTAGCCGCTCACGATCACGCCGCCATACGACGGCGTCTTTCTGTACGGCCAGCCACCAAGTTTGCATGGCGGGATCAGGTTTTGCAGCGGCGAACGCGGCAGGATCAAGGACGGCGACACACCAGCTTGGACTCGGATCGCGAACGGACGCGTAGAGGATGCCGCCGATGCCGGCTTCACGCGCCGCGCGGGCAAAGGCCTGGGTGGTACTGTAATCGCTGGGATGCTGCCACGCGCTGCTATCGGCGACAAAGGGCGGTTGGCGGAGGTCGACGACATGGGTTGCCAATGCCACACGAAAAGCCGTGTATGCAACAGGATCGAGTCGCTTGAGATCGACCGCATCCTGAAGGAATCGCCAGCGCCAGTAGCCGAGTTCCGCACACGCCGTGCTGATGCGCTCAGCACCGTAGAAGACCCCGGGGCCAGTTTCACCCCTGAAGCGTGAGCCGCCGCGCCGAGGGTCATAGCGAAAGGGCGTCGCGAGCAAATAGTCCAAGTGCGAGACGCTTGCAGGCAAACAGGGCTTGCTGTCTTCGAGCAGCGTTTCCAGAAGATCCTGTTCGGCCGCGTCATCAACCAGCTTCATGGTTGAGGCGATATGCTGAGCCTCGACCATCCGCCAAGCGGGCGCTGACCAGGCGCGTGCCTCAGACGAGACCGCGAGAGGCGTCCAAGTAGTGCACAACACGCACGAGTCCTTCTGCTTGACTGATGAGTTCGATCGGGCGAGCGTTGAGCCCGCGGTTCTCGCTGTTGAGCCAGATGCGTGCGTTGCCTTCTTCGCCGACGATGGAGTCGAGTGAGCGGAACAGACGGACGAACAACAGGGCGAGTTCCCATTCCTTGCGGTGTTGCTCAAATTGGTAGTCGCCTGCATAAAGCCGCGTGATGGTCGACGGGCTGACACCGAGAACCTTGGCCAGCAGGGAGCGTGACACATCGAGGCGTTCAGCGGCGCGGGTGACGGCCTTAGATAGCACAGCCGATGCGTTGCTCGTGCGGACAGTGGCGTTAGCCGTGATAGCCATGGATATCTCCTTTTCTCGTGAAAGTGTAATCCCTGTTTCTTTCTCTTGCAAAAGTCGAATCCATGTGCAACAACCCGCGTGACTGGCGAATCGAACAACTTCAAACGGTTGCGGGGCAGTTCGGAAGACTACAGATCCAGAACACTACCGCATCAGGCATGTCTCGATCGATCGTCAGGCTATCCAACCATCGTCATTGATTATGGTACGCATGGCGGTAAGTTGCACCACACCCTCGCCAAAGCTACCTCCCACCGGGTTGAAGACGTCGAGATAGAAGGTTTCATCGGGTTCGGGGATCTTGTTGCCGATCACTTCCACCGCGATGGTGGCCTGCGTCTCACCGGGATAGAGGATGAGGGTGTCGGCCATCGGTAGGTAGTCTTCGCCGGCGATGGCGGTGCCGTCTCGGGTGGCGTAATCGACACTCAGCCACTGGTTGGGATGGTCTCTTATGCCATGGAATTCGAGCAGAAAGTAGGCGGGTTGAGTGCCACTGTCGCCCTCGACAATTGCATGCTGCACCTCCTCTGGGCGCGTGGGTGCGTTGGGATCAGCCGTCCGCAGGCTCTGGTCTATCCATTGCTGGTAGTGACTCACACGCTGAAAGCCGGCAATCTCGCCAAAGCTGCTGTCGAGTTCGAGATTCACATCCGGAGACTGGCCAGCGCGACTGAGGCTCGCGGTGTAGGTGGCGATGCCCGCGACCTTATCACCGATGAAGGCTGGTCCGCCGCTGTCGCCGGGGGCGATCATGCCCTCGCTTGCGCCTAGTCCAAGATCTTGAAGCCCCATCAGTATGCCCAGGGCATCATGGCTGGGACTGCCGTTGTCGAAATCAATGATGAGTTGGGAGCCGGGCGTTGGATCCCAGGCAATACTGCTCCCCAAAGCCGCCTTTAAGGCCTCGCCAGTGGTATCAATGCGATTGATGGCAAGGTGCTTCGCCGGCCCGGTACTTTCCTGGGGAACATACCCCCTCACACCATCGCCAGTCAGCCCATAGCCAACCAGGGAGATCACTTGTCCCAGTTCGTCTTGTTGGCGATAGACGGTGCTGCGCTGCACACTTGCCGGCGCTGGCGTGTCGAGCCAGACCAGCGCCAGATCACTGTTGGACTGGGTGGCATCATAGGCGGGATGCAGCGTGTAGAAAGCTGTCGATAGGCTAACATAGCCCTCAGGCGTTCCTAGCTGAACGCTCACCGAGGAAGCACCATCAAGCAGGTGGGCAGCGGTGAGCACGGCCCGCCCGCCGTGAAGTAGCACGCCTGAGCCAGAGTTTCTTCCGGCCACCACCTGCACGACACCGTCGTAGCCTTCGCCAGGTTGGACTTGATGCTGTTCTGGAGCATGGACCACCGTCACCATGAGCAACTTCCTCTTGACGTAGGATTCAGCGTTGAGGCTGGTCTGAAACCAATCACCCTCTCCAGACACCGCTCTGCTGGTATCCTTGTGTTAGCCTGCTTGGCAAACCTGTGAGACTGAGGCGATTGCAGATGACAAATCTCCAGCCGGTTACCCTCTCGCGCCATCGCGATTGGCGCTGGCGACGTTATTCAGATTATCAGTTCGCGCAGGCTGACGCGCTGGCGCCTTTGGTCGCGCAAGAGCTGCCAAAGGCTGCGATCAGTTTGCCGATCGCCTTCACTGCGCAAGACGGGCGCTACTTTCCAGTTGCGGTGCTGTCGCTGCAGCCTGGCAACAACCTTTTCGTCGGTCCCGACGGACGCTGGTTGGGGGGCTATGTTCCAGCGGTCTATCGGAGTTACCCGTTCGCGCTTGCTAACGCTGAAGAAGGTCAGCAGCTGTTGTGCGTCGATGAAGGCAGCGGGCTGGTGTTGGAGCAACCCGAGCCTGGCGAGGGCGAGCCCTTTTTCGATGCCTATGAGCAGCCGGCTGAGCCGGTGCGAACGGTGCTTGAATTTCTGCGTCAGGTGGCGACAAACCGGATGCAGACGAACGCGATCTGCGAGCGCCTAGCGGCCAGCGAGCTGATTCAGCCTTGGCCGCTCAAGTTGCAGAGCGCTGATGGCGAGCGGCCCGTCGAGGGGTTATATCGGGTGGATGAGGCGAGGTTGAATCAACTGCCGAGCGATGCGTTTGAGGCGCTTCGCCAGGCAGGGGCGCTGCCGCTGGTCTATAGTCAGTTGCTGTCGATGCAACAGATCGCCCTACTGGGGCGTCTTGCCGAGGCGCACAGCCGATCGCAACAGCGTGCGACGCAGAACGCCAATGAGCTATTTGGCGAGCCGGATACCTTGAGCTTCGACTGGGGCGGGGATGGCCCGAGTGCTTGACGCTGCAGCGTTTGCCACCTACGCTAGATAGGCTATGCCTTGGGCGCCCTGCCCGGTCTCCTGGCCTCTCAATCCACTCTCGTCATGTGTTGACTCTTTGTGCCTAAAGCTATTCTTCGCCACCAGCAGCACAGCCCCGCTGAGGATGAACTGCGTGATGCGCTGAAGGCGAGTCGCGGCTCGTTCTTGTACGCTGGGCTCTTCAGTTTATTCATTAACATGCTGATGTTGCTGCCTGCCATCTACATGTTGCAGGTCTACGATCGGGTGCTGACGAGTTCGAGTATCTCGACCCTGGTGGCGCTGACGCTGCTGGTGGTGGTGTTGTATCTGGTCATGGGGCTGTTGGAGATTGCCCGCTCCTGGCTTTTAGTGCGCGTCAGCGCGGGGTTGGATATGCGCCTCAACGAGCGGCTGTTCAACGCCATGTTCGACTCCGGGTTGATGACTGGGCGTGGCAGTGGCGCGCAGCCGATCTCAGATCTGACCAGCCTGCGGCAATTCTTAACCGGCCAGGGGCTGTTTGCGTTTTTTGATTCACCCTGGATACCGATCTATCTGGCGGTGATCTTCCTGTTGCATCCGGTGCTCGGCTGGTTTGCCGTTGGTGGCCTGATTGTGATTGTCACGCTGGCGGTGATCAATGAGGTGTCGACCCGAAAACCGCTGACGGAATCCAATACGCTGGCGGTCTCGAATCTCAATGCGCTAAACGGGCATCTGCGCAATTCAGAGGCGCTGGAGGCGATGGGTATGCTTGGTCATGTCCACCGGCGCTGGATGCAGCGTCACGTGGACATGCTGAAGCTGCAGGCGCAGGCCAGCGATCGGGCGGGCGTGATGGCGAACATGAGTAAGTCATTTCGGATCATGCTGCAATCGCTGATCTTAGGTGTCGGCGCTTACCTGGCAGTCCTCCAAGAGATCACGCCGGGGGCAATGATTGCCGGTTCGATCTTGCTTGGCCGGGCGCTGGCGCCGGTTGATTTATTGATCGGGTCTTGGAAGCAATTCTTGAGTGCCCGTAGTGCGCATGCGCGCTTGCGCGGGCTGTTGCAGGCGATACCTGCGCGAATGCGTCGGATGCGACTGCCAGTGCCAAAAGGACGGCTGAAGGCCGAGCAACTGGTCGTCGTGCCGCCAGGCGCAACCGCCGCGGTCTTGCGCGGCCTGAACTTTGAGATTGCGGCCGGTGAGGCCATTGGCATGATCGGGCCGAGCGCAGCAGGCAAATCGACGCTGGCGCGGGCGGTGCTAGGGGTTTGGCCGGCGGCCTCAGGCGCGATGCGTTTAGATGGTGCCGCAATTGCAGATTGGAACCGTGACGAGTTGGGGCCGAATATCGGTTATCTCCCCCAGGATGTCGAACTCATGGAGGGAACCGTCAGTGAAAATATCGCGCGTTTTGGTGAGGTTGATCCTAGCGCGGTGGTGACTGCTGCCCAGAAAGCGGGCGTGCACGAAATGATCTTGCGTTTGCCCAAAGGCTATGACACGCCGATTGGTCAAGGCGGAGCGGTACTCTCGGGTGGTCAGCGGCAACGGGTGGGTTTGGCGAGGGCACTCTATGGCAGCCCCTGTTTGGTGGTGCTGGACGAGCCGAACAGTAATCTCGATGAGCACGGCGAGGCGGCGCTGGCCGCGGCGCTGGGCCACCTGAAGCGGAGCCAAGCGACGGTGTTGGTGATTACCCATCGGCCGAGTCTCCTGCATTATGTCGATAAGATCATGGTATTGAGAGACGGCCTCATTCAATCGTTCGGACCGCGCGATCAGGTGCTGGCTGAGTTTGCCCGTCCAGCCGCGGTCGGCCGCCCTGTTGCCGGCGTGCCGGCTCGTGCCTAAGATCTTGTATGCACTCCCCTATGAATCCCTCGATCGCCAAGGGCTCTGAATCTCCTCAGTCAGATCAAGGTGGCGAAAACGCTGCCGCCACCGCCGATGCCCCGAGTCCAGGTGTTTTGGCCGACGCGATAGACTCAAATGCTGAAGTCGCCCAGGCTCCCAGCCCTGCTCCGGCGCCCACATTGGCGACACTGCGCACT
Source organism: Halochromatium roseum (assembly GCF_016653315.1). Lineage (GTDB taxonomy): Bacteria > Pseudomonadota > Gammaproteobacteria > Chromatiales > Chromatiaceae > Lamprobacter > Lamprobacter roseus. The sequence continues at coordinate 11,857 of NZ_NHSH01000010.1, read as the reverse complement.
GATGATCGCCCTGAGCGTTTGTTTGGCTTGCTCATCCTGCTGGTTGCCTTCGGTGGCTTTGGCGTCTGGTCGGCGCTGGCGCCCATTGATAGCGCGGCGGTCGCCCCTGGAGTGGTGACGGTCGAAAGTTCCCGCAAGACGGTTCAACATTTGGATGGCGGTTTCGTCGATGACATCCTAGTGACTGAGGGTGATCAGGTCGAAGCTGGGCAGTTGTTGGTGCAACTTGACGCGACCCAGGTGCGGGCGCAACTCGAAATCGCGCGCGGCCAGTATTTTGCGCTCTTGGCCGAGGAGGCACGCTTGATTGCCGAGCGCGATGGTGCCGAGCAGATCAGCTTTTCAGCTGAGCTGACTGAGCGACTGGCTGATCCGCGTGTGCAGGATGCGGTGGCAGGGCAAAAACGCTTATTCGAGAATCGCCGGACCGCGCTGCAGAATGAAAAGCAGGTGCTGGGTAAGCGCATCGAGCAGTTGCGTGAGCAGATCCGCGGCTACGAGTCACTGGCGGATAATTGGGGTCAGCGCGCAACGCTCTACCGGCAAGAGATCGAGGCGCTGAATCAGCTGTTCGAGAAGGGCTTCAGCGACAACTCGCGGCTGCGTGAATATGAGCGACTCGAAGCGGAGGTGCTTGGCGAGAAAAGCCAGCACGAGGCGAGCCTCGCTGGGAGTGAGTTGAAGATTATCGAAACCGAGCTGCAGATCGTGCAGTTGACGCGCGACTTCGATACCGAGGTCGCTGAGCGCCTGCGACAGGTGCAGCCGGAGTTGGCTGATCTTAAGGAGCGCATCCAAGCGTTGAGCGATACCCTGAAGCGCACCCAGATCCGTGCCCCGGTCTCTGGCGCAGTGGTGGGGCTGACGGTGCATACCAAAGGCGGTATCGTCGAACCGCGCCAGCGAATTCTTGGCATTGTACCGCAGGGCGAGGATCTGATTGTCGAGGCGCGGGTATCGCCGCAAGATATCGACCGGGTCTTTCCCGGTCTCGATGCGGAAATCCGCTTTACCGCATTCAACCAGGCCGATACGCCGACGGTGCCAGGGCAGGTGCTCACGGTCTCGGGCGATCGCCTCACCGACGAGGCCACGGGGCAGCCCTACTTTCTAGCGCGGATTCGGGTCAGCGAGGCGGGCATGGATTCCCTGCAGGGACGTACCCTGCTGCCAGGGATGCCCGCTGATGTGATGATCAAGACTGGTGCGCGCACATTCTTGGCGTATTTGACCAAGCCGATCACCGATCGACTAGCAACCGCGTTCCGGGAGGAGTGAGCGCAGGTTAGCGCTGGCGAACCGCGGCCGGATCAATCTCAGGAGGCCGATCAGTTGACACCCCGCGTTGTGGTGACCGGATCCACCGGTTTCATCGGTCGGCAACTCTGTGCTCAGCTGGCCGCAAGGGGCTGGCGGGTCGATGCCTTGGTGCGGACGGCCCAGACGGCGCCTCCGGTTGTTGCTCGTGAGCTGTTGTGGAGCCATCGCGATGCGCCGGGTCAGTTGCCTCGTGCCCTTCAAGGCGTTGACGCGGTGATCCATTGCGCGGGCCTCGCGCACCTGTTAGGCGCCGATGCGCGCCAGGCGCAACAGCGATTTCATGACGTCAATGTGTCGCTCAGCGAACGACTCGCGTTGCAGGCGGCGCGGGCCGGGGTCAGGCGTCTGGTGTTTCTCAGCAGTATCAAGGTCAACGGCGAGTCGACTGATGGGCGCGGCCCATTTCTAGCCTCTGATCCACCGGCCCCCAGCGATGCCTATGCTCGTTCTAAAGCGGAGGCTGAGCAGCGCCTGCACGAGATCGGTGCCGAACAGGGCCTGGAAATTGTGATCATTCGCCCGCCCTTGGTTTATGGTCCGGGTGTCTCGGCGAACCTGCTGCGGCTGCTAGCCTGGGTGAGCAAGGGGGTGCCACTGCCTTTGGGTGCGGTCTGTAATCAGCGCAGTATGATCGGGCTGGATAATCTCTGCGACCTGATCACCCGCGCGGTTGAGCATCCGGCAGCTGCGGGCGAGGTCTTCTTGGCTGCGGACGATGAGGATCTTTCGACGCCGGCGCTCGTTCGGCTGATGGCCGCGGGGCTGGGGCGACCAGCCCGGTTGATGCCGATTCCAACGGGGGTGGTGCGTGTCGCGGCAGCCGTCGTCGGGCGGCGCGCGGAGGCCGATCGATTGCTTGGCTCGCTGCGGGTGGACGCCAGCCAGGCCAGGAGCCTGCTTGGGTGGCGGCCGCCGGTGACGACTGCGGCTGGGATCTTCGAGATGGCTTCGTGGTACTCGACCGACAGGCTAGCCGCTGTTGCCCGTTGTTGATGGCCTAGGTTGATCGGCTTATTTTGCACGGCTGCCCTAACGGACCGCCACTTCTTGCTGCCAATACCAGGGTGGTGCCAGTGTTGAGCAGAACCGGTCGCTCAACAAACCGATACGAGGCCTCGGCCAGCAGAAAGGTCAAACCGACGGCCAGCAACCACTGCTAGCCGGGCTCGAGCCCAAGGGTCCACCGCATCAATACATAGATCGGCCAATGCCAGAGATAGAGCGAGTAGGAGGTTTTGCCGATGTGCAGGGCAAGCGGGTGCTCCAACAGCCGCTGCGGCCAGGGACTGGACGCGGCCCCGCGTTCAGTCGATGCCGCGACGGCGCTAGATGACGCGACGGCGGCGATGGTCAGCAGGGTCCCTAACACCGCTGGAATGGCCCAAGGGTATGGAAATGCGGTCTTGTCAGACCAGCCTAGACTGAGCCCGATCAATCCAAGGCCGATGAGCAGCAGCCCTGTGCGCGAGCCGGTACCGCGTGGCAACAGGGCGCCTCGATGATGAGCTTGAACAGCAGCCCCCCCGGCGAGTTCCCAAAATCGGCTCGGCAGTAGATAGAAGCCCTAATCGGGATGGCGTGGTGCACCCACCAGGCAATGGCCAATGAGATGACCATCAGCCCCGCGAGCAAGGCCTCGGCGCTGAAGCCAACCCACCCCGGCCTTGTGCGGAAATGCAGCCAGACGAAGACGATCAGTGGAAAAATCAGATAAAACTGCTCCTCGACCCCCAGCGACCAGGTATGCGTGAACGGGTTGAACTCGACATGCGGCGAGAAGTAGCCGTCGTTGAACCAGACTAGCGCGATGTTGCTGATGCCAAAGAAGGCAAACAGGCCGGTCTTGTCGCTACTGTCGCTGAGCCAGGCTTGTGGGATCAGCGCGGTGCTGAGCAGGGTCGCGAGCAGCAGGCAGACGATCAGCGCTGGGAAGATGCGCAGGATGCGCCGCGCGTAGAAGTCAGCGCGAACTCTCCCTAGTGCTGCGCCGGGCGCTGTGACCAATCCCGTGCCAAGGACGCGCTGACAACATAGCCGGAGATGACAAAAAAAGATCTCGACGCCGGTAAGCCACCAGGCAGAAGCCGCGGATCGAGGTGGTAGAGCATCACCGCAAGGACCGCCAATGCGCGGAGTCCGTCAATGCTTGGGATGTAATGCATCATGCTATGCTGGCACAGATCGCTCGGCCCTGATGTCTTGGTCGGGTGCGTCACTGTTTTCCGATCCTTAAGACGGGGCGCCTGGATGTTACCGCTTGACGTCATCATCGAGTTCGAGCAGCGCTCATTGAAGCCCTTTGCCTTCGATTGGGAATGCGTGCTCGAGCGCGGCTATCGCCGTTTTCTCACCCCCGAGAGCTGCGTGATCGATGTGGGCGGGCATGCCGGGCGCCATGCGCGGGTTTTCGTCGATGAGATCGGCTGTCGTCAGGTGACGCTCTTTGAGCCGTTGCCGCGCCAGTACCAGCAGCTCCAGCGCCGGTTTGCGCCTCATCCGCGGGTGCGGGTGTTGCCGTTCGCGCTTTCGAGCGAGTCGGGTCGGCAAGATTTCATCATCAATCAGGCGGCCCCTGAAGAGTCCGGCCTACGCGAGCGACTCTATAACAACCCGGCTGGCAAACGCCTGCGGAGCATCTCCGTGGAGGTCAGCACCCTCGACGCCCTCAGCGCACAACTCGGCGAGCACATCGACTATATCAAAATCGACACCGAGGGCGCCGAGATTGACATTCTGCGCGGCGCAACGCGAACACTTGCGCGCCACCAGCCGGTTATCTCGGTTGAGTACGGCCTGTCTTCCTATGTCGCCTATGGTCATGACCGGATGACGCTATACGAGACGGCGACCGCGCTTGGTTATCGTGTCTGCGATCTGTTTGGGAATCCTTTTGATCGCGAGCAGTGGGATAACGTAGTCGATCGCTTCTACTGGGACTACTACCTGGTGCCACGGGACAAGGCGGCGGATTTTCAGGCACGGCTTTGGGACGGTGTCTATCGTGAACTTGAAACCCACTGCAAATTAAGGTGAGTCAATATTATGCGTGCTGTTAATTTCCGCAACAGCAGGAAGCCTCTAGCCGCCGCGACCTCGTCTCTTGTTAAAATTTTCGTCGTATGAAGTCTCCGCAACTGCTCTTGTCGGAAGAGGCATGTCGCGATCTGTCGCAATGCCCAGTCCTGAACTTGTCGTTGATTGTTCCAGTTTACAACGAAGAGGACACGGTCGACATCTTTGTAGACCGAGTGAGCCTCATGTTCGCGGATGCGTCGGATCTCCAGCTCGAGCTGATCTTTGTTAATGATGGCAGTTGTGATGACACATTGACTCGGCTGTTGTCGCGTCAACGCCAAGATGGTCGCATCCGGATCGTCGACCTGGCCAGACACTTTGGTAAGGAGTCGGCTCTGAGCGCGGGTCTGGACGCGGCGACGGGACGGGTCTTGGTCCCCATCGATGTCGATCTTCAAGATCCTCCTGAATTAATCTTCGAGATGATCACGCACTGGCGGCAGGGATTTGATGTGGTGATCGCGCGCCGCAGCCATCGCGGCTCCGACTCCTGGACAAAGCGGCAATCGGCGACTTGGTTCTATCGTATTCATAACTGGATCGCGGAGCCAAAATTACCAGAGAATGCCGGCGATTTTCGGCTCATGGATCGGATGGTAGTCGATGCGCTCGGTGATCTTCCGGAGTCGCGGCGTTTTATGAAAGGTTTATTTGCCTGGGTAGGATTCCGTACGACCTTTATCGATTATGTACGACCGCCGCGGATCAGTGGGACGAGTAAGTTCAATGGCTGGCGGCTATGGAATCTGGCGCTAGAGGGGCTGACTAGCTTTAGCACTGCGCCACTGCGAATCTGGACCTATTTAGGAGGGGTCGTCGCTGTCGCATCACTGTTGTATGGGGCGTTTATCGCGATGCAAGTGCTTGTGCATGGAGTAGATCTGCCTGGCTACGCCTCGGTATTCGTTGCCGTGACGTTTCTGGGTGGGCTGCAGTTAATCGGAATTGGCATCGTTGGCGAATATCTCGGACGCGCATATCTTGAGTCTAAGCGCCGTCCGTGCTACTTGGTACGACGGATCTACGATTCCGGTGGTTGAGATTGGACATCAAGGAACTTGCAATTCTTGGCCGCGATGTGGAGTCTCACTGGTACTACAGTGCCAAGGCGGCTGCCATGGAGCGTATGTTGGGTTCTCGTCGTGCTTCATCGATCGTCGATGTTGGTGCCGGCTCGGGTTTTTTTTCTCAGTATTTACTTCGCCGTGGTCAAGGGCACGAGGCATGGTGTATCGATACCGGTTATCGCTCGGACTTGGAAGAGGTCGTGGCGGGCAAGACGGTGCATTATCGTCGGCGGATGGATTTCAATGCTGGAGACTTGGTTTTGATGATGGATGTATTGGAGCATGTTGATAACGATATTGCTCTATTGCAGTGGTACGTTAAGCGGTTGTCCGCTGGAACCCGATTTCTCATTTCTGTTCCCGCGTTCGGTTTTCTCTGGAGTGGTCATGACATCTTTCTTGAGCATAAGCGACGCTATGGGCTGAAACAATTAGAGTCGGTGGTAAAAGCCGCGGGACTTGAGATTGAACGCAGCGCGTTTTTTTTCGCTAGCGTCTTTCCCATTGCAGCAGCAACGCGGGCCGCGCAGCGACTGACCAGCAAGGTCGAACGTCAGCCGCGCTCACAACTCAAACAGCACAGCCCGTTTCTTAATACAATCCTTGCCGGAATCTGCGCCGCGGAGCTTCCCTTTTTTCAGATCAATCGGGCGTTTGGGCTTACGATTTTCTGTCTCGCGGTAAAGCGTTAACGGTTGCCGTCCCTGGAGCCTGCCGCAGCGCCATGAAGCCCTCCGTGCTCGCGGAATTCTGGCGCATTGTTCAGTTCGGGATTGTAGGCGTGTCGGCGACGACAACACACATCTTGGTTGCGCTGGTGTTGATTCGTCATGCTGGCATGCTGCCGCTGATAGCGAATACCTTGGCCTATCTCTCGGCGTTTTGGATCTCGTTTGCTGGCAACTATCTTTGGACCTTCAAGGCGAATACTCCAGTCTGGGATAGTATGGCTAGGTTTTTTTTCATCTCTGGTATGGCTTTCATAATTAACACGTTGTTGCTTGGTGTTTTACTGTGGGGTGGAATGCAGCCGCAATGGGCGGCGCTATCGGCGGCGGTAGTCGTACCGCCGGTCTCGTATCTGGCGAGCCGCTATTGGGCCTTCCGTCGGCCACATCGCCAAGTGCCTGACTAGGAGGCATTCGGGCAATAGCAGCAGAGCCATGATTATTTAGGTCATGCCGATCGATAATAAAGATGTTATCAGTCGTGGCGACACATCACCCCGCGGCGAAAGGGTTGGCAGTTAGCGCCCTGAGCTTGAACGAATTCAACGAGTGCTGGCCTTGCTCTAAAATCGTCAAAAAAGGCATAGACTACTCCCGACTCTAGGCCAAATTGCTGCAAGTGTTTAATCTCCGCTTCGCAATCCTTTTTGTCCCGAGCCACATAGGCACTATTGATGGGTATTGGGCCCAAGTGTGCGGCGAGAACATGGAGTTGGATTTTTGGGCTTCTCAATCCGCTGTCGCCACAAGCGTAGGAGGGTGCTAGATAAAGCATTTCTGCCTCCTTTAGGGTCTCTTGCCAGAAGCTAGCATCCAGTCCCGCGTGCTCAGGAAGGTTGGATGAGAGCCAAATTACTTGTCGCAGCGCTGCCGTATCGATCCACTGGAGCGTCACCGCGACCATGAGCATGGCGGCAGCGGTGTTAGCCTGGAAACGACGGGCTGTGTTGACAACCACGAAGACAAGCAGCACATACACGAACAGCCAGCTAAATCGCCCACTGGCTCGAAAGCTGTTGGTTAATGGGCGCGTCCAGGCGGGAAGCTCGAACTGGACTAGCAAGTGATTACCGGCATAGATCAGGCTGCTCAGTGCAAACAGCAACAGAGCAAGGGTGACCAGAACGAGTGGCCATTGACGCGCGACCTGGCGCAGTGCATCCCTACGCAGGAGTAGCATTATGATCACTGCGAGCATCATGACGCCCGCCCCCAAATAAGCCGCGCCTTCGTACTGTCCGCCGGTGGCGTCTGGATAACTCTGTCCAAAAAACACCCAGGTGTTTTGCTCTAATGCTGCGCGCTCGGCAAGCTCCCAGGCGGATGGTCTAAGTCCGCTTTGCAGCGACTGTATGAAGCTCAAAAGGTTCGTAGAGAAGTGACTGAATCCCGCAGCCTCGGGTGACATGCCAGGTTCTATAAACCCCGTTGCGAGCGCAATAAGAACCACTCCCATGCCGCCAAACATTACCCATGGGGCAGCGGACTGCCAGGAGAGCTTGCCTATCCAAGCAGCCTTTAGCACCGTGGCGAAGAAGATTGAAAAGACGATCGCCATGATGTAGGGATGGATAAACAACGCAATCACCATGAGGGCGACTTGCAGTGTGAGAATCCGTCGTGAAGAATCCGAGGTTGCTATCGCGAAATAGAGCGCGAGTGAGAGTAAAATCAGAAAATGTGCATTGAGGCCAGCGTGATACCAGCGCTGCAGTAGCACAGGCGTGAGCATGGCGAGCAGCGCTCCAAGCAGTGAGATCAGTGGGTCGCTTACGCCAAGGCGGTCTAGTAGCAATACAAATGCGATACCATTGAGCAAATAGCAGGCGCCGATCCAAAATCCAAGAAAATTGAAGTCGTTCGGATAGAAGGAATTGGCAGCCTTAGCCACAAGTGATACCAAGGGAATACTGTCGCTGTAGATGACACTCGTGCCTTCTGGCAAGGATAATTGGTCGAGCCGAAATGGTGGCCACTGCCATGGGGCTTCGAGGTAATAAAGATAGCCGACTAGGTTCGACGCCCGATCGGATGCCACGCCACTCCAGTAGGCCCCATCTCCGAAAAGAAATCCAGGAGCTAGGGTCGAGCTAACGTAAGCAATACCTAATGTCAGGACTAAGATAATCCTGATGCCTAGCGATGCCTGCCACACTTGCTTTCTTGTCTTCATCAAGATGCCTACTCGTTAGGGTGCGGATATTGACCAGAGTCTGCTGACTAAGCTGACAAAGCTCGGGTAAAGTACCCGGTTACCATGAGCACTGAGATGATCGGCATCGAAAAATAGCGGCTGATCGCCATCGAAGCTTGAGCAGGTCTTGCTAGGGCAGAGCAGCGGGAAGGGGTCCCAGATGTGTAGCTCCGGGAAACGCATCTGTAATGTCTTCAGCGAGCGCATTATTGCGGCTCGATGTTCGAGCAATTCCACTCGGGGCATCGTTAGGCCCTGTTTACAGATTGGATTGTGGCGATTGAACCAATCGGCGCAGCGAAAGGCTGGAGCAAGGAAAACAGGTTTGGGCGCATCAATGATGACCTGGAGCCCTTGCGCCTGTAGTCGCTCAATGAGAGCGCTAGCCTCTTCGAGCGCGCGCTGGCGTTTGGCGTCGGCCTCGGCGCAGTCGCGGATGGCGATTACTTGCTCATACGGGAAGCGTCCAAACTGATCCGAGAAGCGAAGCACACGCAGGGAGGCAAGGAAGACGATATCCCCAGGCTGTGCTTGCGACTCGATCTGCCGCAGCTTGTGTTGCACCTCGGTCAAACAGCCGGCGCCAGCCGTGGCCATATCGCTAATTAGGTTCGCCACCGGGCAGGCACCGGTAAAAAGCATGGAGAGCTGAGCGCCATGGTGATCAGCGAGCTGCTGCAGCAGCGTGTGATAGGCCCCGGCATGTGAGTCGCCGATCGCAAAGAGCCGCCGCCTGCTGAAGTCCGCTGCTTGCGGCTCGCGGTCCGTGGGCCATGCATAGGGGTACCAAGTTTGCTGATCGCGGGTTACGCTGAGACTGATCCGTGGTCTGGCATCCAAGATCTGAATGGCGATCAAGCAGGCAAGACCAATGCTCAGGACACCGGCGCCAAGGGTCTGCCAATGCGGTTGCCGGCGGCTCCAGGCATTGCGCCGAAGCGGTTGCTCGACGAATCGATAGGAAGCTTCGGCCAGGACAAAGGTTAAGCCTAGGGCGACCAGCCAACGCCAGCCAGGCTCCAGCCCCAGGGTCCAGCGCATCAGTACATAGACCGGCCAATGCCAGAGATAGAGCGAGTAGGAGGTCTTGCCGATGTGAACGGCAACCGGCTGCTGCATGATCCGCTGTAGCCAAGGGCTCGCCGCTGTCGCATGCGTGTTCGATACGGCCACGGCGGTGATCGTGATCAGCGTGCCTAGCACCGCGGGCAGTGCCCATGGGAACGGAAACGCGGCCTTGTCCGACCAGCCCAGGCTGAAGCCGATGAGTCCAAGCCCGACGACTAACAGCCATGTCCTCCTGATCGCATCCCGTGGTAACAGGGCGCCACGATGATGCAACTTAAACAGCAGACCACCCGCCGCGAGTTCCCAAAATCGGCTGGGGAGGAGATAGAAGGCCCAATCAGGATGACGCGGGGTCAACCACCAAGCAGTGGTCAGGGATGCGACCATCAACACCGCGAGCAAGGCCTCGGCACTGAAACCGATCCATCGCGGATGCGTCCGGAAATGCAGCCAGATAAAGACGATCAGTGGAAAAATGAGGTAAAACTGCTCTTCCACCCCTAGCGACCAGGTATGCGTAAATGGGTTGAACTCAACACGTGGCGAGAAGTAACCGTCGTTGAACAGGACTAGCGCGAAGTTGCTGATACCGAAGAAGGCGAACAGCCCAGTCTTGTCGCTGCTGTCGCTGAGCCAGGCTTGCGGGATCAGCGCGGTGCCGAGCAGGGTAACGAGCAGTAGGCAGACGATCAGCGCTGGAAAGATGCGCAGAATGCGCCGCGCATAGAACCCAAGTGTAAAGTTGATGAAACCGGACCCCTGCGCGCGTGCAAGGGAGGCGCTGACGACGTAACCTGAGATGACGAAAAAGACATCGACGCCGCTAAAGCCACCGGGCAGCAGCAGGGGGTCTAGGTGGTAGAGGATCACCGCCAACACGGCCACCGCGCGGAGGCCGTCGATGCTCGGGATGTAGTCTGTTCGGTCCGCCCGCGGGCTGGTTATCTCGGTCATTCCGCGCGTTACAATTCATCATCGACGGTGTTGCCCTGAAAGTCAGGCAGGCTAGCTGGGCAAGGGTGTGCCATGCCTGCCGCGAACTGCTGTTACAACGTGGTTGGCTTGGTTACTATACTCCCTTCTCGAGATTAGTTCCGCAACAGTGATTGCAGTTGCGTACAAACAAAGATTGACAATGCCCGTCTGGCTGATCTCATCGTGCATCGTTTCATTCATAAGCCCTCGGCGACGAATATCCACCTATTGCCGGCAACTCCGGTTGAGCCCTGGGTTTTGATCCTAGCCTCGGTTCCAGGTCTTTTATTGGCATTCTGGCTCTATGGGCCAATCCTTGATCCTCGAGAAGTTGAGTGGTTGTTGGCTGAAGACGACAGCCTGCAGCATTTCAGTGGCTGGGACATGTTTCGCCGTGACATTTGGCGCTGGCCTCTGGGGGCTGTCCCGCGCCTCGGATCGTTGGTAGACGCATCCATTGTCTATACTGACTCGATACCAGTGATCGCCCTTCCACTGAAGCTCCTGCACCGCTGGCTACCAGATCCGCTGCAGTACATCGGGCCGCTCATGTTGGTCAATCTGATGCTCAACGGCGCGATTGCCGCGGGCTTGCTTCGCGCTATTGGGGGTTCTCGTTTCACGGCTCTAGCTGGCGCCCTTCTCGTGGTCAGCCTGCCAATGGTGACCATGCGCGGTCCGGGCGCATTAGGGCATGAAGCGCTTTCTAGCCACTGGTTGCTCTTCATTGCAATGTGGCTTTCACTGAAAACGCTACAGGATCAGACGGAGAGCAAGAGGCGTGGTCTTTTTCTAGGTTGGCTGGCTCTCTTGGTGATGGCGGTCCTGATACATTTTTACTTGTTTTTTATGGCTGGGATATTCTGGCTATTTTGGTTATTGCGTGAGGGATGGTACGCGAATGGCGTGGCGAATAAACTGTTATCGCTCACCGGGGAAGCCGCCGCAACAATAGCTGCTGTCGTGCTTGCTGTTTGGCTAGCCGGGTATTTTTATTTTGGTCTGATAGTGAGAGGCTATAACGGATTTGGACATTACTCTGCGGAGATGCTGAGCTTTATGAATCCTGGTAGTGCCTCGTTGTTCTTTCAAGCAGAGTCTTTTCATGGCGTCTCATCGGCTTGGAATGGCTGGCGGCCGCCGATCGCGGGCTATTATGAAGGTTTTGCGTATCTTGGTCTGGGCTGCCTATTGTTAGTTGCATTTGCACTCTGGCTGCTTATGCGCCATGGAAGACAGTTAACTGATCAGAGTGGTTTGATAAGGATAATGTTTGCGTTAGGGCTTCCCTCTGGGCTGCTCTTTAGACTTGTGACCAAATAATAATCGTTTTCTCATTGAAAAACATAGTTATTTTTGAGGTTGGCCAACCCTGCAACGACCAAGATCACCTGATCAGCCATGCGAGTAGCACGATTTCTGAACGTGTT
>NZ_NHSH01000009.1 GCF_016653315.1 Halochromatium roseum | reverse complement strand
CCCCGCATCCCCTACACCCAACCCTCCATCACCGAGCTGGAGGTCCGCTACGCCACCGACGCTGCCGCCAACGGCTGGGGTGAGCGCTGCAGTGCATCAACGGCAACTGGCTCGTGACTGTCTGTTGTACGTGTCCGCGATGATCCTGCTAACGGGTGCCAATGGTTTTGTCGGCCGCCAAGTGGTCCGATTCCTGGCGCTGCAAGAAACGCCGCTGAAACTCGTACTGCGCAAAGGCTCGCAGCGCCCAACCGATCTCCGAGAAACAGATGAGGTGATCGAGGCCCCTGACCTGTTTCAAGCCGAAAAAGCTTGGTGGGCTGAGGCGCTAACAGGCATCGACACGGTGATCGACTTGGCCTGGTACGCCGAACCCGGACACTACCTGACATCCCCGAGAAACCTCGACTGCCTAAACGGCACCATCGAGATGGCAAAGGCCTGCATCGAAACTGCTGTGCGCCGCGTTGTTGGCATTGGCACCTGTGCTGAGTACGATCTGAGCCAAGGCATGCTCCGCCCGGACTCAACACTCGACCCTCAAACCCTCTACGCCGCCTGTAAGGCATCGACATCGACATCGACATCCGCGCCCACAACCGCGCGGCCATCAAGGCCCACCCCTTGGCCAACCGCATCGACCTGATCCAGGGCTCGGCCATCGATCCTGAGATCATCGCCCGCGTACACGCCATGACCGACGGCCACCAACGCATCCTCGTCTGCCTGGACTCCAACCACCAGCCCACGTCCTCGCCGAGCTGGAAGCCTACGCCCCACTGGTCACCCCCGGCAGCGACTGCGTCGTCTTCGACACCATCACCGAAGACCTGCCCGCCGACATGTTCCCCGACCGCCCCTGGGGACCCGGCGACAACCCCAAGACCGCTGTGCACGAATACCTCAAGACCCACCCGGAGTTCGAGATCGACAAGCAGATCGACCACAAGCTGCTGATCAGCGTGGCGCCGGATGGTTATTTGAAGCGGGGTCGATCCCGCTTCACGACGCCGCGTTAAGGATTTGGCTGGAGCGCAAGCTGGCTGCGGAGCGACTTCATCCTGGCGAAAGCCTCCGCCATGACGTCCTCAAACTCACCCCGCGTGGTCTGTTGCGCTTGCTCGACCGTGCCGAAGGCATTTCGACGCCAGCCGAGGCGCTTGGTGAACTCGACAACATGCTCGGCGAACCCGCTTGGCTGAAGGACACGAAAGCCACCTGGACCCCGAAGACCTCGTGGCAAGACACGTTATCGACCTTCGGCAGTGCTGCGACCATCGTGCAAGGCTTGCCGGCCCTCCTGGGTATAGCGTGCGGAGGCTAAAGGAAATTAGGGGTGGTAAACGTCTGGGTACAGGCTCGAACCGGTATCGCAGGTAGTTCAGGTTCGGACCTCGTTAATTGGAAAACTAGGGATGTAACTCTATATGCTGCGTTCTTTTTTCCGTCTATTGGCATTTCTGTATGGTTTTTTGTAATCGTGACTTGCAGGCTATTTTGGATGAATTCCTACGTTCTAAGTATTCGCCTTATATTAGAGCACGGCGCAGTCGGTTAACGCTCAAAAGCGGTTATGGAGAGAAGTATTTCAATTTTTCTCCAAACCAAAATTTTGGTGGTCGTTCAATCAATGTTATTGTTGCTGCGGGTGGTGATTTTCAACTAGGTGCCTCTTTCGCAAAGGTTCGGGCTCGGGAGCCGGAGATTCCTTCACTGCAAAGAGTCGATATGAAGCGGCTTACATGTTCATACGTTTCTATGATCTGACGGAAGAGATCATCAGAGATCCGTAGTGGCTTGGGCAACACGCCGAGCAGTCCCTTTTCGACGAGGACCTAGGCGCCGGTATGGCAAAGCCGATTGCCTAATTCGATCTTGATCGGGCCAACAAAAGTCACCTTGCGTGCGCGTCCATCATCGGTGATGGCGACTTCCCGTTCCTGTTCAACCCCTAGTTGTATAGGCAGGCTCGACCCGGTACAGTCGCAGCCATGCCGATTTTCGCGCAATCTATCCGGCCGTCAAGATCCATTTTTCTTTGGTCTTCGCAAGGATCACCAGATGGTTAACCATGGCCATCGGGTTGGTCTTTTCCAGAAAAGGGATCAAAAGATCCAAGATGTTGCGTGACGTTGTTGGATTCACTTTGAGCCGAATTACCCCATGATGATATCTCAGTGGCAGAACAGCCCAATCACCAAAATGATTGTCCAGCGTGATCAGTATACGTTCATCCGCAATCGCCGTGGTAAGGATTTCACGATCATCCGCGCGTGATTGGCCACACTCAGTCGCCCGAATCACGTCATAACCAGCCTGCGTTAGCACATGCAGAACGTGGGTTTGAATCATTTGATCAAGGTACAGCCGATATTGGTCAGGCATGGACGTGCCGAATGTCCGCGTGATCGATATTGGCTTGCGCAAAAAACAGGGTTGCTTGAATATCGGCTCGCGTCAACTCCGGATAGTCCGTCAACAGCGCCTCCCAAGACTCCCCTTCAGCGATTTGCTCCAGCAAAAGACTCAATGGAATGCGGGTGCCTTTGATCACGGGTTTACCGTTGCAGATTCGAGGATCCCATTCAATTCGGTCAAAGTAGTTCACTCTTCGTTACCCTCTGTTAATCCGAGATTTGCATACGCCATCTGAGACTCGCGGCGCGGCCCAAGGGGTTTGGCTTTCATCACGCGCGGCCAAGGATCGTCAGCCACTGAGTTCATTCCAGGTTCCAGAAAAAGGGATTCTGGGCATCCTGACACAGCACAGCTCAATCAGTTCATCGATAGTATAGTCCCGACGCGCCATCCGTCCCACGACGTCATCCCAGCACATCGGCGAGAGGTTGGTGCCGGGGCGCTTGGCAGTGACGTTCTCCGGCGTGAAGGGCTCGCCGGCCTGGATCGGACGCGCGGCGACCAGAGACTTGCGGGCGATGGGCCTGTTTTTCGCCTCGCTGGGGCTCGGGCGCTTGACGCCGTCGCTCAGCGCCTGCTCAATATTGCGAATAGCACACACCATGGCGGCGAACTCGTCCGGTTCCAGGCTGGCCTTGTGGTCGGGGCCGTCATGGCCTGGATGCCCTAATGGCGTTCGCGCACGATGATCGACTGGCCCTGATCGAGGATGCGGCCGAATCGCTCGGGAGCCGTTATCATGGTCGCCAAACAGGTACCTTCGGCCTGCTCGGCACGCTCAGCCTCAACGGCAACAAGGCCATCACCACCGGCGGTGGTGGCGCCATCCTCACCGACGATGAGTGTCTAGCGGACCCACGCCAAGCCCCTGACCACGATCGCCAAGCGTCCGCACCGCTTGGAGTCTATCCACGATGTGAAAACCAGGGATGAAAACCAGGGACGTACCCCTAAATGCTGCGAGCTCGATTCAGGCGCTTCGGTGGAACTGCGGGAACTCGGACCCTGACGCTAAGGGAGCCTGCCAAGCCGCAATGTTGAGTCCATCGGTGGTGCGAGCAATCTCGGCGGCCAGGTCGTACTCAGAGACTGTTTCATAGCAAGAATCAGGGACGTACCACTAAATGCCGCAAGCGGCAGGCGGCTCGCCGTTAGGCTGCAATCCAAGTAAAGTCCACCGCCATGGATGAGATCAACAATCCGCACGACGTCTACTTCCGCGAAAGCTTCACCCGGCGCGAGATCGCGCAAGACTTCCTGCGCCAGCACCTGCCAGCTGAGCTGCTTGAGGTGGTGGATCTTGAGAGTCTGGAGATCAGCAAGGATAGCTACGTCTCCAAGGAGTTACGCGCGTCGTATTCGGATCTGGTCTATCGGCTGCGATGGCGCGCGCCCGATCAGGCCGATTCAGCGGCGCCCGAGCGGGCTGATCCCGCAGGGCCTGAGCAGGCTGATCCAGCAGGGCCTGAGCGGGCTGATTCAGCAGGGCCTGAGCAGGCATCGTCGCAAGGCGCTCGCCATCCGGTCGCGCCATCGCCGTCAGCAGAGCAGGGCGAAGCCGCTCAGGCCATGGCTGATCAAGCCGATGTGGCAGCGCGTGATCCGGCCGATGCGCCCGCCACGCTCGATCAAACAGCCGCGCCAGCCACTCTGGCACTCCACGTCTACATCCTGTTTGAGCACAAGAGCCAGACCGACGATTGGGTCTTGCTGCAACTGTTGCGCTACATCACGCTGCAGGGCGAGGCCTACCGCAAGCAGCATCCCGAGGCCAAGACCCTGCCGCCGGTCTACCCGCTGGTGCTCGATCACGGCCAGCGCCGCTGGCGCATGCCGAGCGACTTCCACGCCCTGATCCGGCCGCTGCCAGAGGCGCTCAAGCCCTCTGTGCCACAATTCCGCTACGCGCTGCAGGATCTCTCGCCGCGCAGCGACGCCGAAATCAAAGGCGATGTGCTGACCCGTCTGGTCCAGTTGGCGCTACGCTGGATCTTCAGCGACCAGCCGCTGGAGCATTTAGAGCGGTTGATCGCCTTGATCGACCAGATCGCCGATCGCGACACTGCGCTGCAGAGTCTGGAATCGCTGCTGCGATACGATGTCCAAGGGACACAACGGGTGGAAGAGGATGACGCCCGCCGCTTGTTGGAACAGACCGCACCGGGAGATCCCATCATGCAGATTCGGCCCCACCGATGCCCGGCTACGTCAGCAGATCCAAGAGGCCGATGCCGAGACACTGCTGGAGTGGTCCGATCGCATCCTGACCGCAGAAACCCCGGGGGCGGTGTTTCACTGAGCATCGCCA
>NZ_NHSH01000008.1 GCF_016653315.1 Halochromatium roseum | reverse complement strand
ATTCGGCCCCACCGATGCCCGGCTACGTCAGCAGATCCAAGAGGCCGATGCCGAGACACTGCTGGAGTGGTCCGATCGCATCCTGACCGCAGAAACCCCGGGGGCGGTGTTTCACTGAGCATCGCCAACAACAGCTTGCGGTTGCGGCCCTGTTTGCGCGCCAGTGCCGCGCGCCGATAGCCCGAATGATGGATCGGCACTGGCAAGCGCACCCGCGGCCACTCAGACACCGGCTGCTCATGCACCCGACCTTGGTAGCGCACCCCCGCCGGCAACAGTCGCGGTATCCAGGCCGTACTGGTCTCCACCTGCCCGGCGAGATCAAAGCCGCTGACCACCGGCAGCACGCCGATGAAGTCCGCCGGCTTGGCCGCTTCCGAACGCAGCCGCTCAGCACCCTCGGCCAGGCGCTCATCGGCATCGAGGATCAGGTTCCAGGGGGTGTGCGACTGGGCCAGTGCCGCATTGCGGGCCGCGGCAAAGTCATCGATCCACTCGAAGTGATAGACCTCGGCACCGGCAGCCGTGGCGATCGCCACCGTCTTATCGCTCGAGCCGGTATCAAGCACGATCATCGCATCGACCACTGCGCGCGCACTCTCCAGACAGCCGCCGATCAGCGTTGCCTCATCGCGGGCGATGACGACCAGGGTCAGTCTGGGTGCGTGTCGGGTTGAAGGCATCGGTTCAGGCGGCGGCCTAGCGGAGCGCGTCACCGGACGCAGAGGTTGCTGAGCGCGTGCTCTGGAGAGTATCGCACCCTAAGCGCGCCTGTTCACGCCCTGGAGCCGGTTGAGCGGTGACCTGCCGGTGCTACACTGAGCGCCTACAGAGCGAGGCGCGAAGACCATGGTCACTCAACATTGGACGTTGACTCGCCTGCGTGAGTTTGGCTAAAACCGAGAAGCCTTCGATTTGAGGGAAAGACCGATGTATGCGATAGAGTTCGAGGCGGATCTGAAGGATGGTGTTGTCATGATTCCCGACGATTACAGGTCCCTGAATAACCAGCATGTGCGTGTGCTCATGCTGATTGAAAGCGATCACGGTGATCCAGAGCTGCTCGCTCTTTCAGAGCATTCAGCGGCATCGATCGAAGAATGGCGCGATGCGGCCGAGGATGATGTATGGAAGTAAATCAGGCAGAGGTTGTGCTATGCGAGTTTTACTTTTCTGATCTCAGGCAAAACAAATTGCGGCCAGTTGTTATCTTCAAAAATAACCTGCCATTCAATGATTTCGTCGGAATGCCGGTGAGTAGTAAAGTGGACAGGTTGAATGAAGATGAAATCCTGATTGCTCAGTCAGACTTTCTAGTCGGTCAACTCCCCAAGCGTTCGAAGGTGATGGTGAGGAAAACCTTTGTGATCTCGAAACAGGTCGTTGTGAAAAAATACGGCGCGCTATCTGAAGATTGCTTCTGTCGTCTTCATCAAGCCTTTTGTCGCTATTTTGGTTGCCTATGAGAATGGCCGTACAGTGCTCATCAGTGTTTGGTCCCGGGATATTGTCGCCAATCCGTTGGCGCGTTCGGGCGTCGAGGCCTGATCTCGACCTGCCGCGGCGGCGGGGGCTGAAACAACAGGTCGCTGTGCGGCAGGCTGGCGCGACAGCAAGGCGCTCGCCTGCAGCGCATGCTGATACTGGCGCGCCGCTTCCTCGAAGTCGTCATAGACCTCACAGTTCTTACCCTGCTGATAGTGCAGAGAGGCCTCCTCCGGGCGCTCCGCGAGCATCGCCAACAACAGCTTGCGGTTGCGGCCCTGTTTGCGCTTAAGCGCTGCACGCCGATAGCCGGAGTGGTGGATCGTTACCGGCAGCCGCACCCGCGGCCATTCAGACACCGGCTGCTCATGCACCCGCCCTTGGTAGCGCACCCCCGCAGGCAACAACCTCGGTATCCAAGCCGTACTGGTGTCCACCTGCCCGGCGAGATCAAAGCCGCTGACCACCGGCAGCACGCCGATGAAGTCCGCCGGCTTGGCCACTGCCGCGCGCAGTTGCTCAGCGCCTTCGGCTAGGTGCTCATCGGCATCGAGGATCAGGTTCCAAGGGGTGCGCGACTGGGCCAGTGCCGCATTGCGGGCGGCGGCAAAGTCATCGTTCCATGCAAAGTGATAGACCTCGGCGCCTGCAGCCCTGGCGATCGCCATCGTCTCATCGCTCGAGCCGGTATCGAGCACGACCATCGCATCGACCACCGCGCGTGCGCTCTCCAGACAAGCGCCGATCTGTGCTGCCTCGTCGCGGGCGATGACGACGAGGGTCAGTCTGGGGGGCGTGTCGGGTTGAAGGCATTGGTTCGGGTGGCGGCCTAGCGGAGCGCGTCACCGGACGCAGAGGTTGCTGAACGCGTGCTCTGGAGAGTATCGCAACTAAGCGCGCCTGTTCACGCCCTGGAGCCGGTGGAGCGGTGACCTGCCGGTGCTACACTGAACGCCTACAGAGCGAGGCGCGAAGACCATGGCCACTCAACACTGGACGACGTTTGGACCTTCTTCAGGGGCGCCGATCGCAGGTTTCAGGAAGCCGACCCAAGCAGGCGATGCCCTGGTGATCCGCAATGATGGCCGCTGTGAGCCGCGTTACTGGTCGATCGATCACAAGCTGCTGATTAGCGTTGCGCCGGATGGGTCCTTGAGGCAGTTATCGTGAAGGGTTTTGGCTAGAGTAAGGAATGTCTGATGACCAGTCTACAAACAATTGTCAAACAGCACCAAGCCAGAGCAGCGCATTGGGCGGGTGAATCGGTCGATTGGGGAAAGCGTCGAGAAAAGTGGTTATTGGTGCTTCGGCAGCTGATGGACGCTTTGCGTGCGTCTTTCAAGGATGCGGGTGTGCCCATGGATCAGATCGTGGACACCCGACATCGCCTCACCGAGGAAACACTCGGGGCCTATGAAGCACCGGGGCTGGAGGTCACGATCGGTCGAGACCTTGTGGCCTTCGTCCCGGTTGCGAGCCTGATCATTGGGGGCTATGGACGTGTCGATGTCATTGGACCTCGCGACCAAGTCAAATTGATCGCTGACAGGGCGCAGTCTGCCGATGAAGGGGAGCCTGGGTTGCCTGCCGAGGAGTGTGATTGGGTTTGGTTGGCCTACCCGGATCGGTCGCGCCGGGGTGGGTTTCCACTGGATGAGGCGGGCTTGGCCAACGTGCTTGAGGTGGTGCTGGGTGGGGCATGAAGGAGTCGGTCTTCCCCGACATCGATGGGGCCTTCACTTGGTATATCGCGACCAAGGATGGGCTCCGCGGGCTGCGTGCTGCGATCCAATGCGGTGCCGTGCTCAGTGAAGACATCGTTGACGAACTGTACGGCATGACCCTAGGCGAATGGCAAGATTACTTGCGCCGGCAGACGGTTAAGCACGGGGTCTTGGCCACCTTGGCGTTGTTTGCGGCCTGTGAAGGTGGGTGCTGCTGCGCCTGATGGAGCGCAAATTCGGCCCCGCCGATGTCCGGCTGCGCCAACTATGGTCACGAATCGTTCCTCGTCGTGATCCAGATCTTCAATGGTGATGGCATAAGGATCGTAGAAAACCGCCGCGATTTCGGCAAGGTCTATCCCATGTTTTTGGCGATTGCGTGTGTTTTAACGCGGATCGAACGTGATCTTCATCTGCTCACGCAATCAGGGTTGGTATGGGTGGGGTTTTGCACGAAGGCGGCGGCGGTGCGCTCCGGATCACGATAGTAGCCGAGCGCGATCTGAGGGTGAGCGCTTCGCCCATAGGCGCGAGGGCGGCGCCGGCGAACAGTAACCATCCCTGCACACAAACCCATGGCGGATCAAGCCGATGTGGCAGCGCGTGATCCGGCCGATGTGGCCGCCACGCTCGATCAAACAGCGGCGCCAGCCACCTTCGCGCTCCACGTCGACATCCTGTTCGAGCACAAGAGCCAGACCGACGATTGGGTGTTGCTGCAACTGCTGCGCTACATCGCCTTGCAGGGCGAGGCCTACCGCAAGCAGCATCCCGAGGCCAAGTCCCTGCCGCCGGTCTACCCGCTGGTGCTCTATCACGGCCAGCGCCGCTGGCGCATGCCGAGCGACTTCCACGCCCTGATCTGTCCGCTACCGGAGGCGCTCAAACCCTATGTGCCACAATTCCGTTATGCGCTGCAGGACCTCTCACCGCGCAGCGACGCCGAGATTAAAGGCGATGTGCTGACCCGTCTGGTCCAGTTGGCGCTACGCTGGATCTTCAGCGACCAGCCGCTGGAGCATCTGGAGCGGTTGATCGCCTTGATCGACCAGGTCACCGATCGCGACACCGCGCTACAGAGTCTGGAATCGCTGCTGCGATACGATGTCCAAGGGACACAACGGGTGGAAGAGGATGACGCCCGCCGCTTGTTGGAACAAACCGCACCGGGAGATCCCATTATGCAAATTCGGCCCCACCGATGTCCGGCTGCGCCAACAGATCCAAGAGGCCGATGCCGAGACACTGCTGGAGTGGTCCGATCGCATTCTGACCGCTGAGACGCCGGAGGCCGTGTTCCATTAAGGCGTCGATGCGGTGGTCAGCCGCAGCGATGGCCACTTCGAGCCGCGCTCAGCTGGAGGCTAGCGGGAAGCGATTTCACATGGAAAACACAATGTTTCAGATCGCACTGGCCTGGGATAAACGTAAGGCCGACACGAATCGCGTCAAGCATGGCATCGATTTCGCCATGGCCGCTGAGGTGCTGCGAGATCCGATGGCACTCAGTATTCTGGACCAGGAACATGGTGGGGACGAGGAGCGCTGGTTTACGCTTGGTGCGACAACCGCGGGCCAACTGTTAGCCGTCTCTCACACCTGGCAAGAATACTCCGGTATCGCTTACGTTCGGATCATCTCGGCGCGAGAAGCGACAAGACACGAAAGACGCCAGTACCAAGATAACCCTGTATAAACCCATTATGAATACGACAGACTCAAACGACGAGATTCCCGCCGAGATCGATTTTTCGGCCGGTCAGCGCGGGCGCTTTTATCGGCCGCAAGCACAATGGCATGTGCCGGTCTACCTCAACCCTGAGATCCAGCAGTACTTTCTTCGCCGCGCCGAAGAAAGCGGTCTGGATTTTGACCAATTGATCAATAACCTCTTGCAGAAAGACATGGAATTGCTTGAGACCTTTGCGCCAGGATCGTCGTCGTAAACACGACGCCCGGGCTTCCAGCCGGAGAATCAGGGACGTACCCCTAAATGCCGCGAGCGGCAGGCGGCTCGCCGTTAGGCTGCAATCCGAGTAAAGTCCACCGCCATGGATGAGATCAACAATCCGCACGACGTCTACTTCCGCGAGAGCTTCACCCGGCGCGAGATCGCGCAAGACTTCCTGCGCCAGCACCTGCCGGCTGAGCTGCTTGAGGTGGTGGATCTCGACAGTCTGGAGATCAGCGAGGACAGCTACGTCTCCAAGGAATTGCGCGCGTCGTATTCGGATCTGGTTTATCGGCTGCAATGGCGTGTGCCCGATCAGGCTGATCCAGCGGCGCCCGAGCGGGCTGATCCAGCGGCGTCCGAGCGGGCTGATCCCGCCGCGCCTGAGCGGGTTGATCCCGCCGCGCCTGAGCAGGCATCGGTGCAAGGCGCTCGCCATCCGGTCGCACCATCGCCGTCAGCAGAGCAGGGCGAAGCCGCCCAGGCCATGGCTGATCAAGCCGATGTGGCAGCGCTTGATCCGGCCGATGCGCCCGCCACGCTCGATCAAACAGCGGCGCCAGCCACCCTGGCACTCCACGTCGACATCCTGTTCGAGCACAAGAGCCAGACCGACTATTGGGTCTTGCTGCAACTGCTGCGCTACATCACGCTGCAGGGCGAGGCCTACCGCAAGCAGCACCCCGAGGCCAAGACCCTGCCGCCGGTCTACCCGCTGGTGCTCTATCACGGCCAGCGCCGCTGGCGGATGCCGAGCGACTTTCATGCCCTGATCCGGCCGCTGCCAGAGGCGCCTCAAACCCTATGTGCCACAGTTCTGCTACGCCTTGCAGGATCTCTCCCCGCGCAGTGACGCCGAGATCAAAGGCGATGTGCTGACCCGTCTGGTCCAGTTGGCGCTACGCTGGGTCTTCAGCGACCAGCCGCTGGAGCATCTGCAGCGGTTGATCGCCTTGATCGACCAGGTCGCCGACCGCGACACTGCGCTGCAGATTCTGGAATCGCTGCTGAGATACTATGTCCAAGGGACACAACGGGTGGAAGAGGATGACGCCCGCCGCTTGTTGGAACAAACCGCACCGGGAGATTCCATTATGCAGACCTTTATTGATCGGTATATTGAGCAAGGCCGCGAGCAGGGCATCGAGCAGGGCATTGAGCAGGGCAAAGCCGAGATGCTACTGCGCCTGATGGAGCGCAAGTTCGGTCCCGCCGACGCTCGGCTACGTCAGCAGATCCAAGAGGCCGATGCCGAGACGCTCCTGGAGTGGTCTGATCGCATCCTCACTGCCGAGACCCCGGAGGCGGTGTTTCACTGAGCCGCATGTTGGCCTACTGGCGAACGGCCCCATCGCCTCATCCCGGCGCACCGATGAGATCCCGCTGCCGATGAGGCGCCCCCGCCGATGCGCACGCCTCCATTGACGCGCGCGCCGGTGGCGGTATGGCAGTGATCGGCGTGGCGCGAGCCGTAGGCGGTAGGCGACTGAATGACGGCGCGCTTGGCGCCTTGTTGCTTGAGCAGGTTGAACAGTCGCCCGCGGGTGTCAGGGTGCTTGATCTGGCCGACGGTGATGAGGGCATGGGGTGTTTTGGCGAGCAAGGCCTTCACCGGGCTGCAGCCGCTGTCATCTTGGCTTCCGAGGCGGCTTCGGTTGCCTCGATGAGTCGATGCCCTAGCGGAACGATCAGTGTGGCTCGGGGCATCGTTGATCGAATTTGAACGATCTCGTCATGCCAACTCGTCGCGTAGAGACCTTGATCGAAATTGCGCTGAATCGTTAATAACGAGCGGAGGAAAGGGCTATCGTCATTGGCACCGTAGGTCATCATGGCGCTGAAGTACATCAACGCTTCTGGGTCCAGTGGCTTGATCAGTTTGTCTAGCAGGTAGCTAAGCCTTGCGCGTTCATTCGATTCAAACCAATCGGCCCACAGGATTAAATCCCAGAAGAGATCATCAGGCTCTTTGCAAACCAGGCATTTTACTTTGAAAGGCCCGCGTTCTCGTTCGACGATCTCTAGATTTCTGGCGAGTGTTAAAGCGAGATTGCGCATAGTTGCTCCACGAGCCGACGAGTGGCTTCTAACATCAGAGTAGACTTGTGACCAAATAATAATCGTTTTCTCATTGAAAAACATAGTTATTTTTGAGGTTGGCCAACCCTGCAACGACCAAGATCACCTGATCAGCCATGCGAGTAGCACGATTTCTGAACGTGTTG
>NZ_NHSH01000007.1 GCF_016653315.1 Halochromatium roseum | reverse complement strand
TAGGCGCGAGGGCGGCGCCGGCGAACAGTAACCATCCCTGCACACAAACCTATTGCCCCGAACCACATCAAGCGCTTTGTCGTCCTGGTCGATGCCCTGGAGGGAGGCGGATCATGAACAGTCTCTTACCGCGCTGCACACTGCGCCCGCTCGCGCCTGACGAGGGCGAAGGCGACCTCATTGAGTTTCCCGACTATCCAGGCTGCATGGCCTACGGGCCAACGCCAGAAGCGGCCCTCCGCGAAGGCTACGATGCCCGCCATTCCTATCTGGAAACGCTCAAGGCCTTGGGCCATCCTTTGCCAGGCGCGCGCCAACATCAAGAATCAGGGACGTACCCCTAAACGCTGCGAGCGGCAGGCGGCTCGCCGTTAGGCTGCAATCCGAGTAAAGTCCACAGCCATGGATGAGATCAACAATCCGCACGACGGCAGATTCCACCAGTGGCAGAAACTCTTGTTCGGCCTGGGCCGGATGCGCAAGCGCCCAGTCGAGCAGCAGATCACCGAGCACAATGAAGAAGTCCGGCGACGGTTGCCAGTGCGGCATCTCCAGCAGCAGGCGGGGCAGCCACGAGGTGCTGTGCGCCACCTGATCCTCGAGATCAACGGCACTGATCACCGGCAGCAGGCCGATGCGGGTCGCCGGCCCGCGCGTGGCTTCGAGCAAGGCTTCTGCCCCAGTAGCATCGTCCGCCAGGCACTCATCGGCATCCAGGAATGGCCGCTCACCCTGCAAGTGCTACACTGAAGCGCTCAACAGCGAGGCGACATCACCATGGCCACCACACTCGACGACGTCTGGGCCCTCTTCAGGGAGACCGATCGCAAATTCCAAGAGACCGACCGACTGATCGGCGAACTGCGCGAGGAGTCGCGGGAGACTGATCGCAAGTTTCAAGAAACCGACCGCAAGTTTCAAGAAACCGATCGCAAGTTTCAAGAAACCGACCGCAAGTTTCAAGAAACCGACCGTCGATTCCAGCAAACCGAGAAGCTGCTCAATACCATCAGTCGCCAACTCGGCGAGCAAGGCAACCGCCTGGGCGACTTTGTCCAGGCCATGGTCAAGCCCGCCGTCGTGCGGCTGCTGCGCGAGCGCCAGCTGCCGGTGCATCAAGTGCTGAGCAACCTGCTGGCGTATGACGACGACGGCTGCCCGCTGATGGAGATCGACCTGCTGGTGGTCAACAGCGAGGTGGCCGTGGCGGTGGAATGCAAATCCCACCTCGGCACCGACGATGTGCGCGAGCATCTGGAGCGGCTTGCGCAGTTCAAGGCCTGCTTTGGCCAATACGCCGGCTACAAGCTCCTCGGCGCGGTCGCGGCCATGGTGCTACCCGAAGACGTCGGCCGTTTCGCCTACCGCCAAGGCCTCTTCGTCCTCGCTCAATCAGGCGATGCCGTGGTGATTCGCAATGATCGCCGCTTTGAGCCGCGTTATTGGTAGAGCTTCAGCGGCCAGCCGCTGGCGGAAAACCAGGGCGAAAAACCAGGGACGTACCCTAAACTCTGCTGGTTCGGCCCCACCGACGCCCGGCTGCGCCAACAGATCCAAGAGGCCGATGCCGAGACGTTGCTGGCCTGGTCCGAGCGCCTCATCGTTGTGCTCGACCGTGAAGGTCGCACCGGAATCCCGTCCGAAACCTTGAAGCGCTCGCCAAGCACATCCGAAGAGGCGTTCCGAGCGTTGGGCATGGCGAGCTTTGCCGATGACGGCGATGACCAGGATGTCGACTGGGAAAAGGTGTTCGATGTTCAAGCTCGGTGATGTTGTCCTGCTCGAACAGTTTCGCGATGCCTTGCACGATCTCTCGCCGCGCAGCGACGCGGAGATCAAAGGCGATGTGCTGACCCGCTTGGTGCAACTCGCCATGCGCTGGATCTTCAGCGACCAGCCGCTCGAGCATTTGGAGCGGTTGATCGCCTTGATCGACCAGGTCGCCGACCGCGACACGGCGCTGCAGCGTCTGGAATCGCTGCTGCTCGCCTAGCGCCAGGCAGATCGACCAAGTGGATTCCACCAGCGGCAGGATCGCCTGCTCGGCCTGGGCCGGATGCGCAATCGCCCAGTCGAGCAACAGATCACCGAGCACAAAAGATCACCGAGCACAAAGAAGACGTCCGGCGACGGTTGCCAGTGCGGCATCTCCCGCTCGGCCAGGCACTCATCGGCATCGGGTGATCTCGGCCAAGCAGGCCGACTGCAAGCCGAGACAGCCCTGTTCAGCAACCGTATTGGCCTCAAGCGAGAGGTCGCCAGAGAAAGATCGCCAGAGAACAGCTCCTGGGCTGCGACGATGAGTCAACTGTCGTCAGCGCTTCACGCGGCGCGCGTGACGCCTGCTTCATTGAGCGCTGGTCGGCCAGTGCTACACTGAACCCGTGAATCCCGAGGTGCGAAGACCATGGCCGCCACACTCGACGACGTTTGGGCCCTGTTTAGGGAGACCGACCGTACCTCAAGAGGAGGAAAAGACCGATGTACGCGATAGAATTCGAGACTGATCTGAAAGGTGGCGTCCTGACGATACCCGATGATTACAGGTCTCTGAACAATCAGCATGTGCGCGTGGTCATGCTGCTCGAAAACCATCCCGGCGATCCAGACCCACCCGGAGTTCGAGATCGACAAACAGATTGACCGCAAGCTGCTGATCAATATGGCGCCGGATGGCTACCTGCGGCGGGTGGGTTGAAAAGTTGGAGTCTTCACGATGAATGAGAATGGTATCACGCAAGAATTGGTACAAGATCGCGTTCTGGACTGGGTCAAACGTGTGGATAACCTTTACATGACGATCAAGGACTGGTTGCACCCGATCGAGGGGTGTCGGGTGGTTGAACATCAAGACGCAACCATGTACGAGGAATTAATGTACCGGTTTGGTCTTCGCCCCCAGGCAATGCCAACCCTGGATATTTATGAAGATGACGAGCTGATTGCGCGGATGAAGCCAATTGGTCTCTGGATTATCGGCGCAAATGGGCGAGTTGATCTGATGTCGCGTCATGGCGGCGCCCAAATCATTGACGAATCCGAGCCGTTTCAAGAGTCCAAGTGGATTGCGCATGATCGGGAACATTTTCTTAAAGGACAGTTGCTGACCAGGGACTATGTGTTGCGGAAATTGGGAATTCCAAACCATGAATGTGTTTGAGAGCCTCTCGGATATTTACGCAGAAATCGATGGTTTCTACATGGATCAAGGGCTGCAGCAGAGCAAGAACGGAGATGACGAGACAGAGGCAGTGATTGCTAGCAAGCGCAAACTCAACGACCATGCGTATTTTCTATTTTTGTTCAGCCGTTTCGAGGATGCGGTCAGAGAGGAAAGCAGTAGGCTGATTCGCCAAAATAGCCGTGTCGATCTTGATTGGGAGCATCGTCGGGTTTGGCAATTGCTGCCGTCTGGAAAAAATGCGGATCAACCGTCTTTTTTGGATCGTGTTGCGCTGTTGATCGATAAGCGTACCCATCATTATGAAAAGATTAAGGCGTACTATAAGCAGCGCAACACCATTGGCCATGGTGGCGATTTCACGATTCCCATCTCGATTTCGACTGTTTTTAGTGATCTGTCGGGCTTACTGGACAGGATCAAGGCTCAGGATGCTGAGCATGGTTGATGCCCCGATCGCCAAGTCATCGGCCTCGACATCGACATCCGCGCCCACAACCGCGCCGCCATCGAAGCCCACCCGATGGCCAACCGCATCCAGCTGATCCAAGGCTCCTCCATCGACCCCGAGATCACCGCCCGCGTGCACGCCATGACCGACGGCCACCAACGCATCCTCGTCTGCCTGGACTCCAACCACACGCACGAGCACGTTCTCGCCGAGCTCGAAGCCTACGCCCCGCTGGTCACCCCCGGCAGTACTGCGTCGTCTTCGACACCCTCATCGAGGACATGCCCGCGGACATGTTCCTAGACCGCCATTGGGGCCCCGGCGACAACCCCAAAACCGCCGTGCATCAGTTCCTCAAGACCCACCCGGAGTTCGAGATCGACAAACAGATCGACCACAAGCTGCTGATCAGCGTGGCGCCGGATGGGTAGCGGTTAAAAGTCATTGAGGCGCAAACCGCACTCATTCGCCTGATGCAAAGCGAAAGCAGGCTCAAGCAACAGATCCTACTCGGCGTTGGTAGCTTCGCCACCGGCTCCCTGGTCACCTGGCTCGCCCAGCGTTTCCTGGGAAGCTAACTGTTCATCTTCTAAAAGAGGGGACTACCTTGCGCCAGATGGAGCGCAAGTTCAGTCCCAGCAATGCCCGGCTGCGCCAGCAGATCCAAGCGGCCGATGCCGAGACGCTGCTGGAATGGTCCGATCGTATTCTCACCGCTGAGACCCCGGAGGCGGTGTTTCATGAGTGATGGGATCAGCGCTGCCCTTGCCCCTCGCGCAACGCCCGCGCCAACTCCTGATACTCCCGCGCCTGCTCCACGCGCCCCATCTGCTCATGGAGCACCGCCAGGTTATGCGCCGCCAGAAAGCTGCCACGCCCCTGCACGCTACCCTCGAGCTGCGGCTGCTCGCCCAGCGCCAGGCAGGTCGACCAAGCGGAGTCCACCAGCGGTAGGAACTCCTGCTCGGCCTGGGCCGGATGCGCAATCGCCCAGTCGAGCAGCAGATCACCGAGCACAAAGAAGAAGTCCGGCGACTGTTGCCAGTGCGGCATCTCCTGCTCGGCCAGCTGAATCGCCGTCTCCAACTGCCCCGCGCGCTTGAGCACATAAAGCAACCGCACCACCAGATCATGCCGATAGCCTTGCTGTGGCGCGACCCACTGCAAGGCGCGCTGATCGTGCTCAGCGGCCTCCGCGAAGGCCCCATAGACCTCGTCATCCTTGCCCAGCTGATAGTGCAGGTAGGCATCCTCCGGGCGCTCCTCGAGCATCGCCAGCAGCAGCCGCCGATTACGACCGCGTTTACGCGCCAGCGCCGCGCGTCGGTAACCGCTGTGGTAGATCGGCATCGGCAAGCGCACCCGCGGCCGCTCCGAGCACGGCTGCTCATGCACCCGGCCCTGATAACGCACCGAGGCCGGCAGCAGCCGGGGCAGCCACGAGGTGCTATGCGCCACCTGATCCTCGAGATCAAAGGCACTGATCACCGGCAGCAGGCCGATGCGGGTCGCCGGCCCGCGCGTGGCTTCGATCAAGGCTTCTGCCCCAGCGGCATCCTCGGCTAGGCGCTCATCGGCATCCAGGACCAGATTCCAAGCCGCAGGCGAGTACGCCAAGGCCGCATTGCGCGCGGCGGCGAAATCGTCGCACCAGGCGAAGTGATGCACCTGTGCGCCACAGTCCTGAGCGATAGCGACCGTCGCATCGCTCGAGCCGGTATCGAGCAGGATGATCGACTCGACCAGGTCCCGCGCGCTCTCCAGGCACGCGCGCAGTGTCACCGCCTCATTGCGGGCGATGACCACCAGCGCGAGTCGGCAGTGGGGGGGCTTGGGCGGGGAGGGTGGCTGTGCTGAGCGGTGTGGCATGGGCGTCGGGCGCGCTGGTGGGCGTGATCAGGCATGTTGAGCGGCGCTTGAGCATAGCGCAGTGAGCAGTGATCATTCGAGCGACAACAGGCGTGCTAGATCTGTCAAAATGGCTGTTCGGTTGAAGCCTGACCAGAGCTGGGCAGAGCCGACCTGACCAGAGCTGACCTGAACCGACCACTGCCGAGAGACCCCAACATGGCCCTCGCACAAGAAGACATCCAATTCATCAAAGCGCATCTCGGCGAATGGCTGGCTGAACAATCGCTCGGCAAACCACCCGCGGTCTACGAGATCGAACTGCGCGAGCGCATGGTGCGGGTTGAAGAAGAACTTAAACACCAGCGCGAACTGATGCGCGAAGGCTTCGAGCGCATGGACGAGCGCTTCATCGCCCTGCGCACGGACATGGACCAGCGCTTTCAGCAGGTCGATCAGCGCTTCGAGCAAGCCAACAAGCGCCACGACGAACTGCGCCAAGACATGCTGGCGCGCTTTGCGCAGGTCGACAAACGCTTCGAGCAGGTCGACAAACGCTTCGATGAGATGATCAAGCGTCACGACACGCACTTTCTCTGGATACTCGGCTTCATCGCGACCGGAGTCGGTCTGGTCATCATCGCGATGCGGTATCTGCCGGGACCAGGGCCTTAGGTCAGGGTCTGTCGCCTTGGCGCTTGAGACTTGGCATGGGGCTCGCCCCCGCTACAGCGTCCTGCCTTGGAACATTGCCGAAGAGGTCAAGGCGCAACTGGCCGATCTCGCCGAGCGGGGCGCTCGCTTCGTGACCGCAGTCCCGTCACTCAACATCAGCTAGCCTTGTAGGCGTCACAATGGGCTCACAGTGATTCTCCAATGGTTCGTATCATTGCTCCAATCACGGCGATCGAAACGATTGCTGAAGGCCCCTCGATTCGGGAGTTCCATCTCCTGCGCCAGCACTATGGACCAGGACGTTGGAGGAAGAAAAAGGGTATTGCCTTGGTCGAAACGGACGACGGCGCTCATCAACCCGCCGAGATCCACTGGTACGAAGCCCACGGCATCGGCAAGGTAAAAATGAAGGTGAAACGATGGCTCTAGAATTCGTGGTCTGTTTACGAAAAGACGATACCGGAGACTTCTCGGGCGATGATCTCCAGCTTGGCAGGCTCTATGAGTTGGTGGAAAAGGATGCCGGTCACGGCATGCTGCGGATCATCGACGAATCCGGCGAAGACTATCTTTATCCCCAATCCTGGTTCGACAGTGTCGCACTTAGCCTTGCGGCCTCAGAACAACTGGCCAAGGCGTTACCACATCGGTAAACGATGAACCCCCGCATCTCCGACACCCAACCCCCCATCGCCGAGCCAAAAGCCTGCCCCGGCAACGACCCGGTCATCGTCGATTGCGCCACCCAACTCAAACAAGCGCTCGGCGCGCGCCTGCGCGAATTGTGGCTGTACGGCTCGCGGGCGCGTGGCGACGCGCGTCCAGACTCCGATTATGACCTGCTGGTGCTGCTTGACCGTGATGCGACGGAACTGCGCGAACGGGTCTTAGACGTGCAAGTCGACATGCTCGACCGCCATGATGCGCTGGTGACGACACTCCTGCACACCGAGGACGACTGGCGGCAACAGCAAGGCTATCCGCTGGCCATCAACATCGCCCGCGTGGCCGTGCGCCTGTGACGCCCGAGTGCGATGCCCTGCTCGCAGCCACCCTTTGGCCCGCCGCATCACGCTGATCCAAGGCTCCTCCATCGACCCCGACCCCGAACGCCGCCTGATCCGATCAAGCGGACCCAGCGACAACCCCAAGACCGCCGTGCACCAGTACCTCAAGACCCAGCCGGAGTTCGAGATCGACAAACAGATCGACCACAAGCTGCTGATTAGTGTGGCGCCAGATGGCTACTTGAAGCGGTTGGGTTAGGTCAGTGAGAGGACGTTAAAGTTGACAAACTCGGACTCGGGGGCTAGGTTAGCGCGCATCCGCCCCAGAGGAGTACGCCCGCTCAACAATCCCGAGCGTGTGCCGAAAGTCCGGGGCTTTTTTTGGGAGCATGGATATGAGGGTGCGACGGATCGCGTTCGCCAAGACAGAGACCGCTGTCTTCCGCGAGGCGTTGTTTGTCGAACTGCGACGAAAACGAAAGTTCGCGATTCGGCTCGGCCATGTTCAAAAAGATTCTGGCTGGCAGATTGATCCCGCAAAGACCAAGTATCTGCTGAAAATGTTGCCCTGGTTAGACGACATTCAGGCGGCTGTGATGGATGGTGCTCCCATGCCGGAGTTGACGCCAGCTGACAGGCAAGAGCTTCAACGCGCCCTCACGGGATTCAAGTCCCTTGATGCCGACAGCGTCAGACTCGGGATGCGACAGAAAGGCGTCGACATGAGAATCGGGCTCGACATCGCCAGTATGACGCTCAAGAAACAGGTCGATACGCTGATTTTGGTAACCGGCGACAGCGACTTCGTGCCAGCCGCCAAGTTAGCGCGTCGAGAGGGCGTCGAGTTCTTGCTCGACCCAATGTGGCAATCCGTCAGCGCAGATCTAAACGAGCACGTTGATGGAGTCGTCTCCAGCTTTCCTAAGCCGCAGCGCTGCTAAAGCGAAGCGTCGTCCACCGACCAAATGCTCAAATGCAACCTCATCGCCAACGACCTCGGCCAAGGCTGGACAGCCCTCATTGGCCTGGCCTTCATTCCGCTGTACATCAAGTAGGAAATGGACGGACCAGGTTAACTGTCCGCTAAGCCACGGATACCACCGCTAACAGTTGGGGCGAGCGCCGATGAGACCCATCGCCCTGCTTGATCCGGCTGATGCAGCAGCTGCGGTTGACCTAGCAGCTGGGGCAGCCATCCTCGCGCTCCACGTCTACATCCTGTTTGAGCACAAGAGCCATCCCGACGACTGGGTCTTGCTGCAACGGCTGCGCGACATCGCGCTGCAGGGCGAAGCCGAGATGCTGCTGCGCCAGATGGAGCGCAAATTCGGCCCCACCGATGTCCGGCTACGCCAACAGATCCAAGCGGCCGATGCCGAGACGCTGCTGGAGTGGTCCGATCGTATTCTCACCGCTGAGACGCCGGAGGCGGTGTTTCATTAGCGCCGGGATCAGCGCTGCCCTTGCCCCTCGCGCAACGCCCGCGCCAGCTGCTGATACTCTCGCGCCTGCTCCACGCGCCCCATCTGCTCGTGGAGCACCGCCAGGTGATGCGCGGCCAGACAGCGACCACGCCCCTGCACACTGCCCTCAAGCTGAGAAAAACGAGGGACGTCACCCTCCTAGAAAGACCAGGGCACCGGGATGACACTTGAGCGCACGAGCGAAGGACTTGGCCTGCTCGATGTCGAGGGCGGAGCGGTCGGATTCGATCTCGACTAACGCCGCCAGCGGCAGCCCAGCGCGCGTGGCAAGCTCCTTATGGGTCAATTCCTGAAGCTCGCGCAGGATGCGCACGGATTCCCCAGGCGAGACCTCGATGCTGCGCGAACAAGGGCGGTTGATCCGGCCCGCCTGATGTTTTGACCGACTGGACTCCCGACCACCGGCCGTGGCTGCGAAAACCTCCGTCACAAGGTCCGACGCGCCTTCCAGCACAAAGAGATGAAGGATGTTTGCCAAGCACTCGCCAAATGGCAGCCCAAACAGCCACCCGCACGCCTCGCTGATCTCTTTCTCCAGCCCCCGACGCCAGACATCCACAGGCCGTCGCCAGTGCATTCGTCGAGCTCCAACACCATGGCCACACAACATTGGACCACGTTTGGACCTTCTTCAGGGGCACCGATCGCAGGTTTCAGGAAGCCGACCCAAACACGCGATGCCCTGGTGATCCGCAATGATGGCCGCTGTGAGCCGCGTTACTGGTAGATCGATCACAAGCTGCTGATCAGCATTGTGCCGGATGGGTCCTTGAGGCAGCTATCGTGAAGGGTTTTGGCTAGAGGAAGGAATGTCTGATGACCAGTCTACAAACAATTGTCAAACAGCACCAAGCCAGAGCAGCGCACTGGGCGGGCGAATCGGTCGATTGGGGAAGGCGTCGGGAAAAGTGGTTATCGGTGCTTCGGCAGCTGATGGACGCTTTGCGTGCGTCTTTCAAGGATGCGGGTGTGCCCATGGATCAGATCGTGGACACCCGACATCGCCTCACCGAGGAAACACTCGGGGCCTATGAAGCGCCGGGGCTCGAGGTCACGATCGGTCGAGACCTTGTGGCCTTCATCCCGGTTGCGAGCCTGATCATTGGGGGCTATGGACGTGTCGATGTCATTGGACCTCGCGACCAAGGATGGGCTCCGCGGACTGCGTGCTGCGATCTAATGCGGTGCCGCTGAACAACATCCTCACCGGCTGGATCGGTGCCGAAGGCGACAAAGCTTGGTTGCGGCAAAGACTGTTGCAGCTGTTGACCTTATTTCGCCAACGAAACGATTTGGCACACGGCCGGATCGCGGAAGATGTCGCGGTTGAGCGCGTTTATGACTTGCTGTGTCGGATCAGGGAGAAATGGTGTGCTGCTGTTCCAGATTTTCGCGGGTTCTGAGACCGGAGAAAATTAGCCAAATGAGTGACGTTCCCCCTAAATGCTGTAGCAATCTTAGCAGCCGGTGGCTGATCGCTAGCTGAGGCCGAGATGCTACTGCGCCTGATGGAGCGCAAATTCGACCCCACCGATGCCCGGCTTCGCCAGCAGATCCAAGCGGCCGATGCCGAGACCCTACCGGAATGGTCCGATCGCATCCTTACCGCTGAGACGCCGGAGGCGGTGTTTCACTGAGCAGCGCCAACAAAACAGCCTGCAGTTGCGGCCCTGTTTGCTTGCCAGCGTTGCACGCCGATAGCCCAAGTGATGGGTCAACACCGGCAGCCGAACACGCGGCTATTCAGACACCGGCTGCTCATGCGCCCGGTCTTGATCGCGCACCCTGCAGGCAAGCGTCTCGGTATCCAAGCCGTGCTGATCTCGACTCGCTTTCTCAGTAGGGTGGAGCGTCTCTACTCAGGCCGCTGACACCATCGGCGCCTGCTCATGCCAGCGAGCGAGAGGAACCACCAATCGGGCGAGCGGATGAGGCGTCTCGATCATCTCAAAATGCTGCTCTGTTCCCGAGCCGTAGCGCTGCCGATCTGCTTGCTTCTGAACCCGTTTGAGCGTGTCTAAAAGATCTCCACCGCGCCCCGGTTGATAGGGGATGATCGCCAACATCTGAGAGAGGCTTGCATCATCAAGTTGCTGCAGTGTGTGCTCCACCAGATAGGCCGTTAAATCCCCAGAATAAGTCTTGAACCACTCCGCTGATAAGATCAGCGCCCATTGCAGATCCTCTGGATCTTTCGCAGCGAGGCACTTGACATCGAAAGGCCCTCGTTCTAACTCGATGGCTTCAACGAGGTCTGCAATGGTTACAAAGAGTGCTTGCATAGCTGTTCAACCAACTGTTTTGTTGCTGCCAGTAATGCCTGTGCGTCGGCATCGGAGGCATACTCGGGGTCGTGATAGCGGATTTCAGGCGACCACTGTACGACCTTGGACCAGGCTTGCTGGCGCTTGACCTGCGCTTCTTGACCAGTGAACCGTAGCAGTAACGACAGATCATGGACCTTTAGGCACCGAAGCGTCGCTGGTGGATTGAACTCCGTCCAGCCCAGTCGCTGGACGATCGCGAACTTCAGTGCCAACTCAACGGCATAGCCAGCAAGGTAAACGGCATTGGCATACCGACCGTGTTGATACAGTAACAGTGAGTCTTCGTATTTTTGCGTCAGATTGTTAATGATTTCGATGGGTTTCATGCTGGCCCGCGCTACTTGGCAAGTCGATGATGCGCCGCGCCAGCGATTCCGCCACCGGCAAGGCGCTCGCCTGCAGCGCATGCTGATACTGGCGCGCCGCTTCCTCGAAGTCGTCATAGACCTCGCAGTCCTTCTCCAGCTGATAGCGCAGATCGGCATCCTCCGGGCGCTCCGCGAGCATTGCCAATATAGCCATCGGACCTGATATCCAGACGCCTGATCGACACCAGTTGTACGCTAGCACCATATCTGAGTCTGGCAATCACGGTAAAGTCCACCGCCATGGATGAGATCAACAACCCCCATGACGTCTACTTCCGCGAGAGCTTCACCCGGCGTGAGATCGCGCAAGACTTCCTGCGCCAGCACCTGCCGGCTGAGCTGCTTGAGGTGGTGGATCTGGACAGTCTGGAGATCAGCAAGGACAGCTACGTCTCCAAGGAATTGCGCGCGTCGTATTCTGATCTGGTCTATCGGCTGCAATGGCGTGTGCCTGATGAGGCTGATCCAGCCGTACCTGAGCGGGCTGATCCAACCGTGCCTGAGCGGGCTGATCCGGCCGCCGCAGTTGATCTAGAAGATGCTGCAGCGACGCTCGCGCTCCACGTCTACATCCTGTTTGAGCACAAGAGTCATCCCGACTACTGGGTCTTGCTGCAACTGCTGCGCTACATCGCGCTGCAGGGCGATGCCTACCGCAAACAGCATCCCGAGGCCAAGACCTTGCCGCCGGTCTATCCGCTGGTGCTCTATCATGGTCAGAGTCTCTGGCGGATGCCGAGCGATTTTCATGCGCTGATCCGGCCGCTACCGGACGCACTCAAGCCCTACGTGCCGCAGTTCCGCTATGCGCTGCACGATCTCTCACCACGCAGCGATGTGGAGATCAAAGGCGATGTGCTCACCCGCCTGGTGCAGCTAGCGCTACGCTGGATCTTCAGCGACCAGCCGCTGGAGCATCTGGAGCGGTTGATCGCCTTGATCGACCAGATCGCCGACCGTGATACCGCGCTGCAGATTCTGGAATCGCTGCTGCGATACTATGTCCAAGGGACACAATGGGTGGAAGAGAGTGACGCCCGCCGCTTGTTGGAACAGACCGCACCGGGAGACCCCATCATGCAGACGTTTATTGATCGGTATATTAGACTTGTGACTAAATAATATTTTTTTATTTTTCAGTAACCTGACGAGCATTCTTTCAGTAAGCTTTTTCAAAACAACAGCTTAACCTTGAAAAGTTATAATTCGACCCTATTAATAATTGAATGG
>NZ_NHSH01000006.1 GCF_016653315.1 Halochromatium roseum | reverse complement strand
TTTTGACGTGATCCGAACCGCATTGCGGGCATAGCACTGAGATCTCGGCCATACAATAACCTTATAAAAAGCAAATATCGATATTATTCTACAGATTTTACGGATAAACCACGTCTAGAGCACTACCCACCGGCGCAGGCTCCTAGAGGAAAGTGGGTCGATGAGATCGTGGAGTTTCGTGCGCAAGCACAGACACGCCTTGATGAGACACCTAGCCTTAAGCACTACGTGGATGATTTGTTCGATAAGGCTTGGCGACAAGCGCGTCGTGGCGCGCTCAAGTCGTTTGAGGCCTATGGGGAGTTGGTGGAACTTCCTGAAGTCTGTCCCTATTCGTTGCAGGAATGCCTAGATACAGACTTTGTTCCGATAGGTCGTTAGTTTGGCGGGGATAAAAAACCGCACCCGAAGGTGCGGCTAACATTGCGTGGGGCAGCGTTAGGCCGCCGCCGTCCGGTTTCGCAGCGTCTAATTCGCTGCAATCGTCTGCTCGTATTCAGCAATCATGACCGGATCTGTCAATTCGGTTGGCAGATGGCTGAATTTCTTCACTAGGCCCGGCCAGAGTAGGTTGTAGAACACCTCGCCGCGCACTAAGGCGACGCCCTCGGCAGGGATTTCGTAGACCAGTTCGCGCTCTTCATGGGGGCGGAGTCGAGTGTCATCGCCAACCTTGGTGGCCATGGGTGGTGGGGCTGGCATGCCTTCGTCGTCGGTGATGGCATAAGACAGGTAGGCCTGGGGGTCGGACTTGGCAGGATGACCTTCGGCGTTTTGCCAGACAACCTCGCCCTGATCGTTGTAAGCCGTGAGCTTGATGTAGATGTTGCGGAAGGGGGCACCGGTGGGCAGTGCGTGCGGCAACTGGTTCTTCAGGTAGACGGTGGTTTTGAGGTTGTCGCCATTCGGCTCGGCATTGACATCAAAGATCAGGGCGCGCCTGACCATGGCCGGATCATGACCGCCGCCCATGCTGTGATCGGCGATACCATTGGCAATCGGCATATGGCAGGACAGGCAGTTTACATTCGAGAGGCTATCCCTGTATTCATTGCCGGTCTGGCAGAGCGGCACGCCATGCGGGTTGTCGCGCTGGTCATGGCAGCCCATGCAGGCATCGGAACTCTTGATCAGGCGCGGATTCGCTTCCATTGGCAAGGCCGGGATGATCTGGCCATCGAAGATGATGGGCTCGCCGAGATGTGGATTGGGCTTCTGGGAGCTGCTACCGCCGAGCCCGGCACCACCGAATAGA
The DNA here is from genome assembly GCF_016653315.1 of Halochromatium roseum. Lineage (GTDB taxonomy): Bacteria > Pseudomonadota > Gammaproteobacteria > Chromatiales > Chromatiaceae > Lamprobacter > Lamprobacter roseus. The sequence goes on along the minus strand of NZ_NHSH01000006.1, from coordinate 126,229 downwards.
TCACCACTCGCGGCCGCAAGTTGATTCACTCCGTTGTTGATGCCAATCGGGGCTTGTAGCTTATCCGAGAGTTCATAGGCCTGGATGCCGAGTTGTAGCTTGCCGTCCTCGCCCTTGATGCCTTTGTATTGCTTCATGGTATGACAGGCGATGCAGTTTACTCCCTCGTTATAGGCGACCTTCGCATCCAATTTTGTGCGCTTGTCAAGCGCGGCATTGGGGGCATGACACTGCAGGCAGATGGGGTATTTGCCAGAGGCCTTGTGCAGGACGCCTTCCTCGGTCGGGGAGCCGGCGACCATCTCGTAGAAGGTGCCGTGGATCGGGTCCTTGAGCGCGGTGCTGTTTGCATGCATCGAGCCCTTCCACTGCCGATAGATCTCTTGGTGGCAATTCGAGCAGACCTCAGACGAGACATGGTGGATGGGTTCGGCCTCGTCGGCGAGGGTGGACGCGGTTGCCAGCAACAGGGCGCTGGCCGCGATCGCATGGGTGAACAGTGAACGCAACATCAGGGTCATCCTCCTTCGGGAGTCAGCTTTTGGTTTTGCGGTTGACGATGAACATCAACAGCTATTGTCGGATGGCATGATCGGTGGCGAATATGCCCGAGGTCAATACCTTGGATTGCCGCTGCTTTGGGATGCTGTTGTAATCAGGCCGCGATCGATAGTGGTTGAGTGATCTATTTCAGCGATTCAGAAAATAAGTATTCACTTATTTATATGAATTGGCACCCTTGATTCGCTTAACTTTTGCCTGTCTTGCAGCGTCATGAGGCTTGTTTTGATGATGTGGTCATTCTCATTTCCGCGTTCTTTGCCCCTTATTTTTTGGGGTTTTTGTATGCTGTTCGTGGCGAGCGCCACGCAAGCGGCGAAGGTCGAACTCTCCTCCGAGCATTGGGGGAATCCGGCCGGCGAGCGCTGCGTGAGCTGTCATGAAAAATCATCGGCTGGGCTCACGCGCCAGTGGCATGAGAGCGCACATCGAGAAGCCGGGGTCAATTGCCTGGATTGCCATCAAGCCGAGGCCGCGGATGCCGATGCGATGGAGCATGAGGGCGAGATCATCGCGACCATCGTCTCGCCCAAGGACTGCGGACGCTGCCACACCAAGGAATACGAGGAGCAGGCTGGCTCGGTCCACGCCGAGGCCTATGCGAAGATCAAAACCCGCATCCCGGCGCTGGCGCATCAGTTGACTGGCGGCGCGATGCAGGCGGCGGGCTGCGATCAGTGTCACGGCTCGGAGGTCAAGGTGCTTGGCGATGGCACCCTCGACCCGGCGACCTGGCCCAACTCGGGTATCGGTCGGGTCAACCCGGACGGTTCCAAGGGCTCCTGTTCGTCCTGTCATGGCCGTCATGCCTTCTCGAAGGCCCAGGCGCGTGAGCCGAGTGCCTGTGTGCGCTGCCATTCCGGCCCCGACTCACCGGATAAAGAGGTGTTCGAGGCGTCCAAGCACGGCATGCTCTATGCCGCGCAACGCGACCAGATGAACCTGGATGGCGAGACCTGGATCGCCGGCAAGGATTACACGGCGGCCCCCACCTGCACGACGTGCCACATGGGCGCGGCGGGCAAGATTCCGGCCACGCATGATGTTGGCTTGCGTAATGCCTGGAATCTCAATCAGCCGGTGTCGCACAAGCAGTATCTGATTCTGTTTGAGGATGGCAGTAAGCTCGAACAGTCGGATGCCGAGGCGCCACCACGGCGGGGTAGCGAGCTTGTGAAGCCGGATGGCAGCACCGGCAAGGTGCGGGCGGTGATCGCGCCAGACCGCCGTCGTGGGGTGATGAGCCTGGTGTGTCTGGAGTGCCACGGCAAGACCTTCACCGAGAGCTTCATGACCCAATTCGACAATGTCGTCGAGTTGTATAACAGCAAGTTTGGCGAGCCGGCCGAGGCCATCATGGCGGCCCTCTACGAGCGTGGCCTGCTGACACCGCTACCCTTTGATGAGCCGCTTGAGTTCACCTATTGGGAGCTTTGGCACGATGAGGGTGCGCGGGCCCGCCATGGTGCCTCGATGATGAGCGCCAATCATGCCTGGTGGGAGGGGATGTACCTGGTTGGGCGCAATTTCTACAGCCGCTTCCTTCCGCAAGCACGGGCCGCTGCGGGTGAGCAGGCGGCAGAGATCATCGATCCAGTGCTCGCGAGCACCGGCCAGCATGAATGGCTGGGTGAGCCGCAGCAGGCCAATCCGATCCTCGGTTGGATGCCGCCTCCGGCGCCCGCAGCTCCGCCAGTCGAGCCCGCAGAGGTTCCGGCAGCAGCCCTGCAGTTGGTTCCGGCCGCGGTTGCCGTGGTGAGTGAGCCAGCAGCGGCCGATACGACCTCTGTGCCCAATGCTGCATCCGATGCGTCCACTGCGGTGGCCTCCGACACCAACCTAGCTCAGGACAAGCCGCAAAGTGGTTCTGCGGCTGCCGATGAGAATCAGGAGGCCGCCCAATGATCAAGCTCCAGGCGCCTCACTTCATCACCCGGCATGTGCTCTTCGCCTTGGTGGCCGGCGGCATTGGTGGTGTGGTGTTCATGTTCTTTCTCATCGAGTTTGATCACTACACCAGCTCAAACGAGTTCTGCACCACCTGCCACTCGATGACCTATGCCGATGACAGCTATCAGTCGACACCGCACTACAACTCGCCGTCTGGGGTGCGTGCGAGCTGTGGCGACTGCCATGTCTCCGAAGGCATCATCATGGCCACCTATGACCATGCGATCGGCACCAAGGACCTGATCAAGCAGCTGTTCGGGCCCGATTACGACGACCCGGTGGTGAATCTGCTGCATCTGCCAGAGGCGGCATTTGCGGCCCGAGACTGGTTTCGCAAGCGCGATTCGGCCACCTGCAAGCGCTGCCATACCCTAGAGGCGATCCAGGGCGTTCGGGCCAATACAGCGGCGATCCACCAAGAGGAGACCGAGGGCAAGAGCTGCATCGACTGCCACTACAACCTGGTGCATCGGCATGTGCCGAGCGAGAACACCTTCAAGCGCGAGGCCTGGAATGCGATGGTGGAGGAGGAGTTTGGGCTTGAGCCGGGCACTGCGGCCCAGCTGCTGAGCAGTGAGACGCAGTAGCCTCGCTCATCGCGCTCGGGCGGGTTGGCGGGCGCTAACGCCCGCGCCCGTTTACGAACTGGATCTGATCCAGTGGGGCCGCTTCTAAGATGACGCGACCGGCGCTGATTGGCCGTGTTCTTTCGAGGTGCATTTGCTTTGACTTGCGAGGCGTTCAGTGGCGCTCATCCCGTTACGCGCTGCGGCACAGCGTCCTCAAGGATGCCTTCCTCGCCTTCTGACTTGGCGATGATCACCGCGCCGGCCGAGTCGCCGGCGACATTGACCGCGGTGCGCATCATATCGAGGACACGATCGACGGCCAGGATCAGCCCGATACCCTCGAGCGGCAGGCCGACAGCGGAGAGGATGATGGCGATCGCAACCAGGCTGGCGGCGGGAATGCCGGCAACGCCGATCGAGGTCAGCAGTGCCAGCAGGACCACGCTGAATTGCGTCGCTAAGCCGAGTTCGATGCCATAGGCTTGGGCGATGAACATGACCGCGACGCATTCATAGAGCGCGGTGCCGTCCATGTTGACCGTGGCGCCGAGGGGGAGCACGAAGCTGCTGGTCTTGTTCGAGACGCCGGCATTCTTCTCGACGCATTCCATGGTCAGGGGCAGGGTGGCCGAGGAGGATGCGGTCGAGAACGCGGTCAGTAGCGCCGGGCTGACGGCTCGATAGTGGCGCAGTGGGCTGACGCCCCCGAGGAACCGCAGCAGCAGCGGCAGGGTGACGGCGAAATGGATGCCGAGTGCGATGACGACGGTAAAAAAGAATAAGGCCAGCGGTCCAAAGGCCTCGAGGCCGGTGTTGGCGACGGTCTTGGCGACCAACGCAAAGACGCCGAGCGGCGCGAAGCGCATGACCAGATCGGTGATCTGCATCATGATCTGAAACATGCCGTTGAAGAAGTTGTACTGCGCCTCGGCGTACTGGTTGGCGATCCGGGTCATGAAGAACCCGTAGAGGATGCTGAAGAAGATCAGCCCGAGCATCTGCGCGTTGCTCGCGGCGGCGACGATATTGGTTGGCACCATGCGCAGGAAGATGGCGACGATGTCGTCGGCGCCCTTATCGGCAAACTGCGCCTCAAGCTCGCTGGTGTTGGCGTTGAGTCCGAAGACCTCCTCCGCGCTGCCGTCGACGACTCCAGGCTGGATCAGATTGACCACCGCGAGTCCAACGATGATGGCCAGGAGGCTGGTCAGGGCGTAGTAGCCGATGGTCTTAGCGCCGAGGCGCCCTAGGTTCTCCGAATCGCCGATACTGGCAACGCCGACGATGATCGAAGAGACGATCAGCGGCACGATGATCATCTTCAGGGCATTCAGGAAGAGCTGACCGATGAAGTCGAAGATCGCAAAGAAGGTCACGCCGAACAGGTTGCCGTCCTCGCCAACCAGCAAGCCAACGATGACGGCCAGGGCGAGGGCAATCAGGATCTGCCAGTGCAGCTTGAGTTTCAGCAAGGCCATAAGCGGTGCTCCGGAGCCCAGAGATTCAGCAGATGTTCACAAATCGTGAACTGATGATACTATGAACGGCTGGGGTGTCGATCCATCACTCGCGTCGAGCCTGAACGCGGTGACCGTGGATGAGTGCATCAGCTATGCACCGCTTGAGTATGCGTCGGTTATGCCGGTGCTTGCTACGAGAGGGGCAGGGCGATCGGCGTCGAGAGATACCAACATGCATTTTCGCGTCTTTTATCTCATCAACCGCTCTGGCGAACGTGTATCGTCGACGAGCGCGGTGGAAATGACCGCCAAAGCGATCTGTGAACAGATGCTCGATCGGCTGCAATCCGAGGATGATTACCTTGGCATTCTTGGCTCCGACGATCATGCGCTGCAGATTCTCCCGGAGCCGGACCAAAACCGATACTACGTGGAGGTACCGTTAGACGCGGCCAAAGCCTCCTATGGTCGCTATGTCGATCGTGAAGAGCTTGAGGCCCTTATCCAGGGTCTGACGGCCCAGTTCGACGAGCGCAGCATTCCGGGGCTGGTCTATCGGCCCTGGTAATCCCGCGGTTGGCCTGCTCAACCTCAGACTGGATAGTCGGCCCTGGTATGCGCAACGGTTGCGGCATCCGTTCCCACCTTTCTGCCACGCTCCAATCTGACCTTGTGGATGCGTTTTAGAGGACGAGAGTTGATCCTGGTCGTTTGACGCTCCTGAGGTAGCTGTCTATCTTACACGGCCTAACCGGTAGGTAACAGGCTGCTCTGACACTTGCTTTTGGCGCAGTGGGGCCGGCGACCTGAAAGCCATTCGCTTCTATGGGGACACACGCTGATGGATGTTTTACAGCGGATCGAGCAGTCGCTTGAGGCCGCCCTCTCCAAGGGTTTGGGTGATGACTCGCCACCTCTGTTACAACAGGCCGTGCGTCACGCGGTACTGAACCCAGCATCGCGCGTGCGTCCGCGCCTCTGTCTTGCTGTCGCCATGGCCTGTGGCGATGACGCGCCAGCCGTCACTGACGCGGCCGCGGTGTCCCTGGAGTTGCTGCACTGTGCCTCGCTGGTTCATGACGATCTCCCCTGTTTCGATGATGCGGACACCCGCCGTGGAAAACCCTCGGTGCACCGTGCTTATGGGGAGCGGCTTGCGGTGCTCGCTGGCGATGGGCTGATCGTGCTCGCGTTCGAGAATCTCGCTTGGCATACGCTGCGCCACCCAGAGCGCCTGGCCCCGCTTCTGATGATTGTGGGCCGAGCGGTCGGTCTCAAAGACGGCATTGTCGCCGGCCAAGCCTGGGAGTGCGAAGAGCGGGTCGATCTAAGCGAGTATCATCGTCAGAAGACGGCGGCCTTATTTGCGGCTGCAACCGAGGCTGGCGCAGCGGCGGCGGGGCGAAATCCCGCCGAGTGGCGCATCCTTGGGGCCAATCTCGGCGAGGCGTATCAGGTCGCTGATGACCTCCGTGATGTGGCTGGCAATGCCGATGAGATAGGAAAGCCGGTCGGGCAGGATGCGGTGCACAATCGACCCAGTGCTGTCGCTGAGCTTGGGGTCGATGGTGCGCTTGAGCGTCTTGTCGGCTTGATCGTTGAGGCCGTGGATTCGATTCCGTCCTGTCCAGGCGCCGAAAAGCTGCAGTCCTTAGTGATTGGTGAGATGCAGCGCCTGCTGCCGCCACCCATGAGCGAAGACTTCATGCGCCGGCTCGCAGTCGCACGTGGCTGAGGCAAGCAGACGGTGATACTCAGTCAAGCTGAGTTGACGCATTCGAACGAAAAAGATGTAAATCGAACTTGACACACAGGGATGTCAGGTTAAACTCACACTCGTGGATTAAGCGAGCAACAGCATCTGTACCAGGGCTGATGCATCCTTTTTTACACATCGAAGTGCGGCGCAGAGATGTGCCGGACGGCACCTGAACAACGACCTTCACGAGAGGTTATTTCGATGGCTGAAAACAAAAATCTGTCCGGCCTGACCGACGAACAAGCAAAAGAGTTTCACGAGCACTGGAAGCATGGTACCTGGAGCTGGGTCATGATCGCCTCCGTCGTTCATGTGGTGACCTGGGTTTATCAACCCTGGTTCTAAACCGCTAGTCCAATTTCGACGAGGAGATATTCCATGCAAGTTCCTTATCTGATGGCTGACCCGACCATTGCAAAGCCCGATCATCCAGAAGAAGACTGGAAGATCTGGACCGTCATTAACCCAGCGACTTGGATGGTTCCTTTCTTTGCCATCCTGTTCGTGCAGATGTGGCTGGTCCACAGTTATGCACTGAGCCTGCCAGGCTACGGCTTCAAGGATTCTGCTCAAGCCGCTGTGGACGCTCGCTCCGCCGCCGTCATCGAGCAGGTTCAAGGCCAGCAGATCGCGCAGGTCCAATAAGATCATGCGTGATGCAGGGCGGTTCACCTCAGGTTGAACCGCTCGCTGGACGAGATCATCGATCGTCCACTTTGGCACCAAGCCAAGGATCATGACACCGGGAAGGTGATGAACAACGCCCTTAATGGGCGTTGTTTCGTTATGGGGCGTCGTCGCGACACGATTGCTGCGTGCTGTCAGCTGTGCAAGCTTCGTCGTCTTTCTTGCCTCGCGCGGCTGGGAGACCGGATGACTCGAGCGAGCTTGAGTGTGGCTCAGCGCTGTTGCTGGCCATGGTATGGATGAAGAAGGTGAGTGTTTTCGGCATCCATTGATGGTCAACAATTGTTGATGCACGGCGCTGCCATGTAAAATCGGCGACTCGATGGTGCGCTTACCCTGAGTGTCGTCACAGCTGCGTCTTGTAGCAGTTGTTTGTCGTGGCTCAGCGTACTTGCAAACCCTTCTTTTCTGTCGCTCGGTTCAACTCGCGAAGGTATCCAGTTGCAGCTTCCATTCCTTGAGCGTTGGCGCGTTTGGCGCGATCGCAAGCTCGCCAGTCCGAGCTTTCAGCGTTGGGCGGCGGATTTTCCGTTGACCAAGTTTGAGGCATCAAAGCGCGCCCGCGCACTCTTTGATATCACGGCTGGCTTCGTCTATTCCCAGATTCTCTATGGCTGTGTCGAGCTTGGCCTCTTTGATGAGCTTGCCGATGGCCCGCGGAGCGCTGAGGAGTTGGCCGGCAAGATGGGCATGACGCCTGCCGCAGCCGATCGCTTCTTGCGCGCGGCAGTGGCGATCGACCTGCTAGAGCGGCGCGGCAATGGCCGTTACGGGCTTGGCAAGCTGGGGATTGCGATGCCGGGCAATCCAGGGATTGCCGCCATGGTGCGCCATCATCGCATGCTGTATCACGATCTCGATGATCCGCTGGCGCTGTTTCGAGGCGAACTGAGCGAGACCGAGCTTGGACGCTACTGGTCCTATGCGGGCTCGGCGGACCCGGCGGCCGATGGTGATGAGCGGGTCGCTGAATACAGTCTGTTGATGTCTGCGTCGAGCGGTTTCGTCGCAGAGGACACGCTCGATGCCTTCCCGCTGAACGGTTATCGCTGCTTGATGGACGTTGGTGGTGGTGAAGGTCGGTTCTTGCTGCAGGCCGCCCAGCGCTGGCCGCATCTGCAGTTGCGTCTGTTTGATCTGCCTGCGGTCGTCGAACGCGCGCGTGAGCATTTCCGCGCCGCCGGCATCGAAAATCGTGCTGAGGTCTTTGGCGGTAACGTCAAGGTCGATCCGCTCCCGCGTGGAGCCGATATCATTTCCTTGGTGCGCGTGATCCTGGACCATAACGACGACGGCGCGATGACCATCTTGCGTGCCGTGCGGGCCGCGCTTGAGCCTGGTGGCACCCTGATCATTACCGAGCCGATGTCGGAGACGCCTGGGGTAGAACCCGTCGGCGATGCCTATTTTGGCCTCTATCTGCTGGCGATGGGCAGCGGGCGAACGCGTCCGCCGCGCGAGCATCGTGCCATGCTGCAAGCGGCTGGATTCGACCAGATTCGTTTTGTCCGCACGCGCCGGCCGCTACAAACCCGGCTCATCGTCGCCAAGGCTGCTTGAGCCTAGGTCTCTGGCTATTGCGAGCATGTCCGCAAGGCGGCTTGCTGGTCTGCCTGTTGCCCCATCTTCGCAGCCTTCCATCTTCAGCTATGGGTAGGCTCCTTGCTTTTGTTGCTCATCGATCCTGTTGGTGATGCCCGCAATGAGTCTGCCTTGGAGTGAGCTATGAATCGCTTGACCAAGTATCTCTTGACCCTTCCGTTTGCCGATGCTGGGACGACCGAGTTGCCGCTGCAGCGTATCCTGCGTCTGTCGCTCTTTCAGATCTCGGTTGGTATGGCGATGGTGCTGCTGTATGGCACCTTGAACCGCGTCATGGTCGTCGAGCTTGGGGTGTCGGCCTGGTTTGTCTCGCTGATGGTGGCCTTGCCGCTGGTCTTTGCACCCTTGCGCGCATTGATCGGACATCGCTCGGATTACCATCATTCGGCGTTCGGCTGGCGTCGCGTGCCCTATATCGCGCTTGGTAGCATGTTGCAGTACGGTGGCTTCGCGATCATGCCGTACTCGATTCTTATCCTCTCTGATGAGACCAATGACCTGATCTTCGTCGGACAGTTCTTTGCCGGTGTCTCGTTCCTCATGGTTGGAGCGGGCCTGCATACGGTGCAGACCGCCGGCTTGGCCTTGGCAACGGACTTGGCGACACCTGAGAAACGGCCACGAGTCGTTGCGCTGCTCTATTCGATGCTGTTGCTTGGGATGGTCGGCAGTGCGCTGCTGTTTGGCCATTTGCTCGAAGACTTTTCGCACAAGAAGTTGGTTGAGGTCGTGCATACGGCGGCCTTGGCGACCATCATCATGAATCTGATCGCGGCTTGGAAGCAGGAATCGATCGATCTCAAGCGTGCCGTGGCCAAGATTCCGCGACCACCCTTTCGCGAGACCTGGAACGCGTTTCTACGCGGAGGGTATGCGAGTCGCTTGCTGATCGTTGTTGGTTTGGGCACGGCCGGCTTCAGCATGCAGGAGATCCTGCTCGAGCCTTATGGCGCGCAGGTGCTGGGGCTAACGGTTGCACAAACCACCTCGCTGACCGCAATCCTTGCCGGCGGCACCTTTATCGCTTTTGCCTTGTCTGGTTATGTCCTGAGCCGGGGTGGGAACGCCTATCAGCTGGCTAGCGTTGGTGCCTTGGTGGGGGTCTGCGCCTTCCTGCTTGTGATTGTTGCGGCGACCATGGAGTCAGCCTTGGTGTTCCGGATGGGGACCGCGCTGATCGGCTTTGGGACTGGTCTGCTCGCGATTGGGACGCTGACCGCGGCGATGGAGCTTGCTGAACGTGGGCATGTCGGACTGGCGCTCGGCGCTTGGGGCGCGGTTCAGGCAACGGCACAGGGTGTCGCGATTGCGCTAGGTGGGGCGCTGCGTGATCTCGTCTCGGGAATGGCTGCCAATGGAACCTTTGGGCCAGAATGGACCAGTCCATCACTCGGCTATCGTGTCGTCTACAGTCTCGAGATCCTCTTGCTGCTCGCCGCCTTGGTTGTCTTGATTCCGCTGCTGTTGCGTCGACGTCGGGAGGCGGCAAACAGCACCCCTACACAATTCGGCTTAGATCAGATGCCCTAACCCTAAGAGGCTGTGCGCCTTAGAAATGGTCCATCAATGTCTTCCCGATGTGTGGGCCATTAAGGGTTATGGTTGAGTGATAATCGGGAAGTAGAAAATGGATAGCCACTTAACGCGATGGATCGCTCGTTCTCGTCAGCAGTGATGAGTGCTGCGCAAGGCCACAGGCGCTGAAGCTTAGAAGCCTCATGCGTGGGTTGCTGCAAAGGAAAGGGAAAGGAGGGGGAGGGGAGGGGATGGCTAGCCTAGGCCAGCTCGTCTAACCGCGGTGCCCTCTTGGAAGGGCGAGCCCGCGGTCAGGAAAGACAACCTGCTTATTCGGCGACCGGTGCGGGGGCGACGACAGCAACGGGCTCAGCAACGCGGACAGAATCCTTGAAGCCGTAGCCTGGCAGGCTCAGTGCATAGCTGTGAACCAGCCACATCTGCACGAACAGGATGGCAAAGAAAGGAACCATCCAGGTCGCTGGGTTGATCACGGTCCAGATTTTCCAGTCTTCTTCTGGATGGTCTGGCTTTGCAATGGTCGGGTCGGCCATTAAATAAGGAACTTGCATGGAATATCTCCTCGTCGAAATTGGACTAGCGGTTTAGAACCAGGGTTGATAAACCCAGGTCACCACATGAACGACGGAGGCGATCATGACCCAGCTCCAGGTGCCATGCTTCCAGTGCTCATGAAATTCTTTTGCTTGCTCGTCGGTCAGACCCGACAAATTTTTAGATTCAGCCATCGAAATAACCTCTCGTGAAGGTTGTGGTTCAGGTGCCGTCCGGCACATCTCTGCGCCGTCCTTCGATGTGTGGAAGAGCGCTTTGCAGCCCCGGTACAGATGCTGACGTTGCCTCAAACCACGAGTGTTAGTTTAACCTGACATCTCTGTGTGTCAAGGTCGATTTACATCTTTTTTCGTTCGAATGCGTCAACTCAGCTTGACTCGTTGACGCGTTACGAGCGGCCCGCGGTGGTTAGCCGCGAGCCGAGTGCTGATCTACAAGGCGAGCGGCCCCTTGGGGTCGACGGTTGGGATCGGATTCTCGCGCAGCCCTTCGGCGACCAGAACCTGATTGGCCGCTATACGGCCGGTCATGGTTGCCGCCTCCATCAGGTTAGCCGGCACCTCGAGTCGCAGGTAGTCGCCGGCGAGGAAGAGGTTGTCGATTGGCGTCCGCACGCCAGGGCGGCCGGCATAGTCGCCTGGCGCCCAGCGGGGGAAGTTCTCCTGCATCGTGTAGATGTCGTAGACGACCTTGGCGCCCTTCAGCTCGGGGATTAGCTCGTCGAGTTCGGCGCGCATGATGCGTTTGATCTCGGCCTCGTCGATGACGTTCTCCGGCTCGACGGCATAGGCGTGTAGCTCGATGATCGAGCCCTGGTGGCGACGCGCCCAGTCTTCCGACTCGGGTTGCATCTGCGAGTAGATCGCGATCGAGTCGGTGTAGCGCCAGCCGCTGACGGTATAGAAGGGCACGGCCATCGGAGGGCATTCGCGGTCGAGCCAGAGTCGCCAGACGATGTACGGATCAGCGACGCCGAGGCGCTCAACGCTGCTCACCAGCTCGGGACTCGGGAGCTCGGACTGGGCGATGATGGCCTTGACGCCGGGGACATCGCAGGCGAGTACCACATAGTCCGTTTCTAGCTCGATGTTCGATTGCTCGGGGCGTGCGCTGAGCTTGATCTGACCCTCGGGTGTGGGGGTGGCGTCGAGCTCGACTAGCGGCACGATGGTCGGCCCAGCAGTGGGAACGCCGTTGCTATCGTACTTGGCGCCATGGCAGGGGCAGGCGAAGCCACCGGTGGCGGCGTCGAGACCAACCGGGCAGCCCATGTGGGTGCAACGTCCAGAAACGCCATGGATCTCACCCTGCGCGTCGCGTTTGGCGTAGTAGAGGTTGGAGCCATTCCAGAACGGGGTCCAGTCGCTGCCGATAGCGGCGGCATCGATGCTGTGCTCGGCGCCGAGAATGGCCCCAGGACGCTTGAGGATGACCTTGCTGATGCGGCCGTCTTGGGCGACTAAGCGATCGACCTCGGCGCCGGTGGTGACCCGCACACCCAGCTCGGTGAGGGCGTTGGTCAAGGGGGTGATCACCGAGGTCATGGCATCGTCGATGGTTTGGTCGTAGCCCATGCCATCGGGATTGCCGAGAAAGAAGAAATGGAAGAACTTGATGCCCTCGGCGGTCGAGTACTGATGAAACTGGTTGAAGGATGTGTGCGCAAAGGGCTCGATGATGGTGTCGACCATCGGCTTGTTGACGCGCTCGCAGAAGGTCTTGAAGTCGAGGTCGTCGAGGCGCGCGAAGGTCTTGTCTGGATCGTAGCGCATCACCTCGTAGAGCCGGCCGGTCGGGTTATTGAAGTCGAGCAGTGAGACCGACTTGGCCTGATTGACGACGGCGAAGAGGTTGAAGGGGAATAGGGTTGTGGTGTTGGTAAAGCTCTCGGTGCCTTTGGCCGGGTCTTTGAAGATGACCGGGTAATCCAAGACCGGCTTGAAGTTGTCACGCAGACCGTTCTCGGCGAGTAGTCCGTTGAGGTTGTAGTACTGATTGAAGAAGCCATGAAAGCCGTGCTCGGTGGCCATGGTCTCGCCGTTGACGTCGACATCCCAACCGGTGAGCCGCCCGCCAAGATTGCTGGAGCGCTCGACCAGGGTGACGTCAAAGCCACGCTTGGCAAGCTCATAGCTCGCGGCAATGCCGGCGAGCCCGCCGCCGACCACCACCACCCGCTTTTTGGTGCTTGGGCTCAGTGGCAGCGTTGCATTCTGGTCGGAGGCAAAGGGTAGGGTAGAGCGCCGCGGCTGGATAGCGTACAAGCCAGCACCGCCAAGCGCGGCGCCGGTAACGGTGATGAGCCCAACATTTCGAATGAAGTGGCGACGGTGCATGCTGTTCTCCGGAACGACAAGGCAGCGTCCGGGATGGGAGGCGATGCCACGGCCGACGTGCGCCGCATGCAGGCATGATCCGAGCCCGGACAGGAATGGGAGGGATGGGATAAGGACTGTCTGGAAGTCTAGCGACAGCTTGTGCAGTGGGCGCTGACGGTCATCAAGCAACCATCGGCGGGGGCGCCAGGGTTGCTACTAGCCTGTCGTTAGCATGGTAATCTAGGCCGTCGTGGGCGTCGGCCGGTTGGAGTCCGGGCTGAGCTTGCGATTCGTGTTTCCTTCCCTGTTTCCCCTTCTCTCCGCTCTAGAATCCCGCGATCATAGCCATGACCACCCAGGAACAACCGCGGGTCGACGCCGATTATTTGCTTGTCGGCGGTGGCCTCCAAAATGCCCTCATCCTGCTGGCCCTCGCCGAGCGGCGGCCAGATGCATCGATCATCTTGCTTGAGCGCGACGCCGCCATCGGTGGCAACCATATCTGGTCTTTCCAAGCGCGCGATCTGCCAGCCTCAGCCTTCGCTTGGGCCAGCCCCCTAATCGAGTATGAGTGGCCGGGCTATCAGCTGTTTTTCAAAGCATCCTCGCGTTGGGTCAAGGGCGCCTATCGCTCGCTGAGCTCTGAGCACCTCGATCGGGTCGTGCGCGCTGTTGCCGATGCCTCACCGCGGATTGAGCTGCGGCTCGAGACCGATGTGCGCCAGGTGCGGGCGAAAGAGGTTGAGCTTGCCGATGGCTCGCGGTTGCACGGGCGTGTGGTGATCGATGCGCGTGGACCAGAGCAAGGGGCTAACAGTCCAGGTGGGGGATATCAGAAATTCGTGGGTCTTGAATGTCGTCTCAGCCGTGCTGCGCCGACGAGAGTGCCGATCCTGATGGATTCACGTTGTCAGCAGCGTGATGGCTTTCGCTTCTTCTATATCCTGCCCTTCGCTGAGGATCGGGTGCTGATCGAAGATACCTATTTCTCCAATCGCCCGGATCTGGATGTCGAAGCGATCAGCGCCGCGATTTTGGCTGAGGCGCCTGCGTTTGGTTTGGAGATTGACGCGGTCTTGCGCACCGAGGTTGGTGTCTTGCCGATGCCGGCGCTCAGCACCTTTCATCCTAAGTCCGAGGCGCCGATCCTAGCGGGCTATGCCGGGGGCTGGTTCAATCCGAGCACAGGCTATTCATTGGCCGCGGCTTCGCGCTTAGCCGAGCATCTCGCGAAGACGCCGATCGATGACCTCTTTGGCCGGGATTGGCGGCGCTTGACGCGCTACCTGCGCTTCCAGTCGATCTTCTTGGCGGCGCTGAATCTGCTCATGTTCCGCTGGTTCCATGATGATAAGCGGCGGCGCTTGATGGAGCGCTTCTATTTGCTGCCAGACGCGGTGATTCATCGCTTCTTCGCGATGGAGACGACCTTGGTCGATTGGTGGCGGATCATGTATGTCGGTGCCCCCTGGACGCCAAAAGGCTGGGGACGCCGGGCGCGAACCCCAGAACAGCCCTAGTCAATCCTTCATCAGTCTTTACCGAGCGACTGTGCTCAGCAGTTGTGGCGCAGTTCTACACCCATCACGAGAGAGTGTCTGTCATGCCAGAATCCGCGGCCGATTGTCGGCCTATTCCGTTCGTCCTGGTCTTCGTTATCGCCGCATCGGCGATCTTGCTCGGCGTCTACGCGGTGCCCAAGTCATTCAGTCTAGGCGTTATTGATGCGCCAGTGATCACCAAGGCGGCCATTTATCTGGGCGCGACCATGCTGATGATGTGCTATGTCGATGCCTTTCGCTCGCGCTGTCTGCGTGGCTTCGTCACCATCGCCTTGGTTCTGCTGGCGCTTGGCTGCGCGATCCCCTTCTTCGGTAGCGAGCGCGAGCTATGGGGCCCTCTGCAGCATGGGGCGATCAACAGCCTCTATCTGCTTGGGGCGCTACTGGCATTCCTGCACTTTTCTCTGCATACCATGCCGAGTGCCTGGCGTCAGAGTTTGACGCCAGGGCGCTCCAACCTGATCGGCGCAGTACTCGTGCTTGGCGTTGCCTGGTATCGCGATTATGACCCGAGTTTAGGGGTCGCGGAGAACCTGATCGGTTTGGCGGCGACGGGGAGCGCGATCTTCGTGGGTGCTGTGTGCTGTACGCTGCTGATGCGGCATCGAGCGCAAGGGCTCGCACAAGCCTAAGGCGATCAACCTTCGATGATCAGGGATGATTCGAAGGTTTGATCTCCGTTCTCCGCAAACAAAACAACGCCCATTGCGGGCGCTGTTTACCACTTCCCTGTGTATTAATCCTTGGCTTGGTGCCTAAGCGGACGAATGCTGATCTCGTCCTATGAGCGGCTCAGTCTGAGATGGGCCGCTCTGCATCAAGCAGGGTCTTATTGGACCTGAGCGATCTGCTGACCTTGAACCTGCTCAACCACTGCAGCGGTGCGAGCATCATAAGCTGCTTGTGCGGAATCTTTCCAGCCATAGCCTGGCAGGCTCAGTGCATAGGTGTGAATGATCCACATCTGCACGAACAGGATGGCAAAGAAAGGAACCATCCAAGTAGCTGGGTTAATGACGGTCCAGATCTTCCAGTCTTCTTCTGGATGATCGGGCTTTGCAATGGTTGGGTCAGCCATCAGATAAGGAACTTGCATGGAATCTCTCCTAAATAAAGGTTAGCGACTGCAGCACAATCAGCTGCAAATGCGTTCGAGGTATCGAGGCGCTTAGCGCTTAGAACCAGGGCTGATAGACCCAGGTCACCACGTGAACAACAGAAGCGATCATCACCCAGCTCCAGGTGCCATGCTTCCAATGCTCATGGAATTCCTTTGCTTGTGCGTCGGTCAGTCCGGACAGGTTCTTCGTTTCGGCCATTGAGAGTTCCTCCGATCTAACGGGGTCGAGTCACGGCGCGCGCCATCGAGACGAGTGCCTAGAAAACCGCATCTGCTGTGTGGTTGCTGGTGTGTTTCCGAACATCAGCTGCGGTGCATGGTTTGTTAGTTTAGCGTGACACTTCTCAGTGTCAAGCAAAAGTTACAGAAATCTTTGCTCAAGGCGTTGTCTGTGCCGAATCTGCTCGCTTGACCAAGTGCTTAGCAAGCGTTCAGCAGTCGCTCACCAGCGCTCACCAGGCGTTGAAGAGCCATTTAGCAAGAAAGATCGCGGCCAAAAAGAAGAGGAAGGCCGCCCCGCCAGCCTTGACGAACATCAAGATGTTGGCGATGACGCCGCGCCAAGCTCCAGCAATGGCCTCGACTCCACCATAGTTATCGTCACCGCCGTCGTTGTCGGTTTGCTCATCTTTGGCAGCAGCGGGCGCCGTGTCGGCGGTGCTGCTTGAGCCCGTCTCGCTCTCGACCCGAGGTGCAGCGGTGACGAGGCCGTAAGGAGAGGTTCGCGTCACCTTAAAGAACTCGATCTCGGATTCGGCGCCAGCCTTCTCGATAACGACGAATTCGGTGTCGACCGGGAGTGCCTTGTCGGTGGCGAAGGCGAGGGCGAAGTCTTCAAGACTGTCGGATTCACCCAGGTATTCCCAGGATTTGGATTTTTCGGGCCAGGTACGTCTAGCGGTATACTTCATCGGGTCTGCGACTCCTCGTAACGATGATGAGGTGCTGAAGGGGGCGGTTGGCTCTTGTCGGCTGCTTGAACGGCCGTCTGAACGGCGGTCAGATCAGCATGCGCGGTGCGAGATTCGGGTGTCGTTGGCCAATCTGCCTGCTGTCGTGTAATCTAGACAGTCTCGCGTGTCTAGTTTAGTAGACACCTGTGTCAACTTAGCAAATTCGAGTATCTCAGCGTATGCCGTCGCGCAAGAAACAGGTCATTGTCATCGGTGCCGGGATGGGCGGTTTGAGTGCGGCTTTGAAGCTCGCCTTGAACGGCCTTGATGTCAGAGTCCTCGAGCGTGGTCATCATCCCGGTGGCAAGCTGCGCGAGCAGCACGTTGGCGATCAATCCTTCTATACGGGCCCGACGGTGCTGACGATGCCGTGGGTCTTCGAGCAGATCTTTCGTGAGGCCGGTGCTGACCTCGGTGAACGGGTCAAACTGCATCAGGCGGAGGTGCTGGCGCGCCATGCCTGGAGTGAGACCGAGCGCCTGGATCTGTTCGGTGAACATGAACGCTCCGCGCAGGCCATCGCTGAGTTTGCCGGGGCCAAGGAGGCGGATGGTTTTCGCCGCTTCGCCGCCCATGCCAAGCGCGTCTATGCAGCCTTAGACGTGCCCTTCATCCAGTCGCAGCAGCCGACGCCGGTGACCATCTTCGCGCGCTTCGGCTGGAACGGGCTGGGTGAGCTGATGCGGATCAAGGCCGTGTTCACGCTCTGGCAAGCGCTCGGCAGCTACTTCAAGGACCCGCGCCTGCGGCAGCTGTTTGGCCGCTATGCGACTTACGTCGGCGCCTCCCCTTACCATGCCCCGGCGACCCTGATGCTGGTGGCCGATGTCGAAAGCCGCGGTGTACATGCGGTGGAAGGCGGCATCCATCGCTTGCCCGAGGCACTGGCGGAGCTGGCGGTCGAGAAGGGTGTTGAGCTGAACTATGGTACGGCTGTGGCCGAGATCCTGGTTGAAGGCGGGCGCGCTCGTGGCGTGCGCTTGGAAAATGGCGAGCAGCTTGCAGCCGATGCTGTGATCTGTAATGCGGATGCGGCCGCGCTGGGTGCGGGTCTGTTCGGCGAGCAAGCCAAGCGGGCGGTGCCGCCGATTCCGCCTGAGAAGCGCTCCCATTCGGTGGTGACCTGGAATCTGCTGGCGCGCCCGGTCGGGTTTCCGATGCAGTATCATAACGTCTTCTTCCCGCGCGACTATGCGGATGAGTTCAAGGCGATCTTCGAGGATCTACGACTCCCCGCCCATCCGACCGTCTACCTCTGTGCGCAGGATCGCGGTGATCCCTCGGCGCCGGAGCCAGCCGAGCGCGAGCGAATGTTGATCGTGGTCAATGCGCCCTCGCGGGGTGACTCTCAGGTTCTCTCCGATGAAGAGATAGGCCGCTGTGGCGAGCAGGTGACCGCCTTGCTCCAACAGTGCGGGCTGACGCTCGCCGAGCGCGAAGACATTGCGGTGACGACGCCGGCCCATTTCGAGCGTGCCTATCCAGCCTCTGGTGGGGCGGTCTTTGGGCGCGTCAATCATGGTTGGTGGGGTTCGTTCGATCGTCCTGGCGCGGTGACCAAGATCGAGCAGTTGTTTACCGCTGGTGGTAGCGCGCACCCAGGCCCGGGTATCCCGATGGCATCGATCTCCGGGCGCCTGGCGGCGGATATGGTGCTGAAAAGCCTCTAATTGAGACCGTTGTTGAGTCATTCCCACAATCGCGCCAGCCGCTATCCTGTTCAGCACTGCGTCCTTCTCATCGCAGTGCTGATGGTCTCGGCTCGCGCCTGCCTCAGGTCCCAGGGAGCCGATGGCTGAGCCGCACGTTGTTGTCATTGGCGCTGGGATTGGCGGTCTGGCCGCCGCGATCAGGATCGCCGCCCAGGGTCTCAGGGTGACCCTACTTGAGCGCTCAGGCTATCCGGGCGGCAAGATGCGTGAGGTCCAAGTCGCCGGTGCACGGATCGATTCAGGGCCGACCGTGGTGACCATGCGCTGGGTGTTCGAGGAGCTCTTCGCCGCGGCTGGAGCCAGGCTCGATGATTACCTCAGCCTGCATCCGGTCGAGGTCTTGGCTCGCCATGCTTGGAGTGAGGATGAGCGGCTCGACCTCTATACCGATATCGATCGCTCGGCCGAGGCGATCGGCGATTTTGCTGGTGCCGAGCAGGCGCGTCTGTTTCGCGCCTTCTGCGCGCGTGCCAGCGATATGTACCGCACCTTGGAGCATGCCTTCATCCAGCTCGCGGAGCCGACCCCGCTCTCGCTGGTGCTCGATTCTGGCCTGATTCCGGTGGCGCGTCTGAAGCCCTACTCGACCCTCTGGCAGGACTTGGGCCGCTTCTTCCCTGATCCGCGTCTGCGCCAGCTGTTCGGCCGTTATGCCACCTATGTCGGTTCCTCGCCGTTCCACGCGCCGCCAACGCTCGGGATTGTCGCGCATGTGGAGCAGGCTGGGGTCTGGACCGTCGATGGGGGTATCCATCAGTTGCCTAAGGCCTGTGCCGCGCTTGCGCAGGAGCAAGGCGTTGAGCTGCGTTATCAGGCCGGCGTGCAGGAGATCCTCGTCGAGCGCAAGCGCGTCGTTGGCGTGCAGCTTGAGAGCGGCGAGCGTATCCAGGCGGATGCCGTGCTCTGTAACGCCGATGTCGCGGCCCTGTCCGCTGGGGCCTTTGGGGCGGCAGCGCGCCGCGCGACCCCGGCGCATCCACGCTCCGCGCGCTCATTATCGGCAGTGACCTTCAGCGTTCATGCCAAGACCAGTGGCTTCCCGTTGGTGCGCCACAATGTGTTTTTTTGCCGCAACTATGCAGAGGAGTTCGAGGCCATCTTTGGGCGTGGTGAGCTGCCCAGGGAGCCGACGGTCTATGTCTGCGCACAGGATCGCGATGACGATGCCGAGGTCGCGGGGCCGGAGCGGCTGTTGTGCCTCGTCAATGCGCCCGCGCGGGGCGACACCAAACCTTTTACTAGCGAAGAGATCGAGCAATGCGAGGAGCAGACCTTCAACCTGTTGCGCCGCTGTGGCCTCAGGACCGACCTCAATCCGGAGCGTCGGGTCATCACGACGCCGACGGAGTTCGAGCGCCTGTTTCCGGCCACTGGGGGGGCGCTCTACGGCCGCACCTCGCATGGATGGCGGGGGCCGTTCAGCCGCTCGGCGGCGCGCTCGCGACTGGCGGGACTCTATCTGGCGGGGGGCAGCGTGCATCCGGGGCCGGGGGTGCCGATGGCGACCATCTCGGGGCGCCTGGCGGCGGAGGCGATCCTCAAGGACCTGACCTAAGCGTTCAGGTTCCAGCGCGCGGCTACGCCTGGTGGTATGTCGATGCGCTCAGTGATGATGGTCTCCATGGGCTGACCCTGATCGCCTTCATCGGCAGCGTCTTCTCGCCTTACTACTTCAAGGGCCGGCGGCGTGGACGCGATGAGCCGCGCGATTATTGCTCGCTGAACGTCTGTCTCTACGGCCAAGCGCGGCGTTGGACCATGACCGAGCGGCGTCAGCACGGACTCACGCAAAGTCCCTCGCACTTGCAGATCGGACCTAGCGCCCTGCACTGGGGGGCTGATCGGACCCTGAGGGTGGAGATCGATGAGATCGGCACGCCGATCCCGCAGCGCGTGCGCGGTGAGGTCAAGGTCACGCCGACCTTTATCAATGAGCAGGTCTTCGAGCTAGATCAGGCCGGGCGGCACCGCTGGCGACCGATCGCGCCGAGTGCCCGTGTTGAGGTCAGTCTGGAGCGTCCAGCCATCAGCTGGACTGGTCATGCCTACCTAGACCGCAACTGGGGCGACGAGCCGCTAGAGGATGCCTTCCGCTATTGGGATTGGTCGCGGGCCAGTCTCGGTGGTGATGAGAGTCTGATCCTCTATCATGCCGATCGACGGGAGGGAGACAGGCTCTCGCTTGGGCTCCACTTCGGTGCGGATGGCGGCTTGAGCCATTTTGAGGCGCCGCCGGATCATCGCCTTGCGCGCACGCCGATCTGGCGCATGCCGCGTTCTAGTCAAGCCGATGCTCAGCATCCGCCACGGGTCGTCAAGACCCTCGAAGATACCCCGTTCTATTCCCGCTCGGTGATTGCGTCACACCTGCAGGGCCGCCCGATCGAGGCCGTGCATGAGAGCCTATCGCTCGATCGCTTCCGCTCGGCTTGGGTCCAGCATTTGTTGCCCTATCGGATGCCGCGGCGTTGAAGGAAGATGGCATCCTCGGTGCTCGGTCTGAGTTCGAGCTGGGTTAGGGTCGCGAGCGGCTTGCCGCTAGCGACGAGCGATGGCAGCCAGGCGCGCTTGCGGTGTCGCCAGGGCAGGGGACGCAGTAGATCGTGCTGAGCATGAACCTGGATGCGCGCGGCCATCTTGGCGTAATCGCGCGGGTCGGCGATGCCAAAGCGGAATTGAGTGCGCATCCGCCGAAAGGTGTTGCCAAGCCGCGAGAAGGCGAGCAGGGCTGGGTGGTAGCCATCGATCAGGAGATCGGCCCCGGCGGGCGCGAGTCTGCCAAGTGCGGCGAGGCAGTCTGCAACCTGTTCGGCATCGAGGTAGGGTAGTACCCCTTCCAGGATAAACACTGGCCGCGTCTCGTCGAGGGCGGCGGCGATCTCATCGAGCTGGTCGGGCAGGGACGCACAGACGTGCCGAATCTGCGCCGAGGCTGGCAGGAGCTGGTCGCGTAGCGCCATGACCGGCGGCAAGTCGGCACAGACCCAGTGGCGCAGGCGCGCCCGTTGTGCTGGCGCCAGTGATGCGTCAAGCCGGACAGGCAGGGTATCGAGACCACAGGCGATCAGCACCAGCGTGCGCTCGATGGGCGTGCTCAATAACCGATTGAGTGCCGCCTCAATCGCAATTGAGCGGCTGATGCAGAGCCGCATCGGGAAGGGGTCTGATCCCAGCTCGGCGCGATCGACTGCAAGCTGTGCCGTCAGGCGACGCGCCGCGGCGTCATCGAATGCAACCCCTGGCCAAAGCGACTGGGCCTCGGCGCGGGCGAGCAGTGGGATCAGTAGGGTGCGGCTGACGCCGTCGAGCGTCGGCGCGACCGGCACCGCGCCGCCAGGGCTTTGAGTATCGACCTTGGCTGCCTTGTTCACCTTGGGGTTACATGCAGCAGCAACGGCGCCGAAGGCACCATCATGCCGGCAAAGCGAGGCGCGATCGGACCCGGGATAGCCCGATCGAGCTGCAGTCCGCGCAGGAGATGGGCGAGGAGTAGGGTGCCCTCGATCAGGGCGAAGCGCCGTCCGATACAGCTTCGCGGTCCACCTCCAAAGCCCAGATGATGCGCCTGCATCAGATGATCTGGATTGATGTTCGGATAGCGATCGGCCCGGAAACGATGTGGCTCCGGCCACAGCTGCGGGTCGTGGTGGATGGCGAGGATGTTGATGATGAGCTGATCGCCAGCGCGGATGCGGTAACCGCCAAGGACATGGTCGCTGAGGGCGTCACGGAGCAGGATCGGTGGCTGTGGATAAAGACGTAGCGCCTCGAGGAAGGTGCCTTGGGTCAACGGCAGGGTCTGCAGGGCGTTGGCGTCGGTTGGCGCCTGCGCTAGCGCGTCCACCTCTGTGTGGAGTCCTTGTTGCAGGTCTGAGTCACCGGCGATCTCCCACAGTGCCCAGCTCAGTGCGATGGCGAGCGAATGATGACCAGCGATGAGCATGGTCATGAGTTCGTCGCGCATCTCTTCCGGGGTGAAGTGCTCGGGGTCTTGCTCGCGCTGGCGAAGCCATTGGCCAAGCAGATCGCTCGGATCATCAGCGTCGTCTAGATAGCGGCGGCGGCTGTCGATAATGCGCGCCAGGATCATTTCGGCCTCGGAGATCTTGCGCCGGAAGGCGAGGTTGGACGGCGTCGGCCAACTCAGCGGCGCTGCGAGGAGGCTGCTCCCGCGTTGTACGAGAGCATCAAGCAGGCGATGAATGACTTCGCTGACATCTGCGTAGCGCGCGTCGTAGTCGATGCCAAAAAGCGTCCGCAGTAAGGCGATCAGGGTGGTGCGGGAGATCTCCGCTATCAGGTCGACCGGCTGTCCCGCTGGCAGGGCTCGCCAACGCTCGACCAGGAGGCGAGCCGATTCGGCCATTGCCGGCGCATACCCCGTCAGGCGACGGCCAGACATAGACGGATTCGCTAGACGGCGATGCTTCTTCCAGCGTTCGCCGTCGTTGATCAGTAGACCTTCGCCAGTCACCGCACCGAGCCGTCGCATGAGGCGGCCCTTGCGATAACGTCGCTCTTTGTCCAACAGCACCTGTCGAATCAGCGCGGGATCATTGAGCTGAAACAGGCGGAGGCCGAGATAGTCAAGACGAACGAGCGGCGACTGCGAGGCCCGCGCGAACAAGCTGAGAAGATCGCGACGGAACAACGGCGGCAGGGATGCAAAGGCTGATAAGGTCGGCGGTTTGGTGACGACCTGGTTGGGAGGCGTCACGGGGTCAGTGGCGGGGTGCAGGTGCATGAATAAGACCTGATCGGAGGCCGTTCGTCACGGCTCCGATCCACTAGGCATTCAGGTCGGCGACCTTGCGCAGAATTACTCGGTTTTCTGTGTCTGTGTCGGTGCTGCCGCAATCGTCTGAGCCGTCGGCTCCATGCTATCGGCCTTGCTCCAGCTGTATTCCGGCATTGCGAAGACCATCGCATGCACGGCGATGGCGACAAGGAGGACGAGGGCGAAGATGGGGATCAGCCAGACTGCCGGGTTGATAACCAGCCAGATGCGGTAGTCATGCTCGGCGGGTTTGTAGTTGAAGACTTTTTGAAACACATTCGCCTCCTGTTCAGAACCAAGGTTTCCAGATCATCACCATCAGGTGTGCGATCGCGGCGATGCCGACATAGGCGGTGTATGTGATCTTAAATTGTTCATGAAACTCTTTGGCTTGCTCGGGGGTGAGGCCCGAGGGGTGCTTGTCTTCTGACATCTCTTGAGTCTCCTAGGGGCGTGCCCCTCGCAAATCGGTTGTCGGGTACTGTTGCGATACAGAACGAGATTGGCTGCGGCCAGCGATAAGCCGCCCGCGGCTCCTAGTGCCTGGCTGACAGTTCCGATTGAGTGTCAGTTTAGCTTGACGCGATAAAATGTCAACAAAACTTAACAGTTGCTCTCTGGTCAATCAGGCAGCGTGCCGAGGGGCGTTCCTGGGACCGTGCCGAGGAGCGTTCCGGCTAGAGAGCGGGCCCAACAACGGCCGCTGAGACCGCTCGGCACATGCCGATTCGGCGTTGACCGGTCTTGCAACCCTCGCTAACCTCAGAGGGTTATGTCATCGTGGTCGCGCGGGGACGCTTGAGCGACATCATACTTGAGCGACGTCATACTCTAGTTTGTCGGTACCGATTGCGGCAAGGCCTAGATCATCGCTCGAGGGTCGTTTGCAGTAGAGGACCGGTTGGCTTGAGATGTAAGATTACAATGGCTTTGTGCCGCCACTTGAGGGGAAACTTCAATGAAATCAGGGTTGCTGATGTTTCTGTTCGCCATCATAGTCGTCGGGGGCACGCTTTTCGTTAAAGGCTATTCGAGATCGGTGAATCTCTACCACATCTGTGACAAGCAGATTCCCTGGTATGATGCAATGTTCTTGGATGCAATCAGTGATAAGGCCGGCTGCGAGAAGTATCGATAACTCGCTGGCTAACGTCATGGCGCCGGGCGATTCCGGCCGGCGCCGCTCCAGGGTACAAGACGAAGCAATCCTCCCTCAGCTTCGTACTCTTCGTACTCCTCGCGCACCGGCTAGCACCGCTACTCTAGCGTCGCTCCGCTAGCACTCTTTATCCCCGAATCTAGACTGTTGCGCTAAAGGCGTTACACGATCTCTGAGGTCTAGATCATGCGGATGCGGGCCTTTATTAACCGCTTGCGATGCTCTGAGTGTTAGTTTAACCTGACGCCCGCCTGTGTCAGTTTATGTTTACACAGGAATTCTAAGGTTTCGCCTGCCGGCGATGTTAGCGAGCTGCGGGTAGGGCCAGTTTCTTCCCTGATAGGGAGTTGTTCAACCAGTCTCGCTTCTGCTGTCAGCAATTGCGTAACCAATTCACAATGGCGTTGAGTTGTAGGAGTTTCGACATGAACATGACTAAAAACATTGGCGACACGGACCGTAACATCCGTTTCGCTGCTGGCGTCGCGATCGCGTTGTGGGGCCTTATCGATCATAACCTACTAGGTCTGATCGGTCTGGTTCTGGTTGGTACGGCTTACATGCGTTCGTGCCCGGTCTACTCAGCGATGAATATGGACACCACAGGGAAGTAGGGAGAGTGAAGTAGAAAGAGGGGATTTCTGTCGCATAACCTGCCAGCTTGCGGCTTGGTCGACTGTCGTTCGAGGCGAGCCAAGCGTTCGGGCAAGCGGGCAGGGGTTCCCTGTGATGGCCTGGATTTCCGATGCGTCGCCGCGATGCAAACAGCGACGAAACCGACCTTTGCAAATCGAAGTCGCCGGTTCCCGGGCAGTCTTCATGCCAGCGCCGCTCACCCGCGAGCAGGAAATGCTAAGATCCTGTCCGAAACGTTTAGTGGTGATGCAAGCCGGTATCAGCCTGCCGCTCGCGGAGCGGAGCCGATGGTCATCCTCCTTGCATCGATCCGGTGAGTTAAGGCCTAGTTTGGCCTTGAATTTTGGCCTCGATCCGTTAACCACTGGCGATGATCGACGGCGACCGCCGCGCGAGCAGAAGGTGATGCACCGCAACGCGGACTTTGGTCAAATCCCTCTTCGGCAAACCGTTGGCTGATGCAACCACGGCTGCTGATCGCCGGTTCGGCTCTGCCATTGACGATTGACAATTGACCTGTGAATTTATCTTGACAGAATTGATGGTCAAGCTAGACTTGCACTCGTATTAGAAGTCGGCTTAACTAATTGAAACTATTGGCCTAATTCTGTCGCTAGTCGGGTCGATAATCATGTTGACACATCTTTTATGAACGCTTCTGCTGATCTGTCCGCCTTCGCCGTCGTTCTTGATCAGCCTCGGCAGCTCGCGCTGACACGCCTGGAGCTGACGCCGGCGACAGATGCCGATTGTGTCGTCGACATCGACTTCAGCGGGATCAGTACCGGCACCGAGCGACTGCTTTGGACGGGTCGTATGCCGGCGTTTCCTGGCATGGGCTATCCATTGGTGCCGGGTTATGAGTCGGTGGGGCGAGTGATCAAGGCCGGCGTCGACAGCGGTCGCAGCGAGGGCGAGCTTGTGTTCGTGCCCGGCGCGCGCTGCTATGGCGACGTTAACGGCCTGTTCGGCGGCGCCGCGTCTCGGGTCGTGGCACCCGGCGCGCGGTTGCTGCCGATTCCTGATGACTTGGGCGAGCAGGGCGTGTTGATGGCGTTGGCGGCGACCGCCCATCACGCTATCGCCGGTACCGATAAGACCTGCCCGGATCTCATTGTCGGCCATGGTGTGCTCGGCAGACTGTTAGCGCGGGTCGCCATCGCCTTGGGCGCGCAGCCGCCGGTGGTCTGGGAAACGAATCCGAAGCGAGCTGTCGGCGCGGTTGGCTATGATGTCGTCGATCCACAGACCGACAGCCGTGCCGACTATTTGGTCATCTGCGATGTGAGCGGCGATAGCGCGCTCCTCGATCAGCTTATCGCGCGCCTGGCGCGCGGGGGCGAGATCGTTCTGGCCGGCTTCTACGAGGCGCCGCTCTCGTTTCAGTTTCCGCCCGCATTCATGCGCGAGCTGCGGCTTCGTGTTGCTGCGGAGTTCCGCGAGGCTGACCTGATCGCAGTGCGGGGTCTGATCGAGGCCGGAGCGCTCTCTTTGGAGGGGCTGATCACGCATCGCTATGCCGCCACCGAGGCCGCTACGGCTTACGAGACGGCCTTCGATGATCCAACCTGCCTGAAGATGGTTCTCGATTGGAGAGGAATGAATGGCTAACGCCTCCGCCACGTCCGCCGCTGTGAGCCTCGGTTTTCCCGAGCAGTCAGCGGCCTTGTCGACTCAGTCTCCGACGCTCACGCAGACGCAGGTGATCGCCATCTACGGCAAGGGTGGTATTGGCAAAAGTTTTACCCTGGCCAACCTGTCCTACATGCTCGCGCAGCAGGGCAAGAAGGTGTTGCTGATCGGTTGCGATCCAAAGAGTGATACCACGACGCTGCTATTTGGCGGTAAGGCCTGTCCGACGATTCTCGAGACCTCGTCGAAGAAGAAGGCGGCCGGCGAACAGGTTAGCATCAGTGATGTCTGTTTTAAGCGCGACGGCGTCTTCGCGATGGAGCTTGGTGGGCCTGAGGTCGGCCGCGGTTGCGGTGGACGCGGGATCATTCATGGTTTCGAGATCCTTGAAGGCCTTGGCTTCCATGAGTGGGATTTCGACTATGTCCTGCTCGACTTCCTTGGCGATGTGGTCTGCGGTGGCTTCGGTCTGCCGATCGCGCGTGACATGTGCCAGAAGGTGATCGTGGTCGGCTCCAACGATCTGCAGTCGCTCTATGTTGCTAATAATGTCTGCTCCGCGGTTGAGTATTTCCGCGGACTCGGCGGCAACGTCGGCGTTGCCGGCATCGTCATCAACAAGGACGACGGCACTGGCGAGGCGCAGGCCTGGGCGAAGAAGGTCGGCATTCCCGTGCTGGCCTCGATCCCGGCCGATGACGATATCCGACGCAAGAGCGCGGCCTATCAGATCGTCGGCATGCCGGGCGGGACCTGGGCGCCGTTGTTCGAGGAGCTGGGCGTGAATGCGGCTGAGGCGCCACCGCTGCGCGCCCATCCTCTTAGTCAGGACGAGTTGCTGAACCTGTTCTCGAGTGATGCGGTTGGGCGTGACATCAGGCTCGAGCCGGCGACGATCGAGGATATGTGTGCTGCGGGTAGTCTCGATAAGCCATCGCTCGAAGTCATCTACGACGAGGCTTGAAAGCGCATCAAGCCTGGCGTCGGCAGTTCCTGAGCCCAAGGGCCTCACCTCGGCCCAAGATCTGTCGTTCTCATCGGGCTGCACGGTTTTGGCCTATTGAGTCGAGCATCTATGCTCCAGAAAACTATGTATCAACAGGGTTTTAGGTTCCAATGAGCGATGACGCGACGCTCAGTAGCGAGGGCTTCGGCTGCCAGGCGGGCGCCGACGAATTGCGTCGAGCCGCAGAAGCGGCGGGTAACAGCGATGTACTGCAGCGCTTGGCGACCGACTATCCCACCGGACCCCATGATCAGCCCCAAACCATGTGTCCGGCCTTTGGGTCGCTTCGCGTCGGTCTGCGCATGCGGCGCACCGCCTCCGTCCTCTGCGGCTCGGCCTGCTGTGTCTACGGGCTGAGCTTCACTTCGCACTTCTATGGTGCGCGGCGCAGCGTTGGCTATGTACCTTTTGATTCCGAGACCCTGGTCACGGGCAAGCTGTTCGAGGATGTGCGCGAGGCCGTCCAACAGCTCTCGGACCCGAGCAAGTACGACGCCGTCGTGGTGATGAACCTCTGCGTGCCGACCGCCTCCGGGGTGCCGCTGCGGTTGCTGCCGAAGTCGCAGAACGGCGTGCGCATCATCGGTATCGATGTGCCTGGGTTTGGTGTGCCAACCCATGCCGAGGCCAAAGATGTGCTTGCCAGCGCCATGCTGCGCTATGCGCGCGGGGAGGCGGAGCAGGGGCCGGTGCAGGCGCCGCGCGGTGGTCGCAGTGAGCAACCGACGGTGACCCTGCTGGGCGAGATGTTTCCCGCTGATCCAGTCGGTATCGGCGCCATGTTGGCCCCGCTAGGCCTGGCCACCGGGCCGGTGGTGCCGACGCGCGAATGGCGCGAGCTCTATGCTGCGCTCGATTGCGCCGCTGTTGCTGCCATCCATCCCTATTACACGGCATCGATCCGTGAGTTCCAGAAGGCTGGGCGTGCTCTGGTTGGCTCGGCGCCGGTCGGCTATGACGGCACGGCGGCATGGCTGGATGCGATTGGCGCGGCCTGCAACGTCGCCGCGGATAAGATCAGCGCCGCTAAGAACGCCTTCCTGCCGGCGATCAAAGGGGCCATGTTGAAGGCGCCGATCGATGGCACGATCACGGTCTCCGGCTACGAGGGCTCGGAGCTGCTGGTGGCGCGGCTGCTGATCGAGAGTGGGGCGCGGGTGCCCTATGTTGGCACCGCGACGCCGCGCACGCCTTGGTCTGATGCCGATCGGGAATGGCTCGAGTCCAAGGGTGTGGTGATCCAGTTCCGCGCGACCCTCGAGCAAGACAAGGCGGCGGTTGATGCGGTGAAGCCTGATCTCGCGATCGGCACCACGCCGGTCGTCCAGCATGCGAAGGAGCAGTCGATCCCGGCGCTCTATTTCACCAACCTGATCTCGGCGCGTCCGCTGATGGGGCCGGCGGGTGCGGGCTCCCTTGCGCAGGTGGTCAACGCCGCGCTCGGCAACCAAGCCCGGTTCGATCGGATGACCGCGTTCTTCGCCGGTGTCGGCGAGGGCGACACCGCCGGGGTTTGGGATCAGCAGCCGATGCCACGCCCGAATCAGGGTAAGCACGCAACGCCGCGCTCAGGCTCAGCCAAGCCGCAGCGCAAAGGCCCGACGACGGGAGGATAGGGCTGATGCTGATCCAGGATCTCGACCGCGCTGGCGGTTATTGGGGCTCGGTGTATGTGTTCACGGCGGTCAAGGGGCTGTCGGTGATCATCGATGGCCCGGTTGGCTGTGAGAACCTGCCCGTCACCGCCGTGCTGCATTACACTGACGCCTTGCCGCCGCACGAGCTTCCCGTTGTCGTCACGGGTCTCGGCGAGCAGGAACTCGGTCAGGATGGGACCGAGAACGCCATGCGGCGCGCCTTCTCGACCCTCGATCCCGACCAGCCTGCGGTTGTCGTCACCGGCAGCATCGCGGAGATGATCGGTGGCGGGGTGACGCCGTCTGGGACGCCGATCCAGCGCTTCCTGCCGCGCACCATCGACGAGGATCAGTGGCAGAGTGCGGACCGCGCGATCGTCTGGCTCTGGAATCAATACGGCGCAGCGGCCGCTAAGAAGCGTGCTAAGGCTGCAAAGGCCAAGAGCAGCAAGCAGGTAGACGGGCAGGGAGCTAAGCCGCTGGTAAACATCATTGGCCCGATCTACGGGATGTTTAATACCTGGTCGGACCTGGCTGAGATCCGTCGATTGATCGAGGGCATCGGCGCCGAGGTCAATATGACCTTTCCGCTCGGTACCCATCTCGACGAGATCCCGCGTCTCGCCGATGCTGCGGTGAATGTCTGCCTCTATCGCGAATTCGGCCGCAAGCTCTGCGAGGCGCTGGAGAAGCCCTATCTGCAGGCGCCGATCGGACTGCATAGCACCACCCGCTTCTTACGTACCCTCGGTGAGCTGCTCGGGCTCGACCCTGAGCCCTTCATTGAGCGCGAAAAGCACACCACGATCAAGCCGATCTGGGATCTTTGGCGCTCGGTGACGCAGGATTTCTTCGGGACCGCGAGTTTCGGCATTGTTGCCACTGAGACCTACACCCGTGGCGTGCGCCATTTCCTCGAAGACGAGATGGGGCTGCCCTGCAACTTTGCTGTGCCGCGCCGACCAGGCAAGAAGCCGGATAACGATGCGGTGCGCGAATCTGTTCACGGGTGTACGCCATTAATCCTGTTCGGTGGCTATAACGAGCGCATGTACCTGGCTGAGATTGGCGGGCGTGCAGCCTTCATTCCGGCATCACTGCCCGGGACCATCATCCGGCGCCACACCGGCACGCCCTTTATGGGCTATTCCGGTGCGACCTACCTGATCCAGGAGGTCTGCAACGCGCTCTTCGATGCGCTGTTTAACATCCTGCCGCTTGGCACCGATCTCGATCAGGTCGATGCGACCCCGTCGCGCATGCACCGTGAGCTTGCCTGGGACACAGATGCCCAGCGTCTGCTCGATGAGATCCTCGAAGCGACGCCGGTGCTGACCCGCATCTCGGCGGCTAAGCGGCTGCGTGATGCGGCCGAGCGCGCTGCTCGGGTTGCCGGTGATGAGCGGGTCAGTGCCGCGACGCTGCGTGACACCAAAGATCAGCTGACCCGCGGCCGCCCAACTTAGAAAGCAACCACCAACTGCTTCCCGATTGGAGCACCACTGTCTGGCAAGCATCGGGAAGTAGAAAATGGGCAGCCACTTAGCGGCAGAGAAGAAGCCTCTCTAGGCCTCTCCTTAAGGACGCCGCCTCTTCCAAGGCCGCATCAGCGGCCGTCATAAGCTGCATCTGTGAGCTTCAAGCACCGATCTCCCTCGTGCTTCGCCGCTTGCTCCTGCCTTTTTCCTCTCGTCTGTCCCTATCGAAATAGAGGCTGCCTGGGAGCCGATCCTACGCAGCAACCTTGAGTCGTTTTGCCCGCGCCACCGGCACTGAGCACGCAAGCGGGGGAAGGCCGGCCGGTCTTGTCAGCCAAACAGCGATTCCGTTGACCTGTGTTGATCTGCCGGTGATCTAGCCTGGTGATCTAGCCGCACAGCAGGGCAACATGAGGTGCGTCATAAGGAATGCAGACTGCCAACCTGACTTGACAGTTAATGTGTAAGTTTGGCTTGACATAGAGCGTGGTCAGGCTAGACTGACACTTAACTCTTGGGCGTCTCAACGGACTTGAATCCAAGCGCCCATCCACCCAGCCGATTGAGCCAGCACTGATTGCATCGTACGACGTGAGCGCCTCGCCTGACATCTCCACCATTACGGTCGAGTACCGTATGTCCCGGCAGCTCCTCGGTACCTGGCTCAAGCTGAGGTTGGCAGGTTTGGCGGCTAGCAAGCCGATAAAGCCCAGGAGGCACGCTCTAGCACAGCTATACAGGGGTGCTGGTGCAAAAAACCAGTTTTTGCGTGGACAGAGCCTTTGATGCACTGCTCACGCTTCTTTTTTGGACTTAAGCGACAGCGGGCTCTGGCCCTCAATCGTGAGAGCCGAATGGGTATTCGCATGCTGCGGATGCCTGCAAACGCTGCGGCAACAGCAGCCACGGCGTTTCTTGGTGACGCATACGTCATGCGCCAATGGCCAAATGGTCGAGTTAGCAGAACCGGAGTGTAACCCAATGGCAGACAACAAAAGCTTAACCGGACTGACGGAAGAAGAGGCTCAAGAGTTCCACGGCATATTCATGTCTAGCTTTAGTGCCTTTGTTGGGGTCGCGGCGTTTGCACATTTACTGGCTTGGTTTTGGCGTCCTTGGCTTTAAGCCAAGCAGATTGCCTGTACGACCATTCTCATAACATCGATGTCCTAGCATCGCCAATTTCTGCTTAACGGCAGAGTACTGGAGAACGAAGTAATGCAAAAAATCTACAAAATCTGGCTGCTTGTTCAGCCGAGTATGGCCCTGATCGGCATCGCTAGCTTCCTGACTGTTCTAGCGCTAGCAATCCATTTGATCCTGTTGAGCACGAATGACTTCAACTGGCTAGAAGATGGTATCCCGGCCGTATCCGCTCAGGCGCCCGCAGTGCAGGTCGTCCCGCAGCAGAGTTAATAGGGCCTATCGGATGACGGCAGTGCGGGTGCCAGCATGGCAACGCCTGCCGCCGATTTTGCTACGTGGAGGGCGCTAGCGCGTGTCTCCCCAGCAGAGGAAATCTTCAATGGCCATGCTGAGTTTCGAGAAAAAATACCGCGTTCGTGGCGGTACCTTGCTCGGGGGGGATCTGTTTGACTTTTGGGTGGGGCCGTTTTATGTCGGCTTCTTCGGGGTCTCAACAATCTTCTTCGCCACGCTTGGTACCCTGCTGATTATCTGGGGCGCGGCCATGGGCCCGACCTGGAATCCTTGGGAAATCAATATTGCCCCGCCTGACCTGAGCTATGGGCTCGGGATGGCGCCGCTCATGGAAGGCGGTCTCTGGCAATTCATTACCATCTGTGCGATTGGCGCATTCGTCTCTTGGGCGCTGCGTCAAGCCGAGATTGCACGCAAGCTGGGCATGGGACTGCATGTTCCTATCGCCTTTGGCTTTGCAATCCTCGCCTATGTCACGCTCGTCGTGATTCGTCCGGTGTTGCTGGGTGCATGGGGACATGGCTTCCCGTATGGCATCTTCAGTCACCTCGACTGGGTGTCGAATGTGGGCTACCAATACCTGCACTTCCACTACAACCCAGCTCACATGCTGGCGATCACGTTCTTCTTCACTAACGCTCTTGCGCTGGCGTTGCATGGCTCGTTGATCCTATCGATGACGAACCCGCAGAAGGGCGAGCCAGTGAAGACGGGTGAGCACGAGAACACCTTCTTCCGTGACCTCGTCGGTTACTCCATCGGTGCGCTCGGTATCCATCGTCTCGGTCTGTTCCTCGCGATCAATGCGGCCTTCTGGAGCGCGGTATGTATCGTGCTGAGCGGCCCATTCTGGACGCGTGGCTGGCCAGAGTGGTGGAACTGGTGGCTCGAATTACCGTTCTGGTCATAAAGGGGACACCAATATGGCTGAGTATCAAAATATCTTTACGCGGGTTCAAGTCCGCGAGCCGGGCTACCCTGGTGTAGACCTTCCGGAAAGTAGCTTGCCGCGCCTCGGAAAACCGGTCTTTCCCTGGTTCTCATATTGGATCGGCAAGATTGGCGACGCCCAGATCGGACCGATCTACTTTGGGTTTGCCGGTATTGCTTCGTTGATCTGTGGTTTCATTGCCATCGAGATCATCGGCTTCAATATGCTGGCGTCGGTCGACTGGAGTCCAATTCAGTTCGTCAAGAACTTCTTCTGGCTGGCGCTTGAGCCGCCACCGCCAGCCTACGGGCTGAGCATCCCCCCATTGGGTGATGGTGGCTGGTGGCTGATGGCAGGGTTCTTCCTGACGGCCTCGATCATCCTCTGGTGGATTCGGACCTACCAGCGCGCGATCGCACTCGGCACCGGCACCCATGTCGCATGGGCGTTTGCTGCAGCGATCTTCTTCTACCTGACGTTGGGCTTCATTCGGCCCGTGCTGATGGGTAGCTGGGGTGAGGCGGTGCCATTTGGGATCTTCCCGCATCTCGACTGGACAGCGGCGATCTCGATTCGCTATGGCAACTTCTACTACAACCCGTTCCATGCCCTGTCGATTGCCTTCCTCTATGGCTCCGCGGTGCTCTTCGCCATGCACGGTGGCACGATCTTGGGTGTCTCTCGCTACGGCGGCGACCGTGAGATCGATCAGATCACCAGTCGTGGTACGGCAGCTGAGCGTGCGATGCTGTTCTGGCGCTGGACCATGGGCTTTAACGCCACCATGGAATCCATCCATCGTTGGGCTTGGTGGTTTGCGGTCTTGACGGTGATTACCGCCGGTATCGGAATCTTGCTGACCGGTACTGTGGTTGAGAACTGGTATCTGTGGGGCATCAAGCACGGCATCGTGGCTCCCTACCCATCAGAGATGACGATCCAGGATCCGTCCCTGCTGCAGGGGGTGTCGCAATGAAGTTTCTAAACCGTAAGACGGTGGTACTCGCGGCATTGGGCGCTTCGGCGATCCTTGCTGGCTGCGAGGCGCCGCCGCCCGAAACGATCCAGAACGGGTATCGTGGTCTACAGATGCAGACCAACTATAACCCGCGTTTGCTGCAAGCTTCGCTCGAGGCCAATGTGCCGCCAGATCCAATTCCAGCTTCGGCTGAGGGTGGGCCGCTGGCGAAGGATGTCTACAAGAACGTCCAGGTGCTTGGCAATCTGACGGTCAATGAGTTCAACCGGCTCATGGTTGCTCTGACCAATTGGGTGGCGCCCGAGCAAGGTTGCTATTACTGCCATGTGAGCGACGGTGGTTTCGAGGAGGATGGTATTTATACCAAGGTCACCTCGCGCAGGATGCTGCAGATGACGCAGGATACCAATGCCAATTGGAAGGACCATGTCGCGGATACCGGTATCACTTGCTATACCTGCCATCGTGGCAATCCAGTGCCGGAATACGTCTGGGTGACCGATCCGGGTCCGGGTCAGCCGACCGCACTGGCGCCGACTGGGCAGAATATTGCTGCTGCGTCTGTTGCCTACTCGTCGCTGCCTTATGATCCGTTTACGCCTTTCTTGCTGCAAGATAATGACATTCGTGTCATCGGCGATACCGTGCTGCCGCAGGGGAACCGTCGGTCGATCAAGCAGGCGGAATGGACCTATGGGCTGATGATGCACATGTCCGATTCGCTCGGCGTGAATTGCACCTACTGCCACAACTCTCGTTCGTTCTATTCCTGGGATCAGAGCCCGCCGCAGCGGACTACCGCTTGGTACGCTATCCGCCACGTCAGGGAGTTGAACAACGATTATGTTGTGCCGCTGACAGACATTCTGCCTGATTCGCGTAAGGGTCCGTTGGGCGACGTGTACAAGGTCTATTGCGCCACTTGCCACCAAGGCGCTTACAAGCCGCTTTACGGTGCACCGATGGTGAAGGACTATCCGTCCCTGCAAGGTCCCATCCCTGAGGGTGGCTTGGCGGCGAAGAAGGCAGCGGAAGAGGCAGCGGCTGCGGCTTCTGAAGGAGACACGCCGCCCGCACAGGCTAAGGCTGAAATGCCTGTTGTCGCTGAGCCTGAGCCCGCAGAGGCTGCAGCGTCCGATGAGCAGGCAAAGGCGGAACCGCCGGCGCCTGCACCTGAGGCGGCTGCGGAGGAAGAGCCAGCAGAGGCGACGGCTGACGCTCCGGTCGAGCAGCAGCCTCAACAGTATCCACCTCGGCTTCAGTATCCGCCGCCATCGATGATGCGCTATCCGCCGGCACCGCTACAGTATCCGCCGGCCCCACAAACTCGGTAGGAATATCCAGGGTGACGGATCACCCCGCCCATCTGGGTGGAAACGATGACCGTAAGGTCAAACCTGAAAACGACACAGAGGTAATTACCATGGCTGATAACAAAAGCCTGACGGGCCTGACCGAAACAGAAGCCCAAGAATTTCACGGTATTTTTATGTCAAGCTTTAGCGCATTCGTCGGTGTTGCGGCATTTGCGCATCTGCTCGCATGGTTCTGGCGTCCCTGGCTGTAGTGGTTGCTGGTCGATCATGAACAAGGTGGGGATTTGTTTGACAGTCGCTGTCTGCCAATCTCTGCCAGGCTTTCCAAAGGAGAAAACTGATGCATCGCATTTGGCAGATCTTTGATCCACGCCGAAGCCTAATCGGGCTTATGAGCTTTTTGTTCGCGTTGGCGTTGGTGATTCATTTCATGTTGTTGATGTCCCCTGCCTTCAACTGGCTGGGTAACAACGCACTGCAGGCTCCGGCGAGCAGTATGTCGGCAATGCCGCCAACGCGCACAATCAATTGATAGTCGCTGAGTGAGAAGCGGCGACTGTTCTTTGAGATTGAGGTGCTCGACCCCCTCCATCGCGTTGTCGGATCTCGAGGCTTAGAGCTCGGGTTCGGTCGCTTAACGCCCCTAGGGCGACCCCACCGCGGGGGTATCGCGGTCAATGGCCGAGAGGCCTTTATTGAAATCCGGAGGTTGAATCCATGGCTGATAACGCAAGCCTAACCGGCCTGACTGAAGAAGAGGCGCAGGAGTTTCACGGCATCTTCATGTCTAGCTTTTCCGCATTCGTTGGTGTTGCCGCGTTTGCACATTTGCTGGCTTGGTTTTGGCGTCCTTGGTTGTAATCCGAAACCTCGGGTAGACCAGCTAGATTTCTGACGGGAACGAAGCGCAAAAGCCGCCGTTGCCCGCAATTACTTCAGGAGAACTCGAATGCCCATGCACAAAATTTGGCAGATCTTTGATCCACGTCGCGCCTTGGTAGCGTTGTTTGGATTCTTGTTCGTGTTAGCCCTGCTAATTCACTTTATCCTGCTCAGCAGCGCTGACTTCAACTGGTTGGGTGGCCCCGCCGTTAGTGATGCGGCGACCATGATCTCGCAGGTCATGTCTGTCGTCTGACTCGGGCGAGCAACGTTCGAGACGCTGTGCGGACCCGGTACCCTGCCGGGTTTCGCGCAGCAAGTAGAGGCAGCGAGAGCTGCCTTTTTTGTGGGCATCGGTCTGTGCTTATTGCCCGCGCCAGCGTTGGGCGATGTCAAGCAGGTGCGTGACCAAGGCTAAGGTCAGCGGCAAGGCGATGAATTCCCAGCGGAGGTCGGCGATGGCGGCGCGCAGCGCAAGTATCAACAGCAGGCCAGAGGCGAGTGTCGGCAAGAGTGCTTGCGGCCTCGGACCTCGACCAGTGATGCGACGATAGGCCAGCAAAGCCGCGGTCTCGAGCATCACCAGTAAGATGATGACATCGATGATGCGGCCGCTATGAAATAGCTCGGCGATAGCGGCGATCTCTCATCGTAGAACAATCCAAAAAATCAGCAGACCCAGCATGAGGCGATAGGCTACAAACGGAAACATGCTGATGCGCTCGATGAAGCGCAAGAAGAAGTGGATCGTCAGGTAGGCGATCGCGAACGAGAGTGCGGCCCCAAGCCAAAGCTGGCCCCAAGCGACCGGGTCTGGTGACTCGATGAGTTCCTTGGTCTCTAGTAGTCCCGCGATCAGGATGGTGGGTATCGAGAGCAAGAACGAGAAGCGCGAAGCCGCCTCCCGCGTCAGCCCAAGGAATAGACCCGCGGTCATGGTGATTCCAGAGCGCGAGGTGCCGGGAATGATCGCCATCGCTTGGAAGAGCCCAATCAGGAGCGCGCTGCGCCAGCCCAGCTTGTATTCGTCACGCCTGCGCTTGCCGAGACGGTCGGCTTGCCAGAGCAACAGGCCGAAGCCGATGGTTGTACTGGCGATCACGAGCTGCACGAGGCGTTCGTCTTCGCGGATAACCTCAAGCAGTGCCTTCAATGGGAAGCCGAGCACAAGGATCGGCAAGGTCGCGATCAGGATCATCCATCCCAAGTGGGCGTTGCGATCGGCAAGCGAGCCTGTGCGGATAGCGCTGCCGACGGCAAACGTCATCGTCACGAGCTCATGGCGAAAATACAGCATCACCGCGGCCAATGTCCCAAGGTGCACGGCGACATCGAAGGCGAGACTCTGTAGCGCGTAGCCGAAGACGATCGGCGTCACGATGAGGTGCGCCGAACTCGAGATGGGGAGGAATTCGGTCAAGCCCTGTACAGCGGCGAGCAGAACGATCTGGACGACGTCCATTCAGCGGG
The DNA here is from genome assembly GCF_016653315.1 of Halochromatium roseum. Taxonomy (GTDB): domain Bacteria; phylum Pseudomonadota; class Gammaproteobacteria; order Chromatiales; family Chromatiaceae; genus Lamprobacter; species Lamprobacter roseus. Next base: position 88,542 of record NZ_NHSH01000006.1, on the reverse strand, counting down.
TCCTTACAACAGCGGGTCGTGGTGCGCGGGAGCGAGAGTATAGCGCTCAGGCGTCGAAGCGGCACAGGGGCACCATCAGCTCGGCCGAGCTGAGGCCGCCATGGACGCCGATCTGCCGGAATGGCTTTTCGCCGATGAGTGCTTGGTGGAGCAGGGCCCGGTCGCGTGCGATGAGGCAGTAGTCGCCAACGCGCTCTTGTAGGCGCGGGTGCGGCTGACCGAGTCCGAATAGCCCCTGGTCGATCAGATCGGTGCTGCGGAACAGCTCGAAGTCTTGGCTGAGATGATCCATACAGAGGCGCTCGAAGCGCGCGCCCTGATCGAGACGGACATAGCAGTAGGCGGCGCGTGGCTCGCCACAAAGCGGGATTCGCAGGCAGTCAGCAAGCGCTGGAATGCTACTGAGTTCGGTGATCTGCGCTGGCTCGGTATCGAGCTGTCCGTGGTCGGCGCAGATCAGCACCAAGCAGTCAGTGCCGGCGAGACGCTTCATGAGCAAGCTTAGACCCTGTTCGATCGCGTCGAGATGGGCAAGGGCTTGCGGGCTCTCGATGCCCTGTTCGTGGCCAAGGCTATCGAGCCCGGGCCAATAGGCGTAGAAGGTGGTTGGCTTGCGCGCGCGCTTGATGGTCTTTGCGATGACGCTGAACATCCCGGACAAGCGCTCATACGGATACAGCTGAGCCGGCCCGAGATGCGCCAAATTGTACTCTGAGCGGGCGATCGCGCGTGGTGAGATGACGGTAGAAGCGGTGTCCAGGTAAGCAAACAGCGAGCGGTGGCGATAGAGCTGCTGCACGTCGATGCCGGCTTGTTTATAGCTGCTGCCGCCATATCTTGGCTTGCCTGGAAGCACTGCGAGCACACAGCCAAGCTCTGCTAGCCACATATGCCAGCCGGTCATCGCGTGCTGTTGCGGCGCATCACCGGTGAGATAGGTGGTGATCGCCGACGCGGTGGTGGCAGGGAACACCGATGTGAGCGAGCCGAGCCGATGTCGCGCCAAGGGTCCATGGGGTGAGTGCCGCCGCAGCCAGTCGTCGCCGAGGCCATCGATCACCAGCAGCAGGACGTGACGCGCCTGGCGGATCTCGGCTGCGGGCAGCAACGGCGCCTCGGGATAAGGCGCTGCATCGCCAGGCCAATGCCCGCGCGCGTGGATCAGCGACTGCATCAGATTGACGATGCTGCCGCCTTGGTAGTTCGGAACATGCATTGTTGCAGGATACGGTAGCCTCTCTGGCAGGACCAGCCTCGGGCGACGGTGAAGCCAGCGCTGAATCGTCTGAGCTAGCGGTGCGCTATATACGATGCTGTGAAACCCGCGCTTCATCGCCTGGAGGGCGCCGCCCTTCGCATTGAGTAAGCCTCGGTATAATCGTCATCTGCCGCGCATTCGTGCTCAGTAACCCCGCTCGCGCTCTTTATGTCGTCCTTCGATCATCGCACCGCAGTCTCGCAGATCCCGGTTGATCCAGGCGTCTACCGCATGCTTGATGATGCCGGCAGCGTGCTCTATGTCGGCAAGGCAAAAAACCTGAAACGCCGCGTCAGCAGTTATTTCGGCCGCGCATTGAATCGGCGGCTGCAGGTGATGGTGGCGCAGATCGCCGACATCCAGGTGACCGTGACCCGCACCGAGGGTGAGGCGCTGCTGCTCGAGAGCGATCTGATCAAGACGCATCGGCCGCGCTACAACGTCCTCCTGCGCGACGACAAGAGCTATCCTTTCATCTATCTGAGCACCCAAGACGAGTTTCCGCGGCTGTCGTTTTATCGTGGTGCGCGCAAGGGCTCGGGCCGCTACTTTGGTCCCTATCCAAGTGCTTCGGCGGTGCGCGAGACGCTACAGCTGCTGCAGAAGCTGTTCCCGGTGCGGCAATGCCGCGATAGCTTCTATCGCAGCCGGACGCGGCCTTGTCTGCAGTACCAGATCAAGCGCTGCACCGGCCCCTGTGTCGGGCTGGTGTGCGCCGAGGACTATGCACTGGATGTCCAAGACAGCATCAAGTTCTTGGAGGGGCGTACCGACGAGGTGATCGCTGAGCTTGGTCAGCGGATGGAGCAGGCCGCGGAGGCGCTCGAGTTCGAGCGTGCGGCGACGCTGCGCGATCAGATCGCGACCTTACAGCGCATCCAGCAACGCCAATACGTCACCGCCGAGGGCGGGGACGTCGACATCATCGCGGCGGTGGAGGAGGCCGGGACGGTCTGCGTCCAAGTCTTTTTCATTCGCGGTGGGCGCAACCTCGGCAACAAGGCGTTTTTTCCACAGGTGCCCGTCGATGCCGATCAAGCGACCGTGCTCTCGGCCTTCTTGGCCCAGTTCTATGTCGATAAGGAGATCCCGCCAGAGGTGCTGTTGAATGCCGAGCCGGATGAGGCCGAGTTCTTGACCGCGGCGCTGAGCGAGCGCGCCGGTCGGCGAGTGGCGCTGAAGCACCGACTGCGTGCCGAGCGTGCGCGCTGGGTCGAGATGGCGGTCAACAATGCCGCCTTGGCGCTCAAGACACGCCTCGGTAGCCGGGCTGGCTACGCGCGCCGACTGGAGGCGCTGCGCGATTTGCTCGGTCTTGATGCGCTTCCACAGCGCATGGAATGTTTCGACATCAGTCACACCCGTGGTGAGCTGACGGTGGCCTCCTGCGTCGTGTTCGACGACCAAGGGCCGCGCAAGTCCGACTACCGACGCTTCAATATCGAGGGCATCACCCCGGGCGACGATTATGCGGCGATGGAGCAGGCGCTGCTGCGCCGTTACCGCCGGGTCCAGGCCGGCGAGGTTCCCCTGCCAGACCTGCTGTTCATCGACGGCGGTAAGGGTCAGCTCGGTGCGGTCATGCCCGTGCTCGACGAGCTTGGGATCGATGGGGTCAAGTTAGTCGGGGTCTCCAAGGGGCCAGATCGCAAGGCGGGGGCCGAGCAGCTGTGGCTCGCGGATGGGTTGGCCGACGGCGATGCGGCGATCCTCGCCGGCGCTGATTCGCCCGCTCTGCATCTGGTTCAGCAGATCCGTGATGAGGCGCATCGCTTCGCGATCACGGGGCACCGGCAGCGGCGCGATAAGGCGCGCAAGACATCCACGCTCGAGGATATTCCCGGCATCGGCCCGAAGCGCCGGCAGAATCTGCTGCGCGCCTTCGGCGGGCTACGCGGGTTGGTGCGGGCGGCGCCGGACGATATCGCCCGCGTTGAGGGTATCAGCCGAGCGCTCGCGCGCCAGATCCACGACGCACTGCACGCCGAGTCTGAACGGAATTAGCCGGTGCTTGCGGCGGTCTGATGGTTGGCCAGGGCGCTGCTGTTGCTTTTCCGTCCGCGCTAACAACGAACGCCTGACGCTAGGCTGGACTCATGCGGTGGCAAGTGCTTGAGCGGCTGATTGATCCGGCACTGCGAGGAGGGTGCGAACCGGGCGTGCTGTTTTGTTGGAAGACGCGCCCAACGCGATATTGAACGGCTCCAAGTGGTATGATGACTGGCTTTTATCGCTTGCGATAGAGCGTCGCGTTACCGCCGTGCTTGGTTTGATTGCCCGGTGTCGGTGGATTCGATCGCGGCTTCATTCTCTCGCGTTTTGCCCGGTTGCCGGAGCCGCCCGACTGCTCCCCGCCAGGCGCAACACATCCCTGTTTTAGGAAGTTTATAAAGAGCGATGGTCGATTTCGCGAAAGAAGTCCTGCCGGTTAATCTCGAAGACGAGATGCGCCAGTCTTACCTCGATTACGCGATGAGCGTGATCGTCGGTCGTGCGCTGCCGGATGTGCGCGACGGCCTCAAGCCCGTGCATCGACGCGTGCTGTTCGCGATGAACGTGCTCGGTAACGATTGGAACAAGCCGTACAAGAAGTCGGCCCGTGTCGTCGGTGACGTCATCGGTAAGTACCATCCGCACGGCGACACCGCGGTCTACGACACCATCGTGCGCATGGCGCAGCCGTTCTCGATGCGCTACATGCTGGTCGACGGCCAGGGCAACTTCGGCTCGGTTGATGGCGACTCGCCGGCGGCGATGCGCTATACCGAGGTGCGCATGGCGCGCATCGCCCACGCGCTGCTCGACGATCTCGACAAGGAGACGGTCGACTTCATTCCCAACTACGACGAATCCGAGCAGGAGCCGATGGTCCTGCCGGCGCGTTTCCCGAACCTCCTGATCAATGGCTCCTCCGGCATCGCGGTGGGCATGGCCACCAACATCCCGCCGCACAACCTCGGCGAGATCATCGATGCCTGTCTGGCGATCATCGAAGATCCACTGGTAACGATCGAGCGTTTGATGGAGATCGTGCCCGGCCCGGACTTCCCGACCGCGGCGATCATCAACGGCATTCGCGGCATCCGCGAGGCCTATCGCACTGGTCGTGGTCGCATTCGGTTGCGCGCGCGCACCCATCAGGAGACTGAGTCGCGCAGCAAGCGTGAGGCCATCGTCATCACCGAGCTGCCGTATCAGGTCAACAAGGCGCGCATGCTCGAGAAGATGGCCGAACTGGTGCGCGAGAAGAAGCTCGAGGGCATCGCCGAGCTGCGCGACGAATCGGACAAGGACGGTATGCGGGTGGTGATCGAGGTCAAGCGCGATCACTACCCAGACGTGGTGCTGAACAACCTCTATCAGCACACGAGCATGCAGACCGTGTTCGGCATCAACATGGTCGCCTTGGTCGATGGCCAGCCGCGTACATTGAATCTCAAGCAGATGCTTGAGTACTTCCTACGCCATCGCCGCGATGTCGTCACTCGCCGTACCATTTACGAGCTGCGTAAGGCGCGCGACCGCGCCCATCTGTTGGAGGGCTATACGGTCGCCTTGGCCAACATTGACGAGGTGATCGCGCTGATCAAGGCCTCGGCCAGCCCCGCCGATGCCCGTGAAGGGCTGATGGCGCGCGACTGGGCCGCTGGTGAGGTGGCTGGGATGCTCGAGCGCGCTGGTGCGGATGAGACCCGGCCAGATGATCTCGACGCCGGTTTTGGCCTGCGTGAGGATGGTCTGTATCGGCTCAGCGAACGCCAGGCGCGGGCGATCCTCGACCTACAGCTGCAGCGCCTGACCGGACTCGAGCAAGACAAGATCATCAAGGAATTCGAGGCCATCCTCGAGACCATCTCCGAGCTACTGGCGATCCTGCGCGATCCGGACCGGTTGATGCAAGTCATCCGCGATGAGCTGACCGCGATTCGCGACCAATATGCCGACAAGCGTCGGACCGAGATCACCGAGGATCAGGCCGATATCTCGCTGCTCGACCTGATTGCGCCGGAAGATGTGGTGGTCACGCTCTCGCATGCCGGCTATGTCAAGGCGCAGCCAATCGCCGAGTATCAGGCCCAGCGCCGGGGCGGCAAGGGGCGCAGTGCGTCGAATCTAAAAGACGAGGATTTCATCGACCGCCTCTTCGTCGCCAACTCGCACGACACCGTGCTCTGTTTCTCAAGTCACGGCAAGGTCTATTGGCTCAAGGTCTACGAGCTGCCGCAGGCCAGCTACGGTGGCCGCGGGCGGCCGATCGTCAATCTGCTGCCGCTCGAGAAGGATGAGCGCATCAACGCCACGCTGCCGGTGCCTGAGTACGAGGAGGGTAGCTTCGTCTTCATGGCCACCAGCAAGGGTACCGTCAAAAAGACGCCGTTATCGGACTTCTCGCGTCCGCTATCACGCGGCATCATCGCCATCGACCTGCACGAGGACGAGTATCTGATCGGCGTTGCGGTGACCGATGGTCGTCAGGATATGATGCTGTTCAGCTCGGCCGGTAAGGCGGTACGTTTCAATGAATCCGAGGTGCGCTCGATGGGGCGCACGGCGCATGGCGTGCGCGGCATCTCGCTCGGCGAAGGCCAGCGCGTGATCTCGCTGTTGGTGGCTGAGCCTGGTACGGTCCTCACCGTTGGCGCCAACGGCCAGGGCAAACGCACGCCGATCGAGGAGTTCCCGACCAAGGGCCGTGGCACCAAGGGTGTGATCTCGATGCGCATCGGCGAGCGCAATGCCGAACAGGTCGGCGCGGTGCTGGTGCGGCCCGGCGATGAGATCATGCTGATTACCGAGGCCGGTACCCTGGTGCGCACCGGCGTCGACGATATCTCGATCCTCAGTCGTAACACCTGGGGTGTGAAGCTGATCAATCTCGGCGACAATCAGCGCCTGGCTGGTATCGAGCGCATCATCGCGCTGAACGGCGATGATGAGGACAGTGAGCTCAGCGATGAGGGTTTGTCTGGCGACGATTCGCCCGGCGCTGATCCGGCTGGGAATGGCGCTGACAACGACGCTGATCTCGACTAATGCGCCCCCTATCCAATCGATTGAATCAAGAAGAAGGTACCGCTGATGTCTCGACCCTATAACTTCAGCGCCGGCCCGGCGATGCTGCCAGAGCCCGTGCTCAGCCAAGCCCAGGAAGAGATGCTGGACTGGAACGGCAGCGGCATGTGCGTGGCCGAGATGAGCCATCGCGGCAAGGAGTTCATGAGTATTGCCGAGCAGGCCGAACAAGATCTGCGCGAACTGCTGGCGATTCCGGAAGGTTATCGGGTGCTGTTCCTGCAGGGCGGCGCCTCGAGCCAGTTTGCGATGGTGCCGATGAACCTGTCCGGGCGCGCCGGTAAGGCTGATTATCTCAATACCGGCAGTTGGTCGAAGAAGGCCATCGCCGAGGCGCATCGGTTTTGTGCTGTGCATATCGCGGCCAGCACGCAGCCTGAGCATTTCGTGCGCGCGCCAGCGCAGTCGGAGCTGGCACTGTCCGAGGATGCGGCCTACCTTCATTACACGCCAAACGAGACCATTGAGGGCGTCGAGTTTCCTTACATTCCCGAGTCCTCGGCGCCGCTAGTGGCCGATATGTCATCAACGCTGCTGTCGCGGCCGATCGATGTCTCGCGTTACGGGTTGATCTACGCCGGTGCGCAGAAGAACATCGGCCCGGCAGGGCTGACGATCCTCATCGTCCGTGAGGATCTGCTCGGTGAGCCGCTCAGTGGCACCCCAACCATGTTCGACTACCGGGTTCATGCCGATAGCGGCTCGATGTACAACACGCCGCCGACCTATGCCTGGTATTTGGCCGGTCTGGTGTTCAAATGGTTGAAGGATCTCGGTGGGCTTGAGGGCATGGGCGAGATCAACCGGCGCAAGGCCGAGAAGCTCTATGCCGCGATCGATAGCTCCAGCTTCTACGCCAATCCGGTCGAGCCGGCGTCGCGCTCCTGGATGAATGTGCCCTTCACGCTCGCCGATCCTGAGCTGGATGCCGACTTTCTCGCCGGGGCCAAGGCGGCCGGGATGCTCACCCTCAAGGGCCATCGCTCGGTCGGCGGCATGCGCGCAAGCATCTACAATGCGATGCCTGAGGCCGGTGTCGATGCACTGATCGCCTTCATGGCTGAGTTCGAGCGGACCAAGGGGTGATCGGGTGTACAAGATCCAGACACTGAACAACATCTCTGTAGCAGGCCTCAATCGGCTGCCGCGCGAGCAGTACGAGATTGCATCCGAGCTGAGCCATCCCGATGCGATCCTGGTGCGTTCGGCAAAGATGCACGATCTGCCGGTGCCCGCGAGTCTGAAGGCGATCGGCCGCGCGGGTGCGGGCGTGAACAACATCCCGGTGCCGGCGATGACCGAGCGCGGTATTGCGGTGTTCAACGCTCCGGGCGCCAATGCCAATGCGGTCAAGGAGCTGGTGCTGGCCGGCATGCTGCTGGCGGCGCGCAATATTGCTCAAGGCTGGCAGTTTGCCCGCGAGCTTGAGGGCGATGATGCGGCGATCGGCAAGGCGGTCGAGGCCGGAAAGAAGCAGTTCGTCGGCTTCGAACTGCCGGGCCGGACCTTGGGCGTGATCGGACTAGGTGCGATTGGCGTGTTGGTCGCCAATGCCGCACGGGCGCTTGGCATGAAGGTGATCGGCTTTGATCCCAGCATCACCGTGCGCAGTGCCTGGAAACTGGAGGCCGATGTCGAGCGTGCGCTGTCGATCGATGATCTGGTCTCGCGCTCCGATTTCATGAGCTTTCATGTGCCATTGACCGACAAGACCCGGCATATGATCAATGCCGAGCGCATTCAGAGCATGCGCGATGGGGCGGTCCTGCTCAACTTCTCCCGCGATGGCATCATCGATGACGATGCAGCGGTCACCGCGCTCGATGCTGGCAAGCTCTACGCCTATGTCTGCGACTTCCCCAGCAATCTGCTGAAGGCGCATCCGCGTGTGGTGACCCTGCCGCACTTGGGCGCTTCGACCTGTGAGGCGGAGGAGAATTGCGCGGTGATGGTGGCGGATCAGGTTCGCGCCTATCTCGAGGATGGCAACGTCAGCAATTCGGTCAACTTCCCTGAGATCCATCTACCACGCAACGGTGGACATCGGATGGTGGTAGTCAATCGCAACGTACCGAACATGCTCGGGCAGATCTCGACCGATCTCGCCCAGGATGGTTTGAATATCATCGATATGCTGAACCGCTCGCGAGACGACCTAGCGGTAACGCTGATCGATATCGACCAGCCCTGTCAGGAGCAGACGGTACAGCGCATCGCCGGCATTGATGGTGTGTTGTCAGTGCGTTGTCTGCCTGATGCCGTACAAGCCTGAGACGAGGTTGACCCAAGGTGGTCGAGCGGAGGTTTCTGTGATCAACAGGCGTTACCAGGACTCATGACCAGCGACGATCAGCTCCAACAGGTGCGCGAGCGGATCAACGCCATCGATGCCGATCTGTTGCGGCTGATCTCCGAGCGCGCCGCATGCGCCCAAGCTGTGGCCAAGATCAAGGATGCCCATGGTGAGTCGGTCAAATACTACCGACCGGAGCGCGAAGCCGAGATCTTGCGCCGCATCAAGGCCGAGAATCCCGGTCCGCTCGACGGCGAAGAGATCGCTCGGCTGTTCCGCGAGATCATGTCGGCCTGTCTGGCGCTCGAGAAGCCACTGAAGGTGGGTTATTTGGGGCCGCAGGGCACCTTCACTCAGGCCGCGGCGCTGAAGCATTTTGGCCACTCGGTGCATGCCCAGCCGTTCGGTGCGATCAGCGATATCTTTCGCGAGGTCGAAGCGGGCGCCTGTGACTATGGTGTGGTGCCGGTCGAGAACTCGACCGAAGGGGTGGTCAACCACACGCTCGACATGTTCATGCGCTCGCCGCTGCTGATCGCAGGCGAGGTGACGCTGCGCATCCATCATCATCTGCTATCGAACGCGAAGGATCTGGCTGCGGTGCGGCGGGTCTACTCGCATCAGCAATCGCTGGCCCAATGTCGCGGCTGGCTCGATCGCTATCTGCCGAATGCGGAGCGCGTCGCGGTTGGAACCAATGCCGATGCGGCAAAGCGCGCGGCGGCGGCAGAGGACGCCGCGGCGGTGGCGAGCGAGGCGGCCGCAGAACTCTATGCGCTGAGGGTTCTGGCGCAGCGTATCGAGGACGAGCCCGGCAATACCACCCGATTCTTGGTCATCGGCTCTGAGGATTCGCCGCCAAGCGGGCATGATAAAACCAGCATGCTGTTGTCGTGCAGGAACGAGGCGGGTGGCTTGCATCGGTTGTTGACCCCGTTTGCGAAACAGGGCCTGAGCATGACCCGAATCGAATCCCGCCCCTCGCGTCAGGGTGTGTGGGATTACGTCTTTTTTGTCGATGTCTGCGGGCACCGGCAGTCGCCCGAGGTTGAGGCAGCGCTCGCGGAGCTGAAGGGCGCTGCGAACCTGTGCAAAGTGCTTGGCTCCTATCCGGAGGCCGTGCTCTAGGATGCGCTGACCTCCGTGGATGCGCATGCTGGCCCGTGCTGGCCTGGGCCAACGAAGCCAACGAAGCCAATGGCGACCGGGCGGCCATGAGCAGCCGAGAGCCGGCTGCCAATCGAGTAGGAGTGCATGATGAGCGAACAGCCAAACCGACATCTGGCGAAGGCCGCACCGCAGATCGCGGGGCTGACACCTTATGTGCCGGGAAAGCCAATCACCGAGCTTGAGCGAGAGTTGGGTATCACCGGGTCGGTGAAGCTGGCCTCGAACGAGAATCCACTTGGCTGTGGTGAAGCGGCGCGTGCTGCCTATGCGGCGGCTGCGGCTGAGCTGGGGCGCTATCCGGATGGCGGGGGGTTTGCGTTGCGCCGGGCAATCGCTGCGCATCATGGCGTTGAGCCTGAGCAGGTGACGATTGGCAATGGCTCTAACGATGTGCTTGATCTGGTTGCGCGTGTGTTCCTGCATCCTGGGCTGGAGTCGGTGTTTTCCGAGCATGCCTTTGCCGTCTATCCGATCGCGACCATGGCGGCCGGCGCGCTTGCACGCGTCGCACCGGCGCGCGACTTTGGACATGATCTCGAGGCGATGGCGGCACTGGTCAATGAACGCACGGGCGTGGTTTGGATCGCCAATCCGAACAATCCAACCGGGACATGGATCGCGGCCGAGCCGTTGCGGGCCTTCTTGTCTGGCCTACCAGAGCACTGCATGGTGGTGGTGGATGAGGCGTATTTCGAGTATGTCGATGAAGCTGATTATCCAGACACCAGCGCTTGGCTCGATGACTATCCGAACCTGATCGTCACGCGCACCTTTGCCAAGATTCACGGGCTGGCCTCGTTGCGGGTCGGCTATGGCCTCAGTCATGCGCATGCCGCTGAGCTGATGAACCGTGTCCGGCATCCGTTCAATGTCAATGCACCGGCGCAGGCTGCGGCGGTGGCTGCGCTTGCTGATCGTGAGCATGTTGAGCGCTCGGTTGCGCATAACCAGCAGGAGAGGGCGCGGGTGATGGCGGGTCTCGACGCCTTGGGCCTGGACGCGATTCCGTCGGTTGGTAATTTTGTCACGGTTGATCTGGGCCAGCCGGTCGGTCCTATCGATCAGGCGCTGCTGCGCGAGGGCGTGATCTGTCGCCCGGTTGCGAATTACGGCCTGCCGACGCATCTCCGCATTAGTATCGGCCTGGCGGAAGAGAACGACCGGATGCTGGCGGCACTCGCTCGGGTGCTCGGGAAAACGAACGCGCCTCGGAGCGGCGGATGATCGAGCGCCTTGCAGTCATCGGCGTCGGTCTCATTGGCGGGTCTTTGGCGCGAGCCTTGCGCGCGGCTGATGCCGTCGGGGAGGTGATTGGCTGCGGTCGCTCGATAGAGAACCTTAAGCTCGCGCTCGAACTCGGTGTGATCGACGATTACGTTTTCGAGCCCGGCGATGCGGTGGCGGATGCCGATATGGTGTTCATCGCCGTGCCGTTGGGGGCGATTGCGGGGGTCTTTGCGAAGATCAAGGGGCGGCTCCCAGCGCGTGCTGTGGTCACCGATGGCGGCAGCGTCAAAGGCAGCGTTGTTAGCGATGCTCGGCGAGTCTTTGGCGGCAATGTTCCGTCCTGGCTGGTGCCTGGACATCCGATCGCGGGCACCGAGCGCAGCGGCGTCGGCTCATCGTTTCCTGACCTTTACCAGAGTCGCCGGGTTATCCTGACGCCCGTACCTGAGACAGACCCAGGAGCGGTCGCGCGGGTGCGGGCGATGTGGGAGCAGGTGGGCTCTGAGGTGACCGAGATGAGCGTCGAGCATCACGATGAGGTGCTTGCCGCGACCAGCCATCTGCCGCACATGCTGGCGTTCGGGCTGGTTGATGCGCTCGCGAGGATGCGTAGCAACGATGAAATCTTCCGCTATGCGGCCGGCGGCTTCCGCGACTTCACCCGCATCGCTTCATCGAGTCCAGAGATGTGGCGCGATATCTGTATTGCCAACGCGGACGCCCTGAGCAGCATGCTGAGCCGCTTTGGCGATGAGCTCAACGAACTCTCGAACACCATTCGATCTACCGATGCAGATGCGTTGCTGAGCATCTTTGAGCGCGCGCGCGCGGCGCGGGAGCGCTATGTTGACGGGTTGGAGCCATCAACAACGGGTGGTGATTGAGGAACTGCCGCTAGTTCGTTGCCGGAGTTGAGGCCCGATGCTTATCGGCGTCTTCTCGACGCGCGAGGCATCAGGGCCTGGCGATCCTGTCTAGGTGATTCCAAGTGCGGTTCCAAGCGCGACTCTAATGGCGACATTCGTCCATGTGCCGTGAAACGCCAGGGATCAGAGCAACCAGGAAGGTCACGGCTAGAAGTAGCGCTGCGGACAGTACTAGCACCAAGGCGAGTTGGCTCGTCGGTACCGCGAGCGGTGTCATCATGGCGATGACGCCAAGTAGAACACCTGTAGCCAGCAGGAGTGCGGAGAGTATCACGGCAGCGCGCATCGTTCGGCAATTGGTCAACATGGCCAAGCTCCGTTTTGTTAGTGAATAAGCAAATACTAATTCACTAACCCTTGTTTGTCTAGGACGGTTGCTTGAATGTTCTCTGGACTGTGGTCTGAGTCACGCTTTCAGCCCGTCTTCAGGTGCCGATAGGCTCGGTTAGCGGCGTGCTCCTGAACCCGTCGCGCTCCTGAGCCAAGGCGTCTGGCGGTCGGCTGCGATTGATCTGGAGGGCTGCTTCATCGAGAACTTGCGCCTTGCTGAGACAAATCGAGGGGTGGGCCCATCGCAGGACTCCCAGTAAGCGATCCTGATTGCCAGAGTCCGAGGCCTGCAGTAGCCTTTGCTGGCATTCTGGATGCTTGATTTCGATGCTCAGGTGCGAGCCGGCGCGGATCACGGCGCGGATCACTTGGTGCAGCTTTTGGTAGACTGCTTGTATACTCGTTGCGCGGTCATTTGCGGCTGTCTCGCGACAGCGCTTTTTTAATCAAATCGCGATCGGAACTGCGTCCGGCAGGCCGATCCCTTGTCACGGGAATCTAGAGTAGATGGAGAACGATACCAACATCACTTGGCACGAGCACCGGGTGACTCGTGAAGAGCGTGAGCGGTTGCATGGCCACCGTGGGTGCGTGATCTGGTTTACCGGTCTCAGCGGCTCGGGCAAAAGCACGCTGGCGAATGTGCTCGACCACATGCTCGCAGCGCGTGGGGTGAAGAGTGCAGTGCTTGACGGTGACAATGTCCGACACGGCCTGAATGCCGGCCGGAACATCCTCAAGGAGACCCATGGCGACGAGTTCGCAGAGCGCTTCGGTTTGGGCTTTTCGGCTGTTGATCGAGAAGAGAACATCCGTCGGATCGGTGCCGTGGCTCAGTTGTTCTGCGAGGCGGGCACGATCGCGCTGACGGCCTTTATCAGTCCCTACCGCGTAGACCGTGATCGCGTACGGGCGACGATGCGCGATGGCGATTTCATCGAGGTCTTCGTCGATACGCCGCTCGATGTCTGCGAGCAGCGCGATCCCAAAGGCCTGTATAAGAAGGCGCGTGCCGGGGAGATCAGCCACTTCACCGGCATCGATGACCCCTACGAGGCTCCAGATTCACCTGAACTGACCCTGAAGGCGAGCGAGCAGACACCCGAAGCACTGGCGGGGGAGGTCATTGACTATCTGGTGGGCCGGGGCATCTTAAAGGCCTCCGCGACCTGAGCTTCTAATGCTCATGGAGCTTCACCACCCCGGCAGATGAATCGCGCAAGATTCACATTAACTGAGTGTGTTGCATGAAGATCTGCATTGTTTCGGATAGCCATGATCGTGGTCCCATGCTTGCGACCGCGATTGCTGAAGCCAAGACACGGGGCGCAGAATGCGTTCTGCATTGCGGCGACCTGATTGGAACAAACACGCTGCTCGCGTCACTTAAACTGAATCTTCCGATTCATGTGATCCATGGCAACAATCTCGGCGATCCGGTCTCGATATCGCGCTTGGCGTGTCGCTCAGAGGGGCAGCTTTCCTACTATGGCAACGATGCCAACCTGGAGTTGGCGGGGCGCTGCATTTTCATGACGCACTATCCGCATATTGGGCAGGCCTTTGCGCGTGCCGGTGATCACGACTTAGTCTGTTGTGGACACAGTCATGAGCCAGAGATCCGATGCCTAGATAATGTGAAAGGTGGCATGACTTGGCTCGTCAATCCTGGCACCGTGGCCGGTCTCGGCGCTCCTTCTGCGACATGGATCTTTGGTGATCTCGAGACCATGGACTTCGATCTCCAGCGACTCGAGTGAGTGCAGAGGATTCCATAGACCGTCGATGGCGAGTCCATAGACAGCCTTTGGCCGCGCGGCGAGTCCTTGCCGCGTGGCCGCTTCGTTTACGGGCGTTTGGGCGTTGAGTATTTTTTCTCTTTCTGAAACGACTCCCAGATCGTGTCGTAGCCAACAAACCCTTTGTCATTGGCACTCTTCTGGCGCGTGATCAAATAGCGCGCGCTGCCCTCGGGAACCTTTGGCCGGCTTTTCGGTGCTTCGCTCATAAAAGACCTCTACTCGTGGGTGATAACGGGAGGATCGGATCGCTGCCGTCAGCCCCTCCCGAAAGACTGACGCTTTAATGAGAATTCGGCCCCGTCCGGGCTACAAGGGCGCGCCGGGCTGGTCGAATCCGGGACTTTGTGGTTCTGGATCGCGTCAGTGGAGTTTGCGGAGGCTTCCTTCCAGGTTGGGGCCTTCATCGAGCTTGCCGCCCGCTTCTATCTCCTCGTCGGTCGCGTCCCGTACCTCGATGATCTCCAGTCGAAAAATCACTTCTCTACCGCACAGCGGGTTATTGCCATCGATCGTTAAGGTTTTATCGTCTTTACGGGTGACCAGGAAGCTCTTGGTCTCACCCTTAGCATTCTCCATCGTGATCGTCGTGCCGACCTCGCGGTATTCCTCGGGGACATTCTCGATATAGTCTGTCACGACCAGGGACTCGTCTCTTGGGCCATATAATTCATTGCAGTCAATTGGAACTTCAATGATGTCACCCACGGCTTTTCCCTTCAGTTCGGCGCTGACAGCAGGTGATAATACCTCATTGGCGCCATGCACATAACCGACAGGGAATTCGACCTGGGTCAAGACGCTTCCCGTTTTTTTGTCGATGACCTGGTATGTCAACTCGACGTACTTGTTGTCTTCAATAATCGCGGGCATGGTCATTTAAAAAACAGATGCGGCAAAGATCTTGACTTCGCCTTCCTCGTAGCCCAGGACCATGCGCCCGAGCCATTCGCCTTCTTTCTTGGTGCTGCGGACTCTAAACAAACAGCTGACATGCTCGCCACGACGAATAAAGCCGAGCACATCGTAGTCTGGTGATAGGCTCCGTGTTAGCTCACTTTTTGCGAACTGCTTGCCAACCTCTACTTCGTTTAGTCCGAGCAACAGATTGTAGGAAAAGTTGCGGATAAACTTTCCATATTGCCCCTTATTTGAGTACTTAATGAGGTCATCCCACATGGGGATGGCGATCTCCAGTAACTCATCGTCTGTTTTTTGAATGATGTTCATCGGCTCATCTCAATCAGTAGATCAAGCGGCGGCGGGTCCGGATCTACTTGCCGCGGCAGGCGCTTTGGCTCGCTCGAAAAAAAAGACCAACAAACCCGCCGTTGATCTTATCGCTTACTGAATAGCCCCCGATTGTTCGGGGGCACGGTTATCTCAGCCGACATCCGGCTGGAGTCTTAGGCCGCCTCGGCCTCAGCCTCGTCCACCAAGTGGTAGCAAGGCGCCTTCTCCATGGTGTATTCACCCGTTTTCGGATCGCGATGCGAGACCGTCAGCACATGCCAGTTCTCATCATCCAGCTTCATTGCGTCACCGCGGTAGTAGTAGCCGGGCCAACGCGTCTCCTTGCGGAACAGCGTGTGCTGCAACACGGACTCGGACGTCCGCATGCGATGCTTCAGTTCCCATGCCCGCATCAGTTCATGGATATCTTCCGCTGCGATCTTGTCGAGATCTTCCTCGAGTAGCTTGATCTTCTTCAGACCGATGTTGAGCAGCTTTTCATTGGTCATGTAGTTGACCGTGACACCACCAGCGTACTCGTCCATCAACTTCTGTAAGCGATCGAGGCCTTGACGCGGGTTGATGTAGTTCGGGTTGACCGAGCCGGCGGTGATCTCATTGCGGTAGATCTTGTAATGCTCCATCGGCTTGAAGATCTCCTCCTTGCGCCGATTGATCTGAGCCTCAGAGATCATAATGCCTTCTGCCTTGCCATCGTCGATGTACTTGCAGGCAGCCTTGGCGGCCAGGCGACCTTCCGTGAAGGAGCCGGAAGAGAAGGCATGTGGGGTACCGCCGACGGCATCACCAGCGCCAAACAGACCAGCGACTGTCGTCATTCGGTTGTAGCCCCAGAAGTACTCATCCGGTGACACATCTTCAGGACCGGAGCACCAGGCACCGCAGCCGGTCGCATGAGAGCCCATCACGTAAGGCTCTGATGTCGTCAACTCAGGATTCTCGTACTTCGGATCGACATCTGTTGCGGCCCAGAGGACGGCCTGACCAACCGTCATGCCGAGGAAGTTGTGCCAGCCGATCTCTTCGAGATGCGGGTCCTGGAAGGCCTCCATGGTGACCATGTGGATCGGGCCGCGACCGGCATTGACCTCATTGATGAACGCGTGGTTGCGCAGACAGGTTGGGATCGGGCGATGGGTTCTGTGCGAAGCCTCCACGTCCAGATATTCCTTACCCACCATCTCCTGGAGCGCGGGGAACCACTTGGATTCGTACTCTTCGCCCAGGCCATTCTGGGTATAGGTTTTGAGATGCAGGAAGTATGCGCCAACCGGACCGTAGCCATCCTTGAAGCGCGCCAGAACAATCCGGTTTTCCATCTGCGTCATCTTGGCGCCGGCCTCGATCAGCAGACCATAGGCGGAGCCTGATGACCAAGGTGCGTACCAGACGCGACCGGCACCTTCTCCGACCGAGCGGGGCTTGAAGATGTTCGATGCGCCACCGGCACCAACGATCACGGTCTTGGACTTGAAGACGTGGTAGTTGCCGGTCCGGACGTTGAAGCCGACGGCGCCAGCGACCCGGTTCTCCTGGGCCTCGTCCATGAGCAGATGGGTGACGCAGATACGATTGAAGACCTTGTCCGCCGATTTCTTCGCCGCCTCGGCGACGATGGGCTTGTAGGATTCGCCGTGAATCATGATCTGCCAGCGCCCTTCGCGCTGATAGGCGCCCGTCTTCGGATTCCGCATCAGGGGCAGACCCCATTCCTCAAACTGATGCACAGTTGAATCGACGTGGCGAGCCATGTCAAACAGGAGGTCTTCGCGAACCATGCCCATCAGGTCAATGCGCGCATAACGCACATGATCTTCCGGGTTGTTCTCTCCGAATCGGGTTCCCATATAGCAGTTGATGGCGTAGAGACCCTGCGCAACGGCGCCGGAGCGGTCGATATTCGCCTTCTCGGCAATAACGATCTTTTTGTCTTTACCCCAGTATCTCGCTTCAAAGGCTGCGCCAGTGCCTCCCAGACCCGCACCAACAACCAGGACGTCAATGCCGTCTTCGACGATTGTTTCGTGAGCCATCAGTAGTACACCCCCTCTTTCATTTTTAGGCCGTTAGACTTGAGCGTATGCAAGCCACCATCGTCGAGACGGATGTACTTTGGCTCGTTGAACAGCAGTTGGCTGTCGCGCGCTTCATTGCTCGGTGCGGGTTCGTCGGCGAGCTTGGGGATATGTTTGCCCCAAGGTTTCGTCGTGATCGGCGCCAGCAAATTCATATCCTTTTTGCCATTGCGGAATTTGATTCGCCAGGCGATCACCCCTTTTTCTTCGTCTCGAATCACTCGCACCGAGTGGCCAAGTGGAGCAAAGTCGGCGTAGCCGCGAACGTCAATCGCCTGATGTGGGCAAGCCTTGACACAGGAATAACACTCCCAGCACATGTTTGGCTCGATATTGTAAGCGCGTCGCGTGGTCTTATCGATGTGCATGATGTCGGACGGGCAGATATCAACGCAGTTGCCGCAGCCGTCGCAACGAGTCATATAGACAAAAGTTGGCATTCTATTACCCCTAGTGGTTGTTCGTCGGCGAGTGCCTGATCAATAGTGACTCGGTGCTTCCCGATTGATGCCAAGCCCCATGTACGGTGGTTTGTCGCCCATGTACTCAGGGATATCCGGGTACATCTCTTTTACCTCGGGGTCAGTGAGTTCGGGAATCTCAGGCAAATTTTCCCTCGACCCATCGGCCTTGATCACGCGCTTCTGGTACGCGGCCGCCGGTTTGAAGAACATGTGCGCAAATTTCGACCAGTACACAGTGCCGAACAGGAAGGTAGTCGCGGCGATGAACAGCACAAAGAACAAGGTGTCAAGCCCGCTGGCGCCGCCCGACTGCAAGATCGACCAAATCAACCCGAATGTTGCCATCGCCAGTAGAGACAGGATGAACATGTCCGCCCGCACGATCCGATACCAAGGATTGCCTTCTGCAGAGACGTCGACGCGGATACGGAACCAGAACCAGTAGCCGCCGAAACAGAGCATCAGGGCGCCCAGATGCCACAACAGCGCCAAAATAGCGGGGGCTTGATCAGCCGCAGTCGGATACCCAAAGATAAGGATCGCTGTGGTCACAACGAACAGGATGAACCCGTACATCGTGAATAGGTGCGAGAGCCTGCGTTGGGGGTTAGCGAACTCGCCCGAGGTTAGAACCTCCTTGGCGAGCGTTTGAACAGCGAGGGATGTTTTCTCCGCCCCGCCCACTGTACGTTTAGCTTGTGTCTTTGCCTTGCGGGCGTTCTCGAAAAAGTACTTGGCGTTCTTCTTGAGCACCATGTCTACGACCGTTCCGCCGGCGACCAGCAGGACCATCAGAATGATGTAGCCCTGCATGACTGCAGTCGGAATGAAGGTTGATACTTCAGCAAAAGGATTTGTGGTGAACATCGACGTCGGTTTCCTCTGTTCCGGGTTTCCGAACGGAACATCGTGGATGATCCCTTATCGGCATACAAGTCAATCTTTTTTTGGGTCATATAAAACTTCCTGAGTGGAGAAAAAATATAATATTTACATGTGCTTAAAGCTTGCCTAGTGCTGGCTGTGGGCGGCACAATGACCGCGCAGCATCGACGGCAAGGCCTTGCTGCTGCGCGACACAGACGCAGAACGGAATCAAGAGCGTTCGCTTTTGATAGCAACCTGATGAGGGCTGACGGGTGAAGAAGATGCCTGGCTAACGGGCTAACCGGTATGCTGTCTTTGGCAGACCCTCGCTCAGCAGGTGGCTGGATACGGCTTCTGTCTGGCTAAGATTCTCTCTGGATCGTTCACTATGCTAACGCGACTTGTACAAAAACATCGATTTCTGGTCACACAAGAGTTGGACATCGTCGATGACGAAGTCAGGGTGTGCATCAAGTCACCCTGGAGAGAAGAGAAACTCAGGGTGATGCTAACCGTGCTGAACCCCGAGCCGGTGATCAAGAAGTCTCGCTTGGAGTTCACCAGTCGCGTGAATGGCGAAACCCTCCTGTCACTCTATTCGGGGCGGCCTAACACGGCTCAGTTCAATGATTTCGTGAGTAGCCTTAAACAAAGAGCACAGGAGGAATACAACGCTTTTGCCGGTCTGAAAGCGTCTGCCAACCGGCAGATGTTTGCCGGAAATAGTGATGAGGAAGCGCCAGATTTCGATACGTCAAATGCCGATGAGGCTGCAAGGGCAAGGCATGAGGTCGACGCTGAGAAGGTCGATGATGCAATGCGTATGCTGACGACTTATCTGGATGCCGAAGCGATTGGTCCTTTGATTCTTGCTTTAGAAGCGCTGAAAGCAGACCCACAGAACGAATCTCATCTCGACCGCGTCGTGCATGCGTTTTCGGCGGTCGGCGTTACTCAGGGCGCGGTATTAACCTATGCGCCTTATTTGGGTGTCTTGTTATCTGATGAGCCTCGCGGTTGGTGACTCGCGATGATGAAAGCCTTCTCCCAGCGACTTCTCCCGCCTTACTCCGGTCAGGTGCAGATCGCAGAGTCTGACCGCGCTAGGGCGATTACGATGGATGGTGTACGTTGGGAGATTCACTTTCTCCGTGCAGCTAAGGCTCGCGAGGGTGCGGCTGGACTCAAAGCAAAGGGGGCCTTTACGAGAGTTGCAAGTATCGGCAACGACGAGTTAAGGGCGATAGCAGAGCAAACGTCTTCGATGTATGAAAACAGCGATGAACGGATCATTGAGCTTGCGGCTTTCCTGACAACAGCCTGTTTGCCATTCCCATCGGCTGACAACTATGAGTATTGGCTGCTTGATGCTGAGGACCAGTCTCCCTTGGCGCTGATCTTTTCTTGCACAGAAGCCGATTACATGGCGTTGTTTCCGTCTCGGCCGGAGTGGACTGCGCTACCAGCGGCGGTGATGCCAATCGACAGGACTCGAGATGAGCAAGATCGTTGCGAGGCGCCAGTCAATTACCAGGTTGAGCGACTGGTCGCCGCAAGGGCCGGCTCTAAGCCGCGTGCTCGCTGGTTCCAGCGGCAACCAGATGAGTCCGATCCGTTTCCCGTTTTCTTGCTGAGAGAGGACTGGAGGGATGAGGAGCAGCGCCAGCTATGCCAGCGCTATCTGATGAGGCAGTCGACGCGTCTATTGATGTTACATGGATTGCAGCGCGAAGACCGGAGGCGACTCGAACTCGCGGCAAGACCTTATGCCTTAGAGGTTGAGCGATTCTTCCCGCTCTACCCGGAGATCGCGGATCAGAGGGTCGTCAATGCCATTCGAGCCGAAGCGCGGCTGAGAGGTGCATCAGGGGAGCAGGTTTCGCTTCTAGACCGCAGAGACGGCGTCCTGTACCTGTGACACCGGGCCACCTCTTGTGCGAGGTGGCCGTTTTAACCAGAAGTCAGCGCTTTATCGTCCAGGGTGGTGACCGGCTATTGACGTGAGCGGATTTAGCTGATCGATTGGTAATAATCCATCAGGATCTGTGCGACTTCGGGCCGCGAGAACTCAGGTGGCGGCGCCTCACCGCGACCCAACATCTCTCTGACCTTCGTCCCTGATAACAAGATGAAGTCTTCCTTACTGTGGTCTGGGGCGTCGCGCATCATCACCACTCGGTTGAGCTTCTTCGAGTAGGCGGTGTGATCGGCGCGAAATACCTCGATATCGAGCGCCCCCTCAGGCACCTCCTCATCGAAGATGCTCTGGGCATCGAAGGCCCCATAGTAATCCCCGATCCCTGCGTGATCGCGGCCAATGATAAAGTGCGTTGCGCCCATGTTTTGTCGGAAATAGGCATGCAGCACGGCCTCACGCGGACCCGCGTAGAGCATGTCGAAGCCGTAGCCGGTAATCATGACGGTGTTAGGCGGGAAGTAGAGTTCGGCCATCTTGCGAATCGCGGCGTCGCGGACCGGAGCCGGAATATCGCCGGGCTTGAGCTGGCCGAGCAGCATGTGAATCACGATGCCATCGCCGCCAACCGCTTCCATCGCCATCTTGCACAACTCTTCGTGGGCGCGGTGCATCGGGTTACGGGTCTGGAAGGCAACGGTTTTCTTCCAGCCATGCTCCTGGATCTGGTGACGGATCTCGACCGCTGTCCGGAATGTATCCGGAAAGTCGTTTTGAAAGTACGAGAAGCTCAAGACATGGATCGGCCCCGAGATCGCCGTTCGCCCCTGGCTGTGGAAGGTCTTCACCCCGGGATGCTCAGGGTCGTTGGTTCGATAGACCTTCTCCGTCATCCGTGCCATCTGGTCGTCGGAGACGGTCTCGATCGCCTTGACCTCCATCACCGCCAGCACCGGGTTGCCCTCGACGTTCGGGTCGCGCAGCGCAATCCGCTCGGCGCCCTCAATGGCGTCCGCGGACTCCAGCAGGCAGAGCACAGGCACCGGGAAGAAGCGACCGTCAATGGTCTTCATCGACTCGGCCACACTGAGCGCGTCGGCCAGATTCATGAAGCCCTCGAGAGGGCTGAAGTAGCCGGCACCCATCATCACGGCATTGCCGGCAGCCTGAGAGCTGATCGTCACAGAGGGCAGGGATTCTGCCTCGTGGGCGAGCTGATGGTGGCGTTCGGAGTCGTAGACGAACCGCGGTTGGAGTTCGTCAGAACCGATTGGCTTGATCATGCGTTGGCCTCCTCAGTATGCAGAGATGGGACATTGCGAATAACGCTGATACGGCAGGCGAGCGTTAAGGAATTCCCAAGCTTTTGTTATCTAAGCTATAATTTTTTCAACATCGATATGGGTCGTTAAACTAGCAGAATTCACAGGGTTGCGCTCAGCGATTCTTTTTTGCCCATGGCAAGGCGACTTTATGGGCTTTTGGCTCGCGCAGGATGCCGATGCGGTTGGAGCTGACACTGAGACTGTCCCAACACGGGGTCTGTATCGAGCCGGTATAGTGGGGCCCTGACTGAGGCTCCTGCCCTGATACAACTGCCGGACCTGACCTCCTTGACTGACTGCCAAACCCCCATCGTCGCCGTTGTGATTCCGACCTTTAACGAGGTAGAGAATGTTCCCATCCTGGTCGATCGTCTGCAGTCGGTGCTGCGTGGGCTGAGCTGGGAGCTGATCTTCGTCGACGACGATTCGCCAGACGGAACCGCAGCGCGCGTGCGCGCGATGGCCTGCCAAGATCCCCGTGTGCGGTTGATTCAACGCATTGGCCGCCGCGGCCTCTCGTCGGCTTGTATCGAAGGGATGCTCGCGACCTCGGCGCCCTACATCGCGGTGATCGATGCCGATCTGCAGCACGATGAGTCGCTGCTACCAACGATGTTGGAGAAACTCCGCGCGGAGCCGCTGGATATTGTCATCGGCAGCCGTTACGTCGCCGGCGGTGAGGTGGGTGACTGGGATGCGCAGCGTGCCTCGATGAGCCGGGTGGCGACCCGCATCGGGCAACATCTGATCAAGGCGGACCTCAAGGACCCCATGAGCGGTTTCTTCATGCTCCGCGCTGAGGTGCTGCAGGAATGTATGCGAGAGCTGAGCGGGGTTGGCTACAAGATTCTGCTCGATCTGTTCGCGACCTATCCGCGGCCGCTGCGGTTTCTCGAGCTGCCCTACCAGTTTCGTGCGCGACAGTCCGGCGAGAGCAAGTTGGATGAGGCGGTGCTCTGGGAGTACCTGCTGATGCTGATCCAGAAGTGGGTCGGTCCGATGATCCCGGCGCGCTTCATTGCCTTCTCGCTGATCGGCGGTAGCGGTGTGTTTGTGCACATGCTGGTGCTCTGGCTCAGCTTCAAAGGACTCGGCACCAGTTTCCTGGTCGGCCAGAGTGCGGCAGCGTTGGTCGCGATGACGACCAATTTCTTCCTCAACAACCTGTTCACCTACAGCGATATGCGCTTGCGCGGCTGGGACATGCTCCGCGGCTGGCTCTCGTTTGTCGCGGCTTGCAGCGTTGGCGCCTTGGCGAACGTCGGTATCGCGAGCTGGATCTTTCAAACCCACTCGCTCTGGGTGCTGTCGGCGCTCGCCGGTATCTTGGTCGGTGCGGTCTGGAACTATGCGGTGACCGCGGTCTACACCTGGAAACGTCCGAAGGCTGCCTGAGACCCGGCTGTCACATTTGGACACATCTCGCAACCGATTGTTTCAATTTACTGCCTAGTGGGTCTGGACTATAAATTAGAAATCGCTAATATACTTAGGCATCTTATCGAACTTTGTGGATCGACCGACGATGTCTTACCCAACCTTGATTGCCGGAGGCTTTAGCCTCGCCATGCTCGCGGCCGGAAACCTAGCCGCAACCGAAACCGGTCACTCAACTGCGCCGGCGTTTGAAACCCCGCGCCCGGTGGTGACCGCCTCGGAGCTGCACCAGATTGATACCGCCTCCAACCCATTCCCGAGCAAGGTGATGGCCAAGCAGTTCGCCGACTACCTGGCCTGGACCAAGTCGCGGGGACTCAGCCGCCTGGCTGCCTTTGAGGCCCTGAGGGACCTTGAGCAGGGCAAGCCCGCCGCTGAGGTGCTGCCGTTCCCGAGCGAGCAGATGGCCGAGCAGTTCGATGCCTATCTGCGCTGGACCGAGGAACAGCGAGTCAGTCCGTTCTACGCCTTCAAGGTCACCAACTTCGATTGACCGCCCCTATGGCCCGCTCTGGGCCGCTTAAAAAGCCCCGTGCCGCTCTTGGTGGTGCGGGGCTTTTGTATTGCGTTACGCGTCAATGTCGGCTAGCGTCCCGGGGCGCCTCGCCTAGGGTGCAGGAAGTGCGTGGCGACAATGCGCGCTTTTACAAGACTGAATCGAAACCCGACATCCGGCAGATCTCACTGTTGCTGCTACGGTTGCTGCCAGCGTCTCTGGATAAGCGGCAGGGATACCACTGATAAGGATGAGGTTGCCACTAGCGGTCGCGAACCGCTAATCTTGTTGCGCTGCACAAATGCGTGCCTGACTGATCCCAGACAAGCCTAGACAAGTTCCAGACAAGCGAGCCTCTCATGGTCAAATCTCGCCCCGTTTTCCTCGAGTTCTGGCGTATCCGGCTGCCGATACCCGGCGTCGTCTCGATTTTGCACCGCGTTAGCGGCCTGTTGATGGTGCTCGCGATTCCGGTTTTTGCCGCCCTGTTCGCGCAGGCCCTCTCCGGCAGTGCTGGGTTTGCATCGGTCCAGGTGTTGGCCGGCAGCGCCCTGGGGCAGCTGGTCTTCGTGCTGCTGGGCTGGTCGCTGCTCCATCATCTGTTCGCGGGTATCCGCTATCTCGCGCTTGATCTCGGTTGGGGACTCGACCGTCCGAGCGCCCGTAAGACGGCTTGGACGGCACTCTCTAGCGCCCTGGCACTGACCCTGATTGGGGCGGTGGTGCTGCGATGAGCCGGCGCGCCTCTGGTCTCAAGGCCTGGCTCGTGCAGCGCGTCAGTGCCGTCTATCTGGGCCTGTTCGGGCTCTACTTGGTGCTTTTCTTTGCGTTCGCGCCGCCGCAGGACCATAGCCAGCTGGCCGCTTGGGCAGGTTCGCCCTGGGTGGCGGTTGGTCTGTTGGTCTTCATCCCGTTGCTGCTGGCCCATGCCTGGGTCGGCATCCGTGATGTGCTGATCGACTACATCAAGCCGATTGGCCTGCGTGTCGGGCTGTTGTCGCTGTTCGCGCTGGTGTTCCTCGCCTCCGGCCTCTGGGCGCTGCAGGCCTTGATCTTGGTTCAGATTGGTTGATCCTTATGCCCGCTGCCCACTCTCTACCCCACCGACATTTCGATGCGCTGATCATTGGCGCTGGCGGCGCGGGTCTCAACGCCGCGCTGCGCCTTGCCGCTGCTAATCTGCGCGTCGCCGTGGTCTCGAAGGTGTTTCCAACCCGTTCGCACACGGTGGCCGCCCAGGGCGGTGTCAACGCTGCCCTGGCCAATGCGCTGCCCGATAATTGGCACTGGCACATGTTCGATACCGTCAAGGGCTCGGACTACCTGGGCGATCAGGATGCCATCGAGACCATGTGCCGCGAGGCGATCCCCACCGTCTACGAGCTCGAGCATGCCGGTGTGCCGTTCTCGCGGCTCGACAATGGCAAGATCTACCAGCGTGCCTTTGGCGGCCAAAGCCAGAACTTCGGCGGCGAGCAGGCGGCCCGCACCTGTGCCGCCGCGGATCGCACCGGCCACGCCATCCTGCACACGCTGTATCAGCAGAACCTGCGCGCCAAGACCCACTTCTTCGACGAGTACTTTGCGGTTGACCTGATTCGCGACGATGAAGGGGTCGCGATTGGCGCGTTGGTGTTGGACATCGAGAGCGGCGAACCGCTGATCATCGAAGCCAAGACCACGCTGCTCGCCACTGGCGGCTATGGCCAGGTGTTCCGCACCAATACCAACGCCTTCATCAATACCGGTGACGGCATGGCGATGGCGCTGCGCGCCGGGGTGCCGCTGCAGGACATGGAGTTCTATCAGTTCCATCCCACTGGTGTCGCCGGCAAGGGCATGCTGATCACCGAGGGTGCGCGCGGCGAGGGTGGCTATCTGGTCAACGGCGAGGGCGAGCGCTTCATGGAGCGCTACGCGCCCAAGGCGCGGGATCTCGCCAGCCGCGATATGGTCTCGCGTTCGATCGTCACCGAGATCCGCGAGGGCCGTGGCTGCGGACCCAACAAGGACTATGTGCTGCTCAAGGTCGATCACCTGGGCGCCGATGTCGTGCATCACCGCCTGCCTGGGATCACCGATATCTGTCGGGTATTCCTCGGCATCGATCCCGCCAAGGAGCCGATCCCGGTGTTCCCGACCGCGCACTATGCGATGGGCGGCATCCCGACCGATCGCCATGCGCGGGTCGTGGCACCAGCTCGACATGGTCCCGAAGAGGTGGTGCCGGGGCTCTATGCGGCGGGCGAATGTGCCTGTGTCTCGGTGCATGGCGCCAACCGCCTGGGCGGCAACTCATTGCTCGACATCCTGGTCTTCGGCCGCGCCGCGGGCACCGACATCCTGAGCTATGTCGCCGAGCATCCGAATCACCGACCGATGCGCGATGCACACATTGAGCCGGCGATTGCACGACTAGCGCGCTGGGAGCGCCAAGGCGAGGGCGAGCGCGTCGCGGATGTGAAGGCGGAGCTCCGCCGGTTGATGGAGGATCACTGCGGTGTCTTCCGCGATCAGCCGACCATGGCCGAAGGCGTCGAAAAGCTCAAGGCGCTGCGTGAGCGGGTCGAGGGCGTTCGCCTCCGTGATCACAGCCAGACCTTCAACACCGCGCGGATCGAGGCACTCGAGCTGGACAATCTGGTCGATGTCGGCATGGCGACGATGATGTCCGCCCTGCACCGCGATGAGAGCCGCGGTGCCCACTCACGCGTCGATTTTCCGGAGCGCGACGACGAGCGCTGGATGAAACACAGCCTCTATCTGCGCGAGGGCGATCGCATGGACTACAAGCCAGTGCGCACCAAGCCGCTCACGGTTGAGTCTTTTCCGCCGAAGCCGCGGGTTTATTAAGAGGAGGACCGACCACGCATGTCCGTCACGATCAGCGTCTACCGTTACCAGCCCGATAGCGACACCGGCTCCAGCTTGGCGGCATCCGGCGCCAAGCCCTACATGCAGACCTTCGAGATCGAAGCCGCGCCAGGCATGATGCTGCGCGAGGCCCTGCTCGCGATCAAGGAGCAGGACGAGACCTTCGCCTTCCGTCATTCCTGCGGCGAGGGTGTCTGTGGCTCCGACGGCGTCAACGCCAACGGCACCAACTGCCTGGCCTGCATCACCCCGGTCGCGGACCTGAAGCAGCCGATCCAGGTGCGCCCGCTGCCGGGACGGCCGGTGATCCGCGATCTGGTTGTCGACATGACCCAGTTCTACGAGCAATACCGCGCGGTCGAGCCCTATCTGATCCGCAAAGACCCGCTCCCTGAGCAGGAGGTGCGACAGTCGCCCGAAGACCGCGAGAAACTCGATGGGCTTTATGAGTGCATCCTCTGCGGTTGTTGCTCGACGGCCTGCCCATCGTTCTGGTGGAACCCGGACAAGTTCCATGGTCCCGCGGCGCTGCTGCAGTCCTGGCGCTTCCTGGCGGACAGCCGTGATCAGGCCACCGAGGAGCGGTTGGATGCGTTGGAAGGACCGTACAAGCTGTTCCGCTGCCATAGCATCATGAACTGCGTCGAGGTTTGTCCCAAGGGTCTGAATCCGACCAAGGCGATTGGTCAGATCAAAGAACTGATGCTCGAGCAGTCGGTTTGAGTGGTGAGTGGTGAGTGGTGAGTGAGTGTGGCGGCAGCGCGGCTTCTCTTGCTCAGCGTCGCGCTGGGTCCTTTCAGGCTGAGGCCTTAGACTTGGAGCGCCAGATCCAGCGCCTGCGCTGGCAATGCCGGCGCGGCATGCTTGAGCTCGACCTGTTGCTGAACCGCTTTTTGGATCAGCGCTATGCCGAGCTAGACTCCGCCGGGAGCGCTGACTTCGAGCGCTTGCTCGGCTATCAAGACCAGATTCTGCAGGATTGGCTGCTCGGCCAGGCGGTGCCGGCAGATCCCGCGCTCAGTCGCCTGGTTGCGGCGATTCAAGACTGCATGCTTGAAGGACCGCGAACATCGTCGAGCGATGCTGGCGCAGAGCGTTGACATCAAGGTGAGTTCTCCGCAAGGCGATCCCTGCGCGAGCTAAGCCCTATGCAAGCTAAGGCCTATGAATGAACCAGTACGAACACCTGATCGATATGGCTGGCTCGAGCAACAAAGCCGCTTGTTGAAGGCGGGGCGAATACAGGATCTCGACATTGAGCAGCTGGCCGAGGCCTTGGAGCAGGAAATGGGCAACGAGCGTCGAGAGTTCTATCGGCGGCTGCGCATCTTGATTGGTCATCTCCTCAAGTGGCAATATCAGCCGGATCAGCGCTCATCGAGCTGGGCGGGCATCATCCGGGTGCAACGCAAGGATCTCGCGAAGCTGCTTAAGGATAGCCCGAGTCTCAAGCGTTTTGTCGATGCGGAAATCCTCGACGCCTATACCGATGCTGTCGATCTCGCGAGCTTCGAAACCGGACTCCCTCAGTCCAGCTTTCCCGCAGACTGTCCTTATCAGGCACAAGCGCTCTTCGATCAGGAGTTCTGGCCTGGTCCTAGCGCCGGCTGATCAACGGTTCGCTGAACGCTGATCAGTCGGCTGTTGAGGACGGCTCAACGATTGGCGGCGACAAACTCGGCCGCGGTCTGGAGCATCTGAACCCTGATCTGTCCGGTGGCAGTATTGAAGGAGATGCGACGGCCACGGGTGCCGCCGACATCTTCTGCTTCAATTGGGATGTGATGCGCCGCGAGGATCTGCCGAGCAACCGCGATATTGGCGCGGCCGATGTCGCCATTTGGCGCGAGACAATCGATGACCTGGGCGCCGCCGAAGAGCTGCGCGCGTAGCACGCCTTCGGTCGGGTCGAGCCGGCGCATGAGGTGAATAATCGCGGTCGTGGCGCGGTCGCCATAACGACCGATGTCGATGTCTTCAGGACGCGCCCTGGCCAGCAGAAAGTGGTTCATGGCGGCGTAGGGTTTGTCGATATGGCGCAAACAGACCCCAACGCAGCTTCCCAGCAGGGTGGCAAGCTCGCACGGCGTTTGGGCGACATGGTATTCGCCGGGTAACAGATAGACGCGCTCCATGCTGATTGCTCCTCATGTGGTTCATCGGTGTTTGCGCGAGACTGGCTATCCTGCCAGCGCTTTAACTGTTTGCTTTCACTGTTTGCGCGGTAGCCGGCGGCTCCGGCGCTGGGCGGCCGATGAAATAGCCTTGTGCGAAATCGACGCCGAGCTCGAGGAGCACCTCAAGGATGGCTGCTGACTCAACGAACTCTGCGACCACTTTCTTGCCCATCGCGTGCGCCATCTCGGTCGTCGCCTGCACGAAGATGCGATCTTCTGCGTTTCGATCCAAGTCGCGGATAAAACTGCCGTCGATCTTTACGTCATCCACCGGCAGCTGCTTCAGGTAGGCGTAAGAGGCAAAGCCGCTACCGAAGTCATCTAATGCAAAGTGGCAGCCGAGGGCGCGCATGCGCTTGATCCGCTCTACCGCGGCGCTGATGCTATCGATGGCAACCGTCTCGGTGATTTCGAGCGTGAGCCGTTGCGGATCGATCTGCGAGCTGCGCAGTAAGCGCGCGAGTTCGGCCTCGATCGAGGTGTCGGCCAGTGCCTTTGCGGACAGGTTAATGCTCAACGACAGGTGAGGATGCTTGGTCAGGACGCGAATCGCCTCGGCCATGACCCAGCGATCGATGGCGTTGATGAGCCCGCTGCGCTCAGCAATAGGGATGAATTCATTTGGGGTTGCGAGCCGCCCATCGGCAAGGTACATGCGCAACAGGCCTTCGGCGCGCCAGATCGTTCGCTCTGGCAGTGCCATCAGTGGTTGGTAGAACAGCCGCAGCCGACCGACCTTAATCGCCTCGGTCATCTCTCGATTCCACAGCACGCGCGCGTTCGCCGCGGCGCGGGCGGTGTCTTGATTGGAGTAGAGGTGGCAGCGTTGACGATGCTGCGCCTTGGCTTGATACATGGCCAAGTCGGCATTGGCCATGAGCGTTTGAGGGTCGTTGCCATGATCGGGGAAGAGCACGATGCCGATGCTGGCAGAGACCTGGTGTCGGTGACCTGTGGCTTGCACCCTGGTTGTGTGGATGCGTTCTTGGAGCTGCTCGGCCAGATTCAGCACCTGTTCCTGCGTGGCCGTGGCGACGAGCACCGCAAACTCGTCACCGCCGAAGCGGCCGATCTTGTCGTCCGCGCTGAGACAGGCGGTCAGCCGTTTGCCGATCCGCTTGAGTAAGCGGTCGCCGATCTGATGTCCGCTGGTATCGTTGACGTCCTTAAAATTATCCAGGTCGATGAAGATCAGGGCGCCGCGGCCCTGGTTGCGCTTGCTGTGTTCGATGAGCTTGGACAGCTCCTGGTCGAAGCGCCGACGATTGAGCAACGCCGTGAGTGGGTCGTGATCGGCAAGCCAGCGCAGCTCGTCTTGTGCCGTCTCGCGCTCGGCCTGCATCTGCGCCATGCGCTGGTTCAAACGCAGTGCAACGGCGATGGTTTCGTCAATCTCGTCGCGCAGACCGGTCGGGCTCTGGGCGCTCTGGAGTTGATCAGCGAGGGCCTCGAAACGGTTCTCTGCCAGCAAGGGCAGCAGCCGCGATAGGGTGCGAATGCGGTTGATGGGGCGGCGCATGATGAGCAGTAGCAGCGCCTCGGCCACGAGCAGACCGAGCAGGCCGATCAGCAGGCTATTGCGCGACATCTGGCTGATGCTGCGCCGCGCATCAGTGATCCGGTTGATGACAAAACCGAGCAGTTCGCTGTCCGCAGGATCGATCCGAAAGACCTCATACCAGTCGCCTCCGAGCGGGATGGCCAAGGGTGCCTGAGCGTTGCTGGCGAGTAAGGCGGCGGTCGGGATTGATTGCAGCAAGGGCAAGACTTGCTCGGCCTGCGTCGCTCCGAAGAATTGCAGCGGGGGGGGCGCTGAGGCTGTACTGGATTCAGTAATGTCAACCGGCCGTGCGATGGCAAGATCTGAATCGGTCAGCTCGCGGAACGCCAGCAGGATGCTTGCGATGGTCCGCCCGAGTACCAGGCTGCCGGCGGTTTCGCCGTTCCATAGCACCGGGGAGGCCAAGTATTGGCGACAGGCATCTTCACTACAGAGGATGTGCTCGCTGATCTGTTCTGGATTCTGCTGTACCTCGCGCAGCAAAGACGCTGGCAGCGGTAACCCCTCCGAGGGCCAGAGGGTGAGCGATGTGCCACCGATCTTGATCCAGTGCACTGAACGAATATCCCACTCGAGGTCGAGCAGGGTGCCATCGACCTGAAGCGCGTCGCGAAGATGATCTGTCGCCGAGCTGTCGATGGCTGGGGATTCGAGGCGCGGCACCATGCTGGCCACCCGCGCCATCTGTTGAAAGCGATCTGCGATCAGGCTAGCGAAGTGCTCGGTCTGGCGGTGGCGAAGGTAGGCTTGGCTGCGTTCGAACTGGTCAACCAAGACCTTGTGGGAGTAAAGCGTCAGCGACAGAATGACGATCGCCAGTGCAACACTGATGCCGATGAACACCTTCCAACCGAGGCCGAAGAAGGGTCGGTGCTCAGCACTGGTGTCGGTTGCGAATGGCTTGTGCAAAATGGCCTCCAGCCGACTTGCTCAAAACCTGAATGCGGCTTGAATCGCAAACAGATCCCAGTGTTTGTCAAAGCTGCCGAAGTCGGGGTTCTCGATCTCAGACAGGATGAAGTTACCGATGTGGCGCTGATACTCGGTCTTGAGCATCCATTGTTGATTGAGATCCCAGCGCAACCCGAGCGTGAGAATGCGCGATGAGGTTGCCTTTGCCGGTATCAGGCCGAAGGTCTGCTGTTCGAGTTTGAGGCCATCGCGATCGGCGCGATCGGCGAAACCTTCTTCATAGCGTAGCATCAGCTGCCACTTGGGCAGCGGTCGATGGGTGACTTGCGCATAGTACCCTTCGGCGGTGGCGTCTCGATCCGGGCGCAGGGGTCCGAAGTCCCGCCACCGCATGGGCTCGGCCATGTACTCGGTGGTGAAACTCCAGCGCTCGGTGTTGTACTGCGCGGATGCAATCCAGTAGAGGATGTCGACCGTGCCCGGTCCGATCGGCAGTGGGCCGCCTTGCTGGGGGTCGAACTTCAGCGAGACGGCGGCGCCGCTCCAGCCGAGCTTCAAGCGTTCGTTCTGTGAGTAATACCAGAGGCTGGCTAGCCAGCTGTTCTCGTCCGGCTCGAGACCACCGGGCAGGTCGCCGAACAAATACGCCGTTTCAACATTCGTATCGACCACGGGCAATCCGCTCGCCAGACTCGCCGAAAAGAGGCCGAAGGGTTGGTAGAGATCGGTATAGGCGAGGATACCGTCCGCGGACAATATTAGGTTGCGGACCTTGTCGAAATAGACCACCTGTGGCAAGAAGATGCCGGGGTGAGTGAAAGGCACATCGCGGGTTTCGTTATACAGGCCAAGGCGGTTCTTGATGCGGCCGATCCGGGTTCCAACACGGTAGCTATCGCCGCTGGCTAGGGTGATATCCGCGAGTAGGAAATCGACCTGTGGCTCGTCGTCACTCATCTCGCCGGCTCGTCGGTAGAGCAGCTGTCCCGCCAGCCTGAGCCGTGGATTCAGGCGCCAAGACGCATTCAAGCCGATCTCGGTGAAGTCGAACGAGGTGTTTGGACTGTCGCCGTAGAACCGGTTGGCTGAGGTTTTGAGCGCCCCCTGGCTGGCGAACCCATGCAGCTGCAGTTGATCGGCAAGTCGTTGATCCGCATTTGACTCTGTGAAATTGTCGGCGATACTGCTGCCGACCGCGAGCAGCAAGATCCAGGTTGTGAGAACGCTGCGTAAGTCCACGACTATTTGACCTCGACGACCTTGATCCCGGGCAGGCTCAGTGGCTGGCCAACATAGCCGATGGCGCCTGGTGTTTGACGAACGCGTTGGACCATTTCTGCTTCGTTGGCAACCTGGAGTGGTGCCTGGCCGGTGCCAGAGAAGACTTGGCGGTCCCAGGTCTGTCTGAGCTGGTACGGGAAGACCCCGAGGGCGCTTTTGGCGAAGGCCTGGTGCAGTGGGGCGTCGTCGGGGAGGACGAAGACGGCGACCGGCAGTTGATCGGACCATTGGTTGATCCGCATGGTGAAGATCAGTCGTGCACGATTACGATCAATGTCGCTGATCGTGACATCATCGTTGACGATGATCTGCTGCGCCTGTGCCAAGCTCAGCGCAGAAAGGCTGAAGCATAGGGCTGAGATCAGGGCGCTGACCTGCGGCCACTGCATGCGGGGGAACGGAGTCACGGTGCGCGCCGTCCAGGGTGCTAATGACCGACAACGCGCACGCCGCACCCCGTTGGGAGTGTTTGAGAAATCCTTTAACCGCACTGGCTGGGGTACATCCTAGCAGCTCCGACTCAGTAAGGGCTGAAGCGCGCATTTCGCCTGCAATCAGACGGCCCTTCGCAAGGGGCTGCATGCCGGCATCTCTTTTAACCCTGGACTGGTATGCACTTTACTGAGGAGTGGCGATGGTGCGCAAGCCTGTGGCGTGCAATCAGCTTTCATGATGACCGCGGATGCCAATCCATAATCCAAGAAGGCGCTTGCGTCTCGCACGCTTCGGACTCGGCCCTTGGCTGCTGATCGCCAGCACTGCCTTGGCGTTGAGCGGCGGAAGCGAGGACAGCGTGCAGCGTCATCCCGAAGTGTTGAGTCTCCGTGCTGATCAACGGTTCATCTGTAGCGCCGTGAAAATCGGTCCGCAGACGCTGCTGACCGCCGCGCATTGCGTGGTGAATGCGCGCAGCGGCGAGCTGATGTCGGCGTTTCGACACGCTGCCGAGATCTCGCTCGACAATGCCCCGCAACAGCTGAGCGACAAGGGCGCGATGATTGCCGTCGTTGACGACATCCTGTTGCCGGATGCGTACCGAGAGGGATTGGCAAAGCTAGTCGATTATCGTCGGCAGCGTCTCGCTGAGCTGAGCAGCATGGCGTCGGCGCTACCGACCGAACAGCTTGAGCAGGGATTGCGCATGCGTTACCACTTCGCTGAGCGCTATCCTGACATCGCCTTGATTCGGCTGCGCACAGCCACCCCGGAGATCCCCGTTGCCGAAGTCGATTTCACACCGCTAGCAGCGGGCGCAGAGGTCGAGCTGGTCGGCTTTGGCTGCGCCGATCTGCGTCGAGTCGGTAACCGAGCAGCGGCCGCGCGCCGTTCGGGCTGGACGCGGGTGATTCGGGTCGATGCGGTCAACTTCTATACCGAAGCCGGTCAGAAGTCGGAGCAGGCGCCCTCACTCTGTCCAGGCGATTCCGGTGGCCCCGTGCTCTATCAGGGCCGCGTGGTCGGCATCCACAGCGTCGTCTATGGGCTCAATGCCCGGCATGGGGCGCGCTCGAATATGGCCGTGAACCTGGCGCCTTTGGCAGGTTGGGAGGCTTGGCCATGAGCGATCTCGAGGCTTTCCTGAATCTATTTTGACGTGCAAATTTGACGTGCAAATTTGACGTGCAAATTTGCACTTCAAATCCACAGCATTTTCATGGATGAGGCGGGGATGCCGTTGATGCTGAAGCCGTGTATCGTCATCATCCTGCAACCTCATCTGGATCGAGCTTGTCATTATGGTTCGTATTGTCGTCACCCCGCCCGCTGCGGTCGAAGCCGAGTCTACCGGACCGATTCCGCTGACCCATCATCAGATTCTCGAACTGGTTGCGCCGTTCAGCCGCCGGGGTTGCCAGGTCGATCTCGCTGCGAGCGATCGTGCTCTGCGCCGGCTCAACTTTAAGCCCGTCAGCCATCCCAACCTGCCACTTGCGGGCGAAGCGCTGACCGAAAGCCTGGTCCTTGAGCACCCTGAAGACGACCTTTTCCGCTTGTGTCGGACCCTTACCGATGACTCCGGGCTCAGTTCGACGCTCGAGATCGAGGGGACCGATGCTGGGCTGCTGTTGGAGCAGGTCGAGGCGATCGCGGTCGAGCGGCAGATCATCGCCGTTGAAGGGGTGCACATTGCTCGAAGCTATCGGCTGCAGCCGGTGGCGGCGAGCGAGCAGCGGCCCGCCTATTGGCGTTTGCAGTTGACCACTGCAGAGGCGCGAGTCGAGGGGACGGTGTTGACCCTGAACGCCAAGACCGGACGCAAGATGCCAGCTGACATCGAGTTGGACGCCGAGGCCGGGCAGCGTCTGCAAGTGCCGGCCGATCTGTTTGCGGTATTGGGTTGGGATTGGCGTCCGCTGCGCCCGCTCGGCAAATTCTGGCGCGGCAGCCTGCGCATTGCTGCCGATGAGCCGGCACGAACGCGGGATGCCGAGTCCAAGCTGTCGCAGGCCGTCAGCCATCTTGCCAAGACCCTACGCAGTGATCCGGCCGATTTTCATGCCCGCTGGCAGAGGGCGCGCTGGCGCGCCACCTTCCAGCGCGCGATCCCATTGCTCATCGGTATCGGTCTGCTCGGCTCGGCGCCCTTGGTCCAGCTATTCACGCTTGAGCAGGCTTCAGTCGCGCGCATGCTCATCTTCCATGCGCCACCGATGTTGCTGATCGGTATCTTCATGATGCGTGAGCTGCCGGTGATCGAGATTCCACCCATGCCGCGCCGTTTGGTTGGTCGCGACTGGATGATCGATGACGGCAAAGGGCACTTAAAGGGTCGCTCCGTGCAAGGTGTTGAAGCCGGATGAATATCCCGCCGGTCTCGATTGCTGCGGCCAAGCAGGCGCTCATCGAACAATATGCTGATCCGGTACTACGCCAGCGTGCCTCGATGCTCTGGGGCACGCGCGGTGTCGGCAAGTCATCGATCGTGCGTCAGGTCGCCGACCACTTCGGCGTCCCGCTGATCGATCTACGCCTCACCACCATCGAGCCGGTCGATATCCGCGGCGCCATCTATGCCGACGAGACCCAGGCCAAAACGGTCTGGTTTCCACCCGAGTTCCTGCCGAGCGCCGATCAGCCCGAAGGCATCCTGTTTCTCGATGAGCTGACCGCGGCCGATCAGCGGCTGCAGATCTCGGCCTACTCGCTGATCCTAGATCGGCGTGTGGGTCATTACCGGTTGCCGGATGGCTGGCAGCTGGTGGCGGCCGGCAATGCCAGTTTCCACGGTGCCGTTAGTCATGACATGGGTACCGCGTTGGCGGATCGGATGTTCCATTTCAATGTCCAGACCGTGATCGATGCCTTCCTCAGCTATGCCGTTGCCCAGGGCTTTGCGCCTGAGGTGATGGCCTATCTGAAGGTGCGCCCGGACAAGCTCGACGATACCCAGACGCAGCTCGCCAATGACCACCTGATCGGTGCCAGCCCGCGCGGTTGGGAGGACATCTCCAACGTGTTGCGCTCTGGTCTCTCCGAACAGGCCAAGCGGGTCTTCGTGCAGGGTCGCATCGGCGCCGCCAATGCCGCCGAGCTGTTTGGCGTGCTCAAGGAGATCCAAGCCGGCGTCGACGTCGTCGCGCTGCTCGAGGCCGAGCCGGGCGAGGCTACCGCGGCGCTGTTGCCGACCAACCTGGATGCGCTCTACGGCATGATCTATGCGCTGCTGGCGGCGGCGAGCGACCCGGAACGCATGGCCCGTGCACTGGCCATCATCGAGCAGTTACCGGATGCGCCAGCCCGCGAGCCGCTGCCGATCCGTGAGGCGCAGACCTTGGCAATGGAACTGCTGTTGGAGCGCGCGCTCGAGACCGGGCTTGAAGGCGCGGTGCTCGAGAGTCCCGCTTATCGGCGCTACAGCGAAGCGCGCGAGCAGGCTGGGCTCAGTGGCTAGTCTGCGAGTCGTCTGCACTCAGCCGTATCCCCGTCGATGCAAGCCTCCCTTCATACCCATCGCGGTACCCGCGCGATCCAGAAGATGGTCGAGTACGCACCTTCGACCGGTGGACTCGCGCTCTGGGTTCGTCATCAGGATGTCGATGTGCTCCCGGGGCAGCAGCAGGGTGTGGGTCTAGAAGGTCTAGCCAACACTCAGCATCGCGCTCGCAGCGCGGCGAATGAAGGAGCCTCTCGCGGCTGGGCGGCTGAAGGTACCTCTCGCGGCGGAGCACCTGAGGCTGATGCTTCTCGCAGCGGGGTGACTGAGGATAGCTCTCGCAGCCGGCTGAATGAGCGCGAGGCGGTTGAGGCCGAGGCCGGTCTAACGGCCATGGTCGCCAATGATGGCCGCACCATCTTCTACACCCCAGCCTTTGATGCGCTCAGCCTGCCGCTGCAGATCGGCCAAGTCGCGCATCAGGTGCTCCATGTCGCGCTGCAGCACGCGCAACGCGAGCGGGCACTGGCGCGCCTGATCGGCGATGTTGATCCGCAGCTCTTCAATCTCTGCGCTGATGCCATCGTCAACAGCACCCTCGGACATCTGCCCTGGCTCGAGCTGCCGCGCAATGCAGTCATGCTCGAAGGGCTGATCTCCAGCATCCTGCATCGCGAGCAGCGTCCTGCTGCGGCGCTGCTCGAATGGGATCTCGAGCGGCTCTACCGTGCCATTGATGACCGACGTCCGCGCTTGCAAGCGGGTACCGGCGATCAGAACCGTAGCAACCGCCGGCGAGACGGCAACAGTGGCCAGCGTAGTGGCCGCGCTGGTCAGCAGCTCGAGACTGAGTTGAATGCGGCGCCGAGTGCTGCGCGCGAGGACGGTCCGCGCGCTAGCCGCGCGCGCTGGCTCGGGGCCGAGACGCCACGTGATCTGCTACCTGCCGACGATGATCTACGTCCCGAGCAAGAGGCTGAACAGGCGCGCGAATGGCGCGAGCGGCTGATCCGCGCCCACGCCGGCGACGGCGCCCACTCCATGCTGCGGGAGCTGATCGCCGACCTGCCAAAAGTGCGCACGCCTTGGGAGCACCTGCTGCGCACGCTGCTTACCCGCGGTCTGGCGCGCACGCCGGATCAATCCTGGTCGCGTCCGTCGCGCTCCTATCTGGCCAATCAGGGGCGCACTGCCAGCGGACAGCGTCTGCCCTGGGAGCCAGGCCGCACCGCCTCGCGTGCAGTGCCGCGGTTGGTGGTCATGGTCGACCTCTCTGGCTCCATCGATCCGTCGTTGCTCGAGCGCTTCGCGCGCGAGATCGAGGCCATCAGCCGCCGCCTTGAGGCAGGACTCACGATCATCGCTGGCGATGATCGCGTGACCGGCGTCGCCCAGTTCGAGCCTGGCCGCTCCAACCTGCGCGAACTGGCCTTTGAGGGCGGTGGTGGCACCGACTTCAGCCCGCTGCTACGCGAGGCCGAGCGCCACGCCCCGGATATCGCCCTGTTCCTCACCGATCTCGATGGCCCAGCGGACTACAAGCCCAGTTATCCGGTGATCTGGACCGTGCCGGCTGTCAACGCGAATGCCCGGCATCCGTTTGGGCGGAAGCTGGTTCTCGAATAGCACTACGCGGTATTGATGCGCAGCTGCGTCAATCCTGAGCGTTCGGCCGGATGGGTGCTCGTCGTCCTTCTGCTAGACTCCCCAGCATGCGCCACCCTATCGACCCCAAGATCGACTGCGTCTTCAAGGCCCTGCTCGGCGCCGAGACCAACCGTGCGTTGTTGATCCACTTCCTCAACGCCATACTCGGCTCGGAACTGCCGGCCCCGATCACTTCGGTCGAGATCCTCAACCCCTACAACGAGCGCGAATTTCTCGACGACAAGCTCAGCATCGTCGATGTCAAGGCCCGCGACGACTCCGGGCAGCTCTACCAGATCGAGATCCAACTGCTGATCTATCGCGACTTGCCGGCGCGTATCAGCTATGGCTGGGCCGATCTCTACAGCTCCCAGTTGAGCAGCGGCGAACCCTATACCAAGCTTAAGCCCACCTATGCGATCTGGCTGCTGGCAGAGGACTTGCTCCCCGACAATGACGTCTACCTGCACGACTTCCGCCTGCGCGATGCCAATGGGCATTGTCTCGTTGCCCATGGCGGAATCTGGCTGGCGGAACTGAACAAGTTCCATGCCGACCTGGTCCAAAATGAGCAGGAGCGGTGGCTGAAGTTCTTCAAAGACGGCGATAAGCTCGACACCGACGCGCTACCGCCCTGGATGCAGACCCCTGAGATGGAGCAAGCCATGAGTACCCTAGAAGGCTTTTCCGAGAAAGACCGCGCCTACCATGCCTATCAGGCGCGACAGAACTACCTGCGCCAGCAGGCCAGTATCCAAGAAGAACTCGACGACCGGCGAGCTGAGATCGAACAGGCGCGGCTTCGTTTGCAACATGCGCAGGCGGCTGTAGAGCAGGCGCAGGCAACCGCAGAGCAGGCGCAGGCAACCGCAGAGCAGGAGCGTGCCGCCAAAGAGGATGCGTTAGCCGAGATCGAGCGGCTCAAGGCTCAACTGCGTGGGCCGAAAGCCGATTGATAGCCAACTGCCTACGACCCTTGGGCGCTACTGTGTTTCGACGAACGTCGGTAGGACCGTACCTGATGCTGACCTAGTATCAGGTGAGTCTCGCATCAGATCGGTGAGATTCGCGAGCTGGATCAGCTCCACGATGGGCGATGCGGGGCGTTCTAGCGCAAGGCTTAGCCGCTGACTTTGGATGCCTTGGAGAAGAAGTTGAGGGGGCCGGGGATATAGGGTCTGCGGATCGAAACCCGCGTACCACACGGCATGAAGCCGAATTTCGTCCCTAGCCAGAGGAGAGGCTAGAACCTGAGCCACGAGAAATCAAGGTTTGCTTGGCCGGCGCGCTCGCTGAGCAGGGGGGTCTTCAAACCGGACGAGGTGACCGATGATGGATCGCATTCGCAGCATTCTCGAGCAGTTGGAGCAGACGCGGGATGACTTGCTCGCCCTCTCGGACGACATCTGGCTCAGCATCGACCACAACGACCTGACTTTGGTCACCCGCAACACAGCCAATTTCACTTTGAGCGGCGTCAAGCTCCTGAATCCGTTTTCCTCCTGAGCGTTCGTTTGGATGGGTGCTCGTCGTCTTTCTGCGATACAGCGACCTCTAGCTCCACAGCGAGCAAAAGCGATCAGTCAATTGGCGAGTACGGACCAGGAATCGTCTTGCAGGTTCTTGATCATCTTATCTTCATCCGCAACTATTTGTTCGACTTTGTCGAGGTCTGACCAGGAATAACCTTGATCCTTCATGCGCCCCCTTTCTTCTCCAATCTTGTTATTGATGCCGAGAAGAAATTCATACCATTTCTTCCATGCATCCCTGTCATTTTCATCCCATTCAGCAATGGGGTAGTATAACTTTTCCCTGGTGTCGAGCAGGTAGAGTCGATCTTTCTTGAGTGCTCTATTACAATAGATCACGCAATAAGGTGTGCCGCGTAATCCGCGATACTCAAACTCAGCGGGTGTCTTGGCCGCTAAATCACCATGGATCAATTGTGCCATCATGTCCTCCCAACATCGTTGGGTCTTGCGTGCGTCTGATCACAACCGCTGCAGACCCTGCGCCCAATCAGCGACGAACTCCTCGATCGACGCGATGAAATCCGGATCATGCTCGCTGCGGTTGATGGTGCAGTGGATCAGCGTACCTTCGGGGTCTTCGGTGATCGTCCAGGCCAGCGCATTCGGACAGCCGGGCAGGGTGAAGCGCAGTCCGTCGCGGATGCGCTCGCGGCGCACGGCGAACTGCCCCCAGAGGCAGTAGATCTCGCCAGCATCCTGCGCATCCGACCACTGCAGCACCCGGTCGATCGACGCGCAGAGTTCTGCCAGTCGTGGACCGGTGACCTGGTCTTGGAGGTGATCAGGGGTGAAGCTGCATCGGGCGGTGGCAAAGAATTCCATCTGGCGTCTGTCCGGTTGGGTTTCGGAATCACAGCATGATGGCACTGGTCGGGGACGGCGACCAATGCCGATGGTGACTCCTGTGTTGAACGGGTGATCAATGGTCACCCCGAGGGTCAAGAGTGACCCGCTGGTCACTTCTCCCGCGCGTAGGGCCAGGCCATGATCCCGCCTTCCATCACCTTGACGTTGCGCCAGCCGTGCTGCCGCAGGATCGCCGCGCCTTCGTAGCCGCGTAGCGAGATCTTGCAGTAGAGGATGATCTCGCGGTCCTTATCCTCTGGCAGTTCGTTCAGCCGACCCCGCAAGGCACCAAGCGGGATCAGGGTCTCGCCGATGCCGAGCCGCATCGCCTCGTACTCCTCCGGATTGCGGGTGTCCAGGATGAAACAGTCGGCGCCTTGGTCGACACGCTGCTTGACCTCGGTGACCGAGAGCCCCCGCATTCGCCCCTTGAGCTTGTTCTCCATGACATGGGCGGCGATGATGGTGTGATCCAGCGCCAGCGAGTAGGGCGGGGCATAGGGCAGGTCGGCGTTGACCATATCGTCGACCGTGAAGCGGCCGCGGATCGCCATCGCCATGGTCGCGACCCGCTTGCTGACATCGCCGGGGCCGATGCACTGATAGCCGATGATGCGGCCGCTCTCGCGCTCGGCCACCAGCTTGCTGATCAACAGCTTGCCACCCATGAACACCGGGATGTCGAGCCCGGCGATGGTCGCGGACTCGATATCCTCGAAGCCGGCCGCCTTCGCCGCCTGCGCCGAGAGGCCGGTGAAGCCGACGGTGAAATCGAAGATCTTGCAGATGCCGGTCTGGGTGATGCCGGGGAAGCTGGCGCTGTTTTCCTCGATGATGTTCTGCCCGGCGACGCGGCCCTGCAGGTTGGCCAGATCGCCATAGGGCGCGCGCATCCAGTGTCCGCTGACCAAGGATTTGCACTCGACGCAGTCGCCGACCGCGTAGATGTCTGGGTCCGAGGTCTGCATGCGTTCATTGACGCGGATGCCGCCCTGATCGCCGATCTCCAACCCGGCAAGCAAGGCCAGGTCGATATTCGGGCGCACCCCGACCGCGACCACCGCCAACTGACAGGGCAGCTCGGTGCCATTGTCGAGCTTCACGCCACTGAGCTTGCCGTTGTCGCCGAGGAATTCGGCGACGCCGTTGCCGACGATGATGTCCGGGCCATGGGCGCGGATATGGTTCTCGACCAGCTTGGCCAGGTCGGGATCGAGGAACGGCAGGATCTGATCGGTCTTTTCGATCACCGTGGTATCGATGCCAGCCAAGCGCAGCGCCTCGCAGACCTCGAAGCCGATCAGACCGCCACCGACCACCACCGCCTTGTCGACACCCTGGGTGTCGCGCACCGCGCGCAGCGCATCGGCATCGCCCATGGTGTGCAGGGTCTGCACGCCCTCGAGATCGAACCCTGGGGCATTCGGGCAGACCGGGCGGGCGCCGGTGGCGATCACCAGCCGATCGTAGTGCAGGGTGCGCTCGGTCTCGGTCGGCAGATGCTTGACGGTGACGGTCTTCGCCTCGCGGTCGATGCGCAGGGCCTCGGTCAGCACCAGGGCCTCGATGCCCTTGGCCTTGCCGTAGAAATTGGGATCGCGCACGGTGCCGGCAGCGGTGCAGATGAGCAGGTTGCGATCATCGAAGGTGCCGCCGACGTAGTAGGGGAAGCCGCAGGAGGCCATCGACAGATCCTGCTCGCGCTGGACCAGGGTGATCTCGGCGAATTCATCCAGGCGCCGAGCCTTGGCGGCGGCCTTGGGACCAGCGGCGGAGCCGCCGATGACGACGATGCGGGTGGGTTGCGATGACATGCTGTGGTTCCTTTGGGAGTCGAATCAATGAGCGGCAGGGCTTGCTCCGACCGAACGCCAGGAACAGCAGTGGATGCTCATGCGGGCTCTACGGACCGGAGTGGTCGGCCGCTGATACCGCACTTCCCCTGTCGTGGCCGCTCGCGTCACGTCCAGGCGTTAGGAACACCCGCTGGGGAAACCCTCAAGCATTGAGTCTGAGTAGCGACCTCAGGCTTGGCGCTGATAACCATCAAGGCTTGGCATGTTTTGGTGTAAGCCTTTGATCAGTGACAAGTCCTGCGCGTTCTCGGGCAGCCCTTGAGGTTGGCGACCCCGCGAAGGCGCGCGGAGATTACCTCAATCAATAAAACGTTGTTTTTGTTCTCTGCGCTTACCCATTTACGCTGCGCAAATATTAGAATGTATCGACATTCCCCAGAGGCCAGACGAACGACAAGCCCATGAAAGACCCTGCTGTGCAACACGATGCCGAGATTGGCCAGACCGAGGTTAAGGAGACCACCTGCTATATGTGCGCCTGTCGCTGCGGCATTCGCGTGCACCTGCGCGATGGTCAGGTCCGCTACATCGAAGGCAACCCGGACCACCCGCTGAACAAGGGCATTCTCTGTGCCAAGGGCTCGTCTGGGATCATGAAGCAGGTCTCGCCGGCGCGGCTGACCAAGCCCTTGCGCCGCAAGGCCAATGCCAAGCGCGGTACCTCTGCGTTCGAGGAGATCTCCTGGGACGAGGCGATGACCATGCTCAGCGAGCGCCTTGGCAAGCTGCGCGCGACGGACCCAAAGAAGTTCGCGCTCTTCACCGGCCGCGATCAGATGCAGGCCCTGACCGGCATGTTCGCCAAGCAGTTCGGCACCCCGAACTACGCCGCGCACGGCGGCTTCTGCTCGGTCAACATGGCCACCGGCATGATCTACTCGATCGGCGGCTCGTTCTGGGAGTTCGGCGGGCCTGACCTTGATCACGCCAAGCTGTTCATCATGATCGGTACTGCCGAGGACCATCACTCGAACCCGATGAAGATGGCGCTCTCGAAGTTCAAGCGCGAGGGCGGGCGCTTCATCGCCATCAACCCGGTACGCTCCGGCTATGGCGCGATTGCGGATGAATGGGTGCCGATCAAGCCCGGCACCGATGGCGCGCTCTTTCTCGCCTTGACCCATGAGATCCTCAAGCTTGGCCTGTTCGACCGTGACTTCCTGATCCAGTACACCAATGCCGCTGAGCTGGTGATTGATGACCCCGAGCGCGATGACCACGGCATGTTCGTCCGTGACGAGACCATTGAGGTCACCCGTGGTTGTACCGATCCGCAGGATAAGCTGTGGTGGGATCGCAATACCGGGCCGGTGCTGACCCATAGCGAGGG
Organism: Halochromatium roseum; assembly: GCF_016653315.1. Lineage (GTDB taxonomy): Bacteria > Pseudomonadota > Gammaproteobacteria > Chromatiales > Chromatiaceae > Lamprobacter > Lamprobacter roseus. The sequence goes on along the minus strand of NZ_NHSH01000006.1, from coordinate 44,740 downwards.
CGCTGATCCGCGCCTGCTCGGCGGCTATACCATGCCAGATGGAACGCCGGTGAAGACCTCGTTCCAACTGCTCAAGGAGCGCGTCGACGACTATACGCCGGAATGGGCCGAGAGCATCACCGGGATTCCGGCCGCAACCATCCGCCGGCTGGCGCATGAGATGGGCGTGATGGCGCGCGATCATAAGATCGAGCTGCCAATCAACTGGACTGACGTTTGGGACAAGGAGCACGACCGGGTCACCGGCAATCCGGTCGCCTTCCATGCGATGCGCGGCCTGGCGGCGCATTCGAACGGCTTCCAGACCATCCGTGCGTTGAGCATCCTGATGACGGTGCTCGGCACCATCGACCGTCCCGGTGGATTCCGCCACAAGGCGCCGTTCCCGCGGCCGATTCCGCCCTGCCCGAAGCCACCGAACAGCCCGGATGCAGTGCAGCCGAATACGCCGCTCGATGGCCTGCCGCTGGGTTGGCCGGGCAAGCCCGAGGATCTCTTCGTCGACGATGATGGCGAGCCGGTACGCATCGACAAGGCCTTCTCCTGGGAGTATCCGCTCGCTGCTCATGGCCTGATGCACAACGTCATCACGAACGCCTGGCGTGGTGACCCCTATCCCATCGACACGCTGTTCCTGTTCATGGCCAATATGGCCTGGAACTCGTCGATGAACACGGTCGAGACGCGCAAGATGCTGACCGACCAGGACGAGAACGGCGAGTACAAGATCCCGTTCCTGGTGGTCTGTGACACCTACGCCTCAGAGACCGTCGCCTTTGCCGACCTGGTGCTGCCGGATACGACCTATCTCGAGCGCCACGATGTGCTCTCGATGCTGGATCGACCGATCTCTGAGTTTGACGGCCCCGTCGACTCGGTGCGCCTGCCGGTGTTGCCGCCAAAAGGGGAGTGCCGGCCGTTCCAAGATGTGATCATCGAACTGGGCGCCCGTCTTGGTCTACCGGCTTTCACCAATGCCGATGGCACGGCCAAATATAAGAACTACCCCGACTTCGTCGTTAACTACGAGACTTCCCCCGGCTCGGGGATCGGCTTCCTCGCCGGGTATCGCGGCAAGCACGGCGACAAGTCGCTGAAGGGCGAGCCGAATCCGAATCAATGGGAGCAGTACGCGGCCAACCATTGCGTGTTCCACCATGAGCTGCCACGCAGCTACCAGTACATGCGCAACTGGAACAAGGGTTACCTGCACTGGGCGCGCGCGCATGGCATGACCAAGTGGGCCGAGCCGATCACCATCCACATCTACTCCGAGATCCTGCAGCGATTCCGCGCCGCGGCGCAGGGTAAGTGGCCCGGTCGGCAGCCCCCGGAGCGCTATCGGGAGCGCATCGAGACCTTCTTCGATCCGCTGCCGTTCTACTACGACAGCCTCGAGGCGCAGCGTGTCGATACCAAGCGCTTCCCGCTCACGGCGCTGACCCAACGACCGATGGCGATGTACCACAGCTGGGATAGTCAGAACGCCTGGCTACGTCAGATTCACAGTCATAATTACCTGTTCGTGAACCCAAAGATGGCGATCGCCTTGGATATTCAGGACGGTGACTGGATCTGGGTCGAGTCGCATCTCGGTAAGGTCAAGTGCATGTGTCGCTACTCCGAGGCGGTCGAGCCGAGTACGGTCTGGACTTGGAACGCCATCGGTAAGGCCACTGGCGCCTGGGGTTTGAGCGACAGGGCTGATGAGTCGAAGAAGGGCTTCCTGCTCAACCACATCATCAGCGAAGAACTGCCTGTGGTCAGCAGCGACGGCAAACAGATCTTGTCCAATTCCGATCCGCTCACCGGACAGGCCGCCTGGTTCGATACGCGTGTGCGCATCTATAAGGCCAATGCGCAGGAGCCGAAGATCACCGAGCCACAGTTCCCGCCAATGAAGTCGCTGCCGGGCCAGCTGTCACGGCCGAGGGTGCGTTGGCAGGCCTATGTGGCTGGTCTCTTTGGCCGTAAATAACCAGCAGCGGCCGGCGCTGAGTCGCCGGCCGTGGTTGCTCGATCAAGCTCGGAGCGCAGTCGGCCTGTTCGAACCTTGGCCAGCGCGTCCACCGAGCCCAATGCCTCCGGGCCAGCATTACCCGCGATAGACCCATGACTCAACTTGCCCTCGTTATCGATCTGAACGTCTGCGTTGGCTGCCATGCCTGCGTGACCTCCTGTAAACAATGGAATACCTCGGGCTGGGCTGGCCCGATGGTGGATGAGAATCCTTACGACGCTAATCCGACCGGCACCTTCTTCAACCGGGTGCAGACCTACGAGGTCGGCAGCTTCCCCAGTACCGAAACGGTGCACTTTCCAAAGAGCTGCCTGCATTGCGAAGATCCGCCTTGCGTCCCTGTCTGCCCAACCGGCGCCTCCTATAAGCGTGAGGACAACGGCGTGGTGCTGGTCGACTATGACAAGTGCATCGGCTGTAAATACTGCTCTTGGGCCTGCCCCTATGGTGTGCGTGAGCTGGACGAGCAGCAGAAGGTGATGAAGAAGTGCACGCTATGCATCGATCGCATCACCGATCACACGCTTCCTGAGGCTGAGCGCAAGCCGGCCTGTGTGATCGCCTGCCCGACCAATGCGCGGCTTTATGGCGATGTGCATGATCCGGATTCCGAGGTCTCGGTCGCGATCCGTGAACGTGGCGGCTATGCGCTGATGCCGGAGTGGGGCACCAATCCTGCCAACCATTATCTGCCACGTCAGAAGACGCACATGCATGTGACCGAGGAAGACCTGCAGCGCTCCGATAATCCGCTCACCAAGGAAGACATCACTGTCTACCAGGGTGAAGAGACCATGGAAGACGTGACCTGGTAGATATCTCTGGTAGATGTCTCTGGTAAATGTCATCTGGTAGCAACGCGCTGCTTCCTCCTCATCTGAACCTCGATCAGGCTATTTCCGATGCATCCAGCTTTCTCTGTCATCTTTTTGACCACGCTCATCGGCGCGGGTCAGGGCCTCTTCTTGGCCCTGTTCACCGGCCAGTTCTATTCGACCGTTGAATTGGTCGAGCCACAGCCGGCCTCGTTCTATGCGGTCGGTAGCGCCCTGTCGCTGGCCTTGCTGGTCGGTGGGCTCGCGGCGTCGTTCTTTCACCTCGGACGCCCCGAGCGGGCGTGGCGGGCGGCTGCGATGTGGCGTACCTCTTGGCTCTCGCGCGAGGTGATCGTGCTGCCAGCAATGATGGGTATCGTCTTCCTCTACGGCGTCTTCCATTGGGCCGGCTGGACGCAGCCGTTCATCGTGCTGGGGGAAGGGACACTGCCCATCGATGCGACCTTTGTCCTCGGTATGCTCGGCGTGCTCGTCACGCTGGCGCTGTTCGTCAGCACCGGAATGATCTATGCCAGCGTTAAGTTCCTGCAGGAATGGCATTCGCCCTATACTATTGTGAACTTCATCTTCCTAGGCACCGCCTCCGGATTCATGCTCGCCGCCGCTTATTCGGCGCTGCTCGGCAACCATCTGGTCGGCTTCTTTGGCACTTGGGCGGTCATTGCGACCTTGCTCGGTCTTGGCACGCGAACCGCTTCGTTGATGCGGAATGCATCGATCAAGCATCGGAGCAATCTGCAGACGGCGATTGGAATTCGTCACCGGGGGATCGTGCAGAAGTCGCAGGGCTTTTCAGCAGACTCGTTCAACACCCGCGAATTTTTCCATCATCAGAGCCCAGAGACCCTAAAGCTGATTCGCGTCATGTTCATGGTGTTGGTCTTCCCACTGCCCATCGCCTTGGTGCTGCTCGCCTATGCGCTGGCGTCGCCGACACTGCCAATCCTGGCCTTCGTGGTTCAGTACATCGGACTCATCGCTGAGCGCTGGTATTTCTTCGCCGAGGCCGAGCATCCGCAGAATCTGTACTACCAGCAGATCTCCTAGACGTTGGTCTGGGGATCATTTCGGGATAATTTGGGGATAACGGTAAGAAATGAAGGCCCGAACATGACCATGTTCGGGCCTTTTTCGTGGTCAGCAGATCAGAGTGCGCAACGGCAACGTCTTCCCGATTTGAGCGCTCCTGTAAGGCGATTATCGGGAAGTAGAAGATAGGGCGTGACTCACCGTTGCTCTGCTGCTTCAGTGATGTGAGCTCAGCATCAGCTTGAACATCTTGATATTGATGGCGATAAATCGCCAGAACTGCCAAATCAGGTTGCTGCGCATGAAGCGTGTGAAGCCGGTCGGCACCGGCGGATAGTAGGCCTGCTGATACGGTTCCTTGTTCTTTGGCGTCGTTGAGCTTTCGGCGCCAGGCTGGCTGGTTGCGTTGGTGGTCATGGACTGCTCCTCTTGGATTGCGTGGCTCCGGGTATCAGTGCGGCAACAGTGACCAGCCCGGCCTGAGCTTGGCTTGGTAGATGAAGACATGATGGAGGATGTACTTCAGCCAGTGCCCGGCAAGGCCGACCTCGCCAAAGGTCAGATTGATGTCACGACCGTATTCGGGGTAGGTCTCGTAATCCGGTACCACCGGATACACGGTCATGGTGGCGGCGGAGCCGGTAAAGATGTGCATGCCGGTCGAGGCGACACAGGCCGCGCCCATCTCAGCCATCGATGCGGTGTGGGTCGGCTCCGCTGCGCCGCCGAGCATATCGCAGATATTCGCGGCCACCGCCTTGCCAATGGTCGCCGCTGGCATGCCGGTGCGTGGTGGAGTCGGGTTGATCGGCGTGCCGTTGGGACTCTGCATCGGCTTGCTGATCAAATGCGGCGGGGCAAAGGCGATGCCGATGGCGAAGACATTCTTGTACTTCGGCGTCTGATAGGTCTTTGGCCAGTCGGCCTTGCTCCATTCTTCGTAGGGCTTCGGCCTGTAGTCGCCGTCAACCTTCATAAAGCCATTGGGTGCGAACACCTCGCTGCTGATGTCGCTGCCGTCCTTGCCATAGGCCTTGAGCGGCTGACCGGCGAAAGGCGGGATCAGCATCGCAAAGTCGAACTCCAGCTCGTGCTCGGTGCCGTCGAGGAGTTCGTAATAGAGCTTACCCGGTTCGACGCGCTTCACTGCCGCACGCACGATCCACTCCATGCCACGCTCGACCATCAGTGACTCGGCAAACACCTTGCCATTGGTGATATAGCCGCCGCGCTTGATGTGCACGCCACCCATGCCGAAATCGCCAAGCTCGTATTCGTTGCTGATCCAGATGATGCGTGCTTTGTCGCGCACCCCTTTGTCGCGGAACATGTGCTCGATGTTGTAGATGTACTCGAAGGCGGCGCCCTGACAGGTGCACATGCCGTGACCGGTGCCGACGACAAAGGTACGGGTCTCACCGCGTTTCATCGCGGCGATGTTCGCTTGCAGCTCTTCATTGGCATGCAGCGCGTGGCCCGGGGTGCAGACCGACGTGGTGTAGCCCGCGTCCGGACCCAGCCCAGGCGTGGCGCCAAAGTTCAGCTTGGGGCCGGTGGCGTTGACCAAGTAATCGTAGGTCATGGTTTCGGTCTGACCGGCGCGCGCGGCCTCGGTGTATTCGAAGGTCACATAAGGCGATTCGCTGCCCTCACCGCCTTCTGGATGGATCGAGATCGCCTTGGCCTGCTTGAAGGTCACGCCCATCTTTTTGTAGATCGGCGCGAGCGGGAAGGTCACCTGTTTTTCGGTCATCTCGCCGACGCCAACCCAGATATTGGATGGGATCCAGTTCCATTTCTCGTTCGGCGAGACGACGACGATCTCATGCTGACCTGCCTGTTGTTTTTCGCCAAGCCATTTTCCGAGCCAGCGTGCGGTGGTGTGGCCCGAGATGCCCGCGCCGAGGATGACGATGCGTGACATGTTGTTACCTCCTTTGGTGAGTTTTCGGTCCGAGACTAGCAGCGACAGCCAGTTGCTGAAAGCGGCTTAGGTCAAGGAACGACGGGGTGCAGCGCAGATCGCGGCGCGGTTTCAAACTCGAGTAATGTGGGCCGTGATGGGTAGGCGAGCGGCGGTCTGGACTCCGAAAGCCAGCGCGTCAGGTTCGACTCGCCTGCCGGCCACTGTCCTTTGACAACATTGGTCGGCGCAGATCCCTCGAACAGCAGATAGCCATATTTGCCGTAATGGGGCAGCTTGCGCGCGAGGCCGATCACGGCCTCGGCGCTGTCAGCGCCCACCCAGCCGAGCGGCTGCCCATGGTGATGGGTGCTGATCACCGGGATCTGCTCAGCATGCTCGGCGCCGAGCAGGTTGATGCGCTGCTGTGCTGAGTCGAGCCTAAATGAGCGCTGTTCGGTGCCGATCTCGGCCAATGCCGGGAGCCAACGGTTGCGCCAGCCGAGCAGCCAGATCGCTCGATCCGAGGGCAAGTCCTCGAGCTCCGAATCGAGCGCAACCGACCAACCTTCCTGGCCGCGCTGCCAAGCCTCGGCGAGCTGCTGATAGGCCGTACGCAGCTCGGGTGGCGCATCTGCTGGGACGAGGATGACCCCGGACTCAGCGCCGAACAGGTTACTCAGGCTGGCGGTCGATTCGCCCTCGGCCAGGGTGCGAAAGCTATCGAAGCGCGGGTCGACGGCGATTCGGGCCGGCTGAGCATCCAGCACCGTCGTGAACTCAGCGATGCGCTGATCCATTGTCACCAGCAACTCGCTGGCGGCGCCTGAGGCGTCGAGGAGCGCAATCGGCACCGCCATCGGGAAGGGCTCGCTGGATTGCGTCTGCTCGAGCCGGCCGCTCAGGCGCCAGCGACCGTCGTCCAGCGGTTCGGCTGCGATGTCCTCGAGGGCCAGGCTGGGTGCGCCGGGGCGCGAGGTCCAAGCGGTGAAAAAGTCGCTGAGATCCGTGTCGGATTCGGCCTCGAAGGCGCTCTGGATCGCATCCCAGCCGGCTTCGGAGAAACGATGGTCGCGGTAGAAGCGCTGAAGGCTCTGCACAAAGGTTTGATCGCCGAGCTGAGTGCGGAGCATGTGGAATAGCATGAGCGCCTTGCCGTAGCCGATCGCCTGCGAGGCGGCGCCATGGCGGCCCCGGAAGTCGCTCAACGGTAGATCTTGGTGATCGCGTACATAGTCGGCGTAGGCCTTGAGCTGGTCGCGACGGTAATCGGCGCCTTTGCCGTCGATCTCCTGGTTCAGATGGTCGGCGAGATAGGCGGTTAGTCCCTCACTCCAATTGCCCTGTGAAGAGTCGACATAAACCCCGTTGCCCCACCAGTTGTGCAGGATCTCGTGCGGGTAGGATGAGTGCAGGATGAACGGCAGTCGCAGCACTTGAGGGCCGAGGAGGGTGAACGAGGGCATGCCATAGCCGGTCTCCCAGAAGTTTTCGACCAGGGCAAACTTGGCATAGGGATAGGGGCCAATCAGCTGACTGTAGCGGTCGATGTAGGTCCTGGCCGCCTCGAGATAACGCGCTGCAAGATCGGCATCAGCGTTGCGCAGAAAGGCTTGCGCCTCGGCGTTTTCGTCCGCTTGCCGATACAGCGTGAATGGAGCGGCGATGAGATAGAGTTCGTCCTGCGGTGCCTTCTCGCGCCAGCCGATGCGCACCTGTTCACCGTCCTCCTGGATCTCGGGGCCTTCACCCTGGGCAACCGCAAGCCAGTCTGGCGGCAGGCTGACTTCGAGCGAGACCGTCTCGAGGGTGCCCAACACTTTTGGGTACCATCCGCTGTAGCCGCTGAGGAAGACGCCCTCGGGGTTGATGGTGCCGATCAATTGCTGCCGTTCGCGTCCCATCCCCTCGCGCACGGCACGGAAGTCGTGTTGGATACGGCCTTGATAGCCGAACTCGACCTCTGATCCAGGCTGAGCCTCTAATCGGTATTGAGCCAGGTGACCGCGTCTAGCAACGGGTTCTAGCGTGGCATTGTCGCTGAGGATCTCGGGCTTGAGTCCTTGATGCAGCTGGATGAAGATGACCGCTGGGCGACCCGCTGACGACGATGTCGAGCCTGATGTCTCGGGCGATTCGACCGGAAGTCGAAGGCGATCGGTCGCACTGAGCGAGCCGTCGCGCGGGTCGAGACGGATGCGGATCTGGTGAGCGACCACAGGCTGCTTGCTGCTCACCCCTGACGCTGCAGGACTGGGCGTGCTCAGCCCTAGCAGCCCTAGCAGGCCGAGGAAAATGAGCCAGAGGTGCGCCGTTGGTGGAAGCGTCGGCAGGAACTTGTTGGAATCATGCATGGTCGCTGTCACTTAAGTGTGTTCAGAAGGCGATAAGGTGCTTGCCGTGAGTGCCATCCCCTGATGCGCCTGAATCACAACGGGCTGATCATTCTGAATGATGGTCCAGGGTGATGGTCCAGGGTGATGGTCCAGGATGATGGTCCAGGATGATGGTTCAGGATGACGCGCCGATGCACCGGTAACAGACACTCTGCCTTATCGCTACGTTCGACTTTCGATAGGGGACTTTTGGTGTTCTGGCTGCTGCTGGCTTGAAGGCTCAATCATCGCGCTGAGTGCTTAACCTGAATCTCACGCGATTCATTTTTCGGGGTGGTGCTGCGCCATAAGAGTTAGGTTACCAGCCGAGGTTCCCAGTCGAGGTTGCCAACTGAGGTTGCCAACTGAGGTTCCTAACGGTGCACCAAGTCGACACGGACCCCTTCGCTTGCCAACTCGCCGTTGCATGGAGCCTTGAGTCGTCAGTTCCCCCTGTGCGCGAGCAATCAAACCTAGAGATCTCTACCATGCTGCGATCGCCTTTCCTGCCTAGAATCCTGCCTAGAATCCTGCCTAGAATCCTGCCTAGAATCCCGACCTGTCAGCGCCCGACTCGAGCGGCGATACTCGGTCTACTGTCTGTGTGCTGCCTGTTCTCGGGCGGGTTGATTGCGATGCCTGGGGCTGGGGCTAACGCCTCCAGCGCTGCGGCCGGGTCCAATAGCTCCCATGCCGAGCACAATTCTGGTCCCGTGCAAGGCGTGGCAATGGTCGATTATGCAGGGATGCCCCCTGCTGAGGCGGCAATCCATCCTGCGACAGATCCGCACCTGGACCCCATGGACCCAAGCATGGACCCGGACACCAAGGTGCTCGATCTCGCCAGTCTGGGCGAACTCGATGGCCTGATCGAGCAGCTTGTGGATAAACGGGTGGTGTTCATCGGCGAATCCCACGATCGCTATGAAGATCACCTGAACCAGCTCGAGATCATCCGCGGGCTGCACGAGCGTGGCAACCCGGTCGCGATCGGCATGGAATTCTTCCAGCAGCCGTTCCAGGACAAGCTTGATGCCTATGTTGCCGGCGACCTCAGCGAAGAGGCATTGCTGCGCGAGACCGAGTACTTCGAGCGCTGGCGCTTCGACTATCGCCTCTACCGGCCGATCCTGCGCTATGCGCGTGAGCATGGCCTCCCGCTGATCGCACTCAACCTGCCGCGCGAGATCACCGAAAAGGTCGGTGATGGTGGTATCAAGTCACTCAGCCCCGCCGAGGCGGCGATGATCCCAAGCGAGATCGATCGCGAGGCTCCAAACTATCGAGCCAGCCTGCAGAGGGTGTTCGAGATACATCCCAAGACGGACGATGCCTCGTTCGAGCATTTTCTCGAGGTCCAGCTGCTCTGGGATGAGGGCATGGCCGAGCGCGCGGTCCGTTGGCTGCAAGCCCATCCTGAGTCGCAGCTGATCGTGCTTGCGGGTGCGGGCCATGTCGAATACGGGCGCGGCATCCCGTCGCGGGTCAAACGGCGGCTGGATGTGCCGATGTCGATCGTGATGAGTGGCCAACAGCGCCCGCTCGATCCAGACATGGCCGATTTCCTGCTCTATCCGCAGCCAGTCGGCTTGCCGAAGACGGGTCTGATGGGGGTCATGCTGGATACCAATTCCAAGGGCCAGGGCGTCGTGATCCAGGGTTTTGCGCAGCAGAGCGGGGCCCGAGATGCGGGGGTCAAAGAGGGTGATCGGATCATCGAGATCGGCGATACCGCGATTGATTCCTACGCCGATATTCGGATCGCGCTGATGGATAGCCGGCCGGGCCAGCAGATGCCGATCGCGGTGCTGCGCAACCCACTGGTCGGTGGTGCCGAGCAGCTCAGCTTCGACGTGACCTTGCAATGAAGCCAGGGGTAAGAGTGACGTCAGGCCCAACAGGATTGCCCGAGCTGCTCGCGCCAGCCGGAACCCTGCGCAACCTGCGCTACGCACTGGCCTATGGTGCCGATGCCGTCTATGCGGGCATCCCGCGCTACAGTCTGCGGGTGCGCAACAACGAGTTCGGCACCCTTGAGGCGCTCGGCGAAGGCATCGCCGCAGTGCGTACCGCCGGCAAATGCTTCTATCTGGCCGCCAATCTGATGCCACACGGTGCCAAGCTGGCGACCTTTATCGCCGACTTGGAGCCGGTGATCGCGCTTGCCCCAGATGCGCTGATCATGTCCGATCCTGGCCTGATCCTGCTGGTGCGTGAGCGTTGGCCGGAGATCGCCATCCACCTTTCGGTGCAGGCCAATACGACCAACGCGGCGGCGGTGCGTTTCTGGCAACAGCAAGGCATTCGGCGCGTGATCCTCTCGCGCGAGCTGTCGCTCGATGAGATCGCCGAGATCCGCCAGGCCTGCCCAGACATGGAGCTGGAGGTCTTCGTCCATGGCGCGCTCTGCATCGCCTACTCTGGCCGCTGTCTGCTCTCGGGTTATCTCAATCATCGTGATGCGAACCAGGGTAGCTGCACCAATGCGTGCCGCTGGTCCTATCGCGTTGGGCAAGCGGTTGCGCCGTCGTCGACAGCGCCCTCTGGTTCACGAGGGGGCAACGCAGATGCCAGCCAGGACGCCGAGGTGAGGATGGACGAGACGACGCGAGCGGTGCCGGGCGGCCTGTCAGCCAACGACCCATTGGCGACCGCGAGCCGAGGAGAGGGGCGGTTGCCTGGGTTAGGGGCCTTAGGACCAACCCCGACCGCAGGGCGTCATCCGGAGGCCGACCAGGCTTGGCTCCTAGAAGAGGCCGAGCGCCCCGGAGAGTACATGGCGCTGTTCGAGGACGAGCACGGCAGCTATGTGATGAACTCGCGCGATCTGCGCGCCGTTGAGCATGTCGACCGGTTGAGTGCGATCGGCGTCGACTCGCTGAAGATCGAAGGCCGGACCAAGTCGCACTATTACACGGCGCGGACCACCTCGGTCTACCGCCGCGCGATTGACGATGCCGCCGCTGGGCGTGGCTTCGATCGCGGCCTGCTCGACGAACTCGAAGGCTTGGCGAATCGCGGCTACACCGAGGGATTTCTGCGCCGCCACGCACCTTCAGAGCTGCAGAACTATGCGGCTGGCAGCTCAGTCAGTGAGCGTCGGCAATTCGTCGGCGAGCTGGCGCGAGTCGATGCCGCGAGTGGTCTGGCCGAGATTCGCGTTCGTAACCGCTTTGTGCTTGGCGATGAGTTGGAGTGGATCACCCCTCGCGGTCTGCAGCGCTTCCGTCTCGAGCAGCTGAGCGCGACCGATGGCCGGCCGCTTGAGGCCGCGCCTGGCGACGGCTGGACGGTGCGTATCCCGATGCCTGAACAACCGCTCGCGCCGGAGTCGCTGCTTGCGAAGGTGATTTAACGTCGCTTCCTCAGATCCTAGATCTCGGAGACAACCTTGTCGTAGAAGGCGAGGAAGTCGTCGGGCGTGGGGCCTTCGCGCCACTCGATCGCCGCGCGTGGATGCAGATTGAGCTGGCCGGTGAGGTTGTAGGGGATCATCGGTCCCCATTCGATCTCGCGGCGTAGCGGCAGGATGTGTTGCTGGATCACCTCGATGATCGGGCGCACCTCGAACTTTGGGTTGCGCAGGAAGCCGAGCAGCATCTCGGTGTGGCAGTTACCAGCGCCACGACCAAAGCCAAAGATGGTTGCATCAACGCGATTGCAGCCCAGAATAATCGCCTCGATCGTGTTGGCGAATGCCAGCTGCAGGTTGTTGTGGGCGTGGATGCCGATCTCCTTACCGGTGCCTTTCAGCGCATTCGCATACTTGTGATAGAGACGGTCGACCTGCTCGCGGTAGAGATGGCCGAAGCTGTCGACGATGACCATGGTACTGGCTGGCGTCGGCGCGATGGCCTCAAGGACGGTGTCGATCTCTTCCTCGGTGATGTTCGAAACCGCCATCAGGTTGGCCGTGGTCTCATAGCCCTGCTCGGCGCCAAAGCGGATCATGTCGACCGCTTCTGACACCTGATGCGCATAAAAGGCCACACGGATCATGCTCAGCGGGCTCTCGGCGGCGGGGACGATCTGCGTTTCCCAATCGCTTTTGCCCGCATCGGCCATGGCGGCGAGCTTCAGCCCGGTCGCGACGGGGTCGTGATCGCCGACAACGCGTTTGAGATCGCTCTCGTCACAATGGCGCCAAGGACCAAACTTCTCGCGAGGGAAGGTCTTTGGGGAGTTCTTGTAGCCGATCTCCATGTAATCGACACCCGCCGCGATGCAGGCCTGATAACAGGCGCTGACGAAGTCGTCGCTGAAGCGATGGCTATTGACCAAGCCGCCATCGCGCACCGTACAGTCCATCACCTTGAGCTCAGGCCTGTAGGTGATCCAGGGGGCCTTGTCTGACATGGGTCTCTCTCCGCGCTGATCTGAGCTTGGGATTGTCAGTCGCTCGCCCAGTCAAGGCATTGTCGGTGGTCACCTAAGGGATGGATTGCCGTGGAACATGCGCTTCAGCATCGGGGGGTGGCGAAGCGCGCAGTCTGTTAGACCGGCTCAGCGCGCGTCATCCTGCCCGAGCTGGGCCTTGAGCAGCTCGCCGAGGGTGCCGAGGCCCGGCTCCTCGGGACTCTCGGTCGCGCGGCGATCGTTTTTTGAGTCCGTGGGCGAGGTCGGTTGTGCGCTGCTGGCCTCGGCCTCGACGACGCGATCGGCAGCGAGCGAGAGACCGATGCGGCGGCGCTCGGTGTCGACCTGCACGATCACGGCATCGACCTCTTGACCAACCTGGACGATGTCTTTGGGATGCTCGACACGTCGACCGGCGCCGAGCTCGCTGACATGAACCAGACCGGTGAGCCCTGGCTCGATCTCGACAAAGGCGCCGAAGGGTTCGAGCCGCTCGATGCGGCCACGCACGCGGGTGCCAGGATGATAGCGCTGGGCGGCATCCGACCAGGGGTTCTTCGCCAGTGCGCGAATCGAAAGCGCAATCCGCTCCGGGCGCTTGGGATTATTGGTCTGCTCGACCCGTAGCACCGCGACCTCGAGCTCTTGGCCGATGCTGAGCACCTCTTCCGGATGCCGCACCCGACCGAGCGCCAGCTCGCTGATATGGATCATGCCCTCGACGCCACCGAGATCGACGAAGGCGCCGAATTCCTGCAGACCAACGACGACACCTGGCAGTACGGCACCGGGCTCGAGCTTGGCGCGCAGTTCGGCGGCGCGCTCGGCCTGTTCCTCAGCCAGCACGGCACGACGCGAGACCACCAGGTTCATCCGCCGACCACCCTCGAACTTGGTGATGCGGAACGAGGCGCGCTCACCAACCAGGGTCGAGAGGTCTTCAATGAAGCGTATATCGGCCTGCGAGGCCGGGCAGAAGGCGCGCTGGCCGGCGATCTGAACCTCGAGACCGCCTTTGGTCGTGCCGGTGATCTGGCCCTCGACCGGCGTGCCGGCCTGAAACGCCGCCTCGAGCTGATCGGCGCCATGGGCATGGCGGCCGTGGCGACTTCCCAGCACCAGGGTGCCGCTGTCCGGATCGACGCCGGTGACGGCGGCCTCGATGCTGTCGCCGACGGCCTTGTTGATCAGCCCATCCGCATTGCGCAGGTTGGCGACCTCCATGGTTGCCTCGGCCTTGCCACCGATATCGACGAACACATGCTCCTCGCCGATCTCGATGATGGTGCCCTTGACTCGGTCACCTACCTTGGGCCGAGCGGCCACCGCCTGCTCGGTCTTTTCCAGCTCCTTGAGCAGGGCCTCGAAATCGTTGTCGTCGGTCATCACTGGCGGGCCTGTCTTCGGGCCGGTCGGGATATGGGATTGGGAAGCGAGCTCGCAAGTGCCTTGAGCAGACGGGTATTCACGGCACAAGCGGTGTAAATTCTACTCGTCTGGCAAGGCCTGATGCCAGCAAAAGGGAGCTTTTCTTGTGATCTGAGGCATTTTGTGGGTGTCTAAGCTCAGTGGCGTCCGACGTTGTCGGTCTGTAGCTCGGTTGGGTGGCGGTCAGACATGCTCACACAGCGTCACTGGGCACCGGTGCCATCCGCGCGTTAAGCTAATCCCGGCCTGATAAATGGCCAAGACTGACAGAAGAGAACGACGCAAGAGGCAAATACGCGAATGAACCGCTACGATGTCTTCAATGGCGATGCCGACGGCCTCTGCGCCCTGCAGCAGCTGCATTTGAGTGAGCCGGAGGCGGAACAGGCGCGCTTGATCACCGGCACGAAGCGCGAGATCGCACTTGTGCAGCAGGTGCCTGCCGAGGCCGGTGATCAGGTCACGGTGTTAGATGTCTCGCTCGATAAGAATCGCACTGCGCTGATGGAACTGCTCGAGCGTGGGGTCAGCGTGCGCTACGTCGATCATCATTATCCTGGCGAGATCCCCGAGCATCCGAACCTACAGACCCACATCGACACCCGCGCCGATCGCGGCACCAGTCTGCTGGTCGACGACCTGCTTCAGGGCCGTCAGCGCGCTTGGGCCGTGGTCGGCACCTTTGGCGATAACTTCGATGCCGCCGCAATCCGCGCAGCAGCGCCACTGGGTTTGCAGCAGGATGCGCTCGAGCGCCTGCGCGAGCTTGGTATCCTGCTGAATTACAACGGCTATGGCGCAACGGTGGCGGATCTGCATTTTCCGCCCGATGCATTGTTCGCGCGTTTGCGCCCCTACGCCGACCCGCTCGAGTTCGTGCGTTGCGACCAGGCTTTTGAGGCCTTGCGGACCGGCTATGCTGACGACATGGCGCGCGCGCGCGCCATGAGCCCGGAGCACCAGAATGCGACGCACCTATTGATGGTGCTCCCGGCTGCGCCCTGGGCACGCCGGGTCGGTGGTGTGTTTGCCAACGAACTGGCGCAGCAGGCACCGAGTCGAGCGCATGCCATGATGACCCAGCTCGAGCAAGGCGGGTTTGTGGTCAGTGTGCGTGCGCCGATCAACCGTCCGGATGGCGCCGATGCACTCTGTCGCCAGTTCGAGACCGGCGGCGGTCGCAAGGCGGCGGCCGGGATCAACCAGTTGTCCGACACTGACTACCCGCGTTTCGTCGAGGCCTTCTTGGCGGCCTTTGGCACGGACTGAGCGGGCTGGCGTTGATGCCGGTCGCAGGGTTCGAATCACCTGAGATCAGCGGCTTTGGCCCGATGAGCTGATTGGTTTATCGGTTGTTAGATTCAGAGCGGTTGCGATGCGGCATTTGGTCTTTGTTTACGGCACCTTGCTCCGGGGCGAGGTCAATCACCGGCTGCTCGAAGACGCCGAATGGGTTGGTGAGCATCGCACCGAGCCGCGTTTTACCCTGCTGCGGCTCGGCGCCTATCCAGGGTTGATCAGTAAAGGACGTACCGCGGTCTTGGGTGAGCTGTATCGGGTCGATCATGCGGGACTCAGAGCGCTGGACGCCCTTGAGGATTATCCACGGCTCTATGGCCGGCGCTTGATCGCAACGCGCTTTGGTCGGGCCTGGACCTATATCTACCGCGGCTCGGTGCGGGATCGAGCGCTGATCCCGAGTGGTGACTGGCGAACGGTCTCCTGTTGCGCGCTCCGGTCGCGGCAGTGCAGCCAGACCTCGCCACGACCGGAACCGCAGTAGTGGCCGAGTAGGGCGCTGACCCGGTCTCCGACCTGCTGCAGCAGTTGGCAAGGGGTCGCGTTGTGCCCCTGTACGATAAACAGGCCGTCACGACTGTCTGAGGACAGGCTGCTCAGGCTCGATTGGCGATATTCAAGACGGCACAGTACCCGATCGTCGGCATCGATGTAGGCATACTCGCCGGCTGGGACTGGGCGCGGATGCGCCTCGTTGAGTGCGCTGCCGAGCGGTACGAAGGTCTCATGGCCGCTCGTCACGTCGAGGCGTACAGAGCCGTGGATACGCGCTAGGTCGTGGGCGCCAATGGACAGCCCCGTGACCAACGACACCAGGTTGTAGATGTCCACGACAGGGCTGATCGGCATGAGTGTGCCACGGCGCTCGAACTGCCCCCGCAGGGCGATCGGCGACGGCGGAAAGCGTTTGATCGACCGGCCGACTCGCGCCCGCAATGGCCGATAGCCTTCGAGGATATCGATGCGGGCGGCATTGTGCTCCTGCGCCTCAATCAGCAGTGCTGCGCGCAACGCCTCGAGACCAGCGGGCTGCGCTTGGTTGTTCAGATCATGCTCGACCCAGACCAGTGTGCGTAGGCCCAAGTTGGCGGCAGCGTCGGTCAATGTGAATCGGAACGACATGGCAAGACCATCAGCATCGTTCTCGGAGTCAAGCATAGGCAGATTGTCGTTGAGCGTTTCGAGTCGAGCTTGTGCGCGACCAAGGTTAACCGCTAAAGCCGCTTCTCCAAGAACAGGTATTGTACCGCCTGTCCGTCGTCCGCCTTTGCGCCCGCATCCGTACTGGCAACCGAACCGCCCCCGAAGCCCAGGTTTCGATACAGCCCGCGAGCCGCCGGATTATCCTCGCGCACCTCCAGCGTGACCTTGCAGTGGTTGCGTTCGCGCGCGATTGTCTCCACCGCTGCCAATAACTGCTTGCCGATGCCCTGGCCGCGCCAGTTGGGCAACACGGCCAGGTCGTGCACATTGGTCAGCGGTCTGGCGCGGAAGGTCGAGAAACCGGTGAAACAGACGGCGACGCCTACGGGCACCCGATTTGCCCGAGCGAGCAGCACGCAGGCGCCAGGGACAGTACGCAGGCCGGGCACGAGTTCACGTCGGGTCGCCGCGGACAGGGGGCTACCAGCCCCCATCGGGTCGGCGGCATAGGCATCCAGCAGGGCAATCAGGGCGGCAGTGTCTGTCGGGTCATCGAGATCGGCTGTGCTGATCTCGATCTGAGGTTGCTCCATAGCGGCTCCTAGCGGCGATGTCCGCGCGCTGTTCGTCAGAAGCCCTGCCCGGGAATCCAGTTCGTCCCGGCCAATGGGACCCGCGCCATGGCTGCGGCTTCCACCGTCAGTGCCACCAGATCCTCCGGCTCTAGGTTGTGTAGGTGCGACTTGCCGCAGGCGCGAGCAAGCGTCTGCGCCTCCATGGTCAGCACACGCAGATAGTTGGCCAGGCGCCGGCCGCCGTCGACCGGGTCGAGCCGCTGCGACAACTCTGGGTCTTGCGTCGAGATGCCGGCCGGGCAACGGCCTTCATGATAGTCGTCGTAATAGCCAGCGGCAGAGCCGATGGCCTCGTAGTCCTGGTTCCACTTGGGGTGGTTGCAGCCCATCGCGATCAGTGCCGCAGTGCCGATGCCAACCGCATCCGCGCCGAGCGCCATGGCTTTGGCAACGTCGGCACCGGTGCGGATGCCACCAGAGACGATCAACTGCACCTGGCGATGCATGTCCATCTCTTGCAGCGCCTGCACCGCCTGCGGGATGGCCGCTAAGGTGGGGATGCCGACATGCTCAATGAACACCTCCTGCGTGGCGGCGGTACCGCCCTGCATGCCGTCGAGCACGATGACGTCGGCGCCAGCCTTCACCGCGAGCTTGACGTCGTAATAGGTACGCGTAGCGCCAATCTTGATGAAGATCGGTTTCTGCCAATCGGTGATCTCGCGCAACTCCTCGATCTTGATCGCCAAGTCGTCCGGCCCGGTCCAGTCCGGATGCCGGCAGGCGCTGCGCTGGTCGATGCCGACGGGCAGCGTGCGCATGCCGGCCACGCGCTCAGTGATCTTCTGACCGAGCAGCATGCCGCCGCCGCCGGGCTTGGCGCCCTGGCCCAGGACCACCTCGATGGCGTCGCCCTTGCGCAGATCGTCTGGGTTCATCCCATAACGCGAGGGAAGGTACTGATAGACCAGATGTTTGGACTGGCCCCGCTCCTCGGGCGTCATGCCGCCATCGCCGGTGGTGGTGCTGGTGCCGACGATCGATGCGCCGCGGCCGAGGGCCTCTTTGGCCTGAGCCGAGAGTGCGCCAAAGCTCATGCCGGCGATGGTGACAGGAATATCCAGCTTGAGTGGCCGCTTGGCGAAGCGGGTGCCGAGGGTGACATCAGTGGCGCATTTTTCCCGATAGCCCTCAAGGGGGTAGCGCGACATGCTGGCGCCGAGGAAGAGCAGGTCGTCGAAGTGTGGGACGCGGCGCTTGGCACCAAAGCCGCGGATGTCGTAGATGCCGGTGTCGGCGGCGCGTTGGATCTCGTTGATGGTGATGCGATCGAAGGTGGCCGACTCGCGTAGGCCGGCCTTGACGTAGACGTCGGTCATAGTCGTATCCTCAGTAGGCGGCGGCGTTGTCGACCTTGAAATGATACAGCTCGCGCGCGGAGCCGTAACGCCGGAAGTCGGAGGGGTTGGCGTCGATGCCGGCGCGGTTCAGTAGTTCGCGCAGCTCGGCGAGGTGTTCATCGCGCATCGGCTTCTCGATGCAGTCGGCGCCGAGCGAGGCGACCTTGCCCTTGACGTAGATCCGCGCCTCGTACAGCGAGTCGCCCAAGGTCTCGCCGGCATCGCCGCAGACGACCAGCCGGCCGGCTTGGGCCATAAAGGCGCTCATGTGGCCGACGCTGCCGCCGACGACGATGTCCACGCCCTTCATTGAGATCCCGCAGCGCGCTGCCGCATCCCCTTCCACAACCAGCAGACCGCCATGCGCGGTCGCGGCTGCGGACTGTGATGCATTGCCCCTGACCCGCACCAGGCCTGACATCATGTTCTCGGCCACGCCCTGGCCGGCATTGCCATGTAGGGTCACGCTGGCCTGCTGGTTCATGCCAGCGCAGTAATAGCCGGCATGGCCCTGAATATCAACGCTGAGCTTGGCGTTGAGGCCGCAGGCGATCGCATGCTTGCCAGCCGGGTTGAGCACTAGCCACTCCGGTTCAGTGCAAGCGCTGGCCTGATCGTGCAGCCCTTGGTTCAGCTCACGGACGCTTTGATGGTCGAGATCAATGGTTTTCATGCTACGGCTCCTAGCGCCTGAGTACGCTCCCACAGATAGACCCTGGCCGGGTCTGGCTCCCAAACGCTGGCCTGCTCGATGCCGGGCAGATGCACCAAGGCACGGTACTCGGAGGCCATGGCGACGTATTGGTCGGTCTCGGCCAGCACTGCGGGCTTGCAGGCGACCGGGTCGCGAATCACGGCGAAGCCGTCGCGGGTGCCGATGGTCAAGGTGAAAAACCCATCTAGGTCTTCAAGGCCCTTGTGCAGTGCCTGTTCGAGGCTGTCACCGGCGCGCAGGCGCCAGGTCAGATAGCCAGCCGCAACCTCCGAGTCGTTCTCGGTCTCGAAGCGGATGCCCTGCTTCTCGAGCCGCTTGCGCAGCCAGTTGTGATTGGACAGCGAGCCATTGTGCACCAGGCAGAGATCCTGTCCGGTCGAGAATGGGTGGCTGCCGGCCATGCTGACCGCGCTTTCGGTGGCCATGCGGGTATGGCCGATGCTGTGAGTTCCCTGCATCGCCGGCAGGTTGAAGCGCTCGATGATGGCTTGGGGGCGACCGACGCCCTTGAGGATCTCGATGCTGCGGCCGACGCTCATGATGTGGGCGTCCGGCGCGAGTTCGCTGAATGCCGCACGGGCCTCGCCTTCGCTGGTGGCGAGCTTGAACACCGCCGCCGTGGCGTTCTGGAACCAGTCTGGCTCGCTGCCAGCAGTGTTTCCGGAACGCGCTGCTAAGGCGCTGGCAATGGCGCTCCAGTCGAACGCCGGGTCCTCGTGCTGCAGCGTCAGTTTGATACGGCCTGGTCCGACCTCATCGCCGTAGATGGCAAAACCGGCGCTGTCGGGGCCGCGGTCAGACATCGCTGCCAGCATCGGCGCAAAGAGTTCACCCAGACGCGGCTCCAGCGCAGGGTCCTTCAGATAGAGTCCCACGATTCCACACATGATCTCGATCTCGTCAGCTGTGAACGAAAAGCCTGATTAGCTCGGTTCGATCAGAAAAATTCGGCATAGTGCTGGACCTCCCAGTCGGACACATGCCGACTGTATTCGGTCCACTCCATGCGCTTGACCTTGATGAATTCACCAACGATCTCTGAGCCCAGCGCCTCGGCGAACAGGGGGTCTGCCTCCAACGCATTGATGGCCTCATCGAGGTTCTGGGGCAGGATGCCGATGCCGCGACGGACACATTCGTCACGCTCCAGGTTATAGAAGTTGATATTCATGGGCTCACCGGGATCGAGATCACGCTCGATGCCGTCGAGACCCGCGGCAATGATCGCTGCATGCACCAGATAGGGGTTGCAGCCGGAGTCCGGCAGTCGGAACTCGAGGCGACCGTAGGGGATACGCACCATGGCCGAGCGGTTGTTGTCGCCATAGCCGATATAGGCCGGTGCCCAGGTGGCGCCGGAGAGTGCGCGGCCCACCACCAGGCGCTTGTAGGAATTGACGGTCGGTGCTGCGAAGGCGCAGAGGGCCGAGGCGTGATGCAGCAGCCCTGCCAGGAACTGATAGCCGAGCTTGGAGAGGCCCATCCCGGAGGGATCGGAGGCGTCGGTGAACAGGTTGTTGTTCTCGGCATCGGCGATGGATAAATGGAAGTGCATGCCGCTGCCGGTCCGGCTGGAGTCGGTCTTGGGCATGAACGAGCAGATCATACCCAGGCCGTTGGCGATTTCTCCGGCGGCCATGCGCACGAAGATGAAGCGATCGGCGGAGGTCAGTGCGTCGCTATAGGTGTAGTTGATCTCGAACTGGCCGTTGGCGTCTTCGTGGTCAATCTGATAGACATCGAAGCCGACGCTCTGCAGCGATTCGACCAGTTGCTCCAGAAACGCGCGTGCCCGTGACAGCCCTTTGTAGTCGTAGCAAGGTTTATCCAGCACATCGCTGTGGTCCACTGGGTTGAGGCGGCCATCGGCGCCGCGTCGCATCAGGCACATCTCGGGCTCGAGACCGCTGTAGAGGGTCCAGCCCTTGTGTTTGATCCGCTCGAGCTGGCGCAGCAGCACATAGCGCGAGTCATAGGGATAAGGCTGGTCCTTGACATGACCGGTGCAGACGATGCGGGCATAGCCCGGTTGCCAGGGCACGATGCTGAGCGTGGTCGGATCACCCTTGGCCATGAAGTCAGCGCTTTGCGGCTCCATGCCCAATCCCCAGACGGCAAAGCCGGCGAATCCGGCGCCATCGTTGATGACGTCGTGGATGCAATGCGCTGGTACCGCCTTGGTCTTGGCCACGCCGTGGATATCGACAAACTGGGCTAGCACATACTTGATGTCGTTGTCGCTGATGAACCTGTCGATGTCTTGCGGCGTCATAGTTGGTCTCCGATGCGCGATGGTGATGCTGATGCTGATGCTGATGCTGGCTCTGGTGCTAGCGTTGGTGTCGGTCTCTGTGAGGTCGGTTGCACGCCTGATTGGCCGCTGGCCGCAGTCAGGTCGCGCACCACCTCCGTCAGCGTCTGTTGCAGGTAGTGGCCGAGGCTCGGATCGCAGCCCAGCAGCAGACCTTCGTCGATGCCGAGACACCAGAGATTGACGCCCGCAGCGGCCAACAGCTGCCAGTCATTCGGGCCGAAGCCGCGGAGGTCCGCATGGCAAACCTGGGCCATGACGCGGCGCCAGTCGGGGCCGGTCAGTGCCAGCACGCGATCATCGCGGCCATAGCACCAGCAGCAGAGACCATCCGCTGTGGGTGGCGTTGTGGCCGCGATCAGGAATTCTTCCCGCCCGGTGCGCGCGATGAAGCCATCCGTCAGCGCCGCCGCTTGCATGATCTCGGGTAGCGGCAAGCCTGCGGACTGTACCGCGCCGGGGCTGCCCGGCCCGAGTAGGTGCCAAAGTGGACGTGCCCGAGGCTGGAGGCTGACTGAGCGGGTCGCGGTCGGTGACACAGGCTGCATCGAATCGAGCGTTGCTATCGAAGCCATCAGGCGACCTCCTGCCGTTGCACGTCGGCCTGCTGGCGCAGTCCGTCAGGATCGTAGAACGGCATCGCCACCTGGGTCGCCGTCACCAGGACCCCGTCGGTGGCGCGGATGGGGAGTGTTCGGCCAAGGCCGGCAACCTCGCTGTCCACCAATGCCATGCCAATGATGCGTCCGCGCGCGGGGCTGAATGCAACGCTGGTGACGCGACCGCGGATGTCGCCGTCGACGATCACCAGATGACATTCGGCCACCTCGGGCCAGCCGTGTCCGGGCTGCAGCTCGAAGCCCACTAGGCTGCGCGCCGTCCCTGGCTTGAGGATCTGCAGACTGCGCTGACCGACGAAGAAAGGCTTCTTCAGGTGCACGGCCCAGGACATACCGACCTCGAACGGCGTGGTCAGACCGTCTGTGTCTTGGCCGACAATGATGTGGCCTTTCTCCATGCGCAGCCTTCGTTGGGCCTCGACACCGAAGGGACGGATACCGTAGGGCTGGCCCTTGCGCATCAGCAGATCCCAGAGTTCGGCGCCGCGGTGATAGGGCACATGGATCTCATAACCGAGCTCGCCGACGAAACCCACCCGCATCAGGCGCGCGGGGATCTTGCCGATGGTCGCTTCGCGCAGTCCGAGATAGGGAAAGGCGTCGTCAGTGAGATCGATATCAATCAACTCGGCGAGCAGTCGGCGGCTGTTTGGCCCAGCCAGATTCATCGCCGAGAGCTGCCCGGTGCGATTGACCAGCCGGACTTGGAGTCCCCACTCCAAGGCGAAGCGCGTGAGGCTGCGATAGGTCGCGTTGGCATGGCTGCTGGTCGCGGTCAGGTAATACTGCTGCTCACCCAAGCGGCCGACGATGCCGTCGTCGATGATGACGCCTGCCTCGTCGACCATTAGCGCATAGCGCGTCATGCCAGCTTTGAGCCTGGTCATGCGCATGCTATAGGCGGCGTCGAGTAAGCGTGCGGCGTCGCGCCCAAGGACCTCGATCTTACCCAGCGTCGAGACGTCGATCAGACCGAGCGCACCACGCACCGCCGCGACTTCCTCGCGCACGCGGGCCTCGCGCTGTTCGGCTTTGCCGTAAAACTCCGGGCGTTGCCAGGCACCAGCCTCCATGAAGCAGGCACCGGCCTGCTCATGGCGTTCGTGCAAGGCCGAGCGTTGATGCACGCGGAAGCGTCGACCGGCCAGGTCGTCCAGACGCAGGGGGTGATAGAAGGGGCGGGCCGTGGTGGAGCCGGTCTCGTCGATGGCCTTGCCGAGGACCTTGGCCAATACGCGAATCGCGTTCATGTTGGCGTGCTTGCCCTGGCTTGGTCCCATGCCAACGGTCGAGAACCGTTTCAACAGCTCGATGTTGTCGAAACCCTCGCGTGCGGCTTGCAACAGATCCTCAAGCTGCAGATCCTCATCCAGGTCGACGAAGTTCTTGCCCTTGGGATGCGCCACAATCGGCCAGGGGTGAGAGTGGGCGTTCGGGTCGCGGTATTGGGCCAGGTCGTGATTGCTGGCTGGGCCGCTGGTCTTGATCTCGCTCGCAACGTCGGTTGCTGCTGTCAGTTCTGCGAGCGCCGCGCGGGCGGCACGACGGCCATCCTCGATCTGCGCCTGCAGCTCGAACACACCATTGACGCGGCCTGCCGCCTGGATGCCCGGTGGCAGCTCGAGCGGTACGAACTGCTCTAAGGTCTGGCTGTACCCGAGTGTTGCGCCGGCTTGGTAGAGCAGATGCGCCGCCGGCGCCCAGCCGACGCTGAGGATGACGCCGTCGCAGCGCAGCCAGCGCTCCTGGGTGTCGTCGAGGCTGCCGTCGGCGCCCAGTGGCGCGACACTGACGGCACTCAGGCGATCCTTGCCAGAGGCTGCATAGAGGCCGTGATGGGCGAGGATCTCGACGCCGGTGGCAGCGAGCTTGCTGGCCAGTGGACCGCGCTCGGCTGGCTCGCCTAGGTCGACGACGGCGATAAGCTCGACGCCGGCGGCTTGCAGATCGAGCGCGGCGCGATAACCCTCGGCATTGGCCACTAAGAGCACCGCCCGCTCGCAGGGCTTGACCGCGTAGCGCGCAATCAGGCGCTGAGCCGCGGAGGCGAGCATGACGCCAGGCAGGTCGTTGTTGCGAAAGACGGCTGGCTGCTCGATGACGCCGGTCGCGACGATCAGCGCGCGACTGCGGGTCTTGGCGATGCCGGCTGGGCCGGCCAGCGGTACCCACTGATCCTGGTAGTAGCCGGCAGCAACGGTAGCCGTCATGATGCGAATCCGTGGATGCGCGGTGACGCCCTGTTTGAGCGTGGCGCGCGGCGCCTCGGCGCCGGGATCATTGGTCCATTGATAGTCCAGGCTTCCGCCGATATGCGGATGCTCATCGACCAGGATTACATCGGCGCCGGCCTCGGCGGCGGTGAGTGCCGCGGCCATGCCGGCTGGCCCCGCGCCGATGACCAGCAGATCGCAATGCTCATACCACTTCGGGGTGATGCGCCGCCGCCAGCTGCTGCGGACCTGCCCGAGCCCGGCGGTGTGGCGCAGCAGACGCTCCCAGAACGGGAACAGCCAGCGGGGTTTGTGGAACACCTTGTAATAGAAGCCGACCGGCAGCGCGGGTGAGAGTTGATCGAGCCAACGGTATCGGTCCTGCTTGAGCCCGCCCAGGGTGTTGCAGGCGGTGAGGTTGATGCCAGCCGGCACCGGTGTTACATCGCCGCGCAGATGGGTGTCATCGACGTACTCGAACAGGGCGTTGATGTCGTGATTGGCGAGTGAAAAGATGCCGCGTGGGCGGTGATATTTGAAGCTGCGACCGAGGATGCGCACGCCATTGGCCCACAAGGCACTGCTAATGCAGTCGCCCTGTAGCGCATCGATGGCCTCGCCCTCGAGCGTGAAGCGCAGCGGGCGAGCGCGCTCGATCCACTCAAACGGCTGAGGTGTCAGTCGGGAGCTCATAGCAGATGTCCTGCACGGGAATGGAGCGGAGGAAGCGATCCTGGGCCGTATCGCGCTCGAACAGGTACCACCCCCCGGTAGGCCGGTGGTACCACCATTCGCGCAGCACCCCGGGGGCGCCGGTGCGATTAAAGACATGCGCGGCCCAGGTGGCGTCATCGGCCACCAGTGGCGGGCGAGACTGCTCGCCGCCGTAGTCGAATTCTGTCACCGGGTGTGGACCCAGGTCAGGTAAGGGGATCAGTTTCATGCTGGTCTCTTGGTGTCCGACTTCGTGTCCAACTTAGTGTCCGACCGATGCCGCGCCGCGTTCGCCGACCAGGTCGAAGTCGGTGAAGCGGGATAGCCGGAAGGGCTTGATCAGTTCGTGGTTTTGATCGTTGACCGCGGTCCAGGCCATGGTCTTGCCGCTGATCGGCGTGGCCTTGAAGCCCCAGGTGCCCCAGCCGGCATCCAGGTAGAAGCCGGTGATCGGGGTCGTGCCCATGATCGGCGCGAAGTCTGGGGTCATGTCACTCATGCCGGCCCATTGCCGCATCACCCGCAGCCGCCCGGTGAGCGGGAAGAGGTCGAGCAGCTTATCCGCCAATTCCTCGACGAAGCCGAAGCTCGAGCGGGTGCTGTGCAAGACGCTCGGGTCCACGGAGGCCCCCATCACCAGCTCCCCGCGGGAGGACTGACTCACATAGACGTGCAGACTGCCGGAGACGATGATGCTATTGAGAAAGGGCTTCACCGGCTCGGTGACGCAGGCCTGCAAAGGGAAGATCTCGATCGGTGTCTGCAGACCGACCATCTCGGTGATGCGCGGGGTGAAGCCAGCGACCATCGAGATCAGCTTGTCGCAGGCGATCTCGCCGCGGTTGGTCTGCACGCCCCGCACCCGTTCGCCCTCGACGCGGATGCCGGTGACGCGGGTCTTTTGGTGAATCTCGACGCCGCGCTGCCAGGCACCCCGACCATAGCCCCAGGCGACCGCATCATGCCGCGCGACGGCACCTGGGGCGTGCCACAAGGCACCCAGGACGGGCTGATCGCCACCGCAGTCTAGATCCATCTCCGGCACTGCCTTGGCGATGCGCTGACGGTCGACCAACTCGCTGTCGATGCCGAAGTGCTTATTGACCTCGGCACGCCAACGCATGGTACGCAGCGCGCTATCGGAGTGGGCTAGCGTGAAATGTCCGCGGGTGGAATAGAAGAGGTTAAGGTCGAGGTCTTCTGACAGATCCTGAAAGAGCTTCAAGCTCTGGTCATAGAACTGGACCCCCTCGGGGGTCAGATAGTTGGAGCGCACGATGGTGGTGTTGCGCCCGGTGTTGCCGCCACCTAGGTAGCCCTGCTCAAGCACTGCGACCCTCTTAACACCATGCTCGCGTGCTAGATAGTAGGCGCAGGCGAGACCGTGCCCGCCGCCCCCGATGATGACGATGTCATACTGATCGGCCAGTGGTTGCTCGGGCGGAAAGAAGCGGGGCTCGGCGTCGGTGCCGCGCAGGGCAAACTTCAACAGACGTAAGGGCATGACGCTGGCCTCAGGCAAACACGATGGTCTTGTTGTCGTGCACCAGCACCCGGTCTTCCAAGTGATAGCGCAGACCGCGGGCAAGCACCGTCTTCTCGACGTCCTTGCCCAGGCGGACCATGTCCTCGACCGTGTTGTGATGATTGACGCGCACCACGTCCTGCTCGATGATCGGGCCGGCATCGAGCTCACTGGTGACATAGTGGCAGGTGGCGCCGATCAACTTGACGCCGCGAGCGGATGCCTGGTGGTAGGGCTTGGCGCCGACGAACGAGGGCAGGAAGCTATGGTGAATGTTGATGATCGCGCTGGGATAGCGCTCACAGAGGTCGGGCGGAAGGATCTGCATATAACGCGCCAGCACCACCGCATCGGCACCCACCGTCTTGATCGTCTCGCTGACCGCCGCGAAGTGCGGGCCTTTGTCGCTGGGGTCGACCGGCAGATGGTGAAACGGGATGCCGTGCCATTCCACGTAGTCGCGCAGATCCTGATGATTGGACAACACGCAGGGGATATCAAACGCGAGCTCGCCGCTGCGCCAGCGGTAGAGCAGGTCTGATAGGCAATGCTCCTGTTTGCTAGCCATCAGTACGACCCGCTTGTTGACGCCGGTATCGTTGAGATACCAATGCATGCCAAAGCGCTCGGCGATGGGTTCGAAGTGCTGCCGAAACCCCACTAGGCCAAAGGGGAGTGAGCTTGCGCGCACCACATAGCGCATGAAGAACCACTGGCTAGCCGGGTCCGTATAGTGATGCGCCTCAGTGATCCAGCCCTGATGGTTGGCGATGAAATCACTGACGGCAGCGACGATGCCGACTTGGTCCGGACAGGAAATGACGAGGCGGTAGGATCTTTCCATCGTTGAGTCTGAAAATTTCTCAAAAGGAAATTTTATTGCATTTGAGGAATGCAACAACGTTGCCAAGTGTCTCTCGGTTCCTGACTCCAGCTGGTATCGGAGACCTTGGCGTTTGACGATCATCGCCCAGTCCTTGCTGCAGTGATTTGTTGCTGATGCTGTTTTTGGCAATCATCTGGACGCCCCGAGTAGGGTTCATTCGATGAGCGCGGTCGGGCTTATGCCTTTGCGGGCCGGCCCCTACCGCTGAATGGGTGATCTTTCCTGGTGCGAACATTATTTTCCTGCACTGATTTTGGGCGATGGGCCGGAACGGCGGCAAGAGGAGCGAGGCGTTGACTGATACCAGAGGCCGGAAGCGCCGCCAACCGGAGGGCGGTCTTGTTGAGGAGGGGCCGCTCGGCGCGCCGTCGATCAGCGAGACGCTGGCGCTGACCGGGTCAGGCGCCAAGTCAGCGCCAAGGCTGCGGCTTGAGCAGCACATTGCGCTGCAGGTCAAGCGCGAACGCGTCAGTCAGGGACTCAAGATCGCTGACGTGTCGCGGATCTCGGGGATTAGCCAGGGCATGGTGAGTAAGATCGAGAATGCCCAAGTCTCCACCAGTCTCGATACCCTGAGTCGGCTCTGCGACACCCTCGGTATGCCGCTCTCAAAGCTGTTTGCGGATTTTGATCGGGCCGATGGCCATGCTCAACTGATTCGCAGCGGTGAGGGGCTGGAGGTGGTGCGGCGCGGTACCGACAAGGGCCACACCTACCACCTGCTCAGTTACAAGCAAGGGCCGCGTAAGTTGTTCGAGCCTTTCCTGGTGACCATGGATGATGCCAGCGAGGTCTTCCCGAGCTTCTCCCATCCAGGTACCGAGTTCATTCATCTCCTCGAGGGACGTATCGAGTACCGGCACGGCAACCAGGTCTTCGGCATGGCTCCCGGTGACAGTCTCACCTTCGACGGCCAGATCCCCCATGGCCCGGAGCGTCTCATCGAGGTGCCGATTCGGATGCTCTCGGTGATCACCTACGCGGATGAATCCTGAAGCAGAGCGCGATCGGCACCGACCTGGCGCCTGGTGACGCCAACCAAGTTGTTTGCTGGCTCTTCATCAGGGATACCAGGGACTTTGGCTTGACTGAACCAGCCTGGGCTCCAGCTGCAGGCGCACTATTGACCGCCGATCGTGGTGGGTGAAGCCGTTTCTGGCATGTTCCTTGAAAGAAAAAAATCTGCCTTGCAGTGAATCGCTGGTCGAAGATGCTGAGGATCCTGCATGCAGGGTCTTCTCGCAGCCTTTGCTCGCTATCTGATCGCTGGCCTAGCGATCGGCTGTTTCACCCCCGCTGTCTAAACCGAACCGAGGGCGCATGCTGATGAGTGCAGAAGAGCTTGAACAGCTGAAATCGATGATCGAGATGTCAGGGACGGTCAACATGGAGGTCTATTATTGGTGGTGCACCGCCGTGATGGTCTTGATCCATGTCGGCTTCCTCGCCTACGAGATGGGCGCCTCGCGTCTCAAGAACACGCTGGCGTCGGGGGTGAAGAATATCCTCGCCTTCGCCTTCGTGATTCCGACCTTCTTCTTTTTTGGCTGGTTCATCTATCTCGGCTTCCCGGATGGGTTCAGTCTCCGCTTGGATGACGCGGCCGGTGGCATTCCCTGGGGCGAGTCGATGGGGCCGAACCTGAGCGACAACGCGACCGGCGTCTTCTGGGCCGCCTTCACGCTGTTCGCGGCGACGACAGCTTCGATCATGTCGGGCGCGGTGATCGAGCGCATCCGGCTGTCGGCCTTTCTGATCTTGGCGGTGTTGCTGGGCTCGGCGGTGTGGATACTGGGCGCTGCCTGGGGTTGGCATCCCGAGGGCTGGTTGACGCTGAAGCTCGGCTACCACGACACCGGCGCCGCAGGCGTTGTGCATATGGTGGCTGGCTTCTTTACCCTCGGCGTGTTGATCAATCTCGGCCCGCGCATCGGCCGCTTCGCGCCAGACGGGACCACACTGCCCATTGTCGGACACAGCACGCCGATGTCGCTGATCGGCTTGATGCTGATCATCGTCGGCTTCTTCGGCTTCATCGGGGGCTGCATCATCTACACCAGCGGTGATCAATGGGTGACGATCTACAACACGCCGGCCACACTATCGTCGTTCGCGTTCAATATCTTAATGGGCTTTGCAGGCGGAATCATCGGCGCCTACCTGATCACCCGCGATCCATTTTGGATGATGTCGGGTGGTCTGGCGGGCATTATCGCTGCAGCCTCCGGGATCGATCTCTACTATCCACCCCTTGCGTTCCTTATCGGCTTCATCGGTGGCGTCGTGATCGCCTATGCGGACAAGTTGCTGCAGAGGTTTCGTCTCGATGATGCGGTCGGCGCCTTTAGTGTGCACGGCGTTGGTGGTCTTATCGGTGTGCTCTCGGTGGGACTCTTCGCGGGCGGCTACCCGAATGTTGATGGTCCCGCGATCAGTCTGGGCGGACAGCTCGTAGGGGCGTTGGTGATGGCAGCGCTCGGCTTCATCCCTGGCTATCTGGTGTCGTTGCTGTTGAAGTCGATCGGTCTCTTGCGGGTGCCGGCGGAAGCAGAAGAGGCGGGGCTTGATATCACCGAGATCCCATCCCGCGCCTATCCAGAATCCTCAGGTCCGCCAGCGATCCCGCACGGTGCGGCGATGCCGCCGATTCAGGGCTGATGCCCTTCATCGGATGTGTAGGGCGTCTTGCCAACTGGCAAATAAGGCGCCTGTTCAAGATTAAGCTTCAGGAGATCAGGTTATGAATTCGAGTCCGATCACCAGTTGGGAAGGGGCGAGCGCCTACTTCACCTTTGCTGATAGTCCGGCCATGTTGGTCCTGCTGTTCTTGCTCTCGGTCCTCGTGACGGTTGGTGTGATCGCGGCCATGATGGTGCACGAGAAGCACAGCTTCCAGAGGGTCAAGAACGGCGGCTAGACTGGCTGCCGCTTGGCTGCGGCCGGCCTCCCGTCGGCTGCGGCCTCCTCAAGGCGCTCAGTTCTGCGGCGACTGCTGATGTCGCCTGACCGGCAGCGTCCTCCGCAACAAGCGACTGGAGTCCCAGCATGGCGACCTATCGCGCACGCCTTGGCACCACGAGCTATTGTTTCGAGGGATTGGGCGATCTACTGGCCAAGGCGAGCCCACTCAAGTCCGGTGATGGCCTGGCTGGGGTTGCAGCCCGCAGCGAAGAAGAGCGCATTGCCGCACGTTACGCACTCGCTGATCTTCCACTGAGCACCTTTCTGAACGAGGCGATCATCCCGTACGAGTCCGACGCGGTCACGCGCCTGATCCTGGATACCCACGATGCCGTCGCATTCCAACTGGTGGCATCCATGACGGTCGGCGAGTTTCGCGACTGGCTGCTGGCCTATGAGACTGATACGGCTTGCCTGTCGGCGCTGGCGCCAGGTTTGACACCGGAGATGGTCGCTGCTGTATCAAAACTGATGCGCAATCAGGATCTGATCCTGGTCGCGTCCAAGACCTCGGTGGTGACGCGCTTTCGCACCAGTATCGGGCTGCCGGGCCGGTTGTCGACCCGCTTGCAGCCCAACCATCCAACCGATGATGTGACTGGTATCGCCGCGTCCATCTTGGATGGGTTGCTGAACGGCTCGGGTGATGCGGTGATCGGCATCAACCCGGCCACAGACAATGTGCAGACAGCGACCCATCTGCTGCAGTTGCTCGATGAACTCAGGCTGCGCTTCGAGATGCCGGTGCAGTCCTGTGTGCTGGCGCATCTCACCAACACCTTGCTGGCTATCGAGCGGGGTGCGCCGGTTGATCTGGTGTTTCAGTCGATTGCCGGCACCGAGGGTGCGAACAATAGCTTTGGCATCAATCTCGCCCTGTTGCAGGAGGCGCTCGACGCGGGCCGGGCGCTTGGCCGCGGCAGCATCGGTAACAACCTGATGTATTTCGAGACAGGACAGGGCAGTGCCTTGTCCGCGAATGCGCATCACAACATCGATCAGCAAACCCTGGAAGCGCGCGCCTATGGTGTCGCGCGACAGTTCGAGCCATTGCTGGTCAATACGGTGGTCGGCTTCATCGGCCCCGAGTATCTCTACGACGGCAAGCAGATCATTCGTGCCGGACTCGAGGATCACTGTTGCGGCAAGCTCCTGGGTGTGCCCATGGGCTGTGACATCTGCTATACCAACCACGCCGAGGCCGATCAGAATGACATGGACAATCTGCTCACCCTGCTCGGCGTCGCGGGGGTCAATTTCATCATGGGCGTGCCTGGCGCTGACGACATCATGCTGTATTACCAGAGCACGTCGTTTCACGACGCCAACTACCTGCGCCAGGTGTTGAAGCGGCCTCCGGCGCCCGAGTTCGAGGCCTGGCTCGCCCGTATCGGCATCATCGATACGCATGGGCGTCTGGCCCCGCCGGGGCTTGCCGCCCCGCTGCTGCAGGCACTCGCACAGCAGACCGGAGACGAGCATCCATGACGCGATTAGCGACATTGCCGAGACTCGACTGTCCCAATGATCTGCGCACGCTGGCTGATCTCACCGCGGCACGCATCGGCCTCGCACGCAGCGGCAGCAGTCTCAGCACCTCTGAGTTGTTGGCCTTCGATCGAGACCACGCACGCGCCCGCGATGCGGTGCACCTGCCTTTCGATGTTCCTGCCATCGAGCAGGCGCTTCGCGTGCGCGGTCTCGACAGCATGGCGTTGCAGAGTGCCGCTCTGGACAGGGCCTGCTACCTTCAGCGTCCTGACTTGGGGCGGCGACTGAGCTCTGCGGGTCGTGCCGCGCTTC
This sequence comes from Halochromatium roseum, assembly GCF_016653315.1. Classification (GTDB taxonomy): domain Bacteria; phylum Pseudomonadota; class Gammaproteobacteria; order Chromatiales; family Chromatiaceae; genus Lamprobacter; species Lamprobacter roseus. The sequence goes on along the minus strand of NZ_NHSH01000006.1, from coordinate 12,628 downwards.
AGACACACAGGCAGTCGCAGGCGTCGTCCAGGTCTGCAACGGATGCGGCAGACCCAGACCATGCATCCAGTCGCACATTAGCGCCAGACGTGGCGGTGATCGTTGCTGACGGCCTGTCCGCGCGTGCGATCCATGACAACGCTGTGCCGTTTCTTGACGCCTGGCTGCCGCTAGCCAGATCCCAAGGCTGGCGCCTGGCCACAACGGTCGTAGCAAGCCAGGCGCGCGTCGCCCTAGCGGATGAGATCGGCGCAGCCTTGCGCGCGCGCCTATCGGTGATCTTGATCGGCGAGCGGCCCGGCCTGAGCGCCGCTGATAGCATGGGCATCTATCTCACCTACCAGCCGCGTCCCGGCCGAAACGATGCCGAACGTAACTGCATCTCCAATATTCGCACCGGCGGTCTCGCCTACGCCGAAGCCGCCCAACTGCTGACAGGGCTCATCGTGGGCGCTTTTCGCCAGGGGCTCAGCGGTGTCGGACTCAAGGATGATAGAACCCTGATCAACCCCCGGGCATTATCCTGAGAGGTGGAAGCGACGACGATCGCGTCTCGCTGCAGGCTTCCCATCGTTGTTCTCTGTTCGCCAGCGGCCATCTTTAGGAGGAGAATTGGCGCCCTTGGCTATAACCCTGGGCGATAACCTTTGGCTGCACCTCGTGCGGCTGGCAGGATTCGAAGAACCAGGTTCGGCAACAGGCGTTGCGATCCCGATCGATGGCGACGGAGACGGAGACGAGAATGACAACTGAGACCAATGCTTCACAGGCGAGCGACGAAGCGGGCCGCTTCACCATCCAGCTCGAGCAGCGCGAGGGCTTCGAGATCAATGTCGCCTTCGATTGGAAGCGCGCCGCCGATCTGCTGATGGATGAGCCACCGCCCTTGGGTGGCACCAATGGACCGAATGCCTCGCGGCTGCTCGCCGCCGCGGTCGGCAACTGTCTCTCGGCAAGTCTGCTCTACTGCATCGGCAAGGAGGAGCCGCCGGAGCAGAGCCTGCGCACCGAGGTCACCTGCGTGATGGTGCGTAACGAGAAGAAACGCTTGCGCATCGGCCGCATGGAGGTGCGCTTGATCGTTGCGCCGGCGCTGCTCGAATCAAAGCGGTTCGAGCGTTGCAAGACCCTGTTTGAAGACTTCTGCGTGGTCTCAGCCAGTGTCCGGGCCGGCATACCGATGAGCGTCTTGGTGCTCGATGAGGCGGGCAATCTGCTGCACCAGAGCGATTGATGCCGTTGTCTTGGATGCCTGTGTCTTGGCAACGAGTGGGCCGCCGGCGCCTGCTCCTGTTTGGCCAAGGCGAGGTGGCCGATGCCTGCGCGCGCGTGCTGCGAAGAGGCCCGGAACGGTTGATCAGGACCGAGGTTGCTGATCTTTCTCCGCAGGATCTTCTGGCTGCCGATGTCCTGCTGTTGGCGGGCCTGGCTGAACCACTTGCGTTGCTGACTGAATTGTCGGCGCGGCTCGGATGCGGACTGAAGGGACGGCGTCGACGCCAGCCATTGCGCATGCTGTTGATCGATGACGGCGCAGCGCCTGCGGCGAGCGACTTGGCCGAGGCGCGCGCACGCTGGCCGGACAATGTGCAATTCGAGCAAGTCTCGATCCCGACCGCCGCCGCGCGGCGTCTGCTGGCGAGCTGGCCCCTGCATTGGGGTGCTGACCCGCGGTTTGGCCAGCCGATTCATCTGGCTATCCTCGGCCGCAGCCGTTTCTCAGAGGCCCTATTGGTGCATGCGCTGCGCATCAGTGGCTACGGCGAGCAGCGCAGCTGCTTCACGCTGCTCAGCGAGGCCCCTGAGTCCTGGGAGCGCGCCTTTATCCAGGCCTATCCGCAGGCCCATGAGATCGCCGAGTTTCGGTTTAGATCCCTGGATGGGTTGGACTTGGCGAGTGTGCCGCCGATAACCGCGGCGATGGTCTGCTGCGAGCTTGCGCCCGCGGGAGCGGCGCAAATGCCGTCTGAGGTAGGCTCTGTGCCGGAGTCCTGGCCAGGCTCAGGGCCAGATTCCGAAGCTGAGGCACCAGCAGGCGCCCCAGTAGGGGCACCTGATGCTCTGAGCCAGGCGCGCACGCTGGCCGAGCGTCTGCTGGATATGCAGCAGTGCTCGCCGCCCATCTTCATCGAGATCGGCGATGCAACGCCCAATGGCGAGCTCAGCGATTGGGATGGACAGCTGATTCCGATCAGCTACCGCCAGCTGGCGCTCGATCGCGCGGTGTTGCTAGACGGCAAAGGCGATGAACTCGCGCAGGTGATCCACAACCACTATCGTGATACCACTGAGGCGCAGGGGCGTGATCCATCCCTTGAACCGGCCGGGAGACCCTGGTCGACACTGGCCTCATCCTATCGGGATGCGAATCGCCACCAAGCGGATCATCTCTGGGCCAAGCTGGCGATGACCGACTGCCAAGCGGTGCCGGAGAGCCAGGTCGAATCCTTCGCCTTCGCGCCGATCGAAGTCGAACGGCTGGCCGTGATCGAACACGGGCGCTGGGCCGCGGACCGCTGGCTGGACGGATGGTCCTATGCGCCGACGCGTGACAATCAGCGTAAGCACCACCCGCAGCTGATTCCCTATCAGCAACTGTCGGGGCCGATGAAGGATCTGGATCGATTTGCCGTACGTCTGGTGCCAACCCTGTTGGCGCGCTCTGGCCTTGGCGTGCTGCGCATGCTGTTGATCGGCCTGGCTCCCAATAGGGCGTCGCCGGGTGCTGAGCTACCAGCGGCGAGGATTGCCGTATTGATGCGGCGGGTATTGAGGCGATTGGTTTCACGCTATCCGGATCGCGCCTTGGTCATCGCGGCTACGCTTGAAGATCAAGCATCGAGGCGATTTGTTGATATCGCGATCAATGAGTTTGGTGCCAGCTTCTTCTTACTATTACCCCAGCCGCTGCCGGGTTTGCTCGAGGGTCTTGATGCGGCGTCGCGTCTGCAGACGCTGGCCTTGGTGGCTCGGGCTAGGCGCCGAATCTCGCTGTCACGCCCCGGCGACCTCGAGCGTTGGCTTGATCAACGTGCGGAGATTCTGGTCGAGCTTGGCGAGACCGGACAGCTGGCCAACCCAGGGGCCAACCCGGGAGAAGAGCACCACAAGCGGGTTCATATCGGCCCAAGCACCGGCCTGCAGTGGAATTTCGAGTATTAGCGAGGCTTTGCCGGGAGCTTAGGCGCTCGGTAGCAACTCGTGGAAATCTGCAGCGGCTGTCTGATCCGCTTTTGCCGAGAACCGGTATCCTTGATGCAAGCAGTAGCTAAGCCATTTCGAGACGAACAGATTGGCGCGCCACTTGGAGGCCAAGGCGGGCGCTTGGTAGTGACTCAGGATCGGGAGCACGGTTTGCCTGAGATTCAAGACCTCGACCTGCTCCGCATCGTGATAGGCGCGGAGCAGGGCATCGGGCTCCGACGGCTGCTGGTGCTGTGCGGTAGCCTCGACCTGGAGCAGGTGGGTCAGGCGCAGCGTCGTTGTGTAGGGAGATTGGTCGACGATGGAGAGTGTTAGCTCCGCGATGCGCTCAGGCTGCGAGCGCAGTTGTCCTGTCAGCTGAGGGAGGTTGGGCGCCAGCCTCATCAGCGCCGCATAATTCTCTTCGCACAGGCTCATCAAGCCGCCGACGTTGGTCGCGGGCATCAGCAGAGCGAGACGAGAAAAGACGAGCTTGGATGCCTGCATCGCGAGTGCGTTTACCCTGAAACAAGCGCCTCATCACCAGGGCTGGTGACGCGCTGCGAATAAGCCCTTAGCCCGGCCGCTTTAGCGGCCGGTTGGGCGCTTGCCGGCCCGGCCAATCGGGGGGTGATGCGCCGAGCTACCTCAGGCTGTGTCGCCTTGCTGTTTGGCGATATCGGCGCGGACCTGTTCCATATCCAGCTCCTTGGCCTTGCCGATCAGTTCGCGGAAGGAACTCTCGGGAAGCGCGCCAGGCTGGGAGAAGATGATCACATTGTCGCGGAAGATCATCAGCGTTGGAATCGACCGGATCTGGAAGTGGGCAGCAATACCTTGTGCCTCTTCCGTGTTGACCTTGGCGAAGACGATATCCTCGTGATCGTTCGAGACCTTTTCGAACACCGGCGCGAAGGAACGGCAAGGACCGCACCAGGTTGCCCAGAAGTCGACGATGACGAACGGGTTATCGTTGATAGTCTGCTCGAAGGTCTGCTCGTTGAGCTCTACGACGGCCATGAGCGGCTCCTCTGTCGCTGAAAAGTAGGCGGCAGTCTAACAGAATCCTTGAACCTCCCGTTGGTTTCCGCTTGGTTTCCGCCTTTAGAGCGCGGTCATTCGCTGTGCTTGTGTGTCATGGCGACACTGAAGTCGCCTGACAGATAGCCCTCGACGATCTCTACCTCTAGGTCCATTTCTGCGGCCCAGTTCTCGACCGCTTCGGGCATCAAATAGTTGAAGGTCAGTGATTGGTGATCGCCCTTGAGCAGGTTGAACACCAACCCTCGCCGCGCTGCGCTGAGGCAGCGCGTGATGAACAAACCGGTTTCTTCGTGTGTCAAGAGCGCCATGGCGCCGCTCGCGAGATACCAGTCGGCCTCCGGGATGGGGTCACTGAGCACGTCTCGGTGCAGGATTGTGCAGCCAGTGCGCGCCCGCGCGCGGTCGACCATCGTTAGTACGGCGTCGAGGCCAATGTACTGGCGCGGCAGATCGTTGCGCGCGACGAGGAAGGCATGGAGATCGCCGAGGCCACAGCCGACGTCGACCAGCGAGATGGGCGAGAGATCGGCTGGCAGCAGGTCACGCAGGACGGCAAAGCGGATCTGCTGGCTCTCGGCGGACCGCCAGTGTACGCCTTCTGCGTTCTCGCCGTAGCGCGCTAACGCCTGGCGGTAAAAGCTCTCGGTATCGACGCGCGGCATAAACATCCTCTCGCAAAAAAGTTGAGCGTTTTGCTTGACAATTGACGATTGAAAAACCACGTACCCAGCTGGAGTAAGGCTGCGTCAACCTTAAGGCATCACACCATGAGACTCTCTACCAAGGGCCGCTATGCCGTCACTGCTATGCTCGATCTTGCGCTGAACTCGGGCAGAGGGCCGGTGACACTGGCCGATATCTCGGTCAACCAGGGTATCTCTTTGTCTTATCTCGAGCAGCTGTTTGCGGCGTTGCGCGCGAAACAGCTCGTGCGTGGGATTCGAGGTCCTGGGGGTGGATACTATCTCGGCAAGTCCGCCGATGAGATCACGATCGCGGATGTCATCTGTGCTGTCGACGAGTGGGTCGAGTTTACCCGCTGTGGTGGCCGAGAGAACTGCCGCGGCGGTGAGCGCTGCCTCACTCACAGTCTTTGGGACCAGCTCAGCGATGAGATCTTCACCTTCCTCAGTGAAATCTCGCTTGCTGACCTGGTGGAGCGCGGTCAGCGCAAGCTGCGGCAGGGCGAGCGGGTCGACAATCGTTCAGTGGCGGTCCGCAAGCAGCGCGCTGCCTAGAGATCGCTTGGGTCGGCCGGGTCCGCCGATTGCCAGATCTGGCCGGCCAGGGCTGATGCGCTCTATTCGGGGGTCGATGAGTGAGCCTGTCAGTGCCAGTGGCAGCAGCCCTTCAGCTTGGCCTAGATCAGCTCTTCGGCTCATCCTGTCGGCAGTCGAATCCCTGCTGATGCTATCCTTACAGATTCGGCCCGCTTCGAACCCATCCTAACCGGCGACCTAGGCCGCGGGCGTTACCGTACTGTTTCAGCGCGTCGTCTTTCATCGCTGCGCTGATAGCAGCACTTTAGCAGCACTGTAGCAGCACTATAGCTGCGCAGCGCCGAGCGGAGTCCCAGGCATCAGCGAGAGCCCCTGTCATCATGCAGGTCACCATGCAGGTTGAAACCGATGAGCTGCTGACGATTCAGGACCTCGTTCGCTGGGGTGCCTGTCGCTTCATTGAGGCCGGGCTACACTTCGGCCATGGCACTGATAATGCATTCGATGAGGCTGCCTGGCTGGTCGCCGATGCACTCAAGATGCCGGTGGCGCTGATCGCCGACTATGGCCAGTGCCGCGTCACGGCCTCGGAACGCGAAGCAATCACTGCGCTACTCGCACGGCGTGTCGACGAGCGTCGGCCCTCCGCCTACCTCACCGGCCGCACCTGGTTCGCTGGTCTGGAGATGATCGTCTCCGATCAGGTTATGGTGCCGCGCTCTCCGCTTGCTGAGCTGGTCAGCGAGGGCTTCGCGCCCTGGATCGATCCGGCTCAGGTTGGCCGTGTGCTCGATCTCTGCGCCGGCAGTGGCTGTATCGGCATCGCCACGGCCATGCATCTGCCAGACACGGATGTTGATCTCGCTGACATCTCGCCCGCCGCGCTGCGGGTGGCGATGCGCAATCGCGCCCTTCATGGTCTCGAGGAGCGGGTTCGGATCATCGAGTCGGATCTCTTTGCCGCGATCGATGACGAGGCCGTTTACGATGTCATCGTCTCCAACCCACCCTATGTTGCCGCGGCAGAGCTCGAGTCATTACCTGCTGAGTATCGGCATGAGCCTCAGCTGGCGTTTGCCGCTGGTGAGTCAGGGCTTGATCTGGTCTTACGCATCCTGCGCGACGCTCCGGACTTCCTGGCTGATGACGGTCTCTTGATCGTAGAGGTTGGCAGCGCGGCGGAAACCCTGCAGGATCGGTTCCCCGGCGTGCAGTTCACCTGGCTCGAATTCGAGCGCGGCGGCGACGGCGTGTTTCTGATGCGTCGCCAAGAGCTCGTCGACGCGCATGCGGACTTTGCTGAGGCTGTCGCTGGCTCCTGAGTGCCGACGCCGCGGCCGCGGCGTTTGCAACGGCGCGATCGGCGACAGAGCCTGGCATCGGCGGCGTCGCTCGGGTCCAACTCGAGATGGGTCCAACACGACATCTTGAACCATACAACGCAACGAGGCCCGCTGCTGGTGCCTTGAGGTAGACGATAACAATGCTTGAAAACACCACCATGACCGAAGCACCCGGTGAGCAGCAACGCAGTCAAGGCGCTGCTGGGGCTGCTCGCTCCTTGGCCAGCGAGGGCGCTGCCGATCAGCGCACCGTGTTCGATCTGGCGCTGATCCAGCGTTACGACCAGAGCGGTCCGCGCTATACCTCTTATCCGACCGCGCTCGAGTTCGATCCGGCCTTCGATGAGAACCGCTACAAGCAGGTCTGCCAAGCGACCAACGCCAGCGGTCGGCCGTTATCGCTCTACTTCCACATCCCGTTTTGCGACACGGTCTGCTTCTACTGCGCCTGCAATAAGATCGCAACCAAGGACCGCACCATGGTGCAGCCGTACCTCGAGCGGGTCTATAAAGAGCTGGCGATGCAGTCGGCGTTGTTCGACGACGACCGCGTGGTCGAGCAATTGCACTGGGGCGGCGGCACGCCGACCTTCATCAGCGCGGCGCAGATGCGCGAGCTGATGGCCGAGACGCGTAAGCACTTCAAGCTGGCTGACGACGAGGTCGGCGAGTACTCGATCGAGATCGACCCACGCGAGGCCAAGGGCGATACCATCGCGCTGCTACGCGAGATCGGTTTCAACCGCATGAGCCTTGGCGTGCAAGATTTCGACCCCCGGGTGCAGAAGGCGGTGAACCGCGTGCAGAGCGAGGACGAGACCTTCGCTGTGCTCGAGGCCGCGCGCTCCGAGGGCTTCCGCTCGATCAGCATCGATCTGATCTACGGTCTGCCGTATCAGACTGCCGAAAGTTTCCTGGAAACCCTCGATAAGATCATCGCCGTCGGCCCCGAGCGCCTGTCGGTGTTCAACTACGCGCATCTGCCGCGCCGCTTCATGCCGCAGCGCCGGATCGACGAGGAGCAGCTGCCACCGCCGCAGGTCAAGCTCGAGATCCTGCAAGCGACCACCGAGCGCCTGGCCGAGGCCGGCTGGCTCTATATCGGCATGGATCACTTCGCCCGCCCCGATGACGAGCTGGCGCTGGCGCAGCGCAACGGCACCCTCTACCGCAACTTCCAGGGCTATTCGACCCATGCCGACTGCGATCTGATCGGCATCGGCGTGACCTCGATCGGCAAGGTCGGCGCCACCTACGGCCAGAACCGGCGCGAGCTAGATGAGTACTACGCCGACATCGACGCCGGCCGGCTGCCGGTGTTCCGTGGCATCGAGCTGAGCCGCGATGATGAGATCCGTCGCGACGTAATCACCCGGCTGATCTGTCACTTCAAGCTCGACTTCAGCGAGATCGAGCGCGCTTGGGAGCTAAATTTCCAGGATTACTTCGGCCGTGATCTCGCCAAGCTCAAGGGCATGCAGGCCGACGGCTTGCTCGAGATCGATGGCAGCGGCATCCGCGTGTTGCCCAAGGGTCGCATGCTGATCCGCAACATCTGCATGGCCTTCGATGCCTACATGGAGGCCAAGCAGGGGCAAGGTGGTTTCTCGAAGGTGATCTAGGGTGATCTGGAGTGGCGAACGGCGACCAGCCGCTCTGCACTGGCAAGCGCGGCGGAAGAGCGAGATTCAGAGTGGCCGGAAGCGGAAGGGCGGGCATGAGCGAAAGTCTATCGACGTTGTTTCGGCGCGCCGTTGGGCGCTGGGCCGATGCACCAGCCGTGCTCACGGATCCCGTCTGGAGCTATCGGCGCTTGGACCAGACCTCCGATGCGATTGCCGTTGGGTTGCAGCGGAATGGGGTTGAGCTGGGGGAGCGGGTCGCGTTGCTTTGCCCGAATGGGGCCGAGTTTGTCGTCGCCTATCTCGGGATTCTCAAGGCGGGGGCGATCGTCGTGCCCATCAATCTGCTCTTGAATCCGGCCGCGGTCGCCTTTCAGCTGCGGGACTGCGACTGCCGGACACTCATGGCGCATGTGGCGATGGCCGAGACGGCGCGCGCGGCACTGGCTGATGCGCCTGGCGTTCGGCTGCGGATTGGCATCGGCGGCGATCTGGGGTGCAATGAGCCAGATGTTGATGAGCGGGAAAGGCTGGATGCGCATGCTCTGCGGTCGGGCATCTTGGTGATGGAGGGGATGGTTGCGGAGTCGGCAGCGCCGCCTGAGATCAAGCGATCAGGATCAGACGATGCGGTGATCCTCTACACTTCTGGAACCACTGGCCGTCCCAAAGGCGCCGTGCTCACCCATGGCAACCTGGCGGCGAATGTTCAGGCCGTCGCCGAGGTGCTGGCCCTAGAGCCGGAGCGCGATCGGTTTCTGGTCGTGCTGCCGATGTTCCACGCCTTTGCCGCGACCGTTGGCCTGCTCACGCCACTGCTCAGCGGCACTGCCCTGATTCCGGTGCCGCGCTTTGATCCACAGCTGATCGTCCAAGGGATCGCCACGCATCGGGCGACCCTCTTTCTCGGCGTACCCAGCCTCTATGCGCTCTTGTTGCGCCTACCCGAGGAACAGGTTGCCGCTTGGTCCAGTGTTCGGCTCTGCATCTCTGGCGGTGCCGCAATGCCGCAAGCGGTGATGGAACAGTTCGAGCAGCGTTTCGGCGTGCCAATCCTAGAAGGCGATGGTCCGACCGAATGCGGCCCGGTCACCGCCGTGAATCCGCCAGCGGGGCCACGTCAGCCGGCGTCGATCGGTCCGCCGATTCCCGGCGTCGAGATGCGGATTTGCGATGCGGACGGCAACGCGTTGCCGAACGGCGAGCATGGTGAGGTCTGCGTGCGTGGACCGAGCGTGATGCGCGGTTATTGGAATCTGCCGGAGGCGACCGCCGAGAGCTTCTTCGGCGATTGGTTTCGCACCGGCGACCTCGGCCGGCGCGACGATGCGGGCTGGTTCTATCTGGTCGATCGGATCAAGGATCTGATCATCACCAATGGCATGAACGTCTATCCGCGCATCGTCGAGGAGGCCTTGATGAGGTATCCGGGGGTTGCCGAAGCAGCCGTCGTTGGTGAGCCTCATCCCGCCCATGGTGAGATCGTGATCGCCCATCTGGTGGCGCTACCTGGGCAGACGATCGACGTCGTTAACCTGAAGCGATGGTGCCGCGAGCATCTAGGCCGCCACGAGCAGCCGCGCCGAATCGAGCTGCGTGACAGCATGCCGAAGAACGCGGCCGGTAAGATCTTGAAGCGTGAACTGCGACTGAGCGGTGAGCACGAGCGCGGAGTCGCGTTTACCTAGACCGGCGCCATGATCGACCTCTCCGTCTATCTGATCACCGACGCCGTGCTCTGCGCCCGAGCCGGCTTGCTTGCGACCGTTGCCGCTGCCCTGCGTGGCGGGACGACCGCGGTGCAACTGCGTGACAAGCAGGCTTCCGATGCCGCGCTGATCGAGCAGGGCAAGGCGATCAAGTCCCTGCTGCGCGGTACCCAAGTGCCGCTGATCGTCAATGACCGGCTCAAGGTCGCCGTCGCCATTGGGGCCGATGGGCTGCATCTTGGGCAGTCGGACGGCGATGTCGCTGAGGCGCGCGCGGTCTTGGGTGCCGAGGCCATCTTGGGGCTGTCGGTGCAGCGCCTTGAGCAGTTGGAGGCGCCGGAGCTGAGTCTGGTCGATTACCTTGGCGTCGGACCGGTGTTTGCCACGGCGACCAAACCCGATCATTCATCACCACTCGGTTTTGATGGGCTCGCGGCGATCTGTGCGCAGAGCCCATTGCCGGTCGTGGCCATCGGTGGCCTGAGTGCCGAGCATGCCGCGTCGATCTGGTCCGCTGGTGGGGCTGGTATGTCAGTGGTCTCGGCGATTTGTGCCGCATCGGACCCCGAGCGAGCGACGCGCGAGATCGCAGAGGCTTGGAGGGTCGCGCGCCTCGGCAGCACCGATGCGAATTCGCTTTACAGGCTTTAACAGCTGCCAAGCTCAAGCCGCGATGCCCGCAGTGGTCAGCGCCGAATCGAAGCAAGAAGCAGCCTCTGAATCGATTTCGCGCGTCGGCGGGACGTTGCGGGATACCAAGCATTTTGCGGATGTTACCCCGCAGTGTCACGGTATCTACCACCGCGTTGTCCAGGCTAAGTTCCCGTGATAGGTTGGGCGGAAACTAGACAATCACTGGTTAGGCCAAAAAGGTACTTTTATGAGAACATTCGAAGAAATTAAGATAGAAATCGAAGGCCTTCCTTATCGTGAATATATGAAACTGATGCACTGGTTATCCGAGCACGATTGGGAAACGTGGGATGAGCTGGGTGACCGCGGGTGAGTGATCACCCACGGTCACCCGGCCACGGTTCAATGGAAATCGAAAAATACATTAAGTTATCAAGGCATAACAAGACAAATCACCGCCAGCCAACGCTCGTAATTCGCGCGGTTGATTTGTAGCGTCATACGTAATGACAGGTCATAAGCATAATTCAAACTATTGCCGAATCATGGAGCTGGAGACACAATAATGACGACGGATTACATTGCTGATTTGCAAGATAAGCCGGTGTCTAGAGAAGATCAAACAAAAGTGCATGGCACGTTTTTATTGGGCGTAGCAGATACATTTTACAGTATCAGCGCGCTCAGTTCGTATGACATTGACTCCCTAATCCAAGATGTTTCCGCAGAGGGTTGGTATCCGATTTCTCATTTGAAGCAATTGTTTAAAGCGCTGAGGGAAACTGAATATTACCATCCGACGCTGCTTTATCAGGCGGGACAAAAATTCGTTCTCTCTTGGTATGAAAACGGCGGTCGGGAGTTGAGGTGGGGTAGTATTGGACAAATCAAAATGCAAGATAATTCGCAAAGCCTTAAACTAGTTTTTAGGGATTATGACGCTGAAAAACTTTTTACCCGGCTTGTCGAACTGGATGAAGAAAAAGGTTATGCAGTTCTCGAAGTGGCACACATGTTACCATTGGATTTTACAAGAGGTGTTTTTTATCATGGCACCTTCTTATGGGGAGATCTGTTGTGGCTGGATCTGGAAACCGAAATCCTTTCGCAAGAACAGGATTTTATCCATGCCAGACTTACTTATCATTTCAAAAAGCAGGATTACAAATACTCGAACCAGAGTATTGATGAAACTATTGATCAACTTGTCATCGATCAGCCTGCTGATATATCGCCTGAGCTGGCGCAAACTTTAGCCTGGAAACTCAAAGGAATGTCTGCGCAGTTTGCTATTGAAAAGCAGATTAATGAAAAATCCTCTGAGATGTTGGGCAAAGCCCTGAGAGAGCAGGTTAGGATACGAGCTGATCTTGAAAAGGCAAACCAAGTTATCCGCCTACAATCTATTCGCGATTCCCTGACCGGGTTATATAATAAAAAGCATTTTTTCGAAGCTTTTGACAATTTATGGCTCCGCAGCATGCGCCAACAGGAAAGAGTCACGATCTATATGATCGATGTCGATTTTTTTAAAAAGTATAATGATAGCTATGGTCATCTCAAAGGGGATGCCGCCTTGCAAAGAGTTGCCGATTGCATCAAACAGAATTTTAAACGCCGCGAAGATATAGTTGCCCGTTTCGGGGGTGAGGAATTTATTGTTGCGACAACAGATGCTACGAACAAGCAGACAAATGCGCTGGCGGGGAATTTGATCAATAAAGTGAAAGGAGCTAACATACCGAACAGACTTGTGACCAAATAATAATCGTTTTCTCATTGAAAAACATAGTTATTTTTGAGGTTGGCCAACCCTGCAACGACCAAGATCACCTGATCAGCCATGCGAGTAGCACGATTTCTGAACGTGTTGG
>NZ_NHSH01000005.1 GCF_016653315.1 Halochromatium roseum | reverse complement strand
TGGCACGGTTAACCGATCCGGACATCGAGCGGTTCACGCCGTATCGACAGGTGAAGGCGATCCTGCAAGCGCGGACTGAGCGCCTCCGGTTGAGACTGCCCAACCCGGACTCCAGTTGCTCGCCCGCCAGGGCGCTATCAACGGAGAGCGAATCACCGAATGAGCACCTTTGCGTATGAAATTCGGAGCAGGGGCAGGCGATGGCCACCACCTATGACGAGATTATGAGTTTGTTTCGGGAGGTTGCGGAAGCACAGAGGGAAGTTGCCGAATCACAGAAAGCACTGACGGAATCACAGAAGGACACTGATCGCAAACTCAATCAACTCGAACAGCTCTTCACCAGCCAGTGGGGCCGACTGATGGAAGCCTTGGTGGAGGGCGATTTAGTCAGGCTACTGACCGAACGCGGGATCGCCATTGCCGACACCACCACCCGACTCAAAGGCAAGCGAGCCGATGGCGGCAACTATGAATTCGACATCATCGCCCACAATGGCGAGGAGGTCGTGGTGGTTGAGGTCAAGACCACCCTGCGCCCCGATGATGTCAAAGGCTTTCTCAACAAGCTCAATCACCTGAAGACCTGGATACCGCGCTACGCCGGCAACCGGCTCTACGGCGCCATGGCCTGGCTCACGGCCGATGCCGGCGCCGAGGCGATGGTGGAAAACCGCGGGCTGTTCAGCATCCGCGCCACCGGCGATTCGGCCAGCATCCTCAACGAGGCCGACTTTCGACCGCGTGCTTGGTAGCCTTCCCGAGCCGGCATCCAAGCGCCGAGAGCAAGCCACCGACGAGCAATGAGACACCTGGGTCGAGCAGATCCTCACCGCCGACTCAGTCGATGACCTGTTCCTGACGAGGTGATGACCGCGCCAACCAGCAACTCGAGCCCGCGCTGACCACCATGCGCCTGCTAATCAGCTAGGCTAAACCGTGGTCCGTCCCTGTTTTTGGTCGACCGGCTGGTACGCCTGATCCAGGCCGACCCCAACAAGGCCCGGCTCGACCGGCTCATCACCCGCTGGCTCAAGCGCCATCTCCAGCGGCTTGGTGCACAGATCGACCTTACCCAGATCAACTCACTCGTCGAGGACAAAGCGATGTCGGCTGAAAACCTACAGCATTGGGCAGAACGCGAGCGCGAAGAAGGCCATAAAGAAGGCCAAAAGGTAGGCCAAAAAGTAGGCCAAAAGGTAGGCCAAAAGGTAGGCCGCAAGGCGGGCGTGGAGGACACCCTCTGCAAGCTCCTCACCCTCAAATTCGGCGACATCCCCGAAACCGCATCCAAGCGCCTAGAGCAAGCCACGGACGAGCAACTGGACACCTGGGTCGAGCAGATCCTCACCGCCAACTCGCTCGACGACCTCTTCACGACAAGATGATGGCCGCACCAGCCTCGAGCTCGAGCCCGCGCTCACCGCCATGCGTCTGCTGAACAGAAAGTCTCCAGCCCCCGGCTAAACCGTGGTCCGTCCCGGGTTTCTCCGTCCCGGGTTTCTCTGCTCTAGGCGAGATGCATTGACGCTGACCGATAGACCTTGAGGCCAACGTGCTTTTCCATCGCATCGAAATCCCGATCAGCGTGCAACAGGGCCAGATCGTACAGGATGCAGTAACTGCCGATGATCACGTCGATGGTCTTGCGTACCGTGACACCTTTGCCTCGCATCAACCGATAGTGATCAGCGGCTGCAAGCGCAACCTCTCTGCCACCTAGTCGACAAAAACCCAGCGGATCAAGCAGCGCACGTGCCTCCCGGTAGCCAGCCTCTGTGCGAAAGCCCTGCAAAACCTCGGTCAGGATAAGATCCCCGATCAGCACCAACTCTTGGCCGAGAAGCCCATCCAGCGCGTCGCACTCGGCGGTGGTCTCCCCATTGAAGTAGTCAATCCAGACCGATGAGTCGACCAAGACCATCAGGCGTCGTCACGCCGCATGCTATCCAGGTCACCCTCCCAGGGCAGGCGGCCACGGGCTTCACGGATGCGCCCCTGCTCCTTCAGTCGAACCAGCAGCCGCAGTCCGGCCTCAACCGCCTCACGCTTTGTCTGGTAGCCAGAGGCGATAAGGGCTCGCTCCATCAGCTGATCGTCGATCACAATATTCGTCCGCATGGCAGCGCCTCTGCTGTGTATTGGGTTCTTAAATCATACACATCAGCGCCCTGGTCGTTCAATCTTGATCGACGAAGGGCGCTACACTTCCGAACAACTCAGCGCCATCGACAGCCCCTTGAGCGGCATCATCCAGGTCGAGATCGCCTCAGGCGATCGCGCCTCCCTGCAAGCCGCCGTCGATCGGCTGGTGCGCCTGATCCAGGCCGACCCCAACAAGGCCCGCCTTGATCGGCTCATCACCCTCAAGTTCGGCGACATCCCCGAAACCGCATCCAATCACAAGAACGTCTATCAGGACGTCTTGACCCTGATGGCATGGCATATCTGCTAATATCCAAATTCCTGACCCCCCTACATGGAGAATCGGCATGCTTGCCAAGCGCACAAGCAAGAACCAGGTCACCTTGCCAAAGGCGATTGTGAAGTTGGTTGGCGAGGCCGATTACTATGACGTGACCACACAAGAGGGGAAGATCATCCTCACTTCGGTCCGTCTTCAGCAAGCCGATGCCGTGCGCACTAAGCTCGACGAGCTCGGCCTCACTGCTGCGGATATCGATGAGGCCATCGCCTGGGCAAGACGGCGCCCGTGAGCCGAGCGCGTGTGGTCCTCAACGACGCCGACTTTCGACCGCGCGCTTGGTAGCCTTCCCGAGTCCGCATCCAAGCGCCGAGATCAAGCTCAGCGTAAATCTCATAATATCTTTCAGTCAGGCTAGACGCTCGCTTAATCGCGCGATGAGATCCATACGCTCGTGAAGTATCGCGAGAATCAATGCCGGTTCATCTGGCCGCGGTAGGCAGAAGATGTAGTGATGACCGGCACGCCGCACGCGCACCCCAGGATACAAGTCGTCACGGGTGCGAAAGACGCCCTCGCCAAGCGCAAGCTCAGTGGCAGCATTTTCAATCTGCTGGAGATACGCGCGGCATTGCTCGGTGCCCCGCTCACGATGGGTATAGCGCGTGATCTCGCGAAGATCCTCTGCCGCACCACGGCTGAGAATGTACGCTGGTGTCATGAGCGGGCTATAGAGCGTACCGTGTCTTCCGCAATCTTGCTGATGCTCTCCTCGACCACGCCACCGCGACGCGCCTCAGCAACGCGCTCAGCCAACAGGGCCTTCAAGGCCTGTGTGCCGTCCTCGTCGCCAGTCTGAGCGATGAAAAGGCGCTCCAGCGTGAACTGCTTAATACTCTTGCCCTCGAGTGCAGCCATTGCTTTTAGGGCCTGATGCTGCTGCTCGGTGATGTCGATCGTCAATCGGCTCATGGTCTTCGCCCCTATTAGAAGTCAGCATAGCTAGAATCCCACAAATGTGGGTTTGTGTGAACCACGACCATGCTCCAACGCGGCGGCATCAGCCTCTTCAGCCCGCTCAGCGGCATCATTCAGGTCGAGATCGCCTCAAGCGATCGCGCATCCCTACAAGCCGCCGTCGATCGGCTGGTGCGCCTGATCCAGGCCGACCCCAACAAGGCCCGCCTCGATCGGCTCATCACCCGCTGGCTCAAGCGTCATCTCCAGCGGCTTGGTGCACAGATCGACCTCAGACAGATCAACTAACTCATCGAGGACAAAGCGATGTTGGCCGAAAATCGACAACACTGGGCAGAACGCGAGCGCCAAGAGGGCCGAAAAGAAGGCCACAAAGAGGGCCGCGAAGAAGGCCAAAAAGAAGGCCGAAGGTAGGCCGCAAAGCGGGCGTGGAAGGCACCCTCCGCAAACTCATCACCCTCAAATTCGGCGACATCCCCGAAACTGCATCCAAGCGCCTAGAGCAAGCCACGGACGAGCAACTGGACACCTGGGTCGAGCAGATCCTCACCGCCAACTCGCTCGACGACCTCTTCACGACAAGGTGATGACCGCACCAGCTTCGAGCTCGAGCTCGAGCCCGCGCTGACCACCATGCGCCTGCTGACCAGCCGGGCTAAACCCTGGTCCGTCCCTGGTTTCTTCCTATGTTTGGGTAAGCCCAAGACAACTCATGGCTGACAATGAACAAACAGATCCTGCATGTCCATGTGGCCGAAACGCACGCCGACAGTCTGGCTCGCGCCGCGGAAACCATGGAAGCGCTGGAACGCCGGTGATGGCACTAGACATGATCTTCTGCCCCCAATCCTGCCGATCGGCTTCACTGTTTATGCGCAGGTTTATGCAGCCGCTAACACCCCCTTTTCACCACGTTTGCCGGAACGACAGGTTTGCTGTGGCATCGGATGCGGCAGTAGAGTAAGGTATTACCTTGTATTGCTTTAGTGGAGGTTGCCATGGCTGTTGCTACCGTCCGTCCTGTTGCGGTCAAGCTTGATGACGCGATGAAAGCCCG
>NZ_NHSH01000004.1 GCF_016653315.1 Halochromatium roseum | reverse complement strand
GCCATTCAATTATTAATAGGGTCGAATTATAACTTTTCAAGGTTAAGCTGTTGTTTTGAAAAAGCTTACTGAAAGAATGCTCGTCAGGTTACTGAAAAATAAAAAAATATTATTTAGTCACAAGTCTTATGAAAAAGCGCACCCTCTCCCAAACCAATCCTTATCTACGCGATCCCGTGCGTGCCCGGCGTGACCTCGTACGCTCGGTCGCCACCTCGACGGCCATCGAGACCGGAGAGGATGCGGCAGAGATCGAGCTGCGCATCATGGCAGGTTACCGACCCGCGAGGCACGTAGAACTGGCAGAACCCATCGCGTCATCGGACCTGGATCAGTAAGACCGGCGCGGACGGCTTCAAAGTAGGCGTCTCTGTTCGCATCCCAGGCACTAAAATCGAGACTCGGCCAGCCAGCTTGCAGGGCCATCAGGATCGCGAGCAGCCTTGCGATACGGCCGTTTCCCTCCCTGAACGGGTGAATCAGGATCAGCTCGATGTGGACGGTTGCAATCGCTTCCGCCAACTGTTGCTCCCGCAAACCTTGGCAGGGTGTGTACAAGCGCAGAATATCGCGCTCCAGCAGCGCCATCAGGCGCGGAATCTGTGCGCTGGCCGCAAATGGGAATCCGTCCTTCGACAGATTGAGGGTGCGATATTTCCCAGCCCATGCGTAGACTTCGCCGAGCCACCGATGATGCCATGCGCACAAGTCTGCTCCAGAAAAGACCTGATCCACGGCAACCTCCTCAACGAGGGCGTCTTGGAGACGGATCAGTAGATCCAACTCGATCTCGCTCATCACCGCGGGGTTCGTGACACCAAGCAAGTTGGCGAGGACAAGGCCATTAGAGCCAGGCTCAAAATCAGCTTCTGGATTGCCGCTGGTGTCGTAGCGGTCGCTCATGCGGCGGTCTTCCGTGAGCGTTTGTCAGGTTTGGCCCGGGCAGCCTTCTCGGCCTTGATGCGCGCTAGCAGCGCCGAGGCCGGCTCGTCGTTTGGGTCCTGGGGGACGAGTTGGCCAGAGAAGGCCTTTTTTAGGATGGATTGGCGCAGGGCTTCCGATTGCTGAATGGCGTGATTAATCTCTACGAGAAGTCGTCCTGACTCTTGCCAAACCGATTGCACTTTTTCCACAATCAGGTCTTGTTCAGCTGGAGAGCAAACTGGAACAGGAATCGACTTGATGTCACTACCAGAGACACCAGACTGTCCGGCCGTTGTGCGAATACGCTTTTCGATGTGCTCACGTGAAATGCTGCAGTTGACGGCCATCTCAAGGTAGTCGGGCCTAATAATCGGAACAGCAAGTCTCGCCTGGATGAGCTTATCTGGAAAAAGATGGTCACCGTTACCTCGATAAAGCGCGCTTACTCCAACGTAGGCGCGTGAGCCATTGTAGCGAGTGAAGAGCAGATCTCCCGCATTGAGAAAGTAGTCACCGAAGATTCCATCTTCGTTATCAATCAGCCTTATGTCATCGAGTGCGCATTCCATAGGGCGAACGGCACTTATCCTTAGAATTTTTGAGCCGGCCGCTCCTTCGGGCTTCTTGGAAATACCGTTTCGAATGCTTGCGCAGAGGGCACCAAAACGCAACACAAGCCAATCTTTAGGAAATACTGGAAACTCACCGTTTTCAACAGGATCTATAGCGATGGGCTTTGCCGGCTTCTTCGGTTTGGATTGACCGCTGTTCTTGGATTGCCAATCTTCAAAGTTACGCTTCCAAGCCAGTGTTGCGTCATCATGCGATTGCTTCCTCTGCGCCCGCAGCCTCGACAGCAGGTCTTCAGCAGAAAGTACTGCCTCTGGATTCTCAACCCTCCATTGCGCGGTGAGCTTGCCCTCGAAGGCCTGCTTGAGCACGGCTTGGCGGTAAACCTTGAGCTGCTCGCGCGCGGTTTCAAGGCTCTCGATACCTTTATCCAGCTCGGAGAACAGCGCTTCGATCTTGGCGACGATGCGGCGTTGTTCTGCGATTGGTGGTAAGGGAACTTCAATAGTCAAATAGTTCGCAAATTTTAGATTTCGGAGGTTGTTGCTTCCAGCCTGATATGCATTGATTTGGCCTGATTGATAGAAACACACAAGATAAAGCTGCAAATATGCGGAGTTAATATTCGGCTCAGGACGAAATAGGCGGAAAAAATTAGTACAGATCTTTGGCTCTTCAGGATTCGTTGATAGGACAGTTTCATCGATCAGCGCAGTACGGCCAACCGGTTGTTCTGGACCTCCACCCGATACTTCGACAAGAATGTCTCCAATCTGCAGTTTTCTCTTGATTAAGCTGTCTTTCTTTATGCGACGGAGAGCCGCCGATGCTCCTTTATTCTGAGTCCAGCCTCTTAGCTCAGAGGCCCTGATGCAGCGGGCAGTAACGTAATTTTCATCCACGTATTCAAACGCTTTACCCCAGTCCCCGCCGATTGTTAACGTAGCCAGATCTTCAAGCTTGCAAGAAGTCCAGGCACCGGGCAAATCTCGATACACTTAGGCCACCAACTCCCGATTCATCTCCTCAATCACCGCATCCATCTCCTCGCCAAACAACTGCCACATCCGCCCGAGTCCGCCGGCATCGTCGAACGGCGTCATCTCCAGGTCGTCGCGCTCCATCCGAAACGAGGTCATCATGTGATCGCGGATCATCCGTAGCCAGTCCATCTGCTCGTCGCTGAACTTGTCGCCGGCGCCGCTGTGGCGCTCGAAGATCCAGCGCTTGAAGTTGCGCTGAACCGTCTCGGAGAAGGACCTGAGCTTGGTATCCAGCCCGGTGACGCGACGGATCAGGCCGACCAGCGCGGTGAGTTCCGAGAGCGGATCAGTGGGCTTGACCTCGTCGAGCAGCGCATAGGCCTGCCATACCCGCAGCGGCGCCAGGATCGGCCGATCGGCGCGCAGGCGCTCGGACAGCTCCTGGATCATCGCATGGCTGACCTCGGCGCGGCGCGCGGGCTGGCTAAAGTAGATGCTCAGCGCCTCGATCTGGTCGCGGTGCTCGCTGAGGTACTGCTCGAAGTCCTGGCGCAATTGCTCGGCGTTCTCGCTCGCGTCGCCCGACCACTCGGCGCGGGTGAGCTCATCCAGGTTGTCGTGATCGATGGTCTGCTCCTTGTCGCGGCGGATGCCGTCGAGCAGCTCGATGAGCGGGCCGGTGAAGACCTCGGCGGCCTCGCCCACCAGCTCGTTGCGCGCCTGCTCGCGTTGGGCGTCGCTGGGATTGTCGTTGGGGTCGACGATCTGCCGGGCGCGCGCCTCGATCCGATCCGGGTCGATGGCCTGGACCAGGGCGCGGACGATATCGCTGAGGCTGCTGCCCTTGGCCTGCTGCTGGATGCGCTGCTTGTCCTTGTCGTCCAGTTGCTTGTCGAGTCGGGCCAGGCGGCCGGCCAAGGAGGAGACGGTCTCCTCGTCGCGCACACCCATCATGACGCCGGTGGCCAACGCCTTGAGCGACACCGAGGGTTTGCTGATCAGCGGTCGGCTGGCGGTCTTCAGCGACTGGGTGACACCAACGGCATCGATGATGACGAAGTGGGTCTTGGCGGTCTTGGCCGAGGGCGTGACCTTGCGCAGGCCGTCGAGGTCGAGGGTGCGGGTGCCGCGGCCCTTCATCTGCTCGAAGTAGTTGCGGCTGCGCACATCGCGCATGAACAGCAGGCATTCCAGCGGGCGCACGTCGGTGCCGGTGGCGATCATGTCGACGGTCACCGCGATGCGTGGATGATAGTCGTTGCGGAACTGGGCCAGCACCGACTTGGGGTCTTCGTCGACCTTGTAGGTGACCTTCTTGCAGAACGGGTTGCCCTGGCCGAATTCCTCGCGGGCGATCTGGATGATGTCGTCGGCGTGGCTGTCGGCCTTGGCGAAGATCAGCGTCTTCGGCACCTCGTCGCGACCTGGGAAGATCAGCGGCAACCGCTCGCGAAAGGTGCGCAGGACGGTGCGGATCTGGTCCGGATTGACCACATCGCGGTCGAGCTGCTTGGCCGAGTAGGTCTCATCCTCGTCCTGCTGCTCCCAGCGGCGGCGTCGCGTCAGGCGCTCGCGCTTTTCGATCGGCTGCTCGGCCTTGAGCGTGCCGCCCTGGGTGCCGATGCGGGTCTCGATCTCGTAGACCTCATAGCCGACGTTGACACCGTCAGCGACGGCCTGCTCGTGCGGATACTCGCTGACGACGTTCTTGTGAAAGAAGCCGTAGGTGCGGGCGTCGGGTGTGGCGCTGAGCCCGATCAGATAGGCGTCGAAGTACTCGATGACCTGCCGCCAGAGGTTGTAGATGGAACGGTGGCACTCGTCGATGATGATGAAATCGAAGGTCTCGGGCGGAATCCGGGCGTTGTAGACCACCGGCAGCGGGGTCTTGGGCCGTAGCCGCTGCTCGGCCGGGTTGGTCTCCTCAGCGGCCTGGTCCAAGGGCTCGCCCTTGAGCATCGCATAGAGGCGCTGGATGGTGCAGATGCAGACCTGGGCATCGGGCGCCAGATGCGACGAGGTCAGTCGTTGGACGTTGTAGAGCTCGGTGAAGGTGCGGTTGTCGTCGTTTGGCAGGTAGGCGATGAATTCCTGCTCGGCCTGCTCGCCGAGATTCTTGGTGTCGACCAAGAACAGGATGCGCTTGGCGTCGGCGTGCTTGAGCAACCGGTAGACGCTGGTGATGGCGGTATAGGTCTTGCCAGATCCGGTGGCCATCTGCGCCAGGGCGCGGGGATGGTCGGCCTTGAACGAGGCCTCCAGGTTCTCGATGGCGATGATCTGGCAGCCGCGCAGCCCCGCGGGGTCCAGTGGCGGCAGAGTGCGCAGGCGGCGGCGCAAGGAATCGCGCCGGGACAGCTGCTCGGCCAAGGTCTCGGGGCGATGGACGGAGAATAGCTCGCGCGAGCGCGGCGCTGGATCGCGGCCGTCGGTGAAGTGGGTCATGACGCCGGTGCACTCATAGACGAACGGCAGCGCGGCCCTGTCCTCAAACCATTTGAGCTTGGCGTGGGCATAACCAGCGGACTGCTCTTCGACAGTCGTGATCCTGTGCCCCCAGGATTCGGGCTTAGCCTCGATGACACCGACCGGCTTGCGGTCAACGAACAGCACATAGTCGGCCGGCCCCAGGTCCGTCTGGTATTCGCGCACCGCGATGCCACGACCGGCGCTGAAGTCGATTGCATGGGCGTTCTGAACCCTCCAACCGGCGGCCTGCAGTTGGCGGTCGATCTGTTGTCGCGCCTGATCCTCTGGCTTCAGTGCGGGCTTGCTGTCATTCATTCCGGTTCTCATGCTGGCCGGTCTTTCGCAGAGCAGCTTGGTGATCGATAACCCTTTCTTGATCAGCAGTCACCAAGTCCAAGGGTCCGGGCTGGCTACCCGATTTTCGAGGAAGATCACATTGGCCTTGACGCCTTGGGCGTAGAAGATGCCGGTCGGCAGGCGCAGGATGGTATGCAGCTCCGTGCTCTCGAGCAGGCCCTCGTAGATGCCACCTTTGACATCAGCGCCCATCGTCACCCAGCTGGTGCTGTCGACCATGTCGATCAGCCGATACAGCTTCGCCGGGTCCTGGATCTTGTTCTGCGCCTTGGTGAAGATCTGCCCTAGCATGCCGGTGCTGCTGCCGAGCCTG
>NZ_NHSH01000003.1 GCF_016653315.1 Halochromatium roseum | reverse complement strand
GCAGAATAAACAAACTGTTTGTTGCTGTCTACCTAGCGCTGTTTAGACTGCCCGGCATGAATCCAATGGCGAACGTCGAAGCAGAAATCCGAGCGCGCGGTGAGACGCTTGCGTCCTTTGCCGCCCGCATCGGCGTGCGTAGTCAAGACATCAACAACTGGAAGCGCCGGGGCATCCCTAGGACGAAGCAGGCCGCTGTGGCCGAGGCGTTGGGCTGGAGTCTCGATCGGTTGTTGACGGGGGAGCCCGTGGCGCCTGACCTAACGGACCAGCTCCAAGCGGACCAGCCCCAAATGGATCAGCGCCAAGCGGATCAGTGCCAAGCGGATCAGCCGAATAGCCATGCCAGGTCCGCGGCTGACACGGGAGCTACCCATACGTATCCAGAGATCTCTGGATTCGCGATCCGTGAGACAGGAGACAACGATCCGAGCGAGCCCTCGCCATGGCTTCCCAAGCAACGCCTAGCGCTCCAAGCGGGGCAGGTGGTGATGATCGAGGAGCGACGCTCGCCCGTGGCCTTTCCTCCCGACTGGTTGCAGCGCCGGGAGCTGCGGCAAGAGAACCTGGCCCTGTATCAAGCCGAGGGCGATGCGATGGCGCCCCTGATTCAGGACGGCGACATCCTGCTAATCGACCTCGCGGACAGCTGTCCCGTCGAAGGAGGCGTGTTTCTCCTGCACGCTGGTCAAACGCTCATCATCCGCCGAATCGATGTCGACTATGATGGCGCTTGGATTCTCCGCGCCGACAACCTCACTCGGTATCCGGATCGGAGAGTCTCGCCGGCAGCGCAGGGGACTCAGGTCAATTTGGTGGGGCGCGTCTACTGGCGTGGAGGGGAGATCACCCCATGAGGGTTGCCAGACATCCGTGATGCTGTCGAGCGCGGTTACGAGCGCCCCTTGATCCTGCAACTCTTTCGCTTCATCGACTGTATGATCCGCCTACCCGAGGGGCTGGAAGCCGACTTCCGCCAAGAACTCTATGCCTACGAGGAGCAACAACGCATGCCATACATCACGACAGTTGAACAAGCCGGGATTGATAAAGGCGTCATCATCGGCGAGCAGCGCGGCGTCATCATTGGCGAACAGCGCGGCGAAGCCAAAACACTCCTCCGTCTACTCACCAGCAAATTTGGCCCCGACTGCGCCGAGCGCTACCGCGAGCGCGTCGAAGCCGCTAACATCAGGTAGCTCGACGCCTGGCTTGACAACATCCTCACCGCCGAGAGCCCCGAAACCCTCTTCCTCTGAGCACAGGTCAACGCAGCAGCAGCCTCACACCTTCTCACTCACCAACCCGCCGCGCGCGGACATCATCAACGCGTCCAACTGCTCCGCCATGCGCAACACCTCCTCCGCCGGCACCTGGCGAATCAGATCCCCAGACTCCTGATCCACCAACTTGGTCACCAAGCGCTCGCCGGGCGGCTCGCTCATCTCAAACTGCACCTCATAGCCGCTCATCACCTCATTGACCCGCCGCAGCGGCTCTTCGAGATCACTGCGGTTAGGGGCCTGATTGCTCTCCGCCTGCACCCCGGAACGACACGTTTGCTGTGGCATCGGATGCGGCAGTAGAGTAAGGTATTACCTTGTATTGCTTTAGTGGAGGTTGCCATGGCTGTTGCTACCGTCCGTCCTGTTGCGGTCAAGCTTGATGACGCGATGAAAGCCCGATTGAAACGCTTGGCCGAGGCGCGTCAGCGCACACCGCACTGGCTGATGCGCGAAGCCATCACTAACTATGTGGAGCGCGAAGAAAAGCGAGAGGCGTTTCGCCAGGATGCGCTCAAGGCCTGGGAGGCTTACCGATCGACAGGATTGCACCTGAGCGCGGCAGAAGCGGATGCCTGGCTGGAGCAGCTTGAACAGGGGCACGACATTGATCCGCCGCCATGCCACAGCTGATCTGGTCGCCTGAGGCGCTGCTTGATGTCCAGCGGCTCTATCGCTTCCTTGCTCACAAGAACCCAGACGCGGCCAAGCGGGCTGTCAAGGCCATCCGCGAAGGCGTCAGGCTGCTCGCCCAACAGCCGGGAGTGGGCCGGCCGGTTGAGGAGATGGAAGACCCATTCCGCGACTGGATCATCGATTTCGGCGACAGTGGCTATGTGGCCCGTTACCGTATCGACCGGCAATCCGTCACGATTCTGGCCGTGCGTCACCAGAAAGAAGTGGGCTTTTGATGCGCGCCTTGCCGACTGCGTCAGCGCTCCTGTCCGATCCACGCCCACTCGGGTTTTCGCAGATGGAATTCGCGCGTGCACTGGGCGTGTCTAAGCGGACGCTGGAAAATTGGGAGCAAGGCCGAGCCCAGCCAACGGGAGCCGCACGGCAGCTGCTGCGGCTTGCGGCCCAGTTTCCTGATACGGTAGGCCGACTCGCGACAATGGGTCATGAGGTCCAGTTCCGGAGTTCGGGACTGCGCTGCGGGAACCTCGGGGCGGGCGCTGCCTGGTCATGGTGCAGATCCGCGCCAAGGTGACCGATGACGCCGAGACGCTCAAAGGCCGGAAATATCAGCTTCGAGCTCGAGCCCGCGCTGACCACCATACGCCTGCTGACCAGCCGGGCTAAACCGTAGTCCGCCCCGGGTTTCTTCAGAGCCGCCCAAAGACGCCGTCATCGCCACCGGCAAGCGTTTGCGATAACCTCGACCCCTTTCGGCACTGAAGCGGATGACCAACGGCCCTGAAAAAGCGAGCCAGCCAGACTTTGAGCTGCTTGATCCCAAGAATGACTATGTCTTCTTCCGCATCTTCTCCGAAGAGCCGGAACTGCTGGTCGACCTGATCAATGCCGTGCGCGGTCACGAGCCGCCGATTATCGAGGTCAGCCTGCTCGATGCGCGTCTGAACCCCGAGCGCCTCAGCGGCAAACGCCTGATCCTCGATCTTAAGGCCATCGACGAACAGGGACAGCGCTACAATATCGAGATGCAGGTGCGACGCTTTCCCGTCTGGAGCGCCCGAGGCACACTCTACCTGGCGCGGATGCTCAGCGAACAACCCGGGGTGGGCGACGACTATCGCAAGCTCAAGCCGGTGATCGGCATCCACCTGCTCGACTTCGCCCTGTTCGATCAGCCCGAGCACGCCGATCAAGCGCTCTGGTGCTTCGAGCTACGCGACCGCACCCGTCCCGACGTGCGCCTAGGGCACGAACTGCAGCTGAACATCGTCGAACTGAGAAAAGCCGACCGCCTCGGCCATCTACCCGAGCGCCTCTCGGCCTGGATCGCCTACTTCGAACACTGGCAGGAGGAAACCCTCATGAGCAGCCTAAGCCATCCCCCGGTGCAAAAAGCCATCGGCAAGCTGCGTGCGATGAGCGTCGATGAAGAAGAACGCTACTGGGCTGAGGCACGCGAAAAGGCCCTGCGTGATGAGGTGACCTTGCTCGCGATGGCGCGTGAGGAGGGCATCGAGGAAGGGCGTGAGGAAGCGACGCGCAAAACAGCCCGCAACCTCATCCAACTCGGTGCGCTCAGTGACGCCCAGATTGCCCAAGCAACCGGCCTGACACTGGCCCAAGTCGACGCTCTGCGTGCATCCGAGCCGCACGGCTAAAATGCACGCAAGCGCCTAGCGCAAAACTGTGGTCCGTCCCGGATTTCCCCACGCTGCATGCACCGAGACGATCAGCCTTGAGTTCGAGCTCGAGCCCCGCGCTCGCGACCATGCGCCTGCTAACCAGCCGGGCTAAACCCGGGTCCGTGCCACCGGCCTAAGCCTTGCCCAAATCGAAGCGCTACGGTCTCAGCCTCCGTCTTGACACAATGCACTGGCTCAATCCGCTTCCCAACAGTCAAACTGCTCCGTCGCCACAGGCTATCCCAAAGGGCTCGCGGGCAGCCATGGCCTGCAACCCACCGCCTGGAAAGGCGTCTATGACCTGCCCTGGGGCGGGCATCGCGTGCGCGTCATCGTCTCCTCAACCGAATCAGCAAACACCCGCGCAACGCCCCCTGGGAACGCTTCAGCGCCTCAAGGGGCTTGACCTCGCCATCATCGAAGCCTGGCTGGCGAAACAGCGCAGGGATCACTGAGAAGAGAAAACGGGGCTTGATCCTGCAGCGCCTCCCCCAAGCCCTCAAGCCTGAAGATTCACTAAATCACCGCGCGCGGCCTGGGTCATCTCCGTGATCTTCTCCGCCATGCGCAGCAACTCCTCCGGCGGGATCTGGCGGAGCACATCGCCCGACTCGCTGTCGACAATCCGCGTGATCAGCCGCTCGCCCGGCGGCTCGCTCATCTCGAACTGCACGCCATCGGTGTTCATCACCTCGTTCGCCCGCTGCAGCAGCTCCTCCATCTCCGAGCGGCTCGGTGCCTGATGGCTCTGCGCCTCCGCCAGCGCGCTGCCCGCCGTCGGCAGCTGCTGCAGCAAGCTCGCCAGGCGCTGGCGCGGGTTGACCGGGGCGGCATGCGGTCAACCAGTCACCCGAGCATCTCGAAAGCAGACTGATAATGACCAATCTGGATTCGATAGGTGGCGAAATCGCTTCGATCAATCGTGAAAATCTTGTGCGATCGGGAGGCTTCGGCGAGGACAACCAGCGAGGCGTCGGCGAGATCCATCGGATGATCCGCATAGCGGACCATTAGGGCGAAGGCGCGGGTCAGTGCCTGATCGTTCAGATACCAGAGGCTGAGCCCTTTCGCGCTGACGAAATCCATCAGGCGTTGAGCGCCAATGCTCTCTGGATTCAACAGATGAAACGCCTCGGTTAACACCGGCACGGTCGTGCACAGGGGCTCAGCGACCGTGGCGAGTATCTCCTGGCAGCGCTTGTGGCTAGCGTCGGCGGGATCGAACAGCCCGACCAAAGGACCGGTGTCGACCAGAATCACCGCGGGTGCTTGCGACGAATCGCATCTTTGACGGCGCGCTTGGCCTCGGTTGCGGGCGCCAGCGCATAGCCGCCTTCGCCGAGATCAAACTCAGCGTAAATCTCATAAGCGGAGCGTTGGGCCTGGCTGGTCGCCTCGCTTTCGTAAGCACTCAATCCCCGTTTCAGAACGTCAGAGATCGAAAGCCCGGTTAGGTTGCGCAGGCGCTCAAGGGTTTCTTCGGCTTCTTCATCAAGGCGGACCGTTCTGGTGCTCATGGTTGTGCCTCCATGATGAGTAAATACGCAATGTAATACGCAGGCGACAGATCCGCAAGCCTTGAGCACCGAACTCGAGCGGCTCGGGGCCTTCTACCTCCTGATCGAATTCCCATCCACCGCCAATCCCACCATGCCGCTGCGCATGCTGCACTACGTCGCTTGCTTCTACCAACACCTGATCAAGACCAAGGTCACCACGCCAACACAAGGCCTACCACCCATCCTGCCGATCGTGCTCTACAACGAGCTCGACCGCTGGAGCGCCGCTGAGGACATCAGCGATCAAATCCGCCCCGAGCCGCCACAGTTCCTCCGCGCCTACCAACCTCATCTGCGCGACGACTTGATCGACGAAGGGCGCTACACTTCCGAGCAACTCAGCGCCATCGACAGCCCGCTCAGCGGCCTCTTCCAGGTCGAGATCGCCTCAGGCGATCGCGCCTCCCTGCAAGCCGCCGTCGACCGGCTGGCGCGCCTGATCCAGGCCGATCCCAACAAGGCCCGCCTCGATCGGCTCATCACCCGCTGGCTCAAGCGTCATCTCCAGCGGCTTGGTGCACAGATCGACCTTACCCAGATCAACTCACTCGTCGAGGACAAAGCGATGTTGGCCGAAAACCTACTACACTGGGCAGAACGCGAGCGCCAGGAGGGCCGAAAAGAAGGCCACAAAGAAGGCCGCCAAGAAGGTAAAAAAGAAGGCCACCAAGAAGGCCAAAAAGAAGGCCAAAAAGTGGGCCGCAAAGTGGGCGTGGAGGGCACTCTCCGCAAGCTCATCACCCTCAAATTCGGCGAGATACCCGAGTCGGCATCCAAGCGCCTAGAGCAAGCCGCGGACGAGCAACCGGACACCTGGGTCGAGCAGATCCTCACCGCCAACTCGCTCGACGACCTGTTCACGACAAGGTGATGACCGCACAAGCCTCAAACTCGCGCTCACCGCCGTGTGCCTGCTGACCATCCAGGCTCAACCGTGTTCCGTCCCGGGTTTCGTTGCGTCCCGGGTTTCGTTGGCCTTGTATCCAACCTGTGTTGAGGATATTCTGACCACATGGTCACTTTCTAGAGATCCTCCCATGCGACACGTGCAGGTCACTGAAGCAAAAGCGGCGTTTTCCGGGCTGCTAGCCGCCGTTGAAGCGGGCGAGACCGTTGCCATTACGCGCCGTGGGCGTGTGATCGCCCGGCTGGTGCCCGACAAGCCGACCATGGCAGCAGACGCCTTTCGACCGTTCTGGGACCATCCTGGGGAGATTGATCTGGTGGCGCCAGATGAGCGGCCACCGGAGCCGATCGCAACGCTGTAGGACACCGGGGTGCGCTATCTACTCGACACCAACATCATGATTGCGGCAATGAAGCAGGTCGCCACGGTCAAGCGCCAGCTCGAGCAAAGGCTGTTGGCCGATATGCTGCTCTCCCCGGTGGTCTTGGGCGAGCTTGAGTTCGGCGTCGAAAAGAGCGCTTATCGGGAGAAGAACGCGGCCCGTCTTGCTGAGCTCGTGGAAAGGTTGGAGCTGGTGCCGATTGATGATGGGGTCAGCCGGCGCTATGGCGAGATTCGCGTCCATCTTGAGCGCTGCGGAACCCCCATCGGCGCGAATGACCTCTGGATTGCCGCGCAAGGCTCAGCACTCGGCGCTATTGTGGTTACGGATAATCAGGAAGCGTTCAACCGCGTCCCGGGCCTGCGCACCGAGAACTGGATCAATCGTCTGCCGACATCAGGTTAGCCGAATTCAACTCGCTCAAGCGGCGAGCGGCTGACCAGAAAGTCTAAACCGTGGTCCGTCCCGGATTTCACACTATGCCGTCGCCACGCGCTATCCCAAAGGGCTCGCGGGCAGCCACGGCCTGCAACCCACCGCCTGGAAAGGCGTCTATGACCTGCTCTGGGGCGGGCATCGCGTTCGAGTCATCGTCCTCAACCGGGTCAGCAAACACCCGCGCAACGCCCCCTGGGAACTCTTCGCCGGCGAGCAAGATCGCATGCGCCAAGGGCTCGAACATTATCGCCACCGCCTGCGCGAGCCCAACCAAAACGGCTGCTGGACACTGCTCGAACGACTGCACCTCATCTTCCAACGCGAGGCACCCGAGATGGCCTACACCCTGCAAGACTTCATCCGCGAGACCAATGAACTGGTGATCGAAGACGTGCTCAAGCGCGACCCCGACGCGATTCTCAAGCGACTCGATCCTGAGCAACGCCTCAAGGGGCTCGACCCCGAGCAGCGGCTCAAAGGGCTCGACCCCGCCATCATCGAAGCCTGGCTGGCGAAACAGCGCCGGGATCACTGAGCGCGCGTCCGCCTCATCGACTGGATGATCCGCCGGCCAGCAGCCCGCTCAGCGGCATCATCCAGGTCGAGATCGCCTCAGGCGATCTCGCCTCCCTACAAGCCGCCGTCGATCGGCTGCTGCGCCTGATCCAGCCCGACCCAACAGCAAGCTGATCGGCCTATGCGCTCACCGAATAAATCCAAGCAGGGACGAGCAGAGCGACCGATGCTCGAGTATCCCGCGGCGCATATTTGCAAACAGTTTTGACGAGTCCTCATCCCCGGCGATCACGATCAATAGCGTCAGATAGGGCTCCTCCTGCTCCGCGTCGATCCAACCCCAGGCGCGCTCGGTGAGGGCAATCTGTCGGTGTTCGAGCACCCGCATCAGCATCAGTCGACGCTGCTCGATCCCGTCGCCAATGCGCTCCGCCAGGCCGGCGCGCAGATCGTCCCAGATGGCGCCGATCTTCACCCCCAATTCGCGCAATAGCAACGCTTGATTGGCAGACAGCGCGCCGCGTCCGGTCGATCCAATCCCTCGAGTCCCGCCGCCCGCTGCGGCTCCAGCGTCACGCCGGTCGAGACCAGGGCCGAGGCTAGATCAGCGGGCGCTAGGCACACCCCAGCGAGCCCCGAGCTCAACGCCTCGATCAGCCCATCGAGATCTTCGGTGACGTTCAGCCAGTGACGCAGCGCGGTGATCACGCCCAAGGTGACCCGCCCCTCGTAGTGGGCGATGCGCGAGGCGAGCCATTCCAACTGCAGCGGCCTGGGTGCTCGTCGGTGGAGGATCTCTACCCCCGCCTCCTCGAGCGGAGACACATTGACCAGGTGCTGCAGGCGCTCCACGGTGGGCGCCTCGCCGACGAGGGTCTCGTAGAGCCGATCGCCGTCGACCATCAACGGCAGCGGCACGCTCACCCCGATGATCTCCTCCAGCAGGCTTGCCGCAGCCTGGCATTGCGCCACACTGAGATCCCCGCGCACCAGGGCGCGACCAGGAAAGCGCGCTTCCGCGAGCATGCCCACGGCCAGAATGGCTTGGTGATAGGGATAGCCCTGAGTCTTGTCGCTGAAGACATTGCCATTGATCCCGTCCGCCAATGCCTCGGTGATGAAGTTTGCCGCAGTCTCGCTGGAGCTTGAACTGGCACTGGCCGTTGAACGCCGGTAATGCGAAATGTCCTCAAACAGACGGAAGGCCTCCGCCGTTTTCAAGGAAGACCGATCACCGCTCACCCGCAGATGCCGCTGTGACGGCTCTGCCTCGTCCTGTTCCAGCTGAGTGGAATACACCCAACGCCGGACCCTTTGCCCGTTGCAGTCGATCGTCTGCCGGCGAAGACCCACCAGCCCGTCCGGATGCTGCATCAGAAAGTCGCGCGCTTGGGCGTAGAAGCCCCGCCAGGCCGCAGGCTCGATGGCCTCCGCGTCGATGTCCAGAAAGATGTAGACCCCCATCGCCTGATGTCTCCTAAGCTTATGAAAGACGTGTCCGAACGGGTCAGACCTCGCACGGATCATCGATCTGTTTGTCCGTGTGTTTGCAGAATAAACAAACTGTTTGTTGCTGTCTACCTAGCGCTGTTTAGACTGCCCGGCATGAATCCAATGGCGAACGTCGAAGCAGAAATCCGAGCGCGCGGTGAGACGCTTGCGTCCTTTGCCGCCCG
>NZ_NHSH01000002.1 GCF_016653315.1 Halochromatium roseum | reverse complement strand
CGTCTCGGCAACCATTGATAAGCTTGCCCGCAAGGTCCGCCGTGTCTTCGACTACCTGGGTATGACAGCGAACTCCAACCCCCGTGCTGCCCAAACAGCTCCCGTTGGCTAGAACGGATTTGCCGTGCTTTTGTGACCTAGATTGCTTGACGGCATCAAACGCTTGCAGATGCGTCAAGTTTTGTATGCACTGCAGCAAATTCATGTCTCGTCGGTCTGAGGCGGAGCCTCGCTAGACCCAGGCTGACGGATTTTTCTGGGGCTTGGGTTACATCCCCAGTGCAGACATCTGCGATTTTGGCGGTATAGCCGTGTGCAAACTTTGACCGTTTAGGCAAGGTTGCTTCAAAACCTTAACCAAAACAGGCCTAGCGTGCCGGCCAGGGGAGGCTTCCTAACAAGGTTATCCACAGCGGTCGTGGACAACTCGAGCGTAACCCGAGTGGCCAACCCTGGCACGATCGCGCGCGAATAGCGATGCGCTCAGGCAGCAGGGAGAAGAATGCGCTCTGGGATTATGTGAAGTGATGGGACTTCATACCCATTTCCTTCCATAGACTTGTGACTTTACATAAAAAGGATTATGCGTACAAGGCGCCATTTGGATAGTGGTGCTCTCAGGGATTGGCGGCCGTGAGCTCCTCGCGCAACACGCGGCGCAGCGTGCTCTCAAAGTCGGCGCCGCTCTGGCGCTCCATGTGCTCGCGCAGGGCCTCGTTGATGAGGGTTTGGTAGTTGCCGCCGCCGCTGACCCGTGCGCGGAACCACTCGATGATGTCCGGATCAAGCCGGATGGTGATCCGCTCCTTGTTGCTCTTAACGATGGCGCCGCGCTGGCTGTTGGTGAAATCGTACTCGTCTCGCATGGGTTCAACCTTGCTCATAGTGCCGACGCTCGGCAGGCGTTGCCGGACGGGCGGAGATGATGCGGATGGTCTGCTGGTCGGGCTGCGCGTAAACGACCAGCAGGACGCGCCCGAAGGCGTCCATACCGGTGATCAGGAAGCGCTGCTCCGCGTGGTGGTCAGGGTCTGGCATCGAGCAGGACAGCTCGTCGTAGAAGACTTCCACGGCATCCGCGAAGTCGACCCCGTGCTTGCGCCGGTTCGTCTGGCGTTTGGTTTCGTCCCACTCGAAGTCGGTGTCCATGCATCCCAAGTGTATGCACAATTGCCCGACATGAACAGCGCTATGGCCATCAGGCAGTAGGAAAAAGAATCCAGCTTGAACATCCTGTCATCGCCCTGCCGCGTCGCCCAACTGACCCACCCCGGGGGTTGGAGCCGGACATTTCTACTTTGCGCAGCACTGGACATCTGTCACTCGCGCTGACACCAACGTTGCAATACTGGTGCAACGTTTCCCTAGGACCTCCCGATACCACTACAAGAGAAGCTTGCGGACGGCCTCAACGACGCTGTTCCGCGACCGCACAAAGCCAAAGCATCGCTGATGCAAGCGCGAAGGTTGAGCGGCATCAGTCTCGACAGGCTCGATCAGCAAGGCCTCAGACGCGCTCAACGTCATCACTACGGCGCTCCCATCAGGCAATTCCCAAACGCGCAGCGTGGCAGTTTCATGCTTCACAACGGCCGTCTTGGTCCGCTCCAAGAGTGCATCAAGATCAATGGTCGACAGCTTCAGATTCATCGTCTTCGATCAGCCGCCTTTTTTGTTGCGCAAGGAGGAGAACACTCAGGATGGATGATCGGCTGTGCGAGAGAATGCAGACAAGCCCCAATGTGGAGACTGCTCGCGCTGAGGCGTCTTGGACACCGTCAACAGAAACGGCACTCAAGGCCAGCAACGGGCTTGCGGGGCGACACCCTTGCGCCTAGGCTTGCTGAAGATTTCCAGAAGCCGGCGCAGCCCATGGCGACCATGAACGTCAGCATTTCGGACGCGATCCGCGATGCTTGCAACCGCGCGTTTCTCGAACAGAACAAGCGTGCTGCGATTGCTCGCGGGATGCAGCAGACCATTGCCGAGGCCGAGCAGCAGCGTCGGCGCCAAGTGGCCTTCGAGCAGCTCTCAGCGGCCCGGCTCGAGCGGCCCGCGCTGACCGATACGGCCGCCCGCGCGGTGCGTGAATCGGGCCGGCCCTGATGGCTGCATCCCCCTCTATCAAGCAAGGTCAACCGGCTGAGCGATTCAATCGTTGCTGACGTCACATCCACAGGCGATCAATCACATGCAACGACTCGAGATCACCACCCGAATCGCCGCCGACGGCATCCTTCATCTGCCGGTGAAAGCGTTTGCCGATCAGGAGGTCCACATCACAGTCACGCCGGCGCCCGTCCAAACAGCCTCAGCGAAAGCCCCCTTGGTCGGCGCGGATGCCTTGCGCAAGGCCAGGGAAATCGGCTTTGTCGGAAGCTTCGAGGCCGAAGTCGATATCTCGTCGCGCTATAAGGAGCATCTGGACTGGTCGGACAAAACGTGATCATTGGCGATACTGGATTTTGGGTGGCTTTGGGAAACCCCAAGGACGACCGCTCACGCGCTCGCCGTCAGGGTCTTCAGCAGCCTCGAGGAGCCGTTGATCACGACCTGGCCGGTGATGACCGAAGTCTGCTACTTACTCTTGAAAAGACTCGGTATCGCAGCTCAGCTGCAGTTCATCGAGCTGTATCGGCAGGGTGTCTTCACCGTGCTCGACATCGACTCAAGCCAGGCTGAGCGTCTGGAAGCCTTGATGCAAACCTACGCGGATCTCCCCATGGACCTCGCCGATGCGTCCCTTGTGCTGTTGTCTGAAACCTTGGGCCACGGGCGTATTCTGATTACAGACCGCCGCGATTTTCATATTTACCGGTGGAAGAATACCCAGCCATTTGAGAATCTCTCGCGATGAACGCGTTGTGGGCGCGGTAAGCCCCCACTCAGCGGAGCCTGCGGACCGAACTGTCTTCTTTGCGCCGCGCGGACGTCTGTCAATTGCGCTGAGAAGGGACACCTCGAAGCTCAAGCTGAGCCAGGTAGCCAGGTGCCCGACTCCAGATCAAGCGTCGCCTGATGCTCCACGGCAATCCGCACCCAGATCTTGTCGATCCGAAGACAATCCCCGAGGCTCAACGCCGGTTGCTCCAGACCATAGCTGTGATCGTAGAGGTCATGGAACAGCCAGCAATGTGCGACCTGGTTGAGACGCCCTGGAAAACAACGGACCGTCTCCCGGTAATCAACACCCTCCCGTTCGTGGTTGAGATCGCCTTTCAGGCTGAAGCGGCGTTCGGTGAGAAACGAATCGCTGTCCTCGTCGTAGTCCGGATCATCCTCGCGCAACATGAAATGCAGGATCGCCTCGATCTCGAAGTCATCCAGCGGGTCATCGGGATCAGCCACACGCGCTTCCAACTGTGGGCATAGGGTCTGGCCAACCTCCTGAAGATGGCGTGCTAGGAACGCCAGGCGCTCATTGAGCTGTACCAAGCGTTCGATCTCCTCCGATGTGAAACCCGCCTCGTCATCAGTAGGGTCCGGCCCCAGGCCATCATCAAGCGCCTCGGCCTTGCGGCACAGGCGTTGGCAGGCGTGCTCGAGTTGAAACAGCTGCTCCCTGAGGCTGGAGAGTTGTTCACGCTGTTTGGGTGGCATCAACATGACTCACTGAGGTCTGGGCCGGATC
>NZ_NHSH01000001.1 GCF_016653315.1 Halochromatium roseum | reverse complement strand
TGGCGATGGCGATGGCGGTAGCGGCGCGGTTGCGGTGTTCATGAGGGCCTCCGGTGATGGCTTTGCACCGGCGACATCCTAGTCACTACCCTGTCAAGGGATCACGCACGTTTGCCGGAACTACACGTTGTACTCGCCGCGGAGCTGTCCGAAGGTCCCGCGTTCGCCACCCGCGGCACAACCGCCGAATGGCGCCAGCATGTCGGTGCCCTGTGCATTGGCAATTCACGCCTGACCTTTGGCGTTTCGGTCGCCTTCGCCGCGCCGCTGCTGCACCTGATCGGCGCCGAGTCGGGAGGTTTCCATCTGCGCGGAACCAGTACCGACGCCAGCTCGTCCGGCAAGACCACCATTCAGCGCGCCGCCGGGTCCGTCTGCGGATCGCCCGAATACCTGCAACGCTGGCGAGCCACCGACAACAGCCTAGAGTCGCTAGCCGAGCTGCATAACGATGCCATGCTGCCGCTTGATGAACTGGGACAAATGGAGCCAAAGGCCGCCGGAGAAGTCGCCTATATGCTGGCGAACGGCACCGGCAAGGCCCGAGCCGGCCGCAACGGCGACGCGCGCCCAGTCAAACGCTGGCGACTGTTGTTCCTATCGTCCGGCGAGATCGGCCTAAGCGAGCACATGGCTAGCGCCAACAAGCGAACCCGAGCCGGTCAAGAGGTCCGCATGGCCGAAATCCCGGCCGATGCTGGCGCGGGTCATGGTTGCTTTGAGCACCTTCACGCCGAGCCTGACGGCGCCGCCTTCGCCCTTCGCCTGACCGATGCTGCCGCGACCTACTACGGCGCCCCCTTCGTTGCCTACATCGAGGCCCTGATTGCTCAACGCGCCGAGCTTCCGGCCCTCATCAAACAGCACCGCGACAGCTTCACCGCCGCCGCCCTGGCAGACATCCCGAACCTACCCGGTCAAGTTCGCCGTGTCGCCGCCCGCTTCGGCCTGGTCGCCGTTGGAGGCGAGCTAGCCACCGCCGCCGGCCTGACCGGCTGGCCCGCTGGCGCCGCCCGCGATGCCGCCCTGGTCTGCTTCCGAGCTTGGTTAGACGCCCGAGGCGGAGCCATTCCCGCCGAAGAGCGCGAGCTGATTGCTCAAGTCCGACATTGGTTTGAGCAGCATAGCAACCGGCTAAGGTGGAAGAACCGAGCCTTAGATGATCATGCCCCCGAAGTCCCCCGGCAAGCCGGATACAAAGACGATCCGGCCGACTGCGCCGGAGGTCTGATCTACTACGTTTTCCGCGAGACCTTCGCCCGCGAGATCGTAGAAGGCCACAACCCCAACGATGCCGCGCGACTGCTGATCCGCCGCGGCATCCTGCAACCCGGCGACGGCAACCGACCGACTCAAAAGGTCCGACTCCCCGGCTTCGCCAATCCCCAGCGCGTCTATGTCTTCCGCTCCGATCTAGAGCAGCCAGAGCCCGAGCCCGACGCCCAACCCGGCGAGCAGTCATCCGACGCACCGCCCCAGGCTACCGACGCCGCGCCCGCGTTCTAAGGCCCCGCCTGATGGACCTGGAAGCCCTAAGCCGTATCTTCGGCGACCCAACGCCCAAGCCACCAACCAACGCGCCCGAGCCGGCCGCAGCATCAACCGATCACACCGCGGCCCATCCCCAGGCTAGCGCGCCGCCATCCAACAAGTCAGCAAGCCAGCATGTCATCAAGAAAGCAAGACAACATGCAAACATTGAAGCCCGCGAAGAGCGCGCCGCGATCATGGAATATGACGGCGGTCTATCCCGAGTTGAAGCCGAAGCCGCGGCCGCCCGGCTGCACCCTGACCCGATCGCCGAACCAGCCACCCCCACCGCAAGCACCCAACAACAGCCGAGCCCCGTAGCAAACCCGCCGGCATCAACCGCGATCGACCCCGCCGGCCCCTGGTTCGGCTACACCCGCGCCGATCTCGCCGCCATCGAGCCCGACCTATGGCCCGAGATCGAGCACCAACCCGAAACCCTGCAAGCCTTCGCCCGTGCCCTGAGCGAGAACCCCGAGGCCCCACAACCCGGAGCAACATCACGGCACAAAACAAAGCACCACCGAGCACCGACACCATGAGCCACAAGCACAAGAAGCGCCAACGCCAGCGAGCGCGCGCCCAAGACACCACCCAAACAGCCCGCGCGACACTTGCCGCTAGTCCTTTACTGCAACAGATCGCCGAGCACTTCACCCCCGAAGACGGCGCCGCCGAAGATGCCGCGAGCGAGAGCGACGCCCGATTCTTCGAGCATTACCCCGCGATCCGATTTCGCCGCCGCCCGCCCCTTGGAAGCGAAGGCCGCGCCGCGACGCCACCCGGTCAACACCTAGCCGCCGTCATCGTCTACCAGATCGCCCCCGGTCTACGCGTCCGACAACTGATCTTTGCTCCCTTACCGCCCGACCGAGCCAGGCACTAGCCGCCCGCCGCCGCCCGGTTGAGGCGCCGAGAGGCTATTCTTGCGCTTGCTAGACCGACGCCGCCGCCTGAGCCTACAGTGAAGAGAATCCCCGCCGAGCATCGGCATCGAGGCCCTACTGATCCCGCTGGAGCTGGTGCAGCCTGAGCACCGGCATCAAGCCCCCGCTGATCCTGCTGGCCCTGGTGCAACCGAACCGAGCCCCGGCACTGGCTGAGATTCCATAGCCCACATCCACCATCCAGAAACAAGCCCAGACCCAATAGGCCCTAAGCTATAGGACTTGGGTCCTTCCTGAAGCATTCGCCTACGCGGGTATTTGGCGCCCCGGTTTCTCGGGGAATTTCCCATAGGCAACAGCCACCAATAGTTCTGTTCTTATAGATTTTGCCGATGGTTGCCGAGAGATCAAAGCCTGAGCCGAGTACCGGCATCGAGCCGGGTCGATCCCGTTAACCCTGGTACAGCCGAGCGTCGGCCGCGCCGCCCTGCCGCCATCGCCACCGATCGGCCCGCATCGAGCGAGGCGCCAGCACCCGAACACCCCCCTTAATCGGCGCCCGTTGACCGCCCTCCAACAGCCGAAAATTACCGCCCGGCACGCTTCGCCCGTAGGTCATCGCACCACAGCGTAAAGTTGTCCCCAATGTCCCCACCCTGTCCCCATCAAGTGGGGACAGAGGAAAACGCTCTAAGGTTCTGTTTTAAATCGCTTTGTTAGACCTGTCCCCAGTGTCCCCAGTGTCCCCAGCCGTTTTACATGACTCAGCAAAAAAACCTGTAGTGTCCCCTAGTCCCCACCAACCCCCTGTGTGTTGTCCAGTAATACACATATACATATACGACTCCTGTGGGTACACCGTCCCTGCACCCCTATCGTCTACAGCTATTTTCTGCTGAGTGCTGCAAAATAGCTGGGGACACTGGGGACATTGGGGACAAATCGGAAACCGCTTATAGATCAGAGCCTTAAAGCCGCCGAGCTGTCCCCAGCACATGGGGACGCACTGGGGACATTGGGGACAAATCTACCGCCTGTTACTACTGCTTACGGCAACCCGAGCCAAACCACCGGAACAAGGCCAAAATCCGCCGCGTCTGCCGGCCGATCTGGCGCCCCCACAAGCACCCGAGCCAAGCGCCAGCGACCACCAGCACCGAGCAGCAACCTTGCCGAGCTGGTGCAGCCAAAGCCCAGCAAGACCACGCGCAAGGAACCCCGCGCCCTGCCGGCCGCAACCGCGAGATTTGAGAACACCCGAGCACCGGCATCGAGCCCCTGCTGATCCTGCTGGCCCCAGTGCAGTCCGAGCACCGGCATCACCTGCATGTCGAAGAGCACCTTCATCGAGAAGCTGCTGATCTCCACCAACAGTTCAGCCAGAACCCGACATCGAGCCCCTGCTGATCCTGTTGGCCCTGGTGCAGTCCGAGCACCGGCATCACCTGCATGTCGAAGAGCACCTTCATCGAGAAGCTGCTGATCTCCACCAACAGTTCAGCCAGAACCCAACATCGAGCCCCTGCTGATCCTGCTGGCCCTGGTGCAGTTCGAGCACCGGCATCACCTGCATGTCGAAGAGCACCTTCATCGAGAAGCTGCTGATCTCCACCAACAGTTCAGCCAGAACCCAACATCGAGCCCCTGCTGATCCTGTTGGCCCTGGTGCAGTCCGAGCACCGGCATCACCTGCATGTCGAAGAGCACCTTCATCGAGAAGCTGCTGATCTCCACCAACAGTTCAGCCAGAACCCAACATCGAGCCCCTGCTGATCCTGTTGGCCCTGGTACAGCCAGAGCACCGGCATCACCTACATGTCGAAGAAGCACCTCCTTGCTGAGCTGGTACAGCCAGAGCACCGAGATCAAGCCCCTGCTGATCCTGTTGGCCCTGGTACAGCCAGAGCACCGGCATCGAGCCCCTGCTGATCCTGTTGGCCCTGGTACAGCCAGAGCACCGGCATCGAGCCCCTGCTGATCCTGTTGGCCCTGGTACAGCCNNNNAGCCCCTGCTGATCCTGTTGGCCCTGGTACAGCCAGAGCACCGGCATCGAGCCCCTGCTGATCCTGTTGGCCCTGGTACAGCCAGAGCACCGGCATCGAGCCCCTGCTGATCCTGTTGGCCCTGGTACAGCCAGAGCACCGGCATCGAGCCCCTGCTGATCCGCGTCACCACGAAACCAATCCGCTTGGTGACTTTATGGTGACGCAAAGAAA
Source organism: Halochromatium roseum (assembly GCF_016653315.1). Lineage (GTDB taxonomy): Bacteria > Pseudomonadota > Gammaproteobacteria > Chromatiales > Chromatiaceae > Lamprobacter > Lamprobacter roseus. The sequence goes on along the minus strand of NZ_NHSH01000001.1, from coordinate 5,381 downwards.
AACGGGTTAGCCCCAATGAAGCTAACCCGTTGTTTTTAATGGAGCTGGCGGACGGATTCGAACCGACGACCTGCTGATTACAAATCAGCTGCTCTGCCAACTGAGCTACGCCAGCAATGCTCGGGGCGCAAACCTAAAATCCGAGCGGTTCTCGAGGGGCCGAAGACAGGATTTGCCTCTGTTTCAGACTCAGAGTTTAAGCGAGGTATGGCCTTGAACTCAATGCGAGGTTGCAGTTTGTTACGATTCGACGGCACTTTGGATTTTGCTGTACCAACGTCAGTCTCCCACTCCAGCACTCCGCGGGTACGCAGCAAAGGATAACTCCTTCGTGGAATATGATCACCCGGGACTAAACAATTCAGGCAAAGCGGGCAAGCCCCATCAGTACCAGGTCGGGTTGCAGATGGATAGTTCTGCGGAGCAATGGCACCAAGCGATCCGCGTCGCCGCCGGTGATGATCAGGCGCGGTATCTTTCCCGTTTCTTGCTGCAGGGCGCTTCTAAGGCGCTCGGCGAGGGCAGCGGGGGCTTGGAGGCTGGCGGCGGAAATCGCCGGGCCTGTGTCGGCGCCCCAGGGAGTGTAATGATCCTGGGCTTGGTGCGGGGGCAAGCGAGTCCCTTGCAGCAGGCTCTCGCGCAGCATGGCGATGCCGGGCAAGATCTGCCCCCCTCGATGTCGACCGTCGGCGAGCAGTGCGTCGAAGGTGATCGCCGTACCGGCATCAATGACCAGGGTTGCGCAGCCTTGCTCGGGTGTCTGCGGCGACTCCGAATCATGGAGGGGTTTTGTTGCTATCACGGCAGTGACAGATTTCGGCTCTGCTCGCACCGGATCAGGCTCAGCGTTCGCCAACAGTTCGGGCCGCTCAGCGAGCCATTGGGCGCCGATCAAGGCCAAGAAGCGATCGACACCGAGCCGCGCTGGCTCCTGGTAGGCAACTTGAATACCCCAAGCTGCGGCTTGGGATTCGATGCGCTCAAGGGGGCATTGCCAGTAGGCCGCCGTGGCGGAGCTGACGGCATCGAGGACGGACGCCGGCCCAACACTCGCGACCAGCACGCCATCGACAGACTCGAGCTTCTCCCAGCTGGCCAGCACATCAATGGGTAGCGAGCCGAAATGCCGTGCGGCGACCATTGGCCCTGGCAATTCCGCATCCAGCAGAGCCCACTTTAGGCTGGTGTTACCAATCTCTACCAGCAGTTTCATAGAGGTCGCCAGCCGTGCCTGCAGCATTCAGGATACAAGGCGGACAGCGGGTCGTGCTCACGCCACTGAAGTCTCATGTGCGCTGATGTCCGGCACTCACTGATGTCGAGCGCTCAAACTGGTGGTCTTCAACTCGCCCGCTTCGGCAAGCCATTGACGCAGCCGGTTGGCGTCGCCAATCGGCGTAAGCTTGCCTTGGGCGTTGAGAAAGATGGCGTAGACACGGCGATCTTCGATCACGGCCTGCATCACCAGGCAGCGCCCTGCCTCATTAAGGTAACCGGTTTTGGATAACTCTACGGTCCAGCGTTCGTCGCGGGTCAGCGGATTGGTGTTGCGGTACTGTAGCGGACCACGTCCGGGATGTGGGCTGATGTCGACCTCGCCGGTGGAAGTGATCTCGCGGATTAAGGGGTAGCGTGCGGCGGCGTTGAGCAGACGCACCAAGTCCTCGGCTGTCGATTGGTTGCCGCCATCGAGACCGCTCGCATCGGCAAATTGGGTGTCGTGCATCGCAAGCGATTGCGCCTTCTCGTTCATCGCCGCGACAAAGGCAGGCGTACCACCGGCAAAAGTGGTGCGTCCAAGGGCCGCAGCGGCACGGTTGTCAGAGGACATGAGGGCCGTTCGCAAGAGGTCAGCCCGTGACAGCTTGGCCTCGTCGATACGCAATCGCGAACGGCTCCAGCGCAGTCGGTCCCGATCGGCCTCAGTAATGGTGATTCGGTCATCGAGCGGGACATCGGCATCGATGACCACCATCGCTGTCATCAGCTTGGTGATCGAGGCGATCGGACGAATCTCGGTTGGATTGCGCTCGAACAGCCGATTACCTTCGTGATCAATGATCAACGCGGTTCCAGATTGGATCTCAGGACCAGCCGCATGCGCGTTCAGCGCAACTAGCAGCAACAAGGCAAGCACGGGTTTGCTGCGCCAGCTCGAGTATCGAGAAGACATCTCAGAACTTTTCCGTAGGTATCGGTTTCACACAGGAGATCAAAAGGTCGATCAAAAGGCTGATCAAAAAACAGTATGGCACATTTTTCGATCGATCAATGTTGCGTTTCCGGCAGGCAAGTGCTGCAGCACATTGTGCCTAACGGGGGCGTAAGAATGGCGATGCCGAAAGCAAAAAGCCCCGCCGAAGCGGGGCTTTCTAGGCGTGCCAGCCAGTAGCAGCCTACCGACGGTAGAGGCTAGATGGCGGCATCACATCGCCGGGCTTATGGGCTTACATCATGCCCATGCCGCCCATGTCGCCCATGCCACCGCCACCCGGCATCGCCGGCTCGTCCTTCGGCTCCTCGGCCACCATGGCCTCGGTGGTGATCATCAGTGCAGCGATCGACGCGGCGTTCTGCAGTGCGGTACGGGTCACCTTGGTTGGGTCCAGGATACCCATGTCGACCAGGTCGCCGTACTCGCCGGTGGCGGCATTGTAGCCGTAGTTGCCATCGCCCTCGGCCACCTTGTTCAACACGACCGAAGCTTCGTCACCGGCATTCATGACGATCTGACGCAGCGGCTCTTCCATCGCCCGCAGTGCGATCTTGATACCGGCATCCTGATCGTGATTGATCCCCGTCAGACCGCGGATCTTGTTCAGCGTGCGCACTAGCGCAACACCACCACCGGCAACGATGCCCTCTTCCACCGCAGCACGGGTGGCGTGCAGGGCGTCTTCGACGCGTGCCTTCTTCTCCTTCATCTCGACTTCGGTCGCGGCGCCGACCTTGATCACTGCCACGCCACCAGCCAGCTTGGCCAGACGCTCTTGCAGCTTCTCGCGGTCGTAGTCAGAGGTGGTCTCCTCGACCTGGGCGCGGATCTGGTCGCAACGACCCTTGATCTCGGAGTCGGAGCCGGCGCCATCGATGATGGTGGTCTCGTCCTTGCTGATCTGCACGCGCTTGGCCGAGCCGAGCTCGTTCAGGGTCGCCTTCTCCAGCGATAGACCGACCTCTTCAGCGATCACGGTACCGCCGGTGAGGATGGCGATGTCTTGCAGCATGGCCTTGCGACGATCGCCGAAGCCTGGCGCCTTGACCGCGCAGACCTTGATGATGCCGCGGATGCTGTTGACCACCAGGGTGGCCAGGGCCTCACCCTCGATGTCCTCGGCGACGATCATCAGCGGACGACCGGCCTTGGCGACGGCTTCAAGCACGGGCAGCAGATCACGGATGTTGGAGATCTTCTTGTCGTGCAGCAGGATGAAGGGGTCTTCCAGCTCAGCGGTCTGGCTCTGCTGGTTGTTGATGAAGTAGGGCGACAGATAGCCGCGGTCGAACTGCATCCCCTCGACGACGTCGAGTTCATTGTGCAGCGACTTGCCTTCTTCAACCGTGATCACGCCTTCCTTGCCGACCTTCTCCATGGCCTCGGCGATGATCTCGCCGATCGAGTCGTCGGAGTTGGCAGAGATGGTGCCGACCTGGGCGATCTCCTTGTTGTTCGAGCAGGGCTTGGACAGCTCTTTCAGCTGGCCAACAGCCGCTTCAACCGCCTTATCAATGCCGCGCTTCAGGTCCATCGGGTTCATGCCAGCGGCCACCGCCTTCATGCCCTCGCGCACCATGGCCTGAGCTAGCACGGTCGCAGTGGTGGTGCCGTCGCCGGCGATATCGCTGGTCTGCGAGGCCACTTCCTTAACCATCTGCGCGCCCATGTTCTCGAACTTATCGGAAAGCTCGATCTCCTTGGCGACACTGACGCCGTCTTTGGTCACAGTCGGGGCGCCGAAGGACTTCTCCAGCACCACGTTGCGACCCTTCGGGCCCAGGGTGACCTTGACGGCATTGGCCAGGATGTTCACACCCTCGACCATGCGGTTGCGGGCGTCTAGGCCGAACTTGACTTCTTTTGCGCTCATCGCGTTGTTTCCTCGATCAAATCTGTGTGGTGTCGAACGAATCTATTGGGCTAGTCTATCTGGCTAGTCCATCTAGCTAGTCTATCCGGCTAGGGATGCAGCGAACCTGAGGTTCAGCCCTCGACGACGCCCATGACGTCTTCTTCGCGCATCACCAGCAACTCCTCACCGTCGAGCTTGACCTCGGTGCCGGAGTACTTACCAAACAGCACCTTGTCGCCGACCTTTACGTCGAGGCCGCGGGTGTCGCCGTTATCCATGATCTTGCCGTTGCCGACAGCGATGACCTCGCCCTGGATCGGCTTTTCAGTCGCCGAATCAGGGATCACGATACCCCCAGCGGAGGTGCGCTCTTCTTCCATGCGACGGACCACGATGCGGTCATGCAAGGGACGAATCTTCATGAGTGGGAGTCCTCAGGGCTTAAAGTTGACTGTTGGGATGGTGAACCGGGACGGGCTCTGCCCCGACGCCGGCGTCGAACTGTTGGTGCTGCCCACAACCAACCGTTGCGGTCGGGTGTTAGCACTCATCTCGAGCGAGTGCTAATAATAGGCGGCATCTGCCGTGTGTCAAGGGGGAGTTGAACTTTTTGCGCAAACCAGCCATCGGCTTCAACCATGGCCTAACGCACAACCTCGCATGTCACCGATAGCCCCTCATGCCATCGAAGCAAGCCGTCCCTCAAGCCGAGCCTCAGTCGTCGCGGCGCCACTCGCCCTCGATGGTGCGTCGGGTCGAGCGCTCCTCGCGTACGATGACCTCAGGCTGAACCGGCACCAGATCGACGTATCGACGGATCAATGCATGGCGAACCGGCGGCATCAGCAGCGCAAAGCCCACCGCATCGGTGATGAACCCAGGCAACATCAGCGCAAAGCCGCAGATTAAGAGCACGGCGCCATCGAGAAGCTCTAACGCCGGCGTCTCGCCGCGGTCCAGCATCGCGCGCACCCGCATCAACACCGTCACACCCTGCATGCGCACCAAATAACCACCGACAACCGCAGTCAGGACCGACAGCAGAATGGTCGGCAGCGCACCGATGACCGATCCGACCTGGATCAGGAAGTACAGCTCGATCAGTGGTGCAAAGACGAACAAAAGAAGGAAAATCCACATAACTCGGGTCTCGCTTATAACGCGCCTGGCATGGCTCGCCTGACATGGCTCGGCCGACGCAATGACCCGGACGTTTGTCCGGATTTGTCTGATTCAAACCGCCACAGCCTCGACGCTCGGTTTCCGTCCTGAACGCCATGATGCGCACAACTCCGTGCTGATCTACCAACG